>CAKRCS010000024.1 GCA_934307695.1 uncultured Agathobacter sp. | reverse complement strand
ATGCGGGTGTAGTTCAATGGTAGAACACCAGCCTTCCAAGCTGGATACGTGGGTTCGATTCCCATCACCCGCTCTTTATGTAAGAAGTTTTTACATAAGCTATGTGTCCGTAGCTCAGTTGGATAGAGCAACGGCCTTCTAAGCCGTGGGTCGGGGGTTCGAATCCCTTCGGGCACATTTTTCATTATATATGGTGGGTATAGCGCAGTTGGTTAGCGCGCCAGATTGTGGCTCTGGAGGCCCAGGGTTCGAATCCCTGTATCCACCCTGTTGCTTTTGCAACGAACAGTGTCGTGCGCATACTTATGCGCTCCGCATGGCGCACACATGAAGGGCTATCGCCAAGCGGTAAGGCACAGGATTTTGATTCCTGCATTCGTTGGTTCGAATCCAACTAGCCCTGTTTCCTCTTCAGAGGATACAATATTGTGTTATGGGATACTAGCTCAGGTGGTAGAGCACTTGACTTTTAATCAAGTTGTCGGGGGTTCGAATCCCCCGTGTCTCATTAAATGAAAAACTTTGAAAAATGGCTCTGAAGCGCATAGAAACAGCGTTTCAGAGCCTTTTTTGTTGCCATTTCAGAAACCTACATTTTCATAAAAAAACCACTATTTTATATAAAAATTTGCCCATGGACAAGTTGGTGCTGGTTGAATTTAGTGTAATAAAACAGGTCCTGCTCACCTCAGTGAGCAGGACCCTTTTGCATTACATGATCACTTCAATTTCATTTGTATCGGTTAATTCTTTTGCATCTACGAAGCAGCCGGCGATCTCCTTACCGTTGACGATAAGCTTTTCAACGCCGGATTCCTTATTGGAAGGATTCTTGACCGTGATGTGAAGCTTCTTGCCACGGAAGGTCTTGCTGATCTCGTACTCGGTCCATTCGGATGGAATAGAAGGATTGATGGAAAGACCGTCAGCGTTTGGACGCATACCCAGGATTCCCTCCACGGTTCCGACCATAACGGTTGAGGCGGTACCGGTGAGCCAGTGTACATGGGCTCTTCCTGCAAATGGGCTGTCCTTTCCTTCAACGAACTGTCCATATACATAAGGCTCAAGCACACGGTTCTCAGCACTGTCATTGTAGGTTGCAGGAGCAGCCTCTTTCCAGTATCTGTAAGCTCTGTTGCCGTGACCGAGGAGCGCTTCTGCGAGAATCAGCCAGCCCTGCGGCTGAGAGAAGATTCCGGCATTTTCCTTGGTACACTTGTTGAAGCACTGCATGAGAGCTCCGTCAAATCCGTGATTGAAATATGGCGGGTACATAACCATAGCGCCGTATGGAGTGTTAAGCTCGCGGTCTACGCTGTCCATGGAGAGTGTAGCCTGCTCCGGTGAAGAGAAGCCGGAAATAACAGCCCAGGACTGTGGATTGAGCCACATATTTGCCTCCGGATCGGTTCTCTGACCGATAACAGTTCCGTCTTCCATATAGCCGCGGATCCATCGGTCTTCATTCCAGCAGTTGTCAAGGATTTTCTTTAACTTAGCCTGAACCTCGTCGAGGTAAGCAATGTAGTCGGTGTCATTCTTGATGACAGCAAACTCACGCAGCTTCTTGATCGCGTATACAAGCTGGAATGCAACGAAGGTGGACTCTCCCTTTTTACCAAGGCGTAAGCAGTCGTTCCAGTCAGCATGAAGTCCGGCAGGCATTCCGTGGTTGCCGAGGTTGTTCATGGAGAAGGAGATTGCTCTCTTCAGGTGGTCGTATACGGTGCCTTTTTCGTTGTCGTTTGCGTATAAGATCTCTTCATCCAGGAAAGCAACGTCACCACTCTCGGAGATGTATTTGTAAATGGTCGGGAATAACCACAATGCGTCATCTGCGCGGTAGGACGGATGACCGGTCTCCTTTGCATATACGGTATCCGGATCATTCTCATCCGGATGATTTTCTTTGCCGGCAGTGTGTGTGTATTTTACCAGAGGAAGTCCTGCACCGTTTGTAACCTGAGCGGAAAGCATGAATACGATCTGCTTCTTTGCCATCTCAGGAGCAAGGTGGATGATACCCTGAATATCCTGTACCGTATCGCGGTAGCCATATCCGTTTCTGAGTCCGCAATACTGGAAGGAAGCTGCTCTTGACCAGGTGAAGGTGATAAAGCAGTTGTATGCGTTCCAGGTGTTGACCATGTTGTTAAAGTCTGCATCCGGTGTGTTGACCTGAAAATTGTCAAGCTTGGAATGCCAGTAGTCGGTAAGCTCTGCAAGCTCCGCCTCCACGACACCCTCTGCTTCATACTTAGCGATGATCTCCCTGGCAACTGCCTCCGGTCGCTGTCCCATCACATAGGTGAGCTCTCTGGTCTCACCCGGCTGGAGCGTGATATCACTCTGCAGCGCACCGCAGGAGTTGGTGTTGTAGTTTAAGTCACCCTTCAGTCCTTCCTCGATTCCCTTTGGATTCGCATAGCTGCGATATGAGCCGACGAATGCGTCCCGGTCTCCGCAGTAAGCATCTACTTTGCCCTTTGCAAGACCTAAGAAACGGTCGGTATCCGGATTCTTGAATACTTCATTCTGCTTCTGGAGGATAAAGTTGTCGCGGAAGTAGGTTCTGGTAATGAAAAGTGTGTACTGCAGGTTGATCTGATCCTGCTCATAGTTGTTGTCGTTTACGAACTCGCAGTATCCGGTAACGGAGAGCTTTCTCGGAACCGTGTCATTGTTTGTGACCT
Source organism: uncultured Agathobacter sp. (assembly GCA_934307695.1). GTDB lineage: Bacteria > Bacillota > Clostridia > Lachnospirales > Lachnospiraceae > Roseburia. The sequence continues at coordinate 2,109 of CAKRCS010000024.1, read as the reverse complement.
TGGCCGCCCATACTTCATAGGAAGCTCCAAGCGGAACATAGTATGCGACTTCGGACTTAATCTTCTTATATTCGGATGAGATCACGGTGTAAGCGGTTCCGTGGCGGCATTCGCTCTTGTAGGAATCGAGCGGCTTACATACCGGAGCCCAGGAGCCTGACCAGTATTCACCGGTCTCGCTGTCCTTGATATATAAGTAGCGTCCCGGCTGGTCAACCGCAACGGAATTGAAGCGGTAGCGGATGATCCGTCCGTTCGCGCCGGATTTTGCAAAGCTGTAACCGCCTGCATTATTGGAAATGATAGCACCATATTCCGGGGAACCAAGGTAGTTGGCCCAAGGGGATGGTGTATCCGGTCGGGTGATCACATATTCCTTGCGATCCCCATCAAAATACCCATAGTTCATGTGATTATTCTCCTTTTCATCAAACATTTGTAAATAGCAAATGATTACATACAATCCCTATTTTATTAAAATGTGCCAAAGATAGCAATGAAAATAAATGCAATTTTTACTAAAAAACACGAAAAAAAGACCAGCCATAATTGCTTACAGCTGGTCAGAAAAATTAGCATTCGTTTTTGTGGGCGGGAACGATACCCGGCTTTAAATGCGTTACTTCCATATAATCAGGGATTCCATTTATATAGGAAAGGGTTACTTCACCGGCGATCAGAGGGCGGAGGTAATCGTACAGCGGCTGCTCGATATCGTTGCCGCGCGCATTGATCCATTCGGTTGGAACGGAGCGGGCAATGTTGGCGATGCCTGCGATCGGGGCAGATTCATAGACGATCTCGTATGGTGAGTCAGATACCCGGCGCATGACGACCATGACGGCGGTGTTTCCTTCTTCGGCGAGGGAGACTGCCTTCTGACCGGAAGCAAAGGCTTCACTTAGGTCGGTAAGGGATGCCATGTGTGCGGCGCAGCGTTGCAACACGTTGATCTCTACGGAGCGCACCTTGACACCGAGGTTTTCCTTGACGAGAAGCTCAAGAACTTTTCCGGCACCGCTTAACTGGCTGTGACCGAAAGAGTCGCAGGCAGCTTCAGAGGCGGTGATATAGTTGCCATCCTTGTCGCGCAAGCCTTCGGAGACTGCAACAATGATATTGTTGTTGGTCTCCAGCAGCTGTTTCAGATCTTCAAGGAATGATTCCGGACAAAACGCCTTTTCCGGCAGATAGATCAGATGCGGGGCGGTGTTGTAGGTGTTGCGCGCGAGCGCGGATGCGGCGGTGAGCCAGCCGGCATCACGCCCCATGATCTCGACGATCGTTACACTCTTAACTGCGTAGATAAAGGTATCATGTGCAATCTCAAGCATCGAAGAGGCAATATATTTTGCAGCGGAACCAAAGCCCGGCGTGTGGTCAGTGACCGCAAGGTCATTGTCGATCGTCTTTGGAATGCCGATTACACGGATCGGACTGCCGATATGGTTTCCGTAATCGGAAAGCTTTAACACGGTGTCCATCGAATCGTTGCCGCCAATATAGAAAAAGGCTTCGATCTGATACCGCTCGAATTGGCGGAAAATCTGTTCGTAGGGTGTTTTGTCCACATGATAATCCGGGAGCTTGTAACGGCAGGAGCCAAGATACATTGCCGGGGTGTGGAAAAGCTTATCCAGATTGCCGGGAACCTGCGCGATCTTCTCGGTAAGATTTAAGATACGGTCATCGAGAATGCCAAGGATTCCGTTGAGTGAACCATAGATAGTGTCATAGATCCCGCTTTGGGATACACCGGAGATTACGCCTGCCAGACTGGCGTTGATGGCGGTTGTCGGGCCGCCGGATTGGGCTACGATACAATTTTTCAAATCAGATACTCCTTATTGAACATTTTTGATACATTTACGAAAAATTACTCAACTCTAAAAGAATACCCAAAGCAACCAGAAAAGTCAAGCCGGATGGCGCAACTATGTGCGCAAGGAGACACAGGGAATGAACGGAGGAAACTTTTTGTTTTTGTGCTTGCTTTTTTTGTACGGGCACGCTATAATAGCAAAAGTCAGTTCGCGGGCATGGCGGAATTGGCAGACGCGCTAGATTTAGGTTCTAGTGGGAGACCGTGCAGGTTCAAGTCCTGTTGCC
>CAKRCS010000023.1 GCA_934307695.1 uncultured Agathobacter sp. | reverse complement strand
GAGCGGGTGATGGGAATCGAACCCACGTATCCAGCTTGGAAGGCTGGTGTTCTACCATTGAACTACACCCGCATAAAGTCGGGGTGACAGGATTCGAACCTGCGGCCTCCTGGTCCCAAACCAGGCGCTCTAGCCAAACTGAGCCACACCCCGAAAGGTTATATTTTAATGCGTCATTTCGTGACGCACTAACGATTATATATTAGGAGGTATGGCTTGTCAACAACTTTTTGAAATTTCTTCAAATTTTTCTATCCTTACGATATGCTTCCATGCGCCCTGAGAAGCTCCTTCATCGCACGCAGTCCTTTGCCGCGGTGGCTGATCGCATTCTTCTGCTCACGGGAGAGCGCTGCGGATGAACATCCAAACTCATCCAGATAAAAGATCGGATCATAGCCAAAGCCATTCTCTCCCTCCGGCTCGTCCCCGATATAGCCCTCCATCGTCTGTAGCGTCACAAGCTCCGTCTTGTCCGGAAGAACTGCTGCAATGGCACACACGAACCGCGCCGTGCGCTTCTCCTTCTCTACACCCTCCAGACGGTCTAAAAGTGCCCGGTTCTTTATCGTGTAGGAAGTGTCCTCCCCAAGATATCTTGCGGAATACACGCCCGGCTCCTTGTTGAGATAGTCGATCTCCAGCCCGGAATCATCCGCCAGCACGATCGCATCCGTATATGCTGCAACAGCTCTCGCCTTGATCAGTGCATTCTCCTCAAACGTCTTGCCGTCCTCCACGATGTCAACCGTTATCCCCGCATCCTTCATGGAGATGACTTCCACATTCATATCCTGCATGATCTCGCGGATCTCGCGCATTTTATCCTTATTCCCGGTTGCAAAAACTATTTTCGTCATATTAAAATCCTTTCTCGAATGCTTCAAAAATCGCATTGTATATTCCCTCTGCCGCCAGTGCCTGATACTCCGGCGTAGAAAGATTTTTCAGTTCGTTCTTGTTCGTCATGTAGCCGACCTCGATCAGCGCGACCGGCACCTCGCTCGTCCGGACAATATAGATCCGGTCGCCCGCTACCAGCCCAAGATCCTTGCTCTTTAGGATTCCAGCCACGTTCTTCTGGCAGATATCCGCAAACATCTCACTGGATAGCTCGGACGTATCCGACTCGCTGTACAACACCTCCGTTCCATGCCTGCCGGAAAAGCCGCTGGTGGAGGTTGCATTGCTATGTACGCTGATAAACAGGTCAGCATCGCATTTGTTGGCAAGCTGCACGCGCTGGTCAAGTGTCGGGTTCGCGTCATCCGTCCGGGTATAATACACTCCGATATTTTCCGGACATGCATCCAGAAGCTCCTTTAGCGCACAGACAATGCCAAGATTGACGTTTTTTTCCTCGATATCATTCTTGCACGCCCCGGAAGCCCGTCCTCCGTGTCCTGCGTCTACCACGATCACTTTATCATACACGTCATGCGGATCGACAAAATCCAGATAAAGATTTTCTTCCCGGTAATCCTGCACAAGCTCATATACGCGGTCAAGGGTAAGAACGATCACGCTCTCCTCATCCGTCGTGTAATAGGATAATTCCGCAATATGCTCACAGGTTCCGCGGACACGGTACTGGGAAAAATAGTCCTTGATACTGCCCGGAATATGGATATAGACTGTCTGCGTCAGGTATATATTTTCAATCTGTATGTCCTTGTATTCCACGTTCTCCGGAAGCTCGATCTGCAGCTGCGCGCCGATATTCTCCTCCGGTTCCTCGATCACCGCCGGGATCTCCACCACCGATGCATTTTCCTGAAGCACCGGCTCCGTCCTGGCGGTCAGATATGCCGCTTCCTGTGACTGCTCCGCTGCAAGCACTGCATTCTCATGTACCTTCGGGAGCACCAGAAGCGTGGCACACACCACGACCGTCAAAAATCCGGTGAGAACCGTGATCCATTTCAAAATAATCTCATCCATACTAATTATCTTTTGCGAATGCCTTGATACACAAGTTGCATTCCTTCTGGCTTAAAACACTTTTAAATACCTTTCCGTTATAGCTGATATAGCCTTCCCCATCGGATAAATCAACGCTTTCGTAGGCTTCCTCACCCGGATTGTTTTCAATCGCCATCGGGTGCGTTGCGCCCGGCGTATTGATGTAGAGGACAACCGCAAACCGCTCGCCCTTTTCCACCGCCACCGGAGTCTGAAAATCGATCGTATAGTACCCTGCCTGATCAAGCGTACCCTCTGCGACCTTAACGCGGTTTTCAAATGAATCCTCATCCGCAAAGTCACTTACCATGTAAAGCTCATAGGACGTATTGGAGCCGGTTGCATAGAAGGATGCTGCTGCAATCTGCTCATCTGCCTGCGCAGTAAAGACGTTCGCTCCATACATATCCTCCTTGTCATAGCCCATCTTGTTGACCCAGCCGCACAGATCGCTCTGGTAAATGCGGTCATAATTGTCCGTGCTCTCGATGCCGGTGTAAACCACGTTATGGGTTCCGATGTTCGTGTCGTAATAGGAGACATAGAAAACGCCATCCTCGCCGAACTCTTCGCCCCAGCTGTTCTGGCAGATAAAAGCGCCATCGCCTTCGAGCGGGATTGAGAAATGATCCTTGGAATAATTGTCATCCCAGCCGATGATAACGACATCGTGATTCGGCTTTTCCGTACCAATATAGCAGTAAGCGCCTGTCTGGCTGTTGTAGTATTCCGTGTCGCCGCTCGACGTCTTTAACTGGCTGTACAATGAGGACTGCACCCCGCCATACTTAAATACGGCAGTCTTGATGCCCTCGTAATCCTTACCGTCGATAATGCGCATCTCCTGCACATGGTACACAGGCTTTAACGAAGGATTGGACACTCCATCCCCGTAAGGATCGTCTGCCTCATACACTGGTCCCTGCCAGGCTGCCAGATACGCCATTCCCATCGTATATACGCCGCCGTCATTCTGATCCACGTTGAATGAATTACTAAGGGTCATATGATCGACGGAAAACAGCTCCTCCTTTTCCGGCAGCATCGCAGACTCAAGCGCACTGATCGCCGCAAAGCCCCAGCAGGTGCCATACGAGCCCTGATTGCGGATCATGGATACCCTGCCCCGGTCTCTTAGGTCATACGTCTGCGGAACGATCGTCGTGCTCTCAGACGTATCCACTGTCTGGAGTGTGCTGTTTAGAATATCGAAGCTGCAGCTGTACCCAAGCAGATTGGACAGATCATTTAAGCTGACATAGTATTCCCCGCCGATTCTGGTAAGCGGAGACTGGATCTGCTGCTCCTCTTCGCTGCTTAGCGCAATCTTCTCATGCAGTGTCATCGTTGCGCTGTAATTGTGCTTTTCAACCAGCAGTGCCTTCCCATTGTAGATATGCACGCTGCAATTAAAAGCATCGCGAAGCAATGACACCGGGAACATGATATTGCGGTCATTGTTCATGTAAAAAGGAATATTTTCATTGGTAAATTCCTTATTGTCGATCACGACGCGCAGCAAGCCGTTGTTTACATCATCAGCGATCATCGGATACCATATTTCCTTTTCCAGATTGCCGCCGCGGAACTGTCCGAGCTGTGCATTGTCCATCGCCATAATATGAAATTTGAGAAAGAATGTAAACGCAATTATGATCGTAAAAACGATATAGCGCTTTGAATATTTCATTTACTGCTCCGTTTCTTTCTGAATTTTAGCCTTTGGCGGCTTCGGTCCCATAAACTGATAAAAATAGGTCTTTATCATACCGTTGTAAATCTTTCGGTTCTTATCCGCTTTTCTTCCGATATAACGCTCTGCATCCTCGTAGCTGGTGATCATATACAGGGACCAGCTGTCAAGTCCCGCAAATACCTGCCCGATCTGGGTGTAAAGCTCCGGAAGTGCTTTCTTCTCCTCCAGGCGCTCCCCATACGGAGGGTTGGTTATGATAAAGCCGTATTTCTTCGGATGCCGCAGCTCTGCGACCGGACGCTGCTGGAAATGGATCAGATGCTCCACCCCTGCGCGCTTCGCATTCTCTCTTGCAGCCTTTACCACCTCGCCGTCAATGTCAAAGCCCTGGATGTCCGTCTTGATGTCGGTGTCCACCAGCTCCCTTGCCTCCTCCACAGTGTCATACCACAACTGCTTCGGGATCAGGTTCGTCCACTGTTCCGCCGTAAAGGAACGGTTCATGCCCGGCGCGATATGGGCTGCGATCATGGCTGCCTCGATCGGAAATGTGCCGCTTCCGCAGAACGGATCGACCAGAATACGGTCTTTGCGCCAAGGTGACAGCAGGATCAGCGCCGCGGCAAGTGTCTCCGTGATCGGAGCCTTGCTCGTCATCAGGCGGTATCCGCGCTTGTGCAAGGATTCCCCGGAAGTATCGATGGTCACCATAACCTCGTCCTTTAATAAAAAGATCCTTACCGGATACGGCGCACCATCTTCCTCAAACCAGTTCACATCATAATACTGCTTCATCCGCTCAACCATCGCCTTTTTGGCAATGGACTGGATATCGGATGGGCTGAACAGCTTGCTCTTAATGGAGGATGCCTTCGTCACCCAGAATTTGCCGTTCTTTGGGATATAGTTCTCCCATGGAAGTGCCTTGATGCCCTCAAACAGTTCGTCAAATGTCTCCGCATGGAAGCGTCCGACCTGAAGCAGCACGCGCTCTGCGGTGCGCAGAAAAATGTTGGCTCTGCAGATTGCCTCCTCGTCGCCCTCAAACGTGATCCTTCCGTCCTCTACCTTTACAATCTCGTATCCCAGATCATAGATTTCTCTTTTTGTCACTGCCTCCATGCCAAAATGGCAGGGAACCACAAGTTGATATGTTCTCATATGTGCTTATCCTATTCTATCGTACATTTGCTTTTATTTTTACATATTTCCGTCAATTTTGAAATAGCTTTTGCCTATTTATTTTGCAAATATTTCATCATCGCCGGGTATCCGCCGATCACCGTTGCCGTCCGATACCCCTGCATACCGAATCTGCGCGCAAGCTGCATGCTTCCACCTCCATGAGAGCAGTAAAAAACAAGCCTTCGCTTTCCCGGAAGCATTTTCTCCCAGCGGTCTGCATCCTCATATGGAAAATTTCTTGCACCGCACCAATGTCCTTCCATATATTCTTCCCGCGAGCGCACATCGATCAGGATTCCGTTCTCCTTCGCCAGATACTGATCAAGATTTCTCGGATACACAATATCGAAATTCATAAGAAACGCCTCAAATGCCCTTTTCCCGTTTCTATACGATATGCTTCCGGGATTGGTATGTGCATGTCCTGGTACTATCTTCCCATTGTTTTCCGTCCATGCCTATCATAAAATAGCCCTAGAAAAAGCACTTGCTTTTTCTAGGTTATACCTCTTATTAATTATTTATACTCCCCTCAGAAAAGCCTCACAGATGTGAGGCTTTTCTATTTCCATATATGCACTTGTAACAGCCCTATTCCTTCACCGCAGCCTTTACTATCCGATCCTGTCCTGCCGTCTCCTGCGGATGCGGTTTAAGTGCTGCTCAAAATATCCCTTATTGATAAACTCCGCCAGAACATACTGCTCCAGTACCGGAACCGTGCAGGAAAACGCTCCGGAGCTCTGCTTATACAAGCCGGTCAGATGCTCCGGAAGGATCATGTAGCCCATACGGATTGATGGTGACAGGCTCTTCGTAAAGGTGTTGATATAGATGACCTTCTGGCTGTTATCCAGCATGAACAGCGTCTCAATCGGTTTCCCCGGCATGAAGAACTCGCTGTCAAAATCATCCTCCACAATATAGCGTGACTCCATCCCGGAAGCCCATTTCAGGTATTCATACCGCTTTCCGATCGTCGCGGTAACGCCGGACGGGTAGCTGTGAAACGGTGTGACATGCAGCACATCTGCCTGCGTTGCCGCAAGTGCCTCCGTCACGATTCCGTCCGTTCCCATCTTAAGCTTCTGGCAGTGTGCGCCCGTAGCCTCGTATACGGTCTGGATCTGTGAATAGGACGGATCTTCGATCCCGTACAGCTTGTCATTGCCAAACATCCGCACGACAGCTCCATATAAGTATTCCGCTCCGGAACCGATGATGATCTGCTGCGGCTGCGCATACACACCGCGATAGCGCAGAAGGTATTCCGCAATGCTGTTGCGAAGGATCGCACACCCCTCGTTCGGAGAGCGTGCTAACAGATCCTCCCCGTACTCAGATATGACGCTCCGTACCGTCCGAAAATACAGAGATGTCGGGAAAAGCTCCGAGGTATCGCTGCCGTATTTGCGCTCGATTGGAAGCAGATCGATCTTATGCGATTGTTCATCCCCATGCCCTGCGGCATTGATCTCGCACACATAGTATCCGCTGCGCTCCTGCGTCTCGATATAGCCCTCCGCCTTCAGCATCTGATACGCATTTTCCACCGTGATCAGGCTGATTCCAAGATGTTCTGCCAGCGTGCGCTTCGAAGGAAGCTTCTCCCCATTTTTCAGAGATCCGGATAGTATGTCTTTCTTGATTTCCTTATACAAATAGTAATATTTGGATTCCGTGTTCCGATTATCTATCTGGTAGGTACGCATATCGGCCTCCACCTTGTGTTTCTATTTTTCGTGCTGTTATCAGTCGTCCACCGCTACAAGCGAAATGTTTTTAATCCTGCCAAATACCGGTGGCGTATCCATGCGGACACCCACCTGAACCTGACCGGCATCAAGCATCAGATTGTCAATGCTGTATGTCACGAACCGCACATCGGCCGGAAAGATCGTCTTCTTCTGCTCCTCCTGCCCATTGCAGGAAATGATCCGGATAAACAGCTCCACCTTAACTCCAGTCGTGTTGGTTCCACGATAGTCCACAGACAGGCGGTACGTTCCGCGCCTGCTGATATTCACATCCCGGAATATCGAAAACGTAAAGTTGCTCTTCGCAGCGACATAGACCTCGCCATCCCGGAAGTCAATCTCTACGTCCTTTGGATTTTTTGTCGTCCACCAGCCTTTTTCGCCCTCGGAGAAATCTCCGTTTGGCACAAGGTTGGTTCCGGCCGGAAGCTCCGAATCGTCACTTACTGCGTACAACGCATTCATATATTCATCCAGATTGGAGATTGGCGGGTACATCGGATTAAAGTCCCGGTATGCTTCAAAGGAGCATAATGCCTTCCCATGCTCGTCCAGCATACCCATATTTTCATCCCAGGTTCCATATGTGCGTCCCGGAATACAAAGCGGTTCCCAATAATATACGCCGGTCGGATGCTCCTTCGACGCCTCGGATGCAATCTGCATGATAAGCGATAACGACTTTTTCTGTTCCTCCTGTCCTGCCGGAAGTCCCGCCGTCTTCATCAGATCCGCGGATACGTGTTCTCCCTCGCAGTGTCTCCATGGATGAGCAGTCTCCACGACATAAACCGGAAGCTGATAGCGCTCGATCAGCTGCTCCATCGAGCTCTTTAAATCCATAAAGGTTCCATGCCAGAAGGAGTAGAAAGAGATACCAATCGCATCGATTGGCTCCATACCCGCCGCAAATACCGCGTCAAACCATTCCTTCAAATAGAAGAACCTTCCCCCCTGGTCTAAGTGGATCATCACGGAAATATCTCTGGAAACTTCTCTTACCGCATGAATCCCCGCATTGATCAGCTCCGCAAGGTTCTTGTAATTTGGTACCGCGCCGTCCGGGAAAAGCATTCCGCTTCGGATTTCATTGCCAACCTGCACAATGTCCGGAAGGCAGCCCTCCTTCTCCATGGTGCGAAGAACATCCCTCGTGTAGGTGTATACCGCCTCCTTTAATTCCTCAAAGCCAAGATTCTCCCATGCATGCGGCTTGCGCTGCTGTCCCGGATCTGCCCAGAAATCCGAATAATGGAAATCCAGCATGAAGTGCATGTCGTTTTCCTTTATCTTCTTTGCCATCCAGATGGTATGTCCGAGGTCACAATATCCCTTAGCGTCCTCAACCAACCCCGGATCATTCCATATACGCAGGCGCACGGAATTGATATTGTTCTCCTTCAATAATTCAAACGGATCAACACATCTTCCATCCGCTGTATAAAATTTTTCTCTTCCGTCCAGATGCTCCGGCAGGGAAGAAATATCAACACCTTTTAAAAACTTCATCTGTTCTTTTCTCTTTCTTGCACTTTTTACTTCATACATTTTCTTATCTGCCATGACCAGATACTCATCCAATGTACGAGGGCTCTTCGGGTCGGTAATGATGACACCATCGCTGACATGGATGTTGTCCTGCAAAAATTCATCGTTCACCCTGCGGATAAATGCCTCGCACTTACTGATCGTTGCATCTGCCCAAAACACAACAAACTCGTCACCGCCAAACCGATACACAAGTGCTTCTTTTGATTTATTGCGCTCCAGAACATCCGCGATCTTCTTTAAAACTCTATCCCCATACTCATGTCCGTAAGTGTCATTGAGAAGCTTAAATCGGTCAACATCAAAAAATACCATCGCACAAGGGATATTCCGACTCTGGCATTTTTCAAACTGTGGCACGATCATCTCATTGTAAGCGACACGGTTGTAGAGCTTGGTAAGAGGATCACGGTTGTAGACATTCTTAAGCTTCATCTGCTTGTACAGGCTGTCCAGCTTTGAGACAAACACCGAATGTACATCATAAAAATATGGATTTGCGTATAAAAATATCGGATTTTTCAGGATCGTATACCCAATGAGCTGTTCGCGGAAATGGATTGGGCAGAACATATACTCGCTATCCACGCCATTCTTGTCCATATATTCTTCCAGAATGCTCTCATCCGTTATCTCGATTGCACCACTTCTGCCTGCAGCGTAGCCGACAGTCATATTCTGCCGCTGGTACGCTTCGGTCGGAAAAACGGTATCGATATCGGCATCGATCAGCCGCTTGTCGACCACGATGTATACCTCATCGCATTTTAACGACAAAATGTACTCCGTAAAGTTCTTAAATACCGAATAAAAATCGTTGCATTCCGCAATCCGGTTCTCAAGTGACATAACCGCCTCTTCATCCGTTTCACGCTTCACCCGATACTCGATCTGCCACTTGGCATAATCCCGGTAATCCACGCGCCCGCTGTTCGGGCAGCCGCAGCTCTCTCCGAAAATGCACTCCGATGTAAAATAATGAAATGGTTCTACGTTGTCACCCTTCCAGATGCTGGATAAAACCTGTAACGCAGCACCACCGATATTTCCACGGTTGTGCTCCACGGTCGAAATCTGTGGCTTAAAGTATGCCGCCTTGTCCAGATTGTCGAAACCCGTAACCAGAAAATCCTGCGGAATCTCATATCCTAACCGCATTGCTGCCGAACACAGCCCCGCTGCAATATTATCGTTTGCGCATACGAAGGCACCCGGAAGCTTTCTGTCCTGCTCCACCCATTCCTGCATGTAACGTTCGCCCGTTGCGAAATCGAAATCTCCGCAAAGAATCCGCTCGTTTCCTGCCGGCAGGCCATACTCTGCCATTGCCTCCTCAAAAGCCGCGCGCCGCATCTGATTCTCATAGTTGTAATCCGGTCCGCCCGCGAACACAAAATCCCTGCAGCCGTGTACCTGATAGAGGTGATTGATCATCTGCCGGAACAGCTTCTTATTATTATTTCCCACATAATAAAAGCCATCCACAGCATATGAGATACTCACCACCGGGATTGAAAGCGTCTTTAAAACTTCAACGATCCACCGAATCGTCTCCTGATCCGTGATATTGGTGCCATCAAAAATAACGCCGTCATACGCTTCCCAGTTTGGCAGCGTATACAGCTTGTACTCACCGTCATTGTACTTCTTATCGTGGCTCCAGTTGCCATTCGTATTGAACTGATGCAGACAGATTTCTTCGCCCAGCCCCTTTGCATTCCCCATGATGCCATCTACCCAGGAATATGTAACCAGCCGTTTCCATCCATCTGATATCAAAGCAATTTTTTTCATCAGATTATGCTGCCTTTCCATATATTCACCTTAAATAATAGCATGTTTATGCCATATATTCAAATGTAAAAAGTGCGCAAGGCGCACCGCAAAAAAGCAGGAACGATTTAAATGTCCCTGCTACTTATGCCTATCTTTTGAAAAAAGTATGCTATCCCCTCATAAATGCTTGGCTATGCTTTCTAGGGACTCCTTAAATGCTGAAGAAAATCCGTTGATTGTGCTTTCATTCATCGGAGTTGAAAGAACCACAAGTCCCCTTGGTGCTACAAAATAGCCTCTCTTAAGCATTTCTAAATGCATCACTTTCGCCAGTCCCTTATCCGACTTAGTAACCTCAAGATAATTATCTGGTATACCTTTGATAAAGTGAAAATTTAAAAGCGATCCTGACCGTGTAGCGCATCCATCTATTCCCGTAGTTGCAAAAGCATCATCTATGTTTTTTTGAAGCATGACTCCCAAATGGTCAAGTCGCCTTGCATCCTCATCCTTGTACTGAATAAGCGACGCATAACCAGCGGCCATCGTGCATCTATTGCCATTAAATGTGCCAGACTGCGTAACTGGCGATTTTCCTGTTGCATTAAACACGTCCATTACATCCCTGCGACCACCCACGGCACCAACCGGAAGGCCGCCCCCTATAATCTTACCAAAGGCCGCTATATCCGGAGTTACACCGTAAAGCTTCTGCGCGCCTCCCTCCGAAAGTCTGAGAGCCTGCACCTCATCAAAAATAAGAAGGCATCCATATTTTGTGCAAAGATTCCGAAGTGCTTCCATAAATTTCTGGGTAGCAGGAATTACTCCGCCTGCTCCAAGAAACGGTTCCACAATTATTCCTGCGATTTCATCATGATGCTGATCCATAACATTTGTAGCGGCTTCAATATCATTGTAAGGAATCACAAACATTTCTGAGGCGAGTTTATCGCTCACGCCACCAATATCTGGTCTTGGAACAAGATTGTTCTCCGGGTGTTCATAATCGATCTTCGGCGGGCAGACATTGTATTCCATCATATCTGTGGTTCCGTGGTAGCCACCAAACATTTTTACAATTCCATTCTTCCCAGTAAACACCTTCGCTGCCCTTGTTGCAAAAAGAGTAGCCTCCGTGCCCGAATTGCAAAATCTGACTGTATCTACGCATGGAATCCTTTCCGACATAAGCTCGGCAAGTCTGACTTGATCCTCAATTCCAGCTGGACAGGCAGTTCCTCTGCTGGCTGCATATTCAATAGCTTCCGTAATTTTTTCATTGGCATGCCCGTGAATCAAAGATGTGTAATTATTGACAAAATCAATGTATCTATTACCATCCACATCATAGATCACAGCTTTCTTTCCACTCTCAATAGTAAGCGGGTAGGGTGGATAATAAGATACTGTTCTTGTCTCTCCTCCGGCTAAATAAAGCTTTGCTTTTTCAAAAGCCCTTCCTGATAACGGAGTGTACTTTTTATATTCTTCCTTCAGTGTTTCATAATATTCACTGATTCCCATTTTTCTCACCTCTGCTATTCCAAGTTGAAACGGTTTTTTGCAATTTTAACGATTGCCTGGGCAGTACCATCAACACCAAGTGTTCCGCTGTCAAGCATTACATGTATGTGGTTCATGTCATTTGGCAAATAGCCGGCATATTTCATGTGGTAGTTATCTCTCGCCTTATCAACTGCTTTGATTCTCTTTAATGCCTCCTCCGGCTCAAGATTAAGGACATCAACCGAATTTTTTATCCTGCTTCCGTAGGATGCATAAACAAAAACATTAAGCACATTTTCGTTATTTCTTAGAACATAATCCGCACATCTTCCAACAATAATGCATGATTCCTTATCCGCTAGGTTCATAATAATTTTTTCTTGTTCGTCAAAAATTTCATCCTTCATGCTGTCATTACCATTTCCAAGTGGAAACTGCATTCCAAAAAACTTACCACCATGGCTTTCTTCCTGATCGCTAATCTTTGAAACGGGTACTCCTAACTTTTTTGAGGTAGCTTCAACAATATCTCTATCGTAATATTCGATATCCATAAGCTCTGCTACGCGCTGAGCCACTTGACGACCAAGACTTCCAAACTGACGGTTCAAAGCAATTACATACTTCATTTTACGTCTCCTTTCAATATTTACTCCGCAAGATTTGTTGTATATCCTTCCTCAACTCCACAGAATACGGACGAATTCATATTCCATTTATCAAAAATTTTCTGAAGCCTTCCATCTTCTTTCATCTCATTAAGTACCGCATTAAATTCCGCAACAAAATCTTTCTCCGATGCTCTAAAGCCAAACCCGGCAACGGCATCCGTAAGCTGAGGAGTGTAATTGTCAAGGTATTTAAGCCCAAGATTTGAATTTTCACCCATTGCAGGCGAAGCCGCAAAGCAATCGCAAAGCACTGCATCCGCCTGTCCCGAAGAAACAGCCTGAAAAGTCAGATCGTTGGATGTATAATAATCAAGAGATCCTACCCTGCCATCAGCTACCATTTCTTCTCCAATCGTAGCGGCTACAGAGCCAGTACAAACCGCAAGTTTCTTTCCAGCCAGATCAGCCTCTGAAGTAATATCAGAGTCCGCTGCTATAAGCACGCAGTCATTTTCATAATAGCTGACATCCGAAAAATACACTCCCTGCTGCATTCTTGCATCCGTAATATACATTCCGTCGCATGTGCAGTCCACGTTGCCATTGTTCAATTCAAGAATAACGGATTCGTAGGCAGTTGGGACAACCTTAATATCAGTAATACCAAGTTCCGTAAGGATGGTTGTGAGAATATCATAATCAACACCCGTCATATTTCCGTCTCCATCTTCATAAATATATGGTGCAAAAAGATCTGCGCCGATTTTAAATCCATCCTTCCGATACTTCTGGAGTGTCTCTGAAACGGTTGAGTCATCCTCGGCAGTTTCTGTTTTTTCAGAAGCGCCTCCTGTATGTCCCTCCACAGAACCGCAGCCCATCATAAGTGACAATCCAAGTGATGCCATGCATACCATGCTAACTAATTTTCTCTTCATAATTTTGTCCTCCTTTGAAATGCTTTTTTATGCTCGTTTTGTGCGATTCATCCTCTTTTCCATAACTCTCACAACTTGTGAAAGTGGGAGGCTGATAACTAAGTATAAAAGGGCTAATAAAGTATAAGATTCAATCGTCTGGAACGTGGATGCCGCATAATTTTTGGTAACCAAAAGCATCTCCGCAACCGAAATTGAAGCTAATATTGAAGTATCTTTGATCATCGTAATCAAATAATTTCCGAACACCGGAATCGTACTTCTGACCGCCGGAGGAATAATAAACCGAAGCATTACCTGACTTTCGGTGTAACCAAGAGCCAGTCCGGCTTCTTTCTGTCCGTTATCTACAGCAAGAATTGCAGATCTGATCACTTCTGACATATAACATCCATAATTAAGTCCGAAGCCTATCACACCGGCTGTAAAAGCGGTAATTGTTATGCTCCCCCCGGCTAGCTTAAAGAGCGCCGGAATAACAAAGTAGATATAAAAGCATTGAACCAAAAGCGGTGTGCCACGGAAAAATTCGACCACAACCAATAAAACTACGTTGATCACCTTGTTTTTACAAATTCGTCCGATAGCGATTAAAAAACCAAGTGCCAAAGCAATGATAAATGCCAAAGCGGTTATTTCAAGTACCACCAAAAGAGAGCTCATAAGCTTAGGCATCAGATTCACAAACGCATCTCCAAAATGTACTGTCATATCTCATTCCTCCTCTTTCAATACTCTTGCCAGAAACTCCTTTGTCCGAGGATTCTTCGGATGAGTAAAGATGTCCTCCGGCTTTCCTTCCTCCGCCACATATCCATCTGCCATGAAGATTACGCGATCAGAAACTTCCCTTGCAAACTGCATTTCATGCGTAACTACGATCATGGTCATACCGGATGCAGCAATATCTCGCATTACCTGAAGAACATCTCCGACAAGTTCCGGATCAAGTGCGGATGTCGGTTCGTCAAACAGCAGTACATCCGGATGCATTGCAAGTGCTCTTGCAATAGCAACACGCTGTTGCTGACCTCCCGAAAGTGTTTCCGGATAAGCATTTGCAAACTTTTTCAATCCAACCTTTTCCAATAGTTCCATCGCTTCTTGGATTGCCTTTTCTTTGGGCACCTTATTCAGTGTAATCGGGGCTCCGATGATGTTGTCTAAAACTGACTTTCCAGAAAAAAGATTAAATCTCTGGAAAACCATCCCCACCTTTTTTCTATATAGGTTTTTCGCGAATTTCTTTTCAAGAATATTCTTTCCCTCGTAAAATATCTCGCCGCCAGTAGGTGTTTCCAAAAGATTGAGGCAACGAAGATAGGTACTCTTTCCGGATCCGGATGGTCCGATAATGGTAAGCACTTCTCCCTTATGGATTTCCATATTTATATTCTGTAGAACTTGTAGTTCGCCAAAATTCTTTTTTAAATTTTTTATTTCAAATACAACCCGGTTCTCCATAAGCACCTCTTCTTTCTCCTGTCATCCTAAAACAGCTATAAGTGATTTTTCCAAAATGTCTACAAGCTCGTCTATCTCTGCTTCTTTTACATCAAAGGAGGTTCCTATCATAATAGCGTCCCCCTGCACACCGCGATCCATATTCACCGATGTCATAATAATCAAACCATTCTTCATACATTCCCGGAAAATCTTCTCAGCAATTCTCTCACTTCTCGGATAGCATTCCTTTGTCTTCTTATCCTTAACGATTTCGATTGCCTGCATTAATCCCATACCTCTTACATCGCCGATGAACGGATACTTTTCTTTCAGTGCCTCGAGTTTACATCTCAAATGGTTGCCCTCTTTGTTGACATTATCCAAAAGCTTTTCATCTTCAATTACTTCAAGAGTTTTCTTTACGACAGCTGATGCGATTGGGTTACCTGCCCATGTATGTCCTACTGGAAAACCACCGGCATCCTCGATCGGTTTCGCCACTTCCTTTTTGCATGCCACGCAACCGATCGGGAAATATCCGCCGCCTAATGATTTGGCAAGCGCAACTATATCGGGAACAACGCCATACTGCTCAATCGCCATCATACTGCCTGTTCTTCCGGAGCCACACATAACCTCATCCAAGATCATCAGAACATTGTATTTATCACAGATTTCTCTGATTGTCTTGTAATACTCCTTAGGTGGTGTGACACATCCCATAGTCGTTCCGACAACCGTTTCACAAATGAAGGCAGCTACCGTGTCCGGTCCCGCTGTAAGGATTTGTGTTTCAAGCTGTTTTGCACATTCCATCGCACAGCTCCCCGGTTCCTTGCCTGCCCAGCATCTGTAGCAATAAGGCGGCATAATGTGTCCGTCCTCTCTTAGAATTGCTGCAAATTCTTTTCGTCTTCCCGGATTACCTCCGTATGCCAATGCATCTGTCGTATATCCATGGTAAGACATCCACCGTCCAATGATCTTATTCTTTAGCGGCTTGCCCTGCTGATAAAAATGAAGTCTTGCCAGCTTTGTCGCACATTCAGTTGCCTCTGTTCCTCCTGACACAAGAAAGAATTTATCCATTGTCGGGAAATTTTTCTTCAGTGTGTCTGTTGCTTCGTTTACGATTTTTGAGCTTACATGATGTCTATGTACAAAGGAGATTTCCTCCGCCTGCTTCGCTAATACTTCAGCCATGTCCTTACGACCATATCCAAGACTTGTACTGATTGAGCCGGCACAACCGTCAATATATCTTTTCCCATCCTCGTCATACAGATAAACTCCCTCGCCCTTCACGATTAACGGATAATCGAAATCAGTCTCAAAGTATAAGATGTTCTCATGATTGTTTGACATTGTTTTTTCCTCCTTATGTTTTCTGAATAACAAAAAAACGCCAAGCGCATCGATTGATGCATCTGACGTCTTTGTCATTTGTTGAAACCAATTATATTGCGATTGTTTGGACAAGTAAACCTCTTGATTGAACAATATTTTTCTTATTTTTTGTCCGAATCAGACAATATTCTTAAAATACTTATACAAATAAATTGCTCCCTCCAGCTCAAACACATGATTTCTGGTAATTCCCTCCGGCAACAGTTCATCAATCTTTTTCATCCGATATTTCATCGTATTAACATGAATAAAAATTGCATCTGCCGCAGCCTGCATACTATTATTGTTGGTAATGTATGTATGGAGGCTCTCCACCAGTTCCTCATCCTCAGCGACCGCTCCCAGCGTATTCCGGATGATGTCCCTTACTTGTTCCTCACTAGAAAAATCCACCAGCGCGAACAGACCGATATCCGAATAATGTAACACCTGCTTCTCTGGAAACATGTGAATGCCTATTTTTAAAAGCTTCTTCGTCTCTTCATATCTTTCGGAAAGCTTCATCGGAGAATCCGCCCAATTACTTATTGCAATTACATATTTATCTGCACATACATGAGTAGCTATTTCCTGCTGCAGAATATCAATAACCTGATCAAAGCAAAACTCCTCCTTAATCCCCGCCGTATCCGGTACTAGCAGAATAATCTGATTCATCCGGTTTAGCATGAAGATTTTTCGATGGATTTTTTCTCTCAACTTGCTTACCGTTTCATTGATCGAGCTTGTCATCGCTTCTGGCACTCTGCCCTTGCCACTTCTGTTGATTACCACATATCTATAGGAAATATTTCTGAGATATCCATAGTATTCCAATTCCGCACCATAATCATTGTTGGGATCATTTATGATATTTTCCATAAGAAGCTGTTGCCTATTGATAGTCGCCTGTTTCTCAAAGATCATGTTGGCAAGCTTAAAACTAATATCCACAAATTTTACCTTATCCGGAATACAGATAATAGGAAAGGCAAGCGCATCCGCACGCGCAATCACGCTCTGCGGGACTTCACTTATATACGCTCCAATTCCAAGCACCAGACCCGCAGCATGTTGCTTCTTTAGATTTTCCACCATTGTAAGGAGTGACTGCTCCATATTGTTCTGAAAGGCCACCCCGGTACAAAATACCAATAGACTTGGCGCACTCCATTCCATCATGGCCTCCATTTCAAAAACATGGCACCATCTGATATTGTGTTCCATACCTGCTTTCCCGCCAATAATCACTGCCTCGTCCATCTCCGGCAGTTCTAATAATTCTTTAAATGTAACAAACATTTCTACTCCTTTTGTCCTTTTCGAACAAATTTTTTCAAAAAAATTATACTTTTCAGCTCTTTTATTGTCCGATAATCCTCTTAAACTAGAATTATACTCAAATAGTATTTTTTTACAACAATTATGGGAGGGAATATTTATGACAAAAAAAGATTTGATTGGGACATGGGAAATCATCTCATACACAATGATGAACAAGGACAGCAGCATTTCCTATCCCCTTGGAAGAGATTGCAAAGCATATTTGATTTATACCGAAGATGGGCATGTCTCAGCCCAGATGTCAGCCATGCACCGCAAGCCCTATTCTTCCGGGGATCTTCACGAGGGTACTCTCGCAGAGATGGCGGAAGCCGCACACGGCTACATGGCCTATATGGGTACCTATACGCTTAAACTTGATCGATCTGAAGTAATTCACCACATAGAGTTATCCATGAATCCATGCTGGGAAAACGAGTCCCAAGTCCGTCATCTGGATTATGATGGGGAATACCTTACTATCACCGCCGATGTCAATGGTGGTCGACTTGTATGGAAGAAAATTAGCGGCTGACTATTGCAGCCGCTAATTTTCTATATGTACTGATCCCTCTTGGACATACGATTGACGAGCACGAACGACACTGCAAATAAAATTACCACAAAGATTACAAAATACCATCCACCCATCATATATTCCATGGATGCAATGAAGTCATACGCCCCATGCAAAAGCGCCGGAACAATGACACAAAATACTCTCATTATCTTTGATGCCAGCGGGTGTCCGTAATTGTAATACTTTTTTGCCAGCCCATAAAAGATCCCCATAAACACGCCGAAGCAGGCATGTCCCGGAATCGCAGTCAGTGCCCGCACGATCGCAGTCGAAAATCCGTAAGAGAGGACATAGTTAATATTCTCCCACAATGCAAAGCCCAAAGAAACGAACACCGCATACACCACGCCATCATACTGACAGTTAAATTCATAATTATTCCATGTTTTTCTTTTCAGCAGAATGTACTTTGAGCTTTCCTCCGCAAAGGCGACAATTCCAAAATAGAGAATAATCTGATACAGCAGTGTATTGCTCTCCACAAAGCAGGACAGCAGCCATTCCCCAAAGCGTTCCTCAACCAGCGCAAGCAGCGTTGAAAGAATCCCCGCCATAACCAGCTGCCGCAGAAGATATCCACTTTCTTTTTCAATTCTGTCTGCCTTATACACCTTGACCATCAGAAAAATTGCAGGGATGATAGCAGCAAAAATAAGAATCCAGTTGTACATCAAAATCGGTTCTAATAAAAAGTAAAACATCGGCTAGTCCTCCATTAACATGCTAAGATACGAGCGGCGTGTGGTATCCTTCATGGAGTATCCAAGGTTCTGTAAAAATTGTTCAATCCGCTTTAGTGCCGGATCATAACAGGCATCCGCCTCAGATGCCTCCACCAGAATCTCCACCTCCATAAAAGTCCCCAGACGCTCTACCTCATCCAAGCAGACGGTCATGTCTTCCTTTTTAAAGGAAATTCTTTTCTTTTTCACGGGCATGACCGGCAGAAAATCCGCTGCGATCAGTATACGATACAATACTTCCGCATCTTCCACCGCAGTTTCGTACTCCGGTCGGGTTGTGGATACATCATCCATTTTTGCCCCCTTGTAGGTGATAACTGCACTTTTTTCTTTCGTCTCGATGTTCTCACAACTGCGAAGCCGAAGCGCCTCGTCACTTTGCCAGAAATCATGATGTGGGTGCGTGAAATAGGTATCTGACTCGAAAATCACAGATTTCTGAACACATCCCTGCATTTGCAGCTTCTCCATCATCCGCTCAATATTGTCGATCTGTAACTTTACTTCAACCTCTATCATCCGTTTCCTTTCTGGGGACGTTCCTTTTGACACGCCCATCGCCCTTTGGCATATTATCTTTTCTTATACAGAAGTAATTCCGGATTTGCACCGTTTGCCTCATAGGTACTTATCAGAATAAAATCCATATCTGCAAGAACGCCGAAATATCTTTCGCCGCCAAATTCGGATTCTAACTGATTTCCCAAATAGGTTTTTTCGTCATTTAAAAATTTTACCTTATTCCCGTTTGGAAGTGTATACTCTAAATTTACCTGTTTTCCCACAAGCGCATATAATTTTTCGACCTTTGGAAGTCCCTCTATCGGAAGGTCATTTATTTCCTTGATCAACGTCTGCTTAAATGCTTCAAACTGTCCGTTGTCGCTCAGTTCTTCATATCTTTTCCAGTAATCCAGTTTCGGAAGCGTTTCCCTCAGATAAGAACGCGCCTGCTCTTCTGTGAAATTATCGCTTATCATGTTCTTAGCGCAGACATCGATCAGTTCGTCCATGTTGCTATATGTATAAGTGCCATCCGCATAACACCACTTACAATAATCCTCATTCAGGGAGCCGTCCTTGTCACGCCCTAATAATGCATCATCGATAGGCATACCGCAGCACTGGCATATAAGTTTTCTTGGTTCTCCCAAAAGTGTATTGATCGAGACGTCAAACTCTTTCGACAGCAGTTTTAGTGTCTCTGTGTTCGGAACGGTCTCGCCATTCTCCCAGCGGGACACCGCCTGCCTTGTTACCATAATTCTCTCAGCCAGTTCATCCTGCGACATTCCTCTTTGTGTCCGAAGTTCCAATATTATATTCTTTGTTTCCATGGCTTCTTTCTCCTTCAAAAATATAAATCCGTAAATAGCTACCGTAACTATATCATACAGGAAAGTCTGGCTTATCAAAAGCAACTTACTGTTGCCCCTTAGTATTTCTTCGTTATTGAAATTGAAAAAAGAGATAGGATATTTCCTATCTCTTCTTCCTTGAAACGTGCGCGAGAGGATTCGAACCCCCGACACCTTGGTCCGTAGCCAAGTGCTCTATCCAGCTGAGCTACGCACACA
>CAKRCS010000022.1 GCA_934307695.1 uncultured Agathobacter sp. | reverse complement strand
GGAAAGACAGTCGTCAAGGCGGTTGTCAGACTGGAAAACGGTCAGTCAAAGGTCATAAGAATGCCTGTAACCGTAAATGAGAAGAAGTAACAGCTGTTGGAAATATGTTACTGTAATGAGGCACGAGTGAACAGTAATGGGATGACGGTGTCTGGCTGACAAACACCCCCTGGGGCTTGTGGTTTTTCCGTTCTATGGTAAAGTAGGTACAGAAAAAACGAAGTCTCAGGGGGAATTTTTATGCACATGGCAGATGCGCTGGTCACTCCAGCTGTGGCAGGTACGATGTATGCTTGCTCGGCGGCAGCGGCAGCTGTGCAGGATACAACAGCCATCTTGCCGGATTATGCATTTCGGTTTTTCAGGAGAAAACAGGCAGCATGAGCCGGATGGGAATGCGATTTATGAAATAAATGCGATGAAGACACTCGCAGCGAGAGACCAGTGGATGAATCGTGTACATCCACTGGTTAAATTTATATTGACGATCGGTTATATCGTGGTGGCTGTGTCATTTCCAAAATATGATCTGATTGGTCTGTTGGGGATGGCTGTCTATCTGATTGCAGGATTTCTGCTGGCAGAATTATCGTTTGGTAAGTGCCTGCGGCGACAGAATCTGGTGTATCTCTTTATCTGGTGTGTGCTATTCGCAGTCCTGCGCAAAGTGCCGGTAATCCTATGGGTCGGTCGGACTCATCGGGGCAAATGGAAGTGTCTCATTCTATGGAAAATGTGATTTACAATGAACTTAGGATGAGAGGATTTAGTGTTAATGTTGGTAATCTGACTGTTGTTGAAAACGAGAAAACAGGAAAAACAGTAAAAAAGCAGTTAGAGGTTGATTTTATCTGCAACAAGGGATCCAGGAAATACTACATTCAGTCTGCGTATATGCTTGGAACAGCAGAAAAGATGGAGCAGGAGATTCGACCATTTTTGAAGATAAATGATTCCTTTAAGAAAATTGTTATCACTTCAGATACACCTAAACCGTTTTATAACGATGAAGGAATTTTGATGATGAATGTGTATGACTTTTTGTTAAATGCTAATTCGCTGGAATTATAAATATAGGAGCTATCCGTTCTTTTTAGAAAAATGCTCACGTTTTGTAAACAGAATAATTTTACACACATATTTT
This sequence comes from uncultured Agathobacter sp., assembly GCA_934307695.1. Classification (GTDB taxonomy): domain Bacteria; phylum Bacillota; class Clostridia; order Lachnospirales; family Lachnospiraceae; genus Roseburia. Next base: position 30,133 of record CAKRCS010000022.1, on the reverse strand, counting down.
GGATAATTGTGCGTAAAATTATTGATTATTAATATTTAACTGTTATTGCTACATCTACAGGAAATGATTATGTGACATTTGAAATTGCTGAAAAAATTGATGCAATTCTCAGCCTTATGGAATTTTCCAGCCGCATGAAGGATTATTATGACATTTATTATCTCGCGAATAAATTTGATTTTGATGGGAATATCTTGAGTAATGCACTACGAAAAACCTTTGAAAATCGTGGTCACACTTTTACTACTGAGCAATTTGAAGAGGTTATGTCATTCGATGACGACGAATATATGCAGAAAAAATGGAAAGCTTTCTGTCGCAAAATTGATGTAAAGACAGACAATTATAGTATTGTATTAAGAACTATTCAAAAATTTTTGATTAAACCATTTATAGCAGCAATCAACGAAGAATTTTTCTGCGAGCACTGGATTGCGAACAAAAACACATGGAAGCAAGGAGACAAGTGCGATGGCTAAAATAATGGAAATTATTGCAAAAGAAACGAAGGGAAAGAAATATCACACATATAAATATAGCTAGCATTAGATGGATTTCATTGGGAAACATTGGAATAGAAAATTTATTCGGGCTGTTCTTAATTCGACCAAGGGGAAAATTGGGCGAGGAGCGGAATTTTTTGAAGGGTTATTTCCGAGGGTAAATTTACGCAGTCTGAGATGAAAATGAATATTCACAAAAATAAGATGCTATGGTATAATACAAGGTACTGCATCAGGGCTTCTTATATTGATATACTTGGTGGCGCTCATTATGGCATTCGATACGATTTGACAAAGCACAAAACCCTATAAAATAAAGGATTTATTAGGAGGAATATATAAAAATGAAACTAGGCATCGTTGGACTTCCGAACGTCGGAAAGAGTACATTATTCAATTCGCTTACAAAGGCAGGTGCATTAGCTGCCAATTATCCGTTTGCAACCATTGATCCGAATGTTGGTATCGTTGCGGTTCCGGACAAGCGTATCGAATTGCTTGGAGAGATGTACCACACGAAGAAGGTTACGCCTGCGGTGATCGAATTTGTAGATATTGCAGGACTGGTAAAAGGGGCATCAAAGGGTGAGGGACTTGGAAATCAGTTCCTTGCAAATATCCGTGAGGTAGATGCAATCGTTCATGTGGTGCGCTGCTTCGAGGATACGAATGTCATTCATGTTGACGGAAGCGTTGATCCGGCAAGAGATATCGAGACGATCAACATCGAGCTGATCTTCTCCGATCTTGAGATCTTGGAGAGACGTATCGCGAAGGTTGCAAAGCAGGCGCGCATGGACAAGACACTTGCAAAAGAACTGGAGCTGCTTGAGGCAGTAAAGGCACATCTTGAGAATACCAAGATGGCGAGAACCTTTGAGGTTCCGGATGATGAGGATATGCAGGCATGGTTTAACAGCTACAATCTGCTTACCGCAAAGCCGACCATCTATGCGGCAAATGTTGCGGAGGATGATCTGGCAGATGACGGCAATTCCAACCCGAATGTTGCAGCAGTCCGCAAGCTGGCAGCCGAAGAAGGATCACAGTGCTTCGTTGTATCCGCCAAACTGGAGGAGGAGTTATCCGAGCTTTCCGATGAGGAAAAGGCAGAATTCCTTTCTGACCTTGGCGTTGAGAGCAGCGGTCTGGACAAGCTCGTAGCAGAAAGCTATGACCTGCTTGGACTGATCAGCTTCCTTACCGCCGGAGAGGACGAGTGCCGTGCATGGACGATCAAAAAGGGAACCAAGGCACCGCAGGCAGCCGGAAAGATACATACGGACTTTGAGCGCGGATTTATTAAGGCAGAGGTTGTCAACTATCAGGATCTGCTCGACAATGGAAGCCTCGCAGCCGCAAGGGAAAAGGGAATCGTCGGCATGGAAGGAAAGGACTACGTTGTAAAAGACGGAGACGTCATTCTGTTCCGTTTTAATGTATAAAAAGAGGTTACATAAGAGATATGGAGAAGCTGCATCACAAGTGCGGCTTCTCTTTTTTGTGCACAAAATTCCCCGGACAATGTATAGATGCGCGGTTTGCACTCATAGGATATTACAAAAAAAGAGGCTGGGCGGACAATGGAACAAAAAATACGTTTTTCCTGTTTATGTGACCGCGAGGTCATCAATATTAACGATTGTAAGTGTCTTGGGAGTGTCCGTGATTTAGAGATTGACACAGAGTGCGGGACAATCGTAGCTTTGATCATTCCGGGACCGGGAAAATACATGGGATTCTGGGGGCGTGACTGTGAATTTTTCATTCCGTGGTGTAAAGTTATCCGGATTGGACCCGATATAATACTTGTAGACTTTAATGATAAGGAAATGCGAAAGAAAATTTAAGATTTTTTCGCCGTTGACATTGAAATTAAGGAAAGCTATACTTAACTATATATAAGTATATGTATGTTTGTGAAAGTACGGAGGTCATTAGATGAAGTGTCCATTTTGCAGCAGTGAGAATACCAGAGTTATTGATTCAAGACCGGCAGATGATAACAATTCAATCCGCAGACGGCGTTTGTGCGATGACTGTGGAAAGCGCTTTACCACATACGAGAAGGTGGAGACGATCCCGCTGATCATCATCAAAAAGGACAATAACAGAGAGCAGTATGACCGTTCCAAGATTGAGGGCGGTGTTCTTCGTGCATGCCACAAGCGTCCGGTATCAACCGAGCAGATCACGCGGATGATCGATGATGTGGAGACAGAGATCTTCAATCTGGAGGAGAAAGAGGTTGAGAGTACGGTGATCGGAGAGCTTATCATGGATAAGCTGAAGGACCTCGATCAGGTTGCTTATGTAAGATTCGCATCCGTATACAGAGAATTTAAAGATGTGAATACTTTTATGAATGAATTGAAGAAGATGTTAGTATAATGAACGAATGAATGTATCAAGGAGAACGAATGAACGTATCTGGCATTCGCCCGTATTCGGGCTTTTATCAGTACAATTCCATAAAGCTAGACGAACTCCGAAACCAGCAGATTGCGGATGCCCAGCCGGCAGGCCCGCTTGAGGCGGCAGATGCCCAGAGCGAGGAGGAAAGACGCCGCCAGAAGGAGCAGGAGATTGCTGCGGCTGCTGCCAAGCAGACGTTTGATTCCTACGACTTCGCGCAGCGATACAAGCCGGATGAGCTGTTTGACCTGAAGGGGGCTGACAGTGATATCAACAGTCTGGATATTGAAAAAGCCGTGAATGATCTGAGCAAGGATCAGATCCTGCGCCAGTATCAGTATTTTGTCGGACCGGATACCGGAGCAGCGGATGCACAGACACAGCAGGCGGCTCTTCGTTCGGGAGAGAATTTCACGCTTTAGCGTACATACCAGATGATGTAAGGAGCGTATATGTGCAGTTTTTTATATCCGGGGGAATATTTAGAGTCGACATACCGGATTGATTTTGACAAGTTATATAAGAATGGATACCGGGGGGTTATCTTCGACATTGATAACACCTTGGTGCCACATGGTGCGCCTGCAGATGAGCAGGCGATTTCTTTGTTTACACACTTGAAAGAGCTGGGATTTTCCTGTATGCTCTTGTCGAACAACAAAGAGCCGAGAGTCAAGCCTTTCGCGGAGGCGGTCGGTGCGCAGTATCTGTACAAGGCGGGAAAGCCGAAGCCTTCCGGATACAAAAAGGCAATGCGGCAGCTGGGAACCGATACCACTAACACGCTGTTTGTCGGTGACCAGATCTTTACCGATGTGATGGGGGCAAATCTTGCCGGGATCCGGACGATTCTGGTTAAGCCGATCCACCCGAAGGAAGAGATACAGATCGTATTGAAGCGTTTTTTGGAAAAGCCGATCATTGCCTGCTATAAGCTGCACCGGAGGCTGTTCGGTGCTAAATACGAGTCATGCAGGAAATGAAAGCTGTGTAATAAAAAGGAGGAACAAAAGGAATGAAAATTGCAATCGGAAACGATCATGCAGCAGTGAATTTAAAAAAGGAGATTATGGAATATGTGCAGAGCCTCGGACATGAGGTGACGAACTTCGGAACAGACTCCACGGAAAGCTGCAACTATCCGGAGTACGGCGAGAAGGTCGGACGGGCAGTAGCAGCAGGCGAATATGACTGCGGAATCCTGATCTGTGGGACAGGCGTAGGAATCTCCATCGCTGCCAACAAGGTAAACGGTGTGCGTGCAGCGGTATGCTCAGATGCCACAACAGCGCGTCTGGTAAAGGAGCACAACAACGCTAATATCATTGCATTCGGAGAGCGGATTGTCGGTGTGGAGCTTGCAAAAGACATCGTTAAGGCATACTTAGATGCAGAGTTTTTGGGAGGGCGGCATGCTGTCCGTGTGGCAATGTTTTCTGAAATTGAGCAGCGTAATAAATAAAGGCTTGAAAAACAATGCCATTTATTGTAAAATAGGTCAGTAAGAGTGTTCGCTCGTAGTTATAAAGCCCCTGGGATCAGACGATACCTGTGGAGGCAAATCAAGGAGGAAGATATCGAATGATTTCGGCAGGAGATTTTAGAAACGGTGTTACAATCGAGTTTGAAGGTAACATCTATCAGATTATTGAGTTCCAGCACGTTAAGCCAGGAAAGGGTGCAGCATTTGTCCGCACCAAGTTAAAGAATATCATCAGTGGTGGTGTAGTTGAGAAGACTTTCCGCCCGACAGAGAAGTGCCCGACCGCTCGTATCGATCGTAAGGACATGCAGTTTTTATATGCTGATGAAGACTTCTATCACTTCATGGATGTTGAGACTTATGACCAGATCGATCTTACAAGAGATGCGATCGGTGATTCCTTAAAGTTTGTTAAGGAGAACGAGATGGTTAAGGTCTGCTCTCATAACGGCAACGTATTTGCAGTAGAGCCACCTTTATTTGTAGAGCTTCAGATTACTGATACTGAGCCTGGATTCAAGGGCGATACAGCAACAGGTGCTACCAAGCCTGCAACTGTTGAGACCGGAGCACAGGTTATGGTTCCGCTTTTTGTTGAGCAGAACGATGTGATCAAGATCGATACCCGTACAGGTGAGTACCTGTCTCGTGTATAATCGTTAAGAGATACAAAAGGACAAGCTGCGTGCGATTTCCGCATGCAGCTTTTTGCTTATAAGAAAGAAAACGGAGGACAGACTATGGTAAAGCATATCATTTTATGGACACTGAAAGAGGAATACAGCGATGAGCAGAAGAAAGAGATCAAGGCTGGCATCAAAGCCGGACTTGAAGGATTAAAGGGACAGATTCCGGGACTGATCGATATTCATGTGCAGACCGATTGCCTGGAAAGCTCTAACGCAGATCTCATGTTGGACTCTACCTTTGAGAGCGAGGCGGCATTAAAGGGATATGCGACGCATCCGGCACATGTTGCGGTGGCAGATGGCAAGGTAAGACCGCACACCGCAATAAGATCCTGTCTGGATTTTACCGTATAAAGTATTTTCCACAGACAATATGAAGCGTCACGGGGCTATTCTTCTGACTGCGATCATTGCTGCGACGGAACTAAAAAGCTGGCTTAAGAGCATGCCCCACAGAAGTGCGGACAGCCCATGTACCGGCACGAGCACCCAGATGATAAAGATGCGCATGAGCGAGGCGAGCAGATTGATCGTCAACACGGTTTTGGGCTGGCCAAGACCGTGCAGTACACTGCAGAGCAGGCTGTACACATACATCATGGGGCAGAGCCAGGAGAGCTTGCGGATCAGGATTCCGGCAAGCAGATTGTCAAAGAGCACCGCACCGATGAACGTGCCGGATATCAGGAATAAAAACGTAAAACCGAAACCAAACAACAGACCGTATCGGATCGCAAGCGAGATGATGCGGTCTATTTTTTTCCCATTTTTGCAGGCGGCAGCTTCCGAAACGGATGGCAGCAGAAGAACGGACAGAGAGTTCGTCAGCACACATGGGAAAAAGATGACCGATATGACCATGCCGGACAGTACCCCGTAGACGGCGAGCGATTCGTCCGCGGATAGCCCATAGAGGCGCAGGCTTTGCGGGATCAGCAGATTCTCGACGCTTGAAAACAGATGCATCAATGTCTGGTTGATCGTCAGCGGAAGCGCCATTGCACCGACTGCCGCGATCGCGCTTCGCATGGAAAGCGTGGCGGCACCGGTTGCCGGCTGCGTATTGCCGGAAACGGTCTGCTGTGTGCCGGAGGCAGGGGCGTTTGGATGTGCAGTTGTAATGCGGATTGCGGTCATACCGACTAATAGCCCGCACAACTCACTGAAGAAAATTCCCCATACCGCATGGGTGGCGGTCAGAGGGATGCCCTGCTCGGTGGTGACGATGTACATCAGATAGACAGAGCCTACGCGGGCGAACTGCTCCATAAGCTGACCGACAGCTGGAACTGCGGTTTTCTTTCTGCCATAGTAATAGCCGTTGATGCAGGAGTGGATGCTCGCGGGAAGAATGGAGTACGACAATATGCGAAGTAGTGCGCCGCAGCGGGCGTCACCAAGCAGATGAACCGCAATCTGGTCAGAGCCGAGAAAGAGCACGATCTCACAGAGGATGGAGAGTGCAATGGAGAGTATCAGACCGGCGATCAGGTAGCGGATGGAGCGCGAAGAACGGCTTTTTCCATCAGAGCCGGAGGCAACGCCCTCCGCAACATATTTGGAGATGGCAGTCTGGATGCCTGCAAAGGAGATGGCATAGCAGAGCGCGATGATCGGGAAAACGAGCTGGTAAAGACCGAGTGCCGATGCACCAATGGTGCGTGAGAGGAATATCCTATATAGAAAGCCAACGATACGGCTGATAACTCCGGCGGCAGACAGAATTGCCGTGCCGAGGATCAGTGGGTTGATTTTTTTGCTTGTTTTCATAGAGGATGCGCCTTTGCGGGATTCCTTGATAGATATTTTATGTGGAAAGGATGCAGGATATGAAAAAAGAAATCTATCTCGACCATGCTGCGACAACGCAGATGTGGCCAGAGGTGAAAGTGGTGATGGAGCCATATCTTTCGGACAAATATGGGAATGCATCCACTTCGTATGACATAGGAAAAGAGGCTAAGAAGGCAATGGAGGATGCGCGGGGAAGGATCGCGGATGCCATCGATGCGTCGCCGGAAGAGATTTATTTTACATCGGGCGGAAGCGAATCGGACAACTGGGCGATCAAATGCCTTGCGGGAACACAAAAGAGTAAGGGAAAGCATATCATCACGTCAAAGATTGAGCATCACGCGGTGCTTAATTCGTGTGAATATCTGGAAAAACTGGGATATGAGGTGACATATCTGGATGTGGATGCGTATGGTCTGGTGGATGTGCAAAGGCTTCGTGAGACCATCCGGGATGACACGACGCTTATCACTATCATGTATGGAAATAATGAGATCGGAACGCTTGAACCGATCCGGGAGATCGGCAATCTGGCACATCAGCATGAGGTCATTTTTCACACGGATGCCGTGCAGGTGGTAGGGCAGATCCCGATGTCGGTGCGGCATCAGCCGATTGACTGTCTAAGCGCCAGCGGACATAAGTTTCACGGACCGAAGGGAGTCGGATTCCTATATGCGCGGGATGGCGTGGCACTGCCGTCCTTTATTCACGGGGGCGGACAGGAACGGGGAAAACGCGCCGGGACAGAAAATGTGGCAGGAATCGTAGGAATGGCGGAGGCTCTTACTCTCAGCACCAAGCGGATGCGCCAGTCGATGCGGTATGTGGAACGGCTGCGCGATTATTTTGTGAACCGGCTGTTAAGAGAGTGTGAGGGCGTGCGCTACAACGGACATCCAAGCAGGCGGCTTCCGGGAAATGTGAACGTGAGCTTTTCTGGGGTGGAGGCATCTGCACTTCTGGTACTGTTAGAGGAGGAGGGAATCCGTGCGTCAGCGGGATCTGCGTGCAATACCGGGGAATCGAGGGTATCCCATGTGCTCATGGCGATCGATGTTCCAAAAGAATATGCGCCGGGCAGCATTCGCTTTACACTCGGCGCAGAAAATACGAAAGAAGAGATTGACCGGACGATACAGGCGGTAAAAAACGATATTGCGCTGCTTCGTCAGGTGTGACAAAAGTGCTGCCGGAAGGCCTGTGGCGCGGTTTGACGGAATGCCGGCAAAAATGTCAGGGGATTATTCCGGAAAATATTTGCGGAGTGCTGCGGCAACACCGCTTTCTTCGTTGGACAGAGTGATGTCGTCGGATGCAGCCTTTACTGCATCTGTGGCATTGCCCATTGCGATGCCGACTCCGGCAGCCTGAATGATCGCAAGATCATTTTCGGTATCACCGATCGCTATGGTATCGGCAACCGGTACACCCAGATATTGTGCGAGCTGGCAAAGCCCGTTGCCCTTGTCTGCTCCAAGCTTTGTAAATTCCAGATTGTTGTAGCCGCCGCAGACACAGGTAACATCATTTCGGCTGTCAAAGTATGCCTTGATCTCCTCGCGGTCAACAAGGACTCCGTCTGCATCCCGCTGGAAATTCATGGTGATTTTTTGCACACGGAGGTTGTTGTCGCGGATGTAAGCAGGCATGTCCGTGATGCGCTTCCGGCTGTTTAAAATATAGTTTTTGAGACTCTCCGGGACGGCGAGGTTTTGTCCGACTGCAACGCATTTTTCCGGGGAGAAGGCGTCTCCGCTTATGAAAACATCAAAGTGGATGCGCTTGCTAAGCAGATAGTCCATGATCGGCAGGATCATGTCCGGCTCCATGCTGTTTTCATAGATGCATTTCTTATCCGGAATATGGTAAACGGAGCTTCCGTTTGTCGTGATCGCGTACTCGATCCCGGTTCCCTCAATCTGGGAAAACGGGATTCCGCAATAGGGACGTCCGGTTGATATGACAACGTGTACGCCCTGATTTGATACACGGCGGATCTCTTTTATGTTGTCCTCGGTGATCCTGCTTTGATTGTTAAATAAAGTGCCATCTAAGTCTAAGGCAACCAGCTTATAGTTACGCATTGCATGTTACTCCGTTTCTTGGTTGTAATTTATATCGCTTGTATGATAATATAACATATTATTGCGGTCAATACAGGAAATGAAATTTAAGAGGAAACGAAAATGACAAAAAAAGACTTTCGTGAATGGATAGAAAAAAATATTATCATACTCGACGGCGCGACCGGAAGCAACCTGATGGCGGCGGGAATGCCGATGGGTGTATGCCCGGAAATGTGGATTTTAGAGCATCCGGATGTGATTCTTGATCTGCAGCGCCGGTATGTGGAAGCGGGAACGAACATCGTGTATGCGCCGACCTTTACCGGCAACCGCATCAAGCTTGCCGAGTATGGGCTGGAGGACAGGCTGGAAGAGATCAACCGCTCGCTGGTGGCACTTTCAAAGCAGGCGGTGGATGGCAAGGCACTTGTTGCCGGTGATATGACAATGACGGGCAGGCAGTTGTTCCCGCTGGGGGATCTGATGTTTGACGAGCTGGTGGAGGTGTATAAGGAGCAGGCTTCGATCCTTGCGGATGCAGGCGTGGATCTTCTGGTGGTGGAGACGATGATGAGCCTGCAGGAATGTCGTGCGGCAGTGCTTGCGATCCATGAGGTGTGCGATCTCCCGGTTATGGTAACATTGACCTACAACGAGGATGGGCGCACATTATTCGGAACCCCGCCGGAAGCCGCGGTAACGGTTCTGCAGTCGCTCGGTGTGGATGTGATCGGAATCAACTGCTCGACCGGACCGATGGAGATGGTTGCGCCGGTTGCGAAGATGGCGGAGTATGCCACCGTCCCGATCCTTGCCAAACCAAATGCGGGACTGCCGGAGCTGGATGGGAAAAATACGATCTACCGCATGACACCGGAAGAGTTTGCAGCTGCCGGAGCAGCGCTTGTACAGGCTGGCGCGGGCATTGTCGGCGGATGCTGCGGGACAACACCGGAGCATATCCGCGCATTGACCGATGCGGTGAAGAATATGCCGGTTCATAAGCCGCTTTCCAAGCACCGCAGAGTGCTCGCATCCGAAAGACAGATCGTAGAGATTGATCTGGACGGTAATTTTATGGTGGTCGGAGAGCGGATCAACCCGACCGGAAAGAAAAAGCTCCAGGCAGAGCTGCGCGAGGGCAGGCTGGATCTGGTTCGGCAGATGGCGATGGAGCAGGAAGAAAACGGCGCGCGCATTCTCGATATCAACATGGGAATGAACGGAATCGACGAAAAAGAGATGATGAAGAAGGTCATTTACGAGGTGTCCTCAACCGTTGACTGTCCGCTCTGCATCGATTCGAGCCATATTGATGTTATCGAGGAGGCTCTGCGCATTTATCCGGGACGCGCACTGATCAATTCCATTTCACTGGAGAAAGAGAAGGTGGACAAGCTTTTGCCGATCGCAGCGAAATATGGCGCAATGTTTATCCTGCTTCCGCTTTCCGATGAGGGGCTTCCGAAGGATGTTGCGGAAAAGCAGGAGATTATCGAGACGATCTATGAGCGGGCGATGGCTCTTGGAATGGCACATGAGGATATTGTTGTGGATGGTCTGGTCGCAACAATCGGAGCCAACCCGGATGCAGCAATCGAGTGCTTTGAGACAATTACCTACTGCCATGATGTCAGAAAGCTTCCGACCATCTGTGGCCTGTCAAATATCTCATTCGGGCTTCCGGAGAGAGGGTATGTCAATACGGCATTTCTTACGATGGCAATCGGAAAAGGGCTTACGATGGCAATCGCAAACCCATCGCAGGAGCTTTTGATGAACGCTGCGTTTGCATCGGATATGCTTCTGCACAGGCAGGAGAGCGATATCCGCTATATAGAGCACATGAGCCGCATGAGCGAAAAGCATGAGGCAGAGCAGCAGGAGCAGCTGCGAAAGCTGCAGCTTGCGATGAATAACCCGGATGCAGCAGGCGGTGCAGGAGCGGGGACAGCGGGAAATGGTTCAAATGGTGCCGCAAACGGCGTAGGAGCTGCCGGAAGCGCAGAAGCGGAGCAGGGAATACCGAAGCAGGTTCAGGAGCATCCGGTTTTTAAAGCCGTTTTAAAAGGAAACAAGGGAACGATCCTTGATGAAGTGAAGCACGCGATCGAGGCAGGAGAGCAGCCGGATGCTCTGATCAACGAGTATCTGATTCCGGCAATCAACGAAGTTGGAGAGCTTTTTAATCAGAAGAAATATTTCCTTCCACAGTTGATCGGAAGTGCCAATACCATGAAGATGGCAATCGACTATATCGAGCCGCTTCTTGTAAGAGGGGATGGGGCATCGAACATGCCGACCATCGTTATCGCGACTGTTGAGGGTGATATCCATGACATCGGCAAGAATCTGGTTGCGCTGATGCTTAAGAATTATGGCTACCGGGTACTTGACATGGGTAAGGATGTTCCGGCGGAGGATATTGTCAATCTTGCCATCAAGGAGAACGCGGCGATCATTGGACTCTCTGCACTGATGACGACCACGATGATGCGTATGCAGGATGTTGTTGAGCTGTGCAAGGAAAAGGGCTGCACCAGCAAGATCGTTATCGGCGGTGCGTGCATTACACAGAGCTTTGCGGATGAGATTGGTGCAGATGGGTACTCCAAGGATGCGGCGGACTGTGTGAAGCTGGTAGAGCGGCTTTTAGCGGAATAAGTGAGAGTGGGGCTGACGGAGCAGAAAATGCTTTGTCAGCCTTTTTATACTGACAACAAAAAAGAACCACATCTGCGATGTGATTCTTTTAGTAGCGAGAGGGGGATTCGAACCCTCGACACCACGGGTATGAACCGTGTGCTCTAGCCAACTGAGCTATCTCGCCATTTATAAAATTGGATGGGACCTATAGGGCTCGAACCTATGACCCTCTGCTTGTAAGGCAGATGCTCTCCCAGCTGAGCTAAGATCCCATATCCAGCGTCTGTCATTGCTGACCGACTTGATTAGTATATATTGAGTTTGTCCAAATGTCAACAATTTTTTTGAAATTTTTGCAAATCTTCTTGTCTGCAATTTTCAATTCCTTTTTGTTGTGTATTTAATTATGTGGCAGGATTCCATAAATCACTATCGGCAAGATAAAACAAAATATATGCGATGAAAAATTGATATAATTTGCCGATAGTGGTATACTATTTCCGATAGATGATCATGCAGGAGGCTGGAATGAGGTATATAGGTGTTGGAGAAGCGGCAATTAAATGGAATGCATCGGAGAGAACGGTACGGAATTATTGTGCGCAGGGGAAGATTCCGGGGGCTATACTTGAGGGAAAAACTTGGAAAATCCCGGAAAATGCAAGTAAGCCTATGAGAAAACAGCGAGCCGGAAAGATACCGAAGGATTTACTTTCACGGTTAACACTCGAAAAGCAGGTGAATCTTCCGGGCGGAATATATCATAAGGTACAGATTGAGTTGACCTACAACTCGAATCATATAGAAGGAAGCAGACTTTCTCAGGATCAAACCAGATACATTTTCGAGACAAACACGATCGGAATACAGGAGGAGTCTGTCAACGTTGATGATATTGTTGAAACGGCAAATCATTTTAGATGTATTGATCTGGTTATCGATATGGCAAATTACAGTCTGAGCGAATCGCTTATCAAGCAGCTTCACCAGATGCTAAAATCAGGAACATCTGACAGCAGAAAACCGTGGTTTGCTGTTGGAGAGTATAAGCGCATGGAAAATGAAGTGGGGGGAGGCGAAACAACGAAACCTTCTGACGTAGCCCGCGAGATGAAGAAACTATTGAAAACGTACAACACCCATAAGAAAAAGACATTGGAAGAAATAATAGCGTTTCACTATGCGTTTGAAAAAATTCATCCGTTCCAGGACGGAAACGGACGTGTCGGGCGACTGATCATGTTCAAAGAGTGCCTGCGGAATGGCATAACGCCTTTTATTATCGAGGACGATATGAAAGAATTTTATTATCGCGGATTAAAGGAATGGAAAAATGAGAAGGGATATCTGGTAGATACCTGTTTGGCGGCACAGGACAGATTTAAAGTGTATATGGATTATTTTGGAATTGAGTATACGGATTAAGTTTCTCCATATAATCCTCTTGCCGTGTCCCGATTGTGATGGTAGGATAAGAAGCAAGAAAAGAAAACGGAGACACAAAAATGCTTAGACCAAAGATCGGCCTTGACTGGGATGATGTGACAGCACCATTCAACAGTGTTGCAATACAGATGGCCAATGAAAAGTACCGGATAGAGCCGCCGCTTACGCTCGAAGAAATCGACAGCTGGGAGAACACCGGGCGTGCCGGCGTAATCAAAGAATTTTATAAGGATGAAGAATTGTACCGCAGGCAGCAGGTGCCGGAGCGCAACAAAAAGGCGGTGCGCAGGCTGATGGAGATCGCGGATGTATACTTTATCACTGCGGTCAGCCCGGATTTTATGGGGATTCGCGCAAGGCAGATCCTTGATGCATTCCCGGAGCTTCCGCCGGAGAATATCATTCTCGGAAGCGCGAAGAATTTAGTGCATTTTGATATTATCTTAGATGACGCGGTACACAATGTGCTTGAGACTCCGGCAACGTACCCGGTTATGATGCGCAAACCGTGGAACTGGAAAATGACCGGGCTTTTGTCGGTCAATAACATGACAGAATTTGTGTCGCTGGTTCGCCAGATCATCCGCGCGTCGCAGTCGAAGCCGCTGCACATTGAGATCCCATGCGTGCTGGCACTTGTCGGACCGTCCGGCGCCGGCAAATCGGAAATCGCGAAGCAGCTGTGCGAGGATCGGCGTTTTACAAGCCCGATGACCTACTGCACGAAGAAGAGTAGCAAGCATATCTACCTTACCGAGGAGGAGTTCGCAAAGGAAAACTTCTTTGAAAAGACGCAGTATGCAGGTGTCAAGTACGGCAACAAGAAAGAAGAGATCCAGGAGGTGCTTGACGCAGGACGGTGTGCGGTGATGGCACTCGATATGTGTGGAGCTGTCGCGATGAAGCGGCATTTCCCGACAGCGATCATTTTTGTTGACAAGGATAAAGAGGAATTGATCCGAAACGTGGTGGAGGATGATTTTCCGGCGGAGGAAAAGACGCTGCGTATTCTTTCGATTGACGCGGAGAAACGGAACCGGCCGATCTGCGATCATGTGATCGACAACCGTACCGGTGACGGCGCAGGGAAGATACTTAGCCTGATTGAAACTGTTTAAAAATAAGGATTGTGAATATGGAATATAAAGCAAATCTATTTGATTATCTGAAGTGGCGCGGGGATGTCACCATGGAGCAGTCGCCGTTTAACGAGATTGACGGCATGATCCTGGCACGGCTTGTTTATGCGCCGTTTGGACTGGTGCTGACGGACGGCGAGCAGCTATCCGGCAGCGAACTGCCGGACCGGACGCTGGTGCGGGAGCATTATTATGAGCTAAAGAGCGTGATGGAGCTGCTTCTGGCAGTTCCGGAGATCGAGAAAAGGGTTCTGGATGCAGAGGATGTAAAGCTTTTTGCGGAGCTGGCCAAGAGTCCGCGCTTTATGCATTTGTATCTCGGCGATTTTATCGATCTGTTTGACAAGAAAGAGGAGATACAGTTTGCCGCATGCGTGGTCAGGATCAGCGACAAGCTGCACTGTGTGACTTACCGTGGAACTGACAGTACGCTGATCGGCTGGAAAGAGAATTTTAATATGGGATTCATCTGCCCGATCCGGTCGCAGGTGCTCGCGAAGGAATATTTGGAGGATTTTGCGGAGCATGTCAGGGGCAAGCTGCTGCTTGCAGGACATTCCAAGGGCGGCAATCTAGCATCCTACGCCGCGGCATTTTGCAATGTAAAAATCCAGAAGCGCATCCAGACGGTCTACAACTATGATGGACCGGGCTTTGAGGAAAAGGTACTTGAGGAGGAAGGCTTCCAGAGAATCTGTGACCGCATCCGGACATTTGTGCCGCAGGCATCTATGGTCGGAATGCTTCTCGGACATAAGGAACAGCATCAGGTCGTCCATAGCACGGAGGTGCGCGTGCCGATCCAGCACAACATGTATTCCTGGGAGGTTCTCGGCACGAAGTTCGTGTACGAGGAGAGCGTCAACAGCACGAGCGTCTATCTGGATCACACCATGAAGGACTGGCTGGCGAGCATGGACATCGAGAAGCGGGAGCGCTTCGTGGAGGCGGCATATTCCCTCATCGCGGATACACCGGATAAGACACTTTCCGGCTTGCTTTCCAACTGGAAGCAAAATTCAAAGCTTGTCCTGCGCTCGCTGATACAGATGGATGAGGAGTCGAAAAAGACGATTTCGGAGGGCATGTCACTCTTCTTTAAGTGCGCGAGAAATGCAAGCTTCCTTCCGGAAACGAAATAGTGAAAAATGTTCTCAAAATAAAACAGTATTGGCATTGTGTTTTTAAATCAACGGGTATACAATACATACAGAGCAAGAGTAAAAAGGAGTCGCGACGCGGCTCTTTTTATTCTGAAAAAGACAATACATACATAAAGGAGACGTTAACATGTTTGGATTTGGACAGTTAATCGACATTTTGAAAAAGAACCCAAAGAAGATCGTATTTACCGAGGGCGAGGATCCGCGTATCCTTGAGGCTTCCTCCCGTCTTTTGGCAGGCACCTTCCTCCATCCGATCTTAATCGGTAACCCGGACCGCGTTTTGGCGGCAGCAGAGCAGAGCGGCTTTAATATCCGTGGTGCAGAGATCATTGATCCGGCAAGCTATGACCGCATGGATGAGATGGTTGAGCTTTTCTGCGAGCTTCGTAAGAGCAAGGGTGTGACACCGGAGCAGGCAAGAGGTATCTTGTCCGCAGCAAACTATTTTGGTACAATGCTTGTAAAGATGGGCGTTGCAGATGCGCTTCTCGGTGGAGCTACATATTCTACCGCTGATACCGTCCGTCCGGCATTACAGCTTATCAAGACAAAGCCGGGCAACACCATCGTATCTTCCTGCTTCATTCTGGTTCGGGCAGCAGCAACCGGAGACAATGAAGTATTTGCAATGGGTGACTGCGCAATCAACATTCATCCGACCGAGGACGAGCTGGTAGAGATCGCAGGAGAGACCGCAGAGTGTGCAAAGATCTTCGGTATCGATCCGAAGGTTGCATTCTTAAGCTACTCAACACTTGGCTCTGGAAAAGGCGAGGATGTTGACAAGATGCGCAACGCATGCCACAAGGCAAAGGAAAAGTATCCGAACCTTCTCATCGATGGAGAGTTACAGTTTGATGCAGCCGTATCTCCGAGAGTTGCACGCACCAAGTGCCCGGATTCCCAGGTGGCAGGATATGCCAACACCTTTATCTTCCCGGACATCAACGCCGGCAACATCGGTTACAAGATCGCTCAGCGTCTTGGTAACTTTGAAGCGTATGGCCCGATCCTTCTCGGACTGAATGCACCGATCAATGACCTTTCAAGAGGCTGCAATGCCGCAGAGGTATACTCTATGGCTATCATTACTGCCGCACTTGCATAAGGCAGAATCAATTTAAAGGATATCAAAAACAGGGGCTGCATTTTGCAGACCCTGTTTTTACTCGAAGAAAAGAGGTAGAAACATGCAATCTGCGAATGCATTGACAGAGGGATCGATTCCTAAGAAAATTATTATGTTTGCGCTGCCGTTATTCTGGGGCAATTTATTCCAGCAGCTATACAATATGGCAGATTCCCTGATCGTTGGAAACTTCCTTGGGAAAAGCTCACTGGCTGCGGTAACGAGCACGGGAAGCCTGATCTTTTTGCTGGTCGGATTTTTTAACGGAACGGCAATGGGCGCGGGTGTCATCATCGCGCGCTATTTCGGTGCCAGGGATTATAAGAAGGTAAAGATCGCGGTACATACGGACATTGCATTCGGATTGGTCTGTGGAATTGTCATGACGGTTGTTGGTCTGGTGTTTGCACCGCAGATCCTGCGGCTGATGTCAACACCGGAGAATGTGTTCAACGAATCGGTATGGTATATCCGCGTGTACTTCTGCGGTTCGATCGCGGTCGTTCTCTACAATGTCTGCACCGGAATCCTGCAGGCGGTCGGAGACAGCAGGCATCCGCTGTATTATCTGATCTTCTCCTCCATAGTCAATATCATTCTGGATATTATCTTTAACGGCGTGTTAAAGCTTGGTGTTGGATATGCGGCACTTGCAACCATTATTTCACAGTTTTTGAGCGTGATCTTATGTATGAGACGGCTCATCATGACGCAGGATGTATATCAGGTAAACTTAAAAGAGATACGGTTTGATATGCCGATTTTAAAGCAGATCATCACCATCGGTCTGCCGTCCGGTCTGCAGAACTCGATCATTTCCATTGCCAATGTGGTCATCCAGTCCAATGTCAATTCCTTCGGGGATGATGCGATGGCAGGCTGTGGTGCATACTGGAAGATTGAAGGCTTCGGATTTTTGCCGATCACCTGCTTCGCGATGGCGATGACAACCTTTATCGGACAGAACCTCGGAGCAAGACAATACGACCGCGCAAAAAAGGGCGCTGCCTTTGGTATCCTGTGTTCCACGACACTCGCGGAGGTGATCGGCATTGTGATCTACCTGTTTATTCCGCAGCTGATCCGCCTATTCAACAGCGATCCGGCTGTGGTTGAATATGGAACGATCCATGCACATACGGTATGCCTGTTTTACTTCTTGCTCGCGTTTTCACATACGATTGCGGGCATTCTGCGAGGCGCGGGCAAATCGATCGTTCCGATGTATGTCATGCTTGCGGTATGGTGCGTGTTCCGAATTGCGTATGTCACCTCGATCCCGCATTTCCTGCCGGGGATCAAGCCGGTGCTTGCCGCATACCCAATCACCTGGTCGATCAGTGGAATCATCTTCCTGATCTACTTCTTTAAGGCAGACTGGCTGCACAGCTTTGAAAAGACGCAGGAGGCATAGAACTGAATAGGCAGATGCAGGCTTCATCCGCGTCTGACTTAAATATATTAGCGCTTTTTGTATACTCTCTTTTGAAAAAAGCGATTCCACAAAAATTGCAGAAATTCTTTCAAACGCTCCGTCCGTGATATTGTTGTGTCTTATATCGGCTTTGACACTCCAAGCCCGGCTGTCCCACGGTAGGCGCACTTTTCTGTCGGACTTCCTAGTCTCCCTAAGCGGGCGGTCTCGCAAAGTTGATATTAGGAGCATGCTCCTCGAAACTCGCATTCTATGTGTTCTATATGCGAACATTTCAAGCTCAGACAACTCGAAGCATGCTCCCATTTTGCTCGGCACGCCCGCCAAGGGAGACACGAAAGCCCTCGGAAGAAAAGTCCGTCTACCGGGAACAGCCGGGCAGGAGTGTTCAAACCTATAGAAGACATAACTGATAGATGAACGGACGGAGCGGTTGAACTAGAATTTCGCAATTTGAAGTGGTGCTTTTGATAAAAGAGAGTGTATAAAAAGCGCAAGAATGTTACAAGGCGGTTGCGGATGAAGTCTGCACCTGCCGGAGATTTCTAGGAAAAGGAGAACGAATATGAGAGTTGGAATGGGATATGATGTTCATAAACTGGTAGAGGGAAGAAAACTGATCTTAGGCGGAGTGGAGATCGAGCATACACTCGGACTGCTTGGACATTCCGATGCGGACGTGCTCTTGCATGCGATCATGGACGCATTGCTTGGGGCAGCAGCACTTGGCGATATCGGAAAGCATTTTCCGGATACAGATCCGCGCTATGAGGGGATTTCAAGCATCAAGCTGCTGGAGCATGTCGGCAAGCTGCTGGAGGAAAAAGGCTATGTGATCGACAACATCGATGCGACAATCATTGCACAGAAGCCGAAGCTTCGCCCATATATCGAGCAGATGGAGATAAATATCGCACAGACACTTGGCATTGCAAAGGAGCAGGTAAACGTAAAGGCGACCACGGAAGAAGGACTCGGCTTTACCGGAACAGAGCAGGGCATCTCCTCGCAGGCAATCTGTATGCTTTCCGGACTGTATGAGGCAAGCGTTGCCGTAGGTGGTGGCTGCAGCGGCTGCGGCGGATGCCAGTCATAAGGTGTAAACGCTTGAATTTGTGTACATTGTTGTGTATACTACTTATAATTATGAAAGAGTAATGGGTGGAAAGAGGAGAGTTATCATGGAAAATAAGTTTCGCATGTACAATACCTTAACGCGTGAGGTGGAGACTGTTATCCCGAATGAAGACGGCAGGATCAAGATGTATACCTGTGGACCTACGGTATACCATTTTGCACATATCGGCAATCTTCGCAGCTATATCATGGAGGATGTACTGGAAAAGTCCCTGCGTTTTATCGGATATGACGTAAAGCGTGTCATGAACATCACGGATGTCGGACATCTTTCCAGTGACGCGGATACCGGCGAGGATAAGATGTTAAAGGGCGCCAAGCGCGAGCATAAGACGGTCATGGAGGTTGCGAAGTTCTACACGGACGCATTTTTCTCTGATTGCGAGAAGCTTAATATCAAGCGCCCGGATGTGGTAGAGCCGGCAACGAACTGTATTGCGGAATTTATTCACATGATCGAGGTACTTCTGGAAAAGGGGTATGCATATCAGGCAGGCGGCAACGTCTATTTTGATACCAGCAAGCTGGATGACTATTTTGTATTTTCTTCCGCAGTGGAGAAGGAACAGCTTCAGGTTGGTGTGCGTGATGACGTTGAGGAGGATACCAACAAGAGAAATAGGAACGACTTTGTACTGTGGTTTACCAAGTCAAAGTTTGAGGATCAGGCACTTAAGTGGGACAGTCCGTGGGGCGTCGGATATCCGGGCTGGCATATCGAGTGCTCCTGCATTAGCATGAAGCATCTGGGCGAATACATGGATATTCACTGTGGAGGCGTGGACAATATCTTCCCGCACCACACCAACGAGATCGCACAGTCCGAGTCTTATCTGGGACATAAGTGGTGCAATTACTGGTTCCATGTGCACCATTTAAATGACAAATCCGGCAAGATGAGTAAGTCAAAGGGCGACTTTTTAACGGTTTCCCTACTGGAAGAGAAGGGTTACAACCCGATCGTATACCGTCTGTTCTGCCTGCAGTCCCATTACCGCAAGCCGCTTGAATTTTCGTATGAGGTGCTGGACAACATGACTGCCGCTTACGACAAGCTGGTAAAGCGTATCGCGGAGCTTAAGGATGAGGGCGAAGTAGACAAAGAGGCTTACGCACTTTACAGAGGACGTTTCGAGGATGCGCTGTGCAATGACGTGAATACGGCAATGGCGATCACGGTTGTCTACGACCTTCTCAAAGCGGATATCAACGACAAGACAAAGCTTGCGCTGATCGGAGATCTTGATTATGTGCTGTCTTTAAATCTGCTTAGCGCAGCAAAGAATCTGAAAGATAACGCGGGCGCTGGCGCAGATGATGAGCTGGTAAGCTTTATTCAGGCGAAGATCGCAGAGCGTGCCGAAGCGAAAAAGGCAAAGGATTTTGCAAAGGCAGATGCGATCCGTGAGGAGCTGCTTGCAAAGGGCGTTGCAATCAAGGATACCCGCGAGGGTGTTGTCTGGGAACTGGTGTAAATGGAACAGGGAATTGATTCATATATCAAACAACAATTTGGAGTGAAAGAGGTGGATATACGGACATATTCGCCGCTTTCACTTGCGTATATCGGAGATGGCGTGTTCGATCTCGTGGTGCGCTCGGTCATTGTTGGCAAGGGCAATACCAAGGCGAGCCAGCTGCATCATCGGACAAGCAGTATTGTAAAAGCGGCAACGCAGGCGCGCATGATCGATGTGCTTGAAGAACATCTGACGGAGGCGGAGCTTGACATATACCGCAGAGGGCGCAATGCCAAATCCCCGACTATGGCAAAAAATGCCACGATGCTGGACTACCGCAAGGCAACCGGATTTGAAGCCCTTATCGGTTATCTGTATCTGAATGATCAATTTGTGCGCGTTGTGGAGCTTACGAAGCTTGCATCCGATGCGCTTGGACTTGGGCTTTGAGCAGACTTTGCCATTTTTGAAAATGAAAACACCCCGGAAGGAGTATAGGTATGAGCTACGAAGAAAAAAATAAAGACGAGGGCATCTCGCGCGTCCAGGAGAATCACATCGAGGGGCGCAACGCGGTTCTTGAAGCTTTCCGCTCCGGAAAGACCATTGACAAGCTCTATGTGCTGGACGGATGTCAGGATGGACCGGTCAAGTCGATCACGCGCGAGGCGAGAAAATACGATACCATTATCAACTACGTATCCAAAGAGCGCCTGGATCAGCTTTCAGAGACCGGAAAACATCAGGGCGTGATTGCCGTTTCGGCTGCTTATGCATATTCTGAAGTAGAGGATATGCTGGAAGCTGCAAGAGCAAAGGGCGAAGCTCCGTTTTTGTTCATTCTGGACGGGATCGAAGATCCGCATAACCTTGGAGCAATTATCCGTACCGCAAATCTTTGTGGAGCGCACGGTGTGATCATTCCGAAACGCCGCGCAGTCGGACTGACTCCGACCGTTGCAAAGACCTCTGCGGGAGCGATCAATTATACACCGGTAGCAAAGGTGACCAACATTTCTGCTACGATCAAGGAACTGAAGGAGCAGGGAATGTGGTTTGTCTGCGCGGATATGGGCGGAACTTCCATGTATGACCTGAATCTTACCGGACCGATCGGACTTGTGATCGGAAACGAGGGTGAGGGCGTCAGCAAGCTGGTCAAAGAAAACTGTGATATGGTGGCATCCATTCCGATGAAGGGAGATATCGATTCCTTAAACGCATCCGTTGCGGCAGGTGTGCTGGCTTATGAAATTGTCCGCCAAAGAATCACAAAGGGGTAAGGTATTTGAACAAATATGACGATTATACAGATGAGGAGCTTATCCATATACTGCGGGAGCAGGGACTGGATGAGATTACGGATCATCTGATGGAAAAGTATAAGCCGCTTGTGCGAAAAAAGACGAATGCTCTTTTTTTGATCGGAGGCGAGACGGAGGATCTTATCCAGGAGGGAATGATCGGGCTGTTTAAGGCAGTGCGGGATTTCCGGGAGGATAAGGATACCAGCTTTTACCATTTTGCGGAGCTGTGCATCAACCGGCAGTTGTATTCCGCTTTGCAGGCATCAAATCGCAAAAAACATCAGCCGCTCAACAGCTATGTGTCCTTGTCTGTGGAGAAACAGGAGGATGGAAGCCCGATTGAGAATCTATTTCCGGGCTACATGGACAATCCGGAGCAGATGGTGATCGAGCAGGAAGTGTGGGATGAGTTTCAGAAGCGCTTATGGGAGAACTTAAGCAAACTGGAACAGCAGGTGTTACAGCGGTATTTAAATGGTGAATCTTATACGCAGATTGCAGAAGCAATGGATAAAGCACCAAAGTCAATCGACAATGCACTTCAAAGAATCCGGCAGAAGATTGGAAATCTGAAGGTGGGTGATTAGAATGAGATTTTCCAGAATAGGAGAGCACACAATTAAATGTATCATCACGGAAGAAGAGATCGGGGATCTGGGTTACACGCTCGATGAGATCATGAGCAACGGCGAGCGCACGCAGGAGTTTATGAACGATATCTTTGATCTTGCCGAACAGGAATTTCAGACCAAGTTTGATATGGGTATCAAGACGGTCCGCGCTGATTTTATGTCCGATCATACCCTGTCGCTGACCTTTTCGGAGCATCCGGGATCAAGCGGCGTGATGGAGCAGCTGAAGGATCTGGTCAACAGCCTGATCGGTTCCATCCCGAAGGAAAAGTTGGCCCAAATGCAGAAGGCTGCCAGCCAGAAGCAGCAGAGTGAGGGCGATGCCTCGCAAAAGGAACCGGTTGCGGTCATCGTGCAGTTCGTTTTCGAGGATCTGGATATTTTGACGCGGTATGCAAAGCTTGTGGATATGGAGCAGCTCCCGTGGAATGCACTCTATCGTTACCGGGGGGAATACCGTCTGATCATGGATCTGACCGAGAGCCGCGAGGAGGATGTTGCGAGGCTGTCCGCGCTTACAGATGAATACGCGAAGGACATCTGCATGGGCGCTGACAAGAGGGCGTTCATACTGGAGCATGGAAAGCCGATCCTAAAAGACCATGCAATCGAACAGCTGAGAGAATTATAAATAGTGAATATAAGTGAGTCGATGTGCCGGCATGACCGGCAAGCGGCGAATAAAAACGGCAGGCTATATTTGATAGTCTGCCGTTTCTGCTATAATAGGAATTTTTATTAGTTAGTATCCGTTTGTGGCTCCGGGGTTACAAGACGGTTACGTCCATTTTCCTTGCCATAGTAGAGGAGTGTGTCAACGACCTTTACCATCTCATCGGAAGAGGCATATCCGGATGCATCGATCAAGCCGAAGGTCATGGTAACGGATAGCTGCTGTCCGTTGTAATCCACAATCGTGTTCCGGATGCGGTCGATCATGGACTGCATGAGGCTGATATGCTCCGCATAGCTGCCCTGCGTCAACACGATCAGAAATTCCTCACCGCCCCAGCGGATACAGTAGCCGTGATCCTTGGTACATTCCCGCAGAGTCTGGGAGACTGTCTGGAGAACGAGATCACCGCAGTCGTGCCCGTAGGTGTCGTTGAACTTTTTGAAAAAGTCGATATCGCCCATCGCGAGGGAGAAGCGCTTGCTAGTTCCGCTGGTGTTGGCGATAAGCTGGTCAAGCTTCTGCTGGCCGAAGCGGCGGTTGGCAAGCCCGGTCAAAACGTCCTGCTCGATGAGCAGACGAAGGGATGCCTGCATATCGACAAGCGAATGGGACATGGAACCAAATTCATCCTTGCGCGCCAACAGATCCGGTGGGACGGTATTGGACAAAAGCCCCTTGGAGACCTTCTGGAAGGTCTGCTCCGTCTTTTGAATCACAGACACAAAATCATGGGATTGCCGGTACGACCAGAGGAAGGCAAGCACGATCGCAGCAAAAGCTAAGATCAAGATCGGGAGAGCTGCCTTTAGCGTCAACTGCCGGACGCGTGTTGCCGGGATGATCGTGGCAAACATGCCGATGCAGCTTCCATCGGAATTGTATAATGGCGTGTAGTAGCACAGATACGACTGCCCGAAAATATCCACATTGTTGTAAAATGCCGGTGTCTGGTGGTCGATGACATCCGTTACGATTGCCGGGTTGGCTTCGGTGCCGATGAGCCTCTGTCCGTTCGTGCCATAAAGCGTGGTGAGAATGCGCATTCCACCATAGAATAAGGTATAATCTACATTTGTCTGTTCTTTGAGCATATCTGCCACGGCATAGGTGGACTGGGTATTGAGGATGGTATCGCCTTTTACAACGAGAATCTCATCCGGGTTGGAGTACATTGCATAATTTCCCGGATATAACAAATCAAGAGTCTCGATGGCGGAACCAGCAAGACTCTTAAGCTCATGATGTACCTCAGACTCCAAAGAGGAGGATACCCAATATAAACTAAAAATAGTTGTAACAATACCGAACAGCAGAAGCGGAAGAACAGTCATCCTTGTGAGCGTGTGGAAAATCCCGTTTGTTCTCCGTTGCATACCGCAATGCCCTCCGATTAACCAAGAATCTTACGGATGGACTCAAGTACACGGTCTGCCTGGAATGGCTTTACGATGAAGTCCTTTGCGCCGGACTGGATCGCTTCGATAACCATGGACTGCTGACCCATTGCAGAGCACATAACGCATACTGCACCAGGATCGGCTGCCTTGATCTCTTTCAAAGCCTGTATTCCATCTTTGTTTGGCATGGTAATATCAAGAGTTACCAGATCAGGTTTCAATTCATTGTATTTGGCAACTGCCTCGTTACCGTCTGCTGCTTCTCCTGCAACCTCAAAGCCGCCCTTTGTAAGAATGTCCTTTAACATCATTCTCATGAATGCAGCATCATCAACAATCAAAATCTTTGCCATTTATATTTCCTCCTGTTTTATAATCTGTTTTACGATACTGAGCGGAAACAACTGTATCAGCTCACTGTCTACCAATCCTTCAACGGTCAGATGAAAGATTACTTTTACAATGTCGGTGCCATTGCACAATTCGTCAGGAATCTCAAACGTGGTCTGATACTTTGAGTTCACCAGTGGAAAACCGATATCTGTCGGTTTGTCCAAGAGAGAAGCCATCGAAGTTGCAATTGTTCCGCACATCTGATTCATCGCTTCGGAAATGGCGGATAGCGCCATCTCATCCATTGTCATCTGCGATACATCTGTTCCGTCACCACCCATCATCAGATTGACAATGACGAGGGCATCATGCTCACGGAGAACCATGAGATTCGTTCCGTCGAGACCTTTGGTGTAAGGAACCTTAACCAATATACAATCCGGATCAGAAAGAGAAGCCTCATCCGAGAGCACTTCGACGACCGGTGCGGTTATATTGGTTGTGTGGTTTAACATCAGGCTGAGCGTTGTCGCAGCATTGCCGATACAGATATTGGCAACCTCACCGATGACATCGGCCTGATCTTTGGTTATCCCTTTCATTTATAACCTCCCAAATAAACATTTCCTGCTATATTATATCAGAGAAGTCACAAATAGGAAAGGAAATATTTGTTTTTTTTGTTTTTTATTGGCTTCAAATGGAGAATATGATAAAATGATGGCGAAGAAGGAGCAAAAATATGGATGGACAAGAGTATTTAGAGGCTTTAAAAGCCGGTAAAAAAGAATACAGATCAAAAATCACGCAGGGCGAGTTCCCATATCTGCCTGTATTGGATGAAATATTATCGCACGAGGAGGTCGTCGGCGAGGTTCCGCTGGGGCTTGTGATGGCTCCGCTTGATTTCGTTGTCGGAACAAGTACCGCTGGCCGGACGCAGGCCTTTGCCTCCAATTTCATGCCGATTCTGGATGCGGGAACCGAGTTCTCCTGCAAGTGGCAGAATCTTGCGGAAGCGCAGGAGGCAGAAGGAATCCGTGATCCGATCATCGCGTATGAATACCGCAACCGGTATTATGTCGTGGAGGGCAACAAGAGAGTCAGCGTCCTCAAATATTTTGGCGCGGTCTCGATCCCGGCTATCGTCACGCGCAAGATGCCAAAGCTGACGGATGATGAGGATATCCAGCTCTACTACGAATACATCGAATTTAACCGGATCTCCGGGTACAACAGCATCGAGTTCACAAGACTTGGAAATGCAAAGCGGCTGCTGGAGCTGGTCGGTGCCGAAGGCGTCTGGGATGAAAAGACAAAGGACGATTTTTCCAAAGTGCTGTTTCATTTTTCCAAGGCATTTAATTTCCAGAACGGCAAGAAGCTTCCGATTACGATCGGGGATGCGCTGGTTGCATTCTTAAATGTATATGGTTATCAGAATGCGGTTCTGTTCAATCCGACAGAATACAATGACCGTGTGATCAAGGCATGGAATGAGATCGTGATGATGCGCGAACGGGATAAGGTAAATCTTGTCATGGACCCGAAGACGGTTCAGGAGAAGAAACCGTTGTTGTCATTTTTCTTATCCTCCGCACCGAAAAAATATAAGGTTGCTTTTTTGTACCCGCGTTCTGCAGATACCTCAGACTGGGTGTATGCACATGAGCTCGGACGCAATTACCTGGAGGAGACCTTCGGGGATCAGATGGAGACCTTCTGCTATAACAACGTGACGCAGGACAATGTGGAGCAGATGCTTGCCAAGTGCATCGTGGAGGGAGCGGATATTATCTTTGAGATTGCGCCGCAGCATATGCAGCAGAGCCTTAAGGTGGCGGTAGACCACCCGGAGGTCAAGATCTTAAACTGCTCGCTGAACACGCCACACAAGTTCATCCGGACGTATTATGCGAGAATGTACGAAGCCAAATTTGTCTCCGGAATGATCGCGGGGGCAATGGCAGAGAATGACAAGATTGCCTACATCGCGGACTATCCGATCTATGGAATGATCGCCAACATCAATGCATTTGCGCTTGGAGTGGCATGCACGAATCCGCGGGCGAAGATCTATCTGGAGTGGTCGACCAAGAAGGACTACGACAGGGATAAGTTTCTTACGGACAACGACATCCACTTTGTGTCCGATCAGGATATGATCACGCCGAAGGATCCGTCCAGACAGTACGGATTGTACCGGTATGATAACAGGACAACGCAGAATCTGGTTATGCCGGTGTGGAATTGGGGCATATTTTATGAACGTCTGATCCAGAGCATTATGGCGGGAGCGTACCAGTCCGAGGGTGAATCCGCAGGTAAGGCATTAAACTACTGGTGGGGAATGTCCGCCGGTGTCATCGATCTGATCTGCTCTAACCACATTCCGACCGGAGTGCAGAGACTGGCAGACCACATCAAACACGATATTTCCACGGGGGATGTCGTTCCGTTCTACGGAGAGATCCATGCGCAGGATGGTTCTTTAAAGAATAAAGAGCGGGAAGCTATGAATCCGGAAACAATCATGGAGATGGATTGGCTTGTGGAGAATATTATAGGAACAATTCCAACAATCGGGGACTTGGTAGAAGGTGCAAAGCCGGTTGTTGAGGAAAAAGGGGTAGAGGAAACTCAGTAACCATGAAGATACTTTTTATTGCAGATCAAGAGTCAGAAGCATATTGGGACTATTTCCACAAGGAGGATTTTGCAGGCATCGACCTGATCGTATCCTGCGGGGATCTTAAAGCGGCATATCTGTCATTTCTCGCAACGATGGTCTCGGTACCGGTGCTTTATGTGCATGGCAACCATGATGATAAGTATAAGATCGATCCGCCGGAGGGATGTATCTGTATCGAGGATCAGATCTATGAATTTGACGGAATACGGTTACTTGGACTGGGAGGCTCCCATCGCTACAAGCATGGAGATAATCAGTATACCAACAAACAGATGCGAAAGCGCGTCCGAAGGCTCCGCTACAAGCTGTGGAAGAGCAAGGGCTTTGATATTTTAGTAACGCATTCGCCTGCGCGGGGAGTCCATGATGATGAGGATCTGTGCCATCAGGGCTTTCATGTGTTTAACGAACTGATTGAACAGTATCATCCGAAGTATTTTGTACACGGACATGTGCATATGAATTATGGCAGGAAGTTCCCACGGGAGGATCTGGTCGGGGATACAAAGGTGATCAACGCTTTTGAAAAATATATAATTGAAATATAAGCCCCTGAGCAAATTTTTTTAATTTTTTGTTGACATTTGGGTTATCTTATTGTATTATGCAATAGTTGACGCGGTTAAGCGACAATTTGCTGATATAGCTCAGGTGGTAGAGCGCTACATTGGTAATGTAGAGGTCACGGGTCCGACTCCCGTTATCAGCTCTTTTTTTATGTCGAAGCTCAAGGCTTTTATGTTTGGAAAAGAATAAGTTACTCAAGTCAAAAAGATAAACCGATCATAGGTCGGTTTATTTTTTTACACAAAAAATAGCAGATATTCTCTATATCATCAAATCAGAATACCTCAGCCTGATCCATCTGATAGACGGGGATATACTACAGACCATAACGCCTATTTATGAATTAAAAGAAATGCTCGGTGATGACTGCATCGAGGTAAAGAAGGGGTGTATTGTGTCGGTATCCGCAATCACGAATATCAAAGAGAAAATCTATCTGTGCAATGGCGAAGCGATTGACTTTACTGCGAGAAGAAGAAAGGCAGTCCGGCTGGAGTGGAAGGAAAAGCAGAAACTGATGATAGATGAAATCAATGGACAGAATCCGCCGAGGACGGATGAGGAATACAGCCCGGAGATCGATGCAAACCTAAGGATACTGTGCTTCCCGACATTTCCTGGACATTGTGGTTGTATTCTGCGTGACATGGACAGGCTGCGGTTCATGAAAAATGAGAATTGGTTTCAAATGGCGGCTGCAGTACAAAAGAGTCGGGATTTCTGAAAAAATGTCGTTTCATCAAAAGTGTATGTCGTTTTATCAAAAGGCGGAGAAATAAATTTGACTTTTGATGAAATTACGTTTGATATTTGCTGACAGCGGCATTCGATATGCAATACTGGGAAGCAGAAATATGGATTATGGCAGAGTATATGAAAACATCGTTTGCATCGAACTTCTTCGCCGTGGATATGATGTTTATGTCGGCAAGCTCTATCAAAAGGAAATCCGAACTTTTTACATAGCAGTCATGCACTTCGGTGTGTGGCTGCTTATTTGTATCTATGCTATCAAAATCAAACAAAAATTGATCTGCATAGCAGTTTACTATGCAGCGTGTCTCATCCTTTGGGATGATTTACATTTCGAAACAGACTCATATAATATAATTTGAGACAGGTTGCGAAAGGCTTATGGCAATCTCGCTCTGTATCAAAAGGAGGGAAGAAATGACCAAAAATATTATCATAAAGACCTCCGTTCAGAAACGGTTTGACAGCTTCATGGTGCATGGCAGAGTCCTTTTTTTCAGCGCACCCTGCGGCTTTGGAAAGACAGTACTGGCGGACGCACTGCTGCGCGGTCGGAACGTGCTGCGGCAAAGTGCGGCAGACCCAGACTGCGCAATCCCGCCGTCAGCGCAGGATTGGGACATTCTGCTGATTGACGATCTTCAGTTCATGCAGGAGGAAGCCGGGCAGCAGGCTCTTTGCGAACTGATTCGCTCAAGTCCGGAGCGCCATTTCGTGCTGCTCTCGCGCGGTGTGCCGCCCGGCTGCCTGATGGCATTTCAGTACACGGGGCTGATGACGGTGCTGGAGGCCGACGACCTGCTTTTTGACGCGGGCGATGTGCGGCGACTGTTTCAGCTTTCGGGAGTAAACATAACAGATAGCGAGATCGACGGAATATTGAAAGAATCCGTGGGCTATCCGCTGGGTGTGGCCATCACGGCGCGGTGCATGTCCCCGGACAAGCCGTGGACACCGGAGCTGGTGGCGCGGGTGTTCCGGGAGGTGTTTCTCTACTTTGAAACCGCCATCTACCGGCGCTTTGACCTGCCGGTGCGGCGCTTCCTGTTGGAGCTGGCCCCCTTTGAAAGTTTTGACCTGGAAATGGCGCGGATGGTCAGCGGCGATCCCCGTGCCGGCGAACGGCTGGACTGGATTCTTCGATACACTACTATGCTGCGCTACGACGACTGCCAGCGCTTCCACTTTTGGTCGGGTTTCCGGGCTTTTCTCCTTTGGGAGATGGAACGGGAGTATACCGAGGAAAAGCGCAAAGCGCTCATCAG
>CAKRCS010000021.1 GCA_934307695.1 uncultured Agathobacter sp. | reverse complement strand
CAGAGCTCCTATACGTTCCTGGACTCGGAAAACCGCATCGTCTGCCCCACCAGCAACAACCATGTGCTGATGCTGCGCACAACCGATGAAGCAGGAAACGTCCTGCCGGAGTTTGAAAAGGTGCTGGATATCAACATCAAAGCTGCCGCCGAGGCTGCGCTCGGCAAGACGCTGGAGCAGAACCTGCTGTCCGTAGTGTTTGATTATGAAGGAAATCTCTGGTTTGCCACCGGTGGCTTCCGCATCTACCCGGAGCGCGAGCAGCAGGGCGTGATGGGCTACATTGCGCGCTCCGCCATCGACGCGATTTTAAATGGCGAACAGGCTGACCTCTCCGATGCAGTCTTTGTTTATGAACTCACCCCCGGTGAGGGTGCGGAGAACGGGATTGCCGCTTCCAAGGACGGCACTGTCATCCTGACGAACCAGAACTGCTATCTGCTGCGCGCGAATAATGGTGTCGAAGCCGTCTGGTGCACGCCGTATGAGAGTGTCGGCGCAAAAGTCAGCGGCGATGGCGACAAGACCACCGGCGGCGGCCTTGCCTGGGGTGGCGGCTGCTCCCCGTCGCTGACGCCGGATCTTGTGATGTTCACCGACAACGCGGATCCCGTCAAGCTGCTGGCGCTCGATATGAAGACCGGTGAGATCGTTGCAAGCATGCCAGTGCTGGATGATCTGCCTGAGGGCTATCAGGTGGCGGTTGAAAACTCTGCCATCGTCTATGATGACAGCGAGGGCACCGTCAGCACCATCGTGTGCAACTGGTTCGGCGCAGGCAACGCAGGCCTTGCCGATCCCGACAGCGATTCCTCCATTCAGAGCTATGCCAACATCTATGACACAAACTGGCTGACGAAGGGCAACTGCATGATTTCTCCCGGTGTGGAGCGTGTCGATACCGTCAAAACCGATTCCGGCTATGAGATGAAGAGTATCTGGTGCCGCAATGACCTGAGTGACACGTCGATTATGAAGCTCTCCACAGCAACCGGCTATATTTACGGCTATGTGCAGGATCTGGAAAGCGGCATGTGGCAGTACATCATTCTGGACTTTGCCACCGGCGAGACGGTATTCACCATGGACGTCTCCAACAAATATGGCTACAATAACATGGCTATCGGTATGTATGCCGGAAACAGCGGCAACGCGCTCTACTGCCCGACGGGCTATCTGGAGCTGCTGTGCTTGCAGGACCGCTTTGTGTATCTTCCTGAAATGCCATACCGCAAGGTCGATCTTGACAAAGCCGCGCGAAACATGCTGTCGCAGGCGCAGTTTGAACAGGATGGCGGCAAAGGAGCGGTTGCAAGCTGGCGCAACACCGTGACAGTCGAAAATGTCCACCCCAACACGATGGTCTCGTTCCGGATGAACAATCTTTCCGGGGATGCCGCTGGGCTGAAGCTCTATGCCTACGGTGCGGACGGAATGTTGGCGGAGGTCAGCAACGAACTGTGGTCGATCACGGATGAAGCAGGCAGCGCTGTGGATACGCTTTCTGACGGCACACTGTATGAGCTGCGTGTGAGCGTCGCGGACGGCGGCGCGTTCGACCTGAGCGAGACGGAAAAGGAAATCAAAATTTCCGTTGTGCTTGCAAAGTAAGACTCAAGGAAGGCTGTCAAAAAGCTACAAAATCACCCCCGTTTCTGATATCCTGATATAATGAAAGAAACGGGGTGTAAAGCACACCTGAATCCATCGGCTAACAGTAATAAGTTTGAATTAGTTTCTTATCACTGTTAAGCCAAGTCTTTCCTTGACTTATATTAATCTAACTAGTCATAGATTTTCTGTGGGGACTTGAGCTCCTAAGGGACAGTTGAGGGTTCGATTCCTATAGGAGACGCTCATTTTTAGCGGTAATGAAGATAGTTTCATTGCCGCTTTTTTCGTGCAGAAGTGCAATTTCAGTGACAAATTTGTCAGCGAAACAAGGTTGAAAATACTGATTTTGTCAGCGGGGATGGATGTTTGTCACCAATTCACATTTTCTGGTCTGTCACCTAAAGGGATTAACTACAGTGTAGGATGAGCTTTGGGGTGTAAAATTAGGAAAAGCAGTGAAACAAAACACTATATTCTTGCCTGTGATCCTAAGTGAAATTAAGCAAAAAGAGATAGACCGCGTAGTATTCAAAACGGAGCAGCTTCACAGATTTCAAAAAGGTGGAGTAGGAAAAACAGTGTCATGTGTGAATCTTGGAATAGGATTGGCACAGGAAGGAAAGAAAGTGCTTCTGATAGACGCAGATCCACAGGGAAGTCTTACAATCAGCATGGGATATGAGGAGCCGGATGAAATCACTCTTCATAAGGCAGCCAAGGAAGCATTTTCAAAACTACCGGATGGAAAGATTCCGAAGGTAAAAAATCTGAATGGAGAATTTGCAAGACTGCTTTCAGAGAAAAAGGCAGCTTACAGTGAATACAAAAAAATAAAAAAAGAGATGCGGGATTATCAGATGGCGAAGCAACAATAATTAGTAGTATAAACACGAAAAATATGGTAAAAGTGCTGAATTATTCGGGGTGGGGGTATGGGAAAATTATGTGAAAAATAGAAAATAAAAATGATGACTGAAATTTGTTGACTTTGGAAAAATATTTTGATATATAGAAGTGCGAAAATAAAGAGAAAGGAAATAACAATCTATGTTGTCACAAAAAAATACGATGAAAAAGAAATTGGAAAATATGCATCTGCAGGAAAGAATAAACTATGGCTACAGAAAAGTCATTATTATGATGTTGATTTCAGGGCTGTTTTCTATAGTGGTCATAGGTGTGTTATTTGCTAATATGGTGCATTATGTAGAAAAAGTTACTGCTGCGGATGAGGCGGTAAAAATTTGTAGAATAAATGTTAATGCGGCAGCGAGAAATATCAGAGAAATGGCATTAAATAGTGATGTGTCTGCTTATGACAGTTATGAGCAAACAGTAGAAAGACTGCTTACAGAAGTTGATTCTGAACTGAAAATTTTAAAGGAAACAGGAGTGGTTCCTAATGCAAATTATGAAGAATACGCGACTGCTCTTTCAGACTGGGGAAATATTGGTTATTCCATTATTGAAGAAATTAGAAGTGGTGATGAGGAAGAAGCAGTTGATAAAATCTTGAATGATTGCACACCCGCATTAAATAAAGTTGTGGAAATTGCAATAGAATTAGATGATATGACAGATCAGGAGAGCAGCCGGGCTGCCAGAACTACATTTGTTTTTGCAATAGCAGGAATTGTATGCATTATAGTATGTTTAGTTTTTGCATGGACACTGACAAAGAAAACAAGTAAAAAAGTCCTTGATACAATTCTTGAACCTTTACGGGCAGTTGAGGATGTCGCAAAGGAACTGACAGAAGGAAATCTACACAGTACGTTGGATTATCACTCAGAAGACGAGATTGGAAGACTGGCACACAGTATGCGTAAATCAATCCGTATCCTGGGAAGTTATGTAGATGATATTGACCGTGCAATGAAATTGTTTGCAGCAGGAAATTTTGATGTTAAACCGGAAGTAGAGTGGCGGGGAGATTTTGTCGGAATTTTAAATTCTTTTATGCAGTTTGAGAAAAGTATAGGAGAAACGATTAAAGGAATCCAAAATGTTTCCAATGAAGTTTCAAGTGCAGCAGAGCAGGTGGCATCAAGCTCCAATGATCTTGCGGATGGAGCTACGAATCAAGCAGCGGTTGTAGAAGAACTGACGGCTACAGTTACCGGAGTTTCTGAACAGGTAGAAAAAAATTCACAATCTGCAAAAGCAATCAGTGGAAGAGTGGATGAACTTGGAAATTCAATTTCGGAAAGCAATGGTAAGATGCATGAAATGGTTGATTCTATGCATGAGATTAGTGATGCATCAAAAGAGATTGATAAGATTATTGCAACCATCAATGAAATTGCTTCCCAGACAAACCTGCTTGCATTGAATGCTTCTATTGAAGCAGCAAGGGCTGGAGAGGCTGGAAGAGGATTTGCAGTTGTAGCAAATCAGGTAAATTTATTAGCGGATCAGAGTGCTCAGGCAGCGAAAGAATCTGCAATGTTGATTGAAACCTCTGTGAAGGCAGTAGAAAAGGGTATGGTGATTGCAGGACAGACTGCGGCACAATTGGAAGATGTTGCAGAGAACTCTAAAATAATCACAGAAGAAGTTACAAATATTGCGGAAACGTTAGAGGCACAGACAACAGAAATCCGGCAGATTAATGAAGGAATTGAACAGATTAATGATGTTGTACAGACCAATTCTGCGACATCTGAGGAATGTGCAGCAGCCAGCCAGGAGATGAGCAGCGAAGCAGAAAACCTGCGCGAAATGATTCGTAAATTTAAAGTGGCAGAATAAAATGATATAGATGTCAAAGGATGTCATAAATATATATGAATCATTAGTTTTATAGAGAAGGGCACTTACATTATGGATACAGACATACGTAAAGTTGTTAATGAAATAGCTGCAGAAGATGTAATAGAATTATTTGCACCAAGTATGGATGATTATCTCTATATTATGGATTTACAGAAAAACACTTTTAGAATTTCACAGATAGCAGTGGATCGTTTTATGATGTCAGGGAATTCTTTTGATGATGCGGTTAACAGTTTTCAGCTTTTTGTATATAAAGAAGACCGTACTATGATTGCGGAGAATTTACAACAAATAATAGAAGGAAAAGAAAAGAATCATAATCTGTATTACAGATGGCTTGATAAAAACGGAATGCCAGTATGGATCAATTGCCGTGGAAAAGTAATTGATGATAAAGACGGAAAACCTCATTATCTGATAGGATGTGTGAACGAAATAGGTAATATACAGAGGGCAGATAATGTGAGTGGACTTTTAGGCGAAAGGGAGCTGCGTACATATATTTCTTCCCATATAAAAGATAGTTCGTCAGAATATTTAATACATATAGGAATTGATGGATTTAACGCCATCAATGGTACATTAGGTGTAAACTATGGAAATTATGTATTGAAAAGTGTTGCGGACTGCATTACTTCATGTCTTTCCGACAACCAGAAATTGTATCATATTGTTGCAGATGAATATATGATCATTGATCTGGAAAGTCATACAAAAGATGATGTTATGCTTTTGCAAAAGAAAATATGTAATAAAATAGAAGAATTTATTATTTCTGAAAAATACAAAGTGGTTTTTACAATTTCTACCGGAATTATTTATGCAAAAATGCTCTTGAAATATTATGACGACTATCGGAAAATAGCGGTTTTTTCATTGAAACAGGCAAAATCCATGGGCGGAAACGGTGTTTATTTTTTTGAAAAAGAAGACTATGAATTATTTTTACGAAAAGAAAAAATAAAGAGTGCACTCCGTAATGCGGTGGCAAACGGATTTGAAGGATTTGATGTATATTATCAGCCGATCATGGACTGTGATTCCAGTCATATGATCGGTGCAGAAGCTCTTATGAGATTTTCCATGTATCAGGATAAGAAAAAAGAACCTGTTTCACCTGTAGAATTTATTCCTTTGCTGGAGGAAACCGGGCTGATTCTTCCGGCCGGAAGATATGTATTAGATAAAGCTGTGTCTATGTGCCATGAGATGCGGCAGTATATACCGGAATTTAAAATTAATGTAAATATATCATATATTCAAATGGTGAAAAGTGATATCTGGAAAGACATACTTTCATCCATAGAACGCTATAATCTTCCACCGGAGTGTTTATGCGCGGAGCTGACAGAAAGTGGTTATACGGATATAACACCGTATTTTAATACGCTTCGAAAAAAATTTGAAGAGAAAAAAATTCAGTTTGTTCTTGATGATTTTGGTACAGGCTTTTCGAATCTTCATTGTATTGTTGACATGAATCCTAATTATGTGAAACTGGATAAGGATTTTACGGCGAAGGCTATGAGTAATGCAAGGGATTATGAATTGTTAAATAAAATTGTCGAACTGGTACATAGCATAGATATCAGAATTTGTATAGAAGGTGTAGAAAAAGAAGAGTGGTATCAGAAACTGAAAAAAATACAGGTTGATTATTTACAGGGGTATCTGTTTGGAAAACCATGTGAAAAAAATCAATTTATAAACCAGTTTGTATTTAATTGCACTGATTAGGAGAATTGCGGATACGCAACATATGAAGAGATAAGCGAAAGAGGAATACAGTGATCGCGTTGCAGAAACCTGTGAGGCCTGCGACCGGGGGAGAACCTGCGGGGTCTCCTCTTTTTTTATATTAGAGGGGTATGTCACAAAACCAACGGATTATCATTATATAAATCATTCACAGAAGAAATATGGAAATGTTCCATTGTGGGTACTTACGAATGCTTTAACGTTTGGAAATATATCAAAAATGTATATGCTGCTTCCGCAGGATATACAAATCAAAGTCAGTAGGAATTATCAGTGTGTTAATGAAAAACAAATGGTTTCCATACTGGCAGTGCTTGTTAAATTCAGAAATTCATTTTTAATTTCCTTGCTCGCTTTTTTCCGGCAGATATATTCCAGCTGCCACAGACACTGGTACTTTTCGGCGTAGTCGAACATTTCCTCCATTCATATCTCCTGAGTGTTAAACTTCAATTTATTGCCTTATGAGTGTAGCAAAAGGATATGTGGAAAGAGGTCAGGTGTTTGTAAAATTATCGTAAAGATCTCGTAGAATCGTTTGTTTTTGCCATAATGTAACGTAAATGTTATAATGATCCACAGAATGGATATAAACCAAAGGGCGCTCCGCGTGTCAAAAGGAACGTCCCCAAATATCGTTTTACCGGTCGAACCTGTTCAACGATAAAAGGAAAAATTACCTGATCCTGATGATGGGAATTGCCGCGACGATGTGGAACGTCTCGCTGATCGGATACAGCATATCGACAGATGCGCGGTTCTATAACGCATTTTTCTATCTGCTGATTCTGGCGTTTGACCTGTACATGATCTTTTTCGGATTTTTCATCGGACGGCTGGTGGAGCTAAAGAAAAACGTGCATTACCTGCTAGGGATGATGGGCGTTGTGCTGTCCGTCGGGGACTGGGTGATCTTCGGGCTGGCACCGATCCACGAATATTTCCAGATCCACGGAAGAACGGCATATTATACCAGAATGTCGCCTACAATCTATTATCACTATCTCTATATCGTTTTCTATCTGATATTCTGGATAACGCTCGTGGTGTACAGCTTCAAGGAGAAGAAGCTGAAGCGCCAGTATGTGTTTGTCCTAAAGATCATGCTTATCAATGTTATCATGTTCCTCGCGGCGCTGCCGGACACGCTGTTTCCGCTGTTTCACATCCCATCCTACCCAAGCTCGGGAATCGGTGTTGCGATCGCGTTTATCGGAACGATCTACCTTGCAAAGAAGGAAAATACCTTCAGCATATCCAACGACCGGATCTACGATGTCATCTACAACGAGGCGCACATTGCGATTCTAGCGCTGGACGCCGGGGGAAAAGTAGATAAATGCAACCGGTATTCGGAAAAATTGTTTGGCATGGAAGCGGGAGCGGAATATGCGCTGACTGACCTGATCGCCTGCACGGATGAGCAGCTCGCCCGCATTATGGAGGGCGGTAAGATCCCGGAGCATCTGCGCACCAAAAAGACGGACATTTCCTGCAACATTCAGGTGGCGGTTTCAAGGGATACTTACGGGGACTGCTACGGCGTTGTGCTGATGGCATCCGACGCAACCTCGGAGGAGAAGATACTGGAGCAGCAGCTTTTGATCGAAAAGACGGAGCATATTTCAGAACAGCTTGTCAGCGTCCTGAGCAAGACGATCGAGGCAAAAGATCAATATACGAAGGGTCACTCAAAGCGTGTTGCCAAATATTCCGTGATGATCGGGGAACGGTACGGCTATGACGAGCAGAAGCTGAAGTACCTCAAGTATGCGGCACTTTTACATGATGTGGGCAAGATCGGAATCGCGGACGCAATCATTAATAAGCCGGGGCGGCTTACCGACGAAGAATTTGAGGAGATGAAAAAGCATCCGGTCATCGGAAGCGAGATCCTTTCCGAGATATCCGAGATCCCGGATCTTGGAGTCGGCGCAAGATGGCACCATGAGAGGTACGGCGGCAACGGCTACCCGGACAACATCACCGGGGACGATATTTCCGAAGTCGCAAGAATTATCGCAGTCGCGGATTCCTACGATGCGATGACCTCCAACCGGAGCTACCGGAGCTGTCTGGCGCAGAATATCGTGCGGGACGAGATCAAAAACGGCATGGGTAAGCAGTTCGATCCGCACTTTGCACAGATCATGCTCCAGATCATAGACGAGGATACCGGATACGAACTGCACCAGTGATTTTCGCAGCTACCGGATAAAAATTGGCCGGATTCTTTGGAGCAGTTTTCCGGAGCCGCGTGAAAGCAGCCTTACAATGAGCCAGCCCAAAATGGCGAAGATGAGCGTGAGTGCTATGATCCGGTACAGCGCCTGCGTGTAGGTGGAGTCCGGATACGTTTCTCGGATGATAATTCTTGCCGGACTCTGGAAAAGGTAAACATACAGACTGAACTGACCTAAAAACCGGAAGATCCGGATATCGAAAACAGTTGCTGTGATGGCTTGTTTGCTTGCGGTGACAGCAACTGTAAAAAACAGAAGAATCAAAATGATGTAGGCACTTTCCTCTTTTCCGTGATCCATCACGAAAAGGATGGTAAGGTAGCCTGCAAATTCACAGAGGCTGAGCAGAACACGGGAAAAGGAAGTAAGGTTCTGCTTTTTTATATATCGGGAAAAACAATATACCATAGCGCCGAGGCATAATCCGATAATGGCGCGTATCATGCCATGTGTCAGAAAGCCTTCATATTTCATAATGCCATTGTAATCAGATGTGTTTGCAAGGTATCCGCAGAAAAAGAATACGAGCAGAGGCGCAATTACCATCAGAAACATATCCTTAAAACGCCTGAGCAGCGGATAGAGAAGCAGCATGGCGATCAACATGGCAGAAATATACCAGGTAATGCGGATAATAACGGTTCCGTCATAGCCTGCCATATATACCAAAAGGAAATCCGGCAGCATATCCAGATTTTTCAGCACAAATTTCTTTATTCCCTTTTCAGCGAGCAATTCCTGTCCCGTAAAATTAAACCAGTTGATCCATGCCACGATAAAAGCAAGAAGGTAAGCCGGGAGAATGGCTTTTACCTTGTGAAGGACGAAGCTAAGCGTTTCCCTGCCAAGGTTGACATCAGCCACAGCTTCCTTTCTGGATGCCGAAACGCACATCAGATAGCCGGAAATTACAAAGAAAAATTCTACTGCATATTTTCCAAGATAAAATGGATATTTATCCTGCCCAAACGCCTCCCCGACATGAAAGACCAGAATGATCAGGCAGAATATAAATTTCCAGAAATCGATTGCTCCATTGTAGCTGTTGCCCTTTAGGCTAGTGGTTGTCTTTGGCATAAGCGCATCCTCATAAATAAGTATTTATGTCATAATAATGCCGGTGGATGGTTTCGTCAATAGGGACGTTCCTTTTGACACACACATCGCCCATTGACACGAGGAGCGCCCAATGGCATACGCTTTTGAACGATGGATTATATAGGTTATTAACCGAGTATCAGTTCGCAGGTCTTACTATGTGTATCCCAGTCGGTTAAACACTTATTACAATAATATGCGATCTGGTAACCGTGTCCGGAAGTTGTTTTTGTTACCGCAAAATAGCCATCCTTCATTTTGGTGATTCCGCCATTTAAGAAATGGATCTCAGTTTGCTGATAGGATGCCGGATTCTTTGAATCGACCGTCAGGACGTTCGCGTTATATTTTCCGGTCGCCGCATAATCCACCTGTATCTCGTCAAAGTAATTTTTGAGGTTCGCCCAATCCGTCGACACTCTTGACTTGTGCAGATAGGAGGTGAACATCGGAGTGAGCACCCCGACAAGAACCGCCATGATCGCGATCACGACGACAAGCTCCACAAGGGAAAAGCCGTGATTGTCTGTATGTCTGGTTGTAGCCTTTTTCTTCATATAAAAATGTCTCATTGTACTTATTACCACCATTTCTCGAAAGTATATCCTTTAAGTAAACCCAACGGATTATAAAATACAGGGCATCGGATGTCAAATAAAATTTTTATTACCTGAAAGCCAAAGGGCGCTCCCCGTGTCGAAGGGCGCTCTGCGTGTCAAAAGGAACGTCCCCATGGTTTTCTATTGAGATATTACGCGAAATTCGATAGAATAGAAGAAAGGGGGGTATAGAAACTATGAAACTAAACACAAAACAAACCATCAAAATTGGTTT
Organism: uncultured Agathobacter sp.; assembly: GCA_934307695.1. GTDB lineage: Bacteria > Bacillota > Clostridia > Lachnospirales > Lachnospiraceae > Roseburia. The sequence continues at coordinate 22,782 of CAKRCS010000021.1, read as the reverse complement.
TGCATTCTTGTCGATCTGCGCGTTCTGGCAGATGTACAACAGTGTGATACCGCTGATCCTGACGAACACCTTTCACATGAATGAGACGATCTCCGGCGCGATCATGGCGGCGGACAATGTGCTCGCACTGTTCCTGCTGCCGCTGTTTGGAGGGCTGTCCGACAAATGCACCGCCAAAATGGGAAGGCGCAAGCCGTTCATCCTGTGCGGAACCGTTGTAGCAGTATTTCTGATGCTGCTGATCCCGTATCTGGATAATATGTTCTTTAAGACAGGCGCGAACGTGTTCGAGGTGCTGTTTGTCGTGGCGCTCGGCTGCCTGCTGGTAGCGATGGGAACCTACCGCAGCCCTGCGGTTGCGCTGATGCCGGATGTGACACCGAAGCCGCTCCGAAGCAAAGGCAACGCGATCATCAATTTAATGGGTGCGTTAGGGGGAATCGCATATCTGGTCATCGCGAGCGTGCTGTATTCATCCAAGAGAACAGCAGGGCTTGAACATGTAGATTACATGCCGCTGTTTATGATCGTTGCGGGAATCATGATCGTCGCACTGTGCATCGTGATGTTTGCCGTGGACGAAGCGAAGCTGTCCCTTGAAATGAAGGCTTATGAGGACGCACACCCGGAGGAAAATCTCGCAGAGACGGACAGCGCATCCGGCGAGGAGAAGCTCCCGGAGGACGTAAAACGAAGTCTAGCATTTTTGCTCTGCTCGATCGCGCTCTGGTTCATCGCATACAACGGCGTGGAAACGTGGTTCACAACCTACGCAAGCAAAATGTGGGGCATGAGCCTCGGCGGCGCATCCATGTGCCTTACGGTTGCAACGGGCGGCGCGATCTTATCCTACATACCGGTGGCACAGCTTGCCAGCAGGATCGGGCGCAGACGCACGATTCAGTGCGGCGTGTTGCTGCTTGCGACCTGTTTCATTATCTCATTCGTGTATACAATGCTCTGCGATACGTTCCACGGCTGGCTCAATATCGTATTTTTCTGCATGGGACTCGCGTGGGCAGCGATCAACGTCAACAGCCTGCCGATGGTGCTTGAGATGTGCAAGGGCAGCGAGGTCGGAAAATTCACCGGACTGTATTACACCTTCAGTATGACCGCGCAGATCATCACACCAATCCTTGCCGGTTTTCTGCTAAAGCATGTGGGCTACCGCACACTGTTCCCGTACGCGGCAGTATTCAGCTTCGCGGCATTCTGCACAATGCTCATGGTAAAGCACGGTGACAGCAAGATCGAGGCAAAACGCGGCTTGGAAGCGTATGATGTAGAGGACTGATCGCCTGAATTGACGTAGCTGCCCAGCATCTGAGCGGCTATGGATCGACACATAAAATGACTTCACAGGAGGACAATAGCATGAGTTTCGAGAACTTTAAGAAAAAGGATACACCGCTCGTCTGGGCGCACAGAGGCGCAAGCGGATACGCACCGGAAAATACCATCGAGGCATTCCGGCTGGCGATCGAGCAGGGCGCGGACGGCATCGAGCTGGATGTCCAGCTCACCAAGGACGATCAGATCGTGGTCATCCATGACGAGTGGATCGACCGCACCAGTGACGGAAAGGGCTGGGTAAAAGATTACACACTGGAGGAGCTTCGCAAGTTCAACTTTAACAAGACCTGCCCGGAATATGCGCACGCTGACATCCCGACACTGCGCGAGGTGTATGAGCTGATAAAGCCGACCAGCCTCACCATCGATGTCGAGCTTAAGACAGGTATCGTATTTTACCCGGAGCTGGAGCGCAAGGTAGTTGAACTCACAAAGGAAATGGGGATTGAGGATCGCGTGCTGTACTCCTCCTTCAACCATTATACCTGCGTGAAGCTGCATGAGCTAAACCCGGACTGCTATGTGGGATTTTTGTATGCAGACGGTCCGATCGACGTTGTATCTTATGCAAAAAAGCACGGCGCGGACGCACTCCATCCGGCGCTTTACAATCTCCAGTACCCGAACTTCATGCAGGAGGCTGCCGCGAGCGGTCTGGACGTAAACGTATGGACGGTCAACGAGAAGGAGCACATGGCGCTCGCCTGCAAGCTCGGCGTGAATGCCATCATCACCAACTACCCGGACGTGACCAGACAGGTCATCGCACAGGTATTTCATAAGGAATAAAGAGTTTTGCGCCCGTGTGGCTTTCACTGCACGGGCTGCATTTTTAAACCATAAGAAAAAGAGGTTTGAACAGTGGAAAATAACAAAGGCTGGTGTACATTTCCGGATGAGATGTTCCTTGAAGAGATGGAGACGAGGGTTGCGCCTTTTCTTAGGGAAAACGTGCAGGAGGGAACCTGTACGGGCTGGGACGGCACCCAATTACACTACTATTATGCAAACCGGGAAAACGCGAAAGGGTCCATGGTGTTAAGCCATGGATTCTGTGAGTTTTTCGGGAAATACCATGAGCTCTGCTACTATTTTTACGAGCAGGGTTACAGCTTCTATTTTCTGGAGCATCGCGGCCACGGTTACAGCGGGCGCAAGCTCGACGAGTGGGACAAGGTTTATGTAGAGGATTACAGCGACTATGTGAAGGACTTAAAGTGCTTTCTGGATCAGGTCGTGTTGCCCGTGATGGCGGAAAAGGGAGAGTCTGCGAAAAATCTGTTTCTCTATGCACATTCCATGGGCGGGGCGATCGGCGCCCTGTTCCTGGAGGAGTACCCGCATTACTTTGCCGGCGCAGTATTAAGCTCGCCGCTCATGGAGCTGAACCTTGGAAAATATCCGAAGCTCGTGGTACAACTGCTGCTTTTGCGGGCAAAGCTGCTTCATCTGGAGACGGAATATGTGCCGGGGCAGAAGGGCTTTGACGGCGTGCGGATGTTCGCGGGCAGCTGTGCCATGTCTGAGCCGCGGTATGAGTACACGTTCCGGATGCGGGAGAACGATTTCCACAACCAGACGTATGGCGGCTGTTACAGCTGGACGGAAGCCTCCATCAGAGCGACCAGGCGGCTGCAGAAAAACGCGGCAAAGATCACCGTTCCCGTACTGCTTTTTCAGGCGGGGCGCGATACGATGGTAAAAAAACACGGGCAGGATATTTTCTGCCAGCGCGCAAAAAATGTACAGTGCGTATATTTTGAAGAGTCAAAGCATGAGATTTTTAACGGCACGGCGGAGATCCGCGAAGCCTATTATGAAAAGCTGTTTGCGTTTCTGGATGCGAACAGAAGTAAGTAGATGCGAACAGGATGTTGAGGAAGAGAGCGGATTATGTCACGAACGATAGAATACCAGATCACAGAATCGGCTGCGGGGCAGAAGATCAGCGGTTTTTTAAAGGGGAAGGGGTATTCTGAGCAGAACCTTGTAAATCTGAAAAAGGATGAAAAGAGCATCTGGCTGAATGGTGTCTGTGTCCACATGAACCGGTTCGTTGAGGCGGGCGATGTGCTTCGCGTGACGATCCGGGAGCAGGATTCCTCCGAGCAGATCCGCCCGGTGGAGCTTGCGGTGCAGATCGTCTATGAGGACGACGACCTGATGGTGATCAACAAGCCCGCCGGAATGCCGATCCATCCATCCCGCAACAACCCGGACAATTCGCTCGGCAATGCGCTGGCATGGCTGTACCAAAAGCGCGGCGAGCCGTTCGTGTTCCGGTGCATCAACCGGCTGGATCGTGACACCTCCGGGCTTACGATCGTCGCAAAAAATATGGTAAGTGCCGCCATTTTGGGGCGGATGGTTCAGCAAAAGGCGCAGGAAGGCGGCATACACCGGGAATATCTGGCGATTGTGGATGGGATTTTAGACGAAAAAGACGGAACGGTCTCGGCACCGATCGCACGCAAGGAGAGCCGCAATCTGGAGCGTGTCGTGGACTTTGCCTGCGGGGAGCGCGCCATCATGCACTATCACGTTGTGGAAGAATACAAGAGTGCAAGCCTTGTCTCCCTTGTGCTTGAGACCGGGCGGACGCACCAGATCCGCGTACACATGAAGTATCTCGGACATCCGCTGCTCGGCGACTTTTTGTATCATCCGGGCTATGCCGCGAATCAGGTCGACCGGGTGGAGGCTGGAGAGCAGGCAGCAATAGGAAATCGTTTCGCAGGATGTGCACAAGATGGCGGAAATGTTGCACTAGAAGTGACAGAAGGCAGTTGTGGAAGCGGAGCGCAGGCAGGACAAGAGAGCTGTGACAGAGCGCAGCTGCAAGCCAGATCGAGACACAGCATCCGTCGTCAGGCGCTTCATGCCAGCCGCTTAATGTTTACCCACCCGATGACGGGAGAGGCGCTCACGTTTACAGCACCGCTCCCGGATGATATGCAGGAACTCAGACGGAAGCTGTCTGGCGGGGCAGCCGCCCGATTATAACAGATCCCGGTCAATGATCTGGAAATTCGCTCTGTGAATGTAGAGCGCTTTTCCATCGATCATCAATTTCGTAGTCTTTGGCAGATCTTCGCACACCTCCCAATAAACATCCTTGCCGGAATACGCGCAGATTGGCACGCCAAGCTGTGACTGAATTACCACTACGGTCGGCTTGCCGAAATAATTCTTATACGAATTGACAACTCCGGCGATCATAGTCCAGTCCGTGATTCCGTTGGATTCGGATTCAATACTGTCAATTCCCTCAAAATCAGCGTCCGGCTCCAAGTCATCCTGCGCGAAGATCACGGTTGAACCGCAGTTTTCAATCTGGCTTCCATCGACCGTGATGGTGACAACGGAGGATAACGTATCCACATATCCCCAGCCGCCGTCTTCACTGTATGAGCGTTCCCTTACCACATTTGAGGACAAGCTGATATTTTCTCCCTGAACCGTCATAAAACGTTCCCCCGTGTTGGAATAGAACATGCAGTTGTAGGTGCAGCCCTTGATGGAACCCTTGATTTCCTGAATATCGTTGTCAAGTCCAGCCCAGTTGCATCCGGTAAGCCCAAGCAGCATGACAATTCCAAGCAGCAGACAGCCGGCATTTCGTAGTCTTTTTTTCATTTGTATCTCCTCCTGATGTCAAAATAATTGCAGTTAATACGATATGTTCTTATAATAAAGGAGAACGGAGAAAAAATCACTAAGAAATTGTGGGGGAAAAACTTATGAAAAAGAAAGTCATTATCTGGGTGATCGTTATTTTTGCAGTGTATATGGGATATTTCTGGGGAACCGGATTTGTGAAAAATGGTTCCGTGTATTTGAACGACTTTTCCATTTCGGAGGATGGAACGGAGATCACATTGGAGCTTGGCGTTGCAGCATCGGCGGGACATATAAGAAAGGCTGTCGTGTATCAGCAGCACGGCGGAATGCTGTACTTTGACTGTTACTGCGCTTTTGGTGGGATAAACGGAAGCATATCTGCGCAAGACACGTTTACGCTGCCGTTGGACGAGGACACGACGATAATCGGGGTATATCGAAACACGAATTGCTATGAAGAACTTCTCTACAAGGATGCTGACGGTATTTGGAAACGAAAGAAATAGGAAAAAGCTTTGGGAGGAACAATGTATGAATACCGGCAGGGATAATACACTTGAAAAAATCGCATATTACCACCTTCCGGGGTTATTTGAATTTTACGAGTTTTACCGGGAATTTCTGCCGCTATTCCGCGAACACAGAGAGTATTTTTACGACTGGTGCGACATCGGTTCGATCTATGGTGCACCGGCGGACTGCCTGTGGGGTGGCGGGCGCGCAGGCTTTGGAGACGCAGATGCAGTGGAAGTCTTGGCGCTGATGCGGGAATATGGGATTTCCGCGCGGTTGACCTTCAGCAATTCCCTGCTTACGGAGGAGCATCTATCGGATAGAAAGTGCAACCAGCTTTGTGCGCTATTAGAGGGAGACACCTTGCTGGCACGGCAAGAGGGGAAATCAGGTGGAAGTGCTCAGATATGTGAGACTGCTGCCAATGGCGGCACTTTGCAGCAGTACCAAAGGGACGGAGCCCATGAAGAAGTCAGCAACGGAGTAATTGTCTATTCAGAGTTGTTGGTAGACTTCTTAAAAAAGAACTACCCCTCCCTCTATCTGGTCTCTTCCACCACAAAGGTGCTGACGGACTTTGGACAGCTTCTGGATGAAGTGAACCGGGGCGATTTTCGCTACGTTGTCCCGGATTTCCGCTTAAACAAATCGTTTGACAAGTGGAGAACCATGTCCCAGGCGCAAAAAGATAAGGTAGAATTTCTGTGCAACGAATGCTGCTTTTTCGGCTGCAAAGACCGGAAGCTCTGTTACGAGGTTGTCAGCCGTAAGAACCTCGGCGAGGCTGATACGGATTTCCGGTGTAGGGCACCGGGGATGGCTGAGGGCTACCGCTTTTCCAAAGCAATGGAAAATCCGGGCTTTATCGGGATCGATGATATAAAGAATACATATCTGCCGATGGGCTTTTCAAATTTCAAAATCGAAGGACGGGGACTTGGCAGCGCACTGATCCTCGAATTTTTGCTGTACTATATGACGAAGCCGGAGTACCAGCTGCGGGTGCGGGAGGCGATATATCTGGACAATATGCTGGATTTATTCTAGTATAAAGAAAAGGAGCAAAAAGATCATGAAAAGCGCGCAATCAGTAAGCATTATCGGTGGTTCAGACGGACCAACCTCCATTTTTCTGGCGGGGGATCGCAATCGAAAGCCATCTTTGCGGCAAAGGATCAAGCGTGCCTGTTACCGGGCGCGCAAAAAGCGTATCGCAGCATCGATCACGGCGGGCGCACATTCGTTGGACGAGGTTTGTACATATATGAAGGATGAACTTGGCTTTAAAGAGCTGGACAGCTCCGACAGGTGCTATCAGCGGGAGTATCATGAGACGAGAGCATCTTTTATCCTCCAGTATCAGCCAAAGCTGCTGGGAGCACTTGCAAAAGCGCCGCAGCTTGCAGCACATGACGCGGAGAGCCTGAAGCTCTATATGGAAGAGCTTGAGCAGAGACAGGCGGCGGCAGGGCGCGTTCCGGTCGGGCAATTTGATATTGATCTGCATATTTTTGAGAAAGAGGATGATGGAAATTATATGCGGATATCCATTGAGAAAAAATATGCGTACATCGGTGGATCCTCCTCCGGTTCAAAACGCGCGATACGCAAATTTGAAAAGCTCGGCTGCGCGATATACCGTTTTTATGGAGTTACGCAGGAGGATATAGACGGACACACGCAGCGGTATAAGGATCTGATAAACACACTGGCACGGTGGTGAAGCTGAAAAACATGCTCAAGCCATGAAAGAGCCAAAGCTCAAAGATGCCGTGGCAGCGCACTCACAATTCAATAGTATAAGAGGCAAACGATATGAATAGCACATGGACGGTCTATTTTATCCTGCTCGGGGCACTTTTTCTGCTATATATGCCACGAAAGAGGAAACGGCGATACATCGCAAACAGACGGATCATAAAAAACAGAATTGCAGATAAGAAAGGAATAGGGAGAGAGATCATGAGAGAACTTGCAGAGCGTTTTGTAGGAAAGGACGTATACATCAAATTGCTGGAGGGAACTGCGGACGGTATTATCAGAGAGGTGACGGACAGCGGCATTGTGCTGGAAAGCAACGGAAACGCACAGGTTGTCAATCTGGATTATGTGATGACGATCCGCGAATACCCGCACAATAAAAACGGCAAGCGCGAAGCCATCTGGAGCTAGCCGCGAACCGGGGAGAACATTATGACATTGGATGTTTTAGGATTACTGGCCGCCTGCTCGTATGCGTTGGACTGCGTGGAGGCGGAGCTTGCGCATGTGAGCAGCAAGCACGCGAAGCGCGTTGCCTATATGAGCGTCTGCATGGCAGAGCAGATGGGGATCAGCGGGGAAAAACTGCAGGATCTTGCAGTCTGTGCACTGCTGCACGACAACGCCCTGACGCAGTACATACAGGAGGAGCTTCACAACGACATTACAGATGCAAAAAATCCCTCCAGACTGGGCGTTCACTGTAGCTTGGGCGAAAAGAACATACAGAGGCTTCCGTTTCACACCGATGTGAAAAACGTCATTCTCTATCACCACGAAAACGCTAACGGAAGCGGTCCATTCGGAAAAACATGGGAGGAAATCCCGCTTTTTTCGCGCATCATACACCTGTGTGATCTGCTCGATCTGATGAGCAATGCGAAGGCATTTTCCTCCGAAGCGTGGGAAAACGCGAACGGATTTTTGCAAAGGGTAAGAGGCAGTATCGTCGATGAGAAATGTGCGGAGGCGTTTGCAGGCGCGTTTTCAAAGGAAAGCTTTATGGCTTTGGAGGGCGAGGCGTTCGAGGCAAAGCTATGGGAAAAGATCCCGCGTACGAATCAGGAGCTTGACTTTTCGCAGATAAAGGCACTGGCAGATTTCTTTGCACAGATCGTAGATTACAAGTCGCCATTTACGAGCACACATTCAATCGGCGTGGCGACACTTGCGGAGAAGCTGAGCCGGTACATGGGCTTTGACGAGGAAACCTCGCAGAAAATGTATCTTGCCGGAGCACTGCATGACATCGGAAAAGTGGCGGTCGGCAATGAAATCCTGGAGAAGCCGGGACGCCTGACGGAGGATGAATTTGCGGTGATGAAGCATCACGCCGCATACACATATAACATTTTGTCCGGGATAGAGGACTTCGACGAGATCCGCGACTGGGCGGCGTTCCATCATGAGCATCTGGACGGCAGCGGCTACCCATTCGGGAAAACAGCGGACGAGCTGAACACGCAGGAGCGCATGATGGCGTGCGTTGATATCTATCAGGCGCTGACCGAAAGCCGCCCATACAAGAGCGGAATGTCCCACGAAAAAGCGTGTGACATTTTAAAGGATATGGCGGGCAAGGGCTGGCTGGACGCAGATATTGTGGAAGTGATCGACAGGGCATTGCAGTAAATTGCGTGGAGTTGCGAAAATTGCCGGATTCTACTTTGAAGGGGTGTAATTCACAATCCGGATTTTAAACCTATCGAATTCGATAGGTTAAAGCAGAATCAGGAAACGGCATATCGACAGGAATGGCGTTGATGCGTTAAATATCAGTGCTTATAAGGAGGGCAATGCATCGGCGGGAAATGATTACGAATATTATTTTTCTGTTCTGTTTTGTAAATAACTTTGGGGGAAGGGAATACTTAATTGATATTGACAGATTCTAAATGGGTGAGTAATATAGTTTTAGGTGGGATATCCCACTTTCGACTATGGAGGTGACATGGATGACAGCAGTAAAAGACTATACAGTTCATATTGATAATAAAAAAAGAGTTACCCTTCGAGGTGCATCGTACCAGTATTATAATGTAAAAGAATATGATAACGGTTGTATTATACTTGAACCGAGAGAACTGACAATTCCGGATAGTATTTCTGCCAGAACCTTAGAGGATATGGATAAAGCTGTTAGCAATTTCAAAATTGGAAAAGTGTCGGAAACAGTTGACTTGTCTGACTTTTAGAAAGATATTTTATGACATATAATATACGGATGGGGATTCCTGAAATGAAAGAGCTATGGGATAGACTGCAAACAAGCTATCGAAATGGCTCAATTAGTTCAGGGGATGTAAAGTTTGGCAGTCATACCTCGAAAATAAGAAGAGTGGGGCAAAGAGAATGTACTGGGTATATGGACCGGGGTATAGGGACATAACCATCATTGGATTGGAACCGCATCCAGAAGACACAAAAAATGGAGCGTATGACAGAATCCGATTGTCGGACTTATAAAATTAAATAAACGCTATTTATAACCGGGCATTGAAAGATTTCAATGTCCGGTTTTTGTACAATCCCCGCCCGATTATCCGCAACACAGGAAATATTTTTCAAAAATCGTATGCTACAATGCAAGTGCAGCTGTAAAAAGAGAAACAGGAGGGCATCGTGGAAAACAGGGAATGCATTCAGCAAAGTCTGGATCAGATCGAGGCAGAGCTGGCATCAGAAATCAGCGCAAATGAGCTGGCAAAAAAGGCAGGCTATTCGCTGTTCCATTATTATCATATATTCCAGAAAGAAGTCGGAATGCCGGTCATGCAGTATATTATGAGGCGCCGCCTTTTGCATGGGATTTATGAAATTGATCAGGGCGAAAAGAAAATTGACGCTGCGCTTCGGTATGGCTTTCTCACATATTCCGGCTTTTATAAGGCATTTGTCCGGGAGTTTTCCTGCACCCCCGCGGAATATATCGCGTCAGGGCGGGCGAAGAAGCCGCACCTTATTAAGTTGGCGGAAAGGAAGCATTGTATGATAACACATAAAAAAGTAAGCGAGATCGTAAAGCACTGGGGATTGGAGAAGGAGCCGGTTTCGGATATTTTTCGGGAAGGAAACGGTGAGCGGTGCGAAGATGCGTTTTTTGTCGGGGATGAATTTGTTTTAAAATTCACGCCGGATTACAACGAAATGCAAAATCATATCACACTGGCAAAATCACTGGAGGATATCGGTCTGCTGACAGCGGTTCCGGTAAAAACAAATTCAGGGGAAGAGTATGTATCTGATGAGGGCATTTATTTTTATTTGACAAGGCGTATCAAGGGGAAAACCGTGACAGCACAGTCCTTTTATACAGAGGATAGTGCAGGGAATGAAGAGAGTCAGGCGCGTTTTATAGGTGAAATCGTAGGTCAGCTGTCACTCGCATTGAAGAGTGTGCAGATGCAGGCAAAGGAAATCGATCTGTCAAAGGACATTTCAGAATGGATTTTACCAAAGGGAAAAGAACTTTTTCCGGAGTATGCGCTATTTCTTCAAAGCAAGCTAAATGAATTGAAGCTGTTATGCGATAATAATGAGCTGCCGCGCCAGCTTATCCACCGCGATCCGAATCCGTCCAACATTCTCATGACGGATGAACAGTGGGGTATTTTGGATTTTGATCTGGCAGAGCGGAATATCCGCATTTATGATCCATGTTACGCAGCAACTGCGATTTTATCAGAAAGCTTTGAGGCGGACAATGATCACAAATTGCAGCAGTGGTGCCGGATCTATAAAAATATTCTGTATGGCTATGACAGCGTTGTGACGTTGACAGAGGCAGAGTGGAAGGCTGTTCCGTATGTGGTTTTGGAAAATCAGCTCGCGTGCACGATCTGGTTCTCACAAAGGGAGCAGTATCGGGAGCTATACGAAATCAACAAAAAGATGACCGTGTGGGTGATACAGCATTTTGATCTGCTCCAATTTGGGGAAGATTAAACAACCTTCCTCTGATGCCCCATCCGCAGCACCCTTTCAAAGGAATCCAGCTTCGGCAGGAACGCACACTTGGCAGCAGTCCTTTACTAAGATGCAGCTGATCAGGCTTGGGATGAAAAGCAATATTCCAAATACATCCTCACCTCTATTCCTTTTTACTTAAATCTTACCGGACTGTGGTGGTGGTCTTTACATAAGGCCGCTATGATATGCCAAGACAGTTACGGAGGAAATTATGAGAAAGAAAGCATATCAAACAAGACAAATAGCAAGCATTTTTGTGTTTGTTCTTCCTGCACTTATCCCACTTGTGGTCTTTTGGATCTATCCGATCATCCGGTCCATCTGGATCAGTTTTACGGATTGGGATTTTATGACACCTACATATCATATTATATTTTTTAAAAACTACATTTCCCTATTTAAAGATGCGCGGTTTTACAATGCGCTGTGGAATACCCTGGTATTCACGGTTGGAACTCTGGCTCCGACGATCATAATCGGACTGATGCTGGCGGTATTTTTACAAAAGCCGTTTCCTGGAAGCGGTGTTATGAAATTTATCCTGTTTTCACCATGGGTTACACCGACTGTTGCGATCTCGATCGTGTGGACGTGGATCTTTCAGCCGGACGACGGGCTGGCGAATCTTGTGCTCTCCCTTGCAGGGCTTCCGGCACTCAAGTGGATCAGCAGCTCACAGACGGCAATGCTGTCGGTCATCATCGTGACTGTGTGGAAGAGCATGGGATACGCAATGATCTTTTACTTATCGGCATTAGAAAAAGTGCCGCAGGAGCTATATGAGGCGAGCGCACTGGACGGTGCAGGAAAATGGAAGCAGTTTGTGTCCATAACGCTTCCGAGCATCTCGCCGACAACATTCTTCTTGATGATCATCACAATGGTCAATTCGCTTCAGGCATACGACCAGATACAGATTCTGACACAGGGCGGACCGAGCGGCAGTACGCGAACACTTTTGTATATGTACTATCAGCTTGGTTTTAAGGAATTTAAAATGGGACAGGCAACTGCGGTTGCAACTGTCATGATAGTGATCACGGTTGTATTATCACTGATACAATTCGGTGCATCCAAAAAATGGGTAAATTATTAGGAGCAGATCATGGTACAAAAAATTACAATCAGAGACGGAATTGACGCAGGAATCAAGTGGATCGTACTTCTTGCAGCTGGAATATTTACGGTGTTCCCGTTTATCTGGATGATGGTAAGTGCCTTAAAGACAAAGGCAGAAATTATGGATACAAGCGCTTTTTTCCCGGAAAAAATGCAGTGGGAAAATTTCGCAAGCATCCTGTTTGCATCACCAATTTTGAAATATATCGTTACAAGCCTCTGGGTGTCCATTGTTATTGTGGCGATCCAGCTGATCACCGGAGCAATGCTTGCCTACGCGCTTGTATTCATGAGGTTTAAGGGGCAGAAGCTGCTGTTTGCAATTATCATGGGGACTTATATGCTGCCGGTAGCGGCAACCTATATTCCGAGCTATATCATATTGGCACATGGAAATCTTTTGAATACTTATATGGGACTGATCATATCAAGCACGGTCAGCATTTTCGGAATTTTCCTGTTGCGGCAGGCATTTATGCAGGTGCCGGACGGAATGGTGGAGGCAGCCAAGATCGATGGCGCTTCCCACACGAAGATTCTTTGTCATGTGGTTTATCCGATGACAAAATCTTCGTTTATCACATTTGGATTGATGAGCTTCATATCAACATATAACAACTATATGTGGCCTTCCCTGATCACCAATGATTCAGATAAATACATGGTGTCACAGGGACTGAGGAGCTTCTTTATAGAAGGTGGGGCCTACGGAACGGAATGGGCGCTTGTGATGGCCGCAAGTGCTGTGATCGTTCTGCCACTTTTGGTACTGTTTGCTTTTGCACAAAAATGGTTCATCAATGGAATCGGTGGAGACACCGGAATGAAAGGTTAATTTAGTAGAGAGGAAAAAGAGATGAAAAAAAGAATGATTGGCACAATCCTTGCAGGTGCAATGCTTGCAACAACGATTGTGGGATGTGGTAACACAGGAACTGCTTCAACGGGTGATAATGGAGCAAGCCAGAAGGAAGAAAAAAATATCGCAGCAGCTACTGCAGACGGAAAAGTGGAGGTTGAGTTCTGGTATTCCGGCGGAAAGACGGCGGCAGGCATCGTTCAGGAAATTGTCGATGCATACAATGAATCACAGGACACTTATGTTGTAAAAACGGTTACGCAGGCAGATTACAGCGAGACTTACGAAAAGCTTCAGGCAGGAATCGCCGGAGGAGCAGCACCGGATGTCGTACTGCTTGATAAGGGATCTTCAAGAAGCCTGTCTGATAAGGGACTGGTAGCAGACCTTAGCGAGCGTATGAGTGCAGATCCTGATTTCAACGAGGATGACTATGTTGCAGCCTTTTTTGATCAGGTAAAAGACGGAACCGGAAAAATCTTCGGTATCCCTGCATACGGAACGACACAGGTTATGTACTACAATATCGCAGCTTTTGAGGAAGCAGGCGTTGATCCGCAGAGCATCAAGACTTGGCAGGATCTGGCACAGGCAGCGGCAAAGATCAAGGCTGGCGGCACCTATACCTACGGCTGGGAGCCGATGTGGGGACCGGACAATCTGATTGATGCAGCAGTTTCCAACGGCGGCTCCATTTTCAGCGAGGATGGACAGACAGTAACCATCAACTCACCTGAGTGGGTGGAAGTCTGGGAAGCTTTCCGTACATGGATTCATGACGACCAGATCATGGCGATCCATTCCGGTGGTCAGGGCTGGGAATACTGGTACAACACGATCGATGATGTACTTCTGAACGTAGCAGGCGGATATACCGGATCCTCAGGAGATCAGGCAGACCTTGATTTTTCGATTGTCGGGGCGATCGAGCAGCCGGCATGGAGTGACAGCACCGAATCAAGACCGATGGCAGTTGCCCTTACCATGAGTATTGTAGCAAGCTCATCCGAGGAAGAGCAGGCAGGCGCTTATGATTTCATGAAGTATTTTACCAACGTGCAGAATCAGGCAAAGTGGTCTATGGGAACAGGCTATGTTCCGGTTAATTTAAATGTAATGGATGATGCGGATTATCAGGCATATACAGAGGAAAATCCGCAGGCACTCGTACCATTCAATCAGGCTTCACACGGTGCGGTATATCCGTTTGACCCGACAAGCGGTGCAATCTACGATGCATTAAAGATTGCCGCAGACAAGATCGAGATCGATGGAACCTCTGCACAGGAAGCACTTGATGAAGCACAAAAGACAGCGCAGGCAGCGCTCGATGAGGCATTAGGAAAATAAATGAAGCATGTGTTTGAGTTTTCCATAAACAAAGACGTGCAGGCAGTACAGACGGCATCCTTCGAGGTGCCGTCTTGTTATCCTGCGATAAGTATCTGTCACAACATACCGAACAGGCCGGCACTTGTGGTAAACATGGTCATAGAGGACAGCAAAAGAAGGGTGCGGTTTCAGAAGCAGCTCGGTTACAGTGAATCCCTGATCGGGCTTGGAGCACACAATGAGGAGACGACGATCGGTGGAATCCCTGGCGTTATAGAACCCGGAATCTGGACGGTCAGAATCTATGTCGCAACGGAATATGTCAGGAAATATATGCCGGAGGGGACAGTCAGCTTTGTTCTCATTATCACGGACGGAGCTGCAAAGCTCACGGAGCATCTGGGCGAAGAGGTCTGGGCAGATCTGGATTTTGCCTATACGGGATATGATTATGAGAAGGTCTATAAGTGTGGGAGAAGCTGGTACAAGGGAGATTTCCATGCGCACACGCGCCTTTCAGACGGAAAAGATTCCCCGGAGCGTGTGATGGAAAAAGCGCATCTGATGAATCTGGATTTCTATACAGCAACCGAGCACAATGTGATGCACACCGGCTGGCCGAAAACAGATGTGCTGACCCTTCCGGGTGTTGAGATCACAACACCGTTTGGACATGCAAATCTGTTCGGACTTCGGGAAAGACCGGCGTTCATAGAAGATGTTATGAGAGCGGACAGTAGGGAAGAATTTTTCAAAGTATGGGATAACGTTGCGCACTGGTGTGAAGAAAAAGAGGCTCTCTTTAGTATCAACCATCCGTTTTTGTATCTGTGGAAATGGGAATATATGCCGCTGCCGCTGAATAAGGTATCATGCCTTGAAATCGTAAACGATCCGACCTACGGAGCGGTAGAAAAGGCACATGCGAAGGAGGCAAACCAGCTTGCAATCCGCATGTCAGATCTTCTGTGGGCGGATGGCTACCGCATCTGCGCGATTGGCGGAAGCGATTCACACAACCATCTGAATGAGTATTATGACGGCGCGACGGAGCCGTCTATCGCGGGAGACCCCGCCACATGGCTGCCGATGGAGTGGCTGTCTGCGCAAAATATCTGCGATCATTTGAAAAAATGCCATGCGTGTGTGACCAGATATGTGGATGCGCTAAAGCTGGAGCTTTATGCGGACGATAAACGTCTTTTTCCGGGAGACCGCATGGATGAGCGGGTGCGCAGCGTGAGGTGGCAGATCATGTTAAAAAGCATCCGCTGTATCCCTTACCTCTTTGCATGGATAAACGGAAAACGGGTGGAACTTTCCCTGCATACGGAGGACGGAGCGTGCTATATGGGAGCCGGTGAGCTTGAGTTACCTGAGGAAGAATACAGCTGGATACGTTTTGGCGCGGAGTCAGAGCGGGGCGGGTTTATGATGTATGCAAACCCGGTGACAAAGGGAACACGGCAGCATGAATTGATTACGTTTGGTGATGTAAAGGACAGACTTGGAATATGAAGGTAGAGGGAATTTTATTTGATAAAGACGGAACGCTCATCGACTTTGACAAGGTGTGGGGCAGTGCAGCAGTTCCGGTGGTTAAACGGCTTCTGGCAGCATACGGCATTGCCGATTCGCAAGAGCATCGGAATGTGGTGTTGGACAGCTTGGGAGTCAGCTGTGGAAAGGTTGATCCGAACGGTGCTCTTGCGTGGAAAACCTATCCGATGATCGCAGAGGAGCTGCTGCCGGTTCTCCGGCAGATGGCAGACTGCCCAGCGCTTTGCCAGGAAAAGCTTGCCGCAGATATTGGCATGTTTTTCGAGGAGGAGCTTTTTGAAAGCGATCGTCCGATCGTGGAGACGGCAGACCTTTTGGGATTGATGGAGTTTTTAAAGCAAAGAGGCATAAAACTCGGAATTGTAACGACGGACACCTACAATGCGACTATGCGGTGCTTAAGAAAACTGGGGATCACATCGTATTTTTCGTTCTTTTCCATGGATCAGATGCCCATTCCGATGCCGGTCAAACCGGACGGTAGAATCATAAAAAGAGCGGCGGAATACTGGGGAGTGAATTCGGATCAGATCCTTGTGGTCGGGGACACGCCAAATGACATGCAGTTCGCCCGCAATGGCGGAGCAAGAGCTGTCGGTGTGTTGAGCGGTACCGGTAGCGTGCGGGATCTGGAGCCGGTTGCGGATTGTGTGCTCAAGGATGTGGGCGAGCTGCCGAAGCTGATCTGCCGGATGGAAATGGGAATACAGAGGTGAAACAGATGACAGGATATGTTTTATTGGCGGTTGCTATCTTTTCCGAGATTGTCGGAACCGCATATTTGAAGCAGACGGAGGGATTTACACGGCTTGTACCGTCGCTGATCTGTGTTCTGGCGTATACAGTATGTCATTACAGCTTTTCCCGGTGTCTGCTGAGGATCAACTTAAGTGTCGGGTATGCGATCTGGTGCGGCGTGGGGCTTATCATTACGACTCTGGTCTCCATCCTGCTATATAAAGAGAAGATTACCGTGACCGGAATCATCGGTCTTGCATTGATCACGATCGGCTGTGTCATGGTAAATGGCTTTGGAAGTAAATAGGAGCTGGCGGACAGGTCAGTCAGCTTCCTTTCGTTGGTTACGTCATTGATCTTCCCGGTATTCTTCCAGGCGGTTGACGGAATTTCATGTTTCCAATTTCCGGTTTCTATGCTATTCTTATTATGATTACAAAGGAGGAATATGCCATGACATACGACGAGAATGTCTTCAAGGAGAAAGCCAACCGGAAAGCGCGTAAGATATGGATCATTTTTGCGGTTCTGCTGAGCGCGAACTATGGTTCCGATACGGCGAACAACCTGTATCCGGTCAATTCCTATATTATTTTTCTGATCCTGTGCTGGCTGCCGTTGATCGCCGGAGAGATTTTGCTGCGCGTCAAGGGCTGGGCGACCGAGCAATACCGGAATGATCTGGTCATCGGCTATGGCATTTTTTACACGTTTGTAATATGTACGACGGATTCGCCGATCGCATTTACCTATATTCTTCCGGTGACGAGCCTTCTGGTGCTGTACAAGAACCGGCGGTTTATGATCAACTGCGGAATCGCCAACGTTGCGGTTATCGTAGGAGCAGCAGTTTACCGGTACATGATCGGCTTTAACAGCGCAACGGATATAAAGAATTATCAGCTTCAGCTGTCCTGCATTATCCTTTGCTACATTTGCTATGTAATGTCCATCCGCCATCTGAATGAGTCCGACGGCGCGATGACCGACAGCATCAAGAACGATCTCAACCGCGTGGTAACGACGGTCGAGCAGGTAAAGACCTCCAGCAACACGATCCTTGACGGCATCACCGTTGTAAGGGAGCTTGCCTCCGAGAACAAGCACGGTTCCGATATCGTCATGCTGGGAATGGACGAGCTGAGCGGCAACAACGTCCGGCTGCAGGATCGCACCACCTCCTCAACACAGATGACCGCGGATATCCGGTCACAGGTGGAAAACGTCGTTGCACTTATCGGTGAAATGGTCACTCTGGTCGAAAAATCCGAGACGCACGCGAGCGACAGCGCCGAGGATCTGGAGAGCCTTGTAAATACTGCAACCACAATGTCAGCACTTTCTACAGATCTGGAGCAGGTGCTTCAGGACTTCCAGCAGGAGTTTGACATGGTAAAGCAGGAGACCGGAACGATCGAGAAGATCACCAACCAGACGAACATGCTGGCACTGAATGCCTCCATCGAGGCGGCGAGAGCCGGGGAAGCCGGAAAGGGCTTTGATGTCGTTGCTAACCAGATCCGTACCCTGAGCACGGAGACACACGCCTCCTCCGATCAGATCCGCGAGGCACTTTCCCGTCTGGATGCGACCTCCGAGAAAATGATGAACGCCATCGAGGAGACCTTGAAGCTGATTCAGATCACTCTCGAAAAGGTTACGCAGACCGGGGAGAATGTCAACCAGATCACTTCCGATTCAGAGCAGCTTGGCAGGCACATCCAGGTTGTCGACCACGCGATCAAGGAAGTGGAAAATTCCAATACACAGCTTGTTTCCAATATGGAACAGGTTACGGAGATTGTTAGCACGATCACCGATTGTATCGCACATTCCAGCCAGACCAGTGAACGTATGCTCAGCAAATATGAGGAGACCTCCAACAATATCAACACGATCGAAGATGTCATGGAGAACATGATGTGCGATCTTGGTATCGGCGGCTTTATGGGAGTCGAGGATATCCAGCCGGGCATGAAGATCGAGATCGCATTGGCGGACAACCCGGATAAGAAGTATTACGGAGAGCTGATCCAGCAGATTCCGGAGGGAATACAGGTATCCTGTGAGAAAGACCTGATCCTGACCGATACCGTTCCTTGCACGATCCAGATCACCGCCGGAAATATCCTTTACTGCTGGGATAAGGTAACTATCGGGGCAAGTCCTGCCGACGGTGCGGGAATATTCAAGATCGCGATCAACACAAGACCTCGCATCAACAACCGGCGCAAGTATCCGCGAATGGATTTAAACAACGCCTGCACGATAGAGTTCAAGCATTCCGACAAGCGCTACGAAGCAACGATGGAGAACATCAGCGCGAACGGTTTTGCATTTTTGGCTACGGATGATGTCTTTGCGCAGAGCAAGGGCAAGGAAGTCACGATCACGATCAGGGACTTCGCACTCGCAAACCACAATGTTCTCGAAGGACGCATTATCCGCTGCTCCGACGACAACGGACTGTACATCGTGGGCTGCCAGATGCCGGAGGACAATTTCTACATCTACAATTACGTCGCGAAAAACCTGCAATAGTGGGGACGTTCCTTTTTATCGGGGCAAGTCCTGCCGACGGTGCGGGAATATTCAAGATCGCGATCAACACAAGACCTCGCATCAACAACCGGCGCAAGTATCCGCGAATGGATTTAAACAACGCCTGCACGATAGAGTTCAAGCATTCCGACAAGCGCTACGAAGCAACGATGGAGAACATCAGCGCGAACGGTTTTGCATTTTTGGCTACGGATGATGTCTTTGCGCAGAGCAAGGGCAAGGAAGTCACGATCACGATCAGGGACTTCGCACTCGCAAACCACAATGTTCTCGAAGGACGCATTATCCGCTGCTCCGACGACAACGGACTGTACATCGTGGGCTGCCAGATGCCGGAGGACAATTTCTACATCTACAATTACGTCGCGAAAAACCTGCAATAGTGGGGACGTTCCTTTTGACACGCGCAGCGCCCATTGGCACGCTGTGGCAACGCCGGAGCGAGAGGCAGGAAGCACGCGGAAATTTTTGAAAAAGGGTATTACATTTTCTGGAATAGTATGCTATACTCGCCTAGCTAACTTAACATGGTCTAAATTGGAAACGCACAATCCTCCCGGATGATAACGAACAACACATAGAAACAATCGTTATCACGAAGGAGGATATTTTTATGCCTAAAAACAAGTTTCAAGATGTAGTGTTCACAATTATTATGGCTACGATCATGGTCTACGGAATGGTTGTCTACAACGTAGCGCTCAACACCGGAGGTGTGAGCGGACAGACGTTTCTGCTCGCACTTCACGAGCTGCCGATCATGGTTCCGGTCGCGTTCGTGTTAGAGTTCTTCATTGTCGGAAAAATCGCACGAAAATTAGCGTTTTCCGTTATGCGCCCGGACGACAGACCGCAGTTCATCACATACGCCATTTCCATTTGCATCTGCTGTATCATGTGTCCAACCATGAGTCTTGTCGCTACGATCCTTTTCAAGGACACCAAAACATTCGGTACATGGGTGCAGACCTGGGCGATGAACTTCCCAATGGCGATCCTGTATCAGATGTTTTACTGCGGACCGTTTGTAAGACTGATATTCCGGACGATCTTCCGCGAGAAAAAAGAGAACTAACAAAAATGTCCCGGTGCGCCAGCACTTGGGACTTTTTGTTTTATAGGAAAATGCTTTTGAGCATAAAAAAGTTGGAAAACCTCGGCGAAAAAGAAGCCAGCCTGAAATACTACCGATTGGCGTTTTACATAGCAGAACAGAAATGTTTATCAATAATAGGAAGATGCTGCTGGATAGATTACTGACAGACTAAGCGATAGAGAAATCGACAGCTCCCGGTTCACGGATAAATTAGAAAACGAGAATAGATAATCCAGAAAAAGGGTTATCTATTTTTATGGTCTCGATTTTCTTTACCATTGAATTTTTGGCAAAAGAATATGGTATACTTGGCTTAATCATTTGAACGAAAGTGAGGATATGGCAATGGAAATATTAGAGATCATGAAAGCAAGACACAGCGTAAGGCAGTATAAAGATCAGGCAATCGAGTCATCAAAGAGAGCGGAGATCGACGCATTGGTAGAAGCGGTCAATGCGGAAAGCAAACTGTCGGTACAGGTTTTTTATGATGAGCCGAAATGCTTTGATTCATTCATGGCGCACTACGGAAAATTTGAAAATGTATCGAACTACATTGCGATCGTCGGGAACAAGAACGAGCAGGAAAAAGCCGGATATTACGGAGAGAAGATCGTGCTGAAATGTCAGGAGCTTGGGCTTAATACCTGCTGGGTAGCAATGACGCATGGCAAGTCAAAAGCACAGATAAAGCGCGGACAGAAGCTACTCATTATCATTTCCTTGGGCTATGGAAAAACGCAGGGCGTTCCACATAAGGGTAAGAGCATCGCGGAACTCGGAAAGGCAGACCAAAGTGCAGAGTGGTTCGACAAGGGAATGGAAGCGGTGAGCCTTGCACCGACGGCAGTAAATCAGCAGAAGTTCTTTTTTGAACTGAAGGACGGAATTGTAACGGCAAAAAATCTTGGCGGTTTTTATTCCCAGATTGACCTCGGAATTGCGAAATATCATTTCGAGGCAGTAACCGGGCATGAGGTAGTTTAAGGGGGTTTTTAATGAAAATACAATGTGTTTGGGAGCATAACGGGGATGACAGCATCCTGTATTCATCCAATTTTATCGGAGCATTTACAAGAGGCAGATCTAAGGATGAGGCAATTCAGAAAATGCCATCTGAAATCATATCTTCCTGACCTTGTATCAGGCAATACCGGATAAAAATAAGAGTGCTTTACTGATAAGAGCTACCTTCTACGGCGAGATCCCGCGCACAGCCAACGAAATGTATGAGCACACAAAGAATGTTAATTCATACTACTTCAGTGAAATCGGTGTGCAGGCAGACAATAATGGAACCATTGGATGAAGTGAATGGGATAAATCGGGATTTTCGCCTTCGCAACTGTCGGTTGACAAAGTTCTATGAGAAAATGGTGGCAATGCAACCGCTATTTTTGTTAGATTAAGTAAAAAAGAAAGGCGGTGTTTTGCAATGAATATGGCAGACAGAATACAACATTTACGAAAGATCAAGGGAATTTCGCAGGAAGAACTTGCTGATAAGGTTGGTGTATCGAGACAAGCAGTTTCTAAATGGGAGTCAGAACAAAGTACACCAGACATCGAAAAGGTCATTTTATTGAGCAATTTTTTTGATGTAACAACAGATTATTTGTTGAAGGGAATAGAACCAATAACAGAAAACGGTACTGAAAGAAGTGATGCTCGCATCTTTTCTTTGATAGGTAGTGTGTTTAATTTTATTGGCTTAGTAGTAGCCATTATGATTTGGGACAAAGAGCAAACCTCAAGTTCTGTTGCTGTTGGACTAATTTTAATGGCTGTCGGAATTATGGTATTCGTAATAGGACAGTTTATAGGTGATAACAAAGAAAAGGCTTCATTTTTGTTTTGGATTGTTAATGTATGGATACTTATCTTAATGCCAATTTCTTGTATTTTTAATTTTCTTCAAGGTATTAAGTTTGGGCATTGGTGGACATTTACACCAATACCGCAGCTTGGAAATTCCATCGTTTCCTATGTGTTATGTTGGGGATTTTATCTTATGTTTTGTATCGTAGTAGATTTTCTTCTAATTAAACATTCAAAGCGATAAATTCAAGTTTATGGAATTGACAATCAGTTATTTTATTATTAGAAAATACCACAATTACAATTAATAACACCGATACAGGATTATAATAAATCCTACAATGTAACCATTGAAATTACATCTGTTTTTTGATATGATTACTGTCGAAGAGAGGTGTTTATATAATGCAGATTTCAAGCAGATTTACAATGGCAATCCATATGTTTGCCTGTATAGATACATTTTCAGATCAGAAGA
>CAKRCS010000020.1 GCA_934307695.1 uncultured Agathobacter sp. | reverse complement strand
ATAACCTCATAAAATAATTTTTCCTGCTTGCTTCGGGAAATCTTATCATAATAACTTTTAATCTGCCTGTCCTTGCGTTTCTGTTTTGCATTGTATTCCTTAAGTGCCTTGTCAAACAATTTATGATAAGCCTGCTTAATATCCTCGTGGATAAGAGTGATGTTATTCTTGGTACGGCTGGCATCTACATTGTCAGCTATAAATCTTCTAGTGTTGTGCCCGATGGAACCTTCTCCATTCATGAAACTGATTGTTCTTTCCATTGTCAAAATCCTCCTCTTTTGGTATGTATATAGGCACCACCTTCTTATCCGTAATGAAATGAGTGCCGGATATGGCACGAAACAGCAGATTTCCTTGGGAAGGTTTTGTTACTTTTGTCAAAAGTAAACGCATAAGCACTTTTGACAGCTTCGCCATCAAAAATGCAGACCCGCAAGCGGGTTTTGCGCTCCTCGCCGGAGTGGCTATACGGCTCTCCCCGCCGGATAAAGCTCCCATTCGGGAGCTTATGAGTCGCGGATACGCGACATATTATTTACTAGCCACAGCTCCGATACAGAACTCCACTTATCCCCTAATGAAAACAATTCACCACATCATGCAGAACTACTTCCTCTGCTATCATTCTCGCCTGAGTCCGTAGCTGATACATTTCCACAAAAGAATTCGACTGCTTGGGTTTGTGTTTACGCAACCACTCATTTTCAATATCCTCCAGCAATTCATAAGCTACTTCATTTACCTTGGTCGCCTTATCATGTAATTCGCCAAATCGTACCAGACTTCTGTATCGCTGCGGATATTCCTTCTGTATGTAATCCATCCACATACGACCATATTTTCCAACATCCGTACTGTTTTCCTCTCCACCTAATGTAATCAACGGATACAAAATGCCGTCTTTTTCTATGTATTTCACGCATAATTTTTCAAATAATGTTTCTTCACTCATAGCCGCCACTTCCTTTCCAAAAATGCTTTTATTCCTCATTCGGTACAGTAAGTTTCTTCATACCTGCTAATGTTCTCTGCTGTTCTTTGAAGCCTTCCAATATTTCCAGCATGGAGCGGATGGGAGTCAGCAGCTCCCCATCCATATCCGATGCCTCTTCAATTCTTTCAAGCTCACGCTCTATCTGTTGCAGATTCTTCCGAAATTGCACCAGCATCAACGGATTGCCTGTGGCAACCACCTTCTGATGAAGAACACTCTGGATAATATAATCCTGCTTGGTGCGAAACCCGCTGAGTTTCACTCTGTTATTCAGTTCTTCATTCTCCTCCGGCGACATGCGAAATGCGATTGTCACATTACGCCATCTGTTTTTATTATCTCTATTCTTTTCTGACATTGACCAACGCCTCCCTTTCTGTTTCCAGTTGTGCTGCCATATCCGTCTGCACCGTTGGAAATAAATGTGCATAATGATAAGTGATATCTACCGCCTCATGTCCGACTCTTTCCCCTATTGCCAATGCTGAAAATCCTAAATTGATTAACAGGGAAATATGCGAATGTCGTAATCCATGGATTCGGATCCTTTTCACTCCTGCAAGCTTTGCTCCCCTATCCATTTCGTGATGCAGATAGCTTTTTGAAATGGTAAAAATTCTGTCATCCATCTTGATTCCGTATATGCTTTTTATAAAATCCTCCATCTCTATAGTAAGGAAATCCGGCATGACAATGTTCTGTTACTCTTTGGTGTTTTCGGGTCTGTAATTACATCTTTACCTTCCAGCCTCTGATATGACTTATTTATCCGAAGCGTTTTCTTTTCAAAATTGAAATCACCCGGTGTCAAGGCAAGCAGCTCACCTTCACGAATACCAGTCCAATAAAGTATTTCAAATGCATAATACGAAATAGGCTTATCTGCCACACACTCCAAAAATGCCTGAAATTCCTCCTGTGTCCAGAACTCCATTTCCTTATTTTCTTCTTTACCCATGGTTCCTGCTTTTCGTGCCACATTATCTTTCAGACCATACATATTTACCGCATGATTTAATATGGCACTAAGCTGATTATGAATGGTTTTCAGATAGGTAGGGGAGAACAACTCCCCATTATCCTTTTTCAGCTTCATAATCTCATTTTGCCACTGGATGACATCCGAAGTACGAATATCATCCAGCTTCCTTTTCCCGAAATATAGCAGAATCTTAGTCTCAATAATGTGCTTTTTTGTCAGGAACGTATTGCGTTTTATTCTCGGCTCCAAATCCGTCAAATAAATATCCACAAAACTTTTAAAGCTCATACTGATACTCTGATTCTCTTTCAGCTTGAAGTTCCCTCCCGTTCGAGGGCTTCGCTTTTCTTCGCAAAGCCCCTCTTGGTCTTCTGCTTCCGTTCTCCGGTCAAATCCTTATAATAAGTCCTCACCTCCCACATTCCGGTCTTTTTGTTCTTGATAACCGCCATCTATCCCACCTCCTTATCTATGGACAGTCCGTAGATTCGTTCCATAAAATACTGCGTGCTGACACGCCCTTTTATTGTCACAAATCCTTCAGACTCAAGTTCTGCATTCAGTCGCCGTATCAGCTTATACACATAGGATAGTGATACATCCAGCATTTCCATGACATCCTGCGCTGTTAAAAATCGTTTGTTCTCCATAAGCAAATGCCTCCTCTCTTTCGTTTATTATTCAGTTCATTTCTGAACGGTTTTAATGTGTTTTATATTAACAGTTCATTTTTGCACTGTCAATACTTTTTAACAAAAAACATTTCACTTTTGTACTGTTGATGTTATAATCTATGTATATGTATGATTTGTACCTCGTGTTTTCATACATGCTACAACACTCATTTCACTTACAAGGAGCTGTTAAAATGGGCGAAAAATTCACCAGCCGGGTAGGCTTTTTAATTAGAAATTTCAGAATTGCGGCAGAAATGACGCAAAAGGAATTGGCAGATAAATGCGGACTAAACGAATCCACAATCCGAAACTACGAGCTCGGAAACCGATATCCGGACGAAGCGACTTTGCTCAATATTGCCAACAATCTAGGTGTCAGTTTTTATGCATTATCAGATCCGAATGTTTCCAATATCTTCAGTGCACTCCATGTTCTGTTTGACATCGAATGGGCATACGGACTACGCCCTACAATGAAGGACGGAGAAATATGCTTCAAATTTGAAGAACGGCTTCCAAGTGCCGGTCCCCGCCCGCAGGAAGACCTCGATAACTTCAAGAAGATGGTTGACTATTGGGCACGCCTGCGAGACAAGCTGGAGAATGGCGAAATAACCGAAACGGATTATTATCTTAAAGAGATAAAGTTTCCGATGAATCCGATAGTTCCGGCTAAAGAATATACTGTTTCGTTGAATCTTAACGATGACGACCAACTGCTGGTTCAGAATCTGAATGAGGATGAAAAGGCAGCAGAAACTGCTCAGCTGCTGAAAGACTTATTTCCGGATTTCTCATATGTGAAGAGGAAGAGGAAGCCGAAGAAGGAGTAAAAATAATATACTTACATAGAAAGGAATTTTAATTATGCGACGTTTTATATATTTAGATACGGATACACTTAACTCATATATCGCACAAATATATGATGGATTAGTCCAAACACAGGAAACAGAAACTCAATCGAGTCAAACATCGGATAAACAATCTGAACGTACATCTAATATAGGTGCCGATACTGATTTAAAAGTTTTTGGAAAAGGTATTGAAGGTAAAATAGATTTCACATATCGGCATCTAAAAGATACATCTAATACAGAGTTAATCAGCGATGTACAAACCAAGCTTTTACATGACAATGCTTTTGATCAACTTATGAATTACTTGAACCAAAATAATCTTTTATCAAATCATACTATTGGAGATTTTATAGAAATCAACGACGAATTCTATATTATGGATTTGGACTATTATAAAAAAATATTTGGTGACAAAAAATTTCTTGATTTTTTAAAAAAGAGCCAACGTGACAAAATACAAGCATTACTTAAAATACAACAAGATATTGAATTAAGTCAAGAAGGTGCTAATTTCAATGAGATCAAGAAAAACTATACTAACCTTTCCAAAAGTAAGTGTGCTGAATCTGATAAAAGTTATGATGATATAAAAGATATAATTGATATGCTTTACACACTTGTTCCATATCGAAGAACTTTATGTATTGCAGATAATATGGTTGTGCTAAATGACAAATATATGCGTGATAACATTAATATGACATCCTTTAAATTCGGTGGAAAAATCAAAGTTCTTGGATACATAACAAACAGAATAGAAACCGCTACCGATACTGATGAAAGCTCAGGTGTATCACCATTAGCTCAGGTTGGAATAGGTTTGAATCAAATTATGCTTTCATTTTTTGGGCAACAATCTTCTTTAAACATTGTGCATCCTATTGCAATATACTACGAATAAAAAGGAGTTATACAAATGAGATTTTGTGATTTATTTATCAGCTATAAAATTGGATTAAAGAATATCAAAAGTACAATTCCATTCACCAAACTACCGCTTTACCGCAAGATTTTCGTAATCATTCTTTTTGCCAGTGCCATTACTAGTGGTATACTTTTAATCTTTCGACAAACATGGGCTTCATATATTCCAATAGGATTAGGAGCTCTATCACTTATAGTCTTTTTTATAATTGATTCTACAAAAAGAAATCTTGAAGTAATGCTTCAACAACATTATGCACCCTATTCTGAAAAAAGAATGAATATGACCATTAATGTATTAAAAGACTACAGAATAGACATTCAAAATCCTGACTCACTTGATATGCTAATTGAAGAAGCAAAACTTGCACAAATCCAATGCGATTATATAGCTCCCTTAAAAACGCCCCTTAAAACTTTAGGTGCAATAATTGTTCCTATAATCGCCTTTGTCGCGCAAAAAATTGGCAATGCTGCCACCACAGATGAGATGATTACTATGTCAGCTCAAGTTATAGTTCTTGTATTATTAACTTTTTCACTTATCTTTTCATTAACACCAATTATAAAAGATATTCTATACAGGGATTATAATAAATACGATGATTTAATATATGATTTACGACAAATAAAACTTTTTTATGCAAAAGAAAATGATACACATACAAATTGAAAAACATACAGAATAATTTCCAAAATTATTGTCATTTGATTGTCACTTAACCAAAAACGAGCCAAGAAACGCCGTAAATTCGGCATTTCTTGGCTCGTGTACATTATTCAAACTCAATCGTCCCTGGTGGCTTACTCGTCAGATCATAGAATACCCGGTTCACCCCGCGGACTTCATTTATAATTCTGCTCATGACGGTCTGCAGTACCTCGAATGGGATTTCGGCGGCTTCTGCGGTCATGAAATCAACGGTACGGACTGCGCGGACTGCGACTGCGTAGTCGTAGGTACGCTCATCGCCCATGACACCGACGCTGCGCATGTTGGTGAGTGCTGCAAAATACTGGTTCGGCATCCAGGAAGGATTCTCGCCATGTTCTTCCTTGTAGGCAGCTGCTGCGCCATCGATCTCCTCGCGGTAGATGTAATCTGCGTCCTGCACGATGCGGACTTTTTCGGCGGTTACTTCACCGATGATACGGATGCCAAGTCCCGGTCCTGGGAATGGCTGACGGTATACAAGGTAATCCGGAAGCCCCAGCTCCAGACCGGCTTTTCGCACTTCGTCCTTGAACAGGTTGCGCAGCGGCTCGATGATCTCCTTGAAATCAACGTAATCCGGAAGCCCTCCGACATTGTGGTGAGACTTGATCACTGCGGATTCTCCACCAAGTCCGGACTCGACAACATCCGGGTAGATGGTTCCCTGTGCCAAGAAGTCTACGGTTCCGATCTTCTTTGCTTCTTCCTCGAACACTCGGATAAATTCCTCGCCGATGATCTTACGCTTCTGCTCCGGCTCGGTCACGCCTGCAAGCTTTGCATAGTAGCGCTCCTGTGCATTGACACGGACAAAGTTGATGTCAAAAGAGCCGTTCTTTCCGAAAACGCCCTCTACCTCATCCCCTTCGTTCTTGCGGAGAAGTCCGTGATCTACGAACACGCAGGTGAGCTGCTTTCCGATTGCTTTTGCAAGAAGTGCAGCAAGCACGGAAGAGTCTACGCCGCCGGACAGTGCCAGAAGCACCTTTCCATCACCGACCTTCTCACGGATCTCGCGGATAGCGCTCTCAACAAAGGAATCCATACGCCAGGTTCCTGCACAACCGCATACGCCGCGCACAAAATTGTGAAGCATCCTGCTTCCCTCCTGCGTGTGAAGCACCTCCGGATGGAACTGGATCGCATACAGGTTTTTCTCGCGGTTCTCTGCAGTGGCAACCGGGCAGTCTGCCGTATGTGCCACAACGGAAAATCCCGGTGCAACCTTGCTGATATAATCAAAATGGCTCATCCAGCAAACCGTATGATGGTCATCGCTCTTGTGGTCTTCCTTCATCTCCGGCGCAACGTCAAGTACCGGGATGTCATTCTTGTCAACGCTTGTCCCGACACCTGCAAAAAGCGGTGATGCTGCATCCACATACACATCTGTTTTTCCGTATTCACGGACAGGTGCCTTTTCTACCTTGCCACCCAACACATGCATCATAAGCTGTGCGCCATAGCAAAGTCCCAGCACCGGGATGCCAAGCTCAAACAGCTCCTTTGTGTAGGTCGGTGAATTTTCTTCGTAGCAGCTATTCGGTCCGCCCGTCAGAATAATTCCCTTTGGGTTCATTGCCTTGATCTGCTCAATATCCGTGCGGTATGAATAAATCTCGCAATACACATTGCACTCACGGACACGGCGGGCAACTAACTGGTTATACTGTCCTCCAAAGTCAATGACGATGACTTTTTCCTGATCCATTCTGTTTTCCTCCATGTTTGAAAATCTTCTTGTAATTATATGCTACGCCGCAGTCCTTCGCAAGCCCTTATTCCAAATGATTGTGGAAAAAAGCGCATTCATCGGTATTGCAGTCGGCAGCTGCCTCCAGACGCACGTTGCAGTGAAAAACGTGATCGAGCGGCTTTTCCTCCGTACCATATACCCGGAATGTGTAATCGCAGCGCAGCTCCCGCAGCCTTGCAAGCAGCATCTGTGCCTGCACCGCATCGACCGTACTGTCATGGTTTGCGGTCATGATGAAGGTCGCCGGGAAATTTTCCGTAATATAAGGAAGCGGATTGATGCATTCGATCTCGTCCTTGTTTCCGTGATGCTTTAGCACATCACGCATCAGCCGCTTATCATTTTTGCGTCCTGACGGTCCGAGGTCGATTTGATACACACCGCAGTTTAGTGCGACTGCGCGCGGTGGTTTTCTGCTGTCATCCGGCAAAAAGCCAAGCTTTTTTTCATAATCCGGGTTGGTACACATAGCGGAATACAGGCAAAGCAGATGTCCTCCTGCCGAGTCTCCCACGCCAAAGATATTATCTACATCAAATCCGTACTCCTTCGCATGTGACCGTACCCAATGAAATACCGCGTCCGTGTCCTCGACTGCTGCCGGGAACTTAAACTCCGGTGCAAGGCGGTATGTAAAATTGACAACGGCAAAGCCCCTCTGCGCCAGACTCATGCAGTAAAACTGGTACACCTCCTTCGAGCCGTATACCCAGCCGCCACCATGAACACTGATGATCACCGGAAGCGCTTCAAGTGCGCAGTCTTTGCTTTTTGGGCGGTACACATCCAGCACCTGCCACTTTTTATTCTTTCCATATGCGATGTCATCATATCGTACAACATCATCCGGGGTGGTCAGCCCCGCATCGCGGGCGCAATCACTCTTATTGAAATAATAACGAATCATTCTGCTTGTCCAAGACATAATACACTCCATTCCGATTTACTGAGAAATCAAGTCAAACGTCCTTTGTTAACACCTCTATCATAATATAATCCCCCCTGCTTTTCCATAGACTTTTCGCGGAAAATATGTTAAATTATTGACAAAGAGTTTTTCTGCCTTTCGGCATTTTTATATCATACTACGGAGAACATTTTTATTTTAGGGGGAAACAAAATGATTCGACGCAAGTACATGCGAACAAGACAATTAAAGCCCGGCATGAAGATCGATCAGGTGGTTGTGGACCGGATGGGGCGCAATCTGGTAGAGCGCGGCAGCATCCTCGACGAATATGTCATCGACTCCCTCATCAGGCTCGGCGTGATGGCGGTATATATTCAAGATGGCGAATACGATCCGGATGACCCGGACAAGGTTCTTTCCGTTGCTGCCCGCAGGAATGTTGACCGGCTCCGCACCGATGACCGCTCCAAGGTTACATTGTCTGACAGCGTAAGGAAGAGAGTTTCCGAGGGTATCCAGTATATTTACAGCAATACCGCTTCCGATGATCTGGCGAATGCAACGGATAGCATTGCCGATGAGCTGATGTCCGCGATCGACAATAATGATGCGATTGCCATCGATATCAGTGCGCTCAAGACCAGCGACGAATACACCTTCAAGCACAGCGTTGATGTTGCAACAATCTCGATGATCCTTGCCAAGCAGCAGGGGCTGCCTAAGAAAGAGGTTTACGAGATCGGTGTGTCCGGACTGCTCCATGACATTGGCAAGACCAAGATTCCAAACGAGATTCTGAACAAACCGGGTAAGCTCGATGACAAGGAATTTGCCATCATGCAGCAGCATTCCGTTTACGGTTACCACATGATCTGCGAACGCCCGGAGTTCAGCAGGGAAGTCTGCCTTGGAGTTCTCCAGCACCATGAAAAAATGAATGGCAAAGGCTATCCGCTCGGTGTCGGCGAGTCCAAGATCTGCAAGTACGCACAAATCCTGTCAGTCTCTGATGTCTATGATGCGCTCGTCACCGAGCGCCCTTACAAATCCGCGTTTTCCCAGCGGGATGCCGTCGAAATCATCATGTCCATGACAAGTGAACTGAACATGGCAGCCATGAAGAGTTTCTTGGAAAGTATGATCCTTTACCCGGTGGATTCACTGGTCGATCTCAGCAATGGGGAGCGTGCCCGCGTTGTCCGCAATAATCCGCACTATATTCTCCGCCCGGTCGTGGTCGGGGTGGAAAGCGGCAAGGTCTATGACCTCGGTGAGGATCTAAAATGTGCAAGCATTATCATCCTGTAGCGTGATTTTCAACTCCGTGTGGGTGGCACCCCTGCGGAGCATTTTTTATTTTTCCCTGTAAAGAAAAGAAAGGATATTCTTACCAGCGTTCTGGCAGGAATATCCTTTTTTGCTTCTATATTTATTTCTTAAATACAAACTCACGTTGAATCCAGTAGCTTACAACAAACAGGAATACGTCCACCACGATCTTAACTGCAAGCTCCGGCACCGCCGAAAGCAGATAAACGCCGAGTGTGACAAGCGAAGCGCTGAGCGTCATCTGGATCACCGCCAGCAATGCGTATTTTCCGAATGCCTTCCACTTATTCTCCTCACTCTTAAATACAAGCGAGTAGTTGACCAGATAATTATAGGTTGCGGAGATCACGCGTGCTGCGACCGCTGCAATCGTCACATAGAACACCGCATCAATCGGTCGGAAGCATTTGCAGAATACTTGGAAAAGTGCCAGATCGATCACCGCCGACGAAAGTGAGGACAGCAGAAACTTTAACAGCATTTTTCCAAAAATCCGGTAGATGCGTATGGAATCCTTCACCGGATCAAAATGTGTCTGGTGGTCTTCCATTGAGTCGTATATCGTATGAATCTCTACCTCCGAGATCTCGTATCTGCCCTTGCTTGCGATCAGCATATTCGTCTCAAACTCAAACCGCTCCCCGTCCACATTGAGAAGCTCCGCCATAAAAGCCTTTGGTATCGCGCGAAGCCCAGTCTGCGTGTCGGAGACAGATACCCCGCAAAGCCATTTGCACACATTTTTCGTAATGGTGTTGCCGTAGACGCTTTTCCACGGCACCTCATCCTTGGAAAACTTGCGGCAGCCCATGACCAGATGATCCGGGTGCCGCTCCAGTTCTTCCATACATTTTTGAATATCCTCCGGCACATGCTGTCCGTCGGAATCCGCGGTCACACAGCCGATCATGTCCGGAAACGTGTTCAGGCAATAGTTAAACGCATCCTTCAGTCCGCGCCCCTTACCCATGTTGCGGTAGTGGCGCAAAAGTGTGCAGCCGTACTCCTTTTCTGCCTGCGCAAATAGTTCCTGATAGGCATCCCCGCTGCCATCGTCAAGTACGATAATATTGGTAAATCCGGCAGATTTTAAATTCTGCAGTAAAGTGATCAGTCGGTCATCCGGCTCATAGGACGGGATGATCAAAGGTATCCGCTCGTTCTGCATTGGTACTCTCCCTTTTTTTCTTATTAGTTTATCGTTCTTTTTTCGACTTGTAAAGCCTGCTATTGGTTCTATATTTTTGTTACATTTTGACCATTCCTATATGTTCAAATATATGTTATGATTGCAGAAAACTTAGAAAAGTCCGTTGCGGCTTATTTCATTTTACGCAAAGGGGAACAAGATGTCGTCAGAGCATAACCATCAGAAAAAGATTGCAGTCATCAATGATCTGTCCGGCTTTGGCAAATGCTCGCTGGCTGTATCGCTGCCGATCATTTCACAATTAAAGATTCAGTGTTGTCCGCTTCCGACCTCCATCTTTTCAAATCATACGGGATTTGACAGCTTTTTCTTTGAAGATTTCACTGCCAACATGGAGCCATACATTGCGGAATGGAAGAAGCTCGATCTTCATTTTTCCGGCATCAGCACCGGCTTTCTTGGATCTGCTGATCAGATCCGGATCGTGTCTGACTTCGTGAAAGATTTTAAAGAACCGGATACTATCGTCATCATCGATCCGGTCATGGGAGATTACGGAAATCCCTACCCGACCTACACCGCGGATATGTGCCATCGCATGAAAGAGCTGGTGCGTTATGCGGATATTGTCACACCAAATCTTACCGAGGCATGCATCCTGACGGACACCCCGTACAAAGCCCACTGGAAGATTTCAGAGGTGATCGAGCTTGCCAGCCAGCTCGTTGCCGAGGGTCCGTCAAAGGTTGTCATAACCGGCATCCCGCAAAAAAGCTACGTCTGCAACCTGTGTTATGAAAAGGGCTATGAACCTTCTTTGATCAAAACGCAAAAGGTCGGCACGGAGCGCTCCGGCACCGGCGATATTTTTTCCGCGATCATTTCTGCGGATGCAGTCAACGGTGTACCGTTTCAGGAATCCGTCCGGAAAGCATCGCATTTTATCAAGCGCTGCATCCTAAAAACGATCGAGCTTGACATTCCTCTGACAGACGGCGTTTGCTTCGAGGAAGTTTTGCATACACTTCATTAGATATTTTATAAGGAAAGGAAGTTTTTACCATGAAAAAATCAATGACCATTTTATATAAGGTACACAATAATCTGTACATCAATCTGACCAACCGCTGCTCCAGCGCTTGTACCTTCTGCCTGCGCCAGACGCGCGATCACATGGAGGATTCCGATTCCCTGTGGCTTGAGCATGAGCCTTCCGTTGAGGAGGTAAAGGAAGCCTTTTCGCATGTGGATGTTTCTGCTTTTGACGAGATTGTTTTCTGCGGGTTCGGTGAGCCGACCGAGCGTTTTGACACCTTGATCGAGGTTGCCCGTTTCATAAAGGAAAACTATAACAAACCAATCCGTATCAACACCAATGGTCAGGGTGACCTGATCAACAACCGCCGGATCGCGCCGGATATGAAGGGACTGATCGACACGATCTCCATCAGCCTGAACACCCCGACTGCAGACAAATATCATGCGATCGTCCGCAGTCAGTTCGGAGACAAGGCGTTTGACGCTATGCTGGCTTTCGCAAAGGATGCCAAAGATTATGTACCTTCCGTCATCCTCTCTACCGTAGATACCACGCTGACCAAGGAGGAGGAGGCTGAGTGCCAGGCGATCTGCGATCGTCTTGGTGTCACCTACCGCATCCGCCCGTGGGAGGATTAAACGGTTTCCCCGTGGTGCAGATATTTTTCCTTCGTTGCCATGCCGCCGCGGATATGGCGCTCCGCCTTGTTGACATCGAGCACTTTTCTTGTCTCCCGCGCCAGCGTCGGATTGATTGCCGCAAGGCGGTCGGTGACGTCTTTATGTACCGTAGATTTCGATATGCCAAACGCTTTGGCGGTCTGCCGCACGGTGGCATTGTTTTCGATGATGTAATTCGCGATTTCGATCGCGCGCTCTTCGATATATTTTCTCATAAAATAACCCCTGCATTACTGTGTTTGTACAGTTTATGCAGGGGTATTTTGTAATATGCAGGGGGCGGGTGTTAGTTCAATATCGGCAAGTGATCCAGACAAGGTGGCAGATGCATCATGTGATGACCTGTCATCGGAGTCAGAATCATCCCGCCTCTCGTCAATCGTCCCCAAAATACCAGCAGCCATACCGAGCGGATGTCCGTGGTAACTCCACCTTCTTCGAGTATACGCACAACCCACTCCTCCGGCACCATGGATTTGACCTGCTCCAATGTAAGCTTCTCTAAAATTTGTCTTGTATTCTTTCCGACTGCGATCATGTATTCCCGCAGAGCATCTACATGAATGCCTTTTGCAAAGGCGATTGCCTCATCCAGTTCCAGCGCATTCCCTGTGTCCGTAATATTCGCGCCTATTTTCTTTTGCCAATCAGCATCAAATAGCTGCTCCTGATCTGCCATCAAAATATTGCTTACCAGATCTTCAATTCGGTAAGTATGCCAAAACTGCCAGCACATCGGTACCGTATTTGTTCCGGCATAATGCAAATCTTCTTCCCAGTTTTCCCGCGGCATAAGCTCATTTTGATGTCCCTCCATCATGTAATCCAGCACATAATCCGCTATTGTTTTCTCTGTTTTTCCTGATACCTCCGCCGGGTGAACCATTGCATGAACATCCAATGCCAGTTTTCTTATGTATTCAATGTCGTCTCCCTGCAACGCGCGTTCCAATTCCTTGTACTGTTCTTCAAATGAGCTGATTAACGTTTCTTTCGTCATAGACCTTCCTCCTGATTTTCAAAGATGATACCGCATGTTTGTCTTTGATATTTACAGCTATATTTTAGAGGATTACTGCGACAACTGTGTGTCGTAATTAGATAAAAAATTTTGAGCGGTCTGTATCAATTCCATCTTGTATTCTTCCGGTCCTACAACCTTCACTTTATTTCCAAAGCTTAACAGCAGCGCTTTCCATAATCGTTCCTTTGCGGGTACGTCAATGAACATACGCTTGGTATTTTTTGAGATCTGTTCCATCGGGCAGTCCGGAAAATATTCTTCCATCAGTGCTGTCTCTTCGTTGGCAAACTGCACCTCAATGGGAATGCAAGTGCGATAATAAGCCTGCTCTGAGGCATTCATCAGAGCTTTCACATCGCCATGATCTATGTCAGAAACCTTGTCTGTCTCTTTCAAATTCTGCATTCTGGCTATTTTATAGGTTCTGTATTGTTTTTTATCAGCGAAATATGCAAAAAGATACCACGCATACCATTTATAATGAATTGCCAGCGGTTCAACCTCTGGTGCCGATTTTCTTCCATCCGCATTGCAATATTCAAATGACACATACCTTTTCTGACCAATGGCATGTTCCAGCAAGCAGTTTTTGCTCTGTACGTCGGCATTTTCCTTGGTTACGCCAAAATCCCAAAACACATTTTGACCGCCTTCTTTTTGAACGATCGCATTATACTTTTCGATCAAGGTCTTTAAGGTGTCATTGGTATAAGAGGTTGCCAGACTTTCCAATGCCTTTATGATCATCTGCTGCTCATCGCTTCGGATATCGCTGTTTTTAATCTTGTATGTTGGCAAAATAGAATAACCGCCATGTTTCCCGCTTTCGGAATATACCGGTACTCCTATCGCAGAAATGCTTATCATGTCTCTTTGAATTGTCCGAACCGATACATGAAACCGCTCTGCAAGATAGCTCGCCGAAACATTATCATGGTTCATTAAATAAATGATGATTCCCAATATCCGGTCTGTCTTCATCTGTGCTTTCCTTTCGCATTATCAAGCTATCACATCAACGGTGTTTCGTAGATACACACAACTTCGCCATCCTTGATATCATAGAAAAATACCTGATGCTCCAACGACGAATATGTGCTTAAATATTTTTCAAACGTTGCATAGTCCGTTGTTGCACAATGGGTATTTTCCTCATCACCCGGATGCCTCCAATTTGCGGTAAAAAGTTCGCTGTCCCACGGTACAAAAATAAAATCGCAGTCCTTGCTGATTTTGTAGCTTAGTGTGTCCCCTGCCGCTATGATTTCGTAGCCATCCAGGAAAATGTCCTCGCCCTTTTCTCCGGTTAATCCAAAATATTCAATCCGGGCGGTATCATCCTCATTGACAAAATACTTGTGCGCGATGGTGATCTCATTCTCCGAGATCTGCTCAATACTGCCGCAAAGCCAGTCTCTCTCATCACCCCATCCGCCGGGCAGATCTGCTTCCGAAGTCTGCTTCGTATCCAACGGGTCAGTCAGAAAACATACCGCCAGAAAAACCGCACCCGCTATGGCGACCGCTATCACCCAGAACTGGGGCTTTTTATAATTGAGTACCGATCTGATTCGTTGCTTTACCCCTACCTCCCCAAAAGCTATCGGGCATGCACGAAACCAGCTCCCCAGAGCACTCAAGGATAACAAAGCCTGTGAATAAAGCTTCTTTTGCTGTATATCCATTTTCCGGATAACCAATTCGTCACAGGCTAATTCAATATCCCTGCAAAACAACACATACGCGATCCAGCACAACGGATTGAACCAATACAATGCCAATAATAAAAATCCCAGCGGTTTCCACCAATTATCCCGCCGCCTCAGATGTGCATATTCATGCGCGAGCACACATTTTTTCTGTTCCTCCGCCAATCCAAACGGCAAATAAATATGCGGACGGAAAATACCGAAGATAAACGGAGTCGGTATGTTCTCCGCTTCATAGATATTATCCTCCAACCGGATAGCTTCGCGGATCTGCTTATGAATATGCAGCCAACTGCATATTGCATACAGGATCAGCGCAATTACTCCGCATAACCAGATATACGAAAGAACCTTTCCTGCCATTGTCACAGATGAATATGTTTGTCCGCTGTTTTCTAAATCCACCCACCTGTTTTCAGCCAAATCCTGCACATGACCGGCTGTCTGTTTCTGCGAATCCACCGTATCATAAACATTCTGGAGTGCATCGCTTTGCGGAGCAAGACTGAATGGACTCTGAATTGAAAACGGGCATATTAAGCGTACCGCTACCAGTGCCCACAAAAAGCAGCCAAACGACTTTGATGCCCTTTTCAATAACGGACGTAACAATACAAGGATCAAAATCAGTACGGATGCAGAAAAACTCATCTCCAATAATTTGAAAAAGATAGTTTCCATCGTCACTCCTCCCTTCCATAAGCATCAATCATCTGCCGGATCTCTTCCAATTCTTCCGGACTGAGCTTTTTTGAAGATGTAAATGCAGCAAAAAAGGCGGGTAGTGAGCCTGCAAAATTTTCTTCTACAAATCTCTCACTCTGCGAAGCTTCAAACTCTGCCTTCGTCATCTGCGAAGTGACAATACCTCCTTCATTTTGAAAAATTCCACGTTCACACAAACGTTTCAACACGGTATAGGTTGTTGACTTTTTCCACCCAAATTCTTTGTCACAGAGCCTTACCAATTCCCCCGAAGCGATTGGCTCATTGTTCCAGATCAATTCTGCAAAACGTGCCTCCACTTTTCCTAAACGAAGTTCCTCCATACCTGTCCTCCTTCCGGTCTAACGTTTGTAGACCTATATTTAGTCTACAGATGATAGTCCGTTTTGTCAAGTGGGGACGTTCCTTTTGACACGCCCATCGCCCTTTGGCTCAATCGTGCACGATAAATCCGATATCCGTAACACTCGCCCCTGCTTCGATGGTGCTATTGTAATCCACCGGTTCGATGGTAAGCGTTTTTCCTTTTACCGTCATCTGACCGTTCCAGCCGTTTTCAAAAGTTATATCTATATTAAATTTAATATTTACTTTCCATTTTTCCAACTTCTCTGAAGAAATATTGTCAACAGACACCGTATACTGATAATATATTTTTCCTTCCGTCTCCCATTGATTGCTTACCGTCACAGTCACATCAATATCCGAATTGCCGGTGGCACTTACCAGCCAGTCGCCTGCCGTTTTTGCATCTGTATTATCTTTTGAACTGTCTGCGTTGGAGCTGTCATTTATTGTACTGTTATCTTTCTTGTTGTTCTTATGATCATCGCTATCGTTTTTGCTTTGCTCTTTCCTGCCGGACTTGTTCTCCGTGGTGTCACGCTTTGCATTGTCAGAAGCTCCTGCCGTACTCTTCTTACCCGTAAGCATATTATAGAGCCACTTTCCGGAATCACTCAGATCAGAGGTTTCAAGATTCGATGTTTTTTGACAGGATGCGCTGATAATAGATGAAGTTTCATTCTTGTTGGACAAATTCCACGCCACATAGCTGACTCCATAATCGTCCATTGTCTCAACCCAGCGGTTCGCCTCTGCCTCGTCAATGCTTCCGTTTCCGCTGGCATCACAAATACCATATTCCGTGACAAATACCGGAAGCCCTTGATCGATCGCCTTTGTCATGGTATCCCTGAGCCATTCCTTGTGCGTGGCCGCGTAAAAATGAAGCGCATACATGATGTTATCATAGCCGCTGATCGGATCGTCTGCTGCCTGGTCAACATACTGTGACCAGTTCGGCGTTCCAACGATTATGATCGCATCGCTATCATTTTTGCGGATAATTGGAATAATTTCATCAGCATATAATTTTATATCATTCCAGCTTGTCTGTCCGTTCGGTTCATTACAGATCTCGTAAAGCACGTTATCTGCACCTGCATATTCCTTTGACATCTCCTTGAAAAAAGCTTTTGCATCATCTATATGTACATTCGGATCTCTATCATTTAAAACATGCCAGTCGATAATGACATACATATCATTATCTGTCGCATACCTGACACCATTCTTTACAAGTTTCTTTAGCTCGTCCTGATCCCCTCCAGCACAATACCCTCCGTTTTCGTCTGTATACATGGCAAGCCGCATGACATTGGCATTCCACTCATTGCGAAATTGCTCAAACAGCTCACTGTTCACATATTCCGGGAACCACGCCAGGCCGTGTGTACTTATCCCGCGAAGCTGTACCGGATTTCCGTTTTTATCACATAATTGTGTGCCTATCACCTGTAAAGCACCGCTGTTTGCCGGAGTGGCAAGTGTTTCCCCGTCTCCGGTTCCTGCCCCGGTTTCCGCTTTTTCTCCTCTATTCGCCTCTACTCCCGTTTCCACATCCCCGCTCTTGCTGCCTGCGTCATCTCCGGTTTCCGTATTCATGTCTATTCCAGCATTTGTTTCCGTTCCATTCTCCGTCTCTGCATCGTCCTTCAACTCCGAACCGGCTCCGCCGTCCATTGTTTCATTCTCTTTTGTCTCCACATCGCTTCCTGCCTCTTCCCCATTTTCTTTTTCTCCGCCAGTTTCTATTTCCGTATCCGGGGCAGCTTCTGTTCCCCTCTCTATCTGCGTCTCTACCTGCGTCTCCGCCATACGGACATTACATGCACTCATAGATGATGCGAGGCATACTACTAACAATCCCATCGCGATTGCTTTTTCCCACTTTTTTCCCATATCCATTCTCCTTATCGTGCCAAAGAACTCCCCGCCCGCCAAATAGTGATACTTGTGTCAAAGGGCGATGCTCGTGTCAAAAGGAACGTCCCCACTTGCGATTATACCAAAAACACTCCCAGGTTACTACCTGAGAGTGTCTGTTTGCAAGATATTTGTTATGCCAAAGGGCGATTCCTGTGCCAAAAGGAACGTCCCTACTTACAGAAAAAAGCAACTGCAACTGCACCCGGACCGACATGCGTTCCGATCGTGCTTCCAATGGTCGTATAGCGCACCTTTGTCAGTCCTTTTTCCCATATGTCCTTGCTATCGGTGATATATTTCTGCAGAAGGGCATCGGAAAGTCCCGTGTAGCCAAGAAGAACCGGCTTGCTAAAATCCACACCGCCTGCTTTTTCAATTTCCTGCATCAAAAGATTGTTCCCCATCTTTGATCCACGCGCTTTTCCCAAAATATTGATTACACCATCCGTCAGAGAAATAACAGGTTTGATGTTTAAAACTGAGCCTGCAAAGGCAACCGTCTTTGAAATCCGGCCACCCCTTTTTAAATATTCCAGTGTGTCAACAAGTGCTACCACTACAATTTTCTTTTTTTCCGCCTCCAGATGCCTTGCAATCTCCTCCGCGCTCATTCCCTCGTCCAGATACCGCAGCGCAAGCTCCACAAGAATTCCACCGCCGATTGCAACGCTCGTGCTGTCGACCACATAGATGTTGTCATACTCCTCTGCGGCAAGAACCGCGCTCTGGTATGTTCCGGAGAGCTTTGATGCCAATGTGATTACCACCGCGCTTTCCCCGGCTTCTCTCGCCTTATCATATTCCACTTCAAACGCAGATGGAACTGCCTGGCTAGTGGAAGGGAATACATCTATCTCAACCAATTTT
This sequence comes from uncultured Agathobacter sp., assembly GCA_934307695.1. Taxonomy (GTDB): domain Bacteria; phylum Bacillota; class Clostridia; order Lachnospirales; family Lachnospiraceae; genus Roseburia. Next base: position 14,968 of record CAKRCS010000020.1, on the reverse strand, counting down.
TCATAAAATGTTTTATGGTCAATTGTTACACCATCGATAAATTCTTCATCTCCAAATCGCAACGTAAGCGGTACAACATGTACCCGTTCCTTAATTTCCGGCATAAGGTCGGAAGTAGAATCCACAATAATTCTTGTTTTCATGTTATTAATCCTCATAGGACTTCCATTGGAAGTCCGAATAATACAGTCCTGTTAGTATCGTTTTAATTAATTCCACATATAATTTTTATTTCAAGAACAGATGTAGCATTTTTTCATAAAAGCTGTTCTTAAAGGGTTGATAACGCATCGGCAAATCGATCCAGTTCTTTTTATCGACAATTGATTTTGTATGCGAAAACGCTGCAAATCCGGTTTTTCCGTGATAAGCTCCCATTCCACTCTCGCCTACACCCCCAAATCCCATCTCGCTGGTCGCGAGGTGGATTACCACATCATTGATACAACCGCCTCCATATGAGAGTTGTTCGGTTATTTGTTTTATATGTGCCTTACTTGAGGTAAAGAGATACAATGCCAATGGTTTTTGCTTCACCTTAAGTGACTGGATCATTCTGTCAAAATCATCATAGGTCAATATTGGAAGTACCGGGCCGAAAATCTCCTCCCCCATAATTGCATCATCTTCGCTTACCTCGTCCATAACCGTTGGTGCAATCTGGCAGGTAGCTTCGTTCTTACTTCCACCGAACACGATTTTTTCTTTATCCATCAACCCGCAAAGCCGCTTAAAATGTTTCTCGTTTATGATCTTCCCATAATCCGCATTTGCCAAGGGATCCTCCCCGAACTGAAGCCGGATCTGTCTTTTTATCTCCGTCAGCAGCCTGTCTTTGACTGAGGCTTCGCACAATACGTAATCCGGAGCTACGCAGGTCTGCCCACAGTTTAAGTATTTTCCGAATACAATACGCTTTGCAGCTAATCGTATATTGGCACTTGAATCAACAATACACGGACTCTTACCTCCAAGTTCAAGTACGACCGGTGTCAGATACTCTGCCGCATGGCGCAGCACTTCCCTGCCTACAGCCTGACTTCCCGTAAAGAAAATAAAATCAAACTGCTGTTCCAGAAGTGCAGCATTTTCCTTTCTTCCACCTGTGACCACTGCCACATACTCCGGTTGAAAACACTCTGTAAGTATTTTTTCAATGACAGCGCTTGTTGCAGGTGAATAGGCACTCGGCTTTACGATTGCAGTATTTCCTGCCGCAATGGCATCTGCAAGCGGATCAATTGTCAGTAAGAACGGATAATTCCACGGACTCATGATCAGCGTATTTCCATATGGTACCGGCTGACAATAGCTATGCGATGCAAATTGTGCAAGCGGCGTATGAACAGTTCTTCTTTTGGCAAACTTTCTGGTATTCCGGATCATGTAGGAAATTTCTGAAAGGGCAAGTCCACTCTCACACATAAAGCCCTCATAATGGCTCTTTCCAAGATCCGTCTTCAGTGCATCCCCAATCTCATCCTCGTATTTCTTTACCGCTCTATAGAGCCTTTTTAACTGTTCAATCCGAAAATCAACCGGGATTGTTGCACCACTTCTGTAATATGCGCGCTGGTTCTCCAATAGTCTTCGTATCTCCTGATCCGTCATACGGCTAAGCCTCCTTCCGCAATCTGCCCGTAAAATACTTCCAATTCCCTTTCCGTCATAAGCTTTGGAACCGGATATAGTGGATTTGCTTCTTTTTCGGCATGATGTGCCATCATTGGAACATCTTGTTTCCGAATACCGGAAAGCTTCGACGGAATTCCCATACTCGCATTGTACTCCTCGATTGCATCGATAAATTTCTTCGCCCCGGCTGCATCAGTGTCTGCTTCCGTACTTACTCCCGCCGCAATTCCGAGTTCATGAAGCTTTTTATATGCACATTCTCCGTAGGCCTTTAAGACATATGGCATGACAACCGCATTTGCAAGGCCGTGTGGGATTCCATACTGTCCTCCGAGAGAATGCGCCACTGCATGGATATATCCCACATAGGATTTTGAAAAAGCAATCCCTGCCTTATATGCGGCATGCAGCATATTGTCACGTGCTTTCTTGTCCGTCGGATTATTATATGCACTTTTAATATTTTCAAAAATAAGAGTGGTTGCTTCGAGAGCAAGTTTTCTTGTCTCCCTTGTAGTAGAGCGTCCGATATAAGCTTCTACCGCATGTGTAAGTGCATCCATTCCTGTCGTTGCTGTCAAATGCGGCGGCAGCGAATACGTCATTTCCGCGTCAAGTACCGCATAGTGTGGAATCAACGGAAAGCTCATTAACGCATATTTGTGATGCCTTTGGGGATCCGATATAACAGCTGCAAGTGTCACTTCACTTCCGGTTCCTGCTGTTGTCGGAATCGCTATAAGTGTTGGCAGTCTCCGCATTACCTTCAATATACCCTTCATCTGCCCAACGCTGCGCCCGGGATATGCCAATCTTGCTCCAAGTGCCTTTGCACAATCCATTGAAGACCCACCACCAATTGCAATCAGGCCTTCACAGTGTTTCTGTTTGTATAAGGCAAGTGCATCCTCAACATTTTCTACAGTCGGATTCGGCTGCGTACCATCATACATGGCATATGTGATACTGTTTTCGGATAAAACCTTCTCCAGCGGTCTCGTCAGTCCATTATTTACAATGCCCTTATCTGTCACAATCAGAACTGACTTCAGCCTTTCTTTTTCAAAGACCTGCGGTAATTTGCCGCAGGAATTAATAATTTTAGGTTCGCGATATGGCAGGATTGGAAGCACAAGTCGAAATCCCATTTGAAAAATTCTGCAATACAATGCTTTTATAAAGAACATAGCTTTTCCCCCTACTTTTTTTCCAATTGTTGCACAATTGCATCAAGACGCTCGCTGATCAAAGACAAACTCCGGTAAAAATGGATACGCTCATCTTCACTTAGCTCACCACTCACTTCATCAAGAACGTTTGCTATCTTGTCAGAAATTTTTTTCCCAACCTCGCGCCCCTTTTCTGTCAGGATAAATGTGCTCTTATATTTTTTCGTGGTTCTCGACTCGCAGATCAGGTAGCCATTCTTTTCCAGATAGTCCAGTGTCCGGGAAATTGTTGCCTTGTCTTCCTCGCACCGCTCACACAGATCCGTTGCGGTCAGTCCCTTGACCGTGTACAGATAATACAGGCAGGGAATATGCACACTCCGCAGATCGTATTCTGCCATTTCTGCATTCTTGATCTTTCGTATATTCCGGCTGATCCGGTTGATCAACACCGTAAATGTTTCAAATCGTTCTTTCATCGTGAAGTCTCCCCATTTGCTTGTTGAAGTTTCAACAAGTTTGTAGTTTAACATAAGGTTGTTGAAATGTCAACAAACATGATCCAGGCATTCCCACAAAGTAAAATAAGACCTGACAAAGCATAATTGCGTATGCCTGTCAGGTCTTATTCCTGTTTCTATTTATTGCTGTTACTATTTATTTCTGTTGCCCTTATTTGTATTGCTACTTATTTATTCGTGTTGCTATTCGTTTTTTATCGGTCTTTAAAATATTAAATCTTGTTTTATTTTCCGTCTAAGTTCAATAGAATTCTACTCTTCCGCGTTCTCCTTATATCTACGGTATAAACGTTCAAAAGCCAAAAGTGAGTGCTTGATCATATCCCCATCAACGCAGTACGAAATGCGTACCCAGCCCGGGCATCCGAATCCATTTGCTGATACAATCAGCAGATCCTCCTCTTTTGCCTTCTCACAGAATGCATCCGCGTCCTCCTCCAGCGCCTGCACAAACAGATAGAACGCTCCCTGTGGCTTATGGCAATGATATCCAATCCTGGTCAGTCCCTCGTAGATCAGATCACGGTTTGCACGGTAGGCATCAATATCGCCGGTCTGTCCGATACAGCTTACCAGCATCTTCTGCATGAGGCTTGGCGCGCAGACATATCCGAGCGCACGTCCTGCTCCCGCACATGCGGCATACACAATGCGGCTGTCACACACCTCATCCGGTACTAACACCCAGCCGATACGCTCACCCGGAAGGGACAGGGACTTACTGTAAGAGTAGCACACCAGCGTATTTGCATAGTATTTGGTCACAAATGGCACCTTCGTGTCATAGGCAATTTCGCGGTACGGCTCATCGGCTAACAGGAAGATCTGTGTATGGTACTCCTCCTGCTTCCGGTTTAATAGCTCTGCAAGTGTCCGGATCGTCTCCTCTGAATAAATTGCGCCGGACGGATTGTTTGGGGAATTGATGACAATGCCCTTGGTATGTGGGTTGATCCGCTTTTCCAGTTCATCGAAACGGATCTGGAACTCCTCCGTATCAGCCGGGACAATAACCGGAACTGCTCCCGCCGCCTCGATAAACACCTTGTACTCCGGGAAGAATGGTGCGATAATGATAAACTCGTCCTCGCTGCTGCAGGTAAGCGCCTTAAAGCAGATAGACAACGAAGCGGCAGCTCCCATCGTAATATAGAAATTGTCCTCGGAAAAAGCAGTTCCGTGCTTCTTATTCAGATATTCCGCGATCGCCGCTCTCGTCCTGGCATCTCCCTGTGCGGATGTATATCCGTGGAGGGAAAGGGAATCCAGTTGTTCGGTCAGCTCGCGGATCGTTTCATTGACGCAATCCGGAGCCGGGATGCTCGGATTACCGATTGAAAAATCATATACATTTTCCGCGCCGACTACGGCTGCTCTTTGCTTTCCATACTCAAACAGTTCACGGATCGCAGAACGTTTGCTTCCCAGCTCATACATTTTCTCTGATACTACCATGTTTGCCTCCTTGTATAAAATTTAATTATGTTTTAACTTTCTCTCAACCTATTATTGTTTCCGGTTCTTCCACTCTTCATAGGCTTCCTTGTGAATGCGTTCCATCGAATCCTTAAGTTCATTTGCAGACATCCGAAGTGCGCCAAGGCTCAGCACCGTCTGCTGCTCCAGTCCATCGGAGGTGGCAACCGTCACCCGGTATTTTTCCCGGAGCGTATGTACTGTCCGCTCAATATACGCATCCGCTGTCTCATCCTGCTTGGTATAGACAACCTCAATGCCATTCGCCCCGCTATTGTCCTGTTCCTTCACCAGCTTATGGCTCCGTCCGTCGTAAAACTCGCTGCGCCCGGGATTCCCCTTTGTCTTGTAAGCATCAAACACCAGAAGCAGTCTGCACCGCTTGTATCCCTGATAGTTGCACAGCTCATCCTTCAGCTTGTCCCTCGCCGCATCCATATTGATCCGCGAAAGCTCATTTAATTCTTTCCAAGCAAAAATAATATTGTATCCATCCACGATAAGATATTCTTCCTGCGGTCCGCGTGATGGGTAGATTGGATTGCCTTTCTTGTCGTATTTTACATGGGCGGGCTTTGAAGCAGTCTGCCCGTCTGCTCCCATGACACGTTTTGCAGCCCATTTCCGCCTTTCCTGTTCTTCCACATCCTTATGGCTCATGCCAAATTCGCGCTCATAGACATCTTTTAGCTCCGCATCCAGTTCAACCTCGCTCATCGAAGCGATGGATTTTGCCCAGCTTGCACGACCTGCTGTTCCCGCCATATCCTGCGGTCCAAATGTCTTTCCTTCACTGTCGTAGGAAAATCCGTCCTTTGCTGCCAGTCCTGCCGCCTTTAGCGCCTCATCGGACAGATCTCCGTGATACACAAACGGCAGGTGCATGTAATCTGGCACTTCATCCCACGGCACCACGAAGCCGGAGCCATGCGCGCAGAACACCGAGCCGGTCGGGTTGCGGAAATCTGCCTCGCTGTCGTAGCCAATCTGTTCAATGACTTCCTTCGGGTTGTGGCAGACATCGTAACCGGAGAGTTCCAACTGTAAATGTCCAAGTCCCTTGGAATAGGAATGTACCTCGCTCACATAATCCTGCATGGTTGCTACCGGCGCGCGTCCCCGGATACGGGTAAGCTCTCTCCCGTTCTGGCTTAAAAACTCCGGAGCCTCCATCTTCGCAAACCGCTGTTCCAGATCCGTCATTGCACGTCCCACCTGATCGGTCGGGATCTCAAGCAAAAATGAGTAGAATGGCTCCAAAAGCACAGACTCTGTGGATTTAAGTCCCTGACGGATTGCCCGGTATGTTGCCTGCCGGAAGTCTCCGCCCTCTGTATGCTTGATGTGCGCCCGCCCGGTCAGTATCTTGACCTTTACATCGGTCAGTGCCGAACCGGTCAGCACACCCTTATGCTCCCGCTCCTCGACATGCGTTGCGATCAGTCTCTGCCAGTTGCGGTCAAGCACATCCTCGCTGCACACGGATTCCACGGTAATGCCGCTCCCCGGCTCACCCGGAGCCAGCAGCAGATGTACCTCCGCGTAGTGGCGCAGCGGCTCAAAATGTCCGACTCCCTCCACCGGTGCCGCGATCGTCTCCTTATATACAATGCTTCCCGGTCCGAACCGCACCACAACTCCAAAACGGTCCTTGATGCGGCGCACCAGCACCTCCATCTGAACCAGTCCCATCAACTGTACATGGATCTCCCGCAGTTCTTCATTCCATACCACATAAAGCTGCGGATCTTCTTCCTCCAGCAAGCGCATGTTTTTTAAAAACTCTGCCGGGTTAATCTCTTCCGGCAAAATTAATTTGTAATTTAACACTGGTTCCAAAACCGGTGTATTGGTCTGTTCATGCTCTCCGAGTCCCATTCCCGGAAATGTTGCCGTAAGTCCTGTGACCGCACAGACCTCGCCGGCGTTTACCAGCTCTGTTGTCTCATACTTTTCCCCGGAATACAGACGGATCTGGTCGATTTTTTCAATCAGCTCATTCTGCGGGTATGCGATCTTATCCCTCACCGCCAGAGCGCCACCTGTGATCTTAAGGTAGGAGAGCCGCATGCCCCGCTCATCCCTGCCGATTTTGTACACTCTCGCCGAGAACTCGTCCGGGTATATCCGCTCCTCCGTAAAACGCTTCAAGGTATACAAAAGCTCGTCCACGCCCTCCGCACGCAGCGCCGATCCGTAATTGCACGGAAAAAGCTTCCGCTCCCGGATTGCCTGCCGGATGAGTTCATCCCCGATCTGTCCGCTTTCTGTGTATGTATCAAGTAGCGCATCCTTACACAGCGCGATCTCCTCAAAGAAAGTCTCCTGCTCCTCCGTATCTACGCTGCCCTTCGACAGCATCTGACGGCTATATCCTGTAAAATCAACACACGCATCTGACAATTCACGCTTTAATTCCTGCTGAATTTTCCCGGCATCCGTCCCGTCCATATCCATCTTATTTATAAACAGAAACGTCGGGATATTATAGTGCTTAAGCAGTCTCCAGAGTGTTCTGGTATGCCCCTGCACGCCGTCTGTGCCGCTGATGACAAGAACCGCATAATCCAGTACCGAGAGCGTCCGCTCCATCTCCGCGGAGAAGTCCACATGCCCCGGCGTATCCAAAAGCGTTATGCTCCAGTCCGGCTGTACGATCCTCGCCTGCTTGGAAAAAATCGTAATGCCGCGCTCCCGCTCCTGCGCATCATTGTCCAGGTAGGCATCCTGATGGTCTACCCGCCCAAGCTGCCGGATCTGTCCGGTCTTATATAATAACGCCTCGGAAAGCGTTGTTTTTCCTGCATCTACATGTGCCAAAATTCCAATAACCAAATTATGATCCTCCAAAAAAGCAATTTTATTCTATCACACATTGCATCTTTCGTGTATAATAAAACCTATGCTACCTAGAAATATTTTCGCACCAAAGGAGTACAACCATGAATAAAAAAGAAATACTGGAATTGAAGCGCCGCTTCAAAAAAGAGAGCGTGACATTTACCCACCTGTGCGGCTGTTATGTCGACTGCAATCACAACAAGATCTGCAAATGGGGCGGTAAATTTTTAAATTTGGAAGAAGATGAGTTTTTCAAATATCTGGAGATCGCAAACAAGGCACTTTCCGGCACACTTGGCAACAACCTGCTCGAACTGCATTTCCCGACAGAGGAGGAGGCGGTCGGCGGCCGCCAGCAGATTCTGATGGCACTCCGCGATACCAAGCTGGAGGACGAGACTCTGTTAGACCGTTACTACGATCTGATCATCGATACCTATGACCATGCCGGCAACTATCTGATTCTTCTGTACCACGATGTGTATGATGTAATGAAGCGCACCAACGACAACATCAATCTGGACGAGTCCGAGGAAGCCTTTGAGTACCTGATCTGCGCGATCTGTCCGGTCGATCTGTCCAAGCCGGGACTTGGCTACCGCGAGGATGAGCAGCGGATCGGACCTCGTATCCGTGACTGGGTGGTCGGAGCACCGGACACCGCGTTCCTCTTCCCTGCCTTTAACGACAGAAGCACCGACATCCACTCCACACTTTTCTATACGAAAAACACCAAGGAGCCGCATTCTGAGTTTATGACCAACTGCCTCGGATGCCAGATCGAGCGCACTGCCACAGAGCAGAAGATGGCATTTCATTCGATCGTCCGCAACGTTCTCGGACCGGATGATGAGGAGACAGACGGACTGCTCTTAGACATCCAGCAGAATTTAAGCGATATGGTGGATGAATACGCTGAGACACACGACGAGGACGATGATCCGTTTGTGCTGGACTCCGGCGTCATTGAAAAAGTCCTTGCCGATAGCAAGATTGATGAAGATAAAGCCTCCCGCATCGGTAAATCCGTTGAGGAGGTATTCGGGGAAAAGCCGCCGGTAGCCGAGCATGTCATCGATGCAAAGGCGCTCGCAGCCAATGAGATCCGCGCAGAGAAAATGGCTTTGGAGGATCAGGTCGGCGATCTTACACTCCAGTTGAATGCCAAGGATGATGAATTGAAGGAGCGAACCTCCCAGCTCATTGAGAAGCAGGAGGAGATCGACAACTATATCGCAGAGACTAAGACCTACGATGTCGTCCTCCGCGTTAAACCGGAGAAGGCTTCACAGATCAAGTCCCAGATCATCGATGGTGAAAAATGCCTTGTCATCCCGATGAAAGACAATGAACACGCAACCATCAACGGCGTAAATACAACCGTTTAGATTTTTAAAATTTTTACAGGAAAGCTCTGTTTCCGTTTTTACGCAACAGCAGTTCTTTCCACAAAAAGAGGCTGTTTCCCGCTTTTATAAGCAGGAAGCAGCCTCTTCCATTTCTTCAATTATGTGGATCAGGTCTCTTATGGAACCGCCCTCTCTTACGATCTGCTGAAGCTTGCGCTCGATCTGTAAATAAGAGACTTTTTCCGGAATAAGGTCATCCACGATTCCCGGATAGTTCTCCCGCAGATTATCCACCAGTGTCTTTACGATCTGCTTGTTGATCAGGTAATCGTAATTGTCGCTGCCACATGAAAATACCGCATCTACCATCTGACAATACGCAGTTTCATCCACACGCTCACAGTTGCCTTCCAGAAGTACCTTATCATAAGATAATACACGGTACGATTTCGGGGCTAACTGTGTATTATCCCGGATGCGGATGAGCGGGATCAGCTTTCCACTCGCCTTCGCAAGCTCCAGCCGCTTCTGATTGACATACCCGGTCTGCAGTCCCTGTGCGATGCAGGGAATCAGATCCACGCCGCACTCCAGCAGCAACGGCTCTGCGATCAGATTGCTTCGAATTTCCGCATCGTCTGCAAAGCTTCCGTTCTCGACGACTTTTTCCTCCACGCCAAGCAATTCGTTCGCCTTTATCCCAAGCACCTTACAGATATCGCCCGCGAGCGCAAGATCCGGCATTCCGTTTCCCCGCTCCCATTTGCTGACCGCCTGCGGCGTCACTCCCAGCCGATCCGCAAGCTCCTCCTGCGTCATTCCCGCAAGCTGCCTGTGCGTGCAGATTGTTTGTCCAATCCGGTTTGACATATACATCCTCCTTTTGTCTGCCCTTATGATTTCTTATTGTATGCCAAAAGGAGGATGATGTAAATCAACGCTTTGTTGCCCTGCGCTCAACCCTTACTTACGCCATTTTACTTTAATGTATCAAGAAACGCCTTCAATTCTTCCAGCGTTCCATCTGTTGTTCCCCCTGAGATTGCAAAACGATAAAGGATTCCGTCATGGCAGATGATCGCATTGTAGTTTCCGCCAAAGCGAAATACCTCTGCCTGCAGCCCGTCAGCGGTCTCATATTCCTCTGTCCAGACTGCACCCTTGTAATCACTTACAACGTTCTCGATATTCTTTTGAACGGTGTTGTACAGCTCCGCCTCATAAGAGATTTGATACGGATTGTCACCCGTTGCCTTGAGCAGATTTCCGCTCGGATCTTCATCGATTGCCATTTCCATATCATTTACATAGTAGGCTGCTGCATCTACGCTCAAGATCGCCCATCCGTTTTCATCTGACCAGCGGTTTATTGAGATGGCTCTCACCGGCATGTCGTATGCCGCATCGCTCGACAGCAGATCTACTCCAAGAACCGATTCCACATCCTCGATCGTCTTGTACGCCGCCTGCTGCTGATCCTTGGTCAGATTGTGAACCGTGATGCCGCCGATCTCTGCACTTATCACTTTTTCACCTAGCTGTGTTGTTCCCCTTGCCATGATCCGCTCTGCAAATGTCTGGATCTGGCTATGGAAGCAGATTCCAAGCGCCAGCGCCGCTACCGCTGCGCAAGCACCAAATTTAACTGCCATCTGATTTGATTTTTTCCTGTTCTCTGCCATATTTATCACCCTTTCCTTAAGCTGTTCAGAGGCATGTACCTTAGAAAAGGTTTCCTTATATCCCCACAGTTCTTTATTTTCTTCTCTCATAAAATGCCTCCTACGTCATTTTTTATCATGTTTCTTGCGCGCTGAAGTCTTGTCTGGACAGCGGTTTCCGACAGTTTTAATATCTGGGCTACTTCTTTTATGGAAAACTCCTCGAAGTAATATAGGTATAGCGGTTCTCTGTATTTTGGTGGCAGTTCCATGACCTTTTCAAATATCCTGCCGTGCTCCTCGTCTGTAAACTTAGGTTCTACATACGCGCCCTCAAACTGCTCGTCCAATGCGAGGGTTCTGGTTTTCCATGGGGATGACCAGATGCTCTTGCACGCATTGATCGTTACCCGTATCAGCCAGTTTCGCACATGCGCGTCACTCTCAAAGGGCTTTTTGCACTTTAGCAGTTTTAAAAAAGTATCCTGCACTACATCCTCCGCGTCATACGGATTTTTGCATCCGTTCAGTGCAACTCGGTATACCATGTCAATATAGAGATTTACAATCCTTTGATACTCTCTCGGCTCCACACTGCTCTCCTTTGTCTGAAAGATCTTTCACCTATAATACAAAATAGCATATCGTAATATCACAACATTTGGAAACTTTTTGTTGTCATTAGAAAAACAAAGTAAAAAAGGAGGCAGCTCTACGCTGTCCCCTTTTCCAATTCTTACTATTCTTTTATAATGCCGTCCGCGTGTCCGGATGCATTCTCCGCCCCTTACTTGCGCCGGCTGTCTATGTATTCCGCTATGATGCGGGTGGTCTCGTCGAGTCCAAGCTTACTGCTGTTGATCGACAAGTCATAGTTTCTGGAGTCTCCCCACTTGCCTTCACAATAATGGTTGTGATACGTCTTGCGCTTTTTATCCTGCTGCTCGATCAGCATCACCGCTTTCTCCTTGGAAATATTGTTGCTCTCCATCGTGCGGACGATTTTCTGCTCCATATCTCCTAAAATGAAAATACTGATCAGGTTTGGATTGCCCTTGAGCACACTCTCTGCGCAACGCCCCACGATAACAAAGGACTCACCAGCATCCGCCTTGCTCTTTAAATAGTCAAATTGCATTCGCGCAATATTCTCCTCCGGTGAACTGCTATACCCGCGAACTGTCCTGGTAAAAAGAACATTTTTCGGGTTCTCATCATACTTTTGCAGCTTCTCCGCGTTCATTTCCTTCTCCACAGCAACATCCCGCAGCAAATTTGAATCGTACAGCGGAATCTTGTATCGCTCTGCAAGCTGTTGCGCGATAATGTGTCCCCCACTGCCAAATTCACGTCCCAAAGAAATAATTAGTTGTTTCTCCATACGACCACCTCTCCTGCCTGTATATCATATTCGTGCCTTTCTTATAAAATGTACACGTTTACATTCTGTTGTATATACTCTTGTTCTATCTGAATTTATATGTATTATACATAATTTCTCTGACAATTTCAAGCAAATGTGTTTGAATTTAGATACATTTTATAAATTAAAGCACTGGCAGAAACGATAGCATTGGCGACTGGATTGGCAACAATATATGCCTCTCGCGGTATACCATTCCCTTATGCTTTCTTTCCTCTCATCAGACCGCTTCCGATCAAGACAGCCCCGATCAGCCCTCCGACAATCAGAACAATCACATAGACATTGGCGTTGAAGGTAATATCCGCGTTCCAATTTGTAAAATCCGCGTGGCTTATGGTCAGCTGCCATCTATGCTCAAGCAGCAGATTGCAGATGTCGTTTGAAAATACCATCCATATACTGCATATCCATGTGGTGATCCCGGCTTTGACCAGTCCGTTTACCGGCAAATACCGGATTGTAAAGAAAACAATCCATACTCCGAGCATCAGAACAAACGCAACAATGCATCCTGTTTTCATTCCTGCCGTTCCGGAGTGATAGCAGACAATAAATATGGTAAGATACAGCCACAAGGTGTCCCAGATCATCGTAATGAGCGCTTTTTTATCTGCCAGCACCGGCGGCAGATCGACACTCCGTATCACAATCGGGAAGAATGCAGCCGACAGTCCAAACAAAGTCGGGATCGACCAGAAAAGAAACGCTCCGCCGCCGTTCATGATATCTACAAAAAAGAAGATCAGCAGCAACGCAAAAACGCTGCACAGAATACATTTTAACAGCTTCTTTTCGGAGGATACCAGCGGTACTACCGTGAGTGCCGCGACCAGCAGCATCGATGCCGCAACCACAGAGAACACGCCAAGCCCGCCTCCGCTTGCCATCGAAACGATAAAGGTGATAAGGATCGGCAGCAAAAGGATTCCCGCGATGGCAACGCCTGCCTTATACGCAGCATTCCTCTCTTTCTTTTCATGTCTTGCCAGCACGTCCCTCGTCACATTTACCATTATGGTGCTGCTGGTATCGTCGTTTAGTTCTTCATATATTTTTTTGCAATCGGCGCATTCCGCTAAATGCTGTTCGACCAGCTTTCTGCTGTCCTCGCTGCACACGCGGTCGTAATATAACGGCAGCAGATCCTGCACGATTCTGCATTGACTTTTATTTTCACTCATTTTCATCCATCCTCTCTTTGATTTTCAGCCTTGCCCGATGATATGTGACTCTTGCCCAGCTTTCGGTTTTTCCAAAGATTGTTGCAATCTGCGAAAATGACAGTTCACCAAAAACCCGAAGCTGGAACACCTCTTTATAAGGCTCCTGAAGTTCATGGAGTATGAGGTGGATCTGAATTGCAGTGTCCTTGTCCTCATAATTATCTGCAATGTCGTCGGAGGCTTCCGAGTCTGTTTCATCGTAAGGCGCATATTTTGTATTTTTTCTACATTCATCAATCGCAAGGTTTTTCGCAATGCTGCAAAGCCATGTAAATTCGCTGGATCTTCCTTCGTATGTATGCTTTGCGGTCATTGCCTTATAAAAAACATTTTGTGTGATTTCTTCGGCAATCGTCTGATTTTTAACGATCGTCATCACGTATGAGAAAACCTGCAGGTAGTATGAATTGTACAATTTCTCATAATCCAGAACCATTCACCTCCTTTTTACATAGATTAGACGGTCAAAATATGATTTCGTTACAAGATTTTTCAAAATAATTGGAAATAAAATTTGAGAATATATAAATTCCCGGAAGCGTGCATACTTCCGGGAATACTTTGTAAAATAATTTCTTTAACTAAAAATATTATTCTATCAATTCTAATATATCCTGTTCATTCCAGTATTCATTCGGATATATAGACAAATCATCCTTATGCTTACGAATGATTCTCTTTGGTGTTTCCGTATTATCATAAACGTGCATAATATCACATAATCCAAGCAGCTCTTTTATGTTGTTGATTGACTTATAATATCTCTCTATTACCTTGGAGCTGTCAACATTGTGCCCTCCTGCTGCAACTCTCGATTCTATTCTTGCTATATTTACTTTAGGATCAACCGTCAATACAAATATGCATTTAATGAAATACCCTTCTTCTTTTGCTTTTTTTAGAATATTCAATTTATATTCTGATGATAACACTGTTTCAAATGTAAAGTCTTCTTTTTTACTAATCGACTCATACCGCATCTTATCAACTAAAATAGCTGCTTCCATGTTATTCATTCCAGTAGTTGCAACAATGTCATCAGCGTTTGTATATTTCCCAACCTTTTCAAAAAAAGTTGTAATTGTACTTTTTCCGGAGCCATTTGGTCCCGCTAATACAAGAACCATCGGTCTTCTATTCTGCATACTTTCTTTCTCCATTTGCATACTCTATGTATGCAGCCTTCTTTTCCTTATCATATCCTGCTACCGGCTTTTTACATATCTTTGCCTTGCTAATCGCTGCTTTTACAGCTTCAACTGCACGAGTATCCATCTCACTATCCGAAACAGTTAATGTATCGCTTTTTTCCCTCTCGGTTACCACATTAATAACTTTTCCATTTTTTGTTCTTACTATTGTCATATACAATAACCTCGCAATTTCTCCTAAAATTCCAAAATCATCTTAATTTACGCACTGCATTACAACTTTTTATTATAGACTATTATATCATTTCCACTTATTTATATAAATGATAATCTTATAAAACCGTCCATATTTTCATTTCTGAGCGTCATATCTGCCATTACGTTTTAGGGTAAAGAAAAACCCCAGAAAGCAAAGCTTTCTGAGGTTTGTAAATTCTTTTCCACGAAGAAATTATCTCTTTGAGAACTGTGGTGCACGACGAGCTGCCTTTAAGCCGTACTTCACGAAACCGAAGC
>CAKRCS010000019.1 GCA_934307695.1 uncultured Agathobacter sp. | reverse complement strand
CTCTATCAAAAAAGAAGCCAGCAGTTTATTTACTCACTACTGACTTCCTATACTACTCATTTTATTTACTTCGCTGCGTCTCAAACATGTTTTTCATTTTAAACATAACCTCTGTTTTCCCGCCAGCCTTTTACATACCACCTGATTCCAACATATACCAGTTGCACGAATAATAAGAAAAATAGCAGATTGATTGGCAAGACTGTCTTTATCCAATCTCCAAAGTAGATTGCTATTTCCATGCTTATAAGTATTACCATTATGGTAATCATGTCCCAACAGTATTTCTTATATAGACCTACAATCTTTATTCCGATGAATGCCAAAAATATTCCCGCACCCGCCAGACAGCCACCGCAAATCAATATTCTTATCAGCCAATATACAATTCCGGCAACGACAGGATTGGATATTCCATTACTAATCTGTGCTATGTTCTTTGTCGCCGATATAATCCACCCTGCAATGGTCTGTACAAAAGTGGCGATTGTATCAAAGAATACCACGCAGGATGTGCAGGAACTGTTAGGACACTCAGATGTCAGTACCACAATGAATGTCTACGCCCATTCCACAAGAAAAGCCAAGCGGGAATCCGCAAGGTTACTTGATAAAGTGGCAGGCAATGACTAAATAAAACTTTCCCTTATTTCCCTTACGATTATCTCATAAGGGCAAAAATAAGGGAAAATACATATCATTTCACTAATGAATGGGCTGGAAAGCCTGTAAAATAGGGAAAGTTAGAAAGATATTTCGGCAAACTTGAAATTGTCTAATACATCTTTAATGCTTTATTCTTTTGGTAGCCACTTTAATGATTTTTCCGCCATGTTTTACAAGCTGTCTACCACCAACAACTAAACCAAGTGCCGCAACAGCTGCCCCAACGGATCCATACTTATTTATGCAGCCCGGACATAATCCCATTTTCGAATCTCCTACAAGAGTTCGTTTACATGCCCAACACTTCTTATTCTCCTCCATCTTCATCATCCTCCACGGAAACCAAATATATATGTTCTCTTTTCTTATCTTGCTTTAGTTCTAATACTGGCTTTAAATCTTCAGACAACCGATACCAGCAATCTGTATTTTCCGCATTATACGGATAGTTCAAATGTATTAGAGTAGCTGCCGAATATCCTCTGTTTGGAAGAGCCTTCGTAAAGAAATCTGTCATCACCCTTTGATAATGTGACATCTCAATCTGAGCTCCGTCTGTATCCCCAAGGTAATCAAGCACCTGCATTCTCAATCCGACAAATTTTGTCGCCACTTGAATATCTTCCGAGAGGAATCCTATATAACCTCGAATCTGATTCTTTCTTTGAAATATCGGAAATCTTGTAAGCTTCAGCATATGTTCAGTAGATGTCGTGAGATCTGTATATACACTGTTCACAGCAGAAAGAAGTTTGTCAGCAGCCTTTTTCAAGTACTCTTCTCTTTCTTTACCTGTACAATTTTCGCCCTGAGCTTTCAGGATATAGTAGCGTGCATCCAGAAACGGAACTTTGATATCTCTGTCCCGATCTCTTGCAATTTGAAAACTCTGCATTTCCTGAATTGCATCCAATTTTGCATAAATCTGTCTCATCTGAAGCTGATTCGTAATGCTTCTGGATGCCTCTAATGTACCAGGATTAATGTTGGCTTCTTTGAGCGTAACATCTTTTACCCTTGTCCCAGTCTCGTCAACAATAACTGCACGAAGGTTTCCATCTACCTGCCTAGACTCTCCAACCTTATAAATTCCATCCTTTAACTTCTGGCGAATGTCCTTAGGAAGACCTTCAAAATCAGGTATCAGTTGCATGGCTCCTTGTGAAATAACTTTCGCACTTTGAACAACTTCGCCAATGATTGCAATGTCAGAAACAGGGATACTTGGAACATAGGATGTTACCGCATTGGTTCTAATCGCATCTACAAGTTGCTGAACATAGTCACCAAAGAAATCGCTCATAGCAAGTATATCTTCTCCTGTTTTGTCCTCTTCGGTTACAAGAATATTAACTTCATTGCGAGGAATTATTGATATACTTTTATCATCCATATTCACTTGAACCTCCTTCATCTTACGACTTCAAAGTATCTGTTCCTTTCAAATTCCAATTTACTTATTTCTTTTCCCTAATTTACTTTTACAAAATCTTTTATATCTTCTCTAAATCCAAGATTGAAACGTAATGCAGAATATCAAATTCTTCCGGCAGTGATTGCATATATTCCCAATGTTCCTTCTCCCATTTCTGAATTTCACTTTCCTTCAATCCACTCGCTCCAATTCCTCGACAGGCTTTCATCCTTCCATGCCATGATTTTCTTGTAAAATGTACTGGCAAATCATATGTTAGCATATTTGCAGCCTTAAACATTCCTACACACCAAGGCGGCTCCTGCAATTCATATCTTGTCATTCTTCCACCGGTCCATGCAGGGTTATATTTCAAAACAAGATCTTCGCTTGTTTTAGCAATCTCACTCTCTTCTGGCAGCCATGCCATAAACAAAATTGCAAAATGACCTTTATCCTTTAACATATCATGAACTTTCGGCAAGACAACCGATTTATCAAAATACATAAAACATTGACATGCTGTAATCACATCAAATGTTTGGTCTGGGAAATCAACATCTTCTGCCGCAGCAACAATATAATCAATGTCCATCCCCGCATTTTTGCTAAGTTTCTCTGCATATAAAATCTGATTCTCCGAAATATCTGCCCCTGTCCATTTTGCTCCGTAGGAATGCATATTTCTTGGAATCACACCAGTCCCTGTTCCCAAATCCAGTACATTTTGCCCTTTTACTCCTAACGATAATTCCGCTAATTTTGCATAAAATTCTTTTGGATAAATATCACGGTACTTTGCATAGTCTTCAGAAGTTTTTCCCCAGTCAAATGCTTTTCCATGATCAATATTCTTATTGATTATTTCCATGACATTTCGCCTCCCATGTAAAACCTAACTTTGCTATAACATTTTGATTTTATCATACTCAATCCCTATGTTCTACTTCAATATATTTACGGTTAAGTAGCTCATTAAGCCGAAAAGAGACGGTATTTATTGACCGCAAGAAGGCTGCCACAACTGGCAGCCTTCTTGCTTCTTACTATTTACATATACACGATCGTGACCGCTCCAAAATTCGTATCACCATGAATGATCAGGCGGTGCGTGCTGCTTCCCTCCATGTGTCCTCGCTCATTGACACCTCCGAAGCCCTTCTCAATATCCTTTTCCACGATCCATGCCCGCGGCACATACAGCCGTACCTCGCCGAAATTATTGTCGACATTCACATACGCGCATTCATTCTGGATGATAGCGTTATCGAAATAGACCTGCATGGAGCCGAAATTATTTTCAATGTCTACATTGCACAGATCATCGGTGTTAACGTATTTGATCGTCTCCCCGAAGTTGTTCTCAAACCGTAGGTTGCTGCCATTGCACTGCTCCGTTCCCTTTGAGCCGAACGTCGTATTTTCTACATTTCCCTCAATGCGGAAGGTGTGCTTTTTTTTAAAGATCATGGACAGACCGATGCTTCCAAACAAAGCTGCTCCGAGTACCGGCCACGGCGTAAATTCCTTAATTCCAAGCAGATCGTCGTAGATGATGCACAGGAACGCGATGGAGAACAAGATCTCCCAGAAGTTGATCTGGCGGATACCGCAGATGAGCATCCATGCAAAAAAGATCGTAAATATGATGCTGAACAGGCTGATCCTCGGAAGCGTCCACACTCTGCTTACGATCATGTATATAGCTCCCAGAATAAACAGCAGTCCCCAGAAAATTTTACCTGTGTTTTTACTTAATCTCATTGATGTAACCTCTTTTCTTCTAATTTACTGATCAAGGGCTTGTAATAATACCTCGATACCAGAACCTGCTTACAGGTTCCGGCGAATGTTACCGTACTCGATGCCGTCAGATTGCGGCTGATGGAATATATGTGGTTCGTGTTGAGGATCGCCGACTTGGATACTCTCATGAAAAATCCCGGCAGCATTTCCTCCAGCTGGTACAGCTTATACTTCGTCTCGTAAATCTCCTCCTTGGTATAGGCAAGGATCTGCTCTCCCTCCGTCTGGAAAAAGAGGATATCCTTCAGTGGAAGATAATACTCGGTGTTCCCCTTATAGAACACATATTTCTGCCCCGCATTGACCACATCACTGACCAGACGCTGGATCTGTGAGATCTCATCGGTCAGCTCCCCGCATCGGATGAGGACTTCATCCTCCTGCAGGCTCTCGTCAATCTCAATTTTAATTTTCATCATTTACTCCTTGCAGATCTGCGCAGATCTTATCTCCTGTTCGGATAAACCGAGTATAGAAAAAAGCGCTCCCTCTGTAAAGACCTTTCCGGTAAGTGGTAATTTATCCGCCCCAAGAGGTTATTTTTGCCGTATGCGGTATACCTTTACTCCGTGCATCGGCACTTCCTGTGCTATGGCTTCGCCCGATATGCGGCGATCGGCTTTGTCCCACAATTCATGCAGACACACATCTCCATCCGGCTTTGCGATTGCAAGCGTCTGGTAGAGTTCGTCCATACTTACCGCAACACTTTGTGCCTCATCGGATAAGTTAAAAAGTGCCACATACACATCACCGCTCTCCTGATTGCGGCTGCACCATACGGCGGCATCCTCGCATCTGTATACCTGCCGTCCGCTGCAATTCTTATCCAGCAGTGCGAGCACCGCCTCATTGGTAAGAAGGGCAAGCGTCTTCTCATCCATGCGGCTCATATCCGCGCCGATCATAAGCGGCGAGCGGAACATGCACCAGAGCGTCAGCATCGTCTTTTGCTCCTCGTAGCTTAGGCGGCTCTTTCGTTCATTGCCAAAGCCCCCTCCGATCAGACCGACCGGGAGCATATCACAATCCGGGAAACAGCCTTCCCTCACATGATCCTGCCAGTTCTCACAACGCCAGAACATTTCCTTGAGCGGTTTCCACTCATCCCAGAAATCATCCGTGATGCGCCACATATTTGCATATTTGCTGTACTCCCATGCACGGTCTACATGCGCTGGTCCCGGTGACAGGCTGAGCACGATCGGGCGCCCAGTCTTTTCGATCGCATGGTGGATCATCCGTGTCTCCTCCCAGCCGGAAAATGGGATTTCCCGGTACATCCAGCTATCGCAGATGTCATCGCATTTGATGAAATCCACGCCCCAGTCTGCATACATGGAAATAATGCTGTCATAATATGCCTGCCCCGCTTCTGTTGCCCGAACCCCATACATATCCGGATTCCAGCCGCAGATGGAGGACGGATCTGCCACCATGTCGGCAGTCGCATCGCATCCGAGCACCGGACAGTGCTTGTGTGCTGCTTCCCTTGGAATACCGCGCATAATGTGTATGCCAAACTTAAGCCCCAGACTATGCACATAGTCTGCCAGCGGTTTGAATCCCTTTCCGTCCTTTGCGGATGGAAAACGGTTTGGAGACGGGATCAGCCGTCCATACGCATCCATCTCATCATCCCCGAACGGAATATACTGGAACTGCGGCTTTGTCCCGGCATCATTGGAATACCACTCGATGTCCACAACAATGTACTCCCAGCCGTACTTTTTCAGGTGCTCTGCCATAAACTGCGCATTCGCGCGCACCTCATCCTCCGTTACCGCGGTGTTGTAATAATCATAGCTGTTCCACCCCATCGGCGGTGTCACCGCAAATTTGTTCTTATCCATTTACCCCTCTCCTTTATGCTCCAAAGATCTCTTTTGCAATCTGTTCCGCGATCCGTGCCATGCCTGCCGTATTCGGATGCCCATTCTGCTTGTCGATTCCCTCCAGATTGATATTGGGGATGGAAAAATGCCTGCACACCTCTTCCATGACCTCACGGATCGGTCCGGTAATCTCATCATTTATCACATTGTATATGACAGAATGTGGATTGTATCGTCTTAAATATTCCATCATGTAGCAGAATGCAGGCGCAAACGCCTTTTTATCCTCGTCGGTCTGTCCCTCATATTGAATGCTCCCCACCGGGCTGCCCGCCCAGAAATCATTGGTTCCGCCAAATACGATAAGGATGTCCGGCTGCTCACTGCTCTCCCGCTCCTCGCCAAGCTCCCGCTTCATGCGGTGGATAAAGGAAGTCCCGGAGGCATCCTGCGCGTCATACCCGGTGTTGCATACCGTGCTGCCACTGTAACTGCAATTTGCGATCAGCTTCAGATCGTACTTCTTTACCAGAAGCCGCCACCAGGTGTCCTCCACCGATGACATATCGTTTTCACAATCATTGCCCGAATCTGCATACCAGTGCAGATAATCCTCCGGTATCCAGCCGAGATATGTAGAATAGGAATCTCCCAATATTGCAAGTGTTTTCATTCGTTCCCCACCTTCTTCTCAAATTTAAAATGATTGTATCATAAATGTTATTGCTTTGCCATACTTGCCATACCCCCTGTCATCCGATATAATAGTGAAATGACGGCTGTCTGCATACCTTGCAGGCGTTACCGTTTTCTTGTAAAAAACATATAGAAAGTAATGAGATAAAATGGGAAAACGATCAACCAAAGAAAACAAAAATATCTACCAGCTTCGCCGTGAAAACATGGATTGGACGCGCGAACGCGCAAGTGAACAGCTTGCCTTTATATCAGCAGACCGCATTGAGAAAATCGAAAGTGAGAAATCTCTTCCGCACCCGGATGAGATCCTTGCAATGTCAAAGTGCTATAAATCACCGGATCTTTGTAACTATTACTGCTCCCACGAATGTCCGATCGGACAGGAGTATGTTCCGGAAGTAAAAATGAAAGATCTCTCCCAGATCGTATTGGAGATGCTTGCCTCTCTCAACAATCTGGAAAAGGAAAAGGAGCGCCTCATCGAGATCACCGCAGACGGTGAGATCACCGAGGACGAATACCGCGATTTTACCAAGATCCAGGGACAGCTTAACCGTATTTCCCACTCCGTTGATTCATTGCAGCTATGGCTGCAAAAAACGATCGCAGA
This sequence comes from uncultured Agathobacter sp., assembly GCA_934307695.1. Taxonomy (GTDB): domain Bacteria; phylum Bacillota; class Clostridia; order Lachnospirales; family Lachnospiraceae; genus Roseburia. The sequence continues at coordinate 29,239 of CAKRCS010000019.1, read as the reverse complement.
CGGCAAGATTGCCGCAGATCTTGGTTCAGGTGTAGAAGAATAGGCTCTCTGCACCCTCTCTAGTTCTTCTGAAAGTATTCCTGAATGGTATCAAATTCCAGCTCGTAAGGGATCTCCCCTTTTAAGAATTTCAGATCATCCTCGAATGCTTTCAGTCGTATATCATCTTCCATCGAACGAGTCCCCCATTTGCGATACAGGTCACTTCCCTTTGAGCTGCTGCGGAATCTCCGGAATGAATTGTACATCGAGCGATCCTGATAATAATGGTCGATCAGCTCTTGTTTTCTCTGGAATGCAGCATCCTGCTTCTCCTTCGGAAAATATTCCCGCAGATACTGCATGCACTTGTAGAGATAGTAGGCATCGGAAAGTGCGTTATGTTCCTGCTGCTCATCAATATCACAGAAGAACATCAGATTTTCCATATTGATGGAAAGCCCGCCCCGGATTCCGAGCATCTGGTTGGAGATCAGCCCGGAGATATCGGTACACATATCCATGTAGCTCCATTTGTTTGCCGCCTGATGTCCGCTTATCCTGCGCTCCTTCATCTCATCACGCTCCTGGAGAAGACTGTGCTTGTCCGCTGCTCCCCAGGTATAGAGCTTCTTTACATCATAGCGTCTGATCAGCTCCGTAACCTTTGCAGACATCTCTGCAAACGTCGGCTGTCCCTTCAGCATCTCCGTTGTGATCCCCGTCATACGCGATATCATGGGAAATACCTTTGTCTGTGTCAGCGGACTTACCAGCGTATAAAACTTCTTGATGCCGTTGTAATCCTTGTCGCAGATAATGATTCCGATAGAAATGATCTCACTGATCTTCTCCCGCGTGCGCACGTTCATCCCCGCATTAAATTCGGCATCCAGAAATGCGATATTCCCCTCCGGGTAAAACAAACGCTCCATCTGATCTTCACTTGTCGGTCTGCTCTTTTTTCTTGGCATTTTGTCTGCCTCCTTTTGCTCTTTGGGCTTGTATAAAAGTAAAAGGGGGCTTCGCACGAAATAGTTCGCACGCAGCTCCCCCTCCTATCCATATATTAGAACTGTAAATACTCGCAAGAAGCCTCGTCACAGTTGAAGGATGTTACCGAACTGTCGATCTTAAACTTCTCCTTATCCTCTCCACGGTATACATAAAGCTTGCCGTCACGCAGATAAACGATCAGTTCATCATCGATATAGCAGTAGCTGTTGACATCAGAATCAACCTTTACGGAATCTCCATTCTCGTTGAACAGCTTGAGCGTACCGCCTGCATTATAATCATAGCTATAATCAGAGTATGCGCAGATGCTTCCGTTTTCAAAACGCTTTACGGCAGCATTGCTGATGTTCTTTAATACCGTGCTGGATTTTCCGTTTGAGAAGCAGCACAGATTGCCTTCTCCGTCACTATCTGCTTCAAAATAGTAGTAGTCATCTCCGTTCCAGACTCCATATCCGACGTTCGCAATATCTGCCTCGATCAGAACAAGCTCGCCGTTTTCGATCTTGAATGCGTTCATCGTGTAGGTATAATTGTAATCGTCATCACAGCTATATGAGAATGCCATCACAAGGCTGCCGCTTTCAGAGGCATCAAAGGAAACACCGCTTCCTATCTCGCCCCAGGAGCTGTCCCAGACATACTCGGTTCCGTTTGAATTATAATATACACCGGTGTCTGCATCGTCTCCGTATCTTGCTTCGTAGATGTAATCATCAACAAACCATGTACCGTAAGCATCCTCCGGCCAGTCGATTTTGCCAAGCGCACCGTATTTCTGATATGCAACGATTCCGGTATCTCCGATGGTTGAAACAGAGTACGGATTTACGTCACTTGCCAGAACAGTGTCGCCATCGGAAACAGACCAGCTATGTACATCATAATAAACGATCGTTGTGTAGGATTCCTTTAAGGAGTCACGCAGCTCTGCACGGTTTCCAATAGAATCATACGCATCCTGTGCTGTGCGGTAGCCCTCCTCATCAAATGAATACCACTGATCGTTATCCTGATCGTAGAAGTAATAGGTATAAATATAATTGCCGTTTTCATCCTCATGATAGGTATAGTTGTAAAGCATACCGGAATCATAATAATAATCTGTGCTGAGCCAGTTATAGAAGGAATCGATATATTCCGGATACTCTGTATAATATTCACGATCCCAGTCACTCATCGCATCATACTCGGTACATGGTGTCAGGTAATCGGTAAATACCGGAGCGGTAAGGGCAGCGTCGGATTCTGCATAAATATCATTTACAAGGTCATAGTAGCATACATCCTCGGAACGCTGTGCCACATAATATGCGGTATTCTGTGCTGCATTTGCTCCGATGATGGACTGTGCGCTCTCTGCAATCTTCTGTGAATCTCCGCTCTTGGTGCTGTAATACAGATCATATAAACCGGTCTCGTCATCATAAAGGGTATAGAAATATCCCTCGTCTGTCTCCTGCACGATATATGAACAGTTCTCAATGACCGTCTCCGTAGCATCATCCTCGATAGAATAATATCCGATCATACCATCGGAAGTCTGGTATGCAACCCTTCCATCCTCAGCAATACTGAAATCATAGACATTGGTTACCACCTTTGTCTTATCCTCGCCGTTAAAATAGTAAAGATCGTTGGAATCATTTAAATATACAAAGCTGCTGTCATCGATCAGTGTATAGGAGGTAACTCCGGATACAAGCTCCTCGATCGCGTCCTCAGTCTTGGACTCGTCTGCCTTGATCTTGGAGGTCTCGATACGGCAAAGCTTACCGGTATAAGAGTTCTCCATCTTGTTATAGAAATACAGATACTTTCTGTCGTCGGTAAACATTCCGGACAGATTGGCACTCTCGTACTCATCACCGTTCTTGATCGTGCATACTAAGATTGGCTCATCATCCTTGCTGATGTCCTTGACATAGTAGAGCTTTCCGTTCTTTGTATAGGTCAATGCCCGGCTGTTGTCCCCAGACCTGTTGCCTGCAAAGAAGAAAATTCCTACAACTGCTGCCACCAGAATAAGTACCAGTACGATAACCGCGATCAGAACGCCCACAAGCGCTTTTGAACTCTTCTTCTGCGGCTCACCCTGTGGCTGACCGTATACCGGCGGTACATTCTGCTGCGGTGCGCCGTATACCGGAGCATTCTGCTGTGGCGCGCTGTATGCCGGAGCAGCGTTCTCTTCTGGAGCGCTGTATACCTGCGGCTGTGGTGCAGCCGGTGTATCCTCAACTACCGGAGCTTCTTCTACAACCGATGCTTCTTCTGCAGCCGGATCTGCCTCTACGATCGGTGTTGCCTCGGCTGCCGGAGTTTCCTCTACAACCGGAGTCTCTTCCGCTGCCGGAGTTTCCTCTGCCGCCGGAGCAGCTTCCTCTGCCGGGGTCTCCTCTGCCGCCGGAGCAGCTTCCTCTACGACTGGTGTTGCCTCGGCTGCCGGAGCAGGCTCGACTACTGGTGTTGCTTCAACCGCTGCGCCGCAATATACGCAGAAACGTGCGCCCGGTTGTAATTCATTACCACATTTTACACACTTCATCCTTTTTCCCTTTTCTTTCGTCTTAATATAGATATATTCCCAATGGGAATAGTATCCGGATATATTGCATTGCCGGAACATAAGTCACTATATCAAATATTACCGGACAAATCAACACATTTGCCACAACATATACCGGCACGACCGCCAGCATTCCCAGATAATTGCGAAACAACCGGTTTACCAGCGCACACCACAAAACCGTATACACAAAGAATGCGATCATGTGAATAAGCTCTGTCCCAATGCCTCTGGAAGCGGCACTTGTAAGGACAATGGCAAGGCAAAGGATTGCAGGAAGCGTTCCCGCCGCACACGCATCCAGCATAAAGAAACGTTTTGCTTCCCGTTTATCAAGTCCTTTGTAAAAGGAGCCTCCCGGCTCAAAGCGTCGAAGTCCTGACAGGAAAATTCCAAGCGCCACAAGCATTCCAAGCAGCCCCTGCAACGGATATACCGCCGCCTTTGCCTCCGCTGCCACGGCATCCGTCTCCACCTGACAGAGATTTACCGCAAACACATTCTCCGAATCCAGATACCCGTAGAAGCGCTCCATGATCTTCTCCTGACGCTCCGGTTTCACCTCATTGTAGAGCTTTTGCTGTGCCGCTGTTAAAAGCTCGCTGCTGTATTCCTCCAGGACAGCCGCATACACCGTCTCCGCGACCGCAGCGCCTTTATTTGTGGTCTGGGAACTGTAAAAACGGATGGAACCGGTCAGATTCCCACTCCCGATCATCCGGTCGAAATCCTCGTCAAATGCAAAGCCGCATTCTAACTTGGCGCGCTCCACGCTCTCCTGAAGCGCCTCCTCCGTATCTACCGCGACAAACTCATACACATCCGAAAATGCACGCAGGCGTTCATAAATCTTCGCTGCCCTTGCGCTGTCATTTGACACGATTCCCACCGTGACATTATCTGTATCCGGAAGTGCTGTCTGCGTGATGGTAAATGCCACCAGAAGCATCGCCGCAAGCTGCAGCCAGGTTCCTATATGCCGCAGCCGTTCTTTCAAAAGAAGTACATACCAGGTCAGGTATTTTTGCATCGTACGCCTCCTCCCACAACCGCCGCGACTACCGATACTGCGCACAATCCGAGCGCATATCCCCAGGTCCACTCACCATAAAATATCTGCATCGTAAAGGTCTCCCACCATTTCAACGGCATAAATCCGGAAATACGCTGCAAAACCTCCGGCATATAGTCTCCCGGAATCCAGATTCCGGATACGAGGATCATAAAGAGGTTTACCGCAAATAAAAGCACGCACCCGGATATATCACCACCCGCGATCGCATACACCAGATGAAAAAAGCATGCCATCGAAAATGACAGAATAAACAGCCCGCCGACCACGATCCCGTCACTGATCAGCAAAGAGATACGGACTGCCCGTGTAATGCCGTATGCCCCATAATACAAGAGCATTGCCTGCACCCACAATAGGAGCGTCATCACCGTAAGCTGCGCGATCGTCTGCCCTGCCATTCCAAGACCTTCCGCTTTAAGCTTCTGCTCAAGCACCCGGGTTTTCTTCTGATATAAGTGCGCAAAGTTCCAGCCCTGAAGAAGCAGTATCACAAGCAGCGCCACCAGGAAATAGAACTGCGCATAGTTGACGCTGCCGATCGCAGAAAGAAGCTGCCGGTCGAACACCTTGCTTCTGGTGATTGCCTCGGTAAGATAGATATACGCCACGACATTGCCCGCCTCTGACCAGCCCGTTTCCGTCGGTCGGTCTGCCTCCGCAACATCAAGCATGGCATACACTCCCGCCTCCGCGATCTGGAGCATCCACACACCGCTCTTTAAAAGCTCCGCAAAGATCTTCACATTCAGGTCGGCATTCTTTGAGACATAAAGTGTCGCCGGTATATTCTCCCCGCTGTCCACGCTCTCATAGAAATAAGGCGGCAGAGCAATAACTGTCTGCACCTTTCCCTCCTTCAATGCCGCAAGCGCTTCCTCCTCCGAGCCATAATAGGTAAAACTGCCGACACTCTTCACACTGTCCATCGCCGTCAGAAATGATACCGCAAACATGGTATCCTCATCTGCCGCCTCCTCCGGGATCACCATTCCCACGCGGACGGTCTCAAACGCGGACAGATGCTTCATAGCCGCCGTCACTCCCACAGCTGCCGCGATCAGGAGTGCTGCAACGGCAAGCCCTGCGGCCAGTGTTTTCAGCCACACCTTACAGCTTTGCTTCCATTCTATTCCGAAATACCTGATAAAAAGCCCCATATCTGCCGCACCCTACTCTTTCTCTGAAAGAATTGCATCCCGCACTAATATTTTGGGTGTCTCCGTTACAATTCCATCCCGCATGACAAGGCATCTCGTAGCGCTCGCGATCTCGGACTCATCATGTGTGGTCATAATGATCGTTCCGTTGCCGGCAAGGTACTGCTTCATCCACTGGCGGATGCTCTCCTTATAATACAGATCAAGCGCTGTTGTCGGTTCATCCATGATCATGACCGGCGGAAGCTTTAGAAGCGTACACGCGATCGCAAGACGGCGCTTCATGCCACCGGAGAGCGTCTTTACCTTCTGTCCGAGCAATTCGGACAGGTCAAACTGCCGGATGATCTGCGCTTCCATCTGCCGGTTTTTCCCCTGCCACAGGCGCAGATTATCCCGCACGCTCATCTCCTCCATAAGCGGATTTTCCTGCGGTACATACCCGCAGTATCTCCGGATCGTCTTTGCAGTCGCCTCCTCATTCCACAGCCGTATGCTTCCGCCATCCGCCTTTGTAACCCCGGAAAGGATCTGCAGGAGCGTCGACTTCCCGCAGCCGTTCTTTCCCACGATGGCAATGCACTCGCCGGGCTTTGCGCAGAAGCTGATGTCGGTAAGTATATGTTTTCTGCCATAAGATTTTTGAACATGCGATACTTCTATCATTTCAGATGCCTTTCCTTTTATTCCCTGTAATCTCCGCGGTTCTCCACAACCTGATAGCCGATCCGTTCCATCCTGCGCTCGATGCAGTGATGGCACTCCGCCGCCTCTTCCCCGGTACAGATTTTCCCGTCATACAGCATGTAATCCTTGCGCACACTTGTCGGGGAGAGGTTCGGCATAATGACATTTGCGCCCGCAAGCACGCCAAGCTCCCGCCCTCTTGGGTGGATCGTTCCGAGCGCGGTCGTCGCCGGAAGCAAAACGTGTGGAAACGCCAGTCTTAAAATGCCTAAAAGCTCCAGCGTATCCGTAAGTGTCCCCGCCGGCTCGTTCGCAAACGGCGTATCCTTATGTGGGATAAACGGTCCAATCCCGATCATGTGCGGCTTAAGCTCCTGCATGAACCGCACATCGGCAAGGATATGCTCCTTCGTCTGATACGGTGCTCCGACCATGATCCCGCAGCCGACCTGATAGCCGATCTCCTTTAAATCTCTTAAGCACTGTTTGCGGTGCGCACCGGAAAGCTCCGCCGGATGCAGCATTCCATAATGTGTCTCATCCGCGGTCTCATGCCTCAGAAGATAGCGCTCTGCCCCGGCTTCAAAATATGCCTGATAGCTGTCGTGCTCCTTCTCCCCGATCGACAGGGTTATGGCAGCATCCGGACACTCCCGCCGGATCTGCCGCACAATGGAGCAGATCTTCTCATCGGTATAGTACGGATCTTCTCCTCCCTGCAAAACGATCGTCCGGAAGCCGAGCGCATATCCCTTTTTTGCACAGGCAATGATCTCCTCCTCCGAAAGACGGTAGCGGCGCACGTTTGCATTTCCTTTTCGTATCCCGCAATAGTAACAATTATTCCTGCAGATGTTGGTGAACTCGATCAGGCCACGCAGATAGATCTGCTTCTGGTAGGTCTTTACAGCTGTCTGTCTCGCCCTCTCATACAAAAGCTCTCTCTCCTCGTCGGTCATGCCTCCAAGCAGGCCTAAAAACTCATCATCGCTTAAATCCTGCGTCTGATACAGCTTTTCGATCAAATTCATCTTTTCTGTCATCCTGTTAGTTCCTTTCGATGCGCGCTCCGTAAATAACCTCTATGCTGCGCTCTAAAATTCCGTTCATGTAGGCGATCGCCGTCCCATAATTGGTAAACGCAATGCCCTGTTTCTTCGCCCGCTCCATGCGCAAGAGCACCTCCCGCTCATTTAACATACAGCCACCGCAGTGGATGACTAGCGCATACGGGCTTAAATCCTCCGGAAAATCCCTTCCGGAGCAGGTCTCGATTGCAAGCTCTTTTCCGGCATGCGCCCGAAGCCAGCGCGGGATCTTCACGCTCCCGATATCATTGCATTGTCTGTGATGGGTACACCCCTCCGCGATCAGCACTTTATCATTTTCCTTTAAATCGTCGATCCTGCGGCAACCCTTTACCGCCTCGTCCAGAAAGCCCTTGTGACGTGCCATCAGAATTGAAAACGAGGTGAGAAGCACATCCTCCGGTACATCCTGTGCCACGCGCTTAAATGCCTGACTGTCCGTGATGACCAGATCCGGCTTCTGTGGCAGCATATCCTTAAGAAGTCCCGCCAGCTCGGTTTCCTTCACACAGATGGAAACAGCCCCCGCCTCCAGAAGCTCACGGATCACCTGTTGCTGTGGCAGGATCAGCCGTCCTTTCGGTGCCGACTCGTCGATCGGTATGACAAGAACCACCTTTGCCATCGGCTTTACCAGATCACTCACGATCGGAAGCGCCTCCTGTGACGGTGCCGTCATCGATGCGAGCTTTTCCTTCAATTCCTCGATATTTGCTTTGGTGAGTGCGCTGACATACATCTGCTCGCAGCCGTCCGCAGCCGGAGCCGGTACGCCCTCCCGCAGCAGATCCATCTTGTTCCATGCGATAAGAAACGGTGTTTTCTGTTCCTTAAACACCTCGATCAGCTCCCACTCACAGGCTCCGAGTCCTGCACAAGCGTCTGCGACCAGCACCGCGATATCCGTTTTTCCGAGTACCTGCTTTGTCTTTTTTACACGCAGCTCTCCAAGACTTCCCTCATCGTCAAAGCCCGGCGTATCTATGATCACGACCGGTCCCATCGGAAGAAGCTCCATCGCCTTGCTCACCGCATCGGTCGTTGTTCCGAGCGTATCGGAAACAACCGACAGCTCCTGTCTGGTGACTGCATTCACCAGACTTGATTTTCCAGCATTTCTTCTCCCGAAAAAGCCGATATGTACACGTTCCCCGGATGGGGTATCATTTAATGACATGACGTTGACCTCCTTCTACCAGACCATCTTTTTGATATATTCTACGGCATCCGCAGGCGTTCCCACGGTGCCAAGCCTTTGCTTTGCAAAGCAGCGCCCGGAAAAAGCCTCATGGGACAGCGGAACAAACCGCACATTTTGCGGCAGGATCGGTTCATACAAGGGATCTGCAACAACGGTAAGCGGATCTTTTGCCAGCTGCGCAAGCAGCTCCTCAAGATCCTCCTCCCCCTTGGTATGTGCGTCCGTCCGGGATAAAAGTTCCGCGCCGTTTTCAAGCGGGCAGATCACCCGCCACAGTTCTCCCTTTTCCAGAGCGAGCGCCGCCGCAACCGATTTCATCGTCACCGCCTCCCCTATCAGGACGCGGTTCTGTTTTTCCGTGGCATCCACCCTTGAAAAAGCCATTTGAAATGCATCCACATTCGCCCCGGTCTGCGCCGCTTTTTGCAGTGCCTCAACCAGAATTTTGGCAAACGCGCCCGTCGGTGTTCCCACCACATACGGGATCTGATAGCTTTTATGCAGTTCCTTTGCCAAAGGAAGCCCAGTTGCTGAAACAACCAGATTTACCTGTGCCTGCGCGGCACCCCTCCAGTTTTGCGCATGTGCTCCCATTCCAAGATCTGCCACGATCTCAAAGCCCTGCGTCGTCAGCATCTGCTCCATTTTATCGACTGCTCCCGCGGCATCAAAATCAAGCGGTGTCACGCCGAGAAGATTTATCCGGACAGCTGCCCCTTTTTTCCCGCACGCTGTTGTAGCTGTTGCAGCCGCACCGCCTTTATCCATAAATCCCGCAAGGGCAGCAAATGCCGCTCCTGCCCCGGATGTATAGTCATGCATACCGTTTGCCGGCACATAGAATGCCGGAATACCTGTCCGCTCCTCTATGATCCTTGCAATGGCATGAAAATCGGTTCCGTTCATAAATGGGATCGGTGAATTGGTCAGCGCGATAAACGCCGGATGAAGCTCCAGCGCCGCCTCCGTGACATCCGCGATCAGCTTTTTGTCGTTTCCCAAAACGGCATCCCGCTCCGCAAGCCCGGAGATAAAGATCAGGCTCTCCTTGTCATACCATCTGGTCTCATCATGTGTATTGTAGGTTGAATTGCACCCGGAGGGATCGTGGATCACCACCATGCCGCCAAGCTCGTACAGTGCCGAGGCAACCCCGGATACATCCCCGGTATATACCGGAATGATTCGATATGTATGGTTCATAGGCAGCTCTCACACCCCCATCCTTTGCGCGGCACAATATCCCTCGTATCCTTCGGCTGCAAAAACGCATCCATCATCAGCTCTGCAAGCTCGCGGATTCCCGGATAGCCATACAGATTGCCGCCCGATACCAGATTGACAAACCACGGCGTATCTTCAAACCACGCCGCCTTCTGTCCGAGTGCAAGCACCTTTTTATCCCTGCCCCGCTTCGCGATGCGCTTCTGCACCTGTATGGTAGCGGAAAGCACAAGCTCCGGCGCGTGTTCCTTCAGCCACGCGAAATCGGCTTCTTCCTCTTTGTTTATGGAATCTATATAGATGGTGTCCACCGCAAAGCCGTGGGATAACAATAGTCTTGCCAGCCCAAGGGTGCGCGGATGCATCGTGTAATCGATCGCGACCGGGGTGCTGCCGATAAGTGAGGCTGCCTGTTGCAGCGCTTCCTCCGCAGCTTCTTTCTCCGCTTTTATGTTCTCTGTCGAAGCACCAAAGTAACTCCCAAGCGTCTGCGCCTGCTGCTCGATCAGTTCATAGTCAAAGCTTGCCGGCAGGTAGAAAAATGTGCGGTCAAGCCGATCCGCCGCCTGTCTGACTCCGACCATCGCCGGAGGGTATACGCAGACAAAAACCTCCGCCTGTGCCATCTGCAAAAATTGTGCATAAGTGGTACAGGTTCTGCTCTGTACGATCCCGCAGCCTGCCTGCCGCAGCGCGCCAAACACACCACAGTCTGTATCATAGGCGAAATTGCTTCCCAGAATAGCAAGCTTTCCGGTCTGTTTCGGACATTCCCGCAGCTTTTCCAAAACTGCGCGCCGCAGCTTCTGATCCGGTGTCAGCCCCTGCTTTTGCATGATTGGGTCCATGTAGCACCGCACAAAGTCAATCTGCGGAAACCGCTGCTCCAGCTCCCGGTAGATACGGTTGTAATCACAGCCGAGAAAATGGTGCGCACATACCGTAAACAACAGCACCGCCCGCGGAAGCTGCTGCCGCTTTTGCAGGACATCGATGACTCCACGGATCGTTATCTCCTCCACATCCCCGGCAACCATATCCTTTTCCGACAGGATCACATACGAAAAGCGGTCGGCAGCGTTCATCTCCGCCGCTGTCAGGACAACTCCCCGCATACAATTCTGTGCGCACACATAAATCTGGATCGACTCCGGAAGCTGCATTCCGATATGCACGATATTCCAGGTTCCGTGTACCGGAGCATTAAATTCAAGCCCCGCATGAAAAGCTGCCGGAAATGCTGCATCCTGTATCTTTATTTCATCTTTTCGGTTTTTGTCACACGTTCCGATCTGTCTTAGCATGTTTCCTCTACATCACTGATGATCTGGGAATAAACCGTCTTGCTGCTGATTCCCTGAAGTTGTCCGATCTTGCCGGTTAAGGTACTTGTAATATCCTGCGGTGCATCGATTGCCACGCTGATGATACTGATATTCTTCTTGCGGTAAGGGATTCCCATACGCCCGATAATGTAACTTCCATACGTACTGAGCAGATGGTTCAATTCCTCCGTATCCCCATTCTGCTCCACGATGATCGATATTACTGCCACTCTTGTTGTCATAGCATTCTCCCGTCCTTTTCCATTAGCAGATACGCGGTAAAAGCTCTCCGCCCGGTCTTGGCAGCATTGTCTGCGAACCGATCTCGGTCGTCATTACAACGCTCTTTGCATGTTCCTTCGTGATCTCTCCGATGATTGCCGCATCCTTGGAATACTTGCAGTTTTTGAGTGCGGCAAGCACTGCATCCGCATGTTCTCCCGGAACAACCACCACAAGCCGGCCTTCACACGCCAGATAAAGCGGTTCGAGTCCAAGCATACTGCATACGCCCTTTACCTGCGGTTCAACCGGAACCTTCCCAGAGTCTATCTTAACGCCTACCTCGCTCTGTCCTGCAATCTCATAGAGAACCGTTCCGACACCACCTCTTGTCGCGTCGCGGATAACATGAATGTCCTTCGTCACGTCAAGCATCGCATTCACACATTCCCACAGCGGTGCACAGTCACTTGTCACATCCGCATCAATTCCAAAATCTTCCCGCTCCAAAAGGATCGTGCAACCGTGTCTGCCGATATCTCCGGTCACCAGAACGACATCCCCCGGCTTTGCCTTTGCGCCGGAGGTCTCCACGCCGTCAATGATCTCTCCTACTCCGGTCGTGGTGATAAACACTCCGTCGACCTGACCTTTGCCTGCGACCTTCGTGTCTCCTGCTACGATCTGGACACCGCATTCGGCAGCGGTCTTTGCCATTGCCTCCGCGATCTGCTCTAGCTTATCCATTTCAAAGCCTTCCTCAATCACGAATGAACAGGTCAGGTACAGTGGCTTTGCGCCCATGCAGGACAGGTCGTTCACCGTTCCGCAGATTGACAGCTTACCGATATTTCCGCCCGCGAAAAATGCCGGTGATACGATAAAGCCGTCTGTTGTCATCGCCATACGCCCGACCGGCGGGGTGAGCACTGCTGCATCATCCGCAGTCAGATTCGGGTTGGAAAAATGTCTTTTAAATACGCGGTCGATCAGCTCGCTGGTCTGCCGTCCGCCTGCGCCGTGCGCTAAGGTAACTGTTTCACTCATCTTGGTTTTCTCCTCATCTATCTGTAAGTATCTGGTTTTCTGTTTTGGACAAGTCCTACGCCAGCATATCCGCGTAGGAATAATATGCGCTGCATGCCCCTTCATTGGACACCATACATGCCCCTACCGGATGCTCCGGTGTACATGTCTTTCCAAATAGCGGGCAGTCGGAGGATTTGCACTTTCCCTGCAATACCTCGCCGCATCTGCATGCCGGATTTTCCTGTCCCTCGATTGCCGGGATCTGGTATTTGCTCCTTGCATCATACGTTGCATACGCACTGCGAAGCTTCATGCCGGAAGCCGGGATCACGCCCAGTCCTCTCCATCTCGCATCGCACGGCTCCATCATGTCTGCGACGATCTTCTGTGCCTCTTTGCTTCCCTCTCTCGTCACGACACGCGGGTATGCATTCACAAAGAACGGTTTTCCCTCCTGTGATTTGATCACGGCTGCCGCAAGTGCTGTCACAAGCTCTTTTGCCGTAAATCCGGCTACCACTCCGCTGATTCCCTCCTCTACAAGTGATTCGCAAAGCCCGGTTCCCGTAATCGCATTTACATGTCCCGGATACAGGTAAACATCCACCGAGTCCTTCAGTGCCTGATACGCGCTCGGCATCGTCTTATTCGCTGTAAGTATCGAGAAATTAGATAGCCCGTCCTCCAGCGCCTGCCTGACTGCCAGACAGCTTGCAGGGGTGGTCGTCTCAAATCCGACCGACAGGAATACAACCTGTTCATCCGGATGCTCTTTCGCATAGATTTCCGCATCGAGCGGTGAATACACGACCTGGATATGTGCTCCCGCTGCTCTTGCGCCAGCCAGACTTTCTGTACTTCCCGGAACCCTCACCAGATCTCCGAAGGTGCAGATTGTCACCTGTTTTTCCTTTGCAAGCCAGATTGCTTCGTCAATGTATCCGGTCGGCGTTACGCATACCGGACATCCCGGTCCTGAGATCAGCTCGATATTTTCCGGGAGCAGTGCTCGGATTCCCAGCCGGAATATCTCATGCGTATGCGTGCCGCACACCTCCATGATCCGAAGCTTCGGTCCTTTGTATCCGGTTATGATTTCTGTCGCGGATCTCTTTTCGTTCGTCTTTTCCATTCTTTTTTCCTCTTCTGACCGTTTTTCTAAGAGAGCAGTTCATCCATGACTGCATCGGATTCGCTGTCGTCCTCATCGGTGATCTTCGCGATCGCGATTCCCGCATGCACCATCACATAATCTCCCGGCTCCAGCTCATCCAGAAGTGATACGGATACCTCCCGCTTTGCACCGGATGCGTCCACAACCGCTGTTTTGTTATCGATCTTTACTACTCTTGCTGATAATCCTACACACATACTCTTTCCTTATCCTTCCTATCCCTAAATAATCATAAATCTTTATGCATCCGGGCGATAGCATATCGTAGTTTTTATGCTTCTCCTTTTGGAGAAAAGCAATTCCACAAAAATTGCAGAAATTCTTTCAACCGTTCCGGTGGTGATAGGGTTGTGTCTTTTGTTGGCTTTGACACTCCCCGCCCGGCTGTCCGTGGCAGAAAGATTGCACTCAAACTTTTTAGTTCTTCTAAGCGGGCGTTTTTGTGAAATTGATATTAGAGCATGCCCTTCAAAACTCGCTTTGTACGTTTTCTATATAGGAACACAGTTAGCTCAAACAGATGAAGGGCATGCTCACATTTCCCAAAATTCGCCCGCAAGAAGAACACAAAAGTTCTCGAATTGCAAGTCTTTCTGCTGCGAACCGCCGGGCTGGAGTGTTCAAACCTATAAAAGACAGAACTCATAAACAAACCGCCGGTCGGTTGAATTAGAATTTCGCAATTTGAAGTGGTGCTTTTTTTCAAAAAGGAGAAGTATAAAAACAATTATGTTGCCTATGCTCCGGATGCGCATAAGTTCTGTGATTATTTATTTTGTATTTTGAATGATGTTTCGTGCCACAACTGCCTGTCCGAGTGCAAGCCCTCCATCGTTCGGCGGAACCAGATGATGGATCAGCACCTCGAAGCCGCTTTGGGTAAGCTTTGTCCTGCATAGCTTAAGGAGCAGCAGATTCTGGAAAACGCCGCCGCTTAGTGCAACGGTATTGCGTCCGGTTCGGCTGCGGAGCGATATGCAGGCATCCTTGATCATCTGCGCAAGTGCCTCGTGGAAGGCATAGGCAAGTGCCGGAGCCTCCATACCCTGTTGTCTTTCATCTACGATCCAGTCAAAAAGCTGATCCGTAGGCAATACCAGATGTTCTGTATCACTGTTTTCAGATACGATTGGATTGGTCTGCTTTTTCCAAAGTGGGGACTTTTCCTCTGGTGCTTGTTTCTCGTAGGCTTCTGCCGCGAATTGCAGTGCGGTGGATGCCTCCCCCTCAAAGGTGGAATGTATACAGATCCCAAGTACCGCGCTGACCGCGTCAAACAGCCGTCCGGCACTTGTGGAAGTGACTGCGTTCATTCCACGATCATACATCCGCATCAGCACCTTTGCATCCGCTTCCGCGCAAAGTCCGAGTGCCGTTGCCGCAGCGAGGGTTTTCTCCTCATTTCTGTATCGTCCGTACAGCATGGAGACTGCGATCCGCCAGCCTTCCTTCGCGGATAAGTCGCCGCCGATCTGTACAAACGGTGCGATATGTCCGGCGCGCGCAAAGTCGCACGCATCCGCCAGCAGAAGCTCTCCGCCCCATATCGTGTGGTCGGTGCCATATCCGGTTCCATCAAATGATACGCCGATCACCGGCTCCATGCGGTCGTTTTCTGCCATGCAGCTTACAATGTGTGCGTAGTGATGCTGCACCCGGATGATCGGGATATTGTATCCCTCTGCAAGAACCGAGGTGTTGTATTTCGGATGAAGATCACATGCAACGGCCTGCGGTGTGACCTCAAGCATATCCAGAAAACGTGCAATGCTCTCCTGCTGTGCCTCCACCGTCCGTATGTCCTCCATGTCCCCGATGTACGGAGACATATAGAAAAGCTCGTCCTTGCCGACACAAAAGGAATTTTTCAATTCGCCGCCCATCGCAAGCACCTGTGTATGCTGTGCGCGATTGGAACGGACAAGCTGAGGAAGCGGCGCGTATCCTCTGGAACGGCGGATCATGTACTCTTTATTTTCAAACATATCCATAACGGTGTCATCGGCTCTCATGCGGATATCCCGGTCATGTGAGAGAATGACATCACAAAGGGAAAAAAGCTCTGCCTGTGCGTCTGCATCCTCCCGGCAGATCGGCGCTCCCGATGTATTTCCGCTTGTCATTACGAGCGTATCACTGACCTTAATTTCGTCCCTGTCATCAAAGAGCAGCAACTGGATCGGCGCGTAGGGAAGCATGACTCCGACCTTCGGATTTCCCGGCGCGATCGCCTCGCACAGACTGCTTGCTTCTTTCTTTTCTAAAAGAAGGATCGGCTTCTGGTGTCCGGTCAGAATGGCTCTTTGTTCTTCTGTGACTATGCACTCCCGCTCGACGGTCTGTATATCCTTCATCATTACCGCAAACGGCTTTGTCGGGCGCTGCTTCTGATCCCGGAGGCGCTGTACCGCCGATGCGTTTTTTGCATCACAGCACAGATGAAAGCCGCCGATTCCCTTTACCGCAACGATGCCTCCATCCCGCAATGTCCGTCTGGCATAGCGGATTGCCTCCTGATCCTGCGCCTCTTTTCCAAGCAGATATACCCTCGGTCCGCACGCATTGCAGCAGACCGGCTGCGCATCGTATCTGCGGCTGCCTGGATCGTAATACTCATCCTTGCATTCCGGACACATTGCAAACGCTTTCATGCTCGTCCGTTCCCTGTCGTAAGGAAGTGATTCTAAGATCGTAAGCCTCGGTCCGCAGCAGGTACAGTTAATGAACGGATGCAAGTATCTGCGGTTTGTTTTGTCGTAAAGCTCCCGCCTGCAATCCTCGCATATTGCAATGTCCGGCGGGATAAAGATCTCGCCCGTCTCCTTTTCGCTCTCTATGATCTCAAACGAGCGGTACAAAGTGCCATCGTCCACCGGAACCGCATCTATTTTCAGGATGACCGCACGATCCGGCGGCTCCTTTTCAATTTTCTCTAAGAACTGCGCGACCGCAGCTTCGTCCCCCTGTGCAAGGATCTGCACATACGGTCCTTTGTTGCACACATAGCCGCTTACGCCACACGCCGCGGCATGCCTGCTCACGGTCGGGCGGAAGCCGACACCCTGCACGATCCCATATACTTTTATCTCTCTGGTTATATGCTTACTCATGCTTCAACCAGCTTTCCCGAAACTGCGAACTGCGGATATTCCATGAAAATTCCCGCAAAATTCTTTGCCATTTTCATAAACACCGCATCTGCGATAAGAATGTCAAAGCTGCCGCTGTTAATAAGCTCCTCGCACTGGCTCTCCTCCGTCAGCCGGATATCCCCTTCCTGTGTAAGCTCCGGAATCTGCATAAAGAAGTTTGCCGCAACGACCTCTGCGGCTCCCCTTTTCTCCAGCTCCCTGCGGAGTGTATGCGCGCTGACCTGCTGGTGTATGATCAGCACACGTTTTCCTGTATAGTCAATGTCCATAAGGCAGTCGCGCGCGAGCGGATTGTCAATCTCATAAGGGATGTCATAGTGCTCCTTCATATACTTTGCCGCCTTTAACCCGGATGGTGCAACAACCAGATTCTTTTCCGCCGCGGAAGCCTCCGTAAGCTCACGAATCCCTGCTCCCATTCCGTAGCATGCCAGCCTGCACGCATTCGGTTTGCTGTCGTAATACTGCTGCAGCTTTTTGGCTGCCATAAGGTCACCCATGTCCAGCGGATTTACACCATACACACCGACAAGACCGGCTTGCGTCCCTTTTTTCTCCGTGCCAAACTGCCGTACCAGCTCTAAGTATGCCGCCTCAGCGCCTTTGTCGTAGTACGACATTCCGGTCGATTCCACCGCAATGACCGGAAGCTTAACCTTGCGTCTTATCATTCCTGCAAGCGCATGATAATCTGTTGCGATCACCGCAGGCACCGGAGTCCCGATCACCGCGGCAAAATTGCCGGAGATCTGTTCTGCCGCGAGCGCCAGCTTCTTCACCAGCCGCTCGTCGCGCCCCATGATCGCATCCATATCCCGGAGTCCTGCGCTGAAAATAGCGCTCTTTGCCGTGCTCCAGCGCGGCTCATCAAAGCCGCAGATATTTCCCGCGCAGCCACCGGCATCACAGATCACGAGCAGTCCGCCGAACTCATAAAGCACCGATACCACACCGGACTGATCCGGTGCAAACGGTGTCAGATATTTAAAAAGTCCCTTCATTCCCGCTCCTTTCCGCTGCCGGCTGCCTCTTTGTCAAGCAGCTCATACAGTGCATCAAAAAGCCCTTCGACCGCCTGATAGCCATACGGCTGCACATCCGCATTCCACGCAAGATTCGCACATTCCTCATGGTAGTAGCCCGCGTCCTTTCCGATCGTGACAAACAGACCTCCCGTCTGCTCCTCCTCATAGAAGATCATGGACGGATGCAGATTGGAATACACCTTCGTGTCCGGGCTGATCTGTGCGATATGCTTAAGGTAGATAAAATTCTCCGCCGTGATCGTTCCGAAGATCTCCGGCACCGCATGTCCATATTGTAAAAGCGCAAGTGAAAGCTCAAACGGATCTGCGTTTAAACACTCCCCGACCGAAAATGTCACCTGACCAAACCGTTCCTTTAACCGTTCGATCGCATGCTCCGCATTCTTATAGTAGTCCGCATCATCAATCGTGCTGCCGAGCGCTCTCGCAAGTGCCGCGTACTGCTTCTGAATCCGCTTTATATCATAAAATCGTGTAAGCTCAATCGAAGGGATCGAAAGCCGCTCCTCAAAATCCTTTGCAGCAAATCGCGCCTCCGGATTTAATACCAGCGCGAAGTTGGCTTCTGACATGTGCAGATATTCCCCGTAGGTCTCCATGCGCGAAATCTCCATTGTCTTTTTCACGCCAAGCGCACGCAGGATATCGTATAGCTCGCAGTTATCTGCCAGCGGTGCAAAAAAGCCTAAGATATCTACTGCCACCGGATTTCTTTTTGCCGGGGCAAGCAGCGAGTAGATTGACTGCCGCACATGTACCATCGGCGGCTTGCGTCCTTCTCTTGTCAAGGCATACATATAGCACGGGCGAACCGGTATTCCTGCCGCTTCCTGTGCCTTTCGGCAGACGCGGTCCATATCCGTACCAAGCAATGCATCCACACAGGTGATGCAGATCATCACAACGGATGGCTTTTTGTCCAGAAAACCCACGATCTCTGCGACTGCCTGCGGGATCTTTTTCAGATGGCGTCCCGTGATGATGTCCGCCTCATCCATCGTCAGATAGAAGAAACGATTGTTATATTCCGGCATCCTGCTGATCAGTGAGGTGTTCCTTCCGCAGCAGCCCGGCGAAACGATCAGCATGACCGATTCCGGAACCGCAAGTCCTGCCCGCTTTACACCAAAGCCCTCCGCGCCCGGCGAATTGAACGCAAGCGTTGCCGGAGAGCTGTAAATCAGATGCTCGTTTGAGATAAATTCCGTTGGGATATTCTCTTTTCCACGTTGAACCAGTTCCTCTGCGGTATAGTACACTGCATGTTGCTTTTCTGTCATATATCATGCTCCAAGTCTTTTTTCTCTTATCTATTGCTAGTTGCAGTCTGCAAGCAGCTGCTTTGCCAGTCCTATAAAGCACCGGCTTACCGGAATATCGGCATCCGCCTCAACGACCGTCCTGCCCTCATCCTCATAGCGGTTGATCTCATTGCTTCTTGGGATCTCGCCGACAATGCGAAGTCCCCGCTCCTTTGCGAAGGCTTCCACCTTTTCGTTTTCATTTTCTACGTTCCGGTGGTTGAGAACGATTCCGTAAATACTCGCGTATCCTCTGTCCTCAAAATTCTTCACCGCCGCATGGATATTTCCCGCCGCGTACAATGCCATCTTCTCTCCGGAGGTGACGATCAGGACATGCTCGGCATATCCCTCGCGTATCGGCGCGGCAAATCCACCGCACACAACATCCCCAAGGACATCATAGAGCACAACATCCGGCTTGTACTTTTCAAAAAGCTCCAGATCCTCCAGAAGCTGGAAGGTTGCGATAATTCCTCTTCCCGCACATCCGAGTCCCGGAGTCGGTCCGCCCGTCTCGATGCAAAGCACGCCTCCAAAGCCTTCCTTTGAGATCTGCGTGTAATCGGTCGGATCTTCGTCATTCTCTCTCATGTAGGTCATAACCGGCTGCACCGGCACGCCGTGCAGCAGATTGATGGTGGAATCTGCTTTCGGGTCACAGCCGATCTGTATTACCCGCTTGCCGAGCGTTGCAAATGCCGCCGCCAGATTACTTGTAACTGTTGATTTTCCGATTCCGCCTTTTCCGTATATCGCGATCTTTAACATTTTTTACCTGCTTTCCTTCTTGTATTGTGTATGCTCTTACGCACCGGAATATCCGATCCGCCATTCTGCTGTAAAACAAAAAGCTCCCCCGCCGCAAGGCAGAAGAGTCCCTTAGTCCTTCTGTTTCCGTTCGGAAAAATCCTCGCAGTCATAGAATCGTACTTCCAATATGATCCGGCGCTTTCCGGTTAAGCCTGCGCTTGCCCGGTCAGCATATTTTTTGTACTGAATATATATTATTCTTCTTTCATCTTACGGATGATGCAGGCCGCTGTCAACAATGTACCGCAAAAAATGCGAAAAAATGGCTGTGCGCACCTTAAATGCACACAGCCATCCTTTTTTATTCTTCCGGAACGATCAATTCAAATGTGATCGTAATATTTTTGATGTCATTGATCTCTGTCTTGTCGAGAATGCATGGGCCTGCCATTCCAAGCATACCGGATTTGTTTCTTGCGTCATCCGGAAGCTCCTTTACCCACTCGTTGTAGAGGTTAACTCTCGTACAGATTCCGTCATCGGAGCTTGTGTATGCAAGCTTCTGAAGCTGTACCGGATTGCCGTCGTAGGTGATCTCCTTGATATCGATGATGCAGCCCGGATAGAGAAGCTCTGCATCTGCGATCGCAAGTGCCGCAAATGTCACACCGGTATTGCCTCCTGCGAAGTCAAGGCTTACGGTGTACTCACCTGCACCATCCACAACAACATCATGTGCGGTAATTCCCGCCGTGTTGTCTGCCGGATTATAGGTATCGCCAACGGAGTAGGTTCCTGCACCGCCGTTCCACATGATCCATGCAACCGGAGTACCCGGCTCGTAGGTTGTAACGTCCTCCCACATGTCGATCGCGTTTGCCTCATCCTCTTCCATGGAAGCCTGTACCTCTGCAAGATAGCTATCTCCTGCCGCAGACTCCTCTGCATAGCATCTTGAGGTGAAAAGCTCGGTCAGACTATCGATAAGCATGGTCTGGGTTGCCTTTTTATAGGAATCATTGGTTGACCACAGAAGCGGGCAATAATTGTAGGTGTCACTCAGGTCAAGCAAGTGCTTGGTGAACTCTGTCGTGTTCTGCTTTGCAGTGCTTGTTCCGGTTGCGGAATCATAAACAGGAAGCGCGCCGTACTCTCCGATGATCACGCCGTATCCTGCATCCGTGAACTTTGTAAGCTTTGCAAACTGTGTATCCATCAGTGCATAATCATCCTTGATTCCCCAACGGGCATCAGTCTCAGCACCGCAGTAGTTCCAAGGTGTATAGTAATGTACGGAAACAAATAACTTTCCATTTGCACTATCGGTTGGCATGCAGAAACGATCATCTACGGTCATGTCAAAGTCTGTATTGTAGCCTGCGATCAGGAGGAATCTGTCATCGTTGTTGCCGCCGGTAGAACGGATCAGGTCAACAAAGTGCTGGTTGATCTCGTTGGTAAGTGCGTAGCACTCATCCTGTGTAAGGCTGCCGGAATCTGCCCAGTCTGAATTATCGTTCAGTCCATCGCCCAGCTCCTCGTTTGCAGACTCGAAGATCAGCATGTCAGAGTAATCCTTGAAACGGTCTGCGATCTGTGACCACATTGCTTCATACATGGTAAATGCGTTCTGTGCAGAGGTCTCGTCGGAGGAACCGAACATTGCCCACCAGCCGCCATCCCAATGGTCGTTTAATACAACGAACATTTCAGCGTCAAGTGCATAATTTACGATTTCCTCAACACGGTCTAAGTATGCGGTGTTGATCGTGTAATCTCCGGATTCATAATCCATCATATTGGTCCATGCTACCGGAATACGAAGTGTATCAAAGCCACAGTCCTTCATGCCCTGGATCATCTCAGCAGTGGTGATCGGCTGTCCCCAGTAGGTCTCATAATTATTCACTGTGGAATTGGTTCCAAGTGTTGCATGTCCGTATGC
Source organism: uncultured Agathobacter sp. (assembly GCA_934307695.1). Taxonomy (GTDB): domain Bacteria; phylum Bacillota; class Clostridia; order Lachnospirales; family Lachnospiraceae; genus Roseburia. The sequence continues at coordinate 7,295 of CAKRCS010000019.1, read as the reverse complement.
TTCCATGGTATTTCCAAGGTTGATTCCGTTGCCAAGATATCTGCTGAGTGTCAGCGCATCCATATTGGTAAAATCGATGTCACTGAATACAGCGGTATTCTTGTAATTGCTTCCGGCAGCCTCTGCACTTGCAGAGTCCTCACTTCCCGTCCAGTCCAGATCAGACAGGGTAAATGTAACCGAGATCCTGGTCGGGTTCTCAACCGTTGTAAAGTTTGCTACATGATCAGAGGATGCAGATACTTCCTCTACATAAGAGCCATCCCATGCGTTGATCGGATCGTTGGTGTCAAAAAGTCCGGAGGACTTAAATGCACTCTTTGGCTCCGTCTGTGTAACGGTAAGCGCAACATCATCAACCGTAACCGCATCATACCGGATCTGTGCGCCCTTAAGCGGTGACTGCTCGCCGTTGGCAGCTCCCATATCCAAGATATATACTGCTGTCAGATTGTTCAGATAGCGAACGCCCTTTGAGGCCGCATCCGCAGAAAGATCCTTCTCACAATCGAAGCTGACTGTATACTGTCCTGCTTCTGTTACATAGATGGAAGCTCCTGCCTCGTTGCTGTAATAGCCGGAATCACTATCGTTATAGTATACATTCAGGGCAAGCTCGATATAATTGCCCTCCGGCTTCTCCGTTACCTCCGGCTGTACATCAGCGGTGTCCTGCTGCGTATCCGGCTCCGGCTCCTGTGTATCCGGTGCTTCGGTTGTCTCTGTTGTCTGTGTCGAATCCTTATCTGTCTTATCGTTCTTGCCACAGGCAGCAACGAAAAGAGACAGAAGCATGACACATGCCAGAAAAACTGCCAAATGTTTTCTTCTTTTCATAATATGAACTCCTTTTTCTTTTTTTCTTATCATACCATGACTTATAAGAGAAAAAACACTCGACATTTTCGCACAAAAATACATCAAATACCGTACATGCATTTTCTTTGCAGCTGTCTGCTGTTTCATCGAAAAAGCTGATACTTATTCTTCCTCAGAACCGCTCTTTTTTCTGACGTAAATTACTGCACCAAACAAAATCAGCAGAATACAGATTCCAATGATGATAAGGATTGTCGGATTCCAGGTATCACTCTTTGCATCCGCCTCATTTACGGCAGGAATCGTGTTGTCTCCCTCTGGCTCGGTGTCGGTGTTTTCCTCTGGCTCGGTGTTTTCTGCCGCTTCGGTGCTTTCCTCTGGCTCGGTGTTTTCCGCCGCTTCGGTGCTTTCCTCTGGCTCGGTGTTTTCCGCCGCTTCGGTACTTCCCTCAGTCCCGGTGCTTTCCGCCGCTCCGGTGCTTCCCTCTGTCCCGGTGCTTTCCGCTGCTCCGGTGCTTCCATCTGGCTCGGTGTTTTCTGCCGCTTCGGTGCTTCCCTCTGGCTCGATGTTTTCCTCTGCTTCAGTGCTTCCCTCTGACTCGGTGTTTCCCTCTGACTCGGTGTTTTCCGTGGATGTGACAGTTTCTTCATCTCTGCCATCCATCACAGCCATATCAATGACGATCGTATAATCGGATGCGTGGGTAAATTCAAGTTCCACATTTCCATCCGCATCAATCTGTCCGGCACTGACAAATTCCAGTTCACCGGTCTGTTCATTGTAGTAGAACAGGTTCGCATACCGTCCTGTATTCTTTGATTCCATGTTGATAGTCAGTCTAGCTGTAAATCCAAACCTTCCGTCATAGGCAAGCGTCAGGTTCATGGAATACCGTTCTCCGGTCACGCTATTGATGACATCTATAGGAATGGATTTTCCTGCATCTGCCCCGATTGTCACGCCGAAATCAATATTTCCGGCTGCATCCGTGATTTTCTTTCCATTGATCTTCCAAGAAATGCCGTCTCCCATGTCAAGCACCAGTGTGATGTCTTCACCTTTAATACTGTCGAAAATATCCTTCGGTACTACCGTTGTTCCGTTCATGGCAACGGTCACTGTCTCACCGGATTTGGCTTTGTCAAGCTGTGCGCTGATCACCTTCCAGCCTTTCTTGCCGCTGTCGTCCTTGATGTATGGCTTAATTGAATCTCCTTTTTCCTTACCTTTATCCATATCAGGCTGTGGATTCTGATTACCATTATCTGTGCCAGACTGCGGTTTCTGGTTCTGACTGCCATTATCCTTGCTGTTGTCATCGGACTTTGGATTCTGATTTTCATTACCATTATTTTTACCGCTGTCATCGGACTTGATTTTAGCGATAGGCTGTGTGTAACTGTGTCCGCACTTGGAGCAGGTGTAGGTCATGATGCCTTCCTCTGTTGTCGTTGCAGCCTTAGTTACCTTTGATGTATAGCTGTGTCCCAGTGCTGCCAGTTCGTTTCCCATTCTCAGAAGTTTGTTGCAATCCGTACAATAGGTATCTCCAGTGTAGCCGGTCTGTGTGCAGGTTGCTTTCTTTTGGTTCTTCACGGTTGTATGCACATGGTTACTTGCATCCACTTCACCAAAAGCTTCGCCACAAACACTGCACACAGCTTTAGATACACATGTAGCCGACGTTTTGACCGTGTGCGGTTTTTTCTCGATTGTTGTACTAGTGGCAAGTTTTTCACCACAATCCTTACAGTAGGTATCGCCTGTATAGCCTTCAACGCTGCAGGTTGCATCTTTTTTGTTTATGATTTCTGTATTTTTGTGCTCACATTCGCTTCTTGTGATCGTAATGCTTACACTTTCTGTCTCGTAGTTGCCCTTGTCAGTTCCTGTATAAATTGCATTCGCTGTCACTGCCACACCATCTGCAAGTGCCGTGTCCTTATCATCCTCCTGCCAGCTCCATCCATTCGGAAGCGTAATATCGCCAACCTTTTTTGTGCTGTGTACCGGAGCCATTGCAGTCTGCGGCATGTTCGGTGCCTGAGCTGCCTTATTTACAATAAGTGTAAGCTTCGTATCAACAGCATTATAATTATCTGTATCTGATGGTGTAAATATCACATCATACTCTGTCCTTCCGCTGTCTGCTGCTGTAGGCTTGATATTACTATTCTTCCATGCAAATGTTCCTGCTACCTCTGTTCCATCGGCTGTTTTGTATGTTACTTTGCCGCCTGTCAGGGTACTGTCTGAAAGTTTCTGCCCGTATGTAAGGGCGGTTGCTATAGGATTTTCTGCAATTACCGGTGTTGCTTTAGTTACTTTAACAGTTATTGTTCTAGTTACGGTATTGTAGTTGTTTGTGTCATTAGGTGTAAATACTGCCTGATAGCCTTTGTTGTTTACAGTCGGAATGATGTTCGTTCCTGTAAAGCTCCATGTTCCTGCAAGTTCATTGCCATCTGCCCCTTTCACACTTCCGCCTGTCATATCAGAACCGGTAAGTGCAGCATCCGGATTGTATTCACGCTCTGCAACGGTTGGTACTGTTACCACTATCGGTGTTGCCTTTTGTACCGTCACAACAATATCCTTGCTCATCTTCACGTAGCCGTCGCAGGTGGCCGAAAAGCGGAAGGTGTGCTGGCCTGCGGACAGCTTTTGCGCAGAAAGATCAAATTGATTCTTTGTTGTCGCACTGCCAACCGCTGTGGCCTTGCCGTCCTCCACCTTATACCACTGGAAGCTCACAGCTCCTGTGCCGGTTTCCTTCTTTACCTTAACAAGAAGCGTCCCCGCACCGCCATACTCCATGCTCATCCCGGTCGGATAGTCCATGCTCTTGATGAGGATCTTGGCCATAGAAACATTGGTCAGCTCCGTGCCGCTAAGGTCGCTGATCCAAGTACTGCCGCTCTTAAAAGCGTAGCCCTCCGGCAGGAGGGATGCCAGCGTGACATCTCCGGTAACGGTCAGCTTTGCCGCCGTCTTACCGTTCAGATTCAGCTTGAGCGGGCTGTTAATGGTGATCTCGCCTGCATTTGCCAGCAGCTTCACCGTACCGCCGCCGGCTGCGGCGATGGCGGCATCTGCCGTCAGATAGTAGGAAATGCTGCCGTCCGTCTTTGTTACCTCAGCGGCATAGCCGCAGTAGGGGCAAACCTTCCCGCCGGAAGGGTCATCCGGGTGGCTACACTTCACAACGGTTACGGCAGTATTCTCATTCATCTCCGACAGCTTGAGCAATGCGCCGCCTTGCTTCTGATAGGCATAGCCCTCCGCCAGCAGGGACTGGTAATCTGCGCCATTCTCGATTTTGATGCTGCCAAAGGAGCCGCCGGACAGGGTCACTGGAATACCCTCGAGCGCACCCAATTCCAGCCGAGCCGCGCTGCCGCCGGACATGGTCAGCGCTCCCTCCGTGTAGATGCCGCCGGGGAAGGTGCCGCTCGTTACCACAGCTTCGTTCCCGGTACAAATGGAAAGCCCAGTTCCACCAGAACCAGTTCCGCCGCCTACGCTGCCCTCCAGGGTGACATTGTCCAGCGTCAGCTTTGCGCCTGTGGGGCTAAATTTTCCAACTTCCACCGCGACAGCGGGCTTGCTGGTGCAGGTGCTTAGCACCTTGCCGTTTATGATGGCTACATTGGAGCCCAGGATGCGTAGAAGCGCCTTCTCAGCGGATTTACTCAGGGTGTGTCCATTCAAGTTCAGTATAATATTTTTGCTGATCTCGATAGGCTCTGCGTTCTCGATCTCCAAAGGTCCCCGCAGAGTGATCGTGTCCCTGTCCTGCGCGGCAGCCAGCGCGTTTTCCAGACTGGTGTATCGCTTGCCGCCGGTTTCAAATGCCTCCACCAGCGCTTTGCAGAAGGTGCAGTAACCGGCACTGTCCACCTTGCCCGCATGGTCGCAGACTCTGCCGCAGACACATTTGCCGTTCTGATATTGGCAGGTATGCTCGACCACCTTGACGTTTTCACCCTGGATGCTTACATTGGAAGCATTCAAAATTTCACCGCTGTCAGCGTCTGCAAAGGCATATCCATCCGCCAGCAGATCCAGAGCCTGCTTACCAGGTTCTACATTGATTCCCAATGGGAACGTGCCGCCCTGGAGCTGGGTTTCCCCGATGAACACCATCCCGCTCTCAAACACGCAGTTGCCCTTTACCGTCAGGGTAAAATAGTTAGAAAAGTGGTCCTGATCTGTTGTAACGCTGTCTAATATCAATACTGTGGGGGCGCTGGTGGCAATGTCCTCTATCGTGCCGTTTTTGATGGTAACGCTCTTGTACGGGAAATTTTGCAGATCCAGCACCTTGACCTTGTGGCCCTGCAGGTCCAGCGTAACGTCCCTTTTGTCCGCCGTATCGCCGTTCCCCGCTTTCAAGGTTGCGTCAGTATTCCGCACAAAATAAGCGGTTCCGCCGGAGAACAGAATGAACCCAACCTCAGGGTTATCGCCTGAAAACGAATAGAGGATACCGTTGCGAATAAAGAGCACATCCTTTTCACACGGTTCGCCGCACTGTTGGCATTTGCCGTCGTTGGCGTATTTTTCATGGGGGCAGGTGTTAAAGGTAACAGGGACAGTGTTTGTATTTAGGGTATAGCTCTGATAGGACAGCTTGCAGTAGACCTGGCCGCTGTACTCCCAGTTCTTGCCCGCCGTTGTGGTCAGGTCGGATGGGGTCAGGGTGATTCTATTGCTGCCGCTGCCTGTACCTGTAAATTCTTTTCCGTTCACATACCACTGATAGGTGATATTACCCTCCGAACCGCTTTCCAGTTGGGTCCTTACCCAGACATCCGCCTTAAATTGCCCATCGGTTTTCTTTGAGACCTGCGGCTGCGTTCTTATGGTAATGGGGTTTCTGGGCGCGGCGGCGACGGTGACCGTTGCGGTTGCGGTCGCCTTGACAGGAGTGGCACCTGCTTCGCCCTCTGCGGTCAGCTTCAGCTTATAGCTGCCCTCCTTGACGGTGTTGTCGGCGGTCACGGTGATGGTCTGGTTGTCAGCGGATTTTACCGCCGTCAGACCTGTGTGGTCGCCCACCCATTCCACGTTCAGAGTATTTATCTTGACCTTGCTGCCGGTGACGGAGAAGGTCGCCGTCTGACTACCTAAGCTTTCCTGTAGGGTTCCCTGCTGCGTGCCGACGGTCAGGCTTGCGCGGGGTCCCATCTTGGCGATGTAGATGGTCTTGACGTCCTCGTCTCTTGTTGTATCGTCCGCTGTGCCGACCGACATATCGTCTGTGTTTGCATTCTGTTCGTCCGAATACAGAATGGTCAGGTTGTTGTTGATGTTTCTGGCGTTTCCATAGCTACTATTCGAAAACGCACCCCATTTTCCGGTGGTGTAAAGGGTTCCTCCGTTCATGGTCAGGGATGCAGTGTCAATACCGTAACCGTAACCGGAATCTAGATTCAGCGTTCCATTCTCAATCACGATGGTTTTAGCGCTCAAGCCGCGCGAACCGCCGTTGGTGGTTATCTTTGCCTCGTCTTTTATGGTGAGCGTCCCGCCGGCGGTGTCGCTCCAACTGCCGTCCTCAATACACCTTTTCCCTTTAGGAACATTGACCGTCAGACTGCCGCTTCCCTGAATGGTCAGACTGTGGGAATACATATTCAGAGCGGCGGTATATGCGGTCTCGGTAATCGTAATGGTATTCTCGCCTTTCAGCGTGATTGTTGTGTCGCCATTCATTATCACCGGGGTAGTTATGTTTCTGTTCTCCCAGGTAACATTGTCGGAGATGGTTTCCTCGTCTGCCGCAGCTGCCACATTTGCGGTATTTGTCTGCACCGCGACATTATTTTCCGTGTCCTCCGCCCGCACGGGCGCTGGCAGGAGCGTCAGACACAGCACCAGCGCCATGAGCATACTCAATACTCGTTTTTTCATAAGATTCTCCTTTAGAATATATGTATAAGGTTTATATTCAGCCCGTTCAAGCACAGGCACAGCTTTTATAGATCATCCGGAATGAGCCTCAGCTTTTTCGCGGCGGTCTTGGCTTCCGCCCGGCGCTTTACGTCCAGCTTGTCAAGAATGTGGCTGACGTGGGTCTTCACCGTGGGCAGCTTCACGTCCATGATCTGTGCAATCTCGGCGTTGGATTTGTCCGCACAGAGCAGATGGAGAATTTGCAGTTCCGTGGGCGTCAGCTCCTCGCCGGGAGCAAGGCTGGGTTCGAGGAAATGCGTGTAGAACGCCGCCTGCGTCCGCACCGCTGCCATCAGCCGCTTGCGCCATGCTTTGTCGCCGTCCCAGTCCAGCGCTTCCAGCAGCGGCAGCACCGCCGTGCCGTATACGCTGACGGTGCGGATGAAGCGGTACTCCGCCGCCGCGTCCAGCGCCACCGTCAATCGCTCGCGCCACCGCTCGTCCTTCTTGCGGTACAGGGCGATGGCAGTCAGGACATTCAGGTGAATGCCGTCGATGATGCGGGCGCAGTTTTGAAT
>CAKRCS010000018.1 GCA_934307695.1 uncultured Agathobacter sp. | reverse complement strand
TGCGAACTTTTTAATCTCCTATGTGGCTCTCAGGAGATCATGGCCGACTGATAAAATGGCATCAACCAGATAACTTCAAGTTTGATGCACTGGTCGCATACGCCAGAGCAGAAAGAAGAAGTGAAAAATGCAACAAAAAAGAAAGCGCACAGATACAGGTGCTGTGGGATACTGTGTCTATGCTAATTTACAATAGTTTTAGGGCAATGTATTGGAGGTAAGGCAATGAAATTTGAACTGTTTGCAGATAGTATTAAGCAAATAAATGATAAAGCAAGTTCAGCAGCAAAAAGTGCTGTAAATCAGCAATTTATGTTAAAAGAGATAGAAGAAATGGGAATGTAAAGTTAAGCACTTTAGCCACTCCATTGTGAATAGGTTCATATATGCTATAATAAAACCAATTAACAAATCGGAATCTATGGAGGACCTCAACATGACTATAAAATATGCCGCAAAAGAGGATATTTCCGCAATCGCCGCTGTGGAAGCAGAATGCTTTCCGCCCGCAGAGGCTGCAATTGAAGCAGAATTTGTTGAAAGGGTAAAATACTATGGGAATCACTTTTGGCTTTTGTATAATGCCGATAAGTTGATTGCCTTTGTGGACGGTTTTGTGACAGACGAGCTGGATTTAACTGATGAAATGTACGAGAACGCCGCCATGCACAACGAAAACGGCGCGTGGCAGATGATTTTTGGCGTCAACACCCTGCCAGATTACCGCAAGCATGGATATGCTGGCGAGTTAATTTCTCGTGCGATTGCTGATGCCAAACAGCAAGGGCGCAAAGGCCTTGTGCTGACCTGTAAAGAGCGGCTGATTCCGTACTACGCAAAATTTGGATTCAAAGATGAGGGGGTGTCCGATAAATCCACCCACGGAAATGTTGTGTGGCACCAAATGCGGCTTTCTTTCTGATAATCGGAATTTGTTGAATTGAGAAAAATGAATGGAGAAAAAATTATGACAAATCGTGAAATAATAGAGATAGCAATGAGGCAGTCAGCAGAAGATATGGGGTGTCGTGAAGAAGATTTTCTGGCAGACAGAAATATTATCCGCCCTTTAAAATTAGGGAAGAATGCCCGCAAATACCTAAAGGAGCCAATTACTTGTAACCTTATTTCCTATGGAAATAATATTGTGGCAACTTCTATACCTGAAACCTCGGATTTAGTATCCGAGTATACAGAGAAATTTGAATTTTATCATTGTTTTGAAACTCCAAATATGCATTGGCTGAACGAGCGCTTATCCGAAAAGGGGCATAAAATATGTTTTATGGCAGAATACTACTTGCCGGACATAAGCCGGATACCGGTTCTTTCCTGCGGCTATGAAACACGCATATTGGAACAGGAAGATTTCGGGGAATTGTATTTGCCGGAATGGAGCAATGCGCTTTGCCAAGAGCGCAAGAACTTGGATGTACTTGGTGTTGGCGCATACAGCGGAAGTACCCTGATTGGACTTGCCGCCTGCTCTGCCGATTGTGACGATATGTGGCAGATTGGCGTGGACGTTCTGCCAAAATACAGACGCAAAGGGATTGCCTCTGCCCTGACGAGCGCACTCACGAGAGAAATAATAAATAGAGGAAAAGTGCCGTTTTATTGTACGGCATGGTCTAATATCAGATCAGCTAAAAATGCCATTAAGAGCGGCTTTGCTCCGGCATGGGTAGAAATGACCGCAAAACCTACAAAAATTGTTGATGAAATGAATCTATAAATTCCAGTTAATCGAAATCTTTAGAGGGAATAAATATGCTTGAGACAAATAGATTGTTAATACGAAATTTTGTGGCGGAAGATACACATTCCTGCTAATTTGTTCTATTACAAAGGAAGAATTGGAATTGAAAATGTGTGATTGTGATTAAAACTGTCCATGTTCATGAAATGATAGTGGGGAATAGAAGCTGATGACTTGAGGCTATTGATAAGAACAAGAAATCCCCGTCTGCAGAACAGAATAAACCAGCATTTAAGAATAGATAACCTGAAAAACGGGTTATCTATTTTTCTTTTGGATATGATAATTTGGCGCACTTGCGCTCATTATATTTTAGTAATTGATTTATCTCCTAAAATATAATATAATTTAGGAGATAAGAGGCGATTTAGGAGATGGATTATGAGAAATTTTGACTATTCATCATTAAAAGAGAAAACGTGGGATAGAGAGATACTTGCACTTGTCGCGCAGATCCATGAATATAAGGGCAGACAGGAGGTATATCTTAAGCAGAAACCGGAAGAACTGGATAGCCTTATAGAAATAGCAAAGCGTCAAAGCACAGAGGCATCGAACGCCATCGAGGGAATACGCACGACAAGTACCAGATTGAAGCAGCTCTGCGAGGAAAAGACGACACCGAAAAACCGCGACGAGGAAGAAATCCTTGGTTACAGGGATGTCCTAAATACGATTCATGAGAACTATGAGTATATTCCAATAAAAACGAATTACATTTTACAGTTGCATCGTGATTTATACAAATATACGGAAAAAAGTATTGGCGGGCATTTCAAGGTAACGCAAAATGTGATTGCGGCGACGGACGAGACCGGAAAGGAGTATGCGCTTTTTACGCCTCTTGCACCACACGAAACACCTTCTGCGATAGACGCTATCTGTGAAAGCTATAATAGAATAATCGAGAATGATGAGTTGGATGCGATTTTACTTATTCCTGTTTTCATACATGATTTTCTTTGTATACATCCATTCAGCGACGGAAATGGAAGAATGAGCCGCTTGCTTACCGCCTTACTTCTGTACAAAAGTGGATATGCCGTCGGCAAATATATTTCCATTGAAAGCAAGATTGCCAAGAATAAAGATTTATACTACAAAGCATTGGAAGATTGTCAGGAGGGCTGGTACGAGAACGAGGAGGACGTAACACCTTTTATAAAATATATGCTGAGAGTCATACTTGCCGCATACAGGGATTTTGAGGAAAGGGTAGAGCTTGTAAGCGAAAAGCTTCCGGCAAAAGAAATCGTCAGGCGGGCAGTATATAGTAAAATGGGAAAAATGAGTAAAAGCGATATTGCAGAGTTGTGCCCATCCATAGGGGTAAAATCGGTGGAGCTGGCTTTGAAGCAGTTGGTAGAGGAAGGCGCGCTTATAAAAGAGGGCGCCGGGAGGGCTACATTTTATATCCGCAGCGATTCTATCATACGATGACGGTTTTTCTGCCAACTCTACGGAGCGTGAGTGTGAAAACACAAAGCAAAATGATACAACCATTCGTGAAAGGAGGCATAAGTCATGGATCAAATAAAAACAGGAAAGTTAATTGCTTCTTTGCGAAAGGAAAAAGGGTTTACACAAGTGACGCTTGCCGATAGCCTTGGTATCAGCGATAAGACGGTCAGCAAATGGGAGCGCGGGGCTGGACTGCCTGACGTTTCATTGATGCTCCCGTTATGTGAAATCCTTGAAATCAGCGTGAACGAACTGCTTACAGGAGAAAAACTGACCGATGCCGACTATAAAAAGAACGCGGAGGTTACTATCATGAATCTTGTGCAGGAAAATAACAAAAACAAAGAAAGAATGCTGCAGTCGGTGATGTGCGCAATAATCACAATCATCGCGGTGTGCTCGCTGGTGGTTATTGCATCATATATAGAAATGCCTGCTGCAGCGCGCATTGCGATAATTGTCTTTACCGCTATTACAGCAGCCACAGGTATTGGCACAGCAGCCACGTTGGACGTGAAAGCCGGATACTATAAGTGCCCGAAATGCGGGCATCTGTTTGTCCCTACAATAAAAGACTATGTAAAAGGATATCATACGTTAACAAAACGCAGATTGACCTGCCCTGAATGTGGAAAAACAGGAATGTGCAGCAAACATGTGATTGTAAGATAAGCCGCAGAACAGAATAAACCAGAAATTAAGAGTAGATAACCTGAAAAACGGGTTATCTATTTTTCTTTCCAGATACAAAATCTTGAAGAAACGTAGCAATATGGCGAATATAACCTTGAAGAAATGCACAAAATGCCATACATTTAGATTGAAGAAACGCACATTTAAGGAGACACCAATGCCTCAGAACAATATTTTTAATGAAGATTTTTTCACGATGGCAAATGAGAGCGTCAGGCTTGAATTGATCAATACCTATGATGGAAATATCGAGGCAAATACCAGAAAAAGAGGGATTGAAGCTATGGTTAATATAAGAAGAGTAGAACCCGGTGACGAGAGCCACCTTGCATACATACAGACGGAGAGCTGGAAGGCGGCATTTAAGGACATAGTTCCTGCCGACACACTTTCCCAATGCACCGGGCTTGCGCGTGCGACTGCAATGTACAAAAAGCTTCTCGATGAAAATAAAGGAAACGGATATATTCTGGAACTGGATGGCAAGCCACATGGTATCGCGTGGTGGGATGCCTCAAGGGAAAAGGACATGCCGGAATACGCGGAGCTTATCTGCATTCATTCCCTCAAGGACAACTGGCATAAGGGCTATGGAAGCATGATGATGGACAGAGTGCTTGAGGATGTAAAAGCGGCAGGCTATTCTAGGATCATGCTGTGGGTGTTCGACAATAATTTCCGTGCGATTAAATTTTACGAGGCGCATGGTTTTGAGGCGAGCGGACGAAAACAGCCTGCGCTGGGCGCGGTTGAGGAGATGTACATTATTAAAGCGATATAGATAAAGCGGCTTTTGCAAAAAAATCTTTAAAATCCTATTGACTCCTACGTTGCGTAATAGCTTAGAGTATGCATATCGAGAGGAGGAAATGACGATGATGACAGTAAATGAGGTAAGTAAATTAACGGGAGTGAGTATACGCACTCTGCAATATTACGATACCATCGGGCTTTTAAAGCCGGTCGAATATACCGGGGCAGGATACAGGCTGTATGACGATACATCCTTGGAGCGGCTGCAGCAGATTTTACTGTTCAGGGAGTTGGAATTTCCGCTTAAGGAGATCAAGCGGATAATAGATGCGCCCAACTTCAACAGGAACAGAGCATTAGAGCAGCAGATTGAACTGCTTACGATGAAAAAAGAGCATCTGGAAAATCTCATTACCTTCGCTCGTGGAATAAAAGGAATAGGAGTGAAGAATATGGATTTTAAAGTGTTCGATACAAAAAAGATCGATGAGTATTGCAAACGTGCGAAAGAGCTATGGGGACACAGCGCAGAGTACAAAGAATACGAGGAGAAAACGAAGAACTGGACAAAAGAAGATGAAGCTGTGGTCGCAGACGAGTTCATGAAAATATTTGTCGAGTTCGGGCAGATGAAGGAAATGAACCCGGCAGATGAACCGGTTCAGGCACAGGTCAAAAAGCTTCAGGATTATATCACAGAGCATTTTTACACATGTTCACCGAAAATCCTGAACGGACTCGGAAGGATGTATGCGGGCGGAGGAGACCTTACCGAAAACATTGATGCCGCCGGCGGAATCGGGACTGCGGAATTTGCAGGCAAAGCCATTGATATATTTTGCAGAGCGTAAAATACAGTATATCAAGTGAATAAGTTATGCTAAAATGCTGTTGACCGAAGAAATGCAGGGGCTGCGGTTTACCAGTATGGCGATAGTATTGTCATTGAGATCAAGGGGACCTATCATCACACAGCTCTCCACTGATATGCGATCCGCGGAGAACCGTCGCGGACATAGATGGTGCCGCACTTGGTAAAGCCATTTTTTTCGATCAGGCGCTGCATTGTCACATTGTCCGCGTGGGTGTCGATCCGGATATTTGATGCAACACTCTTGCAATATTCTACGGTGTATTCAAATAATCCATGCACCTGTCCATCCCCGGCGATCCGGTGGATGGTAAGATAAGGTTCATCGTTTGGCCAGCGCCCATTTTCGATGCGCGCATAAGTCGGCTCCGCCCCATCAAAAAGTGCGAATACGCCGTGGATACCGTGCTCATCGTATATTATTTTGCAGGCATTTTTCTGAATGTCTGACCGTATCAAATCTTCGCCCGGATAGGAATTCCCCCATTGGTGGGGATTTCCTGACCGGATCATGTAATCCTGCGCATATTTGTAAATCTTCATGATTTTTTCAAGATCATTTTCTGTTGCATTTCTTAACTGAAGCATAGTTCCCTCCAACAAAGAATGTTTTTCCAGCCCGAACTATATTGCTTGCGCTCACCGCGTAAAGCTCGGTCGCTGAAAAAACAGTAACATTTTTTCTATATAAGGTCAAACACACAAAGGCGGGGAGTTGCCTTACATATAGGAATGTGCTAATATGTAGTTAGCAACAACTAACCAACGAGCGAGTGGCACTTTTTCAAGTGTACGGCGTGCATGATGTATGTCGGTTATCTGGCGATGATCATGTTACCGACAAAACTGCCCCGCGTCGCGCCGTCAAGGGGGTATAGCGAGGAAAAAGCAAGTGTTTTTGCCCCGCCGCACGCTGTCAAGGGGGCATAGCGAAGAAAAAGCAAGCGTTTTTGCCCCGCGTCGCGCCGCCAAGGGGGTATAGCGAAGAAAAAGCAAGCGTTTTTACCCCGCGTCGTGCCGCCAAGGGGGTATAGCGCGAAAAAAGCAAGTGTTTTTGCCCCGCGGTGTGCCGTCAAGAGGGCATAGCGCGGAAAAAGCAAGCGTTTTTACCCCGCCGCGCGCCGTCAAGGGGGTATAGCGAAGAAAAAGCAAGCGTTTTTACCCCGCCGCGCGCCGTCAAGGGGGCATAGCGAGGAAAAAGCAAGTGTTTTTGCCCCGCATCGCGCCGCCAAGAGGGCATAGCGCATCAAAAATATAATATGAACCACATATAGGAGGGAGTCATTATGGAAGAAAAGGTGAAAGTCCGTGTACAGGGTGTACCGGAAACGATGCTGCAGACCTTGTATGCAAGGGCGGAAGAATCCAAAAAGCCGAATCATTACATTTATGATGAGAAAGCGATCGAGATCGTATCGCAGTTGGATTATGATTTTTCAAAAGCCAGCGGGGATAAGATGATGAGCTATGGTGTCATTGCGAGAACGATCATACTGGATCGTCTGGTGCAGGAATTTCTGGCGGAAAACGCGGGTGCGGTTGTGATCAATATTGCCTGCGGACTGGACACCAGATGCTACCGCATGGCGGGAAAGTATGCGCGTTGGTACAACGTCGATCTTCCGGAGACGATGGAGATCCGGAGCCGTTTTCTCAAGGAGGACGATCCGGTCTATCAGATTGCAAAATCCGCGACCGACGAGACCTTTACGGACAGTATCGAGTATCACGGGGAGCCGGTATTGGTCGTTATCGAGGGACTTACGATGTACTTAAGCGGCGCGGACGTGCAGCAGATGTTCCACATCATCGACAAAAAGGTGGAAAAGGCAACCGTCCTTGTGGAAGTGATGTCTCCGTTTAGCGTAAATAACATCAAAGAAAAATCCATCGAGGGCAGCAAGGCAAAGTTTAGCTGGGGCGTGAAAAACGGCAGGGAGCTGGAAGCACTTGTACCGCCGTTTCGCAGTCAGAAGGATGTGAGTCTGGTAGAGGGCATGGAAGTATTCATGCCGATATACAAGGTCATTGGAAAAATCCCGTTTGTCAGAAATATCTCCAATAAGATATCCGTGCTGAAAAAATAGTCAGATAGAAATAAATCCAGCACTACACCGCGCCTGCCGATGCCGCGAAAGCTGCCGGAGTTACACCATATTTATGGACATCCCAAAGGCGAGCATCTGCTGGGCTTCCTTTAGCTTCTGGCCTAAAATATACTGGTGGAGCAGCTTGACTGGTATTTAAGAAAGATCGAGCGCCTGAGACGTATTGCGGAGAGATAGCAGGCGCAGGAAAAGAGGCTGACGTTCTGCACCGGATCAGTACTTTTGGTGGATAATTTAATATGTACCGATCATTTTAGGGAACTTTTGTGTTAAAATATACGCAAAAAGTTCCCTAAAATTTGGGGGTGACAGGTATTGACGTAATCAGCACTTTCCTCAAGGAAAAATGCTGGTAGAAATTTTAAGGAGAGGTGGACAACATGAACGACAAGTGGGTAGAGTTTGCGATGCGTATACAGAGTATCGCGCAGGCGGGGCTTATGTACGGCAAGGACAAGTACGATAAGGAGCGCTACGAGGAATTAAGGGAGATCGCGGCGGAGATGATCGCGCAAAAGACGGACATCCCGATGGACAAGGTGCGTGACCTGTTTTGCAATGAGACGGGCTATCAGACACCGAAGGTAGACACGCGGGCAGCCGTGTTCATTGATGGAAAAATCCTTCTGGTGCATGAGAGCAACGGTACATGGGCGCTGCCGGGCGGCTGGTGCGACGTGGATCAGTCGGTAGCTTCCAACACAGAGAAGGAAGTGCTGGAGGAAACCGGGCTTACGGTACATGCGCGCAGGCTGATCGCCGCGCAGGACTGGCGCAAGCACAATGTGCAGAATTACCTATACGGAGTTCTGAAGATATTTGTCGAGTGCGAATACGAATGCGGGGAATTTACGCAGAATATTGAGACCACAGAGACAGCGTTTTTTGACCGGGACGAGCTTCCGGAGCAGCTTGCAGTCGAAAAGACCACCAAGGCGCAGATATTGATGTGCTTTGATGCGCATGACAACCCTGCTGCCCTGCCGTTTTTTGATTAGAAAGCGTACATTTTACATTTATAAAATATGCTTCTTATTATTGCAGACAACGCAAAAAATGCTATAATTATGCTAATTTTCAACATATATTTTTGGTGGTAGCATGATGAAACATTCAAAGAGAAGAATTAAGACCTGGAAATGGATCTTGCCTGTCATGGTTCTGCTGCTGGGTGATATCTGCCTGATACATATTTTGCACCAGATATATTCCCACAATCTGCAACAGATGCGCACGATCACGGAACTGAACGCGATGACGTATGCGGAGCGGATGACGAGTGACTTAAATATGGGAATCTCGATCACGGAGTCTTTGCAGGAGATACTGATCAGCGAGAATGGAAAAATAGACAATTTCCCGCAGGTCGCAGAGGATCTGATGACGGACGCGATCCAGAGCATACAGATCGCGCCAAACGGTGTGGTTACGGACATCTATCCGGAAACAGGCAACGAAGCCGGGAAGATGGATCTGATCAATGATCCGGACAGAGGCGAGATCTGCCGCTACGGCAGGGATAACAACCTTACGATCCTGCAGGGACCGTTTCCGCTGAAGCAGGGCGGTATGGGAATTGTAATCCGCACCCCGGTCTATCTGAGTGATGCAGACGGAGCCTCCTACTTCTGGGGTTTTACGATTGTGATCATCCGTGTGCCGGATATTTTTTCCGACTCGGTACAGGCACTGACGGGCTTCGGGTACGACTACCGTCTGTCAAAGACAGCATCGCCGCTGACAACCGAGTTTGAGGAGATCTCATCTTCGGGAGCAGCTTTAGATCGTCCGATCTCGTATGAATTTGAGCTTGGCGGCTGCTTGTTTAAGCTGGAGGTCATGCCTTCCGGCGGCTGGAATCAGGGGAGCAGTCTGCAGATCCTCTTCTGGGGAGGACTGGTCATAATCCTGCTCCTGACGGGACTGACGATCGTAACGCTGATACTTGAGGAGCGCGGGGAGACGTTAAAAAGGATCTCAACGACCGATGCGCTGACCGGGCTTTTGAACCGTAAGGGCTTCGAGGAGCAGTTTAACCGTTTTTTGAAAAAGAATCCGGGCGTGCCCTGTGTGGGAATCCAACTGGATGTGGATGACTTCAAGTTTATCAATGATATGTACGGTCATGAAACCGGGGATTTGGCGCTGCAGGAGCTGGCAAAGAGCATACGGGAGACATTCCCGGAGCATGCGATCCTAAGCCGCAGCGGCGGGGATGAGTTTTCGCTGATCCTGACGGGAACTACCTCGGAGGCGGTAACGGAAAAGATAAAGGCGTTTACTGCGATGCCGCGCTATTTCGAGTACGACGGCGAGAGGCAATCCTTTGGAATCTCGCTCGGATATGCGGAATATCCTGCGGATTCGCCGGAGGTGTCAGAGCTTCTTGGCAACGCGGATGTGGCACTCTATGAGGTCAAGCTTCAGGGAAAGAACAGTTGTCTTTCGTACAGCCATGAATTCAAGAAGCAGAAGCGGAGCAGTCTCGGTTTTGCACTTCGGGATATTTCCCGGAATCTGCCGGGCGCATTTTTGATCTATATCGCAGACCGGGAGGATGACCGCATCCTGTTTGCAAACTGCGAAATGATCGAATTTGCGGGCTGCAAGAATCTGGACGATTTTTTGTCCTACACGGATTCCCATTTTCGCAGCCTGATCCGCCCGGATGAGCAGGAAGCCGTTGAGAAGAGCATCTGGGATCAGATCGATGCCAAGACGAGTGGTAACAACGACTATGTGCAGTTCCATTTTGCGAAAAAGGATGGCACATACCATCCGGTGTTAGACCATGGGCGCATCGTGGAAAACACATATTACGGCAGGGTATTCTATGTTCTTATCATGGACTGTGCGCTGATCGAGACGCACTATGACAGATGAAAAGCTAGTCAGCTATAGCAAATAATAACTTTCTGTGTGATTAAAAAACGCGGGACGCAACAGCCACTATCGGCAGCGCATCCCGCGTTTTCTTTTGCATTATAGAAATTTTTTATGCAAGTACCTCAACCAGTTCGATCTGGAAGTTCAGCTCCTTGCCTGCCATTTCGTGGTTGGCATCAAAGGTGATCGTGGAGTCGTCCTTTGCAACGACCTTTACCGGGAAAGGCTGTCCGTAGGCATTGGAAAGGTATGCCTGTTCGCCGACTGCCAGCTCCTCGGCTCCCGGAAGCTGTGCAAGCTCGAGCGTGAAGATTGCCTGCGGATCCGGCTGGCCGTAAGCCTCCTCCGGCATGAGGTGTACCGAAACAGTCTGTCCGACCTCCATATCTGCGACCGCCTCATCAAAGCCGCGGATCATCATTCCGGCACCGCAGACGAACTCTAAAGGCTCGCCCCGGTCGTAGGAGGAGTCAAACTGCTCGCCATCATTGAAGGTACCGCGGTAGTGGGTGCGGACGGTTTTTCCGACGTTGCGCCCCTGCATCGCAGGCTGGCTGCCACATCCGCCATGACATCCGCCACAGCCGCTTTCCTCCTCATGACCGCCGCAAGTGTGTCCATCCTTGTGGCCGCCGCAAGTGTGTCCATCCTCGTGATGACCGCAGGAATGTCCCTCACCGTGGTGGTCACAGGTAACGCCCGCAGATGCCAGCTCACCATTTAAATATGCTGCAGCTGCCGCGTCAGTATCGCCCTGTGCACCGGCGCATACGGTAATTCCATGTTCCTCCAGTGCTGCCATAGCACCGCCGCCAATGCCTCCGCAGATCAGAGTGTTGACGCCGTTTTCTGCCAGAAGTCCGGCAAGTGCGCCGTGTCCGATCCCGTTGGATTCAATGATCGTGCTATCTGTAATTTTTCCATCTTCCACGGTGTAAAGTTTAAAAGCCTCCGTTCTTCCGAAGTGCTGAAAAACCTGTCCGTTGTCATAAGTAACTGCTATTTTTTCCATGTTGTGCTCCTTTTTTATGATACAATAGTTTTATTATAGGAAAAACGGTGCAGATTGACAAGCGCAAAAGAAAAGCGCCAAGTTTATAGATACTAATATTTTCCAATCCGGGCCATATCGTCCTGGTAGGAGTCGGTTTCATACCACCACTTTCCGGTGTTGGCTGTAACCTTTGCCTTTTTCGGTGCCTTCAGGCGATCTTTGGTGATGCTGGTGTTCTTGTAAAGATCCACGCCCTTTAGCTTGGTGTTCGCAGTCAGATCCAGCGATTTTATGGAAGAACAATAGTAAAGGTACAGGTATTTTAAATTCTTGCACTTTGTGAGCTTCACGTTGGAAACATCACTGCTGTATAGGTAAAGCTGCTCTAAGTTCTTGTAAGAGTTCAGGTTGAGCGTGCTGCATTTCAGATCGGAAATGCTAAGCACTCTCAGTCCGGACTTTTTCTTTGGAAGGACAAGCGAGGTAACCTTATGCTGGCTGTTGCCGTAGGCGGTGATTTCGACGGCGTTGCTGCATCCGGACAAATCGATCTTCGAGAGCTTGTCCCACTGCGTGTACTGATAGATACTTATGCGCTTTGCGGTTGGTGAGACGATGGTGATCTCGGAGGATTTCTGCCGTTCAATGGTGATGTAGCAAAGCCCCGGATTGTTGGAAAAATCCGCCTTGGTTCCGGAGTATTCCTTTAAGGTGATGCTGGCAAGTGAGGTCAGGTAACCAACGCCCTTTAAGCTGGAGACCGGATCTTCCAGATCTAAGGAATAGATATATCGGATCTCCTCCTCGTCCAGCCAGCCGTCCTGATTCTTATCATAATAAAATGTCTTTAGCTTGAAATCAGAGCCATTTTTCCCGACATACGTCTGATATGTCCCGGACTTTAACGTCTTGTAGAGTCCCGGAAAATTCTTTTTTGAGATCTTGACCAGCTCGACACATACCGAATTGCTCCACGGACCGTAGACCTTTTCGCCCGAACTTGTCACATAGAGCGTGCGGACGCGCGCATAGAGTCTGCCGTTGTACGTTTTGACCTTTTTGTGGGAAACGTTGTAGGAGGAATAGGAATTCGTGATTTTGGTTGTTTTCGCATTCTTGAATTTTGCGGATGCGGAATATTGCAGCTCGGTGTACTTGATGTCGTAGGCATATCCGTCGGATGAGTCAAAAGCCCAGCCAACGTTCGTGTACTGCTTGTCAGTGTCAACGTAATTCTTGTTGAGAACCGGTGCAGGGAGCGTGTCGTCTGTCTTGATGGCAGATTTCTTGGTGGAACTGCCTGACTTTTTTGCGGTGGCGGTTTCTGTGGTGCTGCCTGATTTTGTGGCAGAGGCATCTGCGGAGCTGCCTGACTTTGCGGCGGAGGCATCTGCGGAACTGTCCGTTTTTGCGGTGGCGGTTTCTGCGGAGTTGTCCGTTTTTGCGGCAGACACCTGCAGCGTGCCGGCGCTTGCCAGCCCTGCGCAGAGAAGCAGACTAAGAAGGATTTTTCGTATTGTTTTCATTTTAAACTCCTTTATAATACAATTTTGTCAGTCGATAACGTGATGGTTGAGCCAGCAGCGGGAGTGGAAGCGCAGTGAAAAAATGATACCGCGCGCTGTCCAGTCGGTGAACATGCCGATCCATACGGCGATCGGTCCGAAGCCCCATACGCGGCACAGGTAAATGCAAAGGCTTACACGGCACAGCCACATGGTGCAGCAGGAGACGATCATGGAGAACCTGACATCGCCTGCGGCGCGCATTCCGTAAGCCGGGATGAAAGACAATACCCACGAAATCGGCTTTACGATCGTGATAAACAGCATCATCTGCATGCAGAGCTTTGCGCTCTCCGGTTCCATTCCGCCGAGCATCGTAATCGGCTTGGTCAGAGCGAATACGAGCAGGCAGCTGCCGATGATGACAAGCTCGGAGATCCAGGAGAGCTTCTTGATATAGTAGATCGCCTCATCCTTGCGCCCCGCGCCGAGACACTGTCCGACAACGGTCATAAGGCCGATGCCGATTCCCATGGCAGCGATACCGTTTAAGTTTTCAAGGATGTTGGTCATTGCCTGTGCGGCGATCGCAACGGTTCCAAGGGTGGAAACCGTGGACTGGATCGCGAGCTTTCCGAACTGGAACATGCTGTTCTCGATGCCGGACGGAATACCGATCAGCAGCACTTTTTTGATGATCGACCAATCCGGGCGGATGGCGAAATAGTTGCGGACACAGATCGGCTCGCGGTCACTGCGGAGCTGCCAGATTACAACGACGGCACAGAAAATACGCGAGATCAACGTTGAGATGGCGGCACCTTCCACGCCCATGTCTAACCCAAAGATCAGGATAGCGTTGCCGCCGATATTCATAAAGTTTGAGATTACGGAAATGATCATCGGGCTTCTGCTGTTGTTCTGGGCGCGCATGATGGAAGCACCTGCATCATAGAGTCCGATAAACGGGAATGACAGTAACGTAAACAGGAAATACACCTGAGAATTGCGCATGACATCTGCATCGACCGCACCGAAAACAGCGCTTAACAGTGGATAGCGGAAGATCAGACAGAACGCGGACAAGGCAACGGACAGCACCACCATGATAAAAAGTACCTGACGCGCCGAGTCATTGGCGCTTTTTTTATTGCTGCTGCCGAGATACTGGGAGCAGAGGATCGCGCCGCCTGCGGCAAGTGCGGACAGTGCCTGAATGACAAGGATGTTGATGGAGTCCACCAGAGAGACGGCAGAGATCGCGGCGGAGCCGACGTTGCTGACCATCATCGTGTCGACGGTTCCCATGAGGGAGGAAAGCAGCTGCTCCACAATGACCGGGATCAGCAGCTTGCGCAGATCCAGATTGCTGTACAGGTGCGCGCTCTCATTTGAATTATTTTTAAGCGGATGTTTCATTTGCATACCTTCTTTAATATATCTGTTCGGATTGTTCAAAGTCCGAATCATAGGTTAGAACTTTGAAAATGGAATGTCAATATGAGACTTTAAAAAACAATCGACATCCGGGAGCATTCACGTTATAATAGGAAGTATATGGAATGTAGTCTTTTGCTACACAGGGAAGTGTATCATAGGGGAAAGGAAAACCAAATGCAAGAGAAAAAAAACAACGCAAAGCTGCAAATCGTTTTTTCGGGGTTGGGACTCGCACTCGTATTCATCCTTGAGCTGTACGCGATGATCAATCTGCCGGAACAGTTTATTGTGATCGGACTACTCGGCGTAGTGCTTTTAGCGGGATTGTATGTGCTGATCCGTGCCATCATGGCATTTCAGGCGCAGAAGGAAGTCCACAGGGAGGAGCAGTACGACAGTATTTTTAAATCGGAAAAGGCATCTTACCTTATGCTCAAGAAGTATTTTGAGGAGATTGAGGACAAGCTTGAAGTGATTGAGAAGCTTTCCAAGCTTCCGACTGACGAGATTGTCGGAACGCAGAAGGGCATTGGCAAGGTCATCATCAACCGCTCCCGCGAAAATGCAGAGGCGATCATCAACTCCAACGAAATTGTGATGGACGAGATGAAGGAGATCAAGGGCGCAATCGATTCCAGGAACGAAGCATTGCTTGGTTCCTGCAAGAGCATGAACGACGATACCGTGCAGCAGATCTTGTTGAAGCAGCAGGATTTACTGCTTGAACTTAAGAACATGGAGCTTCACTTGAGCAACGCGATCATGCAGAGCCAGAAGAACGTTGCCCCGGCAGCAGTATATGCCGCACCGGTGATGCAGCAGGCTCCGGCACCAGCGCCGGTGGCAGAACCAGTTGTAGAGGAGCCGATGCCGGTTGTGGAAGAACCAGAACCGATCATAGAAGAACCAGCACCGGAGCCAGTCGTAGAGGAAGCCGCGCCGGTTATTGAGGAGCCGGAACCGGTTGTGGAAGAACCGGAACCAATCATAGAAGAGCCAGCACCGGAACCAGTTGTCGAGGAAGTAGCCCCAGTTGTTGAGGAGCCAGCTCCGGCAGCCGCACCGGAACCGGATCTGTCAGATCCGAACAAGCAGTTAAGCCCGGATGAGATTGCAGCGCTTTTTGCATCGATGTCAGATAATGGCGCAGACAAGACTCCGGAGCCTGTTGTCGAAGAACCGGCACCGGTTATTGAGGAGCCGGAACCGGTCGTAGAGGAAGCCGCGCCGGTTATTGAGGAGCCGGAACCAGTCGTAGAAGAACCAGCCCCAGTTATTGAGGAGCCAGCTCCGGCAGCCGCACCGAAACCGGATCTGTCCGATCCGAACAAGCAGTTAAGCCCGGATGAGATTGCAGCGCTTTTTGCTTCGATGACAGATGAAGTGACAGACAGCGCACCGCAGCCGGCAGTGGAGGAACCCCCGAAAGCGCCGGAGGCAGACCTGTCCGACCCGAATCGTCAGTTAAGCCCGGATGAGATCGCAGCACTTTTCTCATCCATGAGTTCATAAAATAAGTCGGAGCAATCCGAGATCAGGAGGAAATATCATATGGATCGTGAAGCACTGATCAATCAGCTGCAGAGTTCGTTTGCGAAGGACAATCTTCCGGACGTTGACATGGAGACAAAGATGTCCGTGCTGCAGACAGATACACAGACCCTCGTATGTTTAAACGGAGTAACCAGTCAGAGCACGGATGTGGAGCAGGCAATCGAATATTTTATGCGTGCGGAGATCAAGCTGAAGAAGTCTTTGGATGAGGATTCGCAGAAAAAGGCATTGTACTGCAGGCTGGCATATAACGCACTTGCCGAAGTGATGAAGGATCATAAATAATCAGAAACGTCAAAAAAATACTACTCTGAACGAGTAGTATTTTTTATAGGAGAAGAAACCACCATGATCTACAAGATCGCAATCTGTGATGATGACAAAGCCGACAGGCAATATATAGAAGCGCTCGTTGAAAAATGGGCGAAGGACGCAGGGCATTCCGTGCAGATCGCGGCATTTGAATCCGCAGAGAGCTTCCTGTTCGACTATGCGGCGGAGCGGGACTACGACATTCTGCTGCTGGACATCGAGATGGGAGAGATGGACGGCGTTACGATGGCAAAGAAGCTGCGCCGGGACAATGATGCCGTGCAGATTGTTTTTATCACGGGGTATTCGGATTATATCTCCGAGGGCTACGAGGTGGCGGCACTCCACTATTTGATGAAGCCGGTCAAGGAGGAGAAGCTTGCCGAGGTGCTTGCGCGCGCGGCGGAAAAGCTCGCCAAGAACGAAAAGTGCCTGTACTTCGAGACGGCAGGAGAGGCGGTGCGCATTCCGGTCTACCAGATCCGTTACGCGGACGTGATGGGTAACTACGTCACGATCCACGCTGCTGAGGACGTAAAAGTCAAGATGACCTTGGGTAATCTGGAGAAAGAATTGGATGAGCGCTTTTTCCGCGTGGGACGGTCAGCCGTCGTGAATCTGACGCAGATCGCGCGCGTGACAAAGACAGAGATCCGGCTGAGTGACGGCGAGGCGATACCGCTACCGAAGGGCGCATACGAGGCTGTCAACCGGGCAATCATCAACATGAGGTAGAAAAATGAGCTTGTTATCCAAAAGAATCGATAAACAGATCGCATCATATCAGCAGGAGCTGATCGAGACGCATTACCGCGAGGTCGACAATATGTACCGCCAGATCCGCGGGTGGCGGCATGACTACCGCAACCATATCCAGACGATGAAGGCGTATGCCGCGGCGGAGGACTGGGATGCGATACGGCGGTATCTCGATCTGCTCGACAAGGATCTGACAACGGTTGATACCGTGATCAAGACCGGAAATCCGATGGCGGATGCCATCCTCAATTCCAAGATCTCGCTTGCAAAGGCGAAGGGAATCCGCGTGGTCGCGGACGCACATATCCCGTACAAGCTCAAATCCTCCGAGATCGACCTGTGCTGCATCATCGGCAATCTGTTTGACAACGCGATCGAGGCGAGCGAAAAGCTCCCGGAGGAGCAGCGCGTCATCCGCGTGTACATGGATATGAAAGGCACACAGCTTTATATCTCGTTCACCAATTTTACGGCGGGCAAGAAGCTGAAAAAGGTAGGAAAGGTCTTTCGCAGTACGAAGGGTGAAGGGCACGGCTTCGGGCTGGTGCGCATCGACGCGATCGTGGATCGGCTGGATGGCTACATCAGCCGGAACAGCGAGGATGGGGCTTTTACAACGGAAATCCTGCTCCCGCAGGTGTAAAAGCTGCGTCCGTTTGCGGAACAAAACACCAAATGAGCCGGGTGAACAGAACAATTCATCCCCGGAAATGAACAATTCGTCCCCAGAATAGTATGGGGACGTTTTTTACTATATAGTAAAAATTGCTTTTACTATATGGCAATGCTCCGCAGGAATGCAACCCGTGTGGAGCCGAAGATGCACTTGCGTGCAAAGAGTCACAGACTGACTCTTTGATATAGTAGAGTACCCTCAACAGAAAGGATGGTACATAATTGTGGAAAAAGAAAAGAAGAGGGCGGAAAAGCCAAAATACAATATGGCGCAAAATGTGTGGTTTATGATAAAAACCGCATGGCAGTGCAAGGAAAAGAAAAACGTTTTTCTGGGGCTTGCATTCGTGGCATCCACGGTGGGGCTGAATGTGGTCAACCTCTATGCGTCCCCGGCGGTCGTCGGCGCTTTGGAGCGGCACGCTTCCCTTGCGGAGCTGGTAAAGACCATTTTGCTCATCTCGGCGTTGATCATGGTTCTGACATCCGCGTGCCAATATATAGAGGGAAATCTCATATTTGGGCGGATCACGCAGCGTCTCGCACTGATCGCAAGGATTAACTACAAGGCGGCGACCACCTCGTATCCAAATCTGGAGAACGAGGAGTTTAAAAAATTGCAGACAAAGGCATCGGAGAGTTGCAGCTCAAACGTGAGTGCAACGGAGGCGATCTGGGAAACGCTGACAGCGATCCTGATAAACGTGCTTGGACTGATCATCTATGCGGCACTGATGGCAACGGCGCAGCCGGTACTTATTGTTGTGATCCTTGTAACCTCCGTAGTCAGCTACCTGATCTCAAACCGCCTGAATGAATACGAGTACCGCCACCGGGACGCGGAGACGGAGATCACGCGGCATATCAACTATCTGGATGGACGTGCGCGCAATGTGGAGGTAGCCAAGGACATCCGCATTTTCGGGCTTCGCCCGTGGCTGGAAAGTCTGTATGACAAGGCGCTTGATGCGTACACGGCATTCCACCGCAAAGCGGAAAGCGTGTATATCTGGGCGGAGATCGTAGATCTTGTCCTGACGTTTGCGCGGAACGCGATCGCGTATGTATATCTGTTGAAGCTGGTACTGTATGACGGAATGAGCGTGGCGGAGTTCCTCCTGCTCTTTGGTGCGGTAGGCGGCTTTGCGCAGTGGGTGACAGGCGTTCTCGGCGGGTTTAACAAGCTGCACCGCCAGTCGCTGGATATTTCTTCCATTCGTGAATACCTCGAATATG
Source organism: uncultured Agathobacter sp. (assembly GCA_934307695.1). GTDB lineage: Bacteria > Bacillota > Clostridia > Lachnospirales > Lachnospiraceae > Roseburia. The sequence goes on along the minus strand of CAKRCS010000018.1, from coordinate 18,486 downwards.
AGGAGCCGTTTCTATTTGAAAAGGGCAGGCATATCACAGCGGAGCCGGACAAAATGTATGAGATCCGAATGGAAAATGTTACGTTCCGCTATCCGGGCGCGGATAAGGATGCACTCACCAACATCAACCTGACGCTGCATCCGGGCGAAAAGCTGGCGGTGGTCGGCTTAAACGGCGCCGGAAAGACAACGCTCATAAAGCTGCTCTGCGGTTTTCTTGATCCGACGGAGGGACGTGTGCTGCTGGATGGCACAGATATACGGGTTTATAACCGCGCGGATTACTACACACTGTTTTCAGCCGTTTTTCAGGATCTGTCACTGCTGGCGGCAACGATCGCGGTAAATGTGGCACAGACACTTGATTCGGTCGATACGGAGCGGGTGAAGGAGTGTATTGACAAGGCGGGACTACGCAAAAAGATAGAGTCTCTGCCGGATCAGTACGAGACATTTTTAAATCATGAGGTGTATGATGACGCGATACTTCTTTCCGGCGGTGAGACACAGCGCCTGATACTGGCGCGTGCGCTCTACAAGGATGCGCCGTTTATCCTGCTGGATGAGCCGACTGCGGCACTCGATCCGATCGCGGAGGCAGACCTCTACTCCAAATACAATGAGATGACGCAGGGCAGATCTTCCGTCTATATCTCGCACCGGCTTGCTTCCACACGTTTTTGTGACCGGATCATCATGATCGGCAATTCGAGCATTATCGAGGAGGGAACGCACGAGGAGCTGCTTGCGCGCTGCGGCGAGTATGCAAAGCTCTACGAGGTGCAGAGCAAGTATTATAAGGAAGGAGCGGACGAAGATGGAGAAGAATAAAGAAGCATCCTACAAAGCGTCGCTGGCACTCGCTTTCCGGGCGATCAAGCTGCTGTACAAGGCATTTCCACAATTTGTTGTGTCCTTGCTGGCATATCAGACCTGGAACGCGATCACACCATATATCGGCATCTATTTTTCCGCGCAGATCATTGGCGAACTGACCGGGGCAAAGGATCCGAAGCGTCTGGAGCTGCTGGTACTCCTCGCGCTGGGGGCTGCCGCTGTTGCATCCCTGATCACGGCGCTTCTAAAACGATGGTACAATACGCATGAGGCGGGATTCTGGTTTTACAAGACAGGGCGTATTTTCGCAGGAAAAATGCTCGATATGGATTTTGCGAATCTCGACCGGACGGAGACCTCGGATGCATTAAACACGATCCTGCAGAACCAAAACAATGCCGGATGGGGCTTGACAAGAGTAAAAATGAATATGGATACCGCCTGCGGGGCAATCGGAACGATCCTGGGAGGCATTGTGCTTTCCGTGTCGCTGTTTGCAACGCGCGTGCCGGAGAGTGCAGGCGCATATACGGTGTTGAACAATCCGATTTTCGTGATCCTCATGGTCGGCATGATGCTTCTGATCACATATATATCGCAGAAGCTGTATTACAAGGTGGCAAGATACTGGGCGGAAAACGCGGATTCACACCGGATGGGCAACCGTCTTTTCAGCTTCTGGGGTTTCCTCGGTCTTAAGACGAAGATGGCGGCAGACATGCGTATGTATTCCCAGGCAGAAATGTGTGAGCGCTTTACCAGCGACAAGGGCGGCATTTTCAGCTCAAATGGTATATTTGCCAAGTATTCAAGGGGGAAGGGCGGTTTCCTTACGATTGCATCTGCCGCAGTAGCCGTTGTCTATGTCGGCATCGTCTATGGCTTTGTCTGCTTAAAGGCTTGGGCGGGCGCGTTCGGGCTTGGCGCGGTGACACAGTACATCGCGGCGATCACGCAGACCACAAGCGGTATCTCCTCGCTTTTTTCTGTGATCAGCGACACCCGCAACGATGCCGTTTTCCTGCAGCAGGTTTTTGACTTTCTTGACGTGCCGAATGAGATGTATCAGGGCAGCCTGACCGTGGAAAAACGCCGTGACCGCAAGTACGAGGTCGAGTTTCGTGACGTGTCCTTCAAGTATCCGGGAAGCAAGACTTACGCGCTTTCCCACGTCAACATGAAGTTCGAGATCGGCAAGCGCGTGGCGGTCGTCGGCATGAACGGAAGCGGCAAGACCACGTTTATCAAGCTGCTCTGCCGTCTGTACGATCCGACGGAGGGTGAGATCCTGTTGAACGGAATCGATATCCGCAAGTACAATTATGCGGAGTACATGATGATCTTTTCGGTCGTATTTCAGGATTTCTCCCTGTTTGCTCTGACGCTTGCAGAGAATGTTGCCACAGGAGAGACCTACGAGCGGGCGCGCGTGCTGGATTGCTTGGACAAGGCGGGCTTTTCCGACCGCTTGGATTCGCTGCCGGACGGTATCGATACCTATCTGTATAAGGATTACAACAAGGACGGCATCAACGTGTCGGGCGGTGAGGCGCAGAAGATCGCCATTGCCCGCACGCTTTACAAGGACGCGCCGTTTATCATTCTCGATGAGCCGACGGCTGCGCTCGATCCGATCGCGGAAGCCGAGATCTACGAGAAGTTCAACGAGATCGTCGGTGATAAGACGGCAATCTATATCAGCCACCGGCTTTCCTCCTGCAAGTTTTGCGATGAGATATTAGTGTTTGACGAGGGCGCGGTGATCCAGCAGGGCTCACATGAGGCGCTGGTCGCTGACCACGGCGGAAAATACTATGAGCTGTGGCAGGCGCAGGCACAATATTATACGGCGTAGAGTCTTAAATAAGGCTGTGAGACATAAAAAGAACCGCTGATCCGGCATGACATTGAAGTGTCATGTGGATGGGCGGTTCTTTGTTAGTTTATAGGATTAGGGATACGCCACTTATTCCGCAGGATGTGCCGCGAGTTCCTTGACGATTTTTACGGAGGTTTCCATGCCCTCAACGGTCACATGCTCATAAGGTCCGTGGAAACCATAGCCGCCTGCGCCGAGGTTCGGGCAAGGCAGTCCCATGAAGGATAGGCGTGCGCCGTCTGTGCCGCCGCGGACAGGGCGTGAGACCGGCTCAAGTCCGCAAGCGGAAATCGCTTCGCGTGCAAGCTCGACAACGTATGGAAACTGCTCGATCACGCTCAACATATTCTCGTAGGAGTGGCGGATATCGAGGGATACAGTTCCAGCGCCGTATTTCTGGTTGATCTCCACCTCGATCGTGCGGAGACGGTTCAGGCGGCTCTCGAAAATATCCTTGTCGTGGTCGCGGATGATGTAAGACAGCTTTGCGGAGGCAACCTCGCCGGACATATCGGTCAGATGGTAGAAGCCCTCGCGCCCGCAGGTGTGCGCCGGAGTTTCCTCCTCCGGAAGCATGGAGGCAATTTCGCAGGCGACAAGTGCCGCGTTGATCATGATGTCTTTTGCTTCGCCCGGATGAACATTTACGCCGGTAATCTCAAAAACGGCGCTTGCGGCGTTGAAATTCTCGAAGGCAACCTCGCCCTCGTAATCGCCGTCGATGGTGTAAGCGTAATCCGCTTTGAAGTAATCCAGATCGAAAAGGTCAGCACCCATTCCGACTTCCTCATCCGGTGTAAATCCTACCCAGATATCCCCGTGCGGGATGTTTTCGGCAATGATCTGCTCGATTGCTGTCAGAATGACCGCAATGCCTGCCTTGTCATCCGCACCGAGCAGCGTCGTTCCGTCGGTGGTGATCAGCGTGCGTCCTTTCAAGCCGGCAAGTGTCGGAAAATCGGACACCTTAAGATAAGCGCCGGAGCCTTTTAACAGAACGTCCTTGCCGTCGTAGTCCGGAATGATCTGCGGCTTGACGTTTTCACCGGAGTAATCCGGGGCGGTGTCCATATGCGCGATAAAACCGATGGACTTTTTCCCCTCCATGCCGGCAGTTGCAGGCAGCAGTCCGTACACATAGCAGTGATCGGTCAGTGTGACCATGGAGAGTCCGAGAGAGTGAAGCTCCTGCTCAAGTTCACGCGCGAGCGCAAATTCGCGGTCGCTGGTCGGGATGCTGGTGTTGTTCTCGTCGGAGGTTGTCCAGTAGGAAATGTATTTGAGTAAACGTTCTTCTACTTTCATAAGTAATGCCCTCAGCTTTCTTTTTTATTGTTGCATCTGCGTCTATTATGTACCCGATACTACAAAAAAACAAGTACAAACCGAATCGGCGGCAAGCGCAAACCCGCATATTTAGCGGGTTTCCAGCTTTTTGAAAATTTTTTTGAAAAAAATGAAAAAAAGTGTTGCATTTTAGGAAAGTCTGCTATATAATAATCCTTGCGTTCGGGAAAACGAACGAAACAAAATACGCGCCACTAGCTCATCTGGTAGAGCACCTGACTCTTAATCAGGGTGTGCAGGGTTCGATCCCCTGGTGGCGCACTCATTATTATCTTATTTTTATAATAAAAAGACAAAAGATCCTTGACGAACAAAATGATTCGTTGGGGGTTTTTTTTATGCCAAAAGTGCAAATGCAAGCACGACAACGATACCGGCAAATAACCTGCCAGCAGAATAATTGCTATCTGCGAAAAATCAACCGTAGCAAACGATTCCTTATGAACTGGTTTAAAGACGTAGCATCGGAAATAAATAAAATCTCTAACTTCTTATACAAAAATATAAAATTTTTTATTGGGATTTAAAAACTTGTTTTAATAAAGTTGACATAATTAGACGAATGATATATTATGAGGTTATCTATTTTTGGGAGGAAAAGTGTATGGACAAGGGAGATCCTGCGTATTCGAGGCGCGAAACCAAGGGGGATGATGATTATCGGACGGACACAGATGCGAAGCCGTTTCGGGAGGCGCTGACATGTGAGATCAACAGTGCGTTGTTGTCATCCGGAAATCACAGTACAGATAATATTTTTATTGATCCAAGCTATCGCAACATGGAGTGGATGCTCCGGGAGTGCCACTTTGAGCCGGTGGGAATAAGCCGGAACGTGCCGTTTAACAGATATCGTGCGAATCAGATCGCATTTGTATATAGGTACGAGGATGAGCTGTATTGGTGCCATATGCCGGAGGTCTGCTGGATAAGCTTTCTGCATGAGATTGGAAAGCCTATAGAGGGGTAGAAATGAGCTGCGATGCGTTAGGTAAAAAGAATACGTAAGAGGATGAATGGCCATTTCAAATGTGAAGTGACCTTTTTTATTTTCTATGAAATCAAGAATGGGAAAGCGGCTGCATAGTATATTGGGATATCATCCGGCAGTAACTGAATCGAATAATCTGCCGGATTTTATCTGTGGCACCGGAAATTTAGCGTGATGCGATGAGCTTGCAGATCGGATTGCCGATGCTGGAGAACTTTTCTTCGTATTCGGTCATGATATTGCCCTCATTTAACACCGGATCGTGGTGCAGATCGCGGGTAAAAGCGTCCAGATGCCATATCTCGGATGCGTTGACCTCATCGAGCGAGAACGTAAACAGATCCTGATTGTCGGTCTTGAACTCGATCCGTCCGTCCGGCGCAAGGAACTGGTCGTAGCGCGCAAGGAACTCAGAGGAGGTCAGGCGGCGCTTCGCGTGGCGATCCTTCGGCCACGGATCGGAAAAGTTGAGATAGATGCGGGCAACCTCGCCCTTGTCAAAGATCTCCGGCAGTGTTGCGGCATCGATGCACAGAAAATGTACATTTGGAAGCATAAGCTCCTCCATTTTCTGGACGGCGCGCAGCAGGACACTGGTGTAGCGTTCAATTCCGATATAGTTGATGTCCGGATGAAGCGCGGCGAGTTCCATCAAAAAACGCCCTTTTCCCATGCCTACCTCGATGTGGACCGGATTGGAGTTGCCGAGAAGTTCATGCCATTTTCCCTTGTACTCCGTTGCATTCTGTATACAATATGGGCTGTTGCTTACAACTTCGTCTGCGCCCGGAATGTTTCGTAATCTCATTGTTTCATGAACCTTTCCTGATTGAATTATTATTCTGCAATTTATCCCTATTTTAGCGAAAAAACACGCGCCGCGCAAGCGTATCGCAGCTTTTTCTGAAAACCTATCTGCAAGCGACACGCAATTTAAAAGTAATTATTTTCCGGAAACCGGGTAGAATATGAAGAAAGCCCTTGCGGGAAAAATTACCACAGTTTATACTTGAAGTTAAACGAACAAAAGCAAGTATATATTCAGGAGATTTTATGAACAAAAGGAAAACGATTGCCCGCGTGCTGACATTTGCCATAAGCGCGGTCTGCGTGCTGCCTGCATTTCGGCCGACAGCGGTAAAAGCGGAGGATTACTGGCCGGAAGGCCCATCGATCGAGTCCGAGAGCGCGGTGGTCATGGAGGTCAATACCGGCACGATATTATATGAGAAAAACAGTCAGGAGAAGAAATACCCTGCCAGCATCACCAAGATCATGACAACGCTTCTCGCGCTTGAGAACAGCAGTCTTGGTGAGACGGTCACCTTTTCCAAGGATGCGGTATATCTGAATGAGGGCGACACCTCGCATATTTCCCGTGATGTCGGGGAGGAGATGACCATGGAGCAATGCCTGTACGCGGTCATGCTTGCCTCGGCAAATGAATGCGCGTATGCGGTTGCGGAGCACGTTGGGGAGTCGCTGGGCGGCGATTACCAAACGTTCATCGATATGATGAATGAGCGGGCGGCAGCTCTTGGTGCGGTCAACACCCATTTCAACAACTGCAACGGACTGCCGGACACCGAGCATTGGACATGCGCCTATGATATGGGGCTGATCGCCTGCGAAGCGTACAAGAACGAGAATTTCCGCATCATAACGGGAACCTCGACCTACACGATCCCGCGCACGAACAAGCACAAGAACGATGAGACGCCGCTGACGAACCATCACAAGATGCTTCATTATTATAAGACCAGCGAATATATCTATCCGTACTGCACCGGCGGCAAGACCGGATACACGGACGCATCGGGCAGCACGCTCGTAACGTATGCGGAAAAGGACGGAATGACGCTCGCATGCGTGGTCATGGACGTAAAAGCGCCGAAGCAGTTTACCGACACGAAGCTGCTGCTGGATTACTGCTTTGACAATTTCCAGACCTTTAATATATCGGAAAATGAGACAAGCATTGCCGATACGATGGACAAGGATGCGGGAATTTTAAATACCAATGATTCATTCGTCACACTTGACAGAAGTGCATACATCATCCTGCCAAAGACCGTTTCCTTTGATGATGCGCAGGTTGTCCTCTCCACAGGACAGGAGGACGGACGGCTGGCAAAGTTTGAATACAGCTACGCAGAACGGACGGTGGGATATGTGGAGATCGTCGCGACAGGAGCGAGAGTCGCGCAGCCGGATCTGAAGGAGCCGCAGGATACGGAATCGGAGGAGGAACAGATCGAGGTCGTGGTCATCGAACCGAAGATGATCGTGTTTGCAATCTTAGGTGTGCTGGCGCTGGTCATTATCGTGTGGCTCGCGCGCAGATTCTTCCGCGATTATTATATCCGAAAGCATGACCGGGAGATCCGCAGGGAGCGCAGGAACCGTTTCCGCAGGATCAAGCGGAATAAGGGACACAGCCGCAGAAAACGCGACAGAATGTTCCGATAAACGACAAGAAAGACAAAGATAAAGGACAAAACAAAAAGAAATCGACAATTTTCCGGGAGAGAAAGTTGTCGATTTTTCTTATTACAGACATTGCGAAAACACTATTGAATTGTCAGACTATTTAGCAGGATAAGCAGTTGGTTCTTGTTTTGCGTGTAGAGGATCAGTCCGTTGGACGTGGTGACGATCGTGAGGAACTTACCCCGGAACGTCTCGGAGGTTTCGAGTATATGCGCAAGGTATTCGCGCATCGGAGCGTCCGCAGACAGAAAGACCGTCTCATAGGCATCCATCGGATCGACCGACACATGCGCGGTGGAAAAGAGCTGCGTGATCTGTTTTTCCTGTTCGAGCTGGGCGGAAGTTTTATTGACAATGAAAAATCCGTTTTCATCCTTTGGCATCTGCAATGCCTTGACGGCACGCTGCACCTGCTTGGAGAGCGCATCGGATGCCGGATAGAGCGATTCAAAATACTTCATGAAATCGGTGGCGGAGCGAAAGTGTCTGTTCGTTCCCTGCTCTAAAACCTCGGTCATGAGGATCCGTTTGATTACCTTTTCGCAGGATTCCCGCGAAGGGTTCTTGCGTGATGATGGTTTTTCCATAATCTGCTCCTTGTGTCGCATATAATAAAATAGGACAATGTGAAATGTCTTTATATGCATTATACGACAAAAACAGAACGATTTCAACGACAAAAAACTTGTTTGACGCGGGCGGTATTTGGGAGTAAAATGTAATAAAATACCACTGAATTTTTATTGGAGCGGAAAATGTCAACTTACAAACAGACAAAGGAATCCGATCGGATTCTTGCAAAAATCAAAGAGAAGATTGATGCGCAGGGCGGCATCGCGAAGAAAGAGGACTTGAGTGCGCTCGGAATCGATTACCGGCGTATACTTGATTTTGTGGAGGACGGAACGCTTGTCCGGATCAAGAATGGCTATTACACGGACCGCATCGACCGCTTCAGCGAGGAGGAGCTGATCGCGAAGCTTTTCCCGGATGCGATGCTCTGTATGGAGAGTGCGCTCTATGCCTATGGGTATATTGTGGAAAAGCCGTATGGCTGGCGGCTGGCGGTGGATAAGAACACCTCCAAATCGCGTTTTTGCATGGAGTACCCGAAGGTGATCCCATACTACACGGAGCCGGAGGCGCTGCAGCTTGGCGCGAGCCGGATCGAGATAGACGGCAATTCGTTCGGAATCTACGACAAGGAGCGCGTGATCTGCGACTGCCTGAAGTACGAGAGCAAGATGGACCGCGCGATCTTCAAGGAGGCGATCCAGTCCTATATCAAGGACGAGGACAAGGACATTTCGCTCCTGCTTGAATATGCCGCAGAGCGCAAGGTGGTCAAGAAGGTACAGAGTCTGATCGGAGTGTGGTTGTAATGAAGGTGGGAATGGAGCCGGATGCATTTCTCTTAGAATATGCCGGGCGGGAATCCCTCTCCTACGCAGACGCACTGCGCGGCTACGGGATCGAGGCGATGCTGCGCCGCATTTACCGGTCTGCGTTCGGGGAATTTTTGTGGTTAAAGACGCTTGGCGCGATCGGAACGGAGAATTACCGCAAGCCGAAGGAGATCTATCTGGATTTTTTCTATGCGCAGAGCGAAAAATACATTGCGCCGGACAAGGTCGTGCCGGGTGCGGCATGGTCGGAGGCACTTGCCGGACAGCTGCAGAAGGAACTGTTTGAGACGGCACCGATAGAGCTGGCTGTACCCTGCCGAAGGGAAGGCGACGGACTGCTGTGGATACCGGAGATCGTGTACCGCGGGATGCGCATACCGGTTGCCGTGCGGGTTTTTCCATTGCAGAAAAAGGGCATTGTCCCGGAGCAGAAGGAGATCCTGCTGTCGTCCGAGAACGGACAGCCGCTTACCGTCTATGTATACTCCGCGGAGAACCGGCTGGCGGAGGACTTCTATAATATAATGAAGCTGCTGGAGCTGATCCCGGATATGGGAGCGTATGCGCGGGTCAACCAGATCTTAAAGACCGAGCCGATCAACGGGCGGCACATCATGGAGATGCTGGAGGAGCGCGCGGCTGCGGAGCCGAGACAGTTCCGCGAAAAGCGTCTTGAGCAGCTTGCGGGCTACCGGGAGTATGCGTATATGCGCAAGCGCTGGGAGCAGTACGAGCGAAGAAACGGCGGGGAAAATGAGCCGTGGGAGGATGTGCTGGATCGCATTATGCGGTTTGCAAAGCCGGTGTGGGGCGCGGTATGCCGCAAAGAGGTATTTTTTGACGACTGGATGCCGGAGCTGTCCCGGTTTCTGGGATAGTTTTTCTGGGATAGACAATAGAAAGAGGACAAATGTTAGACCGCAGATTAGAGGAATACGCACAATCGAATATCTATCCGTTCCACATGCCGGGGCATAAGCGCAAATGGCGCACTGCTGCCGATCCATACACGATCGACATCACAGAGATCGATGGCTTTGACAATCTGCACCACGCGGAGGAAGTCCTAAAGGACGCGCAGGAGCGTGCGGCAGAGCTGTATGGTTCCAGACAGGCATATTATCTGGTCAACGGAAGCACCTGCGGTCTGCTCGCGGCGATCGGAGCCGCGTGCCGCAGAAGGAGCAGCATACTGGTGGCGCGCAACTGCCACAAGGCGGTATACCATGGGATCTATATGCAGGAGCTGACCGCTCATTATGTGTACCCGAAGATCAATGCGTATGGGATCGCCTGCGCGGTCACACCGGAGCAGATTGAAAAAGAGCTTTCGCAGCACCCGGATGTGGATGCGGTGCTGCTGACCTCCCCGACCTACGAGGGTGTCGTATCGGACATCGCGCGTATAGCGGAGCTTGTACACGCGCACGGCATTCCGCTCATCGTTGACGAGGCGCACGGCGCACACTTCGGACTGACGGAGGCTGAGGTGTTTCCGGACAGCGCAGTCCACTGCGGCGCAGACCTTGTGGTGCAGAGCCTTCATAAGACACTGCCGTCCTATACGCAGACGGCGCTTTTGCATGTGTGCAGCGACCGCGTGCCACAAAAGCGCGTAGAGCAGTTCCTTGATATATACGAGACGAGCTCGCCGTCCTATATCCTGATGGCGGGGATGGAGCGCTGCATCCGCTATATGCGGGAGTCGGGCGCACAGGAGCTGTGCCGGTTCTGGGAGCGGCTGGATCGGTTCGGCAGCCGCATGGCGGCATTGCGGCGGCTTAAATTGATCGGAAGAGCGGATTTTTCCAAGAAGCAGGCGTTCGGCTTCGATGCCTCGAAGCTGTTGCTCTATACCGGGAATGCCGGGATCACCGGAAAAGCGCTGTATGACATGCTTTTGCAGGACTACGGGCTGCAGATGGAGATGGCAGCAGGCAATTATGTGCTTGCGATGACAAGCCTTATGGATACGGACGATGGCTTTGAACGTCTGGAGGCGGCGCTTTTGGAGATCGATGAGAGGCTTTCTGCCGGGCAAACAGCGCATCCGGCGGATCATACGCAGCCTTCACAGGAGAGTACAGCCGGTGAAATCACTCAGAGCAGCGTGACCGCAGCCTCCACTTCTGAGAATGTTTCTCAGTTTGTGCAGCTATACACCCCGCAGGAGCAGGTCTGCACGATCGCGGAAGCGCTCGACAGCGCGCAGGAGGCGGTGGAGCTTAAGAACGCCACCGGGCGCATCGTATCAGACTATATTTATCTGTACCCGCCGGGAATCCCGCTGCTCGCACCGGGGGAACGCATCACGGAAAAAGCAGTCAGGGACATCTGCCTGTGCCTTGAAAGCGGCTTTACCGTGCATGGACTTTTGCCGGATGAACAGGCAGCAGTTATGAAGTAAAAGTTGTCATTTTTTCACGACTATATTATACTAAAAGGATAACAAACATTATGGGAAAGATATTTTGTCTGATCGGAAAAAGTTCGACCGGAAAGGATTCAATCTACAACGAGCTTTTTGCGCGGGGAAAGGCACCTGTAAAGAAGCTGATTCCTTATACGACCCGCCCGATCCGGGAGGGGGAGGAGAACGGAAGGGAATATTTTTTCTGCACGGAGGCGGATGTGAGCCGTCTGGAGGCGGAGGGCAGGATCATTGAGCTTCGCGCCTACAATACCGTGTACGGCGTGTGGAAGTATTTTACCGTTTACGACGAACAGATCCGGCTTGCAGATAACAGCTATCTGCTGATCGGGACACTTGCCATGTATGAAAAAATCCGTGACTATTTTGGAGCGGAGCGGGTGCTTCCTATTTATATAGAGGTGGAGGACGGCGAGCGGCTGATCCGGGCGATCGGGCGTGAGCGGACACAGGACACACCGAAGTATGCGGAGATGTGCCGGCGGTTTCTTGCGGACGATGCGGATTTTTCCGAGGATAAATTACAGGCAGACCATATCGATATACGTTTTGAGAATACCAGCCTTTCAGATACCATTGAGAAGGTCGAGGCATACATCAGACAGGAGGTAGAAGCCGATGCCAATCAGAGTCGGTGATGTGGGCGCCGTCAATCAGGTTACGGAGACACAAAAGCCGGTAGCGGATGACGGATCGTTCAAATTTACACTCTCCAGTGCCATCACAGACGCGGAGCTGCAGGCAAAGGTGGATGCGCTCATGCAGGACATCACCGTGCAGGGCAACCGCATCGCGGAGCACATGGACATCCGCGATATGAAGCACTACCGGGCTTTGATCAAGGACTTTTTGAACGAGGTGGTGTACCGTTCCCACAAGTTTTCCCGTGAGAACTTCCTTGATCGCAAAGGCCGCCACCGTGTATATGGTATCGTCAAGCTGATCGACAGCAATCTCGATGAGCTGGCACAGGCGCTTGTCAGCGATGAGAAGGATCACATCTCGATCCTCGCGAAGATCGGGGAGATCCGGGGATTGCTTCTGGATATTTTAACCTAGAGTATTGCGCCGCAGAAGGAGTATATTATGCCGGGATTTGGACAAATCGTAGGTCACGAACAGATCATTGCGCATTTGCAGAATGCGATCACGATGGATAAAGTGTCCCATGCCTATATCATCAACGGACCGAAGGAGTCCGGGAAAATGATGCTGGCGGAGGCATTCGCGATGGCATTACAGTGTGAAAAGGGCGGAGCGGATGGCTGCATGGAATGCCATTCCTGCAAGCAGGCGGTTGGGCGCAACCAGCCGGATATCATCTATGTCACGCATGAAAAGCCGAATATCATCGGCGTTGATGACATCCGTGACCAGCTCAACAACGACATTGTGATCAAGCCGTACAGCAGCAAATACAAGATCTACATTGTGGACGAGGCGGAGAAGATGAACCCGCAGGCGCAGAATGCGCTTCTTAAGACGATTGAGGAGCCGCCGGCGTATGGAATCATTTTGCTTTTGACCACCAACGCGGATAAGTTTCTGCAGACGATCCGTTCACGCTGCATCACCCTTGACATCAAGGCGGTTCCGGACGAGGAGATCCGCAGATTTCTGCTGGAGAACTATCACATCCCGGATTACTATGCGGATGTATGCACCGCGTTTGCACAGGGCAATGTCGGAAAAGCAATCCAGCTTGTATCGTCCGACGACTTTAACGAGTTAAAGAGCGCGGTCGTACAGCTGATGAAGCGCCTCTCGGATATCGATTTTTACGAGATGGGCTCAGCGGTCAGGCAGATCAGTGACTTTAAGCTCCAGATCGAGGATTACTTTGATCTGATGATGGTCTGGTTCCGTGATGTGTTATACTTTAAGGCAACAGGCGATGTGAACGGACTCATTTTCAAGGATGAAGTCTATGACATAAAAAATCAGGCAGCACAAAGATCCTATCAGGGGATTGAGACAATCCTTGAGGCGCTTGAAAAGGCGAAGGTGCGCATACAGGCAAACGTTAATTTTGACCTTGTTATCGAATTGCTGTTACTGACAATTAAGGAGAATTGATAATATGATAAAAGTAGTTGGAGTACGTTTCCGCCAGGCAGGAAAGATCTATTATTTCGATCCTGCGGATCTGGATCTGGAAATGAGCATGCATGTAATCGTTGAGACCGCAAGAGGCGTGGAGCTTGGAACGGTACTGATCCCGCCGAAGGAAGTGGAGGACGACAAGGTGATCCAGCCACTTAAGCCGGTTATCCGTATCGCAACGGACGACGACGAGCGCGTGTATGAGAAGAACCGTGAGCGTGAAAAAGAAGCATTTGCGATCTGTAAGGAGAAGATCTTAAAGCATGATCTGCAGATGAAGCTGGTGGGAGCGGAGTACACCTTCGATAACAACAAGCTGCTGTTCTATTTTACCGCAGACGGAAGAGTCGATTTCCGTGAGCTGGTAAAAGACCTTGCAGCAGTGTTCCGCACCCGTATCGAGCTGCGCCAGATCGGCGTGCGTGATGAGACAAAGCTGATGGGCGGCGTTGGAATCTGCGGTCGTCCGCTGTGCTGTGCCACCTATCTGGCCGATTTTGTCCCGGTATCCATCAAGATGGCAAAGGAGCAGAACCTTTCCCTGAACCCGACGAAGATTTCCGGTGTGTGCGGTCGACTGATGTGCTGCTTAAAGAACGAGCAGGAGACTTACGAGTATTTAAACAGCCGCCTGCCATCCATCGGCGACTACGTTACCGCCAATGACGGAACCAAGGGCGAAGTCACCGGAGTGAACGTGCTGCGCCAGCTGGTAAAGGTTGTCGTTGACAATGGGGACGAGAAGGAGCTTAAGGAATACAAGGTGGACGACCTCCGCTTTAAGACTCGCAGACGCAAGGACTACAAGCTGACCAAGGAAGAGATGAAAGAGCTGGAAGGCCTTGAGGAGGATAAGGAGGAAGACATCCTCGACGAGCCGGAGCAGAAGGAACAGAGAGAACAGCGCCCGCAGCGCAACCGCAGAAACCGCAATAACAACCGCGGGGAGCGTGGCGATCGCGGCAACAACGGCGCAGAGAATAACCGCGGTGATCGCGGCAGCAACGGCGCGGACAACAACCGTGGGGAGCGCAGAGGCTACAATCGCAACGAGCGCGGCAACAATGGCGGCGCAGGCGAGAAACAGTAAGACAGGAGAATTTGGATGGAACAGGATGCACTTGTGCTCCCGCATGAGCGGGTAGACGATCTGCAGAGAAATCACTATCGGATCATTCAGGATCCGGGGCGCTTCTGCTTCGGAATGGATGCGGTACTCCTCTCCGGATTTGCCAGTGTTAAGCCGGGGGAGCATGTACTTGATCTTGGAACGGGAACCGGTATCATCCCAATCCTCCTTGAAGCAAAGACAAAAGGAGAGCATTTTACCGGGCTTGAGATCCAGCCGGAGAGCGCTGACATGGCAGAGCGCAGCGTGAAGCTCAACGGGCTTACCGAACGGATCAATATTGTAACAGGCGACATCAAGGAGGCATCAAGTATATTTGGTGCCTCTTCCTTTGAGGTTGTGACGACCAACCCGCCGTACATGATCGGACAGCACGGAATCTCCAACCCCAAGGATGCAAAAGCGATCGCCCGCCATGAGATCCTCTGCGATCTGGACGACATTTTGCGGGAGAGCGCCCGCCTGCTGAAGCCGCAGGGGCGTTTTTACATGGTTCACCGCCCATTTAGGCTTGCCGAGATATTTTCAAAGATGATCGAGTACCACATCGAGCCAAAACGCATGAAGCTGGTGTACCCCTTTGTCGATAAGGAGCCAAACATGGTACTCATAGAGGGACTGCGCGGCGGCAGATCCCGCCTTACCGTGGAAAAACCGCTGATCGTATACAAGGAGCCGGGCGTGTACACGGACGAGATATATGATATTTATGGGTATTAGTACATATCGTTAATTTTAAATGCAGTATGAGTCAGGAGGAAGATATGTCAGGAACATTATATCTGTGCGCGACACCGATCGGAAATCTGGAGGACATCACGTTCCGCGTGCTGCGCACCTTAAAGGAAGTGGATCTGATCGCAGCGGAGGACACCAGAAATTCCATCAAGCTGCTCAATCATTTCGAGATCAAGACTCCGATGACCAGCTACCATGAGTTCAACAAGATCGACAAGGCATATCAACTGGTTGCCAGGCTGAAGGAGGGGCAGAACATCGCCCTTATCACGGACGCAGGCACACCGGGTATCTCCGATCCGGGTGAGGATATCGTCCGCATCTGCTACGAGGAAGGCGTTCCGGTCACTTCACTTCCGGGCGCGGCAGCCTGCATCACGGCACTTACCATGTCGGGCAGACCGACGCGGCGATTCGCATTTGAAGCCTTTTTGCCGAGAGACAAGAAGGAGCGGGCAGCAGTTCTTGAAGAACTAAAGAACGAGACACGCACGATCATTCTGTATGAAGCCCCGCACCATCTGGTAAAAACGGTCACAGAGCTTCTTGAAGCACTCGGAGACCGCGAGCTCACCGTTTGTAAGGAGCTCACGAAAAAGCACGAGACAAAGATGCAGACCACGTTTTCGGCGCTGCTGTCGTACTGTGAAGAAAACGAGCCGCGCGGCGAGTACGTCCTGATCATCTGCGGACGCTCGCGCGAGGAGCTAAAACGCGAGGAGCAGGCAAGCTGGGAAAGCCTGTCTATACAAGAACACATGGCACACTACGAGGAGCAGGGCATCGACCGCAAGGAAGCAATGAAGCTTGTGGCAAAAGACCGCGGTGTCAGCAAAAGAGATATTTATCAGGCGCTTTTATAAGCGCCTGATTTTTACTTTATACGATTAGGGTGTCAAAAGGCGGTTTTACGTTTTAGAATTGGTAAATTGCCTAAAGCTGAACCTTGTTTTGCTCCGATGTCCGAAAATAAGAAAATCTAAGTCTGCCTGAGTTAGGTTATATCAGAGGGACGTGTACGCCTTAAACGCCCCGTCCATGGGGCGTTAAGACTTTTGCTGCCGTCCATGGCAGCAAAACACTATGCATTGACAGGCAGATTAAGATTTACTAATTTTCTCCCAAAGTCACAAAAAAGGTTCAACTTTGTGCAATTTATCAGTCATTAAGTTTTGAACCGTCTTTTGACACCCTAATCTTTATACGAAAATCTTAAATAGCTCTTGTGTGCAATAAAAATATATGCTAATATCTATTTAAAGAAAATTTTAAATAGGTAAAAGCTATGGGAGAAACAAATATTTTTAAGGTGCTGGCAGACAGCCAGAGAAGAGAGATCCTTACGATGTTAAAGGACGGACGGTTGAATGCCGGGGAGATCGCGGAAAAATTGCAGATCACACCGGCGGCACTTTCCTATCATTTGAAACTGCTAAAGAGCGCGGATCTCGTATCTGAATATAAAGAGAAGAACTATGTTTACTATGAAATCAATACGACAGTTTTTGACGAGCTAATTATGTGGGTTAATCAGTTTGGAGGGAAAAAGCAATGAAAAAACTAATGTGGGTAGCGGCAATGATTCCGCTCGTAGTCACAAGTATCGTTCTGCAATTTATGCCGGATGTCATACCTATGCATCATGATCTGGAGGGAAACACCGACAGATGGGGAAGCAAGACGGAGAGCCTTATTTTCCCGATAAGCATTTTGCTAATTACGCTATTCTGGCATCTGCTGATCCGCCTTTTTGAAAAGAAATCAATAAAAGCGGAAACGGAAAAAGAACAGATGGAAGCCAGATCTTCCGCAAAAGTATTGTGCGTGGTAGGAATTTCGCAGGCGGTGATGTTCGGCATTATGCATTATTTTATCCTCTACTCTTCATGGATACAGGCAAACGCCGGCGGTTCGCAGGCAACGATTGATATCGCAAAGGTTTCCTGCATTTTATGCGGCATCATGTTTATCGTGGTAGGAAACTATATGACAAAAGCAAAACGAAATGCAGTAGTGGGGCTCCGGACGGTCTGGAGTATGCACAACGACAATACATGGCAGAAAAGCAACCGCTTTGCCGCGATATGTATTATCGTCGCCGGGTTATTGACGATCATCACAACCGTGTATACAAGCGGAATGACCGGCACAATTTTTATGCTGATCTATTTGATATTGGCAACGATTGTGGCAGTCATATACTCGAAAAGGATGTACGATAAGGAAATAAAGAAATAAGAGAATGATAGTAAATAAAAAGAAATCAATAGCATTAATTATTATTTTGCTTACAATTATTGTTATTTTTATTTGTGGTCGATATTATTTTGCACACAATAAAAGTTATAAAAATGAGGCAATTGAAAAAGGTGATTATATATATCTTAATGGAGTAAGATATTCTCAAACTTCGAAACTGGAAAATTATAAAATATCAAATGTGGTAATTTGTACATCTGATAGTGGAAGAAAATTATATGAGATAGAAGAATATCCTGATTATGAATATATCGCTGGATATTGTGCATGGGACGGCGACATATATAAAAAAGATGAAACAGACTGATAACTTCCAGCCTGTAGAATTAAGAAAATTCAAGTTTGCAGAAATATCTTTCTAACTTTCCCTATTTTACAGGATTTTCAGCCCATTCATTAGTGAAATGATATGTATTTTCCCTTATTTTTGCCCTTATGAGATAATCGTAAGGGAAATAAGGGAAAGTTTTATTTAGTCATTGCCTGCCACTTTATCAAGTAACCTTGCAGATTCCCGCTTGGCTTTTCTTGTAGAGTGTGCATAGACATTCATGGTGGTACTGACATCTGAGTGTCCTAACAGTTCCTGCACATCCTTTCCTAAGCAAATTGTTGTCATGATTTTTAAAATTTATTTACTTTCATACTAATATGAATTATTATATTAGTATGAAAGGAGAATGTATATGACTCAGTTTGAACAATTAGATTTATTGCTGAATGAATATGGAGGAATAATTCAGACCTTTCAAGTTATAGATAATGGAATTAGTAAGCCTGTATTTTATTCTTATATAAAAGAACGAGGATTAGAACAAGCTGCTCATGGTGTGTATGTATCGCCGGATACGTGGACAGATGCAATGTACCTTTTGCA
>CAKRCS010000017.1 GCA_934307695.1 uncultured Agathobacter sp. | reverse complement strand
TAATGTCTATGAGCCATTTTTTCAACACCTCAATATAGAAAATATAATTTATTTTTTGAAAGGAACTTTTTATGGAAAGTAAAGTATACATAGACCCGTATCCTAAGATAATGAAAATGTTAGGGTTAGAACGAATCAATATTGACTGTGGCAACAACACCTCAATAGTAACCCCAGCTAATATAGCAAAAGACATGGTGGCACTATTGCCGGATGAGGTATTCATACCAGAAAGTAAGTTCTTAGACATTTGTTGTAAGAGTGGAATTTTTCTGACAAGCATAAGAGAAAAACTTATGAACAGCAAAGCAATGATTGAATCATTTCCAGATGACAAAGAAAGATATAAATATATCACCAATAATCAGCTATATGGCATAGCTCCGAATGGTCAATGTCAAATGTATTCAGTAAGAGCAGTTTATGGCACACTCAAAGTAGATAACCCACATATCTTATGTTTTGGGGCATTTGACCAATACAAGACAGCTTGCCTAAATAACAATCATAAGATGTTAATAGATGAAATGAAAAAGGAGTTCGGACAAATGAAATTTGATGTAGTCATCGGCAACCCACCATACAATAATGATATATACCTTGACTTTGTTACCTTGGGTCATACATTAGCAAGTAAATATGATTGTTGGATAACCCCAGCAAAATGGCAAGCCAAAGGTGGAGCAAAGAATGAGCAGTTCAGAAAAGAAATAGTTCCATACATGAATAAGATTGTTTACTACAAATATAGTAGAGATATATTTGATATTTGGGAGCATGATGGCATAAGCTACTATCTGATGGATAAAGAAAAGCATTCAATGAAAATAATTACTGGAAAGTGTAGCAATAAATCGTTTGAGTGGGAGTCATATACATCGGCTGATTATGTATTGCTATCCCAAATTCATAAAGACGTTATATCAAAAGCTATGAATAATAACATAAGCATAGAAAAAAATCTTGAAGATTATATTAGATATAGTGACTTAAAATATAATGGTGAAGTAAATCGAGTGAATGATAACTATATAGAAATGATTGGCGGAAATAAAGTTACAGGTTACATAGATATAAACAAATTAACTACTAACTATAAATTGGATAAATATAAAATATCAAATGCAACTATGGTTGGGTACTGGATAGCATTTGATAAAACTAACAATAAAACATTAGGTATTGTTGATTACAATATAATTAAACCATATCAAGTTCCAAAAGGAAGTTATCCAGTTATAAGATATTTTGATACAGAGGATGAGGCAATATCATTTAAAAGTTATATGAAAACTAAATTGGTGGCATTTTTATTCTATTGCGGTATAGAAGCTAACACCATAAATAACAGTTTTTATAGATATATACCTGAACAGGAAGCCTTTGACCACATATTCACCGATGAAGAGCTTTATAAGAAATATAACCTCACCGATGAAGAAATAAATATCATAGAATCAGTTATCAAAGAAAGAAAATAACAATACCAATCCCCTTTGTCATGTGGTAAAATGTAACTATCAAATGACAAGGGGGATTCTATTATGGCATTAGTACCTGCAATATGTACACAGTGTGGAGCAAAGATAGAGGTAGATGACACACATGAAGCTGGAGTATGCAAGTATTGTGGAACAGCTTTTATAACAGAGAAGGCAATCAACCAGTATACAACATACATTACCAACAATAATAATTTTGCTGGTGCAAATATCAATATCATGGGAGCAAATGTTGATAACTTAATCGTATTAGCCCAGAACGCTCGTGATATTGGAAATTATGATGAAGCAAAGGACTACTATTCTAGAGTTCTGGAGGCACAGCCTACAAACTGCGATGCACTCTTAGGAAAAGGTGTATGTGCATTATATGGATCTAAGCTTGGAGATATCAAGTCAGATGAGTTTATAGGCTATGTCAGTAAGGCAATAGAGAATAAGAAAAAAGAACAGGGTGCAACGGCTGATGACATAAATGAGTTTATAGCAAAGGCGGCTGGTACACTGTATGGAGCGGCTGTGGCTCTGTATCAAGCAGTACAGGCACATTACAATGAGTTCTGGAAATTACAAAATTCAGCACCAGAGTTATGGGAAAGACTTGCCAGAATAATAAAGATATTCTTATTTATTATTACAATAACTGAGGATGAAGATGTTAGAAAGCTTGAAAATGCAGAGTTCCAGCACAAGGAAAGCATGAAATTTGTTTGTTTATGTTGCGTGGAGATATGTAAGCAAAGACAGTATGTATCTGGAATTATCAATCCTGGACAGCTTTTAGAAGCAGAACAGAAATCAGAAATTAAGCCGAATCAGCAAGTTCATCAGACATACATGGACTTGTATGATAATATGTGTAAAAAGATTAAAGAAATTGACCCAGACTATGAACCACAAGAAACAATCAACAGAAATAAGGAAATACAGGGCGGCTGTTATGTGGCTACCTGTGTGTATGGTTCATACGATTGTCCAGAGGTATGGACACTCAGACGATTCAGAGATTACACCTTAGATGTCACATGGTATGGTAGATTATTCATCAAATGTTATTATGCAGTCAGCCCAACTATTGTAAAATGGTTTGGAGATACCACATGGTTTAAGACATTCTGGAAAGCACGTTTAGACAAAATGGTTTCCAACCTCAACAATAAAGGTATTGAGAACACATCATATACAGACAAATATTAAAGGGGATACACATTATGACAGTGTCACAGATCATCAAAGAAATAAACAAATTACCAAACTTTTTATACATTTATTGGAATCCCAGTGACGCAAAAGACCATATGGTAATACTCGGAGGTCAATCTTGTTTATCAAGTGATACAGATTCGGATATGGTTCCAGCATATAATTACAATGTGGAGATGCAGAAAATTTATAGAAAGAGTACATTAGAAGAAGCTGATAAATATAGGATAGTAAAATTATTGAAGCTTGTACAAAACATGTGCGATTACAGGAAAAGTGGATTGTTTACATTAGCTCAGCAAGAAAAGTACTTAAGCGAATTAAATGACGAACAAATAGAAGAAGTTTCAGAGCAAGTGGAAATGTATAAATTGGCTCGTAGTTTGTATAGGGACTATCATTAAATCAAGGGCTACCTCACCATCCAAGTGAAGTAGCCTTTCAAAAATTCCATTCTAATAAATTGCACGACAACTTATCAAAAAATAAGCTCCCCATTATGGAAAAATGAATAGAAAATGTATAAAAGTAGTAAAAGCGAATAATTATAAGGGATTATGCATTAGACACACATTTGTAAAAAGGGAGTATTTTTTTCGCCCATAAATACGATTCGAACAATTTCTTCTCCACCCACTTGAACATGTATCCTTCCTAGAGCCATCGTTTCCATCAGTGGTTCATAATTTTCAACCGCATTTGTGACAAACTTAATATTTTCATATTCTAACACTGTATCATACTGACTCCCATATTGGTTCTTACCCAATTCACTACTGACTCCCCTGCCACCCACTTGATCGCTCCTTACACCACTTTCCACCAAAAGAGTTTACCTTCACAATTTTTCTCTACACTCCTCCGGAACTCTGCCATAAAATATGATCAGCTCCGGCTCTATCCACTCCACCATCTCGAAATATCCATCTTAAAAATGTACAGCTTTACGTTTCGGATTCCTCGCATTCTTACACTTCTTGTTCTTCCATATACATTTTCCCCTCACTTTGCAAAAAATACCAACCATCAAATATCGACGGTTGGTATTGTCCTATTTTTTCTTTTTCCGAAGTTCTTGAAATCGTCCTATTGCTATAAACAGCGCGCTCAAAACCTGCATTATCAATTCTGCAACATCCACAAAATGCATTTGCATATTAACATAATCGCTGCCATCTTCTATTGTTCCATACTGTTCATACAAACTATCTACTGAAAATCCCAAACTTAAATTTTGAATTTCCAAAAAAATATAATTAATTTTTTCCTTAATCACACTAAGATCCAAATTATAATATTCGTTCATTGCAATATTCTTGATTCCAAACTCCCATATGAGAAGAATTACCAATATGTAGTATCCACATATTTCAATTTTCCTTGCTGTAGAGTCTTTTAAATTTATATGTTTAAAATAAATATAAAACAGTCCTGCCACAACTATCGCAATAACCACTAGCATTAGAAACATTGTAAGCATATTTTCTTCTCCGAATTTGTAATAATATAAATATATTAGCAAACTGATCGTTAGTATTCAATTATCAATATGCGTTTTTTGTAGACTTTTCCATCTGTCAAGTGAATCATCCCCTCTGCATATACTAGCTAGTAGGAGGTATTAAAATGATCGCTTGGTTATGTTATTTGTTCCTAAAACTTAAAAGCTAGGTAAACCAGAGCAATCTGCTCTGCCTTAATCTGTATATTGGGTGCGTGCTCCCCGACCGCTTTCACTTCTCAAATATTTCATTTATCCCATAGGCTGTTCCAGCACATATATTGAGCTTTGCATTTATAAGATGATCTACAAGCTTCATGTCATTCTGTTTACCTGCATAGTGTAATGTATTCGTGGTTGAATCCCCAGTGCTCCATCACATTCAACCATAATTCCGATCTTCTAAAATTTCCCTTTTCCGCATTCTTCCTCATCTGTAACTTCCTATGTTGCGCCAATATATGAGTTTCCCTCCTTACCAACACTCTTGATTTTCCCGCCATATTCATATATCCATAAGTTAATCAAAACTATCTTCCTTTACCGAAATTATATATGCTTTTTTTCCATAATAAATAACCGCCTACGCTATGTAGACGGTTATTCATTACTACTCATATCCATAATTTTCGCTTGCCGAACACATCATGACCAGAGTTTCCGTATACCCACTTATAACAAAATCATCCACTATAATCCCATTTGTATATTTTACAACAACTCTGTCAATGTGATGCTTTCCTCACTTTGAAACACCTAACCGCATCATTAAAGCTTCCTGCAAAACTCTTGACACGTTAATGTGCGCTTTTTCCGCTTCACAGTTCAGCCAATTTGGAAGCGTTACATTTCTCCGTACCGTTTTATTATCAGATTTTCGGCGGTACTCTTGAAAATCAATATCCACAAGTGATAGGCATCCAACACCTTCGTCCGCGAATGTTCCTTTAGAAATATCTATTTCTTCCAATGTTTTCGGTTGCGGAATTTTCTTTTTTTCATCCTCTAAACAAATCCCTTTTAACCCGATCGCATCTCTTGACATATCCACAGTATCCGCCATGCCAAATCCTTCTGTAAGGATTTCTAAATCTGGCACTTCTATCAATACCATATTTTTTCATCTTTTAGTTGTGTGAATATTACCGGATAAACCTGCTTCATTGCAAACGCCCTCCCATACAACTATCCTAAAAAATAAAGAAATATTTCTTTCCCCCACGCATAGGATAGTAAAAAACCTCTCCCGGTGTCCTATGCAAACTTGTTCCAATCTATTCTTCCTATCCTCGCGCTTCCACAGACAAACCTACGAGCGATACAGAAAGCACCGCCCTTCATGGGAATTGATCACGCCGGTCGCCTGCAGATACGAGTAGATGATCGTCGTGCCGACGAACTTCATGCCTCTTTTCTGCAAATCCTTTGAGATTGCATCGGAAAGCGGCGAGTGCGTAAGCGTATTCTCATAGATCGTGTTTCCATCCCAGAAGCGGCGCAGATATGCCTCAAAGCTGCCGCACTCATCACAGATTCTTAGGAATACTGCTGCATTTGTAACTGCTGCCGCGATTTTTCTCCGGTTGCGGATAATCCCGGCATCTTCGGCAAGCTCCTGCTGTTTCGCCGCATCATACGCCGCGATCTTATACGCATCAAAACCGTCAAATGCCGCCTTAAAATTCTCCCGCTTGTTCAGCACACATTCCCAGGACAGCCCTGCCTGAAAGCTTTCTAAAAGCAGCATTTCAAATAAATACGCATCATCAAGCCTCTCTTTTCCCCACTCGGTGTCATGATACTGTATATAGAGAGGATTCTTTATATTGCACCACTTGCATCGTTCCATATCCATTAAATTGCATCAAGCGCCTGCGTAAGGTCTGCAATCAGGTCTTCCTTGTCCTCAAGTCCGCAGGAAATACGGACAAGTCCTGCCGGAACACCTGCCTCTCTTAACTGCTCCTCGTTCATCTGGCGATGGGTGGAGGTTGCCGGATTTAAGCAGCAGGTACGGGCATCCGCTACATGTGTCTCAATCGCAGCCAGCTTTAAATTCTTCATGAACTTCTCTGCCGCTTTTCTTCCGCCCTCAAGTTCGAAGGAAACAACACCACAGCCGCCGTTTGGAAGATACTTCTGTGCGATTTCGTAGTATGGATCACTCTTTAATCCCGGATAATTTACCTTAGTCACCTTCGGATGCTTCTCCAGGAACTCCGCCACCGCCTGTCCGTTCTCCACATGACGCGGCATACGGACATGTAAGGATTCCAGTCCGAGATTTAGGAGAAAGGCATGCTGTGGTGACTGGATGCATCCGAGGTCACGCATGAGCTGTGAGGTACACTTCGTAATGAATGCGCCCTCTTTCCCGAACCTCTCAGCATAGGTGATTCCGTGATAAGATTCGTCCGGCGTACAAAGTCCCGGAAATTTATCAGCATGAGCCATCCAGTCAAAGCGTCCGCTGTCTACAATCGCTCCGCCGACTGCAGCTCCATGTCCATCCATGTATTTGGTCGTGGAATGGGTGACAATGTCTGCGCCCCACTCGATCGGGCGGCAGTTGACCGGAGTCGGGAACGTATTGTCCACGATCAGCGGTACTCCGTGTGCATGTGCTGCCTTTGCAAATTTTTCAATATCGAGTACAGTAAGTGCCGGGTTAGCGATCGTCTCGCCGAATACGGCACGGGTGTTCTCCTGAAATGCAGCGTTTAGCTCGTCCTCCGTGCAGTCCGGAGATACAAATGTCACTTCAATTCCCATCTTTGCCATCGTGACAGAGATCAGGTTAAAGGTTCCTCCGTAAATGGAAGAAGATGCTACGATATGGCTGCCGCACTCACAGATGTTAAACAGCGCGAAGAAATTGGCTGCCTGTCCGGAGGAGGTCAGCATTGCTGCCGTTCCTCCCTCTAATGCTGCAATCTTGGCTGCCACATGGTCGTTGGTCGGGTTCTGCAGTCTGGTGTAGAAATATCCCTCCGCTTCAAGATCAAATAATTTTCCCATATCCTCGCTGGTATCGTATTTGAACGTAGTTGACTGGATGATCGGGATCTGTCTCGGCTCCCCATTTCCCGGTGTGTAACCTGCCTGTACGCATTTTGTATTAATACTGTATTCGCTCATTTCATCCTCCTGATATTATCGACTGATCTTGATGTCATCAAAGCAGTCGAACGTTGCAAAATAATCCTCCGGTGTCTCTGCGCGCCGGATCAGCCTGACACTTCCGTCCTCTTTTAAAAGAAGCTCTGCGGAGCGCAAGCGCCCGTTGTAATTATATCCCATAGAAAAACCGTGTGCTCCTGTGTCATGGATCACGATGTAATCCCCGATATCAATCTTCGGCAGCTTGCGGTCGATCGCAAACTTATCGCAGTTCTCGCAAAGATTTCCGACCACATCATACACATGATCGCACGGTGCATCCTCCTTGCCGAGCACGGTCAGATGATGGTATGCCCCATAGATTGCCGGGCGCATCAGGTTTGCCGCACACGCATCCACTCCGATGTATTCCTTATAAGTATGCTTCTCGTGAATCGCCTGTGTCACAAGCTCACCGTATGGTCCGAGCATAAAGCGTCCCATCTCACAATAGATGGCAACATCACCCATTCCTGCCGGTACTAACACTTCATCGAACGCCTTGTGGACACCCGCACCGATGATTCCGATATCATTCGGCTCCTTGTCCGGCGTATAAGGGATTCCCACGCCACCGGAGAGATTGACAAAGGTAACATGGCATCCGGTCTTTTCCTTAAGCTCAACTACCAGTTCAAACAGCTGACGCGCAAGTGCCGGATAGTATTCGTTCGTCACGGTGTTGCTTGCCAAAAATGCATGGATGCCGAAATTCTTCGCACCCTTTGACTTTAAGATCTTATAGCCCTCGATCAGCTGCTCCTTGGTCATGCCGTACTTGGCATCTCCCGGGTTGTCCATGATGCCGTTGCTAAGCTCAAATACTCCGCCCGGATTATATCGGCAGCTGATCGTCTCCGGGATGTAGCCGATCGTCTTTTCCAGATAATCGATATGGGTAAAATCGTCAAGATTGATGATCGCACCAAGCTCATTTGCATAAGCAAACTCCTCCGCCGGTGTCTCGTTGGCGGAAAACATGATATGCTCGCCGTCAAAGCCGCAGGACTTTGCAAGCATCAGCTCTGTGTAAGAAGAACAGTCACAGCCCATGTCGTAATCCTGTAAGATCTTAAGAATATACGGATTCGGGGTTGCCTTCACCGCAAAATACTCGCGGAAGCCCTTATTCCATGCAAATGCATCCTTGACCGCCTTCGCGTTCTGCCGGATTCCCTTCTCATCATAAATATGGAACGGGGTCGGATATGTCTTTACAATTTCTTCAATCTGCTGCTTTGTCACAAACGGTATCTTTTTCATCTTTTTCTCCTTGCAGTTTTAAACATTAAACTGTTACCATGCTACATCAATTTTCTTTGAATTTCAAGGGATTTTAAAGTCTTTCGTGAAAAATGAAAAACTTTGTGGTATGATGGTATCGTAATTGATAAAAAGTACAAAACAAAGGATAAATACCCATGAGTATCAGAATACAATCTTCGATCGATGAAGCCTATTTAAACAGCACTTCCTCCGCAGGTGCCGGCAATGTCACCTCGGATATTGAGGTCTCCTTCTCTGACGCACTTGCCTCTGCGCAGTCACTTCTGGCAAGCACCGAGCTGGATCAGGCAGAGAAAAATGCCGTCCGCGCAGTCACGGTGGATGCCGCTGTCGATGCCATCCGCCAGAACGGAGGCTACGGACTTTCTTTGGATTCTGCACTTGCCAAATCACTCGGACTTAACGCCCCGGCCGGACTGACCGGCAACAACAAGTCGGACACCTCCTCCATTCAGGTAGAAAGTGCCGAGGATGCTGCCCGCCGCAACGCAGCCGCAACGGCTTCTGCCACCACAGCAGACGCTTCCGATACGACCGCATCGCAGTCCGGTGCAGTTTCTGACACGCATGCAGCCTCCGGCAGCACAGCGGCTGCTACTTCCTTGGGCGATGAGCTTTCCTGCTCCGATACCCTTGAGGAATATTTCGAGGAGGCAAGCTCCACCTACGAGGTGGATTTGAAGCTGCTCAAGTGTATCGCACTTGTCGAATCCGACTTTAACGCAAACTGCACCAGCTCTGCAGGAGCGATGGGTGTCATGCAGCTTATGCCAGAGACCGCCAAAGAGCTTGGTGTGGAAAATCCTTACGATGCCTACGAGAACATTATGGGCGGTGCCAAGCTGATCTCCCGGCTTCTGGACAAATACGATGGCGATATCGCACTTGCCGCAGCCGCGTACAACGCAGGAAGCGGCGCAGTTGCCAAGTATAACGGCATTCCTCCTTATACGGAGACGCAGAACTACGTCAAAAAAGTTTTGTTCCACTATAACAGCTAAACTATTTTCCAATTCGTCCGATAATAATAGTAAGCGGCTTTGCCGGCCGGCAAACGCATAATATTTTTTCGGGCAAACCAGGGACGGTAACATAAAAAGAAATGGACTTTCTTTTTTTGTTTACCGTCCTTTTATTTCTTTTTACACGGATGCATTTAGAAATGATCGGTTTCGTCCCAGCAAGGGGTGAAATTATGATTATTCAATCAAGCAATTTAGGCATGGCTTCCCACCGAAGCTATCAGCAGCAGACGACTTCTTCGTCCTCCACTTCCATCTTAAAAACGATTGCTCAGCCAGCCATAACCAGCCAGACTGAAGCGGCTGGAAATAAGAGCAACTCCTTTACCGATCTCGTTGATCGTTATCAGGCATCCAAGCGCGTCAGCTATGACTCTGCGCTTGAACAGGCAGATACGATCCGTCAGATCCGCGGTCAGATGTTAGACTACCTGTTCCGCCTGCTCTTTGGCGGCGCATCAACTGACGACCTTACGAGCAGCACTGCCTCCTCGTCTTCTAACCAGACTACCCTCATGCAGACTACACGCTATGAGACAAGCTTTGTCTATTCCGAATCCGAGACGACAAGCTTTTCCGCTGCTGGCACCGTCAACACGGCGGACGGCCGTTCTCTTGACATCAATCTCAATCTGATCATGTCGCGTTCCTTTACGGAAGCGACCTCCGAGGTCATTGATTATACCCAGCCGGTACTCTGCGATCCGCTGGTGATCAACCTGACCTCCTCCCCTGCCACCGTCTCCGACCAGACCTTCTTCTTTGATCTTGACGCCGACGGAACGGAGGAGGAGATCTCACAGCTAAGTGCCGGCAGCGGCTATCTCGCATTCGACAAAAACGGAGATGGCAGCATCAACGACGGCAGCGAGCTGTTCGGTGTCAAAAGCGGCAACGGCTTTGCTGATCTCATGGCTTACGATTCCGACGGCAACGGCTGGATCGACGAGGCAGATCCGATCTTCTCCAAGCTTCAGATCTGGAGCATGGACGAGAACGGCAACAGCACCCTCGTAGACTTAAAAGAAGCCGGTGTCGGTGCCATTTATCTTGGCAACAGCGACACAGGCTTCGCACTAAAGGGTGCGGACAACTCCACCAACGCAGTCATCCGGCGCACCGGTATCTTTTTGTATGAGGACGGTACTGCCGGCACGATGCAGCAGATGGATCTTGCCGTACACCAGCTTGATCTTACCTCATAGCCGTCTCTATGCTGGCTTTCTTTATAAATACTTGACCGCCCAGGCACTTTGATTTTCCCCGACTCCGGTAATGCACATCGTCGGGTTGCCTGCCTCATCGTTTAGCTGCACGATTACACCCTCATAGGTGATACCGTTTAGGGAAAATGTGATTTTACTCTCTCCGTCAAGCGTATAATAACCGTACGGTCTTTCAAGCTTCAATGGGCTTTCCGGGTTCGCACTCTGATCGAGATGCTTAAGGATCTCCCCGCCCCGCGTGAACTCTACGCGGAGCGGCCGGTGGATCTCATTGGAGATATCCAGTCCATGCTCCACCACATAGAAAGTTCCGCATATCTCAGACTCATGATAGTTCTTCGGGCAGAGCATCTCCCCGTCCGTTGCGAACGGACACACGGTAAGCCAGTTGTTTCCTGTACGAAAAAGCTGGTGGACTCGCGGCTCATGCACCTCGCTCTCCCCCTCGAATCTCTGATGATACACAATGTAGATCTTTCCATCCTGATCCTTGAAGGCACTATTGTGTCCCGGTGATTTGTATCCACACTCCATGCTTGGAAATATATAATTTCCGAGCAGCTTCAAGCCATAAGGATCGTGGTGGTTGACTCTCCGGAAGGTCTTTCCCTCCATATCCACATACGGTCCCTCCAGCTTCTTTGAGCGGAACAGACGGATCTGGTAGCCGCCCTCCCTCGCCAGCCAGCCGAAGGAGACAAACAGATAATAATAATCGGAAACATCGTCATACAGGATAAACGGTCCCTCGATGGACTTGTGCCCGCCGCCTAAGAGCTTGCGCCCGAAGTACGCATCCACCTGATTTCTGGCATCGCGCTTCGGATGGATTGGAAGCCCTGTCTTTTCATCCATCTCGATCAGGAAGATGCCGCCCGACCAGGAACCATACACCATCCACAGCCTGCCCTCCTTATCGTGGAACAGGTTCGGGTCGATGCAGTTCGGCCAGCTTAAGTTATTGTAGGAACCATCCTTTTTAAAATAGACCGATACGTCCTCATCCCCGATCTGCTCCCGGACATTTGTCTGATCAATATCCGCCTCCTGAAAACCGGAATAGAGCAAAATGCGCTCGAAGTGATACGGTCCCTTTACCTGATCGGCGGTCGCCATACAGATGCAGGACTTGATATAAGACCCGGATGTGCAAAAATACATGACGTACTTTTTCAGGTAAGGATTGTATGAGACATCAGGAGCCCATACCGCGTATTCTTTTCCGTTAAACCTGCCGCAATATGCAAACGCCGCCATCTCGTCGTCAAACAGATTATCAAACAACGGATTCTGCGCATTCACGCCTTCCGCGAAGCTCTCCCAATATCTCAGATCCTTGGATTCCGCCGCGGCCATATGTGTACCGAAAATGTAATAGGTATCGTTTTCTCCCACATATACAGCCGGATCATGTATTGGCGTTGGCGTATGAAATCCACCGATTTTCATAGTTTTCTCCTCACGTTTTATGTATTCTAAAATATTTTAATTCTATTTAAATTATATATTGTCGTCCAATAACTATCAAACAATAACAATCACAAAACGCCAAAAAAAGAGCATTTTTTCATTTACAAATAAAATTATCCCGATTATTGACGTAAATATTTGATTTAACTATAATAAATTACAGAAAAACTTACGGGGGTACTTATATATGTTACACATTACATCGCTCTCCGAAGGGCTTGAGCTTTTTAAGGCGCTCGGCTCCGATATGCGCGTAGACATCTTGAATCTTCTTCTTGAGAACAACAATATGAATATGAACGAGCTGGCTTCCCGCCTCAACATTACCAATGGTGCGCTGACCAGCCATATCAAAAAGCTTGAGAGCTGTGGTCTGATCACGACCTCCAGCGAATCTGCCGGTCACGGCAACCAGAAGATCTGCTCCATCCATCTCGACAAGATCCTGATCGATCTTGACAAGCCGGAGGAATATGGCAACGTATACAACACAGAGCTTCAGGTCGGTCACTACTCCAACTACAAGATCTGTCCTACCTGTGGACTTGCCTCCTCCAAGGCGCTCATCGGCGAGGTAGACGATGCACGCTACTTTGAGCACCCGGATCGCTACGATGCCGACATTCTTTGGTTTACCAAGGGTTATATCGAGTATGTGATCCCGAACTTCATTCCGGCATCCCAGAAGATCACGCAGATCACAATCTCAGCAGAGCTCTCTTCCGAGGCTCCCGGCATCAACAACAACTGGCCGAGTGATATCAGCTTCTACTTAAATGATGTGCGCATCGGAAAATGGACATCCCCTGGTGATTTCGGTGATGTCAAGGGTCTGTTTACACCGGACTGGTGGTATCCGAACTGGAATCAGTACGGGCTGTTAAAACTCCTTGTCATCAACCAGAAGGGAACCTTTATCGACGGGCTTAAGATCTCCGATGTTACCATCAACAGCTTTAATCTGGATTATCGCAGCGGCATCCGCTTCCGTTTAAGCGTTGATGATGATGCCGAGCATATCGGAGGACTTACCATCTTTGGAAAGACCTTCGGCAATTACGGACAGGACATCAAGGTCAGCATCCACTATGCACCAATTCATCCGGAGGAGCCGTAAGCTTTCCTTTTGCCTACCATTTCTTATACGGACAGCGGCTCATCGGGGATAGCGCGCGAAGCTCCACATAACATCCGCAGGCACCGCATGTGCCTGCGTTTAATTTTTCACAGAGCTTGCATATAGCTAACCGGTTCTCATAGATTTCCTCACAGACCCGGTCTTGCTTTTTAATCGCTTCTTTGTACTTTTCGATCATAAGAGCGTCTGCCCCTGCCATCTCACGAAGCAGACACTGTTTACAGATGCGCTCCATCTATCTTGCAACGCGGATTTCCACCACGCTGTTGCACGGAAGTGTCACGGTAAGCCCGTGCGGTGCGGCTTCGCAGCCTGCAAAATCTTTTTCCGTCACAATCTCCGGTGTCTCAAAGGTGTTGTGCGCATGCATATCCGCATCACTTACGATGTGAGCCTCCACGACCTGATAGCCGCCTCTTGCAAACTGTATATCAACCTTCTCCACAGACTCCACCGACAGGTTGTTTAAGGTGATCGTGATGATTCCCTGCTCATTTTCGGATACGGATTCCGTCACCTTCGGGACAACCCACTCGTCCGGTCCGATCGGTTCAACATTGGTCAGAGAGGAATCCAGAAGTGTTGCTCCCTGGTGGTGGCGGTACATATGCATTACATGATAGGTCGGTGTCTTGACCATCTGATTGCCTTCTGTCAGAAGAACCGACTGCAATACATTTACCATCTGTGCAAGCGCCGCCATCCTGACACGGTCACAATGCTTGTTGAATATGTTGAGCGTGATCCCCGCTACAAGCGCGTCACGCACCGTGTTCTGCTGATATAAAAATCCCGGATTCGTTCCCGGCTCACAGGTATACCAGGTTCCCCACTCGTCCACGCTCATTCCGATCTTCTTCTCCGGATCGTACTGATCCATGATTGCAGCATGTCCCTTGATCAAAGTCTCCATATACAACGCCTTGTTCAGTGTCTTGTACCAGCCCTCCTCATTGAAATCGGTGGAACTGCCCTTGATCTGCCATCCTTCCGGATGTACATAGTAGTGTAAGGACAGATAATCCATAAATCCGTGACACTCTCTCGGTGTATGGTCATAGCACGTCTTAAGAACGCCCTCCGTCCAGTGGTAGTCGTCCACGTTCGCACCGCAGCAGACCTTCGCGATCGGCTTATTCTGGTCGTAATTGCGTACATAGGTCTGATAACGGCGATACTCATTGCCGTAGTATTCCGGTGTCATGTTGCCGCCGCAGCCCCAGTTTTCGTTTCCGACACCGAAAAAGTCTACCGTCCACGGCTCCTTGCTGCCGTTTGCCGCCCGCAGATCCGCCATCGGGGAAACACCGTTAAACGTCATATATTCCACCCACTCGGACATCTCCTGCACCGTTCCGCTTCCGAGATTGCCGTTGATGTAGGTCTTACAGCCGATCTGACGGCAAAGCTCCATGAACTCATGTGTTCCGAAGCTGTTATCCTCCACAACACCGCCCCAGTGTGTGTTGATCATCTTCTTTCTGCTTTCCTTTGGACCGATTCCGTCCTTCCAGTGATACTCATCCGCAAAGCAGCCGCCCGGCCAGCGCAGTACCGGAACCTTCAGCTCCTTAAGTGCCTCCACAACGTCCACGCGCATTCCGTTCACGTTCGGGATGTCAGAGTGTTCTCCGACGTAGATTCCCTCATAAATGCACCGTCCCAGATGCTCGGAAAAATGTCCGTAGATCTCCGGTGCGATCGTTCCCAGCTTGTTCTCCTCGTTGATGATCAGTTTTGCCATAGCTCAAATGCTCCTTTTCTCCCAAAATTCTGACCTGCCGCCTTAATCATTCATAGCCAAAAACCGGTTGGTCGTCTTTGTCCCATTTTACCTTCATAAGCATAGCATGCCGGTTCGGATTGTACAGCGGATTCCCCACGATCTCTGCCTCCGTTCTCGCATGGTATACCATGATATCGTTTCCCTGTTCGTCCTTCGTAAAGGAATTGTGTCCCGGTCCATAAATCTGCCTTTCGCTGCACGTTGCAAGCACCGGGTAGCGCTCCTTCTTCCAGTTTGCCGGATCTAGCAGATCTGCATCCGCATCCACGGAGAGCATTCCCACGCAGTAGCAGGTTCCGGTCTCGCTCGCGGAGTACGTCATATAGATCTTGCCGTTTTTCTTTATGATCCCCGGTCCCTCGTTGACCCAGAAGCCAATGCGCTCCCAGTCATAATCCGGTGTCGTAAGCAGCTCTTGAACTGTCTTTAAGGTATAGCCATTCTCCATCTGTGCGATATAAAGGTTTGAAATCTGCTTTCCGGCTCCGACCTTTTCCGCCCAGATGTAGTACCAGTTCCCATTGTTTTCAAATACCGTGGCATCCAGCGAGAATGCCTCGAAGGAAAACTCATCCTCCGCTGCTCTTTGCATCTTGCCCATTTCCTTCCATGGATCGTTCATCGGGTCCTGCCCCTGACATTCAAGCACATACGGGCGGATCTTCCATACATCCTCCTTCTCCCCTCCCGCAAAATAGATATACCATTTTCCAAAGAGATAGTGAATCTCCGGTGCCCAGATATGCTCGCTCATCGGACCGGATTCATGCTTGTGCCAGATGTAGGTCTCCTCCGCATCCGCAAGCCCGCCAAGGCTTTTTGACCGCCGCAGGATGATTCCATCGTATGCCGGCACGGATGCCGTAAAATAATACCATCCATCCTCATGCAGATACACATACGGATCTGCCCTCTGCAGGATCCAAGGCTCGTTAAATTTTAGTCTGTTGTCCATTTTCACATACTCCTTTATACGTTGTATATTCCGTCCCGACGTATATACTTTATTTTCCGTAATATTTCCGGTACTTCTTCACGGCTGCGGTCACATAGACGATTCCCGCAATGACTGCGGCAAGCACAGATGCCACGATCATCCATTTGATCTGGAACTTCAGATAGCTTAAGGTCACAAAGCTTACGATCAGCAGCATGACAAGCACCCACAAAAAGGCAAGAATCATCGTAATGCTGCAAAATATGATCTCCTTTGCAAGATCCCGCCCTGAAAAAGGCTCCCTATATCCGCCGTGCAGTAATTCTTCTGTTGTCGGTTTTCTCCGCTTTGCCATCACACACCAGCTTTCCTAATCAATACTCATGCTTCCCCATATCGTAACCTGGGTATTTTCGCCAACCGCAGTAAATACCTGTGTCTCTACCGCTGTGTTTTCAATCTTCATGGTAAGTGCAACACCCTTATATACATCTCCGTTGATATTTAACGTGATGTAGGAGGTGTTATCCGCTATCGACCAGCTTCCCTCGTAATCACCACTTACCGTTCCATCGGCATTTAAGGTGATAAATTCCGGCTTGTTGGTCGCAAGATTTGCATAATCAATGTCAAGTCTGTGGATGATCAGGTCGTAATCCCCGACAAAGTCCGCAGCGTTTGCCGAATCCGCCAGCGTCTCCCCGTTCGTGTGGTACGGTGCTGCCACAAGCCAGCCGTCCTCGTTTAAGAACAACTGGTGTACCTTGACGTAATGCCCTTCCGTACCGTCCGTGGTTCTGGTGTGGAATACGATATACGCCTTGCCGTCCTCATCCACAAACGCGGAATTATGCCCCTGCGCAACCTGACCGACATTGAACGTGCGCCACTTGTATCCGCCAAACAGCCGCTCTCCGATCGGGGTATTGTAGTTAAACATATAGCTGTCAAAATATGGCGTGTCGCCAAGCTCATCCACATAGTCCCCATCCGGGCGCTCCGAGCGGAAGATGCGCACATTGTATCCGCCTGCCGCCTCCAGATTGCCATAAGAGATAAACAGGAAGTAGTAATCCCCGATCTTCTGGATGTAGGATGCCTCGCCGGATACATAGCTTCCACCCGCGATCTTCTTGCCAAAGTAGGCATCGGAGTGGATATCCGTATCGTAGCTTACGCTGTAATCGCGAAGCCCGTTTGCCTCATCGAGTGCCAGCATGAAGATTCCACCCGACCAGGAGCCGTAGGACATCCAGAGATTGCCATCTTCATCATAAAATACACAAGGATCGATGCAGTTTGGATACATATCTCCCCATTTCTTATTCTTGACACCGTTTGTCACATAGCGCTCCGGGATCGTTGCCTCGCCCAGCACCACCGGCGCATCCGTCTGTCCGTAATCCTCATCGCTAAAGCCTCCGTATACGACCGTTCCGCCGTACTCGTATGGTCCGTCCACCTTGTCGGAGGTCAGCAGCACAATGTTGGATTTCCAGTCGTCGCCGTTCGCGCTTAAATACATGCAGTATTTATTCATTGTCGGATTGTAAATGATATCCGGGGCCCACAGGTAGCTGTTCCAGCTTCCCGCTGAATCATCCTTATTCCATGCGCGGATCTGCTCCTTCACCTCGTCGGTAAACGTAGCCTGAAACGTCTGGTCAATGCTGGTCCAGTCGTGCAGGTCGGTGGAGGTTCCACCCGCTAGAAAGCTTCCAAATACATAGTAGGTTCCGTCAAAATCGCGGAAAATGGAAGGATCATGACAGCAGATGGTTTTTGCAATATCGCGATCCTCTGTCGATACCTTGATGACCTGCTGCACCATCGATAGGTCGATCGTCGCACGCACCATGACTTCTTCCCCGCCGTAGGTAAACTGCACATACGGACGTATCGTCACGCTCTCATAATCGGCATCCGCTGCCACACATTCCATTTTCATTCCTGCCAGAAGTGATACCGAAAAAGCCATCAGAAGCAGAAGCGACATCAATGTCTTTGTTTCCTTCTTTCCCTTTTTCTTCCGCGACACAAAAAAAAGGATCACAACAGCCGCGATCACAAGCACGATTCCTGCGACCAGCACCTGTGTGCTCGCCGAAGCCTCCTCCCCGCTTGTATCCACATCCGCCGTTGTCTCTTTTTCTTCCTCGATCACTGCCGGAAACGAGGTTCCCTCCTCGACATTTTCTCCGATCAGCGTGCCGGTGATCGTACACTGCTCCCCGGACTTAAGCTGCGGGATCTGTGTCGGCATGGCATCCTCCGCCGCCGGCTTTAATCCCGAATTGGAATATTTCAGGTTCGTCTGCGCACTATTCCAGCCTCTTCTGTTGTTCTCAATCGTCAGGGTGTAGGTAACTTCCTCCCCCTCCTCATAATCCGATTTACCGGTGGTCAGCGTAACCGTCACATCATTCTGTGTGTTCGTGTAGGTAGCAGGCTCGGCATACGCCTTTGTCTGTCCAATTCCTGTCAGTGTCAGCACCGCTGTCGCAATCACTAATGTGCGCATTCTTTTTTTCATGGTATCTGTCTCCCTCTGTCTTAATTTTCCTGAGGCTTATTGCCGCCCGCAAGCATTTACGGGTAGCAATAAGCCCCAGGATGCATAGCATCCGCATCCCGGGGCAGTTATAGTTCTTTGCCCGAACGTATATGTCCGTTTATCGATTACTCGATAGAAAGGATCTCAAGGTAGCACTCTTCACCGGTGATGAAGAAGTAGCAAGGACCATCTGTAAGAACATTGCTTGTTACAGTTGTCTTGTTGGTCATGGTGTTGCCATCGCGGTCAACGATCGTTGCGTCAATGGTGATCACATTAGCATTTCTTGAGATCACTAAGGTAACCTCTGCATCCTTCATCGCTGCAAGCCAGGTTGCCCAGTCATCACCCCAGCTGGTCTCATAAGCGAAATCTGCATCGTCCCAGCCATACGCATCTGCACGAACCATTGCATACTCTACATGGTCATCGGAGATGGTGTTCGGATCAACGCCTGCCTCGTTTGGCTCGTTGATAAATCCGATTACATAGTTATCCCAGTTGTTTACTCCATCGGAGTAGTTGTTTAGCTTAACGGTCTTGGTTGCGCCGTCAGCAAGCTCTGTGGTTGCTGTCCAGTCTGTCCACCAGCCGTTAGAGAACTCTAAGTTACCGATGGTAGCGATCGCATTTGCATCCGGAGTGATCACGATCGCATCCTTGATGGACTTAACCTCCACATAAGAAGCCTCGTTGGTGAATAAGAAGTAGCAAGGATCTTCTGCGGTAAGCGCGGTGTGAAGAACTGCGGTTGCAGTGTTGTCGGTTCCGTTGTAGTCTACGAAATTGTAGTTGATGGTGATGTCGCTTCCTGAACGATTGATGGTCATAGTAACATCGGAATCAACCATTACAGAGGTTCTCCAGGTATCCCAGTTGCCCCAGCTCCAGGTGTATTCACAATCATTTTCATTGTCAATACCCCAGCTAAAGAGGTCTGCACGGGTAACTGCCCACTCGGTATGTCCGTCTGTTGCAACAGAGTTCGGATCTACATGTGCATCGGAAGGCTCGTTGGTGAATACGGTTACAAAGTTATCCCAGGAATTGATTCCATCGGAGTAGTTCTTTAAAACAACTTCCTTGGTATCGCCATCCTTAAGTTCTGTGGTTGCTGTCCAGTCTGACCAGAATGCAGCTGTAAGATCGGTAGTTCCGAGTGTGTAAAGTGCATCATCGGAAGCAACTACATCAACAACACGCTCCGGCTCCTCGTAAGCCACAGAGGTATCGCCCATCTGGTAGAGGGCAAGTGCCTGACCTGCAGTAAGTGCCTGATCGAAGATGTAAAGCTCATCGAAGGCTCCCTTGAATACAGAATCCCAGTAGTTGATTCCGATCAGGAAATCGAAGTTGTCGGACTGTGCCATACATCCGTTTACAACGTTGATCGGAACAATATTTCCGTCAGAATCGGTCTTGGTTACTTCCTCGCCGTTTACATAGAGGTTTGCAACCAGCATGGTTCCGTCAGTGCTGACATTGTTTGCATCAACAACAAGTGTAACGTTCACCCATTCTTTTAAGTGCTCGTTTGCATCGTTCGGCGCCCAGTTTGGCCAAAGTGCATTGTCTAACTCATCATAAGCCCAGATACATGGGAAGGTTGCAGCACCATCTGCACCCCACTCTGCTCTTGTGATATTTAAATAGTGCTGTCCTCCGGTCGCATCACCATGCATATCCGGTCCGAACTGGATGGTCGGCATATAGTTTGCAAATCTTGTTGCATAGATCCAGAAGGATAAGGTGTAGGTATCGCCTACGCCATTGACATCGGTAAGCTTATAGCCCTTTACTCCGTTGGTATAGATTGCATCCCCCTTTACACCCGGAATATAAGTTTTTGCTTCATCGTTTGTCTGTACGATCGGAGTTGCATCGGTATCCTGATATGCAACCTTGATGCTGTCGCTGTCATCTGCCGCATCGAATGAGTAGTAGTAAACCGGATCTGGAAGCGCCTCAGCCTCTACCTCTGTTGCTGCTGGCTCCTCAGCTGGTGCCTCGCTCGGCTCTTCCTCGGTTGTCGTCTCTGCCTCGGTTGACGGTGACTGTGTGTTTGCAGTTTCCTCTGACTTACCGCATCCGGCAGCGAGTGTTGCTACCATTGCAGCAGAAAGAAGCACACTTACGATTTTCTTCTTCATACAATTCTCCTTTTCCTTTTTACCCCGGGCAGTCCCCACTGCCTGGAAAATATTTTTACAGGTTTCCCCTGCAAGTTACATATTACTGTGCGAATGAATCTACTACTGCCTGATACTGTGCAAGCTCCTCATCGGAAAGTACGTTGTATCCGGTCGGTCCGAAGTAAGAGATCATTGCCTCTGCATGGTAGTAGTTTGCCTGCTCGGTAGCCTCTGCCGCATAGTCTGCTGACTTCGCCTTACCCTGATCTACGAGATCATGGATACCGATCTTGTTGAAATACTGGTCGCAGAAGTTCCAGTATCCGGCGATAGAGTACCAGCCGTATGGCACCGGTCTTACGATGGAAGCAAAGTAGTCATCCCAATACTGTGCATGTTCTTCATCGGTTGGGAACATCGCGCGGTATCTTGCCCATACACCCTCATCCAAGGTCATCGGAACCGGCATGTTGGAGTTTTTAAGCGGAACACCGGAAGTATTTGTGATGGAGTCATCCTCGTAGATGTCCATACGCGCATTCCATCCGTCAACTCCCCATCCCATGAACTTTAAGAGCAGATATGCTTCATAAGGATGCTCGCAGGAGGTAGATACGCCACCGAGGTACATGTTTGCGATAACGTTGTGTTCTTTCTCATCAACAACATTCGGTGTAACGTAAGGTACAATGTCAAGTCCGTAGGTATCCTGATATCCATCGGTTCCCCACAGGTTCATGTAAGACCAGAAGCCCTCTGAGAAAACAGCTACATGTCCGGATGCTCCAAACCAGGTGCTCCAGTCACCGGACCAGTCCTCCATCTCCTGGGTGTTCTGCTGCGGTGCTACATATCCGGCAAGCTTCAAGTCTGAGAACTCCTGCTCTCCGATTGCCCAGTAGGAAAGATCAAAGTCGGTTCCGTCAAATCCGAACTCACCCTTGATCGCACGCTCTGCGCTTGAGCAGGCAGCGATTCCGTAAAGAGAATCCAGACGGTTGTAATAGCCGAGTCCGAAGTATTTCATGCCGGAACGGTCATCCACGGTTGCGTCCTTGATAAGCTGGATCATCTCTGCCCAGGTCCAGTCGGTGCGAGGCATCTCAAGGTTTAACTTCTCGATTACGTTCTTGTCGATGAAAATAGCGCTTGGCTGGAACCATGTCGGCATAGCGAAACGGCGGTCGGTGTCGAACTTACCGATACCGTACTCCTCGATGGTTGACATGAGGTTGGCTGTCTCCGGGTCATTCTCCACATAATCGGTGATGTCAGCCCAATACATATTAGCAAGTGCTGTATCAGAATCTGTTCCGGAGAAAACATCCGGGAAAGTTCCTGCTGCAGCGGCTGCGGATAAGTCAGTGGACATATCTGCGATCTGCTTTGTCTCGACCGTGATGTTTGGATATTTCTCCATGAACTTCTCCGCCATAAGGTTGATAGTTGTCTCATCCTCGTAATGCCAGTAGGTCAGGGTAATGTTCTCTGTTGTTACCCCATCCTCCGAAGATGATGCTGCTGTGTTGCCCCCGTTTGCGTCGGTATTCTGTGATGTGCTGTTTCCACATGCAGTAAGTCCGACTACCATAGTTGCCACAAGCAATGCTGATACTAATTTCTTCTTCATACGCTCCTCCTTTAATTTGTATGAGTATATCTCCATCCCCATCGGGGTCTTGGACAAGTTGTTATTCTCCCGTGATACCTGCGCGGTCAATACTTTCTACAAACTGCCGCTGCAGCACAAGATACATGATAAGTAATGGTAAAATGGATAACGCGGTCGCTGCCATTCGGACAGATTCGTTCAGGCTCGTAGCCACGTCTCCGGTCTGTGCCTTTGAAGTAAAGGACATGTCAAAATTCTTCAGCTGTACAACCAGATTCGTCCAGTTGCTCTTGGTCGCAAGTCCCTGCACATACAGCTCTGTCAGGTAGGATTCATTCCAGTACCATACAAACGAGAACAGCGCAACCGTAACAATCGCCGGGATTGCGGACGGAACTGCGATCCTCCAGAAGCAGGTAAAATGCCCTGCCCCGTCGATGGTCGCCGCCTCGGTCAGTACCTTTGGCACCTGCTTGAAGAACTGATAAAAGATCAGTATAAAGATCGGTGCGTTCAGTCCGTTTCCCAAAAGTGCCGGAAGCACGAACGTCCACAGCGTTCCGAGGATTCCCATCTTGTTGTAGAGTACATAAGTCGGGATCATCGTCACCTGACTCGGAAGGATATAGGAAAAGATCAAAATTCCCATCATGATCTTCTTGCCCTTGAAATCATATCTTGCAAATCCGTAACCGATCATCATGCAGATCACAATATTGCAAAGTGTCGGCAGACCTGCGATCACGATTCCTTTTGCAAAGGACGTCCAGAAATTCATGGAGCTTGCCGCATCCGCGTAATTCTGGAAGTACAGTGTACTCGGCAGCCATTTTACTGAGGTGTCCAACAGGTCATCGCGGTTCATAAAGCTGGTGCTTGCCATGTACAGTACCGGATACAGATACACAAATCCAATACAGATGAGAAGAAGGTAGATCACGATCTGCTGACCTGCGCCCTGCTTCTCGCGTGTTCCAAAGATGAACTTGTGCAGCTTTTCTTTGGTGAACATATTCTTAATAGTCGCCGCTGCCATCGTAGGTCTTGTAGCTGCGCTTTTTGCGTGCGCGTTCGAGCTTCTTGACATTGCGCCTGCCCCTCCTTTCGATCTTCCTTGCAAGTTTTGCTTCCTTCTTCAATGCCCGCTGCCGCTTCTTTGCGATCCGGTCGTAAGCATCACGCTTAGATCCGAGCAGCAGGAAGAACAGAAGGACGATCAATGTGATCACAACGGAATACATCCATGCCATTGCGGATGCATATCCGTATCCTTTTTCTTTGGTTCCGGAAAACATCGCGGATTTGATCATATTGATCAGCTCGTTCTGCTCGTTTCCGGAAAGGAAGATTACTGTATAGATCGCATTCAACAGGATCATTGGCTTGATGGTAGGAAGCGTAATCTTCCAAAAGCATTCCCAGCCGGAGCCGCCGTCGATCTTTGCAGCTTCATACATGGACGGATCCACCTTCTGAAGTGCGGAGAGGAAAATAAGGATCTGGACTCCGGAGTACCATAAGATCATGATCATATTGGAGAAAAGCTCTCCGATGGAAGCTGCTACACTGTTTGGAAGGAAGGTATCGAGTGCCGCCACGACCGACTGCGTGTTCATTGCCGGAATGCTTGACGCCCCCTCGCTCACCAGCATGTTCATAACCGGTCCGCTTACGATGATGACCGGAAGGAAAAAGATCAACCGGAAAAATCCTTTCAGATGGATCTTGCTGTTTAGCATCATCGCAATGATCAGTGCAAATACCGTGATAACCGGAACCTCAACAATGGTCTGCCAGATGTAGGTTACCAGCTGCTGCGGGAACTCCGGATTTTCCATCCAGATCTGGGTGAAGTTTCCGGTTCCCACAAAGGTAAAATTCGTTCCGAGTGGTGTGATTCGGATGTTATACCACATGTAATAGAATGACTGTCCCAAAGGGAAAAGTAAGAAAAGCAGGACACCTAAGATCCACGGAGCAACGAATACATATCCGAAGCGTGCTTCTCTCTTTTCCAGTTTTCCAAGCTTTACTTTGGGCTGCTTTGGCTTCTTTTCTTTACTCATTGGCTATCTTACCTCATAAGACATTGACGCGATCGTAACGTCGTCAACGGTCTGTTCTGCTGCGCTGTAATTGACATAGACCTTCACACCATTGTCGTATGTAACTACGGTCACACCGTTATCGAGAAGCTCATGGTTCCTGATAAAGCTTCCCTGCACCTTTTCATTCAATGCTTTCAGCTCTGCGGTATAAGTTACAATCTCGTTCTTATACACATCATACTGTGAGCTATACACATCACTGGAATTGGTATAGATCAATTCGGAGGATTCCTCCTGTGTGATGTAGAAGGACGGATATGTTCCGGTCTCCACCATCTTGAGGAAGAACTCCTGCTTATTTGCTTCAAAGTTGACGTATTCGGAATAAACCGGCATCACACCCTTTAACACGATGGAGAGGAACGGGACACTCACATCCTCAAGCACATAGCTTGAAGTGTAAAGCGGCATATCCAAAAAGCTCTCCGTGTTTTTCCAAAGGTATGCAAACGGCTGCTCCAGTACAAGGTTTGTACTCTCATCGATCACTGCAACCGTGTTCGCGTAACTGTCTGCACAGTCATATCTGGTATATGTATTTCCTCCGTAGGTGTAGGAGAACAGGTTATTACTGATTCCTGCAACCGCCAGATTTGAAACGCCCTTTTTCGTGTAGCTCTTGATGAACTTATTCATCAGATACTCACTTCTCGCCGGTGTCAGATAATTGAAGGTCTCATAGACATCCATGTAAGTATCCTTCTCATAACGTCTCTTGTTGATCTTCTTTGCAACGTTGAAGGTTGCATTGTTCTCATCCGGGTTGATCATAAGGGCTTCATCGTACAGATAGATGTCAATGCCCTTCTCTGCGGAATCTGTGATCAGCTCTGTAAGTGCAGAGGTTCCACCGATCTTGCGGTCTGCCTTGTACTTCGTGATTGGTATGTCATACAGACCACCCTTCTGCCAGCCCTTGTAGACCGTCATGATATCGGTCACATTGCTTGCTGCAAGATCCTCATAGATGTTTCGGATATCATCCACCGTTGTCATGACGACTGCCTTTGTGCCAAGCAGAAAACTCTCACGGTCAGTTCCAAGGAAATCGATCCTTGTATTGTAGGAGGTATCCTGCACCGTCAGCATATCGTTGTCGATCAGATAATTGCGGTACGCATTTGCCATACCCGCGTAGTTCGCCTCGTCGCCAGAAAGGAACATGTATCGGACCTGCAGATCGGAGTGACTCCGTTCGGATTCCACCATGTGTAAAGAGCCTGAGGTCGAGTTGTTACTGGTTGGCTGGGTGTAGAGCTTGCGCTCTATGAACTTTGCGTATGCACGGTTGTAATCAACGCTGACTCCGTTCGGGCATCCCTCGATGGAAGCCCTCATCGCCCCGTCCTCAACGATCGCAAGGTACGCGATCTGGTCGTCCGTATGTGCGATGCCGAAAACCGGGGCAACCACCTTCTCTGCGTCTGTGATCATGTTGTACTTATCCCAGAGGAGTGATTCCACAACCGATTCATCAAATCCGACATCCGATCCGTAGATCATGGAAGAATATCCGCTTGCGAAGCGGCCTTCCTTATTATCCAGATAGATCAGTGCCCCGTTGCCGTCCGGGATGAAGATGTAACCCTCTTTTTCATCGAGGTAGGAATTACCCATGTACGGATACATGGCGATTGTTCCGATGTAGTAATTCTCGTCGTTCTCCACGATGGACTCATCCGGGATTCGGGCAACCAGCCCTTCGTCCGTCAGGCTGACCTCAAGTGTCAGTCCGAATTTGTATTTATTCCAGTATAGATCAGCGGAAAATCCGTTGTCTGTGTAGGTGA
Organism: uncultured Agathobacter sp.; assembly: GCA_934307695.1. GTDB lineage: Bacteria > Bacillota > Clostridia > Lachnospirales > Lachnospiraceae > Roseburia. The sequence continues at coordinate 12,110 of CAKRCS010000017.1, read as the reverse complement.
TCTTCTTGGTCACATCATCGTTGACCAGATCTGCCTGCTTCGTGTCATCGCTTCCGTTGATCATCGTTATGACGATCGCGGATTTCATCGCGCCAAGCCAGGTTGCGTTGTTCTTCTCATCATCATAGCTGATGGCGGATTCCATATACGCCCCGGTCTCTTTGTCCTCGATGACCAGTGACAGGTCATCCTCGTTGACATACATGGTATATCGGGAGCTCGCATTGGTGCTCTTGTGACCGTTGATCGTATCTGCCGCCTTGATCTGCGGCATCTTCGCATTCCCGGCAAAGCCTGCCGCAATCGCAACTGCCGCAACCGCCATACATGCGATCGCTTTTTTCCATTTATGAGCCAATTCGATACACCACCTCTCCTACGATCGACTGAATGAAATCGAATACCTGTGACCACAGTACATAGAAGATAAATACCAGCAGACACACAATCAAAATAGTAAACAATGTCAGACAGATGATCTTGATCGTTTCCTTGACCGTATAATTGTTGATCTCCATGATCGCGATAAACAACAGCACCGCGACCCATGCGATCATGAAGTAATTTGCAAAAGTCACAAAGAACAATTCGTTGTTCGTGACGATATGTGACAGGATAAAGATGATCGGTGTGATCACCAGATACGGTCCCATACTATAAATGAAGGAACAGTAAATATGCTTTAGCTTTCCTTCTCCGTCATTGATGGTACACATCAGGTAATTGCAGCCTACCACCAGTATCAGGACAACCACGATCGTTCCGATATCCTTTACGATGTCAAATCTTCCCTCGCGGACGGTCTTTGTCAGGAATCCGCAGAAGTATTTGTTGATCACATAGAACGCTATCGTAACCACCAGCAGGATGTTGGCAGACCAAACGGAAACCCGTCCCTCGCGTTTGATCCCATAACAGCCGTCGATCGGATGTCTCATAAAGTAGAACATGTAATTGATCTGTTTTATGTACTTCTTCCCACCGATCTTCTTAAAGAACGCCCTCGGCTTATCGAGGATTTTCTTTTTCTTATCCAAGAGCTTTATGATCCTTACTGCGATCCAGCATAGAATGATCAAGATCGCGATCGCGGTGAGGTTGTGCTTTAACCAGTCGTTTCGGATCTCCCAGTAGGCATCGGAATAATCATCGTAGGATTTTGCGAGCTTTGCGTATTTTAATGCCTGCTCGTAATCACCTTCCTTGTAGTACGCCTTTCCCATTGCCATGTTCGCATAATCGAAAAGGTTGTTCATCTCAAGGACTTTGGATAGAGGCTCCTTGCTCTCCTCGTAGCGCCCCTTGGAAAACAAATAAAGTGCCTGATGCAGGTAATCGGAAAACTCGGTCGTCTCGTATACCTGGATCTGTGCCTTGTCGGAATCGAGCACATAAATCTTGTCGTCCGTTCCGACCTGGATTGCCTCGACCTTCGTGGAAAGTCCGATACGCTGCTGCCCGTCATCGCTTCCGCCGAACACGAAAAGAAGCTCGCCCTCTTTGTTGTACTCGTAGATGTAACCCATCTGGGATGCGACAAATATGTTGTCATGGTTACCGACTGCAACCGCTGCCGGAACATCCTCGTATGCATCGTTTGCATCGATCATGTTGACACCCGCGATGTTGAGCTTCTTTAATGTCTCCGCCTGCTCGCCTCGCGTTACGGTGTAGAGAAGTCCCTTCTTGTCGATTGCCATATTATCCGGCGTTGCCGGAATATTGCTCTGCATCTTTGCTCTCTGTGCATCTGTCAGGATCGCCCGCCAGATGATCGTCCAGAGGCTGTTCTTGGTGTTGTTCGTTCCGAAATAGCCGAGGAACGTTCCGCCCTCCACCGGGCTGATCTCCACGATACCGTTGGTATTGGATTCGCAGACCACATACATTGTGCCAGACTCGTTTACAACGATCTTGATCGGCAGGAAATCCTGCGCCTCGCCGTACATTGCCGCGGTCGGCTTTCCGTATTCATTGATCAGTACGCCATCCTTGTCAAATACGAAGATCTTGTTCGCATCACGGTCTGCAACGTAGCAGGTGTGATCCGCGGTCACATAGATTCCTCTCGGATTGACGAGTGTCTCCTCTCCGAAGGTCTTGATCAGATTGGAGTCCATATCCGATACGACGACACGGCGGTTGCCGCTGTCTAAGATGTACATATAGCCATCATCCAGAATTGTAAAATCGGTTGGCGTCAAAAGTGCTTCATCACCGATCTTGGTGATCGTCTCGTATGGAAGGTATGCCGTCTGTGTCTCAGTTACATAACCATAGCCATCGACGGTGTAGGTCTTATACGGTGCGTCCGCCATGACCGGTGTTGTCGCGGTCGTAGCGGCGATCCCTACTGCTGCGAGGAAGGCTACTGCTTTTGCAAAAAGTGCTTTCTTACTTTTTTTCAATGTCTTGCCCTCTCATTCTACTTGATTCCGGAGTGTGCCATAGTGTTCATAACATTCTTCTGTAACAGACAGAACAGGATCAGGTTCGGCAGGAACATGATCAAAGAAGCCGCCGCCGAGATACCCTGACCAGCCACCGTGTTCGTGGTTGTCGTGCTCGTAAGTGTACTCATGTAAAACGCCAGTGTCTTTAAGGAGTCATCGTTGATGTAGTAGTTGGATGTCTCCAGATTCGTCCACACCTGCTGGAATACTAAGATTGCTGCCGTTGCGATCGCAGGCTTTATCATCGGGATGATGATCTTAAAATAGATCTTCCACTCGGTCGCGCCGTCCATATATGCTGCCTCGATCAGTGAGTCCGGCACCTGATCCACGAACTGCTTGATCAGAAACAGTCCGACCGGAAGCGCGATCAGCGGAAGGATCTCCGCCCAGTAGGTGTCGATCATGCCAAGCTTGTTTACAACCAGATATCTTGGGATCATAACGGCACAGGATACGAACATGAGCGCGATCTGGTTGATCTGCATCATCATGTTTCTTCCCTTGAACTTTAACTTTGACAGCGCGTATGCCGCCATCGTGGAGAATAAAAGGGAACCAAATACAACTGCCGCTGTGATGAACAAGCTGTTGAATACATATTTGCTAAGCGGGATGCCCGCGCTTCTGGATGCCTTAAAGAGCTTCCGGAAGTTGTCAAGTGTCGGATGCAGCGTGATAAACTTCGGAGGGAATGCGAACAGCTCCTCCATCGGTTTAAATGCGTGGAAAATGATAAAGATGATCGGAAGTCCACACAAAAGCAGCATCGGCAGTATGCAAAGAAAAATCTTGATCTGACCCTTTTCAAACTTGTCAGGGTTCATTCTATGACCTTTATATGCAGCCATTTTTGTCTCCTCCCTCTCTTAATCTTTCTCTCCGAACAGATTGTTGGATACCGCTGAGAATATCTGTACGATCAGAAGCAGTACCACGGACACTGCCGCCGCATATCCCATCTCATAACGGATAAATCCATAATCCTCAATGTGGTTTACGATAAGCTGTGCCGCATATCCCGGTGTCGGGTTGCCGGCAAGCAGTGTCGAGATCGTACCGTTCTGGAATGCTCCTACGATCTGCATGACCGCTGCGAAAAGCATCTGCGGCTTCATGCTCGGGATCGTCACATAGATCATTTCCTGGAACCGGTTCTTTACGCCGTCGATCGCTGCCGCCTCGTAAAGCTCCTCATCCACATTCAAAAGTCCAGCCAATATGGACAAGAATCCGATTCCCATGCTGCTCCACAGACCGATGATGATGACGATCGGAAGCAGATAATTGGTATTTACAAGCCAGATGATCGGCTCATTTATGACTCCGATATCCATCAGCCAGCTGTTGATGTAGCCGGTCTGGTCTCCGGTAAACATGATCTTCCAGAGTACGGTCATCGCAACACCGGTCGTCATACTCGGTGAGTAGAGGATCAGAGCGCATATCGTCCGCGGCACTCTCGGCAGATTGGCAAGCGCCCATGCTAACAGGAACGCGAGCACATAGCCTCCGACACCGACGATCAATGCGTATTTTACGGTGTTCGGAAGTACATACTTCATAAATGTATCATCGCTTGTGATCAGGTTTATGTAATTTAAAAATCCGACAAACTTTGGTGTCTCGATTGCATTAAAGCTGGTAAATGACAATATGATTGCCATGATAACCGGCGCAAGTATAAATGCTACAAATAGCAATGCATAAGGAAAAACAAACACATATCCGTTTCGGTTGGAGCGCGCTGTCCTTCCCTTCTTGAATAATCTACTCATCATGAACCCCTTCCATACTTGTATGTTCCTACTCGGCTCCGAGGATCTCATGAACCTTGTCAACGGAAGGAACCAGATACTCCTTGAGGACGTTGCCGTCACTGTCAATGTAGCCAAACTCCTCAAGCTTGCGCTCGGTCTCTCTGTTGACGATCTTTACAACTTCATCGATCCTTGATCGAAGGTCATCTCCGTTGACTACCACATCGTTGAACGCATTACTGAGTTCGCGCTCGGTCATGTAGCTTCCAAGGAGTCGCGGAGCTTCGAGGATGTACTCGGACTGCTCCATAATGATGTTCTTATCCTTAGTCGGATACGGAAGCTGTGCAAATGCTTCCAGATTGGCAGTCGGCCAGATATATTCGTCTCCGTACATGATCTGAAGCATCTGTCCGAACTCTGCCTGCACATCCGCGCTGGACCACCATTTCATAAATTCCCACGCCTGTGCTTCCCGCTCATCGTTGGAGGAGAACATGACCGTGCTCTCCGCACCTCCGGACATGTACCGCAGTACCTCGCCGGTCTCCTCATCCACAACACCCGGAACAAGTGCGATGTCCCAGGAGTTCTCAATCTCCGGCGCTGCATTTAAGATCAGGTTGTAGGAGTTGAAATCCGCAATTCCGATCGCCAGATCTCCGTTTCTGAAATGCTGGTAGAAGTTCGGGATATCCACCGGCATATCGTACAGGGTAAATAACTCGGTAAGCTGTGTAAAGCCTTCCACCGTCGCCTCGGAATCCAGAAGCAGCTCCTGTGCCGTCTCTCCGTAGAGCGTTCCGCCGTTCTGGAAGATAAGCGGTGTCGTTCCGTGGAAGTTTCGCATGACAAGCATTGCCGCTGTCGGATAGTACACATTCAAGCCTCTCATCTGCAGATCCGGAAGCATCGCGATCAGTTCATCCATCGTGTTTGGTGCTTCAAGTCCGAGCTTTCCGAGGATGTCGGAGCGGTAGAACATAACATAGAAGTTCATTGTCTCCGGCAGTGAATACAAGCCGTCTCCGATCACGGAGGATACTAAGATACCATCGCTGTATCTTCCGAAGATCTCCTGATAATCGTCAAACTTGGTCAGGTCAACAAGTGCGCCTCGGATACCAAGCTCGAACGGGATGGAATAGTTGATACCGGTCGCAATGTCCGGCGTGTCGTCCGAAGCATTGGAGAGGATCAGCTTGTTGGCATCCGTCATGATCGCCAGATCGACCTCGATACCGGTCTGCGCCGTAAATTCCTCGTCGATCATCTTCTGCATGATCTCAACATACTGGCGGGGTCTGTTCACCCACACCTGGATATGGCTCTCATCCGTGTTGCTCGCGGAGTAGGACTGTCCAAAGAAGGAATAGAAGAACCGCTTGATGGAAAGCCCCATCGAAGCAAAGAAGTTCAGCTTTTTCGGAAGCTTTGCTCCATCCTGATATATGTAGATGCGGTCGATCGCGATATTGTTATCGTTGATCAGATCCACAAAGTTAGCAATCTGTGTGTTGATGGAATTGACGCTTGTGGAAAGCTCATCCACGCGGTACACCAGCTCGTTCGGTTCCTCCGCAAGTGTCTCAAGCTGTTTTGCAGCAATCAGCAGATACGAGAACGCAGCCACGTCATCCGGGTTATCCACACCGGCGTAAACCTCTGCTTTTTCAGTTACCGCGTATAACTGCTCCACCCATCCGTACAGGCGGTCCTGCACATCCGGGATGTATCTGGTCAGCTTTAAGTCTCTGTATTTGTCTTTGTTGGTTCCGGCAACCTTTGTGACCTCAAGGGAAAGATCGCTGATTCCGCTCATGATCTCATCGACAGTCTCAAGTGCGTACCGCAGCAGATCCATGCTGATCGTAAGTGAGATCGTATGCTCTCCCGGCTCTAAGTACACGCTCAGCTTGTTGCCGTCATCGTCGGTCAATGTTGTCGTCTTATATTTGGTTGTGTAAGCCACCTCATAATTCTGGAACATCTCGTTCGGGATCTCTCCGTCGATGCGGTAATCCATGAATACCGGGAAGTCACTCTTTTCGGACTGGCGGTAATTCATTCCGATGTAATAATAGCCCGCCTGCTCGACCTCGAACTTGTAGGTGATCGTCTGTCCCGCCTCGGAGAAGGAATCCTCGTCGATCGTGTTGAGTACGGTCTCCTTCGCGGATAGCGGAGCAACTGCGGAATCATACTCGCCGGTCGCATGGATGGAGGAATCGTTTCTCTCGTAGAAGTCCTCCGCCTCGATCGTGATGAGCGCGTCTCCTTCGGCTTTCTCTGATCCGGTGTAGGAGGCGATCTGCTGTGGTGCTTCGAGCGTTATATTTCCTAATAGGAAGGTTCCCTCATTTACTGCCAGCTCAAAAACATGCTGCCCCTTTTCCAGCTGCACCATCAGCGGTGCGGAATAACGGTAGCTGGAATCCATCAGCTTCTTGTGCTCCCAGCGGATGCTCTTGCTTGGAAGCGTTACCATCTCATTGCCGTAGCGGTCAATGTCTGCATTGGATTCCGATACCCACGTCGTCTCGAACTTCAGGTTGCGTGCCTCGTAAAACAGATACGCATCATCCACCTTGAAGGACAGCTCGATCGGAAGAATGGAAGTGTCATAGGAAAGGTAATCGAATCCGATGTTATAGAGTGCTGTCTCCGGCACATCCACTGTCACGCGGATCGTATCTCCCACGGCAACGCTGCACACCTGTCCGTCGTAAGAATAATTGTCCGAGGTAAGCAGCGACGCATTCTCCGCCGCAAGCGCACTCTCCATAGGAAAGACCGCCGTCTCGCCCTCGTATGCCTTGGCAGAATATCCGGCACTGACATGCGTGTAATTCTCACTCAGACGCTCAGAGCTGTAATTGGCATCCATTGCTGCGGTTGTCCCTGCACTCTCCGTCGTCTCCGTCTCATCCGCATACACTGTGGCAACGCCACCGGTGCAGACAGTCGAAGCCGTAAGTGCCATCGCAAGCGCTAATGCAGTTCGTTTTCTAAAATCCTTCCGTTTCATATCCGGGTGGTCCTCCCTTGAACCATGCTTTGATGTGTTTTCATTTATTTTAGAATCTTTTAAAAAATCCTAAATTACTTTAGTTTTTTATATAATACTATTCATATTAACAAAAGTCAATCTTCGTCCGTCTTCCGATCGTCCGCCCGCGGCGCCGGAAACCCGCTATTTTCAAGGCTTTTATACACATTGCACAGTTTTGATTTGTAGACTTTGTTAATTATGCCACGCCATTTTTGATGCTTTTACAGCCTGTTGCAGTACGTTTTTCCTAGAAAAAAGAGACGGCAGTCACATCACGCAACTGTCGTCTCTTTTCGCCTTACTTATTTTGTTTGTTCCCGATTATCCGTCCGTTTTCTATTTGCGTGGAAGGATCAGTACATGCACGGAGGCTTCCGGCAGCACGATTTCCGAATACCGGTTGCCGTTTTCGTCCTTCTCCACCGCGACGTACCGCTGCCTTGGCTGGATCGGTTCACCTTCCTTGCGGTTGATGTTCGGCGTATGCGCCTCGTCCCTGTTGTCTGCCGCAAGAGAGATCCACGTTCCATCGGTCACGCGCAGATCCTCATAACAGATCCTGCAGCGCTTTCCGTTCTTTGCCGGATTGACCAGCTTTACATAGACCGCCTGCTCATCCACCGTCACAGAATGGAAGATGTCGCGGTTATAATAAGAAAGCTTCGCCGCAAAGGAAGCAGCATTCTTCTCGCCGCCGTTCTCCTTATAGCTGCCGCTGATCGCATCGCCGGACGCACCGCCGAAGTCAAGTGTTGTCACATAGGAGGTTCCCGGCTTTAATTCCTCTGTATAGAAACGGCGCAGATTGCCGGCATACACACTGCTTGAATAATCGCCCATTGTATAACCCTCTTTGCCGTCCTTGTATACCTTAAGTCCGGTGCCAAAGTCCTTTACACCGATGCAGTATTCATGCATACTTACCTTTTTCCGGTCAAAGTCCTTCTGGCTGCCGTAGGCACCGCCCCGGATGCCCGCCGCGACAGAAAAGCTTGCGCCCTCCTCCAGACAGGTCGCAGTCACTGTCACCGTGTACCTGCTGTCATGACCGGAGGACAGCTTAAGGTAATAGCCGCCGTCAAAAGCGCTTAGCTCCGGCTTGAGCGCATCTTTAAAATCCTGCTCCAAAAGGGCTTCCCCTGTCTCATTGTCCGTCACCAGAAGGTGCTCCAAGCTGATTCTGCCCTTTGTAAATATTGCTGCATCGCCGTGCGGCTGCTGTGCCTGCTTCCTGCCAGCCACATAGGTTGCGTAGGTCGTCTTAAGCGCCGTTGTTCCGATATTTGCCGCAAACATCTGCTGCACATAATAGTTCGGTGTGCGCCATACCTTCTCGTTGTCAAACCAGATGCAGTCCGGTGTCCAACGGTATGTACCATCCGCCGCCGTCTTATTAAACAGCGGTGCCGTAGCTGCCAGCCGCACCACATCGGAGTTCTTCTCAAAGCCGGTCATCACCGCCGCCTCCGCGACAGCGCCCTCCAGTGTATTCTTATCGGTGGAAGCATACTCCCCGACAAAGACCTTCGATACCTGATCCTCCACGAGTTTACCATCCACATACGGACGGTAATAATAATCGTAGCGATCCGCATTTTCCAATAAATATGCATTGGAGCGGTAATAATGCTCATCCACGATCGTATCCAGATAATTCTTTTTGCCCGGATACCAGCTTACATTCTCCTCCCAGCTCTTCGTTCCATCGGTAAAAGCGATCCGCTCGCTTCCCTTCTGCCCTCCGGCTAAGAAGCGCCAGCCGTTCTGGTATGCATCGTCATCCGCCTGTGCCCCCGCCGTTGAGACAATGTGAAGCTCATGCCACGGGTAATGTTTTTTCATGTGAGCGTCGATCTTCTCGTAAAATTCCTCGAAGTTCGCCATGAACTCCGTACCCCAGTTCTCATTACCGACACCAAGGTAATGCAGTTCAAACGGCATTTCGTGTCCCATTTCCCTGCGGAGCGCCGCCCATTTATTGCCTGTGAAGTCAATGCTGATTGCAAAATCGATCAGGTCGATAAAATTCTGGATATATTTTTCACGGAGTGCCCCTCCTGCCGGATTGGCATAATCACTTCGCGCCTGACAGAGCACACCGCACGCCATGACCGGAAGCGGCATCGCACCGAGATCCTCGGCAAGCTGGAAATATTCCATATATCCGACACCCATCGTCATAGTGTATCCCCAGACGTTGTAGTTCTCCTTGCGGCACTCCACCGCGCCGACCGAATCCTTCCAGTCGTACACATTATCCCAGATGTAAGAGCCCTCCGAGATGCATCCGCCCGGAAACCGGAGAAATGCTGGCTTTAGCTCCTTTAGTGTCCGCACCAGATCTCTCCGCAGGCGGTAGTTCGGATTACCGAGGTAATTATTGTGCGCACATTCACCGTCCTGCTCCTTGTCCGCGCCCCAGACCTCCTGCGGCATCAGCGATACCATGTCGACCGCCGTATTCCCTGCAAAATGAAGTGCAAGCTGTCCCTCTGTTGTCTCCTGCGCGGTAAGGACAACACCCTCATATTTCTTCCAGACTCCGGTTTCCTCGATGGCAACCGATGCCGGCTCGGAAATCTCCTTCCCATCGGCATTTTCAAGTACGACCGTGATTGAAGTCTCCCGCTTAGCCTTCGCCCACACACTGAAAAGATATGTCTCACCCTTTACAAGCAGCATGGACGGCTGCATATTCTCATCGCAGAAGCCGTGGTTGATCAGCGTTGTCCCTTCCTTTGCTTCTATATAAATAGCATTTGCGTCCGCATCCTGCAGCTCGAAAAAGTCGCGGAGTCCGCCCTCGTCCTTTACGGTAATCTGGTCGAGATCTCCGAACCAGTATTTTAACGGATCGTGCCTGCGCCCGCTGGAGATGCCGTTCTCCCCGCTCCTCGCATCGTAAGTGTCGTAGGTGAACTCTTCAAAGGAGCGGTTCTGCACCAGCTCCGCATAGATACCGCCATCCACCGAATGATTGATGTCCTCAAAGAATAGGCCATACAAGGTACTGCTGATGTCGCATTCCTTTTTGTCTCCGTGAATGATGATTTCCGCCGGCGCAATTCCAAGCGGCATGATCGTAACCGTTTCCTCTTTTACCAGCTTCTCGTCTCCATAGCAAAGTTCTGCCGTCACCACCGCTCCAGTCGGTTCCTCCTTTGGGTGTACGGTGCCGTCCTCGTCTACCATGCCCTCCGGCTGGCTGCTCCAGCAGACACGGATTCTTCCGTCCATGAGTGATACCGGAAGTGTATAATCTTCTGTAAGAATACGCGGGATCTGGGGCATGAACTTCTCGTCCGCCATTTCAAGGATCTCCGCCTCGCTTAACGCACTGCACATCATCGAAAGGATCTCCGTCTCCTCCAGCGCCCGGTCGTAGATCCGAAAATCACTGATCGCACCACAGAAGTCCGGATCTGCCCCAAACTGTGAGCGTCCGATGTAAAGCCCGGCATTTTCATCCATCCTGCAAAAGGCATCCCACCACGCCCGGTAGCTGCGATAGTTTCCGCTTGAGGTCTGGCTGATCATTCCATCCGCAACAAGCTCTCCGTCCACATAGATCCTCGGTCCGGCACTGCTCTCTGTTCCGCCCTTCGTGCCATGCACACAAAATACCACATGCGACCACTGCTCCTCGGCAAGTGCGTATCCTGCGTCTGCCGCAAGATCCTCACCTGCGAAGCATACCCCGCGCAGGCATCTGGTCAGAAACAGATACGGTCCGCGCTCTCCCGCGCCAAAATCCACGATCCGCTCCCACACGCTGTCTGCCTTTTTTGTATACACCCATGCAGATATCGTAAATCCCGAATCATCGGATATCGTCTCCCGGATCGCATTCGGAAGCTTTATGTAGCTGCTGCCGTTTGCTCCTCCCGCAAAAACTGCGGCAGCTCTTCCACCGGTCTGCATAATCTGCGGCGGCGTTGTCCCGCATGCCTTCGCGTGATGTCCTTTACCGGATCGGTCTGTCCCGATCTCTTCCCCATCCTCAAATGTATACCAGGCAACCAGTGCCTTTGCGATATCTTCCATATACCTTCCCTCCGTGTTTTGCGGCTTATATTGTGTCATTGCGTTTATTTTAGATTTTATTGTAATATTTTACATTATTCTTTAATAAACGTCAATTCTGACTTTGGGAAAGCATCTACTTATTTAGCAGCTTCTTATACTTATCTTTTTGCAGATCCATCCCATCGTCATCCCCACTATCAAAATCAGTGCAATACTTAATAACATTTTCCTGCCTCCTCTTTCTTACTTTCCAAATAAATTTTTATAGCACAAAACGAAAAAAAGCTGATGCCACTGCGAGCGTTGATCGCAGAAGTCATCAGCTTATCTAAGCGGTTTAAGTATACAAACGATACTTCGGGAGAACCTCATTCCCACAAAAAAGATACCACATCTTATTTAATTTTTCAAGACTACCTTGCAGGCTTCGGGACAACCAGCATTTTTCCTCTGCTCAATCGTCTGTGCGATAAACTCCTCCATATTTTCTTTCGGGATATCAAGCGCAAAGGAAAGTTCCGCCAAAAGAACAGCTTCCGCCTGCTTAAAATATCTGTCATCCGTTGCAGTAGCCTTTTTGCCCTGTTCTAACCGCTCCTGCCTGCGGCTGTACAGCAGCTTTATGATACTTACAATTTTTTCCGGATCTCCGCTTAAGATTGCCTCTTTGTATTCCTGCTCACGCATCTTCTCACTGGAAATCTCTTTTTCATTTATCCCCGGAATTGATTTTATAAGCTGCATTATATTTTATTATCAAATATCTCTCAATCCCTTGAAAACACAAAGTTTATCGCAGGTGAGCTTTCCCTTATTGTT
>CAKRCS010000016.1 GCA_934307695.1 uncultured Agathobacter sp. | reverse complement strand
GACAGCTTTTAAAGATGTTTCTTCTGATGAATACTACGCACAGGCAGTGGCGTGGGCCAAAGAGAAGGGTATCGCACGAGCGAATAGCAAAGGACGATTCAATCCGGATGCTGCCTGTACAAGAGCGGAAATAGCTGCATTCCTGTATCGGATGTCGTTGAGTGAATAGTTTGATGTCCGAGAAATGAAATGTAGGGATAAGGATGAGATTCATAAATTGGTTCAATTGTTGAAGGTAATGTAAGATAATAAATGAAAACGCAGTATATGTATGATTGCAAAATGATTGCAAAAAGCCTCAAAACAATGAAGAATACATAGAATATCAAGAATAATTATACAAAATATAGCAATATAACACTTGGTTAGACACAATATATAGTTGCTGAAATCGAGTTTGAATAAAAATGTAAATCCCTACAAAACCTGTATTTATGGGCTTTGTAGGGATTTTTTATGTGTGAATGGGTACGATTTTGGTACAAAAATATTTATAGCTTGAGCCTCCGGAAGTATGATTGTTTCTGAACAACTCAATTATACCAAAACTTGATGGTTTCATGCTATTTTTTGCCAGTTATTATTGAATTTTCAAGGTGCATAGGCACATATTCAAGTACAAAATTTGAGAAAGTAAAAGGAAAATGCTGGCATAATCTTTATTTTACTTCACAAGAACAGCATACGGTATCACGTTGCGTTGGAGTTAATGGTTTTTTGGAAATTTTTGTGTCTGCAAATATTATTTACAGATGAGAAAGCACTTTTTTATAGAAGAAACCAATTTATCCAACACAAGCATATCCCCGCTCTAATCGGAGATACTTTCTATAATAGCCCGTCTCGGAGCGGGCGCGGATAAGGAGCGTGGACGATGAAAGAAGAACGACTGCCGGCAACAAATGAGAACGGATACTATGAGATACGGCTGGAGAGCATCGGTGGATTGGGCGCAAACCTCTGCGGGAAGCTGATCGGCGAGCTGGCACTGCGGTATATGGGAAAAAACAGCGCAGGGTTTTCGAGCTACGGATCGGAAAAGAGCGGAACACCTGTGAAGGCGTACATCCGGCTTTGTGATTGGGCGCAGGAGATAAGGACACATTCTCCGGTGGTTTATCCACATCTGCTTGCGGTGTTTCATGAAGCACTACTGGCGAAGGAAAATACGCTGGAGGGGATCACGCGCGATACGGTCGTTTTGGTAAATAGTGAACATACCCCGGACAAGTTAAAAGAAAAATATGCACTGTGCGCACAGACCGTGTATTGCATTCCGGCGCAGCAGATCGCGATGGAGTGCAAGGCGAGGATAAATATGATCCTGTTTGGCGGGATCTGTTGCCTGCTGGGGCTAAAGGATTGCGAAAAGCCTGATGCAGTGTGCAGGGATGCGCTTGGCAGGAAATACGCCTCTGCGCTTGAAAAAAATCTTGAGGGAATACACAGAGGCTTTTATGAGGTCGACGCACAGGTGAAATGTTGTTCCTCGAAGTCAGTACCCGACACCTTGCATAAGCATTTATTTCCCGAACCAGAAGACATAAAAGAGACAGGAGCAGTCCCTCGTGGACAGATGGCAACAGCACCCCGTGAGCGAACAGGAACAACAACTCAAGGGCAGGCAAGAGCAGCATCCCGTAGACAGGCAGCAACCCGCGGGCTGACCGGCGGCGCAATCCCTTGGCTGGGAAACAGCGTCATCAACGATCTATCACCGTCCAGACAGGGCTATATCCCATTGTTTTTCCCGGAGCGGTGCATCCAGTGCGCACAGTGTGACGCTACCTGCCCGGATATGGTGTTCCAGTTCCAGCCGGGAACGTATAAGGGGCGGGAAATGATGATCAACATGGGGCTTGACTATTATCACTGCAAGGGCTGTATGCGCTGCGTGACAATCTGCCCAGTCAATGCGCTTGTGGCAGCAAAGGAGAGCGAGTATCCGCAAAAGCCGTATTTCGTACCCAATCAGGAGCTGGTGCGAAAGCCGGCGTATTATGAGGCGTGCGGAGTGGATGGCTATATAACATCGGAATCGTTTTTGACAGAGAAGCGTGTAGACGGAGGGGAGCTGTAAGATGGAAAAACAGATAATTGAATATGCGTCCGGAAATGAGATGGCGGTACTTGCAGTCCGCCAGATCGGCTATGACCTGATGGGTTACTATCCGATTACCCCGTCCACACAGATCGCGGAAGGGCTTGATGCACTGCACGCGGAAGGAAAGACGGATCTGTGCATGATACCGGCGGAGGGCGAGCATTCTGCGGCAGGCATCTGTTATGGTGCAGCCGCAGGCGGTGGAAGAGTATTTAATGCGACAAGCGCCAACGGGCTGTTATACGCCATCGAGCAGCTTCCGGTTCAGTCCGGAACAAGAATGCCGATGGTTATGAACGTAGTGTGCCGGACGGTTTCGGGACCGCTATCCATAAAGGGCGACCACAGCGATCTGATGTATCTGCTTAGCGTGGGCTGGCCGATCCTGTTTGCCAATACAGCACAGCAGGTTTACGATCTCAATATCATTGCCATAAAACTTGCCGAGCGTGTACAGCTGCCGGTTGTCGTGGCATACGACGGCTTTTTTACCAGTCACCAGAAAAAACGCTGCTATCGATTTGAATCCGATGAGACGGTGCGGCGATTTGTCGGGGAAAAGCAGTGGAACCGCTCGCTGTTTGACTTCTCCAATCCGATCAGCGTCGGGGCATATATGGATGGAGCCGACATCATGTTAAACCGTTATGAGCTTCATAGCGCAATGGAAAAAGTGCGTCAGGAGCTGCCACAGATTTGCGCTTCATACGAAGAACTGTCAAAGAGGAGCTGTCCGATAGTGGAGAGCTACGGCGCGGAGGATGCCAAAGTATTACTGCTTTTTCTTGGTTCATCGTATGAGACGGCAAAAGAGGCAATCGATGTGCAGACCGAGAATGGCACGCCTTGCAAAATCGCAACCGTACACTGTCTCCGACCATTCCCGGCGGAACAACTTGCAAAAATATGCCAGAACACCCGCACAATCCTTGTCACAGACCGTCAGGACAGCTATGGCGCGGGCGGTGGCGCTTTTTCTCTGGAAGTGCGGTCTGCATTGCAGCGGTATGGGGTATCTGCCAATGTATACAATATTGTCTATGGGCTTGGCGGGCAGGATCTGTTCCCGGAGGATGTTCAAAAGCTGTGTGACATGATGATACAGGCGGATGAAAAAATGCGTGCCAATCTAGAAGTTGACGATCCAGCCGCAGAGCGCGGAACACTGGGAAAAGATACACCACATAGAAGCCTGACACCTGAGAAAAAGCAAGGGCTTGCAGGAGATCTGGGTTATTACGGCGTAGATACAAAGCAGACGCAAAAAAGTGAGGGGTGTGCGTCCTATTTTGAACCGATTTCACCGGAAAAGACAAGGATCAGCGTAACAAGTGTTACGGAGAAAAATGGAACGTTACAGGTAAAAAGCGCAAGCCTGAATGCATCGGTGCGGATGCCGAAACGGCTTGCGCCGGGACACGGAGCCTGTCCGGGATGCGGGATCGTGGTAAACTTAAATCTGTTATTGAGGGCGATCGAAGATCCTGTGGTGCTGCTTTTCCAGACCGGATGCGCAATGATCGTGACAACACCGTATCCAAAGACCTGTTTTAAAGTGCCGTATATTCACAATCTTTTCCAGAATGGCGCGGCGACACTAAGTGGACTGGCGGAGATGTGCTACCGGAAGCAGAAAAAGGGCGAACTGCCGCCGGGAGACATTGTATTTGTAATGGTGACAGGGGACGGAGGTATGGACATCGGAATGGGGTGCGCACTTGCGACGGCGATCCGCGGACACCGCCTGCTGATATTTGAGTATGACAACGGCGGCTATATGAATACAGGATACCAGTTGTCTTACGCAACGCCAAAGGGCGCGAAAAGCGCAACCTCGCATGTGGGAAAAGAGCAGTATGGAAAGAGCTTTTTTCAGAAGGACATGGCACAGCTCATGGCGGCAACCGGTATCCCTTATGTTGCAACCGCTGCGGAATCCCATCCGGCAGACTTTATAAAGAAGGCGGCAAAAGCCGCGTGGTATGCAAAAAACGAAGGTACTGCGTATATCAAGGCTCTTTCTGCCTGCCCGCTGAACTGGAACGACAATCCCGAACATGAGGCAAAAGTCATCGAGGCAGCAGTCAATTCCTGCTACTTCCCGCTCTATGAGGTTGAGCATGGCAAGACGGCGCTCTCTGTCGCGCCGGAAAAGACAGGCCGGAAAATTCCCGTCCTTGATTTTTTCTCCATGATGGGACGAACCGCGCACCTGGCACAACCACAGTATGCAGACCTTGTAAACGATATACAGGAGGAAGTCAACCGGCGCTATGAACGCATCAAAGCATGCGCGGAGCACCCGATCTTGTAGTGTACGCCATTTTCCCCGCGAGGAAAAGCCCCACCTTGACATGCGAAAGGGCTGGTGGTAAATTACGGATTATAGTACGAAAAAGGGTGTGCCTTGCCGGGCACACCCGAAGAATATACAGGGGGATGTAAAGATGGAACCATTATTCTATGGGGGAAAAACAAAATGTGTAACATTCAGCTTTGACGACGGGGTGACACAGGATCGCCGTCTGGTGGAGCTGTTTAATAAGTACAAAGTCCGCGGAACCTTCAATCTCAATTCCGGCTGCTTCGGGAAAGAGGGCATGATCTGCGATCCGGCATTCATCAGTGAGGCGACACACAATAAGATCGAGGCGGATGAGGTAGCAGCACTATATGCAGGGCATGAGGTAGCAGTACATACCGTGTCACATCCGAATCTGGTATTTTTAGATCAGGAGGCAATTCGCTACGAGATCGGTGAGGATCGTAAGAATCTTGAAAAACTGGTAGGTTATCCGGTGACGGGAATGGCATATCCGTATGGACCTTATGATGATACGGTGCTTGCCGTTATGCGGGAGTGCGGTATTTCATATAGCCGCACTGTGCAGTCAACGAACTCGTTTGCCATTCCGCGGGACTTCTTGATGTGGCATCCGAGCTGCCATTTCGGGGATGATGTCATGGCGGAGCTGATCGGACGTTTCCTTGATGATAATGCGGAGCGCCAGCCATATCAGACACGCGAGCTCTTTTATATCTGGGGGCACTCCTATGAGCTGGATGGAAGAGATAGCTGGGAGAAGATGGAGGAAACCTTAAAGACACTTTCCGGGCGGGAGGATATCTGGTATGCAACAAATGGCGAGATCTGCGAGTACGAAAACGCGGTGCGCCGCCTGATCTGCAATGCTGACCGCACAATGGCAAAGAACCCATCGGCACTTCCGGTATGGCTTAGTGTTGACGGACAGCCGGTGGAGGTCAAGCCGGGAGAGATAAAACATCTTCTGAAATAATAGAAAGCAGGTAAATGAATTTGAACAATAAGACAAGTAATATGACGGAGGGGAGTATTTTTCGTCTGCTCCTATTCTTTTTTATGCCGATTTTTCTTGGAAATCTGTTCCAACAGGCATATAGCATGGTGGATAGCGTTATTGTCGGGAAGGGAATCGGCGATGATGCACTTGCGGCAGTCGGGGCAACCGGACTGATCAATTTTTTGCTCTTGGGTTTTATATTCGGGTTGACGGGCGGATTCGGAATACATATGAGCCAGAGCTTTGGAGCAGGGGATTTCAGACGCCTGAGGGGGCAGATTGGAGTTGCACTTATATTAAGTGTTGTGATCGGAGCGGTATCAACGATAGCATGCCTGTGCGTAATTCGTCCGGTATTTCTACTGGTGGATACACCGCTTGACATTTTGGAAGATGCGCTGGCATATTTCCGTATTATATTATATGGAATACTGATTTCACTTTTGTGCAATCTTGCATATACGATTTTGCGCGCGGTCGGCAACAGCCGGACACCTTTGATCGCCACCGTTGTGTCTTCTGTGATCAATATTGTTCTGGACTATATTCTGGTCATTCCGTTTCGTATGGGAGTGGAAGGTGCTGCTATTGCAACAGTAGTCTCACAGCTCATTGCAGGACTGATCTGTTTACGGACGATACTTAAGATAGATGAACTGCGGCTGAAGAAGGAAGATTTTTGCTTCTCATGGAAGGTTGCCGGAGCTTTGCTCGGAACAGGATTTCCGGTAGCAATCATGAATGCAATCACGGCAGGTGGCTGTCTGATCCTGCAGACCATTGTCAATCGTATGGGAAGCGATTATGTTGCGGCATATGCTGCCTGCATGAAGATACTTACGCTTTTTGAGCAGAGCAGTATTGCGGTTGGAATGACTATGCTGACATTCGTTGGACAGAACCTCGGTGCGGGAAAAATCGAACGTATCCGTACAGGCGTAAGAAAAGGTGTTCTTATGGCAACCATCGTTAATATACCGCTGGCTCTCGCGGAAATTTTTATTCCGGGATTACTCGTAAGCATCATGCTAAATGGCACAGAGCCAATCGCGTACAGCGCACAGTTTCTGCCGATTACAGGAGTCGGACTGTTTGCACTCGGATACCTGTATGTGTACCGCTGTTCTCTTCAGGGGCTTGGAAATACCGTACTTCCGATGTTTTCCGGTTTGATCGAGGTATTGATGAGGCTGATTTTCGGCGTGACGGTAGGCGTGCTAAGCTATCGCGGAATTGCGCTGTCCGAGGTTGCAGCATGGGTCGGTGCATGGCTGTTTTTGATGGGGTCGTATTGGTATGTGCTTCGCAAAAAAAGTAAGGCAGTTGCTGTTTGATACAGCGACTGCCTCTTTGTTTGCCAATTATGCAGCGAAAGCTTACAACAACTGGATATCGGCTGCCTCACAGGCACGGACGGTATCCTCCGGCCAGATCGAGCACTGAACCTCTCCGATATGCGCCTTGCGCAGGAAGAACATACAGATACGGGACTGCCCGATTCCACCGCCGATGGTAAGCGGAAGGGTATCCTCGATGATGCCTTTCTGGAAATCCAGTCCGGCACGCTCCGGGCATCCAGCCTTTGCAAGCTGGGAGAGAAGTGCATCCTTGTCTACGCGGATACCCATGGAAGAAAGCTCAAGGGCAATGTCAAGAACCGGATAGTAGACGATGATATCTGCATTTAAGCTCCAGTCATCATAGTCCGGCGCACGACCATCGTGCGGCTCACCGGAGGCAAGCTTATCTCCAATCTGCATGAGACATACGGCACCCTTCTCCTTGGTGATAAAGTACTCGCGCTCCTTTGGAGTGTTATCCGGATACAGGTCTTCTAGTTCCTGCGTTGTAATAAAGAAGATATCCTTTGGAAGAATCAGATCGATATAATCATACTGGATTGCCATGTACTGCTCGGTCTTGCGCAGGCACTTGTACACGGTGCGGACGGTATCCATAAGATAATCCATATTGCGCTCCTCGCGCTTCATGATCTTCTCCCAGTCCCACTGATCCACGAAAATAGAATGAATGTTGTCGGTCGTCTCGTCGCGGCGGATCGCATTCATATCGGTGTAGATGCCTTCCCCATAGGAAAAGCCGTATTTGCCGAGTGCATAGCGCTTCCATTTCGCGAGAGAATGGACAACCTCTGCTTCCCGGTGGTTCTGCTCTAAAATGTCAAAATTGACCGGGCGCTCGTAACCGTTTAAGTTGTCGTTGAGTCCGGTGTGGGGATCAACAAAGAGCGGAGCTGAGACACGGCTTAAGTTCAGGCGCTGAGCCAAAAGCTGCTGGAAAAAATCCTTTACCTGCTTGATTCCGGTCTGGGTATCGTGAAGACTAAGCTCTGATTTGTAGTTTTCTGGAATAATAATTGAGCCCATTGGATAACCTCTTTCGTGTTTATTTTTTTCTAGTATAAAATGAATGGAACATAATTACAATAGAACATTTTAATCAGTTTTTTTCACACCCTCATATACATTGTATACAATCGAGGAGATGAAAACGATGACCGCTCCGACAAAGCTCATCGCGCCGATCGTCTCCTTGTAGAATACTGCGACGAGAATCGGGTTGAGGATCGGTTCGATCATGGAGGCAAGAGCTGCTCCAATCGGGGAGACAACTGTAAGCCCCTGCTCCAGAAAGATGTATGCAAAGCCAATCTGGATCACGCCAAGCAGCACGACACTGATGATGTTGGTCTGGCTGATCGTGGTCTCCTGCAGCGTGAACGGGATTCCGATAACGAAGTTGAGTGCGAAGGAAAGCAGCGCTGACGATGCAAAATCGGAGCCGGGGATTTTCTTGGTCATAAACACGATCGCATACAAAAAGCCGGAGACGAGTGCAACGATATTTCCGATCATTCCGGTCGTGGAGATACTGTCGAAGAAGAAAAAGCAGATCCCTGCGAAGGACAAAAGTGCGGAGAGGACAGATGTTTTGTCCGGTTTCTTCTTAAAAAAGATCCATGTCAGAAGCAGAATGTAGATCGGGAGCGTAAATTGCAGCACGATCGCGTTTGCGGCAGTTGTCAGCTTGTTGGCAATCACAAACGTGGTACACATTCCGGTGTTCGCAAGCGCACAGAAGAATACGGACTTATTAAAGCAGAATTTATGTCCGAGCCTCCGGTAGAAAATATATAATACAGGGATTGCAAAAAGGGAACGCACACCGCTGATCGTCATGGGTGACCAGGTGTTGATCTTGATCAGAATGCCCCCGGTTGCAAAACAGATTGCAGATAATATGATAAAAAGGTAACCTTTTTTTTGCTGGTTCATGTCATAATCTCCTTAAAAATGTAAAGCATAAAGCTGTTTTTTCCTAAAAATGATATAAAATAGAAAAACACAACATGTTTATTATGAAATAAAATACAAAAAATGCAAGTGATGTTTTACGAAAAAAGAAGAGTATGGTATAGTTTGTTAGGAAATACTTTTGATGGAGGGCTTCGATGAGTAAATTACGAGTGGAACAGAAATCCAATATGAAAAACAGTATCAGCCGAATGATCTTTGTCGGGATGTCTGTTTTGCTGCAGGTATTATGGTTTTTGCTGCTTGTATTCAGACTTAGCCAGTATTCAGCCATAATTTCGATCATTTCAAGTGTTGCGGCACTTTTTATCACGCTCTGGATGTTCGGCAGGCATATCAACGCGGAGATCAAGATTTCGTGGATCGTGATCATGCTTGCCTTCCCGGTACTTGGCGTCAATCTGTATCTGCTCTTTGGCAGACCGGGAGCGAGCAAGCACAACAAGGTCGTGTTTGACCTGTGCGGACGCAAGATCCGTGCAGCAGTCCCAAAGGAGGAAGATGTCCTGACGGAACTTGAGGCGGACAACCGGCGCGTGGCGAACCAGTTCCGCTATCTGCAGAATTATGCGCATTACCCCGTCTATTCCAATACGGATATCACATATTATAGTGATACGAACAAAGCACTGGAGGCACAGAAGGAGGCTTTGCAGAGCGCAGAGCACTTCATCTTTCTGGAGTATTTTGCCATCGAGAAAGCGGAGGCATTTGACGGTATATTGGAGATTCTTCTGCAAAAGGTGTCACAGGGAGTCAAAGTGCGCATTCTTTATGATGATGTCGGAAGCGTTGGATTTATAAGTCCGTCATTTATCAAGCAGATGCGCGAGGCGGGAATCGAATGCCGGGTTTTTAACCCGATGGTGCCTTTCCTTCGTATGTTTATGAACCACAGGGATCACCGCAAGATCACGATCGTGGATGGCATTATCGGCTTTACCGGCGGCTACAATCTTGCAAACGAATATTTTAACATTATCCAGCCGTATGGGCGCTGGAAGGATGCCGGAGTGCGCATTGAGGGGGATGCAGTACGCAACCTTACTGTGATGTTCCTCGAAATGTGGAATGGGATCAAGGCGGACGATACTGACTATGCACCGTATTTTCGGACGCGGCAGTATCAGGCAAAGGAGCGCTGCTATGTGCAGCCGTATGCGGACAGCCCGCTTGACGAGGAGCGTGTCGGGGAGAATGCTTATCTTGACATGATCCAGAATGCGAAACAGTATGTCTACATTATGACGCCGTACCTGATTATTTCCTCCGATATGAACCGGGCAATCTGCCTCGCTGCCAAAAGAGGGGTGGATGTGCGCATCGTCATACCGGCGATCCCGGATAAGAAGATTGTCTATCAGGTAACCTGTTCGTATCTTACCGCCCTGGCACATGCCGGAGTGCGGTTATACAAATATACGCCCGGATTCTGCCATTCCAAGCTGTGTGTTGTGGATGACAGGACAGCAATCGTCGGGACGATCAATTTTGACTACCGGAGTCTGTTCCATCATTTTGAGGATGCCTGCCTGTTTTACAAAGCATCTGCCGTACTGGCTGTGCGGGATGATTTTGAGGAGACCTTCCCACAGTGCGAGGAGGTTACCGAACAGTGCAAGGTGAAATCGCCAGCCCTTCGTACCGGGCAGTGCATTCTGCGATTTATCGCTCCATTATTGTGAGGTTTGTTATGAAATATGTGTTGTATCTGATCAGCGGAATCAAGAAGTTTCAGAAAAGTGCGGTGTCAGCCTATGCAGGGCAGGCATCCTTCTTCCTGATTTTGTCGTTCTTTCCGTTTCTGATGTTTTTCTTTGCTCTTTTGGATCTGACACCGCTCTCAGAGGCGGATTTTCTGCTGTGGGCATCCACGTTTGTGCCGGACGCCTTCCATGATCTTCTGATGGGATTTTCCAATGAAATCTATTCTGGAAGCTCCGGCGGGCGGATCTCTATTACCGTGCTTACGGCAATCTATCTGAGCTCACGCGCCTTTCTGGCGTTTCAGCAGGGATTAAATTCCATGTATCAGGTAAAAGAATCCAGAAATGTGATCATAATCCGCCTGTATTCGGTACTTTACAGCATTGTGCTGGCGGTGGTCATGCTTTTGATGCTTGCGATCATGGTGTTTGGTCACAAGATCGGCGCGTTTTTCGCACTCCGTATTCCTTGGCTGGAAGGAGGCTTTGAACTCATTTTAAAGTTCCGCCTCCTTATTTGTATCCCGGTACTGTTTTTGATGTTCTGGGTACTATATTACTTTCTTCCGAATCAGAAGCAAAGATGGCGTGACCAGATTCCGGGCGCGGTATTTTCCGCGGTCGGCTGGGTTGCGTTGTCTGTGTTTTTCTCCCTGTACGTCAACCGTCACAGTAATTATACGTCCTTCTACGGAACGATGACGACAATTGCATTTTTGCTGCTATGGGTGTATGGGTGCATGTATGTATTGTTTCTCGGTGGTATTGTAAACAGCACAAAAATGGATGTAAAGGACATACTTTAAAAGGGAGGACAAAGCATTGTCAGTAATCACAAGCGTCAACAATTTTCTAAACGGAATCGTCTGGGGACCGGTCGGTCTGGCCCTGCTGTTTTTTGCAGGACTATGGATGACGGTATGCACAAACGCATTCCAGATCGTTCATTTCCACCACTGGATGAAACGCACGATCGGAGCCATTTTTACGAACAAACATGTTACCAGGCATACGCATAAGGAGGATCGTGCGATCAGCCAGTTCCAAAGTCTTTGTACGGCGCTTGCGGCAACCATCGGAACCGGAAATATCGTCGGCGTATCAACGGCAATCATCACCGGAGGACCGGGAGCAATCTTTTGGATGTGGATCATGGCATTCCTTGGAATGATGACGAATTACTCAGAAAATGTTCTTGGCATTTATTATCGCCGTAAGAATAACAAAGATGAATGGAGCGGCGGTGCAATGTATTACCTGTCCGAGGGGCTTGGTGCGAAGAAGAACTGCAAGACCATTGGAAAAGTGCTTGCGATCCTGTTCAGCTTATTCTGTGTGCTTGCCAGCTTTGGAATCGGCAATATCGCACAGGTCAACTCGATCGCCGGTAATATGCAGAGCGCGTTTTCCATTCCGACCTGGGTGACCGGAATTGCCCTTGTTCTCATCGGAGGGCTTGTCATTGTTGGTGGAATCAAGCGTATTGCCTCTGTGGCAGAGAAACTGGTGCCGTTTATGGCAGTAATTTACATAGTAGGTGCTTTGATTGTTATATTTTCTAACGGATCTTTGATCCCGGCAGCAGTTGCCTCCATTTTCCGCGGTGCATTCGCGGCAAAAGCGGTCGGCGGCGGTATTGTCGGCTATGGAATCAAATCCGCGATCACCTGGGGATTTAAAAGAGGCGCATTTTCTAACGAGGCAGGACTAGGCTCGTCAGTTATGGTTCACTCCAGCTCCAATGTCAAGGAGCCGGTACAGCAGGGAATGTGGGGAATCTTTGAGGTATTCATGGACACCATTATTGTATGTACACTGACAGCCCTTGTTGTACTTACAAGCGGAATGGTCAACCTTGACAACGGAATGATGGCTTCGGATGTGCCGGGTTCCGCGCTTGTCGGTCAGGCGTTTGGGGCAGTATTCGGCAATATCGGACCGATGTTTATCGCGGTTGCGATCCTGCTGTTTGCATTCTCCACGGTGCTTGGATGGAGCCATTACGGAACCAAGAGCATTGAGTATCTGTTCGGTGAGAAGGTCGTGGTTCCGTACCGTCTGATTTTCGTATGTATGAGCTTTTTCAGCGCAACAATGGATCTGACACTGGCGTGGGATCTGTCCGATACGTTTAATGGGCTTATGATGATCCCGAACTTGATCGGTGTGCTTGCGCTTTCCGGAACCGTTGTCAGGATTACGCGCAACTATATCAACCGCACTTTCCACGGAAGCAAGGAGAAGCCGATGCTTTCCGCGTATGCAGACATTCAGAAGATGCAGGAACTGGCAGAAGAAAAGTAAATGGAAAAAATACTTATTTTTACAACCCGGCAGATGTGCTATGACAGTGCCGGGTTCTTTGCAAAAAAACTGGCGGTAAATCTTGAAGAACTCGGTGTGGAGTGCGAGCTGTGCATGTTTGCGGAGGAGGAGATCGGAAGCCGCCCGACGCTGTTTGCACAGCCCTTGTCCGCGTCAGACGGATTGCAGATACAGCCGCACGCGGAGGAGCTGCTATCGCATTATGTCGGGAAAAGCTATCTGGCGGTGATTGACTTTAACTCCAAGCTGCCGCGGATTGCGATGGAGGATGGTTCTCTGTTCCTCGACAACATCAACGCGCCGTTTATCAATTACATACTGGATCATCCGTTGTATCATCATTCGATGCTGGCAAGCCCATTAAAGCGCTATCACGTCATAACACCGGATGAAAACCACGCTACATATGTCAGGGAATATTACCCGAATGTAAAGTCTGTCCGGATGCTGCCGCTCGGAGCGTCTGAGGTGCGCAGTGTGCCGGAGTGGGAGGAGAAAGACCCGCGCGTGCTTTTTATAGGAACCTACCACGATCCGCAGACCTATTACGACCAGATCCTTCAGATGCCGCAGGAGAAAGGACTTCCGGGCAAAGAGGATGTGCTTCGGATGATCGGGTATATGGAGGCGGATTCCTCGGTTACGGTGGAGGCGGCACTCAAAAAGCTGTTTGTAGAGCGCTACGGACTTGATCCAAGTGAGAATAAGGAGCAGCTTCGGCTGTGGCTGAACCGCTGCTATCTTGCGGAGATCTATCTGCGCAACGTGGCAAGGAAACAAGCGGTGGAAGCCCTGCTAAGGGCGGATATCCCGGTAAAGACGATCGGCGACTGGTGGGAGCGTTTCCCGCTGGCACAGAACGCCAACCTCCGCATGGAGGAGGGCGTGGTGTTTTCAAAGTCATACCGCTGTATCGCACAAAGCCAGGTGCTTCTTAATTCCTCGCCGTTCTTTTACGGGGGAATGCACGACCGTATACCGGCGGCGATGGCAAATAATACGCTGCTTTTGACGGACGACAATCCGTATTTGCGGGAGCAGCTTCCGGACGGGGACTGTATGTACTGCTACACCCCGGGCGGACAATACCGGACGCTTGTGGATATGGCAAAAAAAGCACTTTTGGACGCAGATACGAGTAAGAAGTATGTAAAACGTGCGCACGAACTGTACCAAATGAGATACACATGGTTACAGACTGCACAAAACATGCTAAAATACATAGCGAGTTTTTCCAATAAATAAAAGGGTTATGTGACAAAAGGGGAGAGCACATTCCCTATAAAATGTATGAGAGGAATAACGATATGAACCGTGTAGAAATTTTAGATGTAAAGAAAACAATTCTTGAAGATAACAATGCAGATGCCAATCTGCTCCGCGAACAGCTGAAGAAGGACAAGCTGTTTTATGTGAATGTGATGTCCTCACCGGGAGCCGGCAAGACCACAACGCTCCTTGCAACCATCGCGCGCCTGAAAGAGCGATTTTCCATCGGTGTGATGGAGGCTGACATCGATTCCGATGTCGATGCGCTTATCATCGCAAATGCCGGAGTGAAAGCAATCCAGCTCCATACCGGAGGTATGTGCCATCTGGATGCAGAAATGTCCAGACAGGGGATGCGCGCACTCGGAACCGATGATCTGGATCTGGTGATCCTTGAGAATGTCGGCAACCTTGTCTGTCCGGCAGAGTTTGACACCGGAGCCGTAAAGAATGTTGCGATCCTGTCTGTGCCGGAAGGACATGACAAGCCGCTCAAATACCCACTTATGTTTGAACTGTGCGATGCGGTGCTGATCAACAAGATCGACGCGATGCCGGCGTTTGACTTTGATATGGAGGAGGCAAAGCGCGTGATCTTACAGAGAAATCCAAACGCA
The DNA here is from genome assembly GCA_934307695.1 of uncultured Agathobacter sp. Lineage (GTDB taxonomy): Bacteria > Bacillota > Clostridia > Lachnospirales > Lachnospiraceae > Roseburia. Next base: position 26,881 of record CAKRCS010000016.1, on the reverse strand, counting down.
GCGATTTTCCCAATCTCCGCGAGAACGGGAGAGGGTGTCGATGCATGGTGCGCATGGCTGGCACAGCAGATGATGGATTTTGGGGTAAAGGAGGCGTAGGACATGGCAAAGGTAATCGCAGTAAATCATAATGTATTTGCAGCGAATGATGCAATCGCGGGCGAGATCCGCGCAAAGCTGAAAAAGGATGAGACCTTCATGGTCAATCTGATGGCGTCTCCGGGAGCCGGCAAGACAACATTACTGCTTCGGACAATTGACGCTTTGAAGGAAAAATACGCGATCGGCGTTATGGAGGCAGATATTGAAGCGACCGTTGACGCGGAGAAGATTGAGGCTGCGGGTGTCCGCTCCATTCAGGTGCATACCGGTGGTGAGTGTGCGATGGACGCAGAAATGACCTTACAGGCAATGGAGGAGTTCGAGACAGGAAACCTTGATCTGGTATTCCTCGAAAATGTTGGAAATTTGGTCTGCCCGGCGGAAACAGATACGGGAGCCTCCAAAAATGTTGCAATACTGTCCGTGCCGGAGGGTGATGACAAGCCGCTCAAATACCCGCTGATGTTTACCGTGTGCGACGTGATCCTGATCAGCAAGACCGACACCAGGGACTTTTTCGCATTTGATGATGCGGTGGTTGTGGAGCGCATTCACAAGCTGAATCCAAAGGCGCAGGTATTTTTTCTTTCCGCGAAGAAGAACGAGGGAATGGAGCCGTGGCTGCAGTGGCTGGAGGAGAACATACAGAAGTGGAAGCAGCACGGCGCGGAGGAGTTCTGATTTGAGTAATCTGGTCGAGTATTACAATAAATTTAATGAGGAAAAGCGTTTGGACAGCAGACATGGACAGGTGGAGTTTTTAACCTCGATGAAGTATATCCATGAGGAAATCCAGACACACTATCCAGGGCGCGGAAAATCAGACATCTGCCTGCTGGATGTGGGGGCAGGGACGGGAAGATACAGTGTACCGCTCGCGGAGGAAGGCTTTACGGTCACGGCGGTTGAATTTGTCCGCCACAATCTGGGAAGACTAAAGCAAAAGACGGACAAGGTTAAGGCTTATGAAGGGGATGCGCGCAGGTTAAAGCGTTTCCCGGATGAAAGCTTTGACGTGGTGCTGCTGTTTGGTCCGATGTACCATCTGCACGCATGGGAGGATAAGGTAAAAGCCCTCTCGGAGGCAAAGCGTGTGGCAAAAAAGGGCGGATTGATTTTTGTTGCATATATTATGAATGAGTACAGTGTGCTCACCTATGCATTCAAGGAGCGCCATATCCTGGAAGCGGTGGAGCAGAAGATGCTCGATGAGAGCTTTCACTGTCAGGCAAATGCAAATGAACTGTACAGCTTTGTGCGGTTGGAGGATATTGCCCGTCTGAACGAAGCGGTGGGGCTGACGCGCAAAAAGATCATTGCGGCGGATGGCGCTGCAAACTATATGCGTCCGTTTCTGAATGCATTGACGGAAGAGGAGTTTGCACATTTTATAGAGTATCACATGGCAACCTGTGAACGGGGAGATCTGATGGGAGCCAGCGCACATACCGTTGATATTCTAATGAAATAGATCTATGCGTATCTGCAATGCGACGAGCCGGAGCCTTACAGGGCAGAATAACACCGCAGATACGTTTATAAGGCATACATAAGAAATCAGATAGAAGAGGTATAAATCGTATGAGACAATTTTGGGAGCGCAAGGAGCATATCTATATTCCGGATGCGGGAGTGAATGAGCCACAAGCCGTTGCCATTCAAAGTGCAGAGGACGATCATCTGCTGAAGCCTTTGGATGAGATCAACGGTTTTAAGGTCAGACCGGGATATTACCGGATAGAGGGCGCACATGTAACTCCAACTGGCGTGAGCTTTACGATCAGCTCGCATGGGGCAACCAAATGTACGTTGTTACTGTTTCATCCACAGGAATCGGAACCGTTTGTAGAGCTTCCGTACCCGGAGGCATACCACATCGGCGATACTTACGCAATGCTGGTATTCGGACTTAAGATCGAGGAGTTTGAGTATGCATTCCGGCTGGATGGACCTTACATCCCGGAAAAGGGATTATTGTTTAATAAGGAAAATATCATTCTTGATCCATACGCAAAGGCTGTTACCGGCCAGAGAAACTGGGGAGAAAAGCCGGAGGGCGGCAAGGATTTTGTCTATAAAGCGAGAGTTGTGCGCAATGACTTTGACTGGGGCGATCTCAAGCAGCTGGAATATCCGTATGAGGATCTTGTCATTTACGAGACTCATGTGCGCGGTTTTACAAAGGATGCTTCCTCCGGAATCAGGGAGGGCGGAACGTATGAGGGGCTCCGCAAGAAGATCCCGTATCTGAAGGATCTCGGAATCAATGCAGTTGAACTGATGCCAATCTTTGAGTTTGACGAGATGGAGAGTGCCCGCGTGGTGGACGGCGTGCAGTTGTTCAATTACTGGGGTTACAATACCGTATGCTTTTGCGCTCCGAACACCGGCTACAATTATGCCGTTGAGCACAACCATGAAGGAGACGAATTAAAGCGTCTGATCTATGATCTGAAGCAGAATGGAATTGAGGTCATTCTTGATGTCGTATTTAACCATACGGCAGAGGGGAATGAGCTGGGACCGAGCTTCTCCTTCAAGGGAATTGACAACAACATCTATTATATGCTGACACCGGATGCACATTATTACAATTTCAGCGGCTGCGGCAATGTTATGAACTGTAACCATCCGGTCGTAAGACATTTTATCATTGACTGTCTGCGCAACTGGGTTATCGAGTACCGTGTGGACGGTTTCCGGTTCGATCTTGCATCCATTCTCGGAAGAGATCAGAACGGTGCGCCGATGGCAAATCCGCCAATCCTTGAAGGGCTGGCATTTGACTCTGTGCTGGGTAAGGTCAAACTGATCGCAGAGGCATGGGATGCCGGCGGATTGTATCAGGTCGGAAGCTTCCCGTCCTGGAACCGCTGGGCAGAGTGGAACGGCCGTTACCGTGACGATATGCGCCGTTTCCTAAAGGGTGATGCAGGAACCGCCGGTGGTGCGATCGAGCGTATTACCGGTTCCAAGGATCTGTACCATCCGGATGGGCGCGGACATAGCGCATCCGTCAATTTTCTGACCTGCCATGACGGTTTTACGCTGTATGATCTGTATTCATACAATGAGAAGCACAATGAGAAAAATGGTTGGAACAATACCGATGGCGACAATAATGGAAATAGCTGGAACTGTGGTGCCGAGGGTGAGACGGATGATCCGCAGATCAACGGACTGCGGCGCAGACTGGTCAAGAATGCTTTTGCAGCGCTGATGTGCAGCCGAGGACCGGCAATGTTCTTTGCCGGAGATGAATTTTGCAATACGCAGTTTGGAAATAACAATGCATACTGTCAGGATAACATTATCTCATGGCTGGATTGGAATCGTTTGGAGGAGTTCAAGGAGATACACGACTTTGCGCGCTTTATGATCCATTTCCGCGCGGCACATCCGATCCTTAGGAACCGCACTGCACCGGCAGCATGCCAGCTCCCGGAGATCAGCATCCACAACGGCTATCCATTCAACAGCAGAACCGATTATGACACGCACCTGATCGGAGTCATGTACGCAGGACGCAACGCGGGCAATACGGGGGATGACATTGTGTTCTATGCAATGAACTCCTACTGGGAGCCACTGACCATGCAGCTTCCGGTTCTGACAAACGGAATGGCATGGCATGTGGAGGTAAATACCAACTGTGAGTACGAGGAAGGAAAGGATTTCTCTTTCATGACAGAGATATTCGGACCGAATACCATTCGTGTTCCGGCAAGAACAACGATCATTCTGGTCGCAAAATAAAAAGAATAAAAGAAAAGCGTATGCTCTGCAAGACGGAAGAATCCGGCTGCGGGACATACGCTTTTTATGTTGGAAATTCAAAAATCAAATGGTCAGGTGTTTCCTGCAAGCACCTATTAAGAAACAACTTCATCGGAATAGAGCTTATCCGGTGTTGCCTTTAGCCCAAGCAGATAATCTAAGGAGACATTCAGTGCGGTCGCAATCGCGACAAGATCGGCAACGTTGGGGCTGCGGCGTCCAACGCGATACCCGGTGATCGCAGAGGGAGAGATGAAAAGCTGCTCGGACAGTTCCCGACAGGTAACGCCGCGGATATTCATGGCGTTGATCATGCGGTCGCCGAAGAAACAGAACTTGTAACTTCCCTTTGAATCTGCCTTATTTTTGAAATTGGTAAGTTCAGAAGTATTTTTTGAGGTATCATTTGTTTTCATACCTTAATATTACCGAACTCAGAAATTGAGAAAACAGGGTAGCGCGATACGCGCATTTATTCTCAGATAGAAAGAAAACACCGGTAGATAGAGCTTGAAATATGAGAAGCCGAAACTTAAATCCAGCCACCGTCAAGCGTGATGATCTGTCCGTTCAGGTAATCGTTGCCGGATGCAAGCGAGAGCGCAAGTGCTGCAACCTCATCCGGTCTGCCAAAGCGCCCGGCAGGGATCTCTTCGCATAGCTGCGCGATATCTTCCTTTTCCAGACAGGCGTTCATCCGTGTATCAATGCAGCCGCAGGCGATAGCATTTACCTGTATATTGCTTGGGGCAAGCTCTTTGCCGAGTGCCCTGGTAAAGGAATTGATCCCTCCCTTGCATGCAGAATAGGCGACCTCGCAGGACGCACCGACATTTCCCCACACGGAGGAGATATTGATGATCTTACCCTGATGCCGCTGCACCATGGAAGGGACAATGCATTTGCAGGTGTGGAAAACAGAGCTTAAGTTGACCGCAATCAGATGGTTCCATTCTTCCACGCTCATATCGGTAAGAAGTCCGATGTGCGCGATGCCGGCATTGTTGATAAGGACATCGATCTGCCCGAAGCGTGCGAGCGTATCTTTCGCCATTTCCTGAACGAAGGAAAAATCCCCAACATCTCCAACATACGTCAGCACATCGGTCTGATATTGTGACTCGATCTGTGCGGCAACGTCAGCCAGACGCTCCCCGGATCTGCTGCAGCAGATACTAAGGCGGTAGCCCGCAGCGGCAAAAGTATATGCGATTGCCTCCCCGATTCCGTAAGAAGCACCTGTGATAAGTACAACTGGTTTCATAAGCCCTCCACATGGTTATGCAAAATTATAATAGGATATCGAAGCAGACAAACGGATCTTTTGTAAAAGTAAAAAAAGATGGCTTAAAGCCATCTCTTTCTGCAAAAGTATCAATTACTCTGCCCCTGCCAAGGATTCTCTCACCTATGTACCGGAATCCTTTGAATAATCGGCGTGACAAGATTCGAACTTGCGGCCTCTACGTCCCGAACGTAGCGCTCTACCAAACTGAGCCACACGCCGTTTTTTCAACGAACATTAGTGTATCATAGGAGTTTCAAAAAGTCAACGATAAAATGTGAGAATTGTTTCAAAAATTCATCAAAATTTGTTCCTTGGCAAATAGAATGTTACTTATTTAAAACCCAGTCCCATGAGGTCTGCTGGTTTTCATCCTCGTATACATTCAATGTATAGGATGCAGATGTAAAGCCATACTTGGTTTTGTTTTGGTTTACAAGTTTGAGCTTGATCGGCTTATCGTTTGGACCATATCCGCAGTGCTCCATTAAATAGTCAACGTAGGTGCCGTCCCCGAGAAGCTTCAGTGCTTTTTTCAAAAAGAATGAATCTGCTTCGGTAGCTTTTCCTTTGGTGATCCAATTATATATGTCTTTTCCGCTGCCCTCTTTTCGAGAGGATGGTTTATCACATAAATAGGAGTATGTATCGGAATAGATATTCTGTGGCTGGATTGTTGTATCATAAATTTCAAAATAATCCCATTTGCCATTCGAGTTTTTCGCTTTGATAGAACCGAATGTAGGATAATTGAAGCTTCCCCCATACGGTTTATATCCAAATACATCAATGTCCATCGACAGGCGGTGGGCGATGCGAGACCAAGTTCTGTAGGCATATTCGCTATTCGAGTATGAGTATGAGCTGCTCGAACTCATAACCGCTTTTCCCTTTGCAAGGTCATAAAAACTATCTTTTGTTTTTTGTGTTGAATCATCGCTCATGGTAAATAGAGTTGCTTTTGATACCCCGTACAGTAGAACCTGTACCCGCACAGAGTCACTCTGTTTTTTCAACTCTGTTTTCGTATACTGTTTTACAGGAACATCCTTTAGCATTTCAGTAATATTGATAATTCCGTCTGTCGTATCTACCTTTATCCGTTTGCCCCCGTTATAGGTATCGAGATAGGAAAATTGCTCTCTTGCAACAATTTTATCAAAGTAATTTCCCCAGTACTCACATTTTCCCTCCGTTGCGGCATAGGATTTGTCGAAAATTGTGTTTAGATTTACATAATCACTTACATAACCGCCGGCACTATACAAACCAGAAGAAACATGGTAGAGATTACTATTGAATGAATAACCGATTGGCAAGACACCGTATGTATTAGCCTTTAGTTTTTGAAATTTTTTCAACCATTGCTCTAGCTTCTTTTTGGCAATTTTTTCATTTGAATCAACAATATCTTGCTGCAACACATTCATTTTCAGTCCGTTGCCAAAATCAACTTCCTTAAAATCTTTTTTATAGCCCTTTTCATCAGTGACATCTATCATCAGTTGAAGCTTCTGCGTACTGGATGCCTTCATCTTACGGAGCTTTTTCTCCGCTGCCGCAGGGCTGGTCTTACTGATATTGATGGTATATACATCATCAGCTGCCTTACTTTCAGTTGGTCGGACAAACAGTATACAGCACAAGATCAGCAGTCCCCAAAGTATTCTTTTCTTTTTCATAATCATATCCTCCGTTACTACTTAAACCCAAAAAAGAAACGAGCAAACCACCTGCGCAATAACTGTACGCTGGTAAAACTCGTTCCTTTAATAAATAGCACAATATTATGAAAAATACAATGATAGCATGGACAAAAGGTCTTATGTGGTTGAACTGCCGTCGGATGAGGTTGCCGCTTGCGCGCACCTTTTTTAATACGGTGATCCAGTCCATTTTCGGCATCATGATATCTAGGATCGCACCATCATAATTGCCCATATTGATATAGTCGAGCGCATCCTGCCCGTTGTATACCGCATCCACGGAATAATTGTTGTGGAGCAGCACCGTGACGAGCGCGTGGGACAGCTCCTTTTCATCTTCAGCAAGTAATAAACGCATGATAGTACCTCTTTTCCTCTGTTATGTCCATTATACGATAGAAATGTTAGCGGAAATACCTTAAATATACTTTAAAAAGGCATGTAAAATCTATATATAAATCTAGCATGAAGCCGGTAAAAATGTAAAGAAAGACGGGCAGGACGGTTGACAGTTATTTCGTTTGGATTTAAAATGAACGAGGCGCATGGAAGTAATGAAGCATGCGCATAATAAATTTAACGTAGCAGAGGTGACAATATGGACAGTTGCGATAGTCATGGGCGAAGTAGATACCGCGATGGAGGATATGGAAATATGACCGGACGCAACCGGACAGTTTGTTAGTGTGCGCGTTTCTTCATAGGGAATGTGTTTTCCACCGCGGGGATTTTTCGCGGTGTTTTTTTATGCCATAGGGCTTGAACTTAAGGCGTAAGATCCAACACCGTACAAAAAGAAGGGAGACGAAGAAGTGGAAAACGAAATCATAACCGAACAGAACTATGTAGAAGAATTGCTGGAATTGATCCGGAGTGATGCGACAGATGAGAAGATCCGCGAGACTCTGGATGAATATCATGAGAATGATATTGCGGGTGCTTTCGAGCAGTTGAACGAGAGCGAACGTAAGAAAATGTACCGGATACTGACACCGGAACAGTTGTCTGAGATCTTTGCATACATTGAGGATGCCGGTGAACATATTGCGGAGATGCCTGCTGAGATGGCGGCGGAAGTCATCGGCAACATGGATTCTGACGAGGCGGTTGAAGTCCTCGAGGATATGGACGATGAGGCTCAGAAGAAAAAGCTTGTCAGCTTGCTTGATGAGGAGCACAGTGCAGATATCCGTTTGATCCAGTCCTATGATGAGGATCAGATCGGTAGCCGCATGACCACCAATTTTATTGAGATCAAGCGGACACTTACCGTAAAGCAGGCGATGCGCGAGCTGGTGGCACAGGCGGAGGACAACGACAATATCTCGATCCTGTATGTCACCAATGAGGATGGTTCTTTTTACGGAGCATTGGATCTAAAGGATCTGATCATAGCACGCAACAATGTGGATCTGGAGGACCTGATCAGTACCTCCTTCCCGTATGTGCGTGACCATGAGCGGATCAGTGATTGTATTGAGCGAATCAAGGACTATGCGGAGGATTCCATCCCTGTATTGGATGATAACAACCAGATTCTCGGTGTAATCACCGCGCAGGACATCGTTGAGGTTGTCGATGATGAGATGGGTGATGACTACGCAAAGTTAGCAGGTCTGACTGCGGAGGAGGATATCAGGGAGCCGCTTCGCGAGAGCATCAAGAAGAGACTTCCGTGGCTGATCGCATTGCTGCTTTTGGGCTTGGTTGTATCAAGTATCGTCGGAATCTTTGAGGGAGTTGTCTCACAGGTGGCGATTATTGTCTGCTTCCAGTCGCTGATCCTTGATATGGCAGGAAATGTCGGAACACAGTCTCTGGCTGTGACGATCCGTGTGCTGATGGATGAACAGCTTAAGGCAGGACAGAAGATAAAGCTCGCATTGAAGGAAATGCGTGTCGGCCTGTGCAATGGCGCACTGCTTGGCGCATTGTCGTTTGTGTTTGTCGGCTTGTATATTTTCCTTTTGAAGGGATATCCGGCCGGAATGTCATTTGTGATTTCCGGGTGTGTCGGATTTGCGCTTATGATCGCGATGCTGATCGCAAGCCTTGTCGGAACCATCGTTCCGATGTTCTTCCACAAGATCGGAGTTGACCCGGCGGTTGCATCCGGTCCGCTCATCACGACGGTCAACGATATGATCGCGGTTATTACTTACTATGGACTTGCGTGGCTGTTTTTGATCCATCTGTTAAAGATCGCGTGATCTGGCGCGGCAAAGAGGAATAAGTGCAGCAGGCGCAAAAACGCATCCGTTACAGCCAAATGAGGTAGTGCATGAAAAAGAAAACAAAGCTTGCAATCGGCGTGCTGGTATGTGCCGTAACGATTGCGGGTACATTATATTATCCGCCGTTTTCAAGGACAATTTTGCACCGGGGAACGCAGGCGGAATACGAAGAACCGGCGCAGACTGCGGAGGAGCCGGACAGCCAGCCGGATACGGCGGCAGACACCGAAGCACCGGAGTTTTCCACACAGACACCGGACGAGGAGCCGCTTCCGGATATCCGGACGGTTACAATCTCGGCGGTTGGGGACTGTGCGCTCGGACCGGTTCAGACGAAGGGCTATGATGGCTCTTTTTATGATTACTACGACCGGTACGGTTCGGATTACTTTTTCTCCGGGGTGAAGGATATTTTTGAGACAGATGATTTTACACTGGTCAATCTGGAATGCGTCCTTACCAATGAGAACGAGCGTGTCGAGAAAATGTGGAACATCAAGGGATATCCGGAATATACGAAGATCCTGCTGGACGGCAGCATAGAGGGCTGCAGCCTCGGCAACAATCATACCTTTGATTACGGGGAAAAGAGTCATACGGACACGGAGGAAGCGCTGACCGATGCGGGAATCCTGTTCGCCTTTAACGAGAAAACAACTGTCTATACCGCAGAAAACGGTATTACGATCGGAGTTGTTTCAGCGAACACGCTGGACAGCCACGCGCAGGCAGAAGCCTATATAAAGGATGGAATCGACCAGTTAAGGGAAGCCGGAGTGGATCTGGTTGTTGCCTGCTGCCACTGGGGAATCGAGAGGGAGTATTACCCGACAGAGTATCAGCAGGAGGCAGCGCACAGGATCATCGACTGGGGGGCGGATCTTGTCATTGGAAACCACCCGCATGTGTTACAGGGAATAGAGATATATAACGGCAAGGTGATCTGTTACAGCCTCGGCAATTTCTGCTTTGGCGCGAACAGCAATCCTGCGGATAAAGATACATTGATCTATCAGCAGACCTTTACCTTTACGGACGGGGTGCTGATGCCGGACATTACCGCGGGCATCATCCCTTGCAGGCTGAGTACCGTGACGACGTACAATGATTATCAGCCGACGGTTCTGGAGGGCGATGAGAAAGCGGCGGTCATCGACAAGATGAACCGGTATTCACAGGCGTATGAGGGAATTTCGTTCGATGAGAGCGGAGCTATCTGCACCGGCGAAGAAGAGACCGGGGCAGCCGATGAAACATGAGATGACAGAGTGAAAGAGGAAATATGAAAGCAGTATTATTTGATTTGGACGGAACACTGATCGATTCCTTTGAGGGAATCGCAAAGTCAGCACAGTATGCACTGCGCAGATTCGGGATCAACGAGGAGAACTTAGAGAATCTCCGCCCATTTGTGGGACCACCGCTTGTCGAGTCCTTCCAGAAGTGGTATGGACTGTCCAAGGAGCAGGCAATCGAGGCAACGGACATCTACCGGGAGCGGTACAGACCGATCGGTATTTTAGAATGCAGCCTGTATCCGGGAGTGGAGGAATGCATCCGGACACTCAAAGCGGAGGGCTATCAGATCGGAATGGCATCCTCCAAGCCGGAAGAGTTCTGCCGGAGGATATTGGAGCATTTCGGACTGCTCGACCTGTTTGACGATGTTGTGGGCGCGACCTTTGACAGAAGGATCGACACGAAGGAGGAAGTGTTAAACGAAGTCCTTCGCAGATGGAGTGATATCCCAAAGGATCAGATGTGTCTCATCGGAGACACCATGTTTGACCTTGTGGGGGCAAAGAAGATTGGAATTGACTGCATCGCAGTTTCTTATGGATTTGGCGATGCGAAGGAGATGCTGCAAAACGGTGCGGTCGCAATCTGTGACCGGATGGCGGATCTGCCGGAGCTGATCCAAAGGTTAAACAGATAATTGAATAGCGGTAAGCACAAAAGAAGGTGGAAATTACATGTACGAATGTAAATACTGCCTTCTTTTATTTTTTACATGTTCTTTACAAATGTGCGCATTTCTCCTTTACATTCCGCGTGTAAAGTAAGTTATGAAATAAGGAAGTAAGACAAAGGAGGAAGAGATGATGAGCAGATTGTGGAATATGTGTGGGCACAAAAACAATATCTTTCTTTTCTGGCATACGATGCTGGGAATGCTGTATGGAATCTGTGCATGGAGTGTCGTAAGCCTGTTTGCGCTAAAGAGTGTGACATGGATGCTATGCTTCGCAGGATACGGTGCCTTTTTCTTCGGATTCCTCGGAGGAGTCTGGTATATATGGCAGCATACAGGGAGAAAGTGTTTTTGGGATGAATAACAGCAGGAAGCAAAAGGAAGTAAAAAATAAAGAAAAAACGGTAGCGGCAGTTCCGGAAAACATAGATAACAGCCGTGCCGCAGAGTGGGATACCGGTCTTTCCATGGAGGAATTGTGGAAGCTGCCGGAATTTCAGAAGGCGGGAAGCCTTGCAAGAAGCAAGCTGCAGGAATATCTGATGGAGCTGGATGTGCGCTATCAGGCAAGGACGGGCAATTCATTTATCCGTCTGATCGAGTCAAGAATGAAGTCGCTGGAAAGCATTGAGCGTAAATTAGAGCGAAAAGGATTTGAGAAGAACACGGAGAGCATGCTGACCAATCTGCATGACCTGTCCGGGGTGCGGGTAATCTGCTACGACATCAAGCAGATCTACTGGATCGCCAGAAGGATCGCGGATGACGGACAGTATGAGATCGTAAAAGTAAAAGACTATGTGCGCAAGCCGAAGAGAAACGGCTACGAGAGCTACCATGTGGTATGCAACGTTCCGGTGTCTGTCGATGGCAGAATACATATCGTGGAGGTTGAACTTCAGATACGGACGATCCTCATGGATGCATGGGCTTCGCTCGATACGAAGCTGCGATATAAAAAGAAGGAACCGTTATCCGATGAGATGGAGCTTCAGATCCGCAAATATGCGAAGTGGAGCCGCAGGCTGGATAAAATGGTGCGCAATATCATGGAACTATCACAGGAGAATGACTTTGGCAATTAGCCAAGGTCTTTTTTCGATTTAAAGGGCACGGATTTCCTTCATCCTGTTTTCACATAGTTTTTACAGACGGATGATTTTGCACTTTACATTCGGTTGGTAGGATATGCGATGTAAACAAAAAACAAAACAAGCAGAAAGAAAGCAGCTGCTTCATAGACAGGCAGTTGTAAGAGAGGAAAAAGTAATGAAAAACAAGTTTGTGAAAATGGTAGCAACAGCAGCCGTATGTGGAATGGTTGCAGCAAGCATGGCAGGATGCCAGAGCAATGGAACGAATGACAGTACAAAGGACAGCACTGCAAACGGAACAACCGATAACAGCACAGCAGACAACAGCACAGATAACACCGCAGATGCGGCGGCCACAGATCCGTCAGAACTGAGCGGAACCGTTACTCTTGCAGGAAGCACCTCAATGGAAAAGGTTTGTGAGGCTCTTTCCGAAGCATTCATGGAGGAGTACCCAAACATCACTGTAACCGTAGAGTACACAGGTTCCGGAGCAGGTCTTGAGGCTCTTACCGCAGGAAGCGTAGACATCGGAGATTCTTCAAGAGCATTAAAGGATGAGGAGATCGCAGCCGGTGCAGTACAGAATGTTGTAGCAATCGACGGAATCGCAGTGATCACGGATCCGGCAAACACGGTACTTGATATCACCTCTGATGATCTTACAAAGATCTACACCGGAGAGTACACCAACTGGAGCGAGCTTGGCGGAGCAGATGAGGCGATCGTTGTAATCGGACGTGAGGCTGGTTCCGGTACAAGAGGAGCATTCGAGGAGCTGTTAAAGGTCGAGGATGCATGTGCATACGCACAGGAGCTTGATACCACAGGCGCAGTTCTCGCAAAGGTAGCATCTACACCGGGAGCAATCGGATATGTATCTCTTGACGTAGTAGATGACAGCGTAAACGCACTTGCACTTGACGGCGTAGCAGCAACCGAAGAGAACATCTTAGCAGGCGGCTACCTTCTCTCCCGTCCATTCGTAATGGCAACAAAGGGTGAGATCGCGGACCAGAACGAGCTGGTACAGACCTGGTTTGACTTTATCGCATCTGACGCAGGACAGACCGTAATCTCCAACGTCGGACTGATTCTTCCGCAGTAAAAGGAGCAAAAGATGAACGAATACGCATCCATACATAGCAAAGGCGTTTCCAAATCAATCATCGAACTGATTGCCAGGATCATTTTCCTGATCTGCGCCATCATCGCTATCTTTGCGGTTTGTTCCATCACAGTCTATATGTTTATGAAAGGAACCCCGGCATTGAAAAGCGTCGGGGTTACTGACTTGTTTTTCAAAACTGAATGGAAACCAACCGCAAGTGAACCGTCTTACGGAATTTTATATATTATTTTATCCTCTATCATAGGAACCGCAGCAGCAGTTGCGATCGGCGTTCCGATCGGACTTCTCACCGCTGTATTTTTAACAGAAGTATCGAACAAAAAGCTGGCAGCGATCGTACAGCCGGCGGTTGAGCTTCTTGCAGCAATCCCTTCGGTAATCTATGGATTGCTCGGACTTATGCTTTTGAATCCGGCTTTGTATAAGCTGGAGAAGATCCTATTTAAGGAATCGGCAACACACCAGTTTACCGGTGGTGCGGATCTGCTTGCGGCGGTGATCGTGCTTGCCATCATGATCCTTCCGACCGTGATCAACATCAGTGCTTCCTCCATCCGCGCGGTGCCGGATTATTTGAGATCCGCCTCTCTCGCACTTGGAGCAACCAAGATCCAGACCATTTTTAAGGTGACGATCCCGGCAGCAAAATCCGGAATCATGACAGGCGTGGTGCTTGGTATTGGCAGGGCGCTCGGAGAGGCAATGGCGATCAACATGGTAGCCGGAGGTGCAGTCAACTTCCCGCTTCCATTCAATTCCGTCCGTTTCCTTACCACACAGATCGTCAGCGAGATGGGATACGCCGGAGGAGTCCACAGACAGGTACTGTTTACCGTCGGACTTGTCCTCTACATATTTATTATGATCGTCAACCTCATATTGTTGAAGATGAAGAAGAAAGGAGAGAAGGATCTTGTATAATACAGTTACAACCACAGGAACATCCCTCCAGAAGAGCAAACGGCATCCGGGTGATGTGGCATGGTACACCCTGATCTATATCTGCGCAGCATTTTCCGTTGCCTTGCTGGCAACCATTATCCTGTATGTCTGCGCAAAGGGAATAAGAGCGGTCAACTGGAGCTTCCTTACCACGGTAACCTCCGTGCTCCGCGGCACGGTGGGAATTGCCGGAAATATCGTGAATACTCTGTATATCATTGTCATCACAATGGTAATCGCAACGCCGATCGGAGTCGGTGCAGCCGTATACTTAAATGAATACGCCAAGCCGGGCAGGCTGGTCACGGCCATCGAATTTGCAACGGAGACGCTTGCCGGAATCCCGTCCATCATCTTTGGTTTATTCGGAAGCCTATTCTTTGGTGTGACGCTTAACATGGGATACTCGCTGCTGACAGGTTCGTTTACCCTGATCCTGATGGTACTGCCTCTGATAACAAGAAATACGCAGGAGGCGTTAAAGACAGTACCGGACAGCTACCGCAATGGCGCGATCGGACTTGGCACCGGAAAATGGTATATGATCCGGACCATTCTTCTTCCGTCCGCAATGCCGGGAATCATAACGGGAGCGATTCTTGCAATCGGACGTATCGTGGGCGAGTCGGCAGCGCTTTTGTTTACGGCAGGAAGCGCAAAGCTTTTGCCGAAGGCACTTGACGGATATTTGAAAAAGCCGATGCAGTCCGGCGGAACACTTACGATCCAGTTGTACTTAAGCGCGACGAGCGAGGGTGATTTTACCACTGCTTTCGGTATCGCAGTGGTTCTTCTGGTCATTGTGCTTCTCATCAATCTGGCAACCAAACGCCTCGCAGCAAAATTTGACGTACACCGCATCGATTAAGCAACAGAAAGCAGGGAAAGATATATGAGTGAAATTGCATTTACAGTAAAAGATCTGCACTTGTACTACGGTGATAACCACGCACTCAAGGGCGTGAACATGCAGATCAAGAAAAACGCCGTCACAGCGTTTATCGGACCGTCCGGATGCGGAAAGTCTACCTTCTTAAAGACGCTCAACCGCATGAACGACCTGGTAGACAATGTGCGCATCGAGGGAACTGTACTTTTAGACGGCGAGGATATCTACGCCGAGGACGTTGATACAACGATTCTTAGAAAAAAGGTCGGAATGGTATTCCAGCAGCCGAATCCGTTTCCGATGAGCATCTATGACAATATCGCGTATGGACCGAGAGTTCACGGAATCAAGGATAAGCGCAAACTTGATGAGATCGTGGAGGAGAGCCTGCGCGGAGCAGCGATTTTTGATGAGGTCAAGGATCGCCTGAAAAAGTCAGCGCTCGGTCTGTCCGGCGGACAGCAGCAGAGAATCTGCATTGCGCGTGCGCTTGCGGTTCAGCCGGAGGTGCTTTTGATGGATGAGCCGACCTCGGCACTTGATCCGATATCCACCTCCAAGATCGAGGATCTGATGGAGGAGCTTAAGAAAAAGTATACGGTAGTCGTGGTTACACATAATATGCAGCAGGCAGTCCGTGTTTCCGATGACACTGCATTTTTCTTAGTAGGCGAGATGGTAGAGTTTGGCGAAACCAAGAATATTTTTGCATATCCGAGGGATAAGCGGACAGAAGATTATATTACAGGGAGGTTTGGTTAATGAGATCCAAATTCGACGAACAGCTTAATCAGCTCAATGATGAAATGATGCGGATGGGAACCATGATCGAGGATTCCATCGAGAAAGCGATTGATGCGTTAGTCAACCAGAATGTAACACTTGCGGAAGAAATCATGGCAAGGGATGAGGAGATCGACCGCCAGCAGAAGAAGATCGAGAGCATCTGTTTTAACCTTCTGATGCAGCAGCAGCCGGTAGCGCGCGATCTGCGCACAATCTCAGCGGCAATGAAGATGGTTACGGATATGGAGCGTATCGGGGATCATGCCGCAGATATTTCGGAGATTACCGTCATGCTGGGAAATCAGCCGTATCCATTTTCCCTTGATCTGATCAAGAAGATGGCAACGGAGACCATGATCATGCTGATCCGCAGCATTGAGGCATACGTGGAAAAAGACATCGTGAAGGCGCAGTCGGTAATAAAGCATGATGACATCATCGATGCATTGTTTGATGAGGTAAAGCAGAAACTGATCACCCTCATCCATGAAGCTCCGGACAACGGTGAGCAGGCAACGGATTTCCTGATGATCGCCAAGTATTTTGAGCGTATCGGAGATCACGCAACGAACATTTCCGAGTGGGTTATCTTTGCATTTCGTGCGCAGACAGAAAATTAAATAGGTAAATGGTGCTGATTTTACATAGATTTTACATAAATGTCCATGTAGATTTTACATACGGTTTGTAATATGAAAAGTGTGAAAAATAAAAGAAAAGTATGTAAAACAAGAGGGAGAATCTATGGACATTTTTGGTGTACTTACGTTAATCGGCGGTCTTGCAATGTTTCTGTTCGGAATGAATGTCATGGGGGATGGGCTGGCAAAGCTCTCCGGCGGCAGAATGGAGCAGATTTTGGAAAAGCTGACAAAAAAGCGTATCATGGCAGTATTGCTCGGTGCAGCAGTTACTGCGGTGATCCAGTCATCCTCCGCAACGACTGTTATGGTAGTAGGCTTTGTAAATTCCGGCATCATGCAGCTTTCACAGGCAGTCGGGATTATTATGGGCGCGAATATCGGAACGACCGTAACCTCCTGGCTGCTTTCTTTGACTGGAATTGAGAGTGCCAATGTATGGGTACAGCTTTTAAAACCGTCATCCTTTGCACCGGTCCTTGCGGCAATCGGCATTATTTTTACGATGACCGAGAAGGAAAATACGAAAAAGCGTGAGATTGGAAGCATCATGCTGGGCTTTGCAGTGCTGATGTTTGGAATGGAGACGATGAGCGATGCAGTCACACCGCTTGCAAACAATGAGCACTTTACCGGAATCCTTACCGCATTTTCCAACCCGATCCTCGGAATGCTCGCAGGAACTGTTCTCACAGCAATCATCCAGAGCTCATCCGCATCAGTTGGAATCCTGCAGGCATTGTGCGTTACCGGCGCAGTAAGCTATGCAACGGCACTCCCGATCATCATGGGACAGAATATCGGAACCTGCGTGACAGCGATCATTTCCTCAATCGGAGCGAGCAAGAATGCAAAACGTGCCTCCATGGTGCATCTGTTTTTCAATCTGATCGGAACGATCCTGTTCATGATCGTATTCTATACGATCAACAGTTTTGTAGACTTTGCATTTTTGGGAGAATCGGCAACCGCTGCGGGAATCGCCGTGATCCACAGCCTGTTCAACATCGGCTGTACGATTGTGCTGTTTCCGTTTGCAAAGCAGCTGGAGAAGCTTGCAACGCTTGCAATCCCGGAGCATATCGGAAGCCATACCGAGGAGAAAAAGGAAATTGCCCCGATCCTCGACGAACGTTTCCTGGAGCAGCCGGGCTTTGCAATCGAGCTGTGCAAGAACGCGACCATAGACATGGGCTACAAGGCAAAAGATGCGATTTCGCTTGCGCTT
Organism: uncultured Agathobacter sp.; assembly: GCA_934307695.1. Lineage (GTDB taxonomy): Bacteria > Bacillota > Clostridia > Lachnospirales > Lachnospiraceae > Roseburia. The sequence continues at coordinate 9,093 of CAKRCS010000016.1, read as the reverse complement.
ACCTGCATACAGGATTATTCTAAAGAAAAGCGGGATCGGGTGATCGGGCTGGAGCAGGAAATTGATCATTATGAGGATGTACTCGGAAGCTACCTCGTCAAATTAAGCAGCAAGGATCTGTCACAGAAGGACAGCCGGACGCTCTCGGTTCTTTTGCACTGCATCAGCGACTATGAGCGGATCTCGGATCATGCGATCAACATCACGGATTCTATTGACGAGATGAGGGAACGCGACCTGAAATTCTCAGACCGGGCAGTAGAAGAACTTGGTGTCTATGTAAATGCGGTCAACGATATTGTCGACCGGACTGTGGATGTGTTCAAACGGTGGGATCTGGATGGAGCAAGGCATATCGAACCGTTGGAGCAGGTTATCGACGAGCTGAATCTGCAGCTCCGCCAACGTCACATCAAGCGTCTGCGCAAGGGCAAATGTACAATTGAGCTTGGGTTGATCCTCGAAGACATCATAAGAAATATGGAGCGTGTCGCAGATCATTGTTCCAATGTTGCGGTGTGTATGATCGAGGTCAGCGTGGATGAGTTTGATACCCACGAATATCTCGAAGAACTGACAACAGAAGAAAACTATGCATTTCATCAGGAAGTGGGAGTGCTTAAAGCGAAGTATCTGCTTCCGGGGAAAATAAAGAAGGAAAAGAGTAGGTAAAGATGGCACTGATATATATTGTTGAGGATGACGAGAGCATCCGTGAGATCGAGACGATCGCATTAAAAAATAGCAATTATATGGTATATGCATTTGAAAAGGCGAAGGACTTTTACCGCAAGCTGGATGAGATCGTACCAGATCTGGTGCTGCTTGACATCATGCTGCCGGATGAAAACGGATATGACATTGTAAAGAAGCTGCGCAAAAATCCGGCGACCAAGCGTCTGCCGGTCATTATGGTGACCGCAAAATCGACCGAGATGGATATGATCAAGGGCTTGGATGACGGCGCGGATGACTATATCAAGAAACCGTTTTCCGTTATGGAACTGATCACCAGGGTAAAGGCGCTGCTTCGGAGAACAGAAGGAGAAGAGGTTAAGTTCCATGTGCTCGATAACATTATGATGGATCATGAGCGCCACATGGTATATGTATCCGAGAAGCCGGTGGAGCTTACCTTTAAGGAATATGAGCTTCTGCGGTTTCTGATGACGAACCAGAATGTGGTACTGTCGAGAGAGTCGATCATGCGCCATGTATGGGGAACAGACTTCGAGGGCGAATCGAGAACCGTGGATGTACATATCAAGACCTTGCGCCAGAAGCTTGGCGAGGGTGGCAATCATATCCGCACCGTGCGCAATGTCGGATATGTGATCGAATAGGGATGACGGATACAATCACAGCAAAGAGACAGGAAACATAGGTATTATGAAGAAAAAGATTAACTCAAGACTGATCGCGATTGCCGTACTTGCCGTTGTGGCGACCGCACTCAGCATTACGATGCTCTACTATGGACTTTTTCAAAGACAGGTGCAGTCGGATCTGCAGATGTGTGCGGAGGCTCTCCGCGACACCGGGATTTTCCGGAAGGAGAACCAGCAGACGATACTTGCCAATTATGCAAACAGTCAGTCACGGCAGACCTTGATACCGGATCTGCGTATCACCTGGGTGGACTCCGATGGTACGGTTCTCTACGATAAGGATATGAATGCCGCGCAGATGGAGAATCATGCGGATCGTCCGGAGATCCGCGATGCGTTTGAGAACGGGACGGGGGCAATTGTCCGGAAGTCGGACACGATGAATATGAGTACCTTCTATTATGCAATCCGCCTTGAGGATGGAACGGCGCTTCGCGTGTCCACCGAAGCACGCAGCATGGTGAGTGTGTTTGTGGCAATCGCACCGGCGATTGCCCTGATTCTTGCAGTCATCATCGTTGTGTGTGTATTTCTGGCGCATCTGCTGACCAAACAGCTATTGCACCCGATCGAAAAAATGGCACAGAATCTGGAGGACTCCTCCGCCGGGACGGAATATAAGGAACTGATTCCGTTTATGAACACCATACGGATGCAGCATGAGAATATCCTCGCGGCAGCGAAAAGCCGTCAGGATTTTACCGCGAATGTGTCCCATGAGCTAAAGACACCGCTTACCGCAATCTCCGGGTACGCGGAGCTGATTGAGAATCATATGGTAGATGCGTCGCAGGAGGAGCATATCGCGCAGGAGATCCGCAGAAATGCAGACCGCCTTGTGACACTTATCAACGATATCATCCGCCTGTCGGAATTGGATCACAGTCAGAACCAGCAGGGCTTTGAGCAGCTGGATCTGTATGCGGTTGCCTCAGAGTGTACGGAGGCACTTGCAATGAATGCGCAGAAGCGCAATATCAGCCTTACACTCACCGGATCGACCTGCATGGTGCGCGCAAACCGTGAGATGATGCGGGAGCTTATGGACAATCTCTGCCAGAATGCAATCCGCTACAACAATGAGGGTGGATATGTTCATGTGACGATCGGGGAAATCAATGACAAGCCGACGCTGATCGTGCAGGACAATGGAATCGGTATCCCGAAGAACCAGCAGGAGCGGGTGTTCGAGCGCTTCTACCGCGTGGACAAGAGCCGTTCGCGCGAGACCGGAGGAACCGGACTTGGACTTGCAATCGTAAAGCATATCGTGGAGCTGCATGATGCGAAGCTCTTTCTTGACAGTGAGGTCGGAAAGGGAACAACGATCCGCGTGGAATTTTAATTTCAGAAAGAATTGGTCGTGGGGACGGCAACGCTTTTGGAAAGGCGCTGCCGTCTTTTTTCGGGCAATGAGCTGCAAGGTGGCGCTAAACCTGCCTGTGTATCGGAAAAATGCGGCAAATATTTGAACTTCCGGACAATCCGAGCTATAATAGGAAAAGATATGCCAACCAATCGGTAGAAGAAGGCAGCAGGGAAGGACATCACACATGAAACTTAGAAGCGCAGAGATCAGCGACATCGGACGCATTACAGAGCTTTTATATCAGGTACACAAGGTGCATTCGGACGGCAGACCGGATATTTTCAGACCGGGTGCAAAGAAGTATACAGAAGGGGAACTCTTAGAAATCATTCAGGATGATACCAGACCGGTGTATGTGGCAGAGAATGACAATGGCGTTGTGGATGGCTATGCATTCTGCCTGCTTCAGGAAGTGAAGGATGACAAGAGCTGTCAGGATATGAAGACGCTTTATATAGATGATCTGTGCGTGGATGAAAAGAGCAGGGGAGAGCACATTGGCTCTGCTTTGTACCACTATGTATGTGAGGAGGCAAAAAGATTAGGCTGCTATCACATCACTCTCAACGTATGGGAACTCAATCCATCTGCGAAGAAGTTCTATGAGACGATGGGACTTAAGCCGCTTAAAACGACACTGGAGCATATTTTGTAATCACGGGTATCTGTGGGAGGATTATGGGAGAGAGCGCAGCAACTTTTTTGAGAATCTATGCGATGACGCACAAGGCGTTTACGATTCCGCCGGATTCGATGTATGTACCGCTTCAGGTGGGAAGCGCGGTCCATCCGCCGCTTGGGTATCTGAGGGACGATGCCGGGGACAATATCTCGGATCAAAACTGCTATTACAGTGAACTGACCGGGCTGTACTGGGTATGGAAGAATATCACGGATGTGGAGTATGTAGGCACCTGCCATTACCGGAGATACCTCATCGACGAACAGGAGCGGATCTTTACGGAGCAGCAGTATCGCGAACTCCTGCGGGAGTATGATCTGATCACGACGCGCAAGGTGCATCTGAACAATTCCTATCATTTCGGCTTTGCAGCGAACCATAACATAAAGGCACTTGATATGACCGGGGAGGTCATACGGGAGCTGTACCCGGAATACTATGAGACGTTTGTGCGGCTGGTCAACGGACCGGACACCTACTTTGGCAATATGCTTGTGACCTCGAAGCGGTACTATGATGCCTATTGCCGGTGGCTGTTTTCTATTTTCTTTGAAGTCGCAAAGCGGATCAATCTCGACACGGATGAGGACTCCTACCACAAGCGCGTGTTTGGCTTTATATCAGAATTTCTGCTTCTGGTATGGGTGGCGGTCAACAAATTGTCCGTTTATGAGTGCAAGGTCGGAATGCTCGGCGAGAAGGTGGAGACGCGCGAGATAAAAGAGCGCCTCGCAGAGTATTTTGCGGCGGAGGATATCGCCGGGGCGAAGGATTATTTTATGAGGAAGCACGCCGAGCGGCCGGATGTACTGATGGAGGCATCGGACATAACCGGGGAGCTGCGGCTGGCAATGCAGGTGATCGCGACGGCGGACGAGGAGAAGCGGCGCGGAGAGGCAAATATCCTGCAGAAGGAACACGACTTTAAAAAACTGATGCAATTATTTACAAGGATCAACCACATTGCGGCGGGTGACTGCCTGAGGGAGGCTGGTCCATTGATCTCGGATACGGCGTTAGAGATCGCACGGCTGATCTGCCCATCCGGCAGACCAACATAAATAAGAAGGACACGAAGGAGAATTGACATGGTAAATCCGGCAGCAATCATGAAACTGATGGGAGCAAAGAATCAGTTTGAAAAGACACATCCAAAGTTTGCGGCATTTTTTCAGAGTATTCTGACGCAGGGCGTTGAGGAGGGCAGCGTGATCGAGATCACCGTCACAAAGCCGGACGGAACCCCGACAACCGCGAACATGCGGGTACAAAGATCCGACATAGAGCTTGTACAGGGTTTGAAGGATCTGGCTGCAAACCAGCGGTAGAAAAAACTATAAGGCTTACACCGCGCACCCGGACGGATGAGACCGATCTGGTGCGCCGAAAAGAGAAAGGAGAATGCAGCGGACAACAATGCTTTGCCCGCTGCTTAAAATAAGATATGTATCAGGAAATAGCACAACTTTTGATGTACGGAGATCTGGAGAAGGACAGCATCTTATATCAGCTCGGAGAACTGTTTGGAAAATACGAAAGCGGCACCTACAACCGCACGGAGCTGGTGCGCGACATCAATACACAGGTAAAACATCTGTTAAAGGTTGCAACGGATTACGGCTTTGATGACAATCTGTGGCACAATTACCTTACCTTCTTCCTTATGATGAGCGAGAATCCGTTCTCACTGACCTGTGAGAAGGTAGGAGCAAGCGACGGAACGGTAAATGAGCTTGTGGAGAATGACTTCAGGATCATAAAGGCACTGTTTGATTACGATTTTGCACCGATCGAGCATGATCTTGGAATCAACTGCTTCAGCAGACTGTCCGATTATCATGCGATCCACAAGAAGGAGCTGATGTACAATAAGAACGTCAGCGAGAAGGTGCGCGCACTCAGCAGACAGCTTGAGGCGGCGAAGGACGAGAAGGAGTTCTTTCAGGCGGTAACCGGATTTTACAAGGCTTATGGTGTCGGCATGTTCGGTCTGAACAAGGCATTCCGCATCGATGAGGGGGCAGACGGAGGAATCCGCTTCCGCGCGATCAACAATATGGATGCCGTGCAGTTAGACGATCTGATCGGATACGAGATCCAGAAGCAGAAGCTGATTGAGAATACGGAGGCATTTGTACAGGGCAAAAAGGCGAACAACGTGCTTTTGTTCGGAGACAGCGGCACCGGAAAGTCAACCAGTATCAAGGCGATCGTCAACCAGTATTACGATGATGGACTGCGGATGATTGAAATTTATAAGCATCAGTTCAAGCATCTGTCCACCATTATCGCAGAGATTAAGAATCGCAATTACCGGTTCATTATCTATATGGATGATCTTTCCTTCGAGGAGCATGAGATCGAGTACAAATTCCTAAAGGCAGTTATCGAGGGCGGCGTTGAGACGCGCCCGGACAATATTCTGATCTATGCAACGTCAAACCGCAGACACCTGATCAAGGAAAGCTGGAATGACCGCAATGATCAGGATAACACCAACGACAAGCATCATTCCGACACGATCGAGGAGAAGCTTTCCCTGGTTAACCGTTTCGGTGTGACGATCAGCTACTCTAAGCCGACGCAGAAGGAATACTTTGCGATCGTGACCAATCTGGCACACCGCGCGGGTATCACCATGTCCGATGAGGAGCTTTGTGCCGGAGCCAACCGGTGGGAGTTAAGCCACGGCGGAATCTCCGGACGGACGGCACAGCAATATATCAATTATCTTCTCGGTGCGGATGAGATATAGTATAACTGCCCGCGGGAGGCGATACCGATAGAAAGACAAGAGGTTTATTTATGTTATACCAGATCAGCAATGGCGCTGTCGCATTTGCCGATGACGTTATATTGCATGACATTTACTTTGAGATAAGAAATAATGAAAAGATCGCAGTTGTCGGACGCAACGGCTGCGGAAAGACGACGCTGCTCAAACTGATTTCCGGGGAAGTGGAGCTGGAAAAGTGGGATGGGGAGGAAGCCTCCATCTCCAAGGCTGGCAATCCGGAGATCGGGTATTTAAAGCAGATCGCATTTGAAGATCCGGATATCACCCTTGAGGAAGAGATCCGCAAGGTATTTGCACCGATGATCCGCCGCAAGGAGGAGCTTGAGCGCGCCGCAGCGGAGCTTGAACACGATTATTCCGATGAAAAGGTACAGCGCTACACCGCGATGGAGGAGGCATTCAAGGAGGACGGTGGATATTACTTTGAGAAGGAGTACGAGGTACTGATCCGCAAGTTCGGTTTCTCCGAGGAGGAGCGAAAGAAGCCGCTCCGCGACTTTTCCGGTGGACAGCAGACCAAGATCGCATTCATCAAGCTGCTCCTCTCCAAGCCGGATATCCTGCTTTTGGACGAGCCGACCAACCATCTGGATGTCACGACCATCGAATGGCTTGAAGGATATTTGAAATCATACCCGAAGGCTGTCGTTGTCGTATCCCATGACCGTATGTTCCTCGACAATGTGGTTGACGTGGTCTATGAGATCGAATACGGAACCGCAAAGCGCTATCCGGGCAACTACACCGCTTTTGTGGCGCGCAAAAAGGAAAATTACGAGAAGCAGATGAAGGATCACATTGCGCAGCAGAAGGAGATCGAACGCCTGCAGCGCATGGTAGACCGCTTCAAGAACAAGCCGACGAAGGTTTCCATGGCAAGATCCAAGCAGAAAGCAATCGAGCACATGGTAATCATCGAGGCTCCGGATAAGTATGATAACAAGACGTTCCACGCCAATTTTCAGCCGGAGGTTGAGACTGGTAATGATGTGCTTTCCGTAAGCAATCTTGCAATCGGATATGACCATGTACTCTCGACCGTTTCCCTCGACCTAAAGAAGGGTGAGAAGCTTGGAATCCTTGGCGGTAACGGACTTGGAAAGTCCACGTTCCTAAAGACGATCGTTGACCGGATACCACCTCTGGGCGGGGAGTATCACTACGGAACGAATGTCCGCATCGGGTATTTTGACCAGCAGATGGCGATGTATTCGAGCAGCAAGACAGTTCTTGCGGACTATTGGGACGAATTTCCGAACCTGACGGAGACGGAGGTGCGCAATGCACTCGGCGCTTTTCTGTTCAGCGGTGAGGATGTGTTTAAGAATATTGATATGCTCTCCGGTGGGGAGAAGGTGCGTCTGGCACTCTGTAAAATCTTAAAGAGACGCCCGAACGTCCTGATCCTCGATGAGCCGACCAACCACATGGATATTGTCGGAAAAGAGACGCTGGAATCCATGCTGAAGGATTTTAAGGGAACATTGATCTTTGTCTCCCACGACCGATATTTTGTGAAGAAGGTTGCGGATAAGCTGCTGGTGTTCGAGGATGGCACGACGAACATGTACCAGTTCGGCTACGCGGAGTATCAGGAAAAGCTCGACCGTGAGATGGCAGAGTCCTTAAACGGCTATAAGAGTAATCCGGTGCTGGGCGGTGCGATCAGCCAGAACGGTGCTGCCGGTGGAAAAGCCGATAAGGCGGCTGCTGCAAACAGCGTGGAAGCGCCTGCAAAGGGGTATTACAATCCGGGCAAGGAGCGCTCCAAGCTGGAGAAAAAGGTGCAGCGCGCAGAGGAGGAGCTGGCGGAGAAGGAAAGCCGCCTAGACGAACTGAAAGCGGAGCTTCTGCGCCCGGAATACCAGTCCAGCTATTCTAAGCTGACCGAGATCCAGAAGGAGATCGATGCGATGGAGGAGGAGATCGCGCAGGATATGGAGACATGGGAAGAGCTGTCCTCACAGTTGGAAGCCCTGCAGCAGTAAGGATAATTCGAAAAATAGTTTGACAATTTTAAAAAATATATAAAATTGAGCAAAAACAGATTGCTTTTTTGTGCAGTTGTGATATAATCTCCTCATAAGCAACTTACATATCATTACATCATGTGAGACGCTTGAATTTATAGTAAAGGGGTTGTGGACATCATGAGAATTACAATTACTGGAAGAAACATTGAACTTACCGATGGACTCAAGGGAGCTGTTGAGGAGAAGCTTTCCAAGCTGGAGAAATACTTTACTCCCGACACAGATGTCTATGTTACACTTAGCGTAGAGAAGGAACGTCAAAAGATTGAAGTAACCATTCCTGTCAAGGGACACATCATTCGTTCCGAGCAGGTCAGCAATGATATGTATGTATCTATCGATCTGGTTGAGGAGATCATAGAGAGACAGCTTAGAAAGTACCGCACGAAGCTGGTTGCTAAGAAGCAGTCTCCGGAAGCGTACTTCCAGCCGGAATTTATCGAGGCTGAGGATGATACCGATGAGGCGATCAAGATCGTCCGTATCAAGAAGTTTGGCATGAAGCCGATGTACCCGGAGGATGCATGCATCCAGATGGAATTGTCCGGACATGATTTCTTTGTATTCCGCAATGCAGAGACCGACGAGGTCAATGTGGTATACAAGAGAAAGGGCAACACCTTTGGTCTGATCGAGCCGGAGTGCTAAGAACAAGATAATACGTTGAACTAACAAAACGCCAAGTCGAAAGACTTGGCGTTTTCTTTCTTCTATATCGAAAAAAGGTTACAGCACCATGCTGTAACCTTTAAGCAGTCCGTACGGGAATCGAACCCGTGTTTCCGCCGTGAGAGGGCGGCGTCTTAACCGCTTGACCAACGAAC
>CAKRCS010000015.1 GCA_934307695.1 uncultured Agathobacter sp. | reverse complement strand
TTCCATAAAAAGTTCCTTTCAAAAAATAAATTATATTTTCTATATTGAGGTGTTGAAAAAATGGCTCATAGACATTACCTAAAGTGTGTACTCATTGCCTTAAATGCGCTACTACATGATGTGCAGACGTTAAAATATTTATAGGCACAAGAACAAAAATAGATGGTTTTGAAATAGTCTGAATATTTCGAATATTGTCAGAAAGTAGGTGCCTATGAGTACAACAGCAGTTGAAAAAGGATTACAATTTGAAAAAGCTGTAGTAGATATGCTTAATAAGTGTGGTTTTAAAGCATGGAGAACAAACCAATCTAATGAAGCTGACCTAGAAAGATATAAGGCTGGCTTTGATGGTGGTGTTGACATTATTGCAACATTTGATGTGATTAAACCAATCTGTAGAAATGTATGTTTCTATATTCAATGTAAGTGTCATAAAGAGCCACTGACTAAATCAGCTATCAGTGAAGTATATGCTGGTATGCACGCAAGAAAAGGAACGACTGTCACAAGCCTGCCTGTGGTCTTTGCAACTTCGGATGCATCACAGGAAACTATGCAATTTGCTAAAGACCTTGGTGTTGAGTTATTCCTAAAAGATGAATTTACATTAGTCAAAGATGCAGAAGCTGGTCTGCCTGTGCCTTATGGTAATTATGGCAATCTTATGCGTGTTATTCTGTATCATTACACAAAGGATGCTATATGGATAAAGACCTTGCCAGAATCACAACCAGCTTTGGGTATCCAATCAATGCGTGACAGAATGATTGATGAAGCAAATCTTGATTTTGAGCAGTCACAAACTTATCTTGACAGAGCTTCATCTCTTGAACGCAAAGCACAGGAACAAAGACAAAAGGCTCTTGATATTCAGAAAAGTGCGGTCTATCGTGCATTACAGGCTTGTAACTTTTCTAAAAAAGAACATAAGCAGTCAAGTGCTACTACAAGTATACTTGATGATTCTGGTTAGTTGGTAATCTATCAGAAATACTCTTGAGGTTCTTAGCTGATAGCTCGGACTATTATGATTATCTCAAGGGAATAAACAATCTTACTGATGCACAAAAGCAAGTTTTGTATGAACGATTGAAGTCAGAACTGCCTATGACACAATCAGCACCTATCCAATCTTTGTCTTTGCCAGCTACTGTTAATACAACAATTCGTACTGCCTTACCGGATTCGGACAAGCCTACATATACGATTGATTGTTGTCTGCATTGTGGTTCTGCTGCTATAAAGAAAATTGGCAAGACTAAAGGTGGAATGCAAAGGTATCTCTGCAAAGATTGCCATAAGTCATTTACTGAGAACTATGGTCTTATTACACACTATTCGCACTTGTCAGAATGGCAATGGCAAGAAGCTGTGAGGGCTACTGTTGTTGGTATTTCACTTACTGACCTTGCCAAAAATATCAATGTTTCAACTAAAACCGCATGGTTATGTAGGATGAAAATATATGATAGCCTTAAAAATATTTATGGTTACTGTGATACTTTTAATAGTATCGTTGAAGCTGATGGAAAGTATGAAAGAATTTCTTTTAAAGGCTGTAAGGATAAATCTTTCTTTATTGATAAATTAGGAAGACTGCCACGACACCATAGAAGTCGTGCTCAACGCATTGATTATCTTGGTGATGATTATAAAAAGCTGTTTGTTGAAAATCCTACCATGCTGAAGGAAATGATTTACAGTAGTCAAAAACGAATGGTAGGCAGAGATATCATTGATATAAACCACCAGCACGTTTGTATACTGACTGCTATTGATCGTAGCAATAACATTTATATTCAGCCTGTTTCTGCTGGCTCTGCCAAGTCTGATACTGTGTATGAAAATTTACATTCACGTATTACTCGCGAGGCTGTGTTAGTTACTGACGAACATAACAGTTATAAATATCTATGCCGTAAAGAATCTATTGAACATATTGTGGTCAATAGCAAATGTCATTCCTATGGAACTTATAGTCTTTCAAGAATCAATGCGTTGCATAGTTCTATGGACAGGTTCCTTGGCTCAAATGAATATAAGCCAGCTACAAAATATCTGGACTTATATCTCATTATGTTCTGGTGGCTTGAAAAGAATAAGGATGTTAGTCAAATTATTCTTTGTGAGCAGTTATTCAATATATTGCTGGGGCGTGTTAGCTATACTGTTCGTTCAAAAATGATGAATGTTACACAAGCAAAATTGTCAGCTCGACCTCTCCCTATTGATGGTATGGGTTACTATTAAAAATGAATAAACCAGCTACTTTTGTGGTAGCTGGTCTACTTTGAATTGCCTTTTATAGCTTTGTTGGAAATTGCCCTTTTGTATCTAGGGTTATTTCTCGATGCATTAAATTACTTTGTGAGACTTGGTTGACTTTTTCACGCAGTTCAATGTCTGATATATTGTCATTCATTATATCCCAGAGCATTTGCACTTGCTGCTGAGTGGTATAATTTTTGTACCTTTGTAACCACCAGAAGAGCATTAAGGTTAAATCCATATACTTTGTATTAAACACTTTTCCTTTGGTTCTATCCATATATGACGATAGTGCATTATGGACTGCATTTACCTTTGCTAAATTGTATTTACCTCTTGCGTGTTTGTCTGCCTTGACAACTTCGTGCTTTGCACCTGTTCCATAGGTAACACGATTATAAGCATTATGCTCATCAGTCACTAGCACATTGCTTTTGTCTGGTGTAAACCTTGGTTTGAGTTTTTCTTTTGCCATTGCCTTTTCAAGCCTACCAACGCTTACTGGCTCAAGATAGAGCTTGCCTGTTTCATCAACCAATGTCAAAATACATAATTGCTCATTGGAGATACCACGCTTCATTTTAGGGTCATCTGATAACAACTCGGCAAGATACTCTGGTTCTTCTCGTTGCAGTTTCTCATATAAACCAGCATTCTCTAACCACTCAATTTTTTCATAATAATTGTAATGATGTCTTGGCATCCTACGAAGTGTATAGATGAAAAATTCTGGGTCACGTTTACCCTTAAAGGCTGTACGAGTGTAGTATTCATCTGCTTGTGTATTTCCCCTAAACAAGTCCGTATATCCATACATGGTCATTATGGCTTGGTTGACCTTAGTCTTTGCAAGCCAGACTGTTTTTGTAGATAGGTCACAATTCTTTGCAATCTTTGATATTGATAGTTCCTCTACAAAGCCTCTTAACATTTCTTTCCATGTGTCCTCTGAAAGATGAGTGTAGCGAAGACTGTCCCCATAATTTTCAGACCACGAACTATTACAATCTTTACATCGGTATCGTTGCAATCCCTTTGCAGTTACTCCATTTTTCTTGTAATTCACTGAACCACACTTGATACAACAGTAAACCTTTGATGTTGAAGAAGTGGATTTAGGTTGTGGTTGAGGTGTTGGAGTGTCTCCATAAGTCTGCCTTAATTTTTCAAAAAGTGCCTTTTGTTCTTCTGGTGATAAACCACTTAAAATTTGTTGTAGTTCTTCATTTGTGAGTGCCATAGTATGAACCTCCATGTAAAAATAAAATTCATACTCTCTAATGCACTCTAGGAATATAAAAAGGCTCTCCAGATTATCTGAAAAGCCTCTTAGGATTGTATTTGAATTTGGACTACTTGATTTTCTAATTGCTTACGCAATTCGTGAAATGTATAATTATAAGGTATTGGTATTAGACACACAAAGGTAAATAGGGACAAAAAATAAAAGAAACAAGGTTATTGAAAAAGACAAGAGAACGAAAGAATGGCATGTTCATCATGGTTATTTTCATACGGAAGATTCTGAAAAAATCATGAACCATTGAGCACTGCAGATAAAGCCTTTCTTGAAAAAGTAAACAAAATATGGCATAATCGTAGTAGGTAAATATAGTTTTAAGTCTGGGAGAACACTCAGCAATGAGAGGTCCGCGTCCAAATCGTCGGTATTTGCCTAAAGCCTTATGGCTCTATGATATGCATGGAGCTGTAAGGCTTTTTTAGTGCCATGAAAGGAGATGATCGTGTGGCAAACTTAAGGGGAAAATGAAGAAATTGCAGACGGCTATTATAAAATGTGGAATGGTCGTAAAGATAAATCAGAATCAGTTTTATTCAGAGGAACAGAACCGCATGATCACGTCTTACTGCGTTATCACACCGGTAGAGTGCTTCAATCCGGGGAAGAAAGAAGGGAGTACCAAGGACTATGAAATATTGAAGAACTGCTCTATGGTAGATTAAAGATGTTAATCCATGAAGAGTGCGATGGGATGGCAGGGGAACTTCATAAATCAGTATGTGGAAAGCATCGAAAGAAATCGCAGATGGAGCTTGCCATAGCTATATTATAATGTATTGGAAGTGGTGTTTCCTGATGCTGATTTTTGGGGGAATAATTGATAAACACGATTTATCGCACAATCATCAGGTAGAATATACTGAAAATTTTTAGTAAAGCTGGCTTTGAACTATTTGATGATTATCAACTTGAAATGCTGCGTGACGTGGATGTAATATACAAATAAGGCTTTAGCCGAAACAAAGTGGAAATAGACGAACGTATGAATATCTTTGATTTAACTGAAGAGGATGAGGTGCACGAGAAATCTATAACATGGGCGAAATGAGTACGGGTAGGATATAAAAGGTGGTTGAATGAATAGTGAGCAAGCGCAGAATGAGTATTTGGAATTGTTAAATAAAAAGCTTAATGAGGAGGAGAAGATAATTGAGTCTGCAAAACGAAAGGGAATATGGAGAGCAGGGCTTGATTCAAACAGAGAACTTTTTGCAGAGTTGGATGCAGAATATGCAAAGAAAATTGAAGCATTAAAAGCAAGATATCAATAAGAGGGAACATAACGCATCCCTCTTTTGTTTTACAAGCTTACATAACGTAGGTGGAGATGATTTCAAAATGATAGAAATAATACTCAAACATTATGTAATATCAAAGTTTATCAAATTTACAACGAAAGGGGCGGATGAACTACCGTGCATTCAACCACAGAACATAGCGATATGTTGGCAAATTTGGTGTACCTATTGACGCGATAAAGGTTAGATTTACAGCGTAAATAAGGAATTTTTCATGACAAATTCATGACAAATTTTTTAAAAAATGCTGGCAATGGTGCAAGACATCTGGTGGACGTCTGTTATGTACTGACCGAAGCGGAACGGAGCCCGTAGGTCGTTGAATCAAGGGCTTTCCGAACTTTATGGAAATAAAAAAAGAAGCAGATATCTGCTTCTTTTTTTACTCCTATAAATGCCGGCAATGGGACTTGAACCCATACGGTGTTGCCACCAACAGATTTTGAGTCTGCCTCGTCTGCCATTCCGACACGCCGGCATTTGTTCGTATACCGAACAATCAGTATATTATCATATCACAATCGGATTTGCAACAAAAATTTTGAAGTGAAATTTTCGAAAAATTTAGTTTAAAAAAAGGACTTTTTTAATTGCCCTTTGGGGCGGGCGGGGTTATACTAATAAGAAAGGATATGTGATTGAATATGACCGCAGGAGAACTGCGGGAATAGCATAGATGTTAGTGGAACAAGGTATGGGGGATTTTACAGTATGAAGAGGATTGCCATCATCGAAAATGGATGGGCAAAGTTCATCAATTATGCATGGACACTTGGAATCAAGCAGTATGTGGATGAGCGTGGAATTGATGCCGATATTTACATTTTTAACAGCTTTGGTGACGTCGGGATGGACGAGAAGTTTAACCATGGAGAGTACAATATCACGAAGCTGTCGGATCTTACCATGTTCGATGGAATTTTTCTGGAGCTGACGAATATCGGTGACGAGAAGGAAAAGGCAGAGATCATTGAGCGGGTGAAGGCTTCAAAGGCTCCTGCAATCTCGCTGGTTGAGAAGATTCCGGGACTGTATTACGCAGGAATTGATAATTACAATTCAATGGCAAAGATGGTAGAACATCTGATAACCGTTCATCACTGCCAGAAGATTAATTTTGTTGGCGGACCTCCGGCGAATCAGGAGAATATTGTACGGCTGGCGGCTTACCGTGACGTGCTTGCCAAGCATGGGATCGCGGTGGAGGAGGAACGGATCTTCCAGTGTAATTATGAGATCATTACCGGAGAGATCGGCTTTACGCATTTCCACGAGAATGGACTTCTGCCGGACGCTTTTGTATGTGCCAACGATAACATCGCGGTGGGTATATGCCACGAATCGGAAAAGTATGGCTACAGAGTGCCGGAAGATTTTCTGGTGACGGGCTTTGATGATTTTGACAAGGCATCCTATTACAGCCCGCGTATTTCGACGATTGGATTCCGCAGGGAGTCGATCTCCTATGCAGCAATGGGAATGATGTGCAGGATCTGGGATGGCACACAAGAGGATGACGCAGTCTATATTGAGGCAGAGGCGACTTTTCAGGATAGTTGTGGCTGCGTCCCGGAGCATACAAAAGACCGTGGACAGTATGCCAATGAGCGCATCATTGCAGAGGACATACAGAGCCGTCTGCAGACGAAGCTGTATGAGTTAAAGCGCGAGATGATCAACTGCAACAGTTATGTAGAGATCGCAGCGTGTCTGCCGAAGAGTCTTTCCATGCTCGGTTATGATGAGATGTACATCCTGCTCAACAAGGATTTGGACGAGATGCTTGAACATGAGGAGGAACCGGAGTACCGCACCGACGGCTATCCGGACAATATGAACGTACTATTTGCGGCGCGGAAGGATCAGATCCTAAGCGGACTGAAGCGTTTGCCGGGGCAGCTTATTCCGGGAGATGGGGAGCAGTATGAGGAGGCGGGAAGCACTTATCTGTTTTCACCGCTTCATATCCGTGACCGCGAGATCGGATATACCATTTTAAAGAACTGCGATCATCTGATGGACTCCCAGATGTTATACGAAGTGCTCAACGCTTTCCTTGAGACGACACAGAACATGTATCACAGGATGACTCTGGCGCGGATGAACGACAAGCTTTCCAATCTGTACATAAGGGATTCCCTGACCGGATTATATAACCGTATGGCATACAACAAGCTGGCGATTCCGGAATACGAGCGCTGTATGCAGAATGATGAGTCGCTGCTTATCATGTTCTGGGATCTGGATTGTCTGAAATATATCAATGACAATTTCGGACATGATATGGGGAACGAAGCAATCCGCGTTGTCACAGATGCGATCCGGGAGTGCTGTCCGAAGGAAGCAATCGCAATGCGCTACGGTGGTGATGAGTTCGTTGTGCTGGTTCCGGAGTATGCCGAGGATAGGGCAAAGCATCTGGTCGCAAACATCGAGCACCGCATTTTGGAAAAGGGCATGAAGATGAATGTGCCATTTGAGATTCAGGCGAGCGTCGGATATGTGATCGCTGATAATCCGTCCAAGAGCCTCAACGATTATATCAACATTGCGGACGATGCCATGTACCGGAATAAAAAGGCGCGGAAAGCAACAAATTAGAAGTGCGGAAAAGCCTGTAAAAAGCTTGAAAAATAAGCAATTTTGCAGGCTTTTATCATTGACAAAAGTTATCATATATGATAACATTAAAGAGAAGTGAGGGTGGGATTTTTATGAAGAAAAATGAAGACATAAGAGAGACCGTGGTATCCCAGCTTCGGACGCTGCGCAAGGAGCAGGGGATGACGCAGGAGCATTTGGCGGAGCTTGTCGGGACGAAGAAGTCCAACATTTCCCGGCTGGAGAGCGGACGTTACAATCCGAGCCTTGATTTTTTGATAAAGGTTGCGGACGGTCTTGGAAAGCAGATTACGGTTAAGATACGATAGCGAAGGAGACGATATACATGCAGGCGAAGAAATTAGGCAGCTTTACAGGCAACGACATTGAACTTTGCAGGACAACGAATGTGAGTGTGTCCAACCGGACAGCAGAGCTTCTGCTGGAGGAGCAGATCCCATTTACGAAGAATTGCCGCAAGATCCCATTTTTCAGGAGAGACAAGTATGCGGGCGCGAGCAAGGTCTATGTGATCAGCATCAATCCGCATCGGTACGGGCAGGCACGCAGACTGCTTGACAAGATGGATCTTCCGCATAGAAAGCGTCTGGTATTGAGTAATTACTAATCTTGAGTTTCCACAATAAACCCCACCGGATCCGGGCTTTTGGAAAAATATACTTTTCAAAGTATAAGTATTTGTTATAGAATTAGATATAAGGAGTCCTCCTGATTTTTGTTTAGTATCTTTTTGATTAGATACCTTAATTTTACTACAAAACAGGAAAGGATTCCTTATATTTTGGGTGTTTTTGAAAGTTGTTTATAGCAGAGCCTGTGAAAGCGGGGAAGTGTGGATAAAAGTACGGAAACGCAAGGAAAATTGCTGTTGACAAAACAAGCCGTTACATGGCAAGATTAAATTGGTCAATGATATATAAATTCCGCACTGAAACTGCGGCAAAGGAAAGAAAAAAGAGGTGACAAAATGAAACAAAAGCATGGTAGAAAATCCAAGATTGTGGCATTGCTCGCAGCTTGCGCCCTTACAGTTTCGGCAATGATAGCAGGCGGAATCCTGTCCGTCAGCGCAGACGCTGGAGAAGCTAAAGAAAATGTAGGTGGCAATTTCCTTATAAGCGGAGGAACCGCTGCGAACGGAGATTACAGCTATAACGAGGAAACTCTAACGCTGACCGTCCTGAAAAGCACGCCTATAACGATACAGAGCGTAAACAATCAGTTTGTCAACGCAAAAATCTTTATTAAAAGCGGCGTTGACGCGAATATTACGCTTGACTCTCTGCGCATCAGAACAACCGACGGCGCTGCTATATCCATGGGCGACAGCTCTGCGAACGTAACCATAACCCTTAAAGATGGGACTTCCAACTATCTGAACAGCGTGAACGCGGCAGGCATTGAAAAGCTGTCCAAAAACGGAAGGCTTACAATCACCTGCGAACACGCAGATGAGGAAAACCATCAGTGCGACATGAACTGCGGCATGCTTGACGCAAGGTGCAGCAAGGGACACGGCGCGGGCATAGGCGCTTCGGGAATTAACGGAGCCCAAACCGGCGGCATATACATAAAAGGCGGCGTAATCTTAGCCGCAGGCACTGACGGCGCAGGCATCGGCGGCAGCAATTTAGCCGATGTATCCGACATCAATATTTCGGGCGGCATAATTGAGGCACATGGAGATAATGGCGCCGCAGGCATCGGCAGCGCCATTAACGGCAGCGTTGACTCTATCAACATAAGCGGCGGCACTATTTCGGCATACGGCAGCGAATTCAGAAATTCCAGCGGCAACCGCTTTTACGGCGCGGCAATAGGCGCCGCTTACTGCAGCAGATTTGACAGCATAAATATAAGCGGCGGCACTATCTACGCAAATACCGCTTATGACAGCAACGGCACAGGCGCAGTCGCTGTCGGCGCAGGAAACAACTGCAACTCGGACATGGACAGAACAGGCATAATCAGAATTTCCGACGGCGTTGTTTACGCAGTTGGCAGCGGCAGCGCTGACGCAATCGGCGTTTCCGACAGCGTGGCAAATCCTGCCGGCATCGTAATAGACGGTGGGTCGGTATATCCGAAGTGCGGCGATAACTGTACCGTACATTCCGACAAAATAGGTATGTCCTCCCTGCCGAAGGACTCAAGCGGCAGAGAGCTGACTTTACTGGAAATAGACAATTCGGGCAATGAAAGCATTACCGTAAACGGAAAAGCATATCCGTCAAACAGCACATACAAAACCGACCTCATCAGTTCCTCCACCAAGGTTGACAAGTCCTACGTTTTCATTCCGAAAAGCGGCAGAAACAGCGTAACGGTAGGCGATACAACCACCGACTATATTTACACCGAAAGCGGTTTGGTAAGCGCTGAAAATCTGAAGCTTGACTTCTACGCAACGGACAGCAATAAACCACTTGTCTACGGAACAGACTATAAAATTGACGGCATCCCGCTGACAATTTTATCGGACAAGGGCATTACCATAAAAAATGTTGACCCAGCTCAGCCGTGCAGCAATTACATTTACATTGAGAGCGGCGTTTCCGCAAACATTACTTTTGCGGGAGTAAATATCCAAAGAGGTCTGAATGAACTCAGCGCTGTTGAAATTGCCGAAAACAGCAGCGGAAACGTAAACATAATCCTTGCCGACAACACGGACAATATTATTTCCACAACCTATCATTGCGCCGCACTGTCCAAGAACTCAGACAGTGCCGAATGCGGAACGCTCACCATATCCTGCCAACACAGCGGAGAAGCCGGCCATATCTGCGGCAGCAGCTGCGGCGGACTTAATGCGGCAAGCTCTAACTACCCTGCGGCTATCGGCGGCGATGATAACAGATCCGCAAGCAACATTGTCATAAACGGCGGCAGAATCAATGCAAAAGGCAGCAAGGGCGCAGGCATCGGCGGCGGTTATAACGCTAAAGCAAACAATATTACCGTCAACGGCGGTATAATCAACGCAGAAAGCGTCTTTGGCGCAGCCATCGGCAGCGGTCAGGGAGGCAGCGCTGACGGCATTTACATTAACGGCGGTATTGTCAACGCTGTTATAACCTACTTTAACAATAATAACGCTTACGGCTGCGCGATCGGTTCAGGCGCAACCGGTCAGGCAGACAACATTATTATAAACGACGGTATCGTAACCGCCCAGGGCGGCTACAACAGCTACGCGCTCGGCGGCTGGTCAAATTCCGAAAACACCCGTAACTACCAAATAAACGGCGGTATGGTTTATCTGGTAAATGACAAGACTAAGAACCTGAAGCCGTTCAGCAGCGACGCTAAACTCAAAAACAATAACGGCGAGTACGTCTATCTTGCCGCAATCAGCAACCCGAACGGCGAGGAAATCACTATAAACGGCGACCCTCAGCAGTACAGATTCCTCAGCAGCTCCGATATGACCTTTTATGCTTACGTTCCCAAGGATATAGCAGGCACTGCAAGCGTAAAGGTAGGCGACAAGCAGTATTCCTACGGTCTTAACGAAGGAATATTCGAGGAAATGGGATCCGACCTTGTTATTAGAGGCGACAACGAAATCCTTGAATACGGATTAGAATACACTTACCCTGCCAAAACGGGCATACTTACAGTAAACAACTGCGCCGGCAGCGTAACCATAAAGAACGCCGATGAAAGCGTTCCCACAAACGACCGTATCTTTATCGGCAGCAGTGAAACACCGACAAACATAAACGTTACTCTTGCGGGAGTAAATATCCACTGCCCGTCAATGCAGAACGACAGCTCGGCGCTCTGCATAGCTGATGACAACAGCGCGTTAATCACGCTTGCAGACGGAACAATAAACACTCTTATATCCGACAGTAGCTACGGCTGCGGCATTGCAAAAGACGGAACAGGCACATTGATAATAACCTGCGAAAAGGCTAAATACGATTTTTCTCACAAGTGTGACGAAAGCTGCGGCACGCTCAGCGCAAAGGCGAATATGTACGGCTCCGCAATCGGCTCAACCAGCGGTCAGTACAACGGAAAAACTGCTCAAAAGATTACGATATTGGGCGGCAATATCACCGCGGCTTCTAAGCACGGCGCAGCAATCGGCGGCGGTATTTACACAGGCGCAGAGAATATCACTGTTTCAGGCGGCAATATCAACGCCACCGGCGGCAGCTTTTCAGCGGCGATCGGAAGCGGCGAAAAAAATTCAAGCTCCTCCGAAGCTGTAACCGCTGAAAATATAAAGATTTTAGGCGGCAACATCAACGCAGTCGGCGGCTTCGGCGCGGCGGCAATCGGCGGCGGTAAGGAAAGCAGCGCCTCGAACATTACAATAGCGAACGCCAATGTAAAAGCCGTAACAGACGATTACAGCGCAGCAATCGGCGGCGGTCAGAACGCAAACGGCAAAAACATCAGAATAGAAAACTCGACCCTTTACGCAGCAAGCCAATCCGACGCAGCGATTATCGGCGGCGGCGTCGACGGAACAGGCGACAAAATCTATATCGAAAACAGCGTTGTTTCGCTGGTTCAGAAAGGCTCCTGCGGACCTGATATGATAGGAAACGGCGTTGACGGCGTTGCAAGCGAAATTTATATCGACAACAGCTCGGTAGCTATGTACTCGACAAGCACATTCAGCCCCGATATTTCTCAGAACAGCCAGATAAAGAACAGCGCAGGCGAACCTGTTTACCTGCTGACAGTTGACAATCCTAACGGCGATGAAGTCATCGTTGACGGCGTTATGGCAATTGCCGCCAACAATATTGCCGCCGACCCGAGCGACACAGGACTTCACTTATGGCTTGCAGACCGCGACCATTCGTTAGTATTCACAGACGCAAACGGCGCGACAACCCAGATCGATTACCACTTCAACGACTTATTTAAAGTGTTCAAGCTTTGCGAGGCGGATATTGACGACGGCTATCGCTACAACGAAACCGCGCACTGGTATGTCTGCAAAAACAGTGACCTCTGCACCGTAAAATTTAACTATCAAAACCACCTTGGCGGTAATGCGACCTGCACTAATAAGGCTATTTGCGAAGCCTGCGGCGTCGAATACGGAGATCCGCTCGGCCACAATAAGATGTATTTCGATTATGTTCCTGAAACCTGCACAACCGACGGACATTTACCGTACTATTACTGTGATAGATGCGACAAATATTTTGGAAGAGAAACCGATTCTCTCGACACCGAGTTAAACGTATTTATCATACCTGCAGCGGGACACCGCTATCTTACGTCATGGACATTCGACAGCGACTCGCATTGGCATAAATGCGAAGTCTGCGGCTCTGCGGATACAATAGAACCGCACGTTTCAAGCGGTGAAGCGACTGAAACCGCCGCTGAAACCTGCACAATCTGCGGATACGAAATCGCTCCGATGCTGGGACACATTCATGCCGACAACCTTATGCCGGTCTATGCTGTCAAGCCTACCTGCACAAAGGACGGCAATATTGACTACTATGTATGCTCCTGCGGCAGGCTGTTCGCCGACGCTGACGGCAAAAACGAAATAACCGCCGCCGATACGGTGATTGCGGCAATGGGACACCACTACTTTACATCATGGACATTCGACAGCGGCTCGCATTGGCATGAATGCGATGTCTGCGGCTCTGCGGATAAAATAGAGCCGCACGTTTCAAGCGGTAATGCGACCGAAACAGCCGCTGAAACCTGCACAATCTGCGGATACGAAATCGCTCCGATGCTGGGACACATTCATGCCAGCCACCTTATGCCGGTCTATGCTGTCAAGCCAACCTGCACAAAGAACGGCAATATTGACTACTATGTATGCTCCTGCGGCAGACTGTTCACGGACGCTGACGGCAAAAACGAAATAACCGCCGCCGATACGGTGATTGCGGCAACGGGACACCACTACCTTACATCATGGACATTCGACAGCGACTCGCATTGGCATAAATGCGAAGTCTGCGGCTCTGCGGATAAAATAGAGCCGCACGTTTCAAGCGGTGAAGCGACCGAAACAGCCGCTGAAACCTGCACAATCTGCGGATACGAAATCGCTCCGATGCTGGGACACATTCATGCCAACCACCTTATGTTGGTCTATGCTGTCAAGCCAACCTGCACAAAGGACGGCAATATTGACTACTATGTATGCTCCTGCGGCAGGCTGTTTGCCGACAGCAACGCGGAAGCGACACTGTCAGAAGCTGACATTGTTATTCCTGCGGCAGGACATGGAGCAACCGAAATCAGAAACAGAGTTGAGCCAACCGAAACAGCCAACGGTTACACAGGCGATGAATACTGCACAGTATGCAATGAACTTGTAAAGCGGGGAACGGTTATTCCAACAACGGCTCCGTCGGAAACAACCCCAACGCCGTCAGAAACCCCAACGGCTCCGTCGGAAACAACCCCAACGCCGTCCGAAACCCCAACGGCTCCGTCGGAAACAACCCCAACTCCGTCCGAAACTTCAGCCGCAACCACGCTTCCGCCTGAGAACGCCGAGCTTCCGTTCATCAAGGATGAGGACAGCAAAACAGGCTGGGAGGTTATCAACAGCCGTCTTGCCGACACAGACGAGGGCGGCAGGGTAATTGTTGACATGAACGGCTCGACAGACGTTCCTGAGGAAACATTTGCACTGATGAAAGGCAAGGATATAACTCTTGTTCTGGATATGGGCAACGGCTTCTCATGGGAAATCAACGGCAATGACGTTGATAGTCCTAAGAACGTCAACCTTAGCGTAACCCCTGATGCTGATATACCCGTAAAGGTTATAAACAGACTGACAGGCGAATGCTACTGCGCATCGTTTACTCTTGAATACAGCGGCGAATTTGGCTTCATTGCCAAGCTTTCAATGGGTCTTGGCAAGGAAAACAAGGGACTTTACGCAAACCTTTACTACTATCTCGGAGATGGCGAGTTCGAGTTTATCGCCTCCGCAAAAGTCAACTCCGAGGGCGTTGCAAAGCTTCCGCTGAGCCATGCTTCGGATTATGTAGTAATAGTTGACGAAACCGACCACGCCGCAGACAACGAAAGCGGTGATGCTGAAAAGCCCGAAAGCGTCGAAACCAACCACGGCACAGGCGTTGCGGTATTCGGACTAATAGCAGTAATAATTCTGGCTGCGGCAGTAACAGTTGTTTTAAGCAGAAAGAAAAAGTAAAAGTAAAAGAATAATAATCAGGCTCCCCAACTTATGCTGGGGAGCCTTTTTTCAGCCTTATTAACTTTTGTTTTAATGCCTGGTCAGCCGTTCATTTGAAATTTTATTTGGAAAAGTTAAAATTTCCCGTTTCAAAGTATAAGTATTTGTTGTAGAATTAAACATAAGGAGTTCTCCTGATTTTTGTTTAGGATCTTTTGGATTAGACACCTTGATTTTACTACAAAACAGGAAAGGATTCCTTATATTTTGGGCATTTTTTGAAAGTTGTTTATAGCAGAGCCTGTGAAAGCGGGGGAGCGTGGAAAGATGAGGAATATGTATGAAAAAGGTATTACGGCTGTTAGAAAGCCTGATATTTCTGATAACACCGGTGCTTATTTTTATCCTGATGGAATCGTATGAGCATAATCCTTTTGAGGAGGTCCGCCCAGAGGCAGTTTTTTTCAATATCCTTTTGTTTGAACTACTGGCGTGGATATTGCTTGGAATTATGGGAAACGGCAGAAGAAGTCTGCGTGTCCTTAGCGTGCTTGCCATGCTATTCGGGATCACCAACCACTATGTGATGGCATTCCGCTCGACACCGTTTGTACCGTGGGATCTGCTTTCTGTTCGGACTGCGGCGAGTGTTGCGGGAAATTATGATTTTACACCGGATGGGAGAATGATCGTAGTAACCCTTCTGTTTGCCGGGCTGATCGGCGGCTTACATTTTTTAAAACCAATGGAGAAGGGACAATACACGAAACGCCTGCGGATCGCGTATGGCGTTTTGGCTCTTGCATCTGTATGTGTTCTCACCGGATTCGCGGGGCGGCTGCAGGATGAGAGCTTTCAGAACAGACACCGGCTGTATCCGTTTTTGTTTACACCGGCGTATATGACGAAGGTTAATGGCATGGCGGTTACGTTTACGATGAATCTGACTTACCTAAAGGTCGATAAGCCGGCGGGCTACCGGACAGAGGATGCCGAGGCACTTTTGCAGCAGTATGCAGGCGAAGAGAAGGAGAAAACAGACGCTTCCTATCCGAATATCATCGTTATCATGGATGAGGCATTTTCAGATCTTGCCGTGCTCGGTGATGTGAATGCATCGGAGGATTATATGCCATTTGTGCATAGCTTACAGGAGGGTGCACAGAATACGATCACAGGATACTTAAATGTTTCCGTCTGTGGAGGCAATACGGCAGATACGGAGTACGAGTTTCTGACGGGGAATACCATGCGCTTTTTGCCGGCAGGAAGCATCCCTTACCAGCAGTATCTGAAAAATGAGACTCCATCGCTGGCAAGCTATTTAACGGGGCTTGGTTATGCGTCCTACACGCTGCATCCGTATTATGCGAGCGGGTGGGAGCGGAACCGCGTGTATCCGCTGCTCGGATTCAAGACATCCTATTTTATCGAGAATCTTAACCATCCGGAGTATCTGCGCAAATATGTCAGCGACAAGTCCGATATGGAGGAGATCATCCACATCTATGAGAATAAGGAGAAGGGGAAGCCTGCGTTCATCTTCAATGTCACGATGCAAAATCATGGAGGCTACACAGATACATATAATAACTTCCGCGAGGATATTACGGCAGAGGGAAAAGACAACGCCTCGCTGAACCAGTATCTGTCTCTCATAAAGAAAACCGATGAAGCGCTTGAGGAGCTGATCGCGTATTTCAAGGAGCAGGAGGAGCCGACGATCCTATTGTTTTTCGGAGATCACCAGCCGAACAATGCGGTGGCAAAATCCTTTTCCTATCAGGAGGATATGCTGCGCTATCAGGTGCCGTATGTGATCTGGGCAAACTATGACATACCGGAACAGAGCGGCGTGGATACGAGCGTGAATTATCTCTCAACGCATCTTCTGGATGCTGCGGGTGTTCCACGCTATGATTATCAGAATTTCCTTGCCAGACTGGAGCAGTATTACCCAATCCTGTCCGCTGCAAGGCAGGAGACGGCAGGGGCAGGCAATGAGGAGCTTCTTGCGGATTACGACAAGCTGCAATATTATCTGCTCTTTGACCGGAAAGGAGAGACCAAATGAAAAAGAACCGCTATTGGTACGCACTTGCTTTCTTCCTTCCTCTTTTTGTAACAGGTGTGATCTGCATTGCAAACGGGGTATATCCGTTTGGGGAGAACTGCATTCTGCATGTGGATATGTACCACCAGTATTGTCCGTTTTTCACGGAATTTGCGGATAAGCTGCAGAATGGCAAAAGCCTCATGTTTTCATGGAGACAGGGGATGGGCGCAGACTTTGTGGCACTGTATGCATATTATCTGGCAAGCCCGCTCAACTGGCTGCTTGTCCTTTGGCCAAAGAGCTATGTGATCGAATTTATGACGCTTACGATCCTTTTTAAAATTGCGCTGGCAGGGCTTTGCATGTACGGCTATCTGAACTACCGTTTCCGGTTGGAGAAAAAAAGCGAGCGGCTGCATTACCTTGCGGTTGTTTTTGCGGCGGCGTATGCACTGTCCGGTTTTATCGCAGCGTATAGCTGGGATGTTATGTGGCTGGACGGCGTAGCGCTTGCACCGCTTGTCTTTGTCGGGCTGATGAAGCTGGCCGGGGAGAAAAAGCCGGCACTCTATTATGTGAGTCTGTCGGTTGTCATTCTTGCAAATTACTATATTGCAATGATCATCTGTATTTTTTTGGTGTTTTACTTTCTGCTGCTGGTCGCAGAGCAAAAGGAGGGACGCATACAGGCGTTTGCCCGGTTTGCGTGGTATTCCCTTCTGGCGGGAGCTACCGCGGCAATCCTGCTGATCCCGGAAGCAATCGTGCTAAGCTACAGCGGTTCATCCGGGATAAAGCTGCCGGATACCATGAAATGGTATTTTGGATTTTTGCAGGAGCTTTCAAGAAGCTGTACGGCTGCCTCTGTCTATACCGGAGCGGATCATTGGCCGAACCTCTATGCGGGAGCATTCTCGCTGATCCTTGTGATACTGTATGCATGGAATCGGAAGATCCGCATACGCCAAAAGCTTCCGCGCCTTGGAATGGTCGTGTTTCTTTTTATCAGTTTTTCCAACAATCTGCTCGACTTTTTCTGGCATGGGCTTCATTTCCCGGATTCGCTTCCGGGGCGGCAGTCCTTTTTGTACGTTTTCGTTGTTCTTGTCCTCGGATTTGAAGCGCTTGTACATTGGAAGGGCATCAGCGTTATCAAGATCGCGGTCTCATCCGCGATTATCACAGGACTTCTTTTTGCAGGCTTGCGGCTGACGGAGGAGAAGATCACAGATTCGTTTGCATTTCTGATCACGGGGCTGTTTATCGCCTGCTATATGATCCTGTTTATACTGTCAAAGCTGGTGGAACAGCAGAAGCAGCACCGGGTGTGGGGCGCAATCTGCATCCTCGCGATCGCGGAGCTGGTGGTCAATATGGCGATCACAGGCTTTTATACGACAAGCAGGACTACTTATTTCTCAAATCGGGCAGACAATTTGGAATTACTCGCGCAGATGGAGGATAAGGAGAAGGATTCCGGTGCATTTTACCGGGTGGAGAATATGCGGCGGCTGACCAAGAATGACAGTGACCTGTATGGATATAACTCTGCAACGGAATTTTCGTCTCTTATGAATATCAATGTCAGCCACTTATATCAGGGCTTGTATATGGAGGGCGGCAAGAATTATTACTGCTACAATGGCGCGACACCGCTTATCTCTGCGATGCTTTCGGTAAAATATGTGCTTTCGGATAGTGCGCTGGAGGAGAATGCGATTCGCGTAAAGGTGGCGGAAGCAGGCAATCAGTACCTGTACGAGAACAAATACTGGCTCCCGCTTGGCTACATGATCCCGGATCGTGCCATGACAAGCTGGAACAATTCCAGACGCTCCGATCTTCGCAACCTGAATCATCTGGCGGGTGCCTTAGGGGCAGAGGAGGAGATGATCACGGATGCGGATTTTTCGCAGGAGGTAAGCGAAGGAAAAACGATCCTGACACCGGATGCGGACGGCTTTTACTATGCCGCCTATGTCAAATGTGACACGGATACACTGACTGCCTCCACGGAGGATGGCTGGAAACGCAAATTCTCAAAGACAACGCACCGCTATCTGTTAGAGCTTGGCGAGCGAAAGGCGGGCGAGCCGATCACGATTGAAAACAGCAAGTCGGAAGAAATTACATTTTATCTGTATCGTCTGAACCTTGAAGCGGTGGATCAGGCGTATGAGACACTTGCGAGGGACACGCTTGATGTGACGGAGCAGACGGATACGCATATCCGGGGATGTGTGACGGCTTCGGAGGACGGAACGCTGATCTTATCCATTCCGTATCAGGAGGGATGGACGATCCGGGTAGATGACGAAATCGTGCAGGCGGAGCCGTATCAGGAGGCATTGTTTGCAATCCCGCTTACGACCGGGACGCATGAGATTGAGCTTAATTATGTGACACCGGGACTTTTACAGGGGGCGGTGATCAGTGCGGGAAGTGTGTTGCTTTTCGTGCTTTCACTTGTTATTAGAGGGCTGGCTGCAAAGCGGCAGCGCAGCCCAAGGAAGGAAATAGAGGATGAAAGTGTTACTGGAATTTTATATTGATCAATATCGCAGCGTGTGCAGGCAGTCGGGAGCAAAGGCAAGAATGCAGAAGTACCAGCACAAGATCAATGCGAAGATCAATCAGATCAAGAATACACACGCTTCGTATGGCAGGGAGGAAATGGTCTGCGAGTTCCACAAGGATGTGAAGCGGCTTGCGCAGGCAGCGTATTTTTCAAATAATAAGGAATTTATCCGCAAGATCAATACCGAGCTGCTTCCGGAGCTGGTGCGCATGGATCTTGAACTGTTCACGGAGCAGGAGCGGGAGCTGTTGGAAAACAGCCTGAATGATGAGGGCTTTCTGAAGCGTCTTGCGAAGGACTCTTACGGAAAGATCTGCAATATCCCGATGGCACAGCTGTACCGGGAGAGCATGCAAAAGGCACTTAATAAACAGATCGTGGAGCTTGTCCCGGCAAGACCGGAGATGGAGTTTCCGAAGGCACGTGAGATGAACCGGCATTTTATTCTGCATATCGGACCGACGAACAGTGGAAAGACGTATCATGCCTTAGAGCGCTTGAAGGATGCTTCAAGCGGAGTGTATCTTGGACCGCTTCGTCTGCTGGCACTTGAGGTATACGAGCGGATGAAGGAATATGGCACACCATGTACAATGCTGACCGGACAGGAATGCATCGAGGAGCCGGACAGCCGGATCACGGCATCAACCATCGAGATGCTTGATATTGACAAAGAGTATGAGATCGCCGTGGTCGATGAGGTGCAGATGGTTGCGGACGAGCTGCGCGGTCATTCGTGGACAAGAGCAATCCTCGGTGTGCGTGCAAAGGAGATCCACCTGTGCATGAGCCCGGCTGCGGAGGAGGTTGTCAAGCATCTGATCGAGCTTGGAAACGGAACCTATGAGGTGTGCAGATATGAGCGAAAGACACCGTTAGAGCTTGAGGAGAAGCCGATCACGTTCCCGGATGATGTGCAGGATGGGGATGCGCTGATCGTCTTTTCCAAGAAGGCAGTCCTTAATGTTGCAGGCAGACTGGAGAGCCAGGGAATCGCAGCGAGCGTAATTTACGGAAGCCTTCCGCCGGAGATACGGAGACGACAGATGCATCTGTTTAACTCCGGAAAAACCAAGGTGGTCGTCTCCACGGATGCGATCGGAATGGGCTTAAATCTTCCAGTTCGGCGGATTGTCTTTATGGAGATCGAGAAGTACGACGGGAATACGACACGCGCGTTAGATATATCCGAGATCAAGCAGATCGCCGGGCGCGCGGGAAGATACGGATTGTACGAGAGCGGGTATGTGACCGCGATGGATGAGCAGAAGCTGCGTTTCTTAAAGAGACAGTGGAACAATGAGGAGCAGCCGATCGGGCACGTCAGCCTCGGATTCCCGCAGGTGCTTCTGACGATGGATGCGCCGCTCGATGTTGTGCTGCAGCTGTGGCATGATGCCAAGCCGTCCGAGCCGTTCGTCAAGATCAACGTGGACGATATGCTCTTTCTCTACCGGGAGGCATATAAGATGCGCTCCTATATCGCAGATTTCGATGATAAGTATGTGCTTTACCGCATGATCACCTGTCCGATCGACATCAAGGATCCGGAGGTCGTGCGCCTCTGGGGTGAGTATTGCATGAACTATACCGCAGATATTTCCCTGGAACAGCCGCGCCCGTTCAGCCGTTATCAGGGATTGCAGAAGTATGAATCCTACTACAAGAGGCTTGATCTGTACTATCAGATGTCCATGCGTCTCGGCAAGCTGATAGATAGTGAGTGGCTTGACAACGAGCGTGAAAAAACGCAGGATACCATCATGCAGCTCCTGACAAAGGACAAGCATGAGTATATCCTGCGGTGTAAGTATTGCGGCCGGATACTTCCGGTCGACTCACCGTTTCGTGTGTGCAGTGCCTGCAGGAGAGATATCGAGGAACTGCACCCGGTGCGCCATCATCACAGAAGACGCAGATGACAGATCAGATATTGTCCGGCATCTCCAGACAGTCCTGATCGATAGCTGCCCGAAGCGCTGTCTTTACCACCTCAATGAGCGCTTCGGTGTAGTTGGTACTGGTAATATTTTCTGGCTGGTTGCAATATTGATAAAGTGGAGTATCCGGGGAGGCGGTATTGGGGTTGAGCCAGAAATCCAGATAATTGTAAAGCGTCCCCGAATAATCGCTGAAATGACCAATCTTCGTGTATAACAGCCGGTCATAGCAGGCTAGTGAATCACATAGATGCCGGATGTACGGGCGATACGACCAGTTATCCGGTATCTCATCATAATCACTGATGTCAATCCATTCGATCGCCTGCAGATCTTCTGCGGCATATAGTTGCGCGATCAACGCATCGTATGCCTTCCCCATTCCGTCCAGATCAAATTCATAATAGCATTTGAGGATCTGATCCATAGATTCTTTGTAGGCAGAGCAGTCAAAGCTGATCCGGTCCTCCGGCATCCCTGTCTGTTCATCGGAAGGGTTCTCAGCCACGCCGGGGCTTGTATCCGCAACACCCGCGTCTCCTCCCGTAGGGATAACGGAGAAATAGTGCGTTCCGATAAAGACACCGGCAAAAAGCGCGAGCAGTACCGAAGGAAGAAAGGTAAGCGTTAGCGCCTTGGAATGACGTCTGGACAAGGAGGTGTGTTTGCGGTACACCTTCCGCAGTTCCCTTTCGACAGCCTCCACACTCTTGTAGCGGTCTTTTGGAGAAAAGGCGATACATTTCTGGATGATCCTTTTGAAATCCGCGCTAAGGCAGCAGTCTTGCACCGCAGCGTCATCGGAACGTCCGCAGCACATATAAAGGAGTGTCTTGCCAAGTCCGTACACATCACTTTGAATGTTGCTTTGCGCATAGCCGTAAGTCTCCGGTGCAACGTGGGAGGGCGTGCCGACGAACAACGTGTCATGCTCCTGACCGTTTTTGTACACGCGGGCGGAGTCACAGTCTATGAGATAGAGCTTTCCATCCTCGGCACTTATCACAAAATTCTCCGGCTTGATGTCGCGGTGGATGATCGGTGGCACCTCCTGATGCAGCAAGGTGATGATCCGGCAAAGCTCAAGCGCATATTGCAAAACAGAAACATCGGACTGCTTACAGGCATTCTCGTAAGTGGATTTTAACGACTCACCGGGAATGTAGGTGCGCAGAATATAGGCATGTGCGTTCTCTTGCCAATAGTCTGCAAGCTGCGGAACAGGAAGCCCATTTATGCTTTGCATACGAAGGAGCATATCATATTCATTCTGCGCAAGAGGAAGATAGCCGGCTGCATACTGCTTTAAGATAAAGAGAGTGTGATCCGGCTTTTCAAGCAGATAGATGTTCTTGCTTTCGGATTCCTTCAGGCAGTTTACGATCCGGTAGTCCTCGCGTAGCTTTTCCGGCAAGGGGACGGAACGGAGTGCATTGGAATAGATTTTTTCAAAATCTAACTGATTATCACTTTTCATGTGGTTGCTCCATTGCGTTTATAAGGTCTTCATATTGGTTGTAATCCAGTTTGTGCGTGATCGCGTAGATGACAGCGGCATCCTCCCGGCATCTTGGATAGAGCGGCTGGCGTCCTGCCATGTTAAAAAGGCGCTGTGTCTGCGTCAGATCCAGCCTGAGGAAAAAGGAAAAACGGATCAGAAATTCACGGCTGGGTGCACGTCTGCCGTTTAAGATCTGATACAGATAAGACTTTTCGATATTCAGATGAATGATCATATCGCGGGCACTGATGTGATGTGCATCCATCAGATTCCGCAGATATGCCGATGATCGGGCTGCATCATAGTCGGGTTGCAGAAGATCATCCGGTGACTGCATATTGCGTATGCGACTAAACAATTCTTTCGTGTTCTTCATGTGTTCCCCCTGTGTAAAGAAATATGACCTCTTTTATGTATATTATAGCAGATGTAAAGAAATGGATGGTGGGCATTTTTGCCCACCATCCATTCTTTGTGGGTTTCACTGGACGGCTGTTTACGGTGTCTCGTTGATCAATTCTTACAGAAAAAATCAAAAACAATCACAAACAGTCATAAAAAATCAAAAATGATAAAAATATAATTGACAATGACGGAAAATGATGCTATTATCCAATTAAAAATGAACGGAAATGATTGATTATGAACATTAATGAATGAAAAGCACGCAGGAGTGTTCATGGATGACCGAATTAAAACAGATATCAGGAGGGGTTACATGCTGACGGAAGAGAGATTTGCCGCGATATTGGAGGAGCTTCGCACGAAGAATGCCGTGAGTGTCACCGAGCTGGTTGATAAGCTTGGCGCATCGGAGTCTACGATCCGGAGAGACTTAAACACACTTGATGAGATGGGCAAGCTTAAGAAGGTTCACGGAGGCGCAACTTCGATGGATCGCGAATATATCGCAAGCGAGCCTTCGGTGACAGACAAGATTAACCTGCATATGGAGGAGAAGCGGGCAATCGGTCAATATGCAGCTTCCATGATCCACGATGACGATTTTGTTTTTATCGATGCAGGAACGAGCACAGAGTGGATGATTGAATATATCAAGGATACGCGGGCAACCTTTATTACAAACGGAATCGCCCATGCGAAGAAGCTTTTGAACAAGAATTTAAAGACCTACATCATCGGTGGAATGCTAAAGCCTGCGACCGAGGCAATCATCGGAGCAGAGGCAGTGCAGAACATGCGCAAGTTCAATTTTACCAAGAGCTTTCTCGGAACGAACGGCATCCATCTCGATTACGGCTTCACTACGACGGACATGGAGGAGGCAATGGTCAAGATGGAAGCGGTCAACCGCTCCTTTGCGAATGTGGTGCTTGCGGATGCCAGCAAGTTTGACAAGGTAACATCGGTAACCTTTGCAGGAATCGAAAAAGCGTGTGTAATTACGGACCGTTTGGCGAATGATAGGTATATGGATGCAACCGTGATAAAGGAGGTAATGAAACTATGATTTACACTGTGACATTCAATCCGGCACTGGATTATGTGATCCGGATGGAAAAGCTGGATCTGGGAATGGTCAACCGGAGCAGTGCGGAGGCAATCTTTTACGGCGGAAAGGGAATCAACGTATCGACTGTCCTGAACAA
Organism: uncultured Agathobacter sp.; assembly: GCA_934307695.1. Classification (GTDB taxonomy): domain Bacteria; phylum Bacillota; class Clostridia; order Lachnospirales; family Lachnospiraceae; genus Roseburia. The sequence goes on along the minus strand of CAKRCS010000015.1, from coordinate 19,500 downwards.
TATCGGCGTGGAATCCGTAGCACTCGGTTTTGTTGCAGGTTTTACCGGACAGGAGATCGAGGAGGGCGTCAAGGCACTCGGCGTCACGACGGATTTTATCCATCTTCCGGAGGGGTTAAGCCGTATCAATGTAAAGATCAAGGCGGAGCAGGAGACAGAGATCAACGGACAGGGACCGCAGATCAAAATGGAGCAGGTCGAGGGCTTGTTTGAACAGCTTGAGCGGTTAAAAGCAGGCGACTGTCTAGTACTTGCAGGAACGATTCCGGCATCTCTTCCTTCCGATATCTATGAGCAGATCATGGAGCGCCTGCAGGGAAGAGACATCCACATTGTCGTGGATGCAACGAAGGATCTGCTGCTTAACGTATTAAAATATCATCCGTTTTTGATCAAGCCGAATGACCATGAGCTTGGCGAAATGTTCCATACGGTGTTACAAAGTGACGAGGAGATCATAGCTTACGCGAAGAAGTTACAGGACATGGGAGCAAGAAATGTTCTGGTATCCATGGCGGGAGACGGCGCAATCCTTGTTACAGAGACAGATGAGGTTCACAAGATTGGTGTTCCGAAGGGAACGGTGGTCAATTCTGTCGGAGCCGGGGACTCCATGGTGGCAGGATTTATCGCAAGCTATTTCAGAGAGCATGACTACCTTAAGGCACTCAAGTACGGTACGGCAACCGGAAGTGCAACGGCATTTTCCGAAGGTCTTGCGCCCAAAGAGAAGGTAGAGGAATTATTAAAAACATTATAAGGAGGATACTTAATTATGAGAATTACAGAACTTCTTACAAAAGAAAGCAACGGATGAGGAGGCTGCACTTGCAAAAGCGGTAGAGCTTTTCGGCAATATTGGCAATCCGGATGAGGCAGAGCAGGTGGCTGCCTGCGACGGCGAGGGAGTCGGACTGTTCCGTACCGAATTTTTGTTCATGGGTGCAAGCAGCCTGCCATCGGAGGAGGATCAGTTTGCCGCTTACAAAAAGGCTGCGGAGACGATGCAGGGCAAGACAGTGATCATCCGTACACTCGATGTCGGCGGAGATAAGGATATCCCATATCTGGGCTTGCAGAAAGAGGACAATCCGTTCTTAGGATACCGCGCAGTCCGCTACTGCTTACAGCATGAGGAAATGTACCGCGTGCAGCTTCGCGCACTGCTCCGCGCAAGTGCATTTGGTGATATGTATTCGGTAAGTGCAACCTCGGTGCTTGCAACGAGAGGAACGATCGCAAAATGGTCAAAGGCGGACGCGGACGCGCTTGCCAAGCAGGCACTTTCGCTTGCAACAGAGCAGGAGGTCGAAGAACTTCTTGCCGGTGCCAGGAGATAAAAGCATAATATAAGATGAGGTCGCAGACGGCAGAAGTGCAGTTTGCGACCTTTTTTGACAGATTTTTCCATATCATATATAATTCCTTACAATACAACTATTCCAGATTGCGGAGGACGAAGCCGGTATGAAGAGAAAGAGTAGAATGCTTGGAATATTTGCAGCTTGTTTTTGCGTATTATGTGCAGGCTGTTCCGATAGGCAGCAGGATGCTGGCGGGCAGGAAGATATAGGAACGGCGCAGGGTACACAGAGTGAGCAGCCGGAGAGTGGTAATGGGACACAGGCGCAGATTGAACAGTACGGGCTGGATATCCTGCCGGTGGTACAGGTGGAAGCGGGCGTGGCTTCGCTTGAACCGGAGCAGTTCTTTGCGCAATATGACGGGCAGGAGCTGTCGATCGGAAAGCAGCTGACAGCCGAGGAGCTTGCTTGTTGTGGGGCAATTTACCAGATTCCGGTCAAGTATCAGGAATGTGATCTGGAAATTGCGGTTGAGATCGTGGACACGACAGCACCGGTCATTTCGATGGTGTCGGGCATTCTGGTCAAGGTTGGGGATACCGTCGCTTACAAAAAGGCGGTGGAGTATTCGGACAACAGCAGCAATGCTCTGACACTCTCCATCGACAATTCTGCGGTAGATCTGCAGACACCGGGAGAATATAGCGTAAGCTATACGGTTACGGATGCCGGTGGCAATACAGCAACGATCGAGGTGCCGCTTACCGTGGTGGAGGCAACCTCCCACACCGAGGAGGATGTCAGGGACTTGGCGCTTGCCGTCGTGGAAGAGGTCGTGGATGAAAATGTCTCCAAGTATGATAATGCGAAGGAACTGTTTCAGTGGGTACATTCCAATATACGCTACCAGCATGCAGCCGGGGACCGCAGCTCTGTCTGGGCGGGAGCTTACGAGGGCTTGCACGACGGAGCCGGAGACTGCTATGCATTTTATGCGACCTACTCGGTGCTTCTGACCTACGCGGGAATTGACAATCTGTGTGTTGCGCGTGTGAGCGACAGCAGTCATCACTGGTGGAATCTGGTCAATACCGGAGAGGGCTGGTATCACTGCGATGCAAGTCCGAGACGAAACGGCGACCGGTATTTCTGCTTTATGCAGACGGACGCACAGGTTGAAGCATACACAAGGGCGTACCCGGAGAAGCCGGATTACTATACCTTTGATGCCTCTTTGCTTCCGGAAAGAGCGACGGAGATCATCGTCGGCTATGATCCGGATACCATCTATGAAACGTACAATACCGAGGCGGTGGAGCAATATCTGGAAAGCCTGCGCAAGGAGGAAGCTGAGGACGATGCGGTAACGGATGAGATCGATCCGGATGCTGACCTTGAGATCGAGGAAAAGAAGAACGCAGAGGACGAAGCCGGGGAAGCGGATAAGGAAGATACAAAAAGCGAAGCCGGTGCGGGGAATGAGGCGGACACAGAGCACGAATCTGAGGCGGAGGATAGCGAGGACGAGAAATCCGATACCGAGAAGAAGTCCGATAAGAAAAAATCCGATAAGAAGAAAAAGAGCGACACCTCCGAGGTAAACGGCGACAGCAGCACCGAAAAAGAGACGGAAACCGGTGAGGCAGAGAACGGGGAGAAAGCAAGGACCTCAAAGAAGAACAAAAAGAAAACCTCTAAAAAGGCAGAGAACACGCAGGAAGATACAGAGGCGGCGGATAGTGAGACAGAGGCTGCTTCGGAAGAAACGGAATAAAAGGTAAGGAAGTCGGGGTATGAATAAGGTATATATTGTAGAGGATGACCCGGTCATTGCGGGATCAGTTGCAGGTCATCTGGAAAAATGGCAGATGAAGTGCCGGTGTGCGCAGAATTTTGAAAAGATAACCGAGGAGGTGCAGGCATACCAGCCGGACATTATCCTGCTTGACATCAAGCTGCCGTATTACAACGGCTTCTACTGGTGTGCAGAGATCCGCAAGCTGTCAAGGGTTCCGATCGTTTTCCTGTCCTCCGCAGATGACAATATGAATATCGTCATGGCAATGAATATGGGAGCGGATGATTTTATCGCGAAGCCGTTCGACCTGCAGGTGCTCGTGGCAAAGCTGCAGGCAATCCTGCGAAGAAGTTACGGGGAGGCACTTACGAGCCATACGATCGAGTGTGGAAGCATCACGCTGAATCTGGATGATACGTCTGTGATGGCAGACGGCACGCGGCTGGAGCTTACAAAAAATGAGTATCTTATGTTAAAAATCCTCATGGAACGGCATGGAAAGGTCGTAAACCGCGAGGAGATGATGGAACGGCTGTGGGGAGATGAGATGTTTGTGGATGATAATACCCTAACAGTCAACATGGCACGTTTAAGAAAGAAGCTTGAGGCAGCCGGAGTGGCTGATTTTATAGGAACAAAACGGGGGCTTGGATACATTGTCGGAGAAGCATAGTTTTTGGAATGAGATAAAAGGGTATCTGTGGATCGCTCCGGTTTATGTGGCGGTCACGGTGGCAGTTACCGTCCTGTATGACCTGAACCGGGAGTATTGCTTTTATGTGAATGGGTTCTTTCTTGTGATGTTTGCGGCGGCGGTCGTGATCGCATATCTGCAGTTTTTGCGGCGGGAGCGGGAGATACAGAACAATCCAAAGCCGGAGGAGGATGCGAGAAAAAGGTGGGAAAAGTATCAGGAGAACGAGGACTTTTTCGCACTCTGGACGCATCAGATCAAGACACCGATCGCAGCGCTGAATGTTCTGCTGCAGGAGCCGCAGGTGGAGCCGATCGCGTGCAGGCAGGAGCTGATCAAGATCGAGGGCTATGTGGATATGGCGCTCGGATATACCCGGTACGAAAATATGAGCAATGATCTGGTGCTCGAACCTCACAATCTGGAGGAGATTGTAAAGAATGTTGTAAAGAAATACGCGACGATCTTTATCTACAAGCACATCTCGGTGCAGCTTGACAATCTGGATCATCCGGTTCTCACCGACGAAAAGTGGTTTGCCTTCGTGCTGGAGCAGATTCTGTCGAATGCGCTTAAGTACACTTCACAGGGCACGGTGACGATCGCGGCGCAGGAGGAAGCGCAGGGGCTTAAGATTTCGGTGAGTGATTCCGGCATCGGCATCCGGGCGGAGGATCTTCCGCGTGTGTTTGAGAAGGGTTTTACCGGCTACAATGGAAGAATGGATAAGAAGGCGAGCGGACTCGGACTTTATCTTTGCAAGGGCATCTGCGATAAGTTAGGGCATCTGATCCGGATCGACTCGAAGATAAATGAGGGAACTACGGTTGAGATTCTGGTACAGACGGAACGCATAAAGCGCGGTGACCTTACAAAAATGTAAGATTTCAAGAGGGAAATGTAAGCGAATGAAAGGGCAGGACATTTCCCTTTTTGCTATGATAAGCAAGAACCAAGATAGAATGTATGTCAGGAAGGAGCTTACACAAATGGCAATTTTGGAGGTTAATCATGTTAAAAAGGTATATAAGACGAGAATGGGCGGCGATGAGGTGACCGCGCTAAGAGATGTCCATTTTACAGTGGAGAAGGGCGAGTTTGTCGCGATCATGGGAGAATCCGGAAGCGGAAAAACAACGCTTCTTAATATTCTTGCCTGCCTGGATCGCCCAACGGCAGGAAAGGTGCTGATCGACGGAAACGATTACACCACGCTCAAGGATGACGAGCGTGCGATCTTCCGCAGAAACAATCTGGGATTTATTTTTCAGGACTTTAATCTTCTGGATAATTTTTCAATCGAGGATAACATCAAGCTGCCGCTGGTACTTGCAGGCGAGGACTACCGGAGCATGGACAGCTGGGTGTCACTGCTTGCAAAGAGGCTGGAAATTGAAGATCTGCTCAAGAAGTATCCGTATGAGGTGTCCGGTGGTCAGAAGCAGAGAACGGCGGTTGCGCGTGCACTGATCTCCAACCCGCAGATCCTGTTTGCGGATGAGCCGACCGGAGCACTGGACTCGCGGGCATCCACGAATCTTTTGAGACAGCTTCGCAGCATCAACGAGTCCGGACAGACGATCCTGATGGTAACGCACAGCAACGTTGCGGCAAGCTACGCGAACCGTGTCATGTTTATCAAGGATGGCGAGGTATTCCATCAGATCTACCGCGGAGATATGACGCGCGATGAGATGCTGGATAAGATCTGTGATGCGGTAACTGTTCTGATGAGAGGAGGCGAGGAAGGTGAGTCATAAGCTTCTCATGCGCCTCGTGACAAGCGGGATGCAGAAAAACAAGAGAACCGGGATCCCATATCTGGTTGCCGGAACGCTCACGGTCATGATCTACTATATCCTGATCTCGCTGGCGTACTGTCCATATATTTATGCAGACAAAAAGGAAGCCTTCTATGGGGCGCAGACGATTGCTATTATGCTGGAGCTATCAGCACAGATCGTTGCCATTTTTGCAGTGTTCTTTATCTTCTATGCGAACCAGTTCGGCATGAAGGGACGCAAGAAGGAGATGGCACTTTACGGCGTGCTCGGAATGTCCAAAAAGAACATTACGCGCATGATGGTCATGGAGACGATCCTGCAGGCGGTTATCAGCATTGGCGCGGGAATCCTGTCAGGGACATTTTTAAATAAGCTGATGCTTCTGGTGCTATACAAGATCATTCATCAGGAACCGGTCACCGGCATGATCTTTTCCGGAAAGGGACTGAGCTCCACGATCCTTCTTTTCGCGGTGATCTATATTGCATGTCTGATCTACAACGTGAGCACGATCCGCGTCGGCAACCCGATCGAGCTGCTGCACAGCGATTCGACCGGTGAGAAGGAACCGAAGGTAAAAAAGCTGGCGTTTATCGTTGGTATGCTTACGCTTTTGGGCGGGTACACCATTGCACTTAAGACAGACTCCACAATGGGGGCAATCGACAGTTTGTTTGTCAGCATCCTGCTTGTTATTATCGCAACATATTGCCTGTTTACGGCAGGAAGCATTTTTATCTTAAAGATGCTTAAGAAAAATAAAAAGTTCTACTATAAGACAAGTAACTTCATCAGTGTGTCAAATCTGATGTTCCGTATGAAGCACAACGCGGCAGGACTGGCATCCATCTGCGTGCTTTCAACGGGTGTTATCATTCTGATGACCTGCGGTTCCTCCCTTATGATGCTGGGAGAGAAGAACATCGACACTCTTTATCCGAATGATATCAAGATCGAGGCTACTACGACGGACAGTGGTGTGGAGTCCGATTATATGGACATCGTAAGGTCGGCGGCAGAAGCAGCGGGCGTAGACGGATCGAATTATATCTACCGGCAGTATAAGTCGACGATAGAAAAAATAGAGGGCGACGAATTTGTTCCTGCGGATGAAAACATGATGAGCTCTATGTCTACATGCCGTGATGTGTATCTGCTTACGCTCGATGACTATAACCGTTATGCGGGAGAAGATATAGAACTGGGAAAGGATGAAGTGCTGGTCTACCGCACGGATCATGTGTCAGATCCGACAACGCTTAAGTGGTACGGAACAAGCTACAAGGTAAAAGGAACGGCAGACTATGACGCGATATATTATATCATCAACCCGACCATGTCACTGTTTGAACGCATGGTAGTCGTGTTTGCGGATGAGGATGCGATGAATGCGGTCGTGGATCAGAGCTTTTATCAGGTTTATATGGGACTGGATACCAAAAAGGCGGTCACAAACGAGCAGATGAAGCTTTTTTCAGAGGCTGTTAAAGCGAAGGCGGATGCATTTGAAGTCAAGTATAAGATCGAACAGAGGGTATTTTTCTACAATATCTATGGCGGAGCATTCTTTGTCGGCATTTTTCTCGCAATCCTGTTTTTGATGGCTACGGTGCTGATCATCTATTACAAGCAGATGTCAGAGGGCTACGAGGATCAGAAGCGCTTTGCAATCCTTGCAAATGTGGGACTTACGGAAAAGGAAGCAAAAAAGACGATACAGCGGCAGGTTATGATCCTGTTCTTCCTCCCGGTCATCGCTGCGATCGTGCATGTTGCGGTGGCAAGCAAGATCATCCGTTTGTTCCTTCAGATGGTTCTGATTATAAACAACACAACTTTTGTCTTGTCAATCGCAGTCGTGTGTGTTATTTTCGTTGCAGTGTATCTATTGGTTTACCGTGTCACCTCCGGACAGTATTACCGGATCGTCTACGGAGAGCGCTGATAGATAAAAATGCACCGGAAAGGAACAGTCTGTTTTGAAAAGTAAGTATAACCAGACCATCACTGCCTGCTTTATCGGGTATATCGTGCAGGCAATCGTCAACAATTTTGTTCCGCTTTTATTTCTGACCTTTGAGCGGACGTACCATATTCCACTTGCACAGATCACGCTGCTGGTGACGCTGAATTTCGGAATCCAGCTCCTAGTGGATCTGCTGTCGGTAGGGTTTGTGGATCGCATCGGCTACCGGGCATCCATGGTCATTGCGCACGTTCTTGCTGCGCTTGGGCTGGTTCTGCTTACGGTTCTGCCGGAGGTACTTCCATCCGCCTTTGCGGGTATCCTGTGCGCAGTCTGTGTGTATGCGGTCGGAGGCGGACTTCTGGAGGTGCTGGTAAGTCCGGTGGTCGAAGCCTGTCCTTCCGATAACAAGGAGAAAGCGATGAGTATGCTGCACTCCTTCTACTGCTGGGGGCACGTGGGAGTGGTCGCACTTTCCACCTTATTCTTCGGGCTGTTCGGGATCAACCACTGGAAGATATTGGCACTCATCTGGGCAATCATCCCGCTGTGCAACGGCGTTGCGTTTACAAAGGTACCGATCGCACCGCTGCTTCCGGAGGGTGAGACCGGAATGAGCATGCGCGAGCTGTTTGGAAAGAAGCTGTTCTGGATTTTGTTTGTGATGATGGTCTGCGCGGGCGCGAGCGAGCAGGCGGTCAGCCAGTGGGCGTCCACCTTCGCGGAGCAGGGGCTTCATATCTCAAAGACGCTCGGAGATCTGGCGGGACCGATGGCATTTGCGATCCTGATGGGAACGGCACGCGCTTTTTACGGCAAGCATGGAGACCGGATCGATCTGGATCGTTTTATGAAGGCGAGCTGTCTGCTGTGTATCGCAGCGTACCTTGCAATCTCGCTCGTCCCGATCCCGGTGGTAAGTCTGGCTGCCTGTGCAATCTGCGGATTGTCTGTCGGTATCATGTGGCCGGGAACCTTCAGCAAGGCTTCGGCAACACTTCCGAAGGGCGGCACTGCGCTGTTTGCACTTTTGGCGCTTGGCGGTGATATCGGCTGCTCCGGCGGACCGACACTTGTAGGACTAGTCTCCAGCCACGCAGACGATAACTTAAAAGCCGGTATACTGGCTGCGATCATCTTCCCGATCCTTTTGCTGGGTGGTATTTCCCTGTGCAGGAAAGCGCAGAAATAATTTTTCGTGGAAACATATATATTAAGAGAGTCACAATGATGAGGTGACTCTTTTTTTAATTGCTTTTAGTGTCCGTTTTATTACCCACAACACATGCGATAATCCTTTTCAGAAGCAGGAAAGGAGCATACGACAATGAAGGGATATACAGTAGACAGCGGATATATGGGATATTTGGACGGCGCATATCTGTTATTTGCAGACGAAAACGATTACCGCGAGGCATATTTGGAGGACATCGAGGAATAATATCTCCAGAAACAAAGCCAAAGAATCTGCGATTGTTCGTTGAAATTGGGGTGTCATTGTGTAATAATATAATTTGTGTAAAAAGGCGGTTTTCAATCGCAAATGATGGATAAAGGAAGTGGAACACATGATACCTGAAAGGTTAGCAAAGCTCAGAGCGGAGATGAAGAAGCGTAACATCTCCATGTACATTGTTCCGACAGCAGATTTTCATGAGTCTGAATATGTCGGCGAACATTTTAAAGCAAGAAAATACATTACCGGCTTTACCGGATCTGCCGGTACCGCGGTCATTACCCTGACGGAGGCAGGACTGTGGACGGATGCCAGATATTTTGTGCAGGCGGCAAAGCAGTTGGAGGGAACTACCGTCACGCTGTACCGGATGAGAGAAGAAGGAGTTCCGACCATAGAGCAGTTTGTTGAGGCAAAGCTCGGACAAGGAGAGTGCTTAGGCTTCGATGGACGTGTAATAAACGGAAAGCTTGGCGCAGAATTTAAGGAGATCGCAGAGAAGAAGAACGGCTCTTTGTATGTAGATGAGGATCTGGTTGACCTGATCTGGGAGGATCGTCCGGAGCTTTCCAGGGAACCGGTATGGGTTATGGATGAAAAATATGCTGGAGAGAGTGTTGCCTCAAAGCTTGCGGCGATCCGCAAGGAGATGGAAGAGAAGAAAGCAACCCTTCACCTGATGAGCTCCCTTTACAATATCGCATGGGTGCTCAACGTAAGAGGCAACGACATCAATTATGTTCCGGTCGTGCTGTCTTACCTTGCAATCGCAAAGGATTCCTGCATCTGGTTTGTCCAGGAGGAGGCTTTGGACGACGCGGTGCGCGCACATCTTCAGGCAAATGGGATCGCGACAAGACCGTATGACAGCTTTTATGAGTATGTGAAGACCATTTCTGCAAATGAGACAGTACTTTTAGACAAGGGTGTTGTCAATTACCGCATCATCAACAGCATTCCAAAGGAGGTTCGTCTGGTCGATGAAACCGATCCGGCAGACCTTATGAAAGCAATCAAGAATCCGGTGCAGCTTGAAAATACGAGAAATGCACATATCAAGGATGCGGTTGCCATGTGCAAGTTCATGTACTGGTTAAAGACCAATATCGGCAAGATCCCGATGACGGAGATCTCTGTTTCCGACCATCTTGCCGAGCTTCGTGCCGAGCAGGAGGGATTTTTGGATTTGAGCTTTGACACGATCTGCGGCTATGCGGATCACGGTGCGATCGTCCACTATGCTGCGACACCGGAGACAGACAGACCATTGGAAGCAAAAGGTCTGCTTCTTGTGGATTCCGGCGGACATTATCTGGAGGGAACCACAGACATTACCAGAACCTTTGTGCTCGGACCGATCACGGATGAGGAGAAGGCTGATTTTACCCGTGTCTGCCGCTCCAACATCAATCTGCAGGCAACCCGTTTCCTGTATGGCTGCAGCGGAATGAATCTGGATATTGTTGCCAGAGAGCCATTCTGGGAGGTCGGAAAGGACTATAAGCACGGAACCGGGCATGGTGTCGGATATGTGCTGAATGTACATGAAGGACCGAATGCCTTCCGTTGGCAGAAGACACCGGGACGCAACGAAGCTGCCCGCTTAGAGGAGGGCATGATCACAACTGACGAGCCGGGTATCTATATTGAAGGCAAGTACGGAATCCGTACCGAGAGCGAGCTGATCACCAGAAAGGGTGAGAAGAACGAGTTCGGACAGTTCATGTACTTTGAGAATATCACCTATGTGCCGATCGATCTGGATGCGATCGATCCGGAGCAGATGACAAGCGTTGAGCGCCAGCGCTTAAACGATTATCACGCAATGGTTTACAAGAAGATGGCTCCGCTCTTAAGCGAGGAGGAGGCAGCCTTCTTAAAGGAATACACCAGAGCAATTTAGAAATAGAAACGGAGATCTCATGAGCGAAAAGATCGTACTAATTGATGGACACAGCATATTAAACAGAGCCTTTTTCGGGCTGCCGGATCTGACCAACTCCGAAGGGCTGCACACGAATGCAGTCTACGGATTTTTGAACATCCTGTTTAAGATCCTTGAAGAGGAGAAGCCGGACTATCTGACGGTGGCATTCGATGTGCATGCCCCGACTTTTCGCCATAAGATGTTCGATGGCTACAAAGGTACGCGCAAGCCGATGGCGGAGGAGCTTCGCCAGCAGGTTCCACTGATGAAGGAAATGCTTCAGGCGATGGGCGTGTATATTGTGGAAAAAGAGGGTTACGAGGCGGATGACGTGCTCGGAACCCTGTCTGTGCTTGGAGAGAAAAAGGGCATGGAGGTAAAGGTGCTGTCCGGAGACCGCGACCTGCTGCAACTTGCAACGGATCATGTGCAGATAAGGATTCCTAAGACAAAGAGCACCGGAACCGAGATCGAAAACTATTACGCTGCCGATGTCAAGGCGCGCTACTTGGTTACACCGAAGGAATTTATCGATGTCAAGGCACTCATGGGTGACACGGCAGACAATATTCCGGGTGTGCCGGCAATCGGAGAAAAGACGGCAACCGCACTGATCGGGCAGTATGGAAGCATTGAGGAAGTCCATGCACACGCGGATGAGGTGAAGCCGCCGCGTGCTTCAAAGAATATCGTGGAGTTCTGGGATCAGGCAGTCATGAGCAAGACACTGGCTACCATTATCACGGATGCGCCGGTTGCGTTTGACTGGGATGCCGCAAGGCTTACCTCAAACGAAGCACTGTACACGGAGGAGGCTTACCTTCTGTGTAAGCGTCTGGAATTTAAAAATCTGCTGACACGCTTTCATGTGGATGCACCGAAGAACCGTGCCGCAGAGTATTTTACCTGTATTGCGTCACAAAAGGAGGCAGCAGCTATCTTAAAAAAGGCAGCGGGCAGACCGCTTGCGTTCTTTCTGGTTGAGAATGACCACGCAGACGGCGATCAGACGTATACGGAGGAGGGCGGACAGCTTTCCCTATTTGCGGCGGAGGAGACGAATGCCTTTGCCGGAATGGCGGTCGCGTTTGGTGAGGAGGATATTTATTTCCTGCGCACCGGACAAGAACTTTCCGCGGCGTATCTGACCGAGCAGCTGCAGACGCTCAGCGCGGGCGCAGCACAGGAGCTGATCACATCCGATCTGAAGCGGGCACTTGGCTATTTTGACATCCTTGGAAATGCGCACGCGAAGGAATACGCGGAAGAGCAGAAAAAGGCTGGACAGCGGGTTGCCCCACAGGAATGGGAGCAGTATAAGAAGGTGCGGCAGTGCTATTTTGATGTGATGGTGGCAGCATACCTTTTAAATCCGCTCAAGGGCGAGTACCCGTATGAGGATATCGCAAAGGATTATCTGGGACTTATGGTTCCTTCTAAGCAGGATCTTCTCGGAAAAGCACATCCGGCAGAGCTTTTAAAGGAAGATGCCCAAAAGGTAACGCAGTGGGCTTGCTATGAGGCGTACATTGCATGGAAAGCAAAGGATGTCCTTTTGGAGGAGCTGCGAAAGCATGAGATGGAGGCACTTTTTAGGGATATCGAGATGCCGACCGTATTTGTGCTTTCGGATATGGAGCGCGAGGGAATCTGCATGGATGCCGGTGCGCTGAAGGAATACGGGGAGAAGCTTTCCGTATCTATTTCTGAATTGGAAGCAAAGATCTATGAGCAGGCGGGAGAGGAGTTTAACATCAACTCCCCGAAGCAGCTCGGCGTGATCTTGTTTGAGAAATTAAAGATGCCAAACGGCAAAAAGACAAAGACCGGGTACTCCACCTCGGCGGAGGTACTCGATAAGCTGGCGGTGGATTATCCGATTGTGGCGGACATCCTAGAGTACCGGCAGCTCTCAAAGTTAAAATCCACTTACGCGGACGGGCTGGTCAACTATGTGGATGCGTCCGGGAAGATCCATACGACCTTCAACCAGACGATCACCGCGACCGGACGTTTGAGCAGCACGGAGCCGAATCTGCAGAATATCCCGATCAGGATCGAGCTTGGACGGCTGATCCGAAGGGTATTTCACCCGATGGAGGGCGATTTGTTTGTGGATTCCGACTATTCGCAGATCGAGCTGCGAGTGCTCGCGCACATGTCGCAGGATGCGATGCTGATCGAGGCGTTCCGCGAGAATCGCGATATTCACAGAACTACCGCGTCACAGGTATTCCACGTACCTTTTGATGAGGTTACGGATCTGCAGCGCCGCAACGCCAAGGCGGTCAACTTTGGAATCGTCTATGGAATCAGCGCCTTCGGACTTGCACAGGATCTAAACATCGGGCGCAAGGAGGCGCAGGACTATATTGACAGCTATTTTGCAACCTATCCGAACATCAAGAGGTTTTTGGATGATACGGTGGAGCATGCAAAGAAAAACGGATATATCCGGACAATGTTCGGGCGTATCCGCCCAATCCCGGAGCTTTCCTCCGGCAATTTCATGCAGCGGCAGTTTGGCGAGCGCGTGGCGATGAACTCCCCGATACAGGGAACCGCCGCGGATATTATCAAGATCGCGATGATCCGTGTGCATGACCGTCTCTTGCAGGAGGGAATGCGCTCAAGGCTGATCCTGCAGGTGCACGATGAACTGCTGATCGAGACGGCAAAGGATGAGAAAGAGGAAGTGATCGCTATTTTGGAGGAGGAGATGCAAAAGGCAGCGGATCTGGATGTCGCGCTTGTTGTGTCAACCGAGTTCGGCGATAACTGGTACGACGCACATTAGAACGTGCGTCTGCAATATACAAAAGAGGAAACAGAATGAAATTTATCGGAATCACAGGTGGTGTCGGAGCCGGAAAAAGTGCGATCTTATCGTATCTGAAACAAAAGAAGGGCGTGCGGGTGATGCTTGCGGACGAGATCGCGCATGAGCTGATGGAGCCGGACACGGCGTGCTATGAGGCAATCCATGCGGCTTTTGCGGGGGAGGATATCTACGCGCAGGACGGGCATTTTGACAGGGCAAAGCTTGCAGGCTGCATATTTTCAGATCCCCAAAAGCGGGAGACGATGAACCAGATCGTCCATCCTGCGGTAAAGGAATATGTGCTTCAGGAGGTGCACCGGGAGCGGCAGGAGAATACAAGGGAATTCCTTTTTCTTGAGGCGGCACTTCTGATCGAAGAACATTATGATGCAATTTGTGATGAACTTTGGTATATTTATACCAACGAGGAGAATCGGAGAAAGCGCCTGATCGCATCGAGGGGATATTCCGATACAAAGATCGATGGCATTTTTGCGAGCCAGCTAAGCGAGGAAGAATACCGAAGATACTGCCGGGTGGTCATCGACAACAACGGGACACCGGAACAGGCATACGAACAAATAGAGAAGGCTTTAAGGAGAGACACAGATGAGTAATGTATTTGGATTGGACATTGGTACACGCAATGTAGTCGGAACAGTTGGATACAAGACGCCGGACGATGAATTTATCGTGGTTGCACAGTACATGCGCCAGCATGAGACCAGATCCATGCTCGACGGGCAGATCCATGATATCGGTCGTGTTGCAAAGACGATCGGGATCGTGAAGGAGGAGCTTGAAAGACAGGTAGGGGAGAAGCTTACCGATGTCTGTATCGCTGCCGCAGGTCGTGTGCTTAAGACCGTCACCACGCACATTGAGTACGAGTTCCCGGAGGAGACGGTTGTATCCGACGAGGATCTTCATACATTAAATCTGCTTGGAATCGAGAAGGCGCAGGATATTTTAAAAGAGAAGAACGATACGAGCTACAAGTTCTACTGTGTCGGATATTCGGTGGTCAAGTTCTATCTGAACGATGAATTGTTTATCAGCATCGAGGGGCATAAGGCGAACAAGATCGGCGAGGATATCATCGTAACCTTTCTGCCGGAGGATGTTGTCGATGGATTGTATACAGCGGTCGGACAGGCAGGACTTCAGGTTGCAAACATGACGCTCGAGCCAATCGCCGCGATCAATGTGGCAATCCCGGAGAATTACCGCATGTTAAATATCGCGCTTGTGGATGTTGGAGCCGGAACATCGGATATTTCCATCACAAAGGACGGAAGCATTATCGCATACGGCATGATCCCATATGCCGGGGACGAGCTTACCGAGCTGATCGTACAGCACTATCTGGTTGATTTTAAGACGGCGGAGGCGATCAAGCTTGCTTCCACCACGGAAAAAGAGATTACATACGAAGATATCATGAGCATCACCCATACGATCCCGGCGGAGGAGGTATGGGAGCTTGTTGCACCGACGGTGGAGAAGATCACAACGGAGGTTGCCTCAAAAATCCGTGAGTTAAACGGAGACAAGACGGTAAGTGCGTGCTTTGTTGTCGGAGGCGGCGGAAAGATCCACGGATTTACGGAGCTTTTAGCAGAAAGGCTGGAGCTGCCGAAGGAGCGCGTTGCACTGCGCGGCGAGGAGGTACTCCGCGAGGTGACCTTTGAGCAGGAGGACATCAAGAAAGATCCGCTTTTAGTCACCCCGATCGGAATCTGCCTGAATTATTATGACCAGCGCAACAACTTTATCATGGTGCGTTTCAATGGGGAGCGCATCAAGCTGTATGACAACAACCGTCTTACAATCGTGGATGCGGCACTTGCAGCAGGATTTCCGCGCGAGCAGCTATTCCCGAAGCGCGGAACGCCGATCAATTTCACGGTAAACGGGGCAGAGCGGATCGTGCGCGGCGAGGCAGGAGAGCCTGCAATCGTAACCCTTAACGGATCGCCGGCGAACATCAACACGCCGCTTGAGCCAAACAGCGAGATCACGATCGAGCCGTCCACGATGGGAGAGGCGGCATCTTACCGCATCAGCCAGCTTGATGAGTATACATCGGCAACCATGACGTTTGAGGTGAATGGACAGATGATCACCTGCCCGAAGTTCGTTGAGGTAAACGGAAGCCTCGAACCGGGATCTTACGAGATCAAGGAAGGCGATGTGATTGAGACAAGGAATTTCTACACGGTCGGACAGGTTGCAGAGTTTATGGATATCCATGTAGATCCGGAGCATGTGATCATGGTCAACAACCGTGAGGCAGATTTTGATACGCTGGTGTATGAGAATTTCTCTATTGAGTGGACTCCGGGCAACGAATCATTTGCAGGAAGCTATGAGGAGGCAGATGCTTCCGGTTCCGGGGCAGGCACAGAGGCACCGGATGCTGGAACAGCGGAAACTGACGATACTGAGTATCCGGCAGGCAATACCGCTTCGGAAGCAAAAGAGCAGCCTCTGGAAGAGGAGATACATACCACTGCCTGCAACGTTACCGTAAACGGTGAGCCGGTCACCTTATTTGGCAAAGAGCGCTATATCTTTGTGGACATTTTCGAGCGGATCACGTTCGACCTGAATGCAGGCGGAGGAAGAGCCATCATCACGCTGTTAAACGGCAGGGAGGCACAGTATACGGAAACGCTGCATGAGGGTGACAAAATAGAACTATACTGGGAAGAAAAATAAATGCTGGAATTATATAGTGTTGCCAGCGGAAGCAGTGGCAACTGCATCTGCGTGGGAACAGACAATACACATGTACTGATCGATGCGGGAATCAGCGGAAAACGGATCGAAAACGGCCTTAACATGGCAGATCTGTGCTGCAAGGATCTGGAGGGAATCCTGATCACGCATGAGCACATCGACCATATTGCAGGGCTTGGCGTGCTTGCCAGAAGGTACGGGATACCGATGTATGCAACCGCCGGGACAATCGATGCAATCTTACATACCAAGTCAGTCGGGCAGATTGATCCGCAGCTTTTCCGGGCAATCGAACCGAGGGAGAATTTTATCATCGGGGATATGACATTTCATCCGATCGCGATCTCGCATGATGCGGCGGATCCGGTTGCTTACCGCTTCGAGAGCGGGGAGCATAAGATGGCGGTGATGACGGATCTTGGAAATTATGATCAAAATATAGTTGACGAATTGCAGGGGCTTGATGCATTATTATTAGAAGCAAACCATGACGTAAGGATGCTTCAGATGGGAAGCTATCCATATCCGCTCAAGCAGCGTATCCTAGGAGAGCGGGGGCATCTTTCCAACGAACGGAGCGGGCAGCTTCTCGGAGAGATCCTGCACGATATGTTCGGCACGGTTATGTTAGGACACCTTAGTAAAGAAAATAATTATCCGGATCTGGCGTATGAGACTGTCCGCACGGAGATCACGATGGGAGACAATTCATATACAGCGGAGGATTTCCCGATCTATGTTGCAAAAAGGGACGAACCATCACCAATCATCCGGGTACAATAAAAAGGAGAATAAAATGGATAAAGTAATTATTACAGTTGTTGGCAAAGACACGGTAGGTATTATTGCGAAGGTTTGTACCTATCTGGCAGAGGGCGGTATCAACGTGCTTGATATTTCCCAGACGATCGTTTCCGGTTATTTTAACATGATGATGATCGCAGACTTTGCCTCCTCATCAAAATCCTTTGCTGAAGTATCTTCTGATCTCGATGCACTCGGTGAGAATATCGGAGTAGCGATCAAGTGTCAGAAAGAAGAAATTTTTGAAAAAATGCACCGCATCTAAAGAGGAGAACGAGACATGATAAATATTGGCGAAGTATTAGAAACAAATGCCATGATCGAAAAGGAGAACCTTGATGTGCGCACCATCACACTCGGTATCAGCCTTTTGGACTGCATCGACTCCGATTTGGATAAAGTCAATGCAAATATTTACAACAAGATCACTACATTGGCAAAGGATCTTGTTGCCGTAGGACAGGACATCGAGAAGAATTACTGTATTCCGATCGTAAACAAGCGTATTTCCGTTACCCCGATCGCGCTGGTCGGTGGGGCAGCCTGCAAGAGTCCGGATGATTTCGTGACGATCGCACAGACGCTCGACCGCGCAGCAAAAGAAGTCGGAGTCAACTTTATCGGTGGCTATTCCGCTCTGGTATCAAAGGGAATGACAACTGCGGACGAGAATCTGATCCGCTCTATCCCGAAGGCACTTGCCTCCACGGAGGTTGTGTGCAGCTCCATCAATGTCGGCTCTACCAAGACCGGTATCAACATGGATGCAGTCAAGCTGATGGGAGAGATCGTAAAGGAAACCGCAGAATATACGAAGGAGCAGGATTCCCTGGGCTGTGCAAAGCTTGTGATCTTCTGTAATGCGCCGGATGATAACCCATTCATGGCGGGCGCATTCCACGGTGTAACCGAAGCTGACGCGATCATCAATGTCGGAGTCAGCGGACCGGGCGTTGTAAAGACAGCACTTGAGAAGGTGCGCGGAGAGAGCTTTGAGGTTCTTTGCGAGACGATCAAAAAGACCGCATTCAAAGTTACCCGTGTCGGACAGCTTGTGGCAAAAGAGGCTTCCAAGAGACTGAATGTTCCGTTTGGAATCATTGACCTGTCCCTTGCACCGACTCCTGCAATCGGAGACAGTGTAGCCGATATCCTCTGTGAGATCGGACTTGAGCATGCAGGCGCACCGGGAACAACCGCAGCACTTGCGCTCCTTAACGATCAGGTAAAGAAGGGCGGAATCATGGCATCCTCCTATGTCGGCGGCTTGAGCGGAGCATTTATTCCGGTCAGCGAAGATCAGGGCATGATCGATGCAGTCGAGGCAGGTGCACTTACCCTTGAAAAGCTTGAAGCAATGACCTGCGTATGCTCCGTAGGTCTTGATATGATCGCAATACCTGGAGACACCAAGGCAACCACGATCTCCGGAATTATCGCAGACGAGATGGCAATCGGTATGATCAACCAGAAGACCACCGCAGTCCGCCTGATCCCGGTAATCGGCAAGGGCGTTGGCGAGACTGTAGAGTTCGGCGGTCTGCTCGGCTATGCGCCAATCATGCCGGTCAACCAGTTCTCCTGCGACGCATTCGTAAACCGTGGCGGCAGAATACCAGCCCCGGTACATAGTTTTAAAAATTAACGCGCATAAGCGATGAAAATAAGAAAGGAGACACCGCGTGACAAATTTATTTGTCAAAGTGGTGGCTCCTTTTCTTATTTGAGGAGCAACGCGATTGCGAGAAAATCGAAGATTTTCGAGCGACCGCGGGGCATCGCTTATGTGCGTTATATGTAGAGCCGATCACAAAAGCCGGAGGCTTTTGAGGAACGCGATGGGGCTTCGCATGAATGCATCGCTTATGCTTTTCTATTTTTTTGTCATTCTATAAAATGTTCCATATTTTATTTGTCCCTATTTACATTTGTGTGTCTGATGTATCAACAGTATAATTATACATTTCACGAATTGCGTATGCAATTAGAAAATCAAGTAGTCCAAATTCAAATACAAACCAATGAGGCTTTCCAGATAATCTGGGAAGCCTTTTTATATTCATAGGGTGCATTTAATGGTATGAATTTGCGCTTTTCCCAATCAAAAACAAAGGAAACCCTCGTTCGATCAGAAAGCAATAGAAAGCAATATCAGCAGGCGAGCCATTAACAATGAATAAAGCTACAGAATAAGGGAAGGACTG
>CAKRCS010000014.1 GCA_934307695.1 uncultured Agathobacter sp. | reverse complement strand
AGGTATTTTTACTATGGGGTATAGCAAAAACTATATAATGTATTGGGGGGTTTTTACAGGTATTATAATAGCATGGACGTATCAAAAAGTCTGCACAAAGTTCACAAAAGTTATATGTGCATTCTGTGCAAAATGTACAGTACCTTTTTCCTGCATTTGGAAGGAACCGTAAAAATCTGCACAAAAGATGCACCTATTTTTGTATTACTATTTGAAATTAACTGTTTTCAGCCTCAAACAACGCCTCAAACTCATCGCGTGTGATCTTCTCTTTCTGCAAAAGAAGCTCTGCACAGGCATCTAACACACCGCGATGCTCTAAGATCATGTTCTTCGCCTTCTCGTAGGCATCATCGATCATACGCTTGACTTCCTCATCGATCCGCTCTGCGACAGCGTTGCTATAACTCTTGGTGTGAGCGAGATCTCTTCCGATGAATACCTCCTCATCGTCATCCTCATAGCAGATCAGACCAATCTGATCGGACATACCATACTTCGTGACCATGCTGCGGGCAAGTTTTGTTGCCTGCTTGATGTCCTGCGATGCGCCCGTCGTAATATCATCGAACACAAGCTCCTCCGCAACACGTCCGCCAAGATCGACGATGATCTCCTGAAGCATACGTCCCCTGGAGTTGAACATCTCATCCTTCTCCGGCAGTGGCATGGTGTAGCCTGCGGCTCCCGCTCCGGTCGGAATGATGGAAACCGTATATACCGGTCCAACGTCCGGAAGCAGATGGAAGAGGATTGCATGGCCGGCTTCGTGGAAAGCGGTAATGCGCTTTTCCTTCTCGCTGATCACGCGGCTCTTCTTCTCCGCACCGATTCCAACCTTGACAAAAGACTTATTGATGTCTGCCTGACAGATATAAGCCCGGTTCTCCTTTGCTGCGAGGATCGCCGCCTCATTTAACAGGTTTTCCAGATCTGCTCCGGTAAAGCCTGCTGTCGTCTGCGCAATCTGCTTTAAATCTACATCATCACCGAGCGGCTTATTCTTTGCATGGACCGCAAGAATCTCCTCACGTCCTGCCACATCCGGTCTGCCAACAACAACCTTGCGGTCAAAACGTCCCGGTCTCATGATCGCAGGATCAAGAATATCGACACGGTTGGTCGCTGCCATGACGATAATGCCCTCATTGACACCAAATCCATCCATCTCTACAAGCATCTGATTCAAGGTCTGCTCACGCTCATCATGTCCACCGCCCATACCGGTTCCACGCCGTCTTGCGACCGCATCGATCTCATCGATAAACACGATACATGGGGCATTTTTCTTGGCATCCTCAAACAGATCTCTCACACGGGATGCACCGACTCCGACGAACATCTCCACGAAGTCTGATCCGGAAATACTAAAGAACGGTACGCCTGCCTCTCCCGCAACCGCCTTGGCAAGAAGCGTCTTACCGGTTCCCGGAGGTCCTACGAGAAGCACACCCTTCGGGATTCTTGCACCGAGCTGTGTATATTTGCGCGGTGCTTTCAAAAAGTCAACGATTTCTTCCAGTTCTTCCTTTTCCTCATGAAGTCCGGCAACCTGATCGAACTTGACATGATTGTCCTCCTCGGTCGAGAGCTTTGCACGGCTCTTGCCAAAATTCATCATCTTGCCACCGCCGTTCTGGGCTGCGGCATTGTTGTTCATGATCACAAATAAAATAAAGAATGCGCCAAAGATCAGCAGATACGGAAGCAGTGTCATGATCCAGCTCTCCGTCGGAACGTCCTGACAGGTGTACTCCGTAAATCCGTACTTATCCATAAGTGTCTGGCACTCATTTACATCGGAGGTATACAATATATACTTCTGACCGTTGGTGTATGCGATCTGCAGGCTTCCGGTCGGGATCTCCCGGTTCTGGACAACATTGACGGTTGCTACCTGTCCGTCTGCAAGTGCGCTTTCAAACTGACTTTTCGTATATGATGCGGTCGATGAATTATGTCCCATCATATACCAGATCAGGATAACTGCGAGGATCAGCATGATATATATGCCAAAGCCTCTGAATGTGCTGTTTTTTCTGGTATTCAATACTCTCTCTCCTTACTCTGCGTCTTCTACAAATCCAATATACGGAAGATTGCGGTAACGCTGGTCAAAATCCAATCCGTATCCCACAACGAACTTATCCGGAATCACAAAACCGGTATAGTCGCATACTACGTCATTGACCACTCTGCGATCCGGCTTATCCAAAAGCGTGCACAGTATCAGGGATTTTGGATTTCTGCTCTTAAATAGCGGGATCAGTCTGCTTAGGGTGTTACCGGAATCGATAATATCCTCTACGATGATAACATTCTCACCCTCGATGGAATGGCTTAGATCTGTCTTGACATTTACCACTCCGGATGACTTCGTTGCTGAGCCATAGCTTGAAACGGACATAAAATCAATCGTCATCGGAAGCTCAATGCGTTTTGCCAGCTCTGTGGTAAAAAAGATAGAGCCTTTCAATATACATACCAGGTATACGGACTGTCCCGCAAACCGTTTGGTGATGTCAGCACCGATCTCGGCGATCCTCTTATTCAGCTCTTCCTCTGTCAGATACACAGAGATTTTATGCTTTGTCGTGTAATCCATGAATATTTCCTCCATTGTATTGTAATTCAAAAATCAGCGCGGTGTCTTTACCTATCTTGTAATCCTCACCGATGCGCCCGCCGATGATCCACGCAATATGGTGATCCTGTGCGATCAGCAGAATATTGTCTCTTTCCATTGCGGGAATCTTCTCATTGATCATGTAATCACTCAGCTTTTTGTGCTGTCCAACGTCATTTATAACAAAATAGTCGCCATTTTGACGTGTTCGCACAAAAAATCCATTTTTCATCTTATCATAATCCAACTGTTTCGTATATGGTTTTTTTATAATTTCTTCCCCACATACACTGCGGGCATATACACGCCCCCAAAGGCTCTGCCCGTTCTCCGATGCCCAAAGACATACCGCATCACCGCCCAGCCTGCACCGGGCAATCTGTTCTGCCGTCACCCAGAAAGGAGCCGGTTCCTTCCCGTCACGTATTCCCCGTCCGGTCAGGCAGAGTTTGTCATACTCCATATAAGCCGTCACCCCGTAAGGCAGATCCAGTCTCCGCCCGGACTGCAGCCGCATCAGATGCTCTAGTGCATCAACGTGGACTGCCGCAATATCCTTGCGGTGTCCTGATGCTTCAAACAGCAGCATGCGGAGTACTTCCTGCCGCAGCGCGGGATGCAGCCCGGATAGTGCACTGCTGCCTGCCTGCAGCACATGCTCTGCCCGCTGCACATGTTCCCGGTAAAATGCCATTGCCTGCTCCTGTATGAAATCATAGGCTTCCCGCAGCCGCCCCGCGCTCTCATTGATGTGCGTAACCGCCTGTGGATTGATCCCCATAAGCTGCGGCAGCAGCGTATTCCTGATCCGGTTTCTGGTATAGTGCTCATCACTGTTCGTCCGGTCTGTCCGGTATTCCTGCCCATGCTCCGCAAGGTACTGCTCGATCTCCTCCCTGCTTACACACAGCAGTGGACGGATATAGCAGGTCTGTCCGTTTCTCCGCACCGGAGCGATCCCCGCCATTCCCGCGAGTCCGCTGCCTCTTGCCATCTGGAACAGCACCGTCTCCACATTGTCCTCTATATGGTGTGCAACGGCAATCTTTGTATGCGCCCCGTTCTGTCCTGCGCATTGTTCCAACTGCTCATACCGCAGGATCCGGGCAGCCTCCTCCGTCCCCAGTCTGTGCTGCAGCGCATACTGCGGCACATCCACCGGACAGATCATAAGCGGAATGCCAAGCCTCGCACACAGTGCGCGCACAAACGCCGCATCTTCCCTGCTCTCATCCCCGCGGATGCCATGCTCGACATGTACCGCCGACAACGAGATGCCAAGCTGCTCGCGGCATGCATGCAATATCAAAAGTAAACACACGGAATCCGCACCGCCGGAGCACGCGACAAGGATATGGTCGCCCGCCTCGGTCATACCATTTCGGCGCATATATTCCATTATCTTTTGTTCCATCATCTATTTCTCCCAAATTCCGGTCACAAGGATCGTCATATCATCAAGTGCCTGTCCTCCGGTAAACAGCAGTACATGTTCGAGTGCCCGCTGCGCAAGCGCGCTGGCATTGTCGGTATCGATATCGCTTAAAATCTCTGCGAACTTCTGCTCCGGATTCTTTGTATGAAGATATTCTAACACACCATCGGAAACCATGACAAGGAAATCCCCACTTTGAAGCTGTCTTCGGATGATCTCCGGCTGTAGATCCAGGCTTGCGCCCGCCGGAAGTGATCCCGGAGCAATGTACTCTACCTCCTTCCCTCTTCGGATAAAGGTCGCCGCTGCACCAATCTTATACAGCTCGAGTTCTCCGGTATACAGATCCGTCCGTGCCAGATCCAGCGTTGAGAAGGCATGATCCTGCCCTTGCAGCACCATTGCAGAGTTCATCATCTGAATCGCGATCTCCTCGCCAAAGCCTGCCTCCATGAATTTTTGCAGCAGATCCACCACCAGCTCGCTCTCCTGGCTCGCACGGCTTCCGGATCCCATTCCGTCTGACAGGCAGACATAATGTTTGCCGTTTTCCATGGTAAACATCGTAAAATTGTCCCCATTCACCGATGAACCGTTTTTCTTTTTGGCAGCGATCCCCGCCATCGTGTAGTAGGTCGTGTCCTCATACACCGTAAGCCATACTGCTTCCTGCGTCAGGAGCGATCTCGCCCCCTGCTCCAGCCTCAGTGCTTGTCCGGTTGCCTTCTCAAGCGCCCGCACATAATTCTTTGCCGGGATGCCTCCGCCCCACTTGCTTGCAACATTCGCCTCGATGTATATGCGGTTCTGCGCATCCTCGTATATGTGCACATCCTCCGCGACCAGCCCTTTTTCCTTCACCTCGTAGGCAATCTTTGATAGCAGCACGCGGCTCTTGGCGGTAATGTCCGGATCTGTCCTGCTCCATTCGTTCATCAGCCCTGCGATTGCATCCAGCTGTCCCGCGATCGCGATGCGGTTTTCAAGCAGGCGGCGATACCATGCCTGATTCAGCTCCATCCGGCTAAACGCCGCAATTGCTTCCTCCACCATGCTCGAATAGCGCGGGCAGGTGCTCAGATACGCTTTTTCCATGATTTCTTCCCGCGGATGATGCGCGATGACTGCCTGAAGCATCTGGCGGATACGCACCGACAGATCCATGCCGTGTTCATTCCAGCAGACCGCACAGCCGTCACAGGCGGTGCACAATTTTCCGGTTATCTCCTGTTCGAGCACGCCTACGTCCTCCGCGACCGATTTTTCCTTGATGCGGTGCATGGAAGTAAACGCGCTTGACAGTCCATCCACCGCCGTTGCAAACGCCGCGGCGCGCTCCCTCTTACGATCCTGCGGAACATTGTAATACTCCTCCTGCTTCTGGCTGGCGGTACTTTTGACATAGCCGGATACCATTTCCATGCAATAGTAAAATGTGAGCGTAAGTCCCATGATCAGTATCCCTTCACTGATTCCAAGCAAAAGCGTTCTCCCATCATCCATCGCGAACACATTTCCCGATATGTTCATCACCGCAATGATCGCGCCCGCAATAAGCCCCGCCGCGATACCGCTGCATTTGCGGTTTGCCCATATATAAAACCGTATCGTCACTGCGATTGCCACCAGTGCGAACCCATATTTGACCATCGAGGTCATCGGAAGAAAGTAACCCATCCCGGCAAGCAGCCCGACATACAACAGCAGTCCGCCCTCGCCCCGCAGGTAGTTCGCCGCAAAATACGCCGGTATCACAGGATAGTATCCCATGATACATAGCATGCTGCACACAAAGCCGATTCCTCCCAAAGCAATCTGTCCGATTCCCTTTCGTAACACATCCACTGTTTTCATTTTCTGCCTCCACATCGATATTCTGCCGTCAGACGGCAAGTGTCTCGATTATACGAGGCGTTTCCAAAAATGTTTGTCAAAACAATGACTGCCCGAAAAAAACTTTTCGTCATTCTCTCTCTTGACGCGCGATTTGAAGGATATAGAAACGGAGATTAAAGGCTTTGCCCTAATCTCCGTCTGTCTCTTTAAATATGATCTGATTGTCATACGCAAGCCCCAGCTTGCTCTTTGCGGTATCCTCGATATAGTCATCGGACTTCATGTACTCTTCAAGATCATCGATCTCCGTCGCGCGCTGCGTCTCGTCCTCGTACTGTGCCTGCAGCTCATCCATCCGCTCGGTATAGGTATCATCCTTCTGCTTCACGCGATAGATCTGCACTGCCATCGCCACCACAAACAATAACACAAACACGCCAATGCTTACGGTTCCGGCATTCGTTCTTTTCTTTTTTCTTCCAGCCATGCAATCACCTCACTTAAAGCGTTTTTCTACCATGATTGTAACCGCTTTCTTAAGGTTTTTCAATTGTTTTTTGCTCCATGCCGCCAGATATGCTGCTCCCTTAACCAGCCACCTTCCGAGCAAAACGTGATAGATTATGGCTCCTACGGCGATTCCTCCCACAATATAGCCGCGGATTCCGCCAGAATTTTCCTGATAGAAAAAGGCAAAGACAACGATGCACACCACCGCCCAATACAAAAAATCCTCCAGCGACACCCAGAGGATCCCGCGCGGGAGGATCCGCCGTATGATCCGAAGCAGATCATACAGCCCCGCCATTCCTGCGCCGAGTGCCATTGCTGCCACCAATATGCCAAGCTCCTCATAGATTCCGGTGCTGACCCCCATCACTTAAAGAGCCTTCCGAGCACTCCAGCCGCCTTTTCTCCGGGCTTTGGCACATCCGAATACTCCATCGAAACGATCAATCCCTCCATATCCACCTCGCCCTTTTCAAGGTTGAGGCGGTTCACATGAAGATCCTTGCCCTTTACGATAAGCATTCCCATCTCTGTCTCTAAAAGGATCTCCGACACATCAAACGACAATACATCCAGAATACCGGTAAAACTTCCGTTTTTGCGATTTGTCATAAGCGCCTTGTGCGCCCCTGGTCTGGTATTTTCTTCCATAAAATAAGACCTCCTATATAACAAATATATTAGGAGGTCCACTTCTTTATTCCATTTTGAGGACAACATCAGGAAATATATTCAAACAGATCCTTCGCCTCTTCCTTCTTGGTCGTATCCGCGATGTCAAGCACGCGGACCTTAACCGATTTCTGACCGAAAAGTATCTCGATCTCATCTCCGGCCTTAATGGTTGTGGATGCCTTTGCCGGTCTGCCGTTTACCATGACGCGCCCTGCATCACACGCTTCATTGGCAACAGTTCTGCGCTTGATCAGGCGGGATACCTTTAAAAACTTGTCGAGTCTCATAAGCATTTTGCTCCCTATAAAACAAAAAGGACCTGCCGCTTGGACAAGTCCTTCTGATTCTTTAAATATCAATCAAATTAGTTGATGGAATCCTTTAAAGCCTTACCAGCCTTAAACTTAGGTGCCTTAGAAGCCGGGATAGTCATCTCTGCACCAGTCTGTGGGTTGCGTCCGGTTCTAGCAGCTCTCTCAGATACTTCAAAAGTACCGAAGCCAACTAATGTAACCTTCTCACCCTTCTTTAATTCTTCAGCGATTACTTCAGTAAATGCCTTTACAGATGCTTCAGCGTCCTTCTTAGAAAGCTCAGCCTTCTCTGCAATAGCAGCAACTAATTCTGCTTTGTTCATGATAAAAAGTTCCTCCTCTGGATTCTTATATTCATAATAATTCGAGTCACGTCCCAAATTATTTACATCATTATATATACTTGTTTTTTCCATATTTGTCAAGGAAAAACGCTAATTTCAGCATATTCATCATAACCCGTTGATCAATTCTGTTAATGTTGACAAATAATCTTTTAAGATATCCGCCTCGGAGGTATTATCACTCGTCTGTGTATCTGATTGCGTTCCGGTCTCTGCCTGTGTCCCGGTGCCCTTCTCCGTCTGGCTCTCACTCTCCGTCTGGCTCTCGCTCTTTGTCTCGGAGTTCTTCTCTGTCCCGTTCTCACTCTCCGGTTCCGTGTTCTCCTCCTGCTTGAACGCGATCATGATCGTTGCCTCCTCGGAATTGACAAAAAGGTACTTTGAGATTTCATCATAGCCGTTGCAAAGTGCCCGGATGCGGTGCTTGCCATACTGAAGCTCCATCGGCTCGGAGTAATCAGTCTTCTCGCCATCCACCTCAAGGATCGCATCCTCCACATCGAACACGAACTGGATGCTTCCGAACTTCGGGCCTTCCCCCTTGATGGTGTCCAGATCCACCTCCACAGTCTCCCCGCGCGTCACCTCTACCTCGCAGCTTCCACCCCAGCCGTTGTTTGCAACCGTAAGCAGGTATTCTCCCTCCGGAAGTTCAAGTTCCATCTCCGGTGTAATCTCTGCAAAAATATTGGTGTTAAGCTGTAAAAAGCTGCCCTCAAACAGCTCTGTATTTGTAAGCTTTAAGCTGCCGTGCCCGGTCGTGATGCACACAGAAAGGATCGTTTTGTCCTGTCCGGTTACGGAAAGCCTGTCGTTTGTCGAAATTGCAGAAAATGACACCTCAGAGTCGTCAGAAAATACCCTTGTCTCCTCGGTTATCCTGTAATTTGTATCTGCGATCCGAAAGATTCCTTTGTCCTCCTCCACCGCAAAACGGACAATGTCATTATAAATCCACACATCCGCCGCCATCTTGATCTCGGACAGCTTTCCGTGTACATCCGCATCTCCGATCGTGACCACCCCGCCGGGATAGAACTGCGACACGGTAGACCGCTTGCCGTATTTGTCGCGGAAGACCGTATCGACCGCATAGGAAAACCGGTACTCTTTCCCGTTGCGATAGCGGTAAAGCTGGATCGTCTCCTCCGAGGAATTGATCGCGGTGATCAGATACCGCTCACTGTTTTCCTGCGTTTCTGACATCTGACCGCTCTGTTCCTCCGCCGCGGCTGCTGTATCCGCCGAAGTCTTTGGAAGATCGGTCTTGCCGGAGGCACACCCGCCCGCCAGCGCAAGCAACATTATCACATATGTAGTTAAGATCAGTTTTCGGATTGTATGCTTCATACCCTAAGTATACATGATTACCGGATAATTGAAAACAAATTTTCCAAAAAGAGCTCCCTCGCCTGTTCCTGCTCCATCATCCGGTCGAGTTTTTCAATATCCCGCTCGGACAGCCATGCCTTGTGGGAGTTGAAATAGTGATTGGACAATTTCCAGAACTTTTCCGGGAACAGCAGGAGTACATACAACTGCCGGTACTCATTAAGTCCCAGCGGATCGATCCTGTCGTATGCATCTAACAGCCGTTGCCCCAGCACAAAATCCCAGTTGTTTTTCTCCATCATCTTGCGCAGAAAGTTGCAGAAATCCGCCATCGGCAGATTGGCGTTTATATTCTCGAAATTGATGATCTGCCATCTGCCCTGTGTACAGATCACATTGTGCTGGTTGAAATCCCCATGGCACAGGCACCGCCGCTGCCATCCCTCCTCACAGGCGGTAAGCATTGCAAGCGACCGTTCCGCCTGTCCCATAAAATGTGGATAATTCTTTTGGAATTTCATCTCAAACTCATTCTTTTTCTTTCTGCTCTTCACAAAGTTTTTTACCTTGATCAGCTCATGGTAATGCTTTTCATATAAAAGACGCAGCGAATTTTTATCACTGTCCGTAAAATCGGGGATCGCTGCCGGGCAGAACCGCAGGCACCGGTGCAGCTTCGCCAGCGCCTGTACCGCACAAACCATATCTTCTACGCTCTTTGGATTGCATTCGTTTCCCAAGAACAGATCCTTCAGCAGATATTTTCCCTCAGCATCATCCTTTGCAAGTATCTCCCCCTCCTTCGTCCTGCAAAGCTGCTCAACCACGATTTTTTGTTCCTGCAGATAGGTAAGAACCTTATCCAACAGCCTTGCACGCTCCGCGGAGCCTCGAAATGCTGTCAAAGCCTTCATTCCAAGACTCGTATCACATATATAAATTCCCCGGCCCTTTGTAATCCCATTTACTGTAAGTTCGTATTGTTCCAAAATTGTTTCCGGCTGACTATACAAATAACCCCCTCCATATCAAAGATCATGTCTATCTATCATATGAAAGGGGTCTTGATTTTATGTGCAAGTACCAGTAAGTTTTCTTTTGTGTTCTGTGCCGGATCATCCATCACGATCTCAAGCAGCTTATCGATGACGGCTCCGAGCTGCGGTCCCGGCTTCATGCCAATCGCAATCAGGTCTTTTCCGTTTATCGCAAGGTCTTTTTTGTTCACGCAGTCACCCTGGCTTAAGATCTGCTTGTAGAGCTTCTCATAGGTATTCACATATTCCAGCTTTTCTTCCCGCTCATACATGCTCTGTGCAAGGATATCTGCCCGTTTGATTTCAAACAGCAGCGGCAGATTCTCTGTCCCGATCCGGTTCATCGCCCTGCGCACCGTCCTCCCGGAAAGCTGTGGACGGTCATCATGATAACGGATCATCCGGCATACCAGCTCGATCGTGGCATTATCGTATTTGAGCCGGTGCAGAATCTCCTCTGCCATCCTTGCGCCAGCCTCCGGATGTCCTTTATAGTGTGCATTTCCGTCGGCATCAAATGTCTCACATGCGGGCTTTGCCACATCATGAAGCAGCATGGACAGACGCAGCACCTTGTCCGCGCGGATATTCATAAGCGCGTGGATCGTATGCTCTCCCACCGTGTACATATGATGCCTGCTGTGCTGTTCGGTCTGCATCATCACATCAAACTCCGGCAGGAATACCTTCGTAAGCCCCAGCTCGTATGCCATCCGGATCTCCTCCGGGTGTGCAGACACCAAAAGCTTACCGAGTTCCATCTGGATCCGTTCTGTGCTGACCCTCGCGATCGTTCCTGCCAGCTCCCGGATTGCCTGTCTGGTCTTTTCCTCCACCGTAAAGCCGAGCTGCGCCGCAAAACGCACCGCGCGGAGCATACGGAGCGCATCCTCCGTGAAGCGCTCCCTCGGATCGCCCACGCACCGGATGCAGCCTTGTTCCAAATCCTTTATTCCATCAAACGCATCCACAAGTCCCTGCGTCTCATTATACGCCATCGCGTTGATCGTAAAGTCCCTGCGCCGCAGATCCTCGTACAGATCCACCGTAAAGGTAACTTCCTTCGGATGTCTTGCATCCTCGTACTCACCATCAATGCGGTAGGTCGTAATCTCATACCCCATCCGCTCCATCATGACCGTAACGGTTCCGTGCTCGATTCCGGTATCGATCGTGTGCGTAAAAAGCTCCTTCACCTGTTCGGGCTTGGCGGAGGTGGTAATGTCCCAGTCCTGCGGCGTGCGCCCTAACAGGCTGTCCCGCACACAGCCACCTACTGCGTATGCCTCATAGCCATGCCTCTCCAGCGTATGGATAATCTGTTGTACCTGTAATGGCAAATCAATTCTCATAAAAATGCGTAATGTCCTTTTTCTGCGGTCTTTACGGAATACAGCAGATCGTCCGCCCTCTTGATCAGGGTGTTGATCTCCTCCTCGGAATGCACATCCGGTGCGGATGCGATACCGATCGAGCAGGTAATCTTCCTTCGCTCATCCACCGTGATCGGATGTCCCAGATAAGATTCAATCTGTTCCTTAAAGCCTTCGGTCGCCTCTATCTTGCGATAGATCTCCTTTGCGATGTATTCCAGTTCGTTCGGGTCATCTGTCCCCAGAAAGATAATGAACTCGTCTCCTCCGTAGCGGCAGACAAAGCCCCTGTCCTTTGACACCTCGGTAAAGATCCGTGCCATACCCTTTAGGATGAGATCACCGATGTCGTGACCGTATGTATCGTTGTAATGCTTAAAGTTATCTAAGTCGATGAACATAAGCCCGGTTCCCTGCGCCCCGGATTGTGCAAAGCTGTGGATCTGCTCGTACATTCCCGCACGGTTATAGATTCCGGTCAGCATATCCGTCACTGCTGCAAGCTGCAGCTTGCGGTTCATCTCGCGCACCTTCTGGTTCGCCTCCATCCGGTTGATGGAATAGTTCAGCTCGCGGAACAGAAGCTGATACAGATTCAGATCATCCTCTCCAAGCATATACTTCTCGATGGAGGAATGCCAGTTCTCCTTCATGCGGACGTATGCGATCAGCAGGCTGCAGATCTCCCGGTTCTTGTAGAACGGGACCGCAACAAACGAGCATACATCATTCGCATCAAAATATGAGATCACATCCTGATGCTCGAAAAAGCTGTCGCTGATCTTTGATACGGCAAAGCCCTGCGGGAACTCGCGCATACCGCGCTCTAAGCCAGCGATCGTTTCCTCCGTCATCTCGATTCTCGTATCATTGTAAAGCACGCGCGGCTTTCCGCCTTCGTACCAGATATACAGCACACGGTCTGTACTGAAATGGTTGATAAACGTATGGATCGCGTTGTCGACCATTGAATTGATATCTGTATCGGACACATCAATCAGCTTCTGCCAGGTGGTGATGAACTCCATCTGGCGCTTATTGTTCTGATAATCGTTTGCAAGTCCCTCCTGCTTGATCAATGTCTCGATCTTGTCCTCGCGGATACGGCACGGTCCACGGTCGTCAAGCTGGACTTCGTTGAGCATATCCAATGAAAAGCTGCTCCGCATCTGGCGGTTCATCTCCTCATACTGCTGCAGGGATGCCTTTTCCTTTTCATAAAGCTCCGTGCGCCCCATCTGTTTGAGAAGCTCCATCTTCTTTTTACGGAAAATGCGGTAGCTGAAGAACTGATTGCCCTCCGCCTTTTTCAGATATTCCTCCGCCTTCTCGTAGTTTTCAAATGCCGCGTCATTGTCACCGTCCATGTAGCTGAGCAATGCCTGTGAAAATGTGTACAAAAACATATCGTCATCGCACTTTGCATAGTCGTGTATGATCTCGGAATTTTCAAGCTCCTTTTCCCGCGCGATGATGTAGTTTAAGAACTGGCGGCAGGAAAACAGATACCGCTCACAGTTAAACTGATCCATCTGCAAAATACAGGAAAGCGCCAGCAATGCGTAAAGCTTGGACAGATTGCATACGCGCAGGCTGTTCAGATGCAGCTTCTCGATGACCTTCATAGAAAGCTGGAGATCCTTCTCCGCCGCAGCGTACTTGTCAAGCATGATGTTATTCAAGGCGCGGTTATAATATACCTCCGCAATATCCTGCGGCAGCCGCAGCCTGTAAAACACTTCGATTGAACGGTTGTAGTAGATCTCTGCCTCCTCGTTATATCCGAGTGCACTTAAGTTGTAACCGATTCCGCACAGGGTTCTGCCGTCCAAAAGCGTCTGCTTCTGACACATGAACTGGTAAGTGCGCAGCGAATACAATAGCGCGATCTCGTTCATTCCATAGGTGGACGCGATCATGATATTCTTCTGGTATGCAGCGTATACCAGCTGTACATTGCCGATCTCCTTTGCAAGCGCAACTCCCTTGCTGAAATAAAACAGCGCTGCCTCTGACCGGTATGCCTTGGCAACGGCCTCCGGGCGGTTATCATACGCATAAATATACGTATGTGCCAGATGATTTCTAAAGTTGTACTTCATCATTTTCTCGATGAAGCTCTCGCTGATCGGAATATCCTGCACACAGAAAAAGATATTGTACCAGCCCGACATCTGTGCCTGCACGGCAAGCAACTCCGCACGGAATACCTCCTCCTCTGTGCCATTCTCAGCAGCCTCATCCTTCGCCATTCTCGCATAGGAAGCCGCATTCTCCAGCTTGCCCTGATACATATAACAGGTTGCGATCAGATATGCGCTCTCGTAGTTGATAATGTGCGCCCTGGATGAAACATTCAGCTTTAAGATATCTTCCACAATCTCAAGTGCTTTTGCCATCTGCCCGAGTAAAATGGACACACGCGCGTACTTTAAGTAGAAGTCAAGCTTGATCTCCTGCGGAATCGCATATTCCTCGAACTTGATACCGTGCTCTAACTTCGCGCAGAACCGCTTTGCCTGGGCAAGATCAAGCAGCTCGATGTTGTTGCCGAGTGCTGCCATGCTCTTATCAAAGTCGATCAGTTCTGCGTCCTCGGAGCCAAGCTGCGCACGCCGCTGCCCGGTGCTTCCGATATGGTAAAGAAGGCTTGCATCCTCCACTTTTTCGATGATGTCATCCCACACTTCTGCAGTCCCGTCCTCATCGAACTTTGCCTCGTTGATTCCGAGAACGATGCCGATATTGTCGGACGGATTGTGCAGCAGTGCCTGTACGACCTTCATGCTACTTAAGGAGGTCAGGTGGAACCGGTTCAAAACGATCATGACCGGATGTACATCTGCCACCTTTTTGAGCATCGTAACAAGTGCCTCTGTCATCTGGCTCTGCTCGTACTCCACCTCATTTAACAGCACATTCTCCTCCCGGACACACACGCCGGTATTATAGTAGGATAAGAGCACCGGCCGCTGGAGATAGTACACCCCGCACTCCTCCAGAAACTGCGAAAAATTCCCTCCGATATATGTGCGGTACATATCACAGATAATATCCAGAAACGGCTCATAAGCTCCCGTGACATAATCATACGGAAATTCATGCCAAATGAAGAAAACGTTATCCGGATCCTCTGAATAACGTTTTACTGTCTCAAGCCCGCGGATGGAAAAATCATTGTTATAGTTTACAATAACAATGTTCTTATCCGCCTTTCCGACCTTTGCATGTACTTGTTCAATTACGCCGTTATAATACTTATTGATCATGACTTTCCCCCAAAATACTCCCGTCTTTTACAATCTGTATAGATTGGCTTTCCCAAAGCACAAATATATTTTCATATTAAAATATCTGACCTGTATTGTCAAGGAAAGCGGCACGCGCCTGACCGCTTTCTGATACTCTATTTTATAAACTGCTGCAGGCTCTGCTTTAAGTTCTTGTAATCCAGACAGCCCAGATCGTAAATCTCCTGATTTTTAACAGCATCCTTTGTAAAAGTGGATATTTCGAGCGGCTTAGACGGAGCGATCACAAACACCTTGCCCTGCTCCTCCAGTTCAAACAGCTTCCGGAATTCCTCCATGTAGGCAATATGGTGGTTGTCCATCAGCTGAATGATCTTCGGATATTTTTTGCATCTTCTGGTATAGAACCAACGGAATTTTTGCGGTGTCCGCTGATAGGAGCGTGCTTTTGAGGTGATGGCTACCAGCTTGTCGCAGCCGCGCTCGAAGGCACGCGCAAATGGA
Source organism: uncultured Agathobacter sp. (assembly GCA_934307695.1). Lineage (GTDB taxonomy): Bacteria > Bacillota > Clostridia > Lachnospirales > Lachnospiraceae > Roseburia. The sequence continues at coordinate 33,621 of CAKRCS010000014.1, read as the reverse complement.
AGGGAATCCGCAATTCCGCCATCATAATAAGGAACGCCATCGATGACCACAGGTCTGCAGACTGCAGGGATCGCGCAGCTCGCCTTAATCTCCTTATAGTCATCCTTTACAAAGTTCTCTTTGGAAAAGAAGGTTGCCTTTCCCGTCCGCGCATTTGTCGCAACCAGCTCATACTCCGCCGGGTTCTCCATCATTTTCTCAAAATCCAGCGGATCTGCACCGTCCGAGTTCGTCAGCGTCGAATAGATATAATCCAGTCCGAAAATATCTCCGGTCTTGCGGAAGCACCGAAGTCCCATATAATCTTTGGCATTGATATAATCAGTGTAAAAGCGCTTGTTTCTTCCTTTTTGTCCCGCGAGATACGAAACGCCATTCGCACTTCCCGCCGACACGCCGATCACATAATCAAATTGTATTCCATCCTCCAGAAAGCAGTCCAGCACACCTGCACCATACGCGCACTTCATGCCGCCGCCCTCCAACAGCAAGCCAATCTTAGACATACCTTTATCCTCCACTACTATTCTTGTTCATTATGCGCTTTTTCATTCTTAAATCATCTAAATTCCGCAAATGCCGGGTTCTTCGGTGTTATGGAAAAATCCATCTCCTTCCCTGTGACCGGATGCACAAAAGTCACCCTGTAAGCGCATAGCGCCAGTGCTGCGCCGCCTGTCTGCGTGCCGTAGCGCTGATCACCAAGCAGCGGGCAGCCACGGCTAGCAAACTGGACACGGATCTGATGATGCCGCCCGGTGTGAAGCCGGATATCGTATTTGACATATCCGGCGGGTGCTCCCGCCCCATCTCCGGCAGCAGCCACAATCCGGTATGCAAGCTCTGCCCGCTGTGACTGTGGCGTATTTTGTGCCACCACGCGGGTGCTGTTGTTCCTCTTATCTGCAAGAAGATAATCCGTCAGGATGCCTTCCTCTTTTCCATCCGGGAATGCCGGTGCAAGCGCATAGTAAAACTTACCGATGCTTCGCTTCTGCACCTGTGCGGACAGCTTTGCTGCCGCCTGCGGTGTCTTTGCAAATACCATGATTCCTTCTACCGGCTGGTCTAGTCGGTGGATCACACCGATGTACGGTGTTTCCCGCTTCGCAACCCGATTGTTTTTTAGCAGGCTCTCCATATCCTGCTGTCCCAGCCGTTTTGTCTGTGTTGCAATCCCTGCGGGCTTGTAACAGACAATTACCTCCCGATCCTCATATATGATTTCCATTATTATTTCTACTCCTGTCAAAGTGAAAAGGACGCTCCCCATACAAAGGAGCGTCCCGTTTTATACCTCAAAATTCTGCATCGTTTTCTGCAATGCCCCGACACTTTCAAGAACATTCTCCGTTTCTCTCGTCATGTTCTCGCTTGAGTAAGTAATCTGCTGCAGGTTTGCATTGACACTTGCCGCGGCATCTGACAATTCCTTCTGTGCGCCGCTGATTGAGTCAATCATTTCATTTATGTAATCTACAGAATCACTGACCTTCTGGGCACTGCTTCCAAGTGCCTCGCTGACCTGATTGTAATATTCTGCATCCTTCTTGTAATCGTTTGCAAGGATCTCCAGCTTGTCATAGTCCTGCATTACCGTGCCATTGATAAATGCAAGCACCCCTTCGCCCTCAACCGAAAGTGCCTGCACACTCTCTGTAACCTTTGCAGTCAGTGCATTTACTTTGTTGATCTCTGCGTTGGTGTCTTCGCTCAGCTTCTTGATCTCGCCCGCGACAACTGCAAAGCCTTTGCCGGCTTCCCCTGCCCGTGCCGCTTCGATTGAAGCATTCAGGGCAAGCAGATTCGTCTGTGTGGCGATCTCCTGGATTGCAGCGGAAACACTTGTGATTTCGGCGATGACCTTGGCGCTTTCCATCGCACTCTTCATGCGCTCCTTGCTGTCAGCAGCCGTATGGATCGCACGGTTCTTGCCCTCTAGCAGTTCGCCCGTAACGCGTTCGACGCGAGCCACAACCTCTTTTGCGTTAGCTGCCATCTCCTGTGCTTCCTTGGACAGTGATGTGATCTCCTGCGCTGCCTGCTTGCAGGTCGTATCGATCCTGTCAATATTGGCAGTCTGTGAATCAATGTTCGCACCTGTCTCCTGCATCGCAGCGCCAATCTCCATGATGTTCTCACTGATGGAGACGACCTTGTCATTTGTTCCCTGCATGCGCTGATGGATGTTACCGGATTCCTCCTTGGTCTGACGGATCACACCGATGAACTTATCCTCCATCTCATTTATGAGATAGGTGATCTCTGCCGTCTCGTTCTTCTGCTTTTTGCAGCTGCCGCTTCCGATCACTTTTTCCGTGATGAACTTCTTCATGTTCTCCATTGGTAAAAGGCTTCGTTTTATGCTAAGTGTCGTAAGCACCGCTATCACAAGAACCATAAGGATGCCGAGAAGCACCACGATGATGACATTTTTCGCAATCTGTGCTGACACAACGGACTGATCCTCCGTGACACCGAATACCCAGCCGGTCGTCTCAATGTCTGCTGTGCTTACAAACTTTGTCCTGCCGTCATAGTCCTTTAATGTCTCTACCCGGCTCACATCCACACCAAGTGCCTCGGAAAGGATCGTATTGCCTTCCTCCTTCGGAAGGAAGTCTTCATTCGGATGAGATACTACGTTGCCGTCCGCATCCAGCAGAAAGCCCTGCAGATTGGCATCCGAGCTGACCTTTTGCACCTGTCTGGTCAATGTATCCAGCGTAATATCTGCAAGGAATACCGCCTGCTCGCCCTGTAACTGAAGCGGCTCCGCAATGGTCACGACCATATTGCCGCTCGCGAAATCCTTATATGGAGCTGTATAGATAAGTCCATTCTCCGCGATTGCCTGTTTCCACCAGTCTCTTGTCGTAGGATCGAGATCCAGCGTGGAATGATTCGCCGGAAATACACCTCCGTCATATCCAAAGCACACATAGTACATCAAAGCATCCTTATTCTCATTAAGGTTCTGCTCCAGATAATCCATGATCTGTTCGGTATCCTTTGTGTTCATGAAAGCAAGGGCATCTGTAATTGTATGCATGATATTTCCCTGTTCCAGAAGCCATTCATTTACAACCGCCGCATTGTTTCTGGCCTCCGCCTGGATATACATCTGGCTCTGCGAAGTCATATTGCGGTTAAGCGTAACAACGCTGACTATCTCACATACAGCAAGTGCTACCAGCAGATACACGATTGTCTGTATCGTGATCTTCCCTTTAATTGTTCTTCCCATCCTTTTTCTCCTTTTGTAAACGAAACAACTCATATAGCTATTTGTAAGTGTAGCACAATCACGTTACTGTGGTAAAGAAAAAGAGTGAAAAAATCTATGTTTTTACAATTTAAACCGGTATCCGACACCCCAGATCGTCTCGATGTACTGCGGTTTGGCGGTGTTAAGCTCAATCTTCTCGCGGATCTTCTTGATGTGTACGGTGACGGTCGCGATGTCACCGATGGACTCCATATCCCAGACGCGCTGAAAAAGTTCTTCCTTCGTAAATACATGGTTCGGATTCTCCGCCAGGAATACCAGCAGGTCAAATTCCTTGGTGGTAAACTGCTTCTCCTCCCCGTTGACCCAGACACGGCGTGCGGTCTTGTCAATACGGATGCCGCGGATCTCCACGATGTCATTCTCTACGGCATTGCTTCCGATCAGGCGCTCATAACGCGCCAGATGTGCCTTGACACGGGCAACCAGCTCACTCGGTGAGAAAGGCTTTGTAATATAGTCATCTGCGCCCAGTCCCAGTCCCCGGATCTTATCAATGTCATCCTTCTTGGCGGAAACCATAAGGATCGGCATGTTTTTCTTTTCACGGATCTCCTTACAGATCTCAAAGCCATCAACCCCCGGAAGCATAAGATCCAGAATGAATAAGTCAAAGTCCTCCGCAAGGGCTCTTGCAAGCCCGGATGTCCCATCGTTTTCAATCAGGACTTCAAAACCGCTCAGTTCCAGATAATCCTTCTCCAGATTGGCAATATCTACCTCATCCTCAACAATCAATATTCTGCTCATTGTTATAAACCTCCTCGTATTTACGAATTACAAAGTACATAGTTGTTCCGTTGTCCTCTTTGCTCGTCGCCCAGATCTTGCCGCCGTGATCGTCGATGATCTTCTTTACGATCGACAGTCCGATCCCGCTTCCGCCTGTCGCAGAATTGCGGGATGCATCCGCACGGAAAAACCGGTCGAAAATATATGGAAGATCGCGCTGTGCGATGCCCCTTCCGTTGTCCTCAAGCTCTACCTGAATAAAATCTCCGACATCCTTGATCCGGATATTGATGAATCCGTTCTTCTTGTCCATATACTTGACGGAATTGCTGATGATATTGTTGATCACACGCCGCAGCTGCTCCGGATCGGCAATGATCAGCACGTCAGGATCTACATAATTGTAGTAGGCAAGTCCGATGCCCTTCGCTTCGAGATCCAATCCGATTTCCTCTACGCAGTCCTGAAAATACTCGCTGACGTTGATCTTGGCAAAGTTGTACGGAATACGGTTCGCATCGATCTTGGAATAAAGCGTCAGCTCATTGATCAGCGTGTCCATCTCGTTTGCCTTGTTGTAGATCGTGCGCACATACTTGTCTACCTTCTCCGGCGTGTTCGCCACGCCGTCGATGATTCCCTCGGCATAGCCCTTGACCGCCGTGATCGGTGTCTTTAAGTCGTGCGCGATGTTGCTGATGAGTGCGCGGTTTTCCTTCTCGTCCGAGATTTTCTCCTCTGCGTTGTCCTTTAAGCGCAGCCGCATTTCCTCAAACGCCACACCGAGCTGTCCGATCTCGTCCTCACCGCCTACATCCACGGTAAAGTCCAGATTGCCGTTCTTGATATTCTCCGCCGCAACCTGCAGCTTCTTGACCGGTGTGACAAGGCTGCTGTATATCCACATGATCATCAAAAATGCGGTAAACACAAGAATCACGACGATTGAGATCACGATCTTAAGGAAGAAGTTGCGAAGCTCCGGCACGATCTCCTCAATGCTTGTGACAAGATAGATTGTTCCGGGTGTCTGATCTGCGAAGAAAAAGCAGATCTGCTTGACAAGTACATCCTGGTCACTGTCCACATAGCTGGATGCTGTTCCCTTCTCCTGCACGCCCCTGCATTCCGGGAAAGTCTCCAGCAGTTCATCGTTCTCCTGCCCACCGTTGAACAGGACATCATTCTTTTGCTTTACAATCAGGTAGGAATTAGAATCCTGCAGTTCGTTGTTGATCTGTTCCAGATACTGGATATTCTCCAGAACCTCCGGCTGGTTGATGCTGTCTGAAAGCAGTTGGTTGTAAGCATCCTCCGTCATACGGTTTAGGATCTGTACCGTGCTCGTCAGGGAATAGCCCTCCGCGTCATGGATCCCGTAAGCCTGCTCGATTGTCCTCGTCTGCAGCTTCTGGAATACCGAAAATGCCACACCTGTCAGAATAATCGGAATAAAAATTCCAATAAGAAATGAAATGATAAGCTTATTTTTCATTTTCATATATGTAATTCTCCATAAAAAATGTACGCATACATGATGTATGCGTACATTATAGCATGTGCCTCTATGCAAAGCAAAAGGACTTCGTTAATTTTTTGTTAAAAAAGAATAAATTAAAGGTACTTCTTCAAAGTCTCTGCCTTGTCGGTTGCCTCCCATGGAAGATCAAGGTCGGTGCGTCCGAAATGTCCGTATGCAGCGGTGCCACGGTAGATCGGTCTGCGCAGGTCAAGCATCTTGATGATTCCAGCCGGGCGCAGGTCGAAGTTCTCACGAATGATCGCAACCAGCTTCTCGTCTGCAAGTCTGCCGGTTCCAAAGGTATCCACCATGATAGATGTCGGCTGCGCAACACCGATCGCGTAGGAAAGCTGGATCTCGCAGCGATCTGCAAGTCCTGCCGCAACGATGTTCTTTGCAACGTAACGTGCCGCATAAGCTGCGGAACGGTCAACCTTTGTGCAGTCCTTGCCGGAGAAGGCTCCGCCGCCGTGACGTGCATATCCGCCGTAGGTGTCTACGATGATCTTACGTCCGGTAAGACCTGCATCACCGTGTGGTCCACCGATAACAAAGCGTCCGGTCGGATTGATAAAGAACTTTGTCTCTGCATCGACCATATCCTGTGGAAGGATCGGATCGAATACATACTTCCTGATATCCTCATGGATCTGCTCCTGCGTCACATCCTCATCGTGCTGTGTAGAAAGGACAACTGCCTCCAGGCGGGTTGGCTTTCCAGCCTCATCGTACTCAACGGAAACCTGTGTTTTTCCGTCCGGGCGAAGGTAGGTCAGTGTGCCATCCTTACGCACCTTGGTAAGCTGGAGTGCAAGCTTGTGTGCAAGCTCGATCGGGTAAGGCATAAGCTCCGGTGTCTCATTGGTCGCATAACCAAACATCATACCCTGATCTCCGGCTCCGGTGTCAAGGTCATCGGTCAGCTCTCCGGACTTTGCCTCAAGTGCCTTGTCAACACCCATGGCGATGTCAGCAGACTGCTGGTCAAGCGCTACCATAACTGCGCAGGAATGACCGTCAAGTCCCTTCTTACCATCGTCATAGCCGATCTCAAGCACCGTCTTGCGGACGATCGCCGGGATATCTAACTGTGCCTTTGTGGTAATCTCTCCTGTTACAAGTACAAATCCGGTACAGCTTGCTGTCTCACATGCAACACGGCTCATAGGATCCTGTTCCATGCATGCATCAAGGATTGCGTCGGATACTGCATCACACATTTTGTCCGGATGTCCTTCGGTAACGGACTCGGATGTAAATAAACGTTTCTCCATTCTTTTGTGCTCCTCTCAATAAAGTTGTCGGTTCATGTGAAACTATGTAATTCTTCACACTAAAAAATCCGCTTACGAAATAAGCGGATTCAAATACCAAGATAATCAAATCCTCTTATTGTTCGATTGCTCGCTCAGGTAGGCACCTTCCTGCAAAATGCGGGGTTGCCGTGGCTTCATAGATCCTATGTATCTCCACCACTCTGAATAAGAGAAAATACAATATAGAATTTTCAAATCTCGGTCATACGATACATCTATTTTGCAGACTTGTCAAGGGCAAATTTTATTGACTTTCGCTCTGACAAATTTTATACTACAATATTAGAGTAAGTTATGGGAGGGAAACGACATGCGAACATTGCAGCCATACGATCTACAACCGGGAATGAAACTGATAGAAGCTGTCATAACGCCAAGCGGACAGGTGCTCGCGCCTGCCGGCTCAGAGATCACACGTCAGCTTATCAACCGTATGAAGCTCTACCGCGTCGCTTCCGCCGTTGTCGAGGGGGAGGATATCTCTGCCGCGCCTGTTGCACCGGTTGCAGCAGCACCCGTTTCCGAGCCTCCAAAGCCCCGCACCTACATCAACGAGAGTAAGACAGCCAAGCAGAAGGTTGCCTCCTCCGATGCCTTCCACACCTTCCAGATGCAATACGCAATGGCGATGGAAGAATTGAAAAAGGTATTTACCGACATTGCAGATTACGGAAAAGAGATCGAGCCGGATGCGCTGCTCGACTGCGTTGCCGATCTGTTCCGCTCACGCAACACCATTACCGAGCTTTTTGATATGCTCAACAATACCCGCACCATCAATGATTCGGTCTATGCGCACAGCGTCAATGTCGCCCTGATCGCGCGGATGATTGGCCGCTGGCTGAAGATGGAGCCACATGATCTGAAGATTTTAACGCTTGCAGGTCTTCTTCACGATATCGGCAAGGTTAAGGTTCCGGAGGAGATCCTCAACAAGTCCGGCTCCCTGACCGATGAGGAGTTTGCGCTGATCAAGAATCACCCGCGTTACGGCTATGACATTTTAAAATACCAGAGCATCGATCCGCGCATCAAAAAGGCTGCTCTTATGCACCATGAGCGCTGTGATGGCTCCGGCTATCCTTCCCATCTGACGGAGGATAACATTGATGCATTTGCGATGATCATTGCGATTGCCGATGTGTATGACGCGATGACTGCTGCACGTTCTTACCGTGCTCCGCTGTGCGCCTTCCAGGTAATCGGCAATTTTGAAAAGGACGGATACCAGAAATATAACACTCGCTATCTGCTTACCTTTTTAAAACAGATCGCCGCAACCTACCAGAGCAACCGCGTGGTACTCAATGATGGCAGAGGCTGCAATATCGTGATGCTCAACCCGAATGATCTTTCCCGCCCGATCGTCCAGTTCGACGACAATTCGTGTCTGGATCTTTCGACCAACCGTGATCTGTTCATCAAAGCGATCATATAGCGGCAATTCCTGCACTATTACAAACAGGAGGCTGATCCTACACCGGTCAGCCTCCTGTTTTATTTTACTTTATAAATGATTTTGTTCTATGAAACCTTCAGAACGAACTTCTGCAAGTCCTTTTCATTGTCAACCTTTTCAATCTTGGCTCCAAGGCTGGTCAGCTTCTCCTCAAGCGCTTCGTAACCTCGCTCCACATAGTAGATATCATCCACTACCGTGATGCCGTCTGCTGCCAGACCTGCGATCACAAGTGCCGCTCCGGCGCGAAGATCCGGTGCATTCACACGTGCCCCGGTATACTTCGGAACACCTGTTATGATCGCAATATTGCTCTCAACCTTGATCTCTGCTCCCATGCGGGTAAGTTCATCCACATACTTGAAACGGTTCTCAAATATGCTCTCCGTCACCGTGCTTGTGCCGGATGCAATTCCAAGAAGGACTGCCATCTGCGGCTGCATATCGGTCGGGAATCCCGGATATGGAAGTGTTGTAACCTGTGTGTGCTGCAGCTTGCCGTTGGAGACAACGCGGACAGCATCATCAAATTCCTCCACCTGGCATCCAACCTCCAAAAGCTTAGCCGTTGTAGCCTCAAGATGCTTCGGGATAACGTTCTTTACAAGTACATCTCCACCGGTCGCAGCAACTGCGAACATAAATGTTCCGGCTTCAATCTGATCCGGAATGATCGAATACTCTGTCCTATGTAGCTTCTCCACTCCGACGATACGGATGACATCCGTACCTGCGCCACGGATATTGGCGCCCATGCTGTTAAGGAAGTTTGCAACGTCAACGACATGCGGCTCCTTCGCGGCGTTCTCGATCACGGTCTTGCCCTCTGCCATCGCTGCTGCCATCATAATATTGATCGTAGCGCCGACAGATACCTTATCCAGATAAATATGTGTTCCCTTTAACTGGTCTGCCGCCACCTTGAACAGTCCATGACTGATATCTACGGTAGCGCCCATTGCACGAAAGCCCTTCATATGAAGGTCGATCGGACGGCTTCCGATATCACAGCCACCCGGAAGTGCGACCTCTGCTCTCTTATACTTGCCAAGCAGCGCACCGATCAGATAATAGGACGCACGGATCTTGCGGATAAACGCATTGTCAACCGTCACATCCTGAATAAATGAACCATTGATCTTGACCTTATGTGGGTTCACGCGCTCCACATGCGCACCGATCTCCTCAATGGCATGCAGAAGGACATTAATGTCGCGGACATTCGGCAGATTATCGATTGTAACGGTCTCATCCGTCATGATTGCGGCAGCAAGAATCGCCAGCGCTGCATTTTTGGCACCACCGATCACTACCTCACCATATAAAGGAGAGCCTCCCTTAATCACATACTGTTCCATTTTACACCTCAACGAACTCTTACACTACATCATATTCAATCATTGGAATTGTTCTAATAATTTTTGAACCGTTTGCTCAATATTCAGATTCTCTTCTGAGACTGTTACATCCGCATAATGTTTGTACAGAGGAACTCTCTCCTCATACAGATCATACAGCGTCTGTCCATCCTTCAACACAACTCCACGGCCTTTGATGTCCGCAAGCCGCTCCTGTATCGTGTCGAACGACACCTCCAAATATACAATCGTTCCGATTTCTTTTAAGTGGCGCATGGCTTCCCCGCCGTATACGACACTTCCCCCAGTAGCTATAATCGTACGTTCCGCGCAAATTCCTGCATTTACACGATTCTCTACCTCAATAAATCCTTCTGTTCCTTGCTCTGCAATGATTTCCCGCAGAAGCTTCCCCTCCTGCTGCTGGATGAGCAGGTCTGCATCCAGGAACCGGTATCCCAGCTCCTTTGCCAATATTACGCCGATCGTGCTCTTTCCGACACCCGGCATACCGATCAGTACTATGTTGCTCTTTGTCATTTTTTTATTCTTGTGCAGCTTCTGTGCCTTCTGTTGTCTCTGTCTCCTCTGCTGCGGTATCCTCTGTCGTCTCTGTGGACTCTGTATCCTCCGTAGACGGCTGTGAGAATGTATTCTTGAGCCGGATCTTTGCAAGCTGCTTGTCGCTTACCTTCCAGCCGTCATTCTCCTGCCATCCGGCAAGAATCTCATCATATAAAGAGGTCTGACGATCCTCGATGATCGACTTGCGGTTGGATTCGGTCGCATCCTCGTCGGTCTCTTTGTCGAGACGCACGATATAGATTGCGGAATCTGTCTTGATCAGCTCCGACATCTCACCCTCATGCAATGCATCAAGTGCTGTCTTGACATCCTCGTTCAGGGAAGTATTATCCGCTGCGTATGTGCCGGTTTCCGGCTTTACATCATGTGCCTCGGCAACGGTCTCAAGCTCCGCCGGATCGGTGATCTCTGCGTAAACATCCGCCGCCTCGGTCTCGATTGCAGCCTTCTCCTCGCCGGTCAGCTCTACCAGGTTATTGTCCTCATCATAGGTGCCTGCGGTAGAAAATGTAAGCATGGTATATGCACGCATGTTTGCTTCCTCATCTGACACATCGGTGTCAGCGGTTGCATAGATCGCGCTTGTCATCTTATCCTTGATGGTCTGTAATGTCAGAAATTCGATTACCGCATCACGGGTTGCGCCGATCTCATCCAGTGTATCAGCATCATTGCCTGCGAGGAACGCATCTGCTGCAGCCGCGATCGCGGTATTCTCCTCATCGGTCAGTGATACATTGTAGTCAGCCATGTGGTTCTTTAACGTATACATCTCATGCAGGCTGTCCATAACGGAGCTCTTAACAGTATCTGCCATTGTTGATCCGTTGCCGGAGACGTCCTTTGTCCAGACTTCATCGCCAAAAACCTGGCGGTAGAAAGAATCTGCGATTACCTGCTGATAGCGGATCACAAAGTTCGTAACCTCCATCGTAACGGTTGTGCCGTCCGAAAAAGACGCTGCTGTTGCATTTTTATTGATTCCGCATCCGGTCATGGCAGAGATAGCAAGTGCTCCTGTCAGACATAATGCTGCCAATTTTTTTGTATTCATGGTTCCTCCTAAAGTGGCTTTTCTCATTTTACATAAGATTGCTCGATATATTATAGTGCTTTTTGATGCGACTGGCAACTGTTTTTTACTCAGATGCCAAAAGGTTCTCCTCCATCGCGCCAAGAATTGTTTCTATCGTTTCCAGCACATTCTGATTTTTGTCTCTGGAATTAACCTGCATCTGGTAAATAAAATACGGATTTTTCGGATCTGCCATAAAACGCATGGCAGGCGCAAGCTGCGCGATAAGCCCCGGAATGCCGGACGGATCAATGCCTGCCTTTTCGTACATGACCAGCTTGATCTCCTTTCCTCTCTGCACAATCTCCTGCACATACAGGCGGTGCGCACGCCCCTTAAGACAGGCGATCGTAAGCAGGTTCAGCACTGATTTCGGTGGCTCCCCGAAGCGGTCGATCAGCTCCTCCAGCATCTCCTCCGACTCCGCATCGTCCATGATGCCTGCGATGCGCTTGTAAATATCCAGCTTTTGCAGTTCATTTGCGATGTAGCTTGGCGGGATATAGGCATCGGTCACCACATCCACAGAGGTGTCAAACTGCTCCACCGGTGCCGCGCCCTTTGCTTCCTTTACCGCCTCATTTAACATCTTACAGTACAGGTCGTAGCCGACTGCCTCCATGTGGCCGCTCTGCTCCGCACCTAAGAGATTGCCGGCACCACGGATCTCAAGGTCGCGCATTGCAATCTTAAAACCGCTTCCTAACTCCGAGTATTCCTTGATCGCAGCCAGACGTTTCTCCGCGATCTCCTTCAGCATCTTGTTGCGGCGGTACATTAAGAACGCATACGCGGTGCGGTTGGATCTTCCCACGCGCCCGCGGAGCTGATAAAGCTGCGACAGCCCCATGTTGTCCGCATCATGGATGATCATGGTATTAACGTTGGAAATATCCATTCCCGTCTCGATGATCGTTGTGGACACAAGCACATCGATATCTCCGTTGATGAAGTTGTACATAATGCGCTCCAGATCCGTCTCCTTCATCTGCCCATGTGCAAATGCCACATTCGCCTCCGGAACAAGCGACTGGATCTTTGTTGCCACCTCATCAATATCTTTTACCTTATTATATACATAATATACCTGTCCATCGCGCGCAAGCTCTCTTGTGATTGCTTCGCGGACAAGCTCCTCGTTGTACTCCATAACGTAGGTCTGGATCGGCACACGATCCATCGGCGGCTCTTCGAGCACGCTCATATCACGGATACCGATCAGGCTCATGTGGAGGGTACGCGGGATCGGGGTTGCCGTCAGCGTCAGCACATCCACGTTCGTTTTGAGCTGCTTAATCTTCTCCTTGTGCGCAACCCCGAAGCGCTGCTCCTCATCAATAACCAAAAGTCCGAGATCCTTGTACTCCACATCCTTGGATAAAAGACGGTGCGTACCGATGATGATATCCACCTGTCCCTTTTTCAGCTTCTCGATCGTCTTTTTCTGCTCCGCGGAAGTGCGGAATCTGCATAGCAGATCCACGTTTACCGGAAAATCCTTCATGCGCTGGGAAAACGTATTGTAGATCTGCTGCGCAAGGATCGTTGTCGGTGCCAGGTAAGCCACCTGCTTATTCTCCTGCACTGCCTTGAAAGCTGCTCTTATCGCGATCTCGGTCTTGCCATACCCAACGTCGCCACAGATCAGGCGATCCATGATCTTCTGGCTCTGCATATCCTTCTTGGTTGCCTCGATGGCAAGAATCTGGTCCTCCGTCTCCTCAAATGGGAACAGCTCCTCAAACTCCCGCTGCCATACCGTATCCGGTCCGTAGACAAATCCGTTTTTCTCCTCGCGGACGGCGTAGAGGTTGACAAGATCCTGCGCGATCTGCTGCACTGCTCCGCGCACCCGGCTCTTGGTCTTTGTCCATTCCTGCCCGCCGAGCTTGTTTAGCTTCGGCTTCTTTGCGTCTTTTCCGGCATACTTCTGGATCAGTTCAAGCTGTGTCGCAAGGATGTACAGATTGGAGCCGCCGGAATACTCGATCTTGATGTAGTCCTTGACCTTCTTATCCACCTCGATCTTCTCGATTCCCCGGTAGATGCCGAGTCCGTGGTTCTCATGCACCACATAATCACCGACAGAAAGATCCGTAAACTGCTGGATCTTTTCTCCCTCATAGGTACGGTGGCGCTTTTTCTTCTTATGCTCCGCGCCGAAGATGTCCGTATCCGTGATCACCGCGAATGGCAGGATCGGATATTCGTACCCGCGCTTTACCTTGCCGTAGCAGACCATAATCTGCCCCGGAACCAGGTCGTGATCGTAGTCCTCCGTGTAGAAGCTGCTCAGCCCTTCGTCAAACAGATCCTCCGCCAGCCGCTTTGCACGGCTTCTCGAACCGGAAAGCAGTATGATGCGGTAGCCGTTCTTGCAGTAGCGCTTCAAGTCCTTTACCAGAAGCTCAAAACTGCTGTTGTATGCGCTCACGCTCTTTACATGGATTGCAAATTGTCCGTTTGACTTAAGTCCATACGTCTTTACATCAAGCGCCGCCACTGCCACGCAGGAAAACTTTGTGAGCTTTCCCATGATCTCTTTCTGCATAAAGAGCTCACGCATCTGCCCCGGCAGAATATATCCCATAGCGAGCCGCTGCTTCATGCTCTCGGAAAACTCAACCTCCGTCTGCTGTCCCCGCTCCACGCAGCGTCCCAGCTCATCCAGAAAGATCGTGGTATCCTCTGTGTCGAAGAAGTCTAAAAGGCATACCCTTTTCTCCGTAAAATAGGACAGGTAAGCATCAATCCCCGCATACAAAGAAAGCTCTCCCCACTGCTCGGCAAGCTCATCTGCCAGCGACTTCATGCGGTAGGCTTCCTCCGTCTTCATCTCCTTGCGAAGCTGTGCGGATGCCTGATCTGCCTCCTCCTTCAAGCGCGTGATGCCGTCCTGCAGCTCCGCGTCACTTAGCACCAGCTCACATGCCGGATAGACGATCACCTCTTCAAGATTATCGATCGACTTCTGGCTCTCCACATCAAACGAGCGGATCGTGTCAATCTCGTCCCCCCACAGCTCGATGCGCACCGGCTGCTCCTCCGTAAGCGGAAAAATGTCAAGGATTCCACCGCGGACCGCAAATTGTCCGCTGTTTTCCACCTGATATTCCTTCTCATAGCCCATACGGACAAGCTGTGCCACCGTCTGATCCAGATCAAGGCTCTCCCCCGGTGCAATGCGCAGGATGGAATCCCAGATCTTTTCCGGTGGTGCCATGGTATTCATCAGCGCATCAAACGTCGTGATAAGCGTCACCTGCTCCTGTTCATGGATTGCCTTTAACGCAGATATCCTCTGTGCCGTCAGCAGATTTCCACGGATGTCCGCCTGATAAAACAGCACGTCCTTCGCCGGATAATAGACTGCATCCGGGTCAAAAAACAGGTAATCCTCATACAGCTCCTTCGCTTTTTGCTCATGAAAAGTAACAATGATCTTGTTCTTACGACCATTGTTACATGCAAAGATAATATGCGGTTTTTGCGCGTCAATACAGCCGGAGATCGTCACGAGTCCGGCATGCTGCGCCTGTTTTGTCATATCCGCGAATCCCGACAGATCGCGGAGAGGTTCTAAAAATGCTTTCACATCTGCTCCTGTTTCTTGGAATTATATAGATTCATTGCCTTGTCGGTCTCGTCGTGCATCATAAGGACTGCTGCCTCCACCGCGTCTGCCATTGCTTCCTCCGCGCGGCTTCTGTCCTCCTTATCCATCCTTCCCAGCACATGGTCTGCCAGATCCCAGCCCTGTGGCTTCTCCCCGACACCGACCTTGATGCGCATAAAGTTCTGCGTTCCGGTCATTGCAATAATGTTCTTGATTCCATTATGCCCCCCGGCGCTTCCCTTCTTGCGGATGCGGATGTTGCCCGGCGCGAGGGAAATATCATCATATATTATGATCATCTCACTCTCCGGATCGAGCTTGTAGAAATTCACGATCTCTGCAATGCTCTCCCCGCTTAGGTTCATGTAGGTCTGCGGCTTTGCAAGGATTACCTTTACGCCCTCGATCGCACCGCTTCCACACAATGCCTTGTGTTTTTTTTCATTGATACGGATATTATATTTGTCTGCCAGCGCATCAAGCGTATCAAACCCGATGTTGTGGCGTGTATGTTCATATTTTTTGTCCGGATTTCCAAGTCCCGCTATCAAAAACATGTCGTTTGTTCCTCCTGCTATTTTATTACCCAAACAACGTATAAATTATAATATCATTTGGAAAGAGCGTCAAATTAAAAAGCTGTCACTTCAGAATGTTCTGAAATGGCAGCTTTCCCATAGTTATTTTATTGATGCCCCTTACGGCACCTGACTATCCATGCCGGGGAATTATTCCTCAGCAGCAAGTTCTGCATGATACCGCTCTAAGATCAGCTCCTGAAGCTGCTCACGCGTGCCGGAATTGATCGGATGCGCAATATCCCGATACTCTCCATCGTTTGCCTTTCTGCTTGGCATCGCGATAAACAATCCCTTCTCCCCGTCAATGACTTTGATGTCATGTACCACAAATTCATCATCGATCGTAATGGAAACCACAGCTTTTAATTTGCCTTCTTTTTCTACCTTGCGGACGCGCACATCAGTTATCTGCATATCCTCCATCCCCCTTTTGGTACGATTGCAGCTATCCGTCCCCCGGACAGCTGCGCCTGATTACAATATATAGCGTTCATTCTTCTCTGATACGATCTTGATGCCGTCGTCCCCACAATAATATGTATTCGGCATCAGTGTACCGTTGCTCTCCACGATGCAGTTCTCCACATGGGTGTTGTCCCCGATATATGCACCGTTTAGAATGATAGAGTTCTTGATCACACAATTTTTTCCGACAAATACCTGCTTGAACAGGATGGAATTTTCCACCTTGCTGTTGATGATACAGCCGCTGGAGATCAGGCTGTTGCTGACCTCGGAGCCGACGTTATACTTTGCAGGTGGAAGATCGTCCACCTTGGAGTAGATCTTCGGATCCTGGCGGAAGAAAAAGTTTCTCACCTCCGGCTTTAAGAAATCCATATTGGTCTGGTAGTAATCCTCCACGGATGCGATGTTGTTCCAGTAGGTCTTTATCTTGAAGCCGAAAATGCGCTTCACACTGCGGTAGCGCACCAAAATGTCATTGACAAAATCATACCGGTTCTCCTCGGCTGCCTTCTCAAGCATCTCGATCAACTGACGGCGGCGGATCACATACACGCCGGTAGATACCGTGTTGGACTGTGCGACAAGCGGCTTCTCCTCAAATTCAACGATCCGGGATTCCTCGTTCATCTTGACAACGCCAAAGCGGCTGACATCATTCTGCGCCGGCATGTCCTTGCAGACAACCGTAATATCCGCCTTCTTCTCTGCATGGTAATCCAGAAGCTCATTGTAGTCCATCTTGTATACGCAGTCACCGCTTGAGATGATGACATACGGCTCATGGCACTTCTTCAAAAAGTCGATGTTCTGATAGATTGCATCTGCCGTTCCGCGATACCAGTCACTGTTCTCCGCAGTTACCGTCGGGGTAAACAGATACAGACCTCCCTGCTTTCTTCCGAAATCCCACCACTTGGAGGAGCTTAAATGTTCATTCAGGGAACGGGAATTGTATTGTGTCAGCACCGCTACCGTCTGCACATGCGAATTGCTCATATTGCTGAGTGCAAAGTCGATGCACCGGAAGCTGCCCCCGACCGGCATCGCGGAAATTGCACGCTTGCGGGAGAGTTCTCTCATACGGTTGCTGTTGCCGCCCGCTAAAATTATACCGATTGCTTTCATTTATTGTCACCTGCCTTAATGATTACTTCCCCGCCAAGCAGGACATTGTCCGGGTAATCGGATTTGTCCGTAACGCCGGAGATTGCCGTATTCTTTCCGATCCTTACTCCGTCCGGAACGACAGAGTTCTCGCCGATGGTAGCAAGGCCAAAGGAGTAAATGCTTGCGTTGAGCTTGTTCGGAGCTTCCTCGCCGACTCCAAGCTCCACCTGGCTTCCGATCCGGCAATTTTCCGCGATGATCGCCTTGGTAATGCTTGTATTCTCTCCGATCACGGTGTCCTTCATGATAATGGAATCGCGCACTACCGTGCCTCTTCCGATCTGTACATTCGGTCCGATAACAGAATTGATGACCGTGCCGTATATCTCGGAGGCTTCTCCGATAATACTCTTTTCAATGTAGGCTTCCGGTGCAATATACTGTGGCTCGATCGTGTCGCACTTGGTATAGATCTTCCAGTATTCCTCGTAGAGGTTAAACTCCGGGATCAGGTCGATCAGCTCCATGTTAGCCTCCCAGTAGGAGCCGAGTGTTCCGACGTCCTTCCAGTAGCCATTGAACTCGTAGGCAAACATCCGCTTCTGATGCTCGAAGCAATACGGGATAATGTGCTTGCCAAAGTCACAGCTCTGCTGGTCCTTCATGGCAATAAGTGCATCCTTAAGCACCTGCCATGAGAATATGTAAATACCCATGGAAGCAAGGTTGCTCCGCGGGTTCTGCGGCTTCTCCTCAAACTCGGTGATCTGTTTCTTCTCATCCGCGATCACAATACCGAACCGGCTTGCCTCCTCGATCGGTACAGGCATTGTCGCGATGGTAACATCCGCGTGATTCTCCTTGTGGAAATCAAGCATCACCTCATAATCCATCTTGTAGATATGGTCGCCGGAAAGGATCAGCACATAATCCGGATTGTACGTCTCCATGTAGCGCAGATTCTGGTAAATCGCATTCGCAGTACCGGTGTACCACTCGCTGCTGGTGCTTCGCTCATAAGGCGGCAGCACCGTCACACCGCCGTTGTTGCGGTCGAGATCCCACGGAATACCGATTCCGATGTGTGTGTTGAGTCGAAGCGGCTGATACTGTGTCAGCACGCCAACCGTATCAATTCCGGAATTGATGCAGTTGCTCAGAGGGAAATCGATGATGCGGTATTTTCCTCCAAATGAGACAGCAGGCTTCGCAACGTCAGCAGTCAGCACTCCGAGTCTGCTTCCCTGTCCCCCCGCCAAAAGCATGGCTATCATTTCTTTTTTAATCACGTTATCACTCCTTGTATCATACTTTACGGACATACCCTGCTTCATGTGTATGCCGTACTTTACAGATAATACCAAATATGGCTACTTCTGTCTGTATATTATTATGTTTATTATAGCATGAGCCTTTCATGCATTCAACATTTTTCACAATTTTTCGTAAACTGTTTGGTTTTTTTTGACATTTTACACAATATTTATTTGCATGCCACCTGTTCTTTTCATTTGCAAATTACAAGAATACGGTTATAATTATAAAGAAGTAATTCAAATAATCATGGGCAGGTAACATTTATGTATAAATTAGACTTTGAACATCCGGTACACGTTCACTTCATCGGCATCGGCGGCATCAGCATGAGCGGTCTCGCCGAGATTTTGGCAGAGGAAGGATTTTCCATATCCGGTTCCGATTCCAAGGAATCTGATCTGACACGCCATCTCAGCCAAAAAGGCATGCAGATTTTTTACGGACAGTGTGCCGATAACATTATAGACGGCATTGATCTTGTTGTATACACTGCGGCGATCCGCGAGGATAATCCGGAGTGGCAGGCTGCAAAGCAAAAGCAGATTCCTATGCTGACACGCGCCGAGCTGCTCGGTCAGATCATGGACAATTACGATCAGTCCATCGCAGTTGCCGGCACGCACGGAAAGACCACGACCACCTCCATGATCAGCCAGATCCTGCTCGCGGCAGACGCCGATCCGACCATCTCTGTCGGTGGTATCCTCGAAGCGCTCGGCGGCAATCTGCGCGTCGGCAACTCCGAGACGTTTCTGACGGAGGCATGTGAGTACACGAACAGCTTTTTGAATTTCCGTCCGAAATACAGCATCATCCTCAACGTTGAGGCGGAGCATCTGGATTTCTTTAAGGATCTTGCTGATGTCCGTCATTCCTTCCGGCTTTTTGCAGAGAACACAAAGCCGGATGGCGCATTGATCATCCACGGTGCGATCGACAACTACGAGGAGATCGCCGGCGGGCTTCCTTGCTCCGTCATCACATTCGGACTTGACAGCCGCAGTGATTTTTCCGCAGCAGATATTGAGTTTGACGAGAAGGGCTGTGCATCCTTTACGGTTATGCACAAGGGCGAATCGCTTGGCACATTGACATTGCATGTTCCGGGGCTTCACAATGTCACCAATGCTTTGGCTGCGGTTGCATGCTGCACGCTTGCCGGTGTTTCCTTTGCACATATTCAGAAAGGACTTTTTGCCTTCCACGGTGCAGACCGCCGCTTCCAGTACAAGGGTACGGTCGACGGCATTACGATCATCGATGATTACGCACACCATCCGACCGAGATCCGCGCTACGCTTACCGCTGCTGCCAACTATCCGCACAAGCGTCTGGTTCTGGTATTCCAGCCACACACCTACTCCCGCACGAAGGCATTTCTCGATGACTTTGCGGATGTTCTCTCGCTTGCGGATGTTGTTGTCCTCGCCGATATTTACGCGGCGCGCGAGAAAAATACGATCGGTATCAGTTCCCGTGACATTCTGGACAAATTGAAGCTTCACGGAACAGAATGCTACTATTTTCCTTCTTTTGAAGAGATTGAAAAATTTTTATTAGAAAATTGTGTGAACGGTGACCTGTTGATAACTATGGGTGCCGGAAACGTTGTAGAAATAGGGGAAGCGCTCCTCGGCAGATAGTTGTCCACATTATCCACACTGGTTTTGTTGATTATCTTCAACAGGCAGTGTGGATTTTTTATAACTTTGCACCGCCCGATTTATCCGCACGTACCGCTTCTTAGGGTATCTTTTTCCACGTTATCCACATTCGTGCATGTTGGCAAAATGCCTTGGTTTTTCGCCATTTTCGGGCTTTTTTCTGCTTTTCAATGGGTATGCTTTGTGCTATAATTGCTGACAGACTGGTCGAGACCTGTATGTAGCCTCGACCGACTTATCTGACAGAAAGAGGGAATACTATGGCAACCATTCAACTACACAGTGATTGTCCGAATTCTATAACCTGCATCCCAAATATTTTTATTGACCGATATATGCCGGAAGCAAACGGCGAATTTGTGAAGGTATATCTGTACCTGCTTCGTAATCTTAACAGCAACGCCGCTGAGTGCTCGATCTCAGCGATCGCGGACTGCTTTAATCATACCGAGAAGGATGTTCTGCGCGCATTGAAGTACTGGGAGCGCATGCATCTGCTCTTATTGGGCTACGGTCCGGATAAGGTGCTTTGCGACATCACGCTCCTGTCCCCGTTAAGTGATTATAAGGAATATGCTGCACCGGTTTCCGGCAGCGCCGACACTGCAGGCGGATCTGCTTCAGTTCCAGCAGCCGCTCCGGTGAAGAAGGCACAGGCCGCCGTTATCTCAAAGACGACTTCCCGCAGGGATTACACATTGGACGAGGTGAAGGAGTTCCGCCAGAACCCGAATATTTCGGAGCTTTTCTTCATTATCGAGACTTACTTAAAGCACCCGATGGCTACTACCGACATCAATACCGTTTTGTACTGGTATGATGAGCTTCATTTTTCTACCGAGCTGATTGTTTTTCTTGTCGAGTATTGCATCAGCGAAGGACATTCCAGTATGCACTACATGGACAAGGTTGCCCTGCGCTGGAGCGAGGACAAGATCACGACTGTTGCCGAGGCGAAGGAGAATACTGCTGAGCGCAGCAAGGTCTATTACGGTGTCATGAAGGCGATGGGAATTACCGGACGCAAGCTGGTGGATGCAGAGGTTGCCATGATCCGCAAGTGGGCGGGCGAGTATGGCTTTGACCTGACGCTGATCGGCGAGGCCTGCAGCAGAACGATCGCTGCCACGAACCAGCCGAGCTTTAAGTACGCAGATTCCATCCTAAGTAATTGGCACAAAAATCATGTACATACCATGGATGATGTCAAGCAGCTGGATGCCGCTTTCGGCAAAGAGAAAAAGGCTGCTTCCGGCACCGTCACATCTGGCAAGACAGTTACCGTGGCAAGAAACAAATTCAACAATTTCAGCCAGCGCGATTATGATTACGATCAGCTTGAGCGCATGGCTCTGACAACAAGTGTTCACTAATTCCGGAGGATACCGCTGTAATGGCTCTTAGCAATTCACAATACGATGAGATCATGCGTGGCTATGATGCCCGCAGATTAAAGAATAAGCGCATATTGGACGAACGCACACGCCTTGCTTATCTGAAGGAGCCGCGTCTGGAGGAGATCGATCACGCGATCTCGTCCTGTTCCGTTGCATGCGCCAAAAAGCTGTTGGACGGCGACCGCGCTGCACTTGACCAGTTACATGTCGAGATCGCAGATTACCGCCGGGAGCGCGAGGCTCTTTTACAGCGTCTCGGATATCCGTCCGATTACTTTGAGCCGGTCTATACCTGTCCGGACTGCAAGGACACCGGATATATCGATGGTCAGAAGTGCCATTGCTTAAAACAGGCGATCATCAACTGCATTTACACGCAGTCCAACATCCGTGAGATTTTGGAGAAGGAGAACTTTGATTCGTTTTCCTACGCTTATTACTCGGATTCTGACCGCAATCCTGCCACAGGGCTTACCTCCCTTGAGACGATCCGGAACGCGGTTGCCGAGTGTCACAACTTTATCGACGATTTTGACAACAAGCCAAAGAATCTGTTTCTCTACGGTGAGACCGGCGTTGGCAAAACATTCTTATCCAACTGTGTTGCAAAAGAGCTTTTGGATAAAAGCTATTCCGTTATTTACTTTACAGCCTTTCAGTTATTTGATATATTAAGCAAGGGCGTTTTTGACAAAGATGCCGATGCTATTGCGGCGCATCAGAATATATTTGATTGCGACCTTCTCATCATCGATGACCTGGGGACCGAGCTGTCAAACAGCTTTACGACCTCCCAGCTCTTCTTGTGTGTGAATGAGCGGATTTTGCGACACAAATCCACCATCATATCCACCAACTTAAGTATGAACCAGATCGCAGATATTTACTCGGAACGTACTTTATCCCGGATTTTAAGCAGCTACACCACCATCAAGCTTTTCGGTGACGACATTCGCATCCGCAAACGTCAGTCACATTAAAGTATAAATAATTCACATGGAGGATTCATCATGCCTAATGACGAAAGAATTTTAGAGACGATGCCAAAAGGAACGTTAGGAATCATTCCTACGGACAGTTGCACAGAGCTTGGAAAGAAGGTTGACCAGTACCTGAACAAGTGGCGCGAGAACCGCGAGCATCAGCATCAGAATGAAATCGCGTTTAAGGATTATCACAAGGACAGTTATCTTATTCACCCGTATACACCGAGATTCGGTTCCGGTGAGGCAAAATGCGTCATCAACCAGTCCGTCCGCGGATACGATCTCTACATCATGGTAGATGTCACCAATTACAGCCTGACCTACTCCGTATGCGGTCATACGAACCACATGTCCCCAGACGATCATTTTGCAGACTTGAAGCGTGTCATTGCAGCCGTAGGTGGAAAGGCGCGCCGCATTACCGTAATCCTTCCATTCTTATATGAGAGCCGTCAGCACAGACGTACCGGCCGTGAGTCCTTGGACTGCCCGATCGCACTTCAGGAGCTGATCAACATGGGCGTTGACAACATCATCACCTTCGACGCACACGATCCGCGTGTCGTAAATGCGATTCCGTTGAACGGATTCGAGAACGTAATGCCTTCTTATCAGTTCATCAAGGGCATTTTAAAGAACGTAAAGGATCTTACCTTAGATGCCGATCATCTTATGATCATCAGCCCGGATGAGGGTGCTACCAACCGTGCAATCTACCTTGCCAATGTCCTTGGCGTAGATATGGGTATGTTCTATAAGCGCCGCGATTACAGCAAGATCGTAAATGGCCGTAACCCGATCGTTGCTCATGAGTTCTTAGGCTCCAACGTTGAGGGCAAGGACGTATTTATCATTGACGATATGATCTCCTCCGGCGACAGCATGATCGATACCGCGAAGGAGCTGAAAGCGCGCAAGGCGAACCGTATCTTTGTTGTTTCTACCTTTGGTCTTTTCACAAATGGTTTTGCAGCATTCGACAAGGCATACGAAGATGGACTGATCTACCGCGTTGTTACTACCAACCTGATCTATCAGTCACCGGAGCTGCTTTCCAAGGAGTATTACATCAGCTGTGACATGAGCAAGTACATTGCATACCTCATTGATACACTTAACCATGATGCTTCTATCAGCGATCTGCTCAATCCGTATGACCGCATCAGGAACTTCGTGCAGAAGTACAAAGAGGAGCAGGCACAGAACCAGCAATAATCAAATAGCTATTTATACAAAGAAGTGCTGTCGGATGATCCGGCAGCACTTTTTATGTGGTGTTCTCTCCCAACGCTTGATATAGATCCGGAAAGAATTTTCCTATAAGGTAAAAAGCCCCACACAGTGGATATCCTCCACCGTGCGGGGCTTTTGTGTTCGTAAATATTAAACTAACTCAAGAACTACTTCAAGAGCTCCGTCACCCTTACGCTGACCAATCTTTACGATTCTGGTGTATCCACCGTTACGTCCAGCATACTTTGGTGCGATCTCATCGAATAACTTAGCAACAAGATCAACTTCCTTGGTGCCCTTCTTGGTTCCGTCGGTTGTCTTTACAGAGTAAAGAACCTTTAACATCTCTCTTCTAGCGTGAA
Organism: uncultured Agathobacter sp.; assembly: GCA_934307695.1. Taxonomy (GTDB): domain Bacteria; phylum Bacillota; class Clostridia; order Lachnospirales; family Lachnospiraceae; genus Roseburia. The sequence continues at coordinate 9,554 of CAKRCS010000014.1, read as the reverse complement.
GACGGGAAGCGGAATCCTTCTTGATGGTCTTCTGTACTTCATCGTATACGGTAACCTTCTTGCCGTCTACAACTTCTTTTACTCTCTTGCCATCCTTGTCCTTGCGGGCAACCTTAGCGGTTACGGTAACTTCCTCGAAGTTATCCTTCTCACGGATTGCAGAAGCGATAAGTCCCTCTGCGATCTTGCGAACTTCCTTAGCCTTAGCTTCGGTTGTTACGATCTTACCGTTTGCGATAAGAGCTGTTACCTGACCTCTTAATAATGCCTTTCTCTGGCTAGAGGTTCTGCTTAATTTACGATACTTTGCCATTTTCCTTTTCCTCCATTCGTGGAACATCCGGTCATGCTCTTTGGTCTTACTGCCAGACGTCGTATCTTGTTTTGATGCATCCAGGATACATCAGTTGCCACTCATGTATTTCTTCTTGCTGTGCTGCCACAGAAGAGGAAATCCGGACACCTGCCGCGCTCGTTGGTCTTACCGGCTATGCCCGTTTGAGCATATATAGTCAAACGCCCCGATTACTCCTCGCTGCGATTTAACTCTAATCCCAACTCCTTGAGCTTTGCCAATACTTCTTCCAGAGACTTACGTCCAAGGTTACGAACCTTCATCATGTCTTCCGGAGTCCGGTTGATCAGCTCTGCTACTGTGTTGATTCCTGCTCTCTTCAAGCAGTTGTATGAACGTACAGAAAGCTCAAGCTCATCAATGTTCATCTCAAGAACCTTCTCCTGTGCGTCGTTCTCTTTCTCGATCATAACCTCTGCCTGCATTGCTGCGTCAGAGAGATCGATAAACAGATTCAGATGCTCGCTAAGAACCTTTGCTGCAAGGCTTACTGCCTCATCCGGCTCTAAGGAACCATTGGTGTATACATCCAATGTGAGCTTATCATAGTCTGTTACCTGTCCTACACGGGTGTTCTCAACAGTCAGGTTTACTCTCTCAACCGGAGTGTAAATAGAATCAACAGCGATCACACCGATCGGTGTATCCTCTGTCTTATTCTTGTCTGCGCTGATGTATCCTCTACCCTTTGTAATCGTAAGCTCCATGTACAGCTTGCAATCAGCGCCACCGTTTAAGTGTGCAATCACAAGTTCCGGATTTAAGATTTCGATATCAGAATCAACCTGGATGTCCGCTGCTGTTACAACGCCCTCACCCTCAAATTCAATGTATGCAATCTTAGCTTCGTTTGTAGAGCTGTTGTTCCGGATTGCAAGGTTCTTGATGTTCATGATGATTTCTGTAACATCTTCCTTTACACCCGGAATAGAGCTGAACTCATGCAGTACGCCATCGATCTTAACCTGGCTTACAGCAGCTCCTGGCAGAGAAGAAAGCATAATTCTTCTAAGGGAATTACCAAGTGTTGTTCCATAGCCTCTCTCTAAAGGCTCAACAACAAATCTTCCATATTTTTTGTCTTCTGAAATTTCTGCAATCTCAATTTTTGGTTTTTCGAAATCGAACACTACAAAGTCCCTCCTTTTCGGGTTTCCATGCTATTTATACATAGACGCGAAATCCGCGGAATGTAAAACCACTCCACGGCACGCGTAAGTCTGTCTTTAATTCGTCTTATTTTACTTAGAGTACAACTCGACGATAAGCATTTCATCAACTGGGACATCGATCTGCTCGCGGGAAGGTAATTCCTTAACAGTTCCCTGAAGCTTCTCAGCATCAACGTCTAACCATTCCGGAACAAGTCTGCCACCAGCAACTTCGATGACGTCCTTCATTCTCTGAATGTTCTTCTTGCTCTCTTTGATTTCGATAACATCTCCAGCCTTTACAAGGTAAGAAGGAATGTTTACGCACTTGCCGTTTACAGTAACGAACTTGTGATCAACGATCTGTCTTGCCTCTCTTCTGGTTCTAGCAAAACCAAGGCGGAATACTACGTTGTCAAGTCTTGACTCAAGGATAGTCATAAGGTTTGTACCTGTCATACCCTTCATCTGGTCAGCCTTTAAGTAGTAGTTGTGGAAAGGCTTCTCCAATACACCGTAAATGAATTTAGCCTTCTGCTTCTCTTTTAACTGAAGTCCGTACTCAGATACCTTGCGGTTGGATCTGGTTAAATTTCTCTTAGACTTCTTATCATATCCTAAATAGCTTGGCTCCAAGCCAAGGGATCTGCATCTCTTCAATACAGGGGTTTTATTAACTGCCATCTTAATCTATACCTCCTAATTAAACTCTTCTGCGCTTTGGTGGACGACATCCATTGTGAGGTACCGGAGTTACGTCTCTAATGGAAGTTACTTCGATTCCGCATGCAGAGAGCGCACGGATAGCTGCTTCTCTTCCTGAACCTGGTCCCTTAACGAATACATCAACTGTCTTTAAACCATGAATCATAGCTGCCTTAGCTGCGGTTTCTGCTGCCATCTGTGCAGCGTATGGAGTAGACTTCTTTGAGCCTCTGAATCCAAGACCACCAGCGCTCGCCCATGATAATGCGTTACCTTCAGCATCTGTAAGAGTTACGATTGTATTATTGAAAGATGACTGAATATGTGCCTGTCCGCGTTCAACGTTTTTCTTAATACGCTTTTTTGTTACTTTCTTTGCAACTGTCTTAGCCATATCTAAACTAACCTACTTTCTCAAATGATTACTTTTTCTTGTTTGCTACAGTTCTCTTAGGACCTTTTCTTGTTCTTGCGTTGGTCTTTGTCTTCTGTCCACGAACAGGAAGTCCCTTTCTGTGACGGATTCCACGATAGCATCCGATTTCCTGAAGTCTCTTGATATTAAGAGCGATCTCTCTTCTTAAATCACCTTCTACAGTCTGGGTCTCATCGATGACTGCGCTGATTCTCTTTACTTCTTCGTCAGTCAAATCTCTAACACGAGTGTTAGGATCTACATTTGCTGCCTCAAGGATACGGTTAGAGCTTACTCTGCCAATTCCGTAGATGTAAGTTAAGCCGATCTCAACACGTTTTTCTCTTGGTAAATCTACACCTGCAATACGAGCCATGTGTGTTTACACCTCCATAAAATTTTCCTGATTGATAGTAACGGATATATCGCAACAATATATCGTATCCCGAAAGCCATCCTGCATACAGCTGCGGTTGCACGCCCTGAAATGTGTGTATGAAAAAATGGTTCTCCATGATTGCATATTACGAGCGGGATATTCGGTATGCTATCACCGCCTTACAGATATGCTCTGTTTATTATGAACAGCGAAAGGTCTTTCGCTGCAGCCGCACATAATGATTTGAAAAGGTTCTCCTAAACGCACAAATAGCAGGGTCAAATACGATTGGTAATTAACCCTGTCTCTGCTTATGCTTCGGATTCTCGCAGATAATGCGAATGCTTCCTTTTCTCTTGATAACTTTGCACTTTTCGCAAATAGGTTTAACTGATGATCTTACCTTCACAGCAAATCCTCCTTTCTCTATAAAAGTCCCATTTTACGGCGTTTTGCCGCCTTTTCGGGTACTTTTCCAAAAGTGTCCGTTTAGTATTATACACATTGACTTTCAAGAAGTCAATACAAATTTATTTATCTCGCCAAATGATCCTGCCTTTTGTAAGATCATATGGGGACATTTCGATGGTTACTTTATCTCCCGGCAAAATACGGATAAAATTCATACGAAGCTTTCCGCTGATGGTTGCCAAAATCTGGTGTCCATTCTCAAGCTCCACCTTAAAAAATGCGTTTGGTAACTTCTCTACAACAACACCTTCTACTTCAATTACGTCTGCCTTTGACATAATCTCTTCATACCTCCTGTTTGATATCTACCTGATTGTTCTTCCGCCTACCGGATCAGATCCAGATAGCCGGCTGCTTTTTCGTCCTCTGTCAATGAGAGGATCTCCGGTTCGCCCTCTGTAATCAATATTGTGTTCTCATAATGAGCAGAAAGGGATCTGTCTTCCGTTATAACGGTCCATTCGTCGTCCATCCAGAGTACCTCCGGTGCGCCCGCATTGATCATCGGTTCAATCGCAAGCGTCATGCCCGGGCGGAGCCTGATGCCCCTATGCGGCCATCTCTGCCGGAAATTCGGCACCTCCGGTTCCTCATGCAGGTTCGCTCCGATTCCGTGTCCGACAAGGTCGTAAACGACTCCATAGCCTCTTGCCGTCGCATAATCTCCGATTGCTGCGGAAATATCGTACAGATGATTTCCTGCCCGCGCCTTCTTGACACCCTCAAAGAATGACATCCGCGTCACATCAATGAGTGCCTGTGCCTCCTTGCTGACTTCGCCGACTGCCACAGTCCTTGCTGCGTCAGAATGGTATCCCTTGTAGATCACGCCCGCGTCAAGGCTTACGATGTCGCCTTCCTTGATGATGTGGTTCTTGTTCGGTATACCGTGGACAACTTCCTCGTTTACCGATACGCAGATGGAAGCCGGATATCCGCAATAATTCAGAAACGATGGAATACAACCGTAGCTGCGGATCATCTCTTCTCCCAACCGGTCAATATCCAAAGTAGACATCCCTGGTTTGATTGCTTTGCCGAGATTCTGATGAACGAGGGCGAGGATTCTCCCCGCCTCCCGCATCAATTCGATCTCGCTGTCAGATTTGATCGTAACTGACATGTTTTTATTCTCCAAGTATTCCTACGATCGCAGTGAATACATCATCCATCGGCATCGTTCCGTCAACAGATTTTAAGATTCCCTGTTTCTTGTAGTAATCGATCAATGGCTGAGTCTGCTCATGGTATACAGAAAGACGCTTCTGCACGGTCTCCGGCTTGTCATCATCACGAAGAACGGTATCGCTTCCACATGCGTCACACTTACCCTCTACCTTGGTAGGATTGAATACGATATGGTAGGTTGCGCCACAGTTTAAGCAGGCACGTCTTCCGCCCATACGGTTTACAATGTTCTCATCCGGAACATCTACATCGATCGCATAGTCCATAGACTGTCCGATCTTCTTAAGTGCTGCATCAAGAGCCTCTGCCTGTGGAATGGTTCTTGGGAATCCATCAAGTACGAAGCCGTTCTTGCAGTCCTCCTGCTGGATGCGGTCCATAACAAGATCACAGGTAAGCTCATCCGGAACGAGCGCTCCCTGATCCATGTAAGTCTTTGCTTTCTTTCCAAGCTCTGTGCCGTTCTTGATGTTGGCACGGAAAATATCTCCTGTGGAGATGTGTGGAATATCATACTTTGCAGCGATCTGCTTTGCCTGGGTTCCTTTTCCTGCTCCCGGAGCTCCCAACATAATAATCTTCATATTTTGTTCTCCTTTTTCTCAAAAATGGGGTTCTGTGAAGATACACGAATGGAGATACGGGCAGAACCTGTATCTCCAAACTTATTAATCATTCAAAAATCCTTTATAGTAGCGAACACGCATCTGGGATTCAATCTGTTTCAAGGTCTCGATTACGACACCTACGATAATGATGATTGAAGTTCCACCAAATGACACATCAGCGCCAAACACACCGTTGAAGAAAATCGGAATTACCGCAACGATGGTAAGACCAACTGCACCGATAAATACGATGTAGTTTAAGATCTGATTTAAGTAATCGCTTGTTGGCTTACCCGGACGAATACCAGGAACAAACCCACCTGCACGCTTCATGTTGTTGGCAATCTCAAGCGGATTAAATGTAATCTGCGTATAGAAATATGCGAACGCGATGATAAGTACGATGTACACGATCAATCCGATAGAGTATACCGGATTCTTCGGATCACACCAGTTAGACTGGGATAATCCTCTTAAAATCTTGCTTCCGATGCCGGTTCCGTTACCCTTGCCTAACAAGCTGGCAATAATGACCGGAGTCTGCATTAACGACTGAGCAAAAATTACAGGGATTACACCACCGGTATTTACCTTAAGCGGGATATGCGTCTGCTGACCGCCAACCTGCTTTCTTCCCTGGATTTTCTTAGAATACTGAACAGGGATCCTGCGCTCTGCGCCCTGAAGGAGGATAACAAATACTACCATTGCAACAATGATTGCCACGATGATGAGTGCTGCTACGATTCCCTTCGGAATAGAGCCTGCGGAAACGATGAACTGGTTCCAGAGGGTTCCAAGGTCATCCGGGATACGGGAGATAATATTGATCGTAAGTACGATGGAAATACCATTTCCGATTCCCTTCTCTGTGATTCTCTCGCCGATCCACATAAGAACTGCTGATCCGGCTGTAAGCGCTACAATTACCTGGATCACTGTAAGAGCACTCTTGTCTACCAAGTATCCTCCACGGTAAAATCCGATGGTCATTGCGATCGCTTCGATCAATCCAAGCGCGATCGTGAGATAACGGGTGATCTCGACGATCTTCTTTCTTCCATCCTCGCCATCACGCTGTAATTCCTCAAGCTTCGGAATTGCGATCGTGAGAAGCTGCATGATAATGGAAGAAGTAATGTATGGTGTAATGTTAAGTGCAAATACGGACATGTTCAGGAAAGAACCACCGGTAATTGCATCAAAAAAGCCCAATCCGTCTGCTGTCTGGTTTGCAAACCAATCCTGGAATACAGAACCGTTAACACCCGGAACCGGAAGCTCGCTTCCGATTCGGATGACAACTAACATAAAAAAAGTAAAAATGATTCTGTTACGAATATCCTTAACTTTAAACGCATTACGGAGTGTCTCAAGCATTAGATCACCTCTGCTTTTCCACCAAGAGCCTCAATCTTTTCTTTTGCGCTTGCACTGAATGCATTTGCCTGAACTGTAAGCTTCTTAGTAAGTTCACCATTTCCAAGAATCTTTACGCCGTCTTTAGGGTTCTTTACAACGCCTGCCTCGATGAGTGTATCAACGGAAACAACTGCGTCATTCTCGAATTTCTCTAAAGCGGAAAGGTTAATGGCAACGATTGTCTGAGTGTTTCTGTTCTTGAAACCTCTCTTTGGCAATCTTCTGTATAATGGCATCTGACCACCTTCAAATCCTGGTCTTGGTGCTCCAGAACGAGCTTTCTGACCCTTGTGGCCCTTACCAGCAGTCTTACCATTTCCTGATCCATGTCCACGTCCGCGTCTGAAATTGTCGCTATGAACAGAACCTTCTGCTGCTTTTAAACTAGATAAATCCATTATGGCACCTCCTTGTCTTTTATGCTTCTTCTACTTTTACATACGGTGCTACTTTGCGAAGTGCTCCCTGAGTAGCTGCGTTATCCGGTAATTCTACCGTCTTGTATAACTTGGATAATCCCAGAGCTTCGATTGTCTTCTTGTTCTTAGGAACAGCACCGATCGTTGACTTAATAAGTGTAACCTTTACTTTCTTATCTGCCATTTCTCAATACCTCCTTAACCTAAGATCTCTTCAACAGACTTTCCGCGAAGCTTTGCAATTTCTTCCGGGGCTCTGAGCTGCTTTAATGCCTCGATTGTTGCAAGAACAACGTTCTGCTTGTTGTTTGAGCCTAAAGACTTTGTACGGATGTTCTGGATTCCAGCGATCTCACATACGGAACGAGCCGGACCACCAGCGATGATACCAGTACCTTCAGGAGACTTCTTAAGTAATACGGAAGCACCTGTGTATTTTCCTGTTACATCATGTGTAATACTATTGTTCTCATCCAGACGAACGCTGATCATGCTCTTGATTGCGTCTTCCTTACCCTTGCGAATTGCTTCCGGAATTTCGGTTGCCTTTCCAAGTCCAGCACCTACATGACCATTCTTATCGCCAACAACAACGAGAGCTGTGAAACGCATGTTACGTCCACCCTTAACAACCTTTGTTACACGCTTGATGTCAACAACGTTGTCAACTAATTCTAATTGACTTGCATCAATGATTTCACGTTTCATGTTTGTTTCCTCCTAAAAATCTAAGCCAGCTTCTCTTGCTGCTTCAGCTAATGCCTTAACCTTGCCTGCGTAGATAAAACCACCTCTATCGAAGACTACAGTAGAGATACCCTTATCAAGAGCCTTCTTAGCAATGATGGTTCCAAGCTTAGCTGCTGCCTCAACGTTATTGGTCTTCTCGATTTCTGCCTTTACGTCTTTGTCAAGAGTAGATGCAGAAACAAGTGTATTACCAACAGTATCATCAATGATCTGCGCATACATATGGTTATTACTTCTGAAAACAGCTAAACGAGGACGCTCAGATGTTCCGGAAAGATGAAAACGCATTCTGTCATGCTTTTTTACACGAACTTCAGTTCTAGATTTCTTGCTTACCATTTCCTGTCCACTCCTTTACTTATTTTTTACCGGTCTTACCAACTTTACGACGGATAACTTCATCAGCATACTTGATACCCTTACCCTTATATGGTTCAGGAGCTCTCTTAGCTCTGATTTCAGCTGCGTACTGGCCAACCTTCTCTTTATCGATACCCTTAATGATAATCTTGTTATCTTCAACGACTGCCTCAAGACCTTCTGGATCTTCCATCTCTACCGGATGAGAGTATCCAAGGTTAAGAGTAAGCTTCTTTCCGGACTTAGATGCTCTGTAACCAACACCGTTTACTTCAAGGGTCTTGGTGTAGCCTTCGGTTACACCTACTACCATGTTGTGGATCAGTGTTCTTGTAAGTCCGTGTAAAGACTTCATCTTCTTCAAATCATTTGGTCTTGAAACAATGATTTCAGAACCTTCTAATTTGATGTCCATTTCTGCCGGGAGAGTTCTCTCCAGAGTTCCCTTAGGACCTTTTACAGTCACATGATTATTTTCTGCAATATCCACAGTTACGCCTGCAGGTACTGCGATTGGCATTCTTCCTATACGTGACATGCCCGTACCTCCTATATTTGATATCAGGTTAATAGTTTATAGTATTTCTGACCCCTGTGGTCAGTTTATACTTTGAGTTGTTTCTTTTGCCCTATACTTTACATTATAAATGCATCGAGTATATAGGCTTGATTAAGTTTCATAGGTGGTTCTCTTCGCTAAGCTCAAGCTGCGTCTTACGACTTGCTCTTGCTAATCTCAGAGAACGCCCTCGCACTAAATTCGCGCTTCGTTTTAACTCGCGCTCATTAAGTTGCTTTCGGGCTACCAAACGAATGCTAATACTTCTCCACCAACCTGAAGCTTGCGAGCTTCCTTATCAGTGATAATTCCCTGATTGGTTGAAAGAATTGCGATTCCTAATCCACCAAGTACAGAAGGGATCTCTTCCTTGCCTGCGTATACACGAAGACCTGGCTTAGAAATTCTCTTAATACCGGTGATAACCTTCTCGTTCTTATCTGCGCCGTACTTTAAAGTAACGCGGATAGTCTTGAAGTTGCCATCTTCGATGATGTCGTACTTCTCGATGAATCCTTCATCAACAAGGATACCAGCGATTGCAACCTTAATCTTGGAAGATGGAATATCTACAGTATCATGCTTAGCAGTATTTGCATTACGGATTCTTGTAAGCATATCTGCGATTGGATCACTTGTCATCATCATGATATTTTTCCTCCTTAATTCTACCAAGACGCTTTCTTAACGCCTGGAATCTGACCTTTATATGCTAACTCACGGAAACATACTCTGCAGATTCCGTATTTTCTTAAAACTGAATGTGGACGTC
>CAKRCS010000013.1 GCA_934307695.1 uncultured Agathobacter sp. | reverse complement strand
TGAAATACTTTCCTAACATCAAAACTCATATCCATAACCTTTACCCCATCAGGAATCAAACTAATCTTCTCTCTTTATATAGGTCAGTTCAATATCGTATCCCAAAGCCTCAAGCATCTGCACGAAGGTCTTATTCACAACGCCATCCTGCTTTTTGATGATGCGGTTGACATACTGACCTGTTGTTCCAATTGTTTCCGCAAGCTGTGCCTGGGTGGTTCCATTCTCTATACATTTGACTTTTACATCTACTTCAATATTGTTCTTAATCATATATTTGCCGCTCCTACTCGTAGCCCTTGTTGGTTCTAACACAAATAAGATAATTTATTATACTGCAAAACCCAACAAATTACAATATTCGCAGATGAATCAAGGAAATTTATACTCACCCCCCTTAAACCACACAATCTTTTTATTTTGTACCAAATATTTCCTAAATGATACGATACGATAAGTATAACTATAATCAGTCTAAATTAGTTCAGTATCATTACCTTGTCCCTTGAACACTTCCATATCAGCAAAAAGGACATCCCCTGACCTGTAAAATCTACAGTTCTGGAATGTCCTTTTTCCCATACTTCACTATATTTTTAACACATGATGCTGTTTATCCACAACCTATATGATTCCAAAATGCCTAAACGCCTGCATAATCGCATCTTCCTTCTCCGGTGTACACTGTGGCTGTCTCGCATTCTCTGATTTTGCCAAATTGAAGTTCTCACCAACATCTAATCCACACTTCTTCTTAATCTGTGCGATATACAGTGATGAAACCTTAAGTCCTGTCTTTTCAAGTACATATGCCTTTATCTGCTCATAAGTTGCTTTTCCCTTAAATTCAGATAAATCCATATCCTCCAGAGAGAAGTCCACCTTCACTTTTCTGCTATCGACCATTCTCCGTTCCGCTTCGGTCCGCGCTGATCAAAGGTTCACCGGACCTTTAGCGCCCTTGGAAAGTAAAACAACCGTCTCCACATGCACCGTCCCCGGAAACATATCCACGCACTGCACCCTTTTGACCTCATACCCTCTTGCGATGAACACCTCAAGGTCCCGCGCAAGCGAGGTCGGTTTGCAAGAGATGTAGACCATGTTTTGCACGCCATAGGCGATGATCTTCTCAAGAGCCTTCGGATGGATGCCGTCGCGCGGCGGATCAAGAATGATGTAATCCGGCTTGACTTTGATCTCATCGAGTACCTTTAACACATCGCCTGCGAGGAAGCTGCAGTTGTCCAGTCCGTTTAACTGCGCATTTTTCTTTGCGGCTTCCACTGCCTCCTCCACGATCTCAACGCCGACCACTTCCTTGCAGACCGGTGCCATCATCTGTGCGATCGTGCCCGTGCCGCTGTACAGATCATATACGACCTTGCCGCCGAGAGAATGCTCATCCCCATCGAGGATGAAGTCACGCGCGGTCTGGTAGAGCACCTCCGCACCGAGGGAATTAGTCTGGAAAAAGGAAAACGGTGAGATCCGGAAACGAAGTCCCAAGAGTTCTTCGTAGAAGTAGTCCTCCCCGAATAAGACCTCCGTGCCCTCATCCTTTACCACATCTGCGATACTGTCATTTTTTGTATGGAGGATTCCCCTGATCGATCCCTGCAGTTCTAAACTGCGCAGGCAGTCACACCAGCCTGCAAGCAGTTCCTTCTCCTCCTGCTCAGATGGTGTCCCCGGAATATCATGGGATGTCGTGATCAGATCCAACAGGATCTCCCCTGTCCGTACCGCCTTTCGCACAAGCAGATGCCGAAGGTATCCCTCATGATTCATACGATGATAATAGCGCACATCCCGCTTTGTAAAGAAATCAAGCGTTGCGGAAAGAATAAGCCGGAAATCTCCGTCCACAATCTTGCAATCGCTTACAGTGACTAGGTCGTAAAAGCTGCCTCTTTTATGCATTCCAAGTGCAAGCGGTCCGTCCTTATACTCGTCCCCGAAGGAAAATTCCATCTTGTTGCGGTACTCATACTGGCGAGGGCTTCGCTTGATCGGCAAAAAATCGTACTGGCAGTTGTCCTTGATCGCATCTGCCATAAGCTCGCGCACCTGACCTTCTTTCAGCTCCAACTGTTTCTCATAAGGCAGGCTCTGATATGTACAGCCGCCACACAGCCCGAAGTGCGGGCATTCCGGTTCTATCTCAAGCGGCGACTTCTCCAGCGTTTCCAAAAGTCGTCCCTCGCATTTTCCCTTCCTCGCTTTATTGACAACAAAGGCAACCTTCTGTCCCGGAATCGTATTTTTTACAATGACGCGCTCGCCCTCCTCGGTAAGCGCAACACCCTTATTCGGAAATACGACCTTCTGTACGATGCCTTCTCCGTGCTGTCCTTTTTTCATGAAACTATTCCTCGTCTTTCTTCTTAATCACATTTCCTATTCTACACCGACACGCAAATGCATTATCGACTCTACCCGAACACCCAAGCACAGCTTCCACTCCGCCCCTCCTATATCCTTGCAGCGTTTTCATAAAAGAAAAAATGGGGACTTGAGTCTCAAGTCCCCGGAATTTCGTCTGTTCAGTTTGAACTTACTCTTCGGTCTTATCCTCGGAAGCATCCTCTTCCTTCTCTTCCGGAGCATCTTCCTTCTTTGCCTGTGAAGCGTCCTCATCCTCGTCCTCGAAGAAGTCATTGTCGAAATCGTCCTCGAAGTCATCCTCGAAATCGTCCAGATAATCCGGTGTGAAGAAACGGTAGATACCATAAGCGGCAGCAGCTACTGCAACCACAACACCGATCACTGCAAAAACAACGACCGTTTTGGAGGTCTTTTTCGGTGTCTCCTTCTTGTCGAGCTTCTTGATGATCTCATTCAGCTTCTCGGAATTGATGACCTCATTGAGTTTTGATGCGTTCAAAAATTCTTCCATCTTATTCATAATATTCATCTCCTTTATATATTTCATCGTTAATAAAGAGTCAGATCAGCTGCCGGCACGCCATGTCCGCCAGCTTTTTCCAGCCTTCGGCAACCCCGGCTTTCGTTTGGGCTCATTATAGCATATTTTATCCAAAATGCCTATGGGAAATTACAATTTTTATGAATGTTATACTTTTTTAAGTTTTGCAAAAGAAGCAAACATTTTTTTCGTGCCCGCCTTGTCAAAATCGACGGTGACCTCATAATCTCTTCCACCCTCAACAATGGCAGTTACCACGCCCTCTCCAAACTTGATGTGGCGCACACGATCCCCGGTTTCATAGCTTAGAGAAGTCTTTTGTGTGGATGCGCTTGCAAACGGGCGCTGGTTGGAAACCGGTGTATACACGGGAGCTTTTTTTGCAGCACGCCCAAGTCCGAATATATCCTGCCTCTCCATCTCGCTCTGCGCGTTGCTTCCAAACGCAGGTCTTGCAGTCCCGTACTGTGTCGGTGCCGCCTTAAATGCCTGCTTTGCGCGCTGGAATGAGCTTCGGTTAAAGTCCTCATCATCATGGCGGTCCTGCTCAAAGATTTCTCCCTTTAACAGCTCCTGTGGAATTTCTTTTACAAAACGCGATACTTTATTATATTGCGTTTCCCCGCGGATCATACGCATTCTTACCGAAGTGATGGTAAGATGCTCCTTCGCGCGCGTGATCCCGACGTATGCCAGACGCCGCTCCTCCTCAATCTCGCTGTTGACACCGTTTGGACTGATCTCATCGCTGGTGATGGACATGTAGCTCGGAAACAGACCGTCCTCCATGCCAACCAGAAATACGTTTGGAAATTCCAGACCCTTTGCGCTATGTAAGGTCATCAGCACCACATAATCTGTATCATTGTCCAGACTGTCAATATCCGCGACAAGTGCCACTTCCTCCAAAAATCCGCTCAGCGACGGCTCCTCCGCAGCTTCTGTGTATGCCGCAGCCTTGCTGATCAATTCATCGATATTCTGGATGCGTGCCTCCGCCTCCTCATCGTTTTCGGCTTCAAGCTCCCGCACATATCCGGTTTTCTCGATGATCTCCTCGATAAGTTCTTCAACCGGAAGCGTCTTTGCCTTTTCCCGCAGCCCTTCGATAAACTCGACAAAAGGACTGATCTTTGCATACGCCTTTCCGATTCCCGGAACCATCTGCACATGTTCGAGCGCCATGTAGAAGTCAAGGTCATTGTTGTCTGCAAATGCCTGCACCTTTCCGATCGTGGCAGCGCCGATCCCTCGCTTTGGAATGTTGATGATACGCCTTACCGCAAGGTCATCCTGACCGTTATCGATCGTCTTTAGGTAAGCGAGGATATCCTTAACCTCCTTACGCGAATAGAAGTTAACTCCTCCAACGATCTTGTATGGGATATTTGCCAGCAGGAAACGCTCCTCGAACAATCGTGACTGTGCATTCGTGCGGTACAAAACCGCATAATCCTTATAGTGGTACGCTCCCTTTCTTATGCCCGCGGCGATATTCCTTGCAACATAGTCTGCTTCCTCGTATCCGGTATCCAGCTGTTCAAAGTCGATCTTGTCACCGGCTCCGTTATCCGTCCAGAGCGCCTTGTCCTTCCGCCCGACATTGTTTGCGATCACGGCATTCGCCGCGTCCAGAATGTTCTGTGTGGAGCGGTAATTCTGCTCAAGCTTGATCACCTTTGCATCCGGAAAATGCTTCTCGAAGTTTAAAATATTATAGATGTTGGCACCGCGGAACTTATAGATGGACTGGTCATCATCGCCGACCACGCAGAGATTTTTATATTTCATTGCCAGCAGCCGGATCAGCTCGAACTGCGCCGTGTTGGTGTCCTGATACTCGTCCACCATAATGTAGCGGAAACGCTCCTGATATGACATCAGAACTTCCTTATCCAGCCGGAAAAGCTCTACCGTCTTAAAGATCAGATCGTCAAAATCCAGCGCGTTATTCTTTTTCAGCTCCATCTGATACTCGCGGTAGACCTGTGCCTGGCGCCTCTTGTTGTAATCCCCCGCCGCTCTGTTCTCAAATTCTACCGGGTCGATCAGCTCGTCCTTCGCAGAGGAAATTGCGCCAAGGAACATCTTTTCCTTATAGATCTTGGTATCGATCTCCAGACGCTTGCAGATATCCTTCATGAGTGTTTTCTGGTCGTCTGCATCGTATATGGTAAAATTCGTTGAATAGCCTAGACGGTCGATATAGCGCCGTAAAATCCGCACACAGGTAGAGTGGAACGTGGATACCCAGATGCTCTCCGCTCCCATTCCTACCATGTCGTTAATTCGCTCGCGCATCTCTCCTGCTGCCTTGTTGGTGAACGTAATTGCAAGGATCTGGTACGGACTGACGCCGTTTTCAATAAGATGTGCCGTCCGGAAGGTCAGCACTCGCGTCTTGCCGCTCCCCGCACCTGCAAGTATCAAAAGCGGACCCTCTGTGCAAAATACCGCCTCTTTTTGTTCTTTATTTAAAATTTCGTACATATCTTTTTCCTTCTATGCTTTTCCTCGTTCGCTCTTTCGTGATGTATCTCATCATACCATAATCCCCTGTTCCTTCCAACCCCAAACCGCTTTTTGTTTTCCAAAAATGACGACGCTTTTTTCCCCTTCCCACCATAAAAATTCCAAGTCCATGTGTGTAAAATATCGTAATTGTGCATACACCTTCAAATTTTCTACGAAAAAGCTTGTCATGTGGTTTTAAAAACTATATAATGTGATATGAGGTGATTATTATGGAAAGTACTGTTCGCGAATTTTTAGAAACACTTTTGCATGATTTACGAAATATTGATTATGTTAAGCCGGAAGATATTCCGAATATTGCATTATATATGGATCAGGTTACTACCTTCATGGACGAGCAGCTTGCGGCGTCCAAGCGTTACGATGACGACAAGATCCTGACCAAGACCATGATCAACAACTATGCGAAAAACAATCTCCTGCCACCGCCGGAGAAAAAGAAATACTCCAGAGAGCATGTGCTTACGCTGCTGTTCATCTACTACTTCAAGAATATTTTAAGCATCAGCGATATCCAGTCCATCCTCAATCCGATCACGGATCGCTACTTCGGCAGCAAAGAAGGCTACAACATGCAGGATATCTACAACGAGGTATTCGCCTTAGAGCAGGAGGAATCCCAGAAGCTGTTAAAGGATCTCGGCAAGAAATATGTGATTGCCAACAACACCTTCAACGATTTCCCGGAGGAGGATCAGGAGCTTTTGCACGCATTCAGCTTTATCTGCCAGCTAAGCTATGATGTCTACATCAAAAAAATGATCATCGAAAAGCTGATCGATGACCTGAACCGCAAAAAGAATACTGCCTCAGAAGAATAAAAAATGCCGGTGTGATTGCGTTTAATATTACAATCACATCGGCTTTCGTTTTATTCTTCCGGCTTGGAGCCTGCATCTGCCTCAAGGCGTCCAAACACCATATCATATCCATCGTTGCCATAATTCAAGGATCGGTTTACCCTGCTGATCGTTGCGGTGGAAGCACCGGTCTTCTCAGCTATATCCAGATATGTTTTCTGTTCCCGCAGCATCTTAGCAACCTCGAACCTCTGTGACAATGACATCAGCTCATTCACAGTACACAAATCCTCAAAAAATATATAGCATTCTTCTCTATCTTTCAAACACATAATTGCGTCAAATAACTGATCAACTGCATCTGTTTTTAAATTTTTGCCCATAGATTTCTCCCCTCATTCGTATTTTAATCGTCTATTATATTTTTAGCATATTAAAGTCATAAAGTAAACACGTTTTATGAAAAAATTTGAATATTGGAAATGGTATGATATAATGTGTTTAGCAACGAGCAGTGCCAGCCGAAAAGCAAGAGCCGAAGCCTGTGCTTGCACAAGGCAGATGGCTCTTACTTTGCGGCTGATAGGGCGACTGCCCGTCAGCGAAAAAAGCAAGGCTTTTTGAGCTGGCACTGCACATGAATGCTTGCATGTACTTCTAATAATTAAGACACGGAGTAAACACATGAAAAAACTAGGCTATTTCTTTTTAAGTTTCCTGCCAATGCTTGTTGCACTTGGCATACAATTTGCGATCATGTTTCTTATGATCGGTGTCGGTGCTCTCTATTCACTGATAAACCAGACCTCAAACAGCGTAACCTTCCGCACGCTGTTCTCTGCGATGTTATCCGACAGCGAATTTAACGCATGCATCATGCTGATCTACTCGCTCACCGTCATCTGCATCTACGGACTGCTGTATTACCGCAATCTTGGCGGCTGCTTCCTCCCGAAGCTAAAGACCACCTTCCATCCGCTGCAGTTTGTCGGTCTGCTTGTGCTGGTTCCGGGAATGCAGTTTTCCACCAGCTATCTGATCTCGATCCTGTCGCTGATCTTTCCATCATGGCTGGAGCAGTACGAACAGCTCCTTGATACTGCCGGACTGAGCCAGCAGCTCGCCCCGCTTTTACTGCTCTACGCGGTAATCATTGGACCGATTGCCGAGGAGCTGATCTTCCGAGGTCTGACGCTGCGCAGCATCCGCAGAGTATTCCCGTTCTGGCTTGCCAATATCTTCCAGGCTGTCCTGTTCGGCATCTACCACATGAACTGGCTGCAAGGCTGCTACGCCGCAGTATTTGGCCTTGTACTCGGATATGTATGTGAAAAAGGGGGCAGCATCTATCTGTCCATGTTCTTCCACATTCTCTACAATCTGTGGGGTACTGTGATATCCAACCTTTTAAGCGGATTACAGATGAACGAAGTCGTACTCGGAATTCTGTTCTTAGTCACAATGGTTATTTCCCTGATTGCGGGT
Source organism: uncultured Agathobacter sp. (assembly GCA_934307695.1). Lineage (GTDB taxonomy): Bacteria > Bacillota > Clostridia > Lachnospirales > Lachnospiraceae > Roseburia. The sequence goes on along the minus strand of CAKRCS010000013.1, from coordinate 46,220 downwards.
GGAATCCTGTTCCACCGCGGTCAGGTTCAGAAATCGCTTACTGTAAAAAGACTCCAAAGCCAAGAAAGCTGACGGTCATCATAATAACACCCGCTAACAAAACACCGAGCATGGATGCCGCAACCGTTGACTTGAAATCCATATCAAGAATGCTGGCAGCCAGCGTTCCCGTCCATGCGCCGGTTCCCGGAAGCGGGATTCCGACAAACAATGTCAATGCGATAAACAAGCCTTTTCCAGCTTTCGCCTGCAGCTTCTTTCCACCCTTCTCTCCTTTTTCCAGGCAAAATGTAAAGAATTTGCCGATCACCGGTTTATCTGCACCCCACTCCAGCACCTTTCTTGCAAACAGATAGATGATCGGAACCGGGATCATATTGCCAAGGATACTCACAATAAATGCCGGGATGACCGGAAGTGCCGGTCCAAACAGCGGTGTCTGCGAAAACGGCATTGCCCCTCTTAATTCAACAAGCGGCACCATGGAGATAAAAAACACGATCAGATACTTTTTTAACATTACAAAAATCCTTTCTCTTTTCCTTTATTATTTTCCCAGATACTTTTTCAAAAATGCAATCATTTCCTGCATTTGTTCATCTGTTCCTATACTGATCCGCAGATACGGGCGGATGCGCTCCGGTTTATTGAAATGCCGGACATAAATATCTGCCTGCTTCATATCCTCAAAGAGCTTCACCACATCGATATCCGGATGCGTGGCAAAAATGAAATTGCTCTTGGAATCCCCGAATACAAAGCCGAGCTTTTTAAGCTCCTTTTTCGTCCATTCGCGCGTTGCAATGATCTTCTGCGTCGTCTCCGCAAAGTACGCCCGGTCTGCGATTGCCTTCGTGCCGACCTCGATAGTGATGCGGTCCATCGTGTAGGAATTGAAGGAATACTTCACATCGTTCAGATACCTGATCAGCGTTGCATTTGCAATGGCATACCCGATTCTCGATCCTGCGAGGGAGCGGGACTTTGAGAAGGTCTGCACCACGATCAGATTGTCATACTTGTGGATGAGCGGTAGCGCACTTTCTCCCCCAAAATCAATATACGCTTCATCCACGACAACAATGACATCCGGATTTGCCTGAATGATCGATTCTACCGCTGCAAGCGGCAAAAGCTCTCCGGTCGGAGCGTTCGGATTCGGAAAGATCACGCCGCCGTTCTCCCGCTTATAATCCTGTGGGCGGATACAGAAGTTATCGTCCAGCGGGATCGCCTCATATGGAATGCGAAGCATATCTGCCCATACATCATAAAAAGAATAGGTGATGTCCGGAAACAGGACCGGTCTGCTGCTGTTAAAAAACGTCATAAAGATCATGGCAAGCACATCATCCGAGCCCACTCCGACAAACACTTCATCCTTACCTACCTGATAGAAATCGGCGATTCCTGCCACCAGATCTCCGATCGTCGGATCCGGGTACATGCGAAGCATATCCGCATCAAAATGCTTTAGCACCTCGGCCACCGCCGGGGCTGGCGGATATGGATTCTCATTGGTATTCAGCTTGATCATATGGCTTTTTTTCGGCTGTTCACCCGGTGTATATGGAATGACCTTGCGCACATTTTCTTCCCATTTACTCATGTCGGTCTCCTCTTTTCAATCGTATTTATCACAACTTTACCGCATTTTCCTGTCAAAGTAAAGCCGTAACCTCACATCGTTTTTGCAACCGTTTGCGCAATATTAGAAAGAATGCTCATAAACAAAGAGGATTTCTGCCTAAAATTTAAGCAAAAATCCTCTTGCACCTTTTTAAAATTATGCTATCATTGATACGCTAATCACGCAAACAGTTACTTACTATAGAGGCAATTTATTTATGAGGTAAACATTATGGCAAAAAACGCAACAAAGGATATGACTGTCGGTTCTCCGCTCAAGTTAATACTCGGATTTGCAGTTCCTATGCTGATGGGACTGATCTTTCAGCAGGTGTACAGTCTCGTTGACACGATCATCGTTGGACAGTTTCTTGGTGTCTCTGCACTTGCCGCCGTTGGCGCAACCGGAAGCATTAACTTTCTGATCGTTGGCTTCTGCCTCGGCGTATGCAGCGGCTTTGCCCTGCCTGTTGCCCAGCGCTTCGGAGCCAAGGACTATGACGGACTTCGCAAATATGTCGGCAACTCTGCTATTTTATCCGCGATCATCGCGATCGTCATGGCAGTCTCTACGGTACTGCTCTGCCGCAATATTCTGATCCTTATGCAGACGCCGGACGATATCATTGATCTCGCCTACGCATACATTGTTATCATATTTGCAGGAATACCGTTTACGGTTCTTTACAATATCCTCTCAAGCTACCTGCGTTCGCTTGGTGATTCCGTAACACCGGTCGTCTTTTTGGTACTGTCCTCCTGCATCAATATCGGTCTGGATCTCTTATTTATCCTGACCTTCCAGATGGGTGTTGCAGGTGCCGCATACGCGACGATCATCTCGCAGGCAGTATCCGGAATCCTCTGCCTTGTTGTTATCATCCGCAAGTTTGAGATCCTGCACTTAAAGAAAAGCGACTGGCAGCTGGACGGAACTTATGTAAAGGTACTGCTTAATATGGGACTCCCGATGGGCTTCCAGTATTCCATCACCGCGATCGGAAGCGTTATCTTACAGGCCTCCGTCAATACCTTAGGATCTGTCGCAGTCGCTGCAATGACTGCCGCAAGCAAGATCTCCATGTTCGTGGTATGTCCGTTTGACGCTCTCGGCTCTACAATGGCAACCTACGGCGGTCAAAATGTCGGAGCCGGCAAGTTAAACCGTCTGTCCAAAGGTATCTGGACCGCCGGAATGCTCGGCACCATCTATTCGTTGGTCATCCTCGGAGTGCTCATGCTGTGGGGACAGTATCTTGTATACCTATTCGTCTCCGCGGATGAGGTTGTGGTCATTGAGCAGGCACGCCAGTTTCTGATCATCAATGCTGCATTCTACATTCCGCTTGTGTACGTCAATGTCGTGCGTTTTATGATCCAGGGAATGGGCTTTTCCGGATTTGCTGTATTTGCCGGCGTGTTCGAGATGGCTGCGCGAACCCTTGTCGGCGCTGTTTTTGTGCCGCTCTTCGGATTTACCGCAGCCTGCTACGCAAGCCCGCTCGCATGGATTTTCGCCGACATCTTCCTGATCCCGGCGTTTTACCACTGCCTGCATAAGCTGGAGAGGCAGGTAAAGCCCCAGCCCGCAGCAGCTCCACCAGCGGCTGAAGCCTAAACTTTCTCTATCTCCTTCGGGTTCACATGCACCATGATGTGTTTTACCTTCGGGAATGTCTGTTCAATCATATCGTGAACGCTTTCTGCAATATGATGTGCATCGCGCAGTGAGTAGGATGCGTTCACTTCGATTTCCACATCCACATAGATCTTATTTCCGAAAATACGCGTCTGCAGCAGATCCACCCCTAACACATCCTTGTGATTTTTTACACATGTATAGATCTCATTCTGTGTCTGCTCGTCACAGGAGTGATCCACCATTTTATCCACCGCATCTTTAAAAATATCATACGCGGCTTTCACGATAAACACGAAAATAACTAAGCTGGCAATCGAATCCATGATCGGATACCCCATTCTTGCGCCCGCGATACCGATCAATGCGCCGACAGAGGAAAATGCGTCCGAACGATGATGCCATGCGTCTGCCATCAGCGCGCTCGAATCGATTTTTTTCGCATAAAACCGTGTGTACCAGTACATTGCTTCCTTGCTCACGATGGAAACGATCGCGGCGATCAATGCGAGTATTCCCGGTACCGACAGTTCCCCGTAATTTCCCCTTGCGATGTTGCTGACTGCGGTATACCCGATCCCGATTCCGGTGATCAGCAGTACCATTGCAAGCACGATTGCAGCAACACATTCCAGCCTTTCATGTCCATAAGGATGCTCCTTGTCGGATTCTTTAGATGCCAGCCGGATTCCGATGATCACGATGATCGTGCTGAACACATCCGATGCCGAATGAACCGCATCGCTGATCATCGCATTTGAATGTGCCACGATTCCCGCGAGCAGCTTCATTAGAGACAACACCACATTTCCTGCGATTGAAACAAGCGATACCTTGTTTGCCACCTTCTGAAACTGATTCTCAGAAACGTTCTTTTGACTTATTTTGTTTTTCTCCATATCAGTTACCTCCCAAAAAAGATAGCTCTATGGCACTCATAAACTTGTGGGGATAATTTAGATTCCTAGAAGAGAATAAAAAAACACCCACGAACCAGTATGTAAGTATCTACTGTCCCGTGGATGAAAAAGCTTCCACTGTCACATCAGTGACCCGACCCCATGACAACCGTCACGGCCTGCTCAGTTTGTACTGTAGTTTGTATGCAGTGCAAAGAGTAATTATAAAATAGCATACGCGACGGTTGTTGTCAAGGTTCGTAGCTGTTGTATGAAATCAGGTACAAATATTATTCGTTTACAGCGGCGATAAAGCGGGCGAAGGCCTCTCTTCCCTGCTCGTTGCACTTGTATACACCGGCATCCTCAAGCACCTCGCTAAACACATGTCCGACCTCTGTGCGGAGAATGTCCATCACATTGTCCGCGTTTACTTCACTGTATTTCGGCAGAAATTCCTCTACCCACTTTGCATGGCTCTCCAGCGTCGGGGTGGAATGAAGATCCTTTCCTGTAACAAGCGCATCTGCAAGCTCTGCCAGTTCATCCTTAAGTCTTGCCGGAAGAACCGCAAGTCCCATAACCTCGATCAGACCGATGTTCTCCTTCTTGATATGATGAAGCTTTGCATGTGGATGGTAAACACCGAGCGGATGCTCCTCCGTTGTGATGTTGTTGCGCAGCACCAGATCAAGCTCGTAATCGTCTCCCCTTCTTCTTGCGATCGGGGTGATCGTATTGTGCGGCTCGCCATCAGTCATCGCATATACAAACGCTGCCTCATCGGTGTATCCGCGCCAGGTAAGCAGGATCTTGTCTGCAAGCTCGATCAGGCGCTCCTTGTCCGGTGCGCTGATACGGATCACGGACATCGGCCATTTTACAATGCCTGCCTTTACGTCCTCAAATCCGGTAAAGGTAATCTCCCTCTCGATCGGTGCCTTTGCCATTGCGAAGGTGTAATGTCCGCCCTGGAAATGGTCATGGCTTAAAATGGAGCCTCCGACGATTGGAAGATCTGCATTGGAGCCTACGAAATAATGTGGAAAATCGGTCACAAAATCAAGCAGCTTTCCAAAGGTCGCACGCTCGATCTTCATCGGTGTATGCTTGGAATTGAACACGATGCAGTGCTCGTTATAGTATACATATGGTGAATACTGGAAAAACCATTCGCTGTTGTTGATGGTTACCGGGATGATGCGGTGATTCTGTCTTGCCGGATGGTTCACACGGCCTGCATATCCCTCATTCTCCTTGCAGAGCTGGCACTTCGGATACGCACTCTGCTTTGCGTTCTTCGCTGCCGCGATCGCCTTTGGATCCTTTTCCGGTTTTGACAGATTGATGGTAATGTCGAGTGTGCCGTACTCGGTGTCCGTTGTCCACTTCTGATCCTTCTTGATACGCTGGCGGCGGATATAGTTGCTGTCACAGCTTAATTTGTAAAAATAGTCGGTAGCCGCCTGAGCGGAGACATTCTCGTACAGATCCTTAAACTTCGCGCGGATCTCGCTTGGACGTGCCACAAGGCAGCCCATGATCTTCGTGTCGAAAAGATCCTTGTATACAATGCTGTTCTCCTTCATGATTCCCTGCTCATACGCGTATGCCATCATATCCTCAAGGATTCCCTCAAGTGCAGCCTCCGCACTCTCCTGCGTCATCGGAGTGCGCGCGCTATGTGCTTCAAAAACAGCGTCATCGATATCTTCTACTTCAAGAAGCTCCATCAGCCGGTTGATGGTATAAATGCGGTCCTCCGGCTCAACCAGTCCGGTAACTACGCCATAATCAGCCAGCTCTAATATTCTTTCCTGAATCATTTTCGTTCTCCTCGCTCTTTCTTGTTCTTAGACCAGTTTGCTTGGACCGTCTCCCACGGAAACGACATAGAATTCCGGTGTCTTTTTAACCTTTTCCTCATAAGCAGCGGTAAGCTTCTCCTTGAAGGTGTCGATTGCCTCGTCCTTTACGATGCTGACGGTGCAGCCGCCGAATCCGCCTCCGGTGATTCTTGATCCGATCACGCCCGGAATCTTCCAAGCCTCATCGACAAGCACATCCACTTCCTCGCAGGAGGTCTCATAATCATCGCGGAGTGATACATGGGAAGCGTTCATCAGCTTGCCGAATGTCTCAAGATCCTGATCCTTGAGTGCCTTTACCGCCTTGATGGTACGCTGGTTCTCGTATACCGCATGCTTTGCACGCGCACGGTTGATATCGTCCTTGATCGCGGACTTGTAAGTCTCAAATTCTTCCTCGGTCAGATCTCCGAGTGTCTTGATGCCGCATACCTGCTGCAGATCCTTAAGCGCCTGTGCGCTCTCGTTGCGGCGGTCATTGTATGCAGAGGTTACAAGACTGTGCTTTACCATACTGTTTGTCACAACGATCTTTGCACCGTCAAGCACGATCGGAGCGTACTCAAAGGAAAGATCAGAGGTATCCAGAAAGATTGCATTGTCCTTCTTACCCATTGCGGATGCGAACTGATCCATGATTCCACAGTTGCAGCCGTTAAAGTTGTTCTCGGAATACTGACCGATCAGTGCAAGATCCTGATTGGTCACATCAAATCCGAACAGATCGCGGAGCATATATCCGGTTACGACCTCAAGGGACGCTGAAGAGGAAAGACCGGAGCCGTTTGGAATATTGCCGTACAATGCAATGTCCAGTCCGCAGTTAAGCTTCATGCCACGGCCTTCAAATGCCCAGATCACACCCTTCGGATAGTTTGTCCATTCTCCGTCTGCCTTCGGTGTCAGGTCGTCAAGGGATGACTCCAATACGCCAAGCTCCTCAAAGTTCATAGAATAGAAATTAAGCTTTCTGTCTGCTCTCTTTCTTGCCGCCATGTAAGTACCGATCGTCAGCGCACATGGGAAAACGTGTCCGCCGTTATAGTCGGTATGCTCACCGATCAGATTTACACGTCCCGGTGCAAAGTATACATGTGCTTCGCCTTCGTTTCCAAAAAGTTCGATGAATTTTTCGAGTAATTTCTGTTCCATTATCCTTCTCCTTTTATAAAACATTTGTACTTGTATCAAAAGTCCTAACTGCCTTGTCTATTTTTATTATAGCGTGCGAATTTTTCTTTGCAATAGGCTCGGTCGAACTTGCAACATTAAAAGTCCAATCATGCAACAAAATTACATATTTGTATTTTTGTTCCCGCTATTCATACAGGACTTCGCTCGCCAGCACAAATTCGTACCCGCGCTCCTGCAATATGTCAATGACCGTAAGTGCTGCATCCACGGAGGACTGCGATGCATCGTGAAACAGAATGATTCCCTCATCATCCACCTGCTTTAGTACACGGCTGATCAGCACATCGGTGTCATTGCACTCCCAATCTCTCGGATCGACGCTCCAGAGGATTTCTAACATCCCCGTTGCCTCCCCCATCTGCTTGTTCCAGCAGCCGTATGGCGGTCTTATGTACACCGGTCGCTCCCCGGTCACCTCATAGATCAGGTCGTTCGTCTGCTCGACCTGCCACTTGACCTGCTTTGCATCCACCTCACACAGGTTTACATGCTCATAAGTATGATTGCCGATCAGATGCCCTTCCTCATACATCCGCTTCACAATGTCCGGATATTCCTTTACCTCTTTCCCGATCAGGAAAAAAGTAGCCTTTACATTCCGCTCTTTCAAGCCATCTAAGAGCTTTTCGGTGTACAGCGGATTCGGCCCGTCATCGAATGTGATCGCAACCTTTTTTGCCTCAATATATTCTTTGCCTGTTGTCACTGCTGCCATTGTTCTCCCTCCATACCACAGAAGCACCCCGCACACCGCAATACAAAGCATTTTTTGCCACTTCAATGCATTTACCATCACATTTATACTTCATAATACTTTATGCGGATATTTTTTCTGTATGTCACTCTGTATTTTATTCTGCCAGTTCCCTCGCATGTGTAATGTGCTGGCTCTCCTTCAGATGAAACTGCTCCACAAGCGGGCATTCGTCCGTAAGCCCGGCATAATACGCATCCAGCTCACTCAGTTCATTCGTAACCCTGTCGTACACATACTCACCGGTCTCCATATCGCTGCAATAGTACATGATATCGTTTGCCATATCCGTGCTGACGTAATCTAAAAATTCAGCGCTAAGCCCATACTCCGTATCCTCGTAATACAGATCCGGCGCACCGTAGGCATGCAGCATCTCATGCGCGTATACCGCAGGGCAATTCTTAACACCAGAATCAATATTGTACATGAACACGACCTCATAAGGATACGGCATTCCCTCGTAAAAATTGCGCGTACAGGAGTATCCTGTGCTCTCTTCATCCGTATTGATGAACATAAAATAGATGATATTATCCGCCTTATATTTGCGTCGCAGCGCATCGGAGTCAACCTGCTCCGATATAAACCGGTTCATCGAATCTTCCGCATCAGCACATCCCTCCAGCGTCGTATCCACATCAAACGTGGTAAAATACGCCAGATCCTCATGCTCCTTGAAATCATATACAAAGTCGGCTTCCTTTCCATATTCCGCTGCCGCCCCTGTCAGATAATCGGTTGCAATGCCAAGATAGGTATCAATATCCGCGATCGTCTGTTGATCCGCTTCCAACTCCTGATCCCACTTGTAATGAATGTCATCCGCAAAAACAGATACGATCATGGTCGTACCCTCCAGCCTGTTTGCAGATCCAAGCGAATCGTCATAAGCAGCAAAGTCGTAATCGCTGTCTGCACATGCCATCAACGACAGTATCATCGCTCCCACCACAAGCACGGCATATGCTTTGTTTCTTCCGTTCATATACTGAACCTCCCCCTTATATATATAATCGTGATTTCTCCGTTCTGCGAACTCCCGAAATCACAACATCCATCTAATGATTTATTATAGCACAGGAAGCCGCAGTTCCAAGTGTTCCTTGGTTCTGCGGCTTTCCTTTTTATTTTTTGAAATCTTAATCCTCTTCCACATGCTCCAGTCCCTGATTGATGATGGACCTTACATGGTCATCCGCAAGGGAATAGAAAATTGATTTTCCTTCCCTGCGGCTCTTTACCAGCTTGCTCTGCTTTAAGATACGAAGCTGGTGGGAAATCGCTGATTGCGTCATGTTAAGCGCCTCCGCGAGATCGCACACACAGACCTCTGCCTCAAACAGTACAAACAGAATACGGATCCGGGTGGAATCTCCGAATACCTTAAACAGCTCCGCCAGATCATAAAGCTGCGTCTCCTCCGGCAGCGTATCTCTTACGATCTTTAAAAGCTCTGCATGTGTCTCGGTTGTCTCGCAGCACTCTACGTCCGCATAATTATCCTCTCTCATACTTACGTTCTCCATCTAATCTCGTCCTGCCTATCCTTTTTACACATTTTGCATTCCGGCTCTGCCTGCATTTAATGACCTTTTCCGGTATCAGAGCTTCTTAACAAAAAGTGCGCGGATCGCATTGACAACTGCAATAACCATTACTCCGACATCCGCAAAGATTGCGAACCACATGTTTGCATATCCAAGTGCAACGAGCACTAAGCAAAGCAGCTTGATTCCGATTGCAAAGTAGGTGTTCTCGTAGACGATGCGCAAGCATTTGCGGGAAATCCTGATCGCCTTTGAGATCTTAAGCGGATCATCATCCATAAGCACGATATCCGCAGCCTCGATCGCGGCATCCGAGCCAAGCGCTCCCATCGCAATACCAATATCTGCGCGAGAAAGTACCGGCGCGTCATTGATACCGTCACCGACAAACGCAAGTTTCTCCTTCGCGCCCTTTTTGTCTATCAGCTCCTCAACCTTTGCTACCTTATCCGCCGGAAGCAGCTCGCTATATACCTCATCGACACCAAGCTCGCCTGCAACCTGATTGGCAACTGCTGCACGGTCACCGGTAAGCATAACCGTTTTCTTGATACCACCCTTGTGAAGTGCGCGGATCGCATCCTTAGCGGTCGGCTTCAAAAGATCTGAGATCAGGATGTAGCCCTCGTATTTTCCGTTGACTGCCACATACACGATCGTACCGGTCTTGTCGCAGATGTCATAGGAAAGTCCAAGGCTTCGCATCAGCTTGTCGTTACCGACAGCAACCGGTACGCCATCAACCTTTGCCGTAACACCATGACCGCTGATTTCTTCCACCTCGGTCACACGGTTCTGGTCGATCGGCTTTTTATATGCCTTCTGTAAGCTCTTGCTGATCGGATGTGAAGAAAAGCTCTCCGCAAGCGCTGCATACGCAAGCACCTGCTCATCCGGCAGATCCCTGCTTGCAATGTCGCTCACCTCAAAAACGCCCTGCGTCATTGTACCGGTCTTGTCAAAGACCACATACTTGGTCTGTGCCAGTGTCTCCAGATAATTCGATCCCTTGATCAGCACGCCCTCATGGCTTGCTCCACCGATTCCTGCGAAAAAGCTAAGTGGAATACTGATGACCAGCGCACACGGACAGCTTGTTACAAGAAAGGTAAGCGCACGGTATACCCACGTTCCAAACTCCGGTGAATTGCCGATGAACAGATTTACGATCGGCGGCAAAAAAGCTAACACCAGTGCGGAATAACATACTGCCGGGGTATAATACTTTGCAAATTTTGAGATAAAGTTCTCGGAACGTGATTTCTTGGAGCTGGAATTTTCAACCAGATCCAGTATCTTGGATACGGTCGACTCGCCAAACGCCTTGGTGGTACGGATGCGTAAAAGTCCGGACATATTGATGCAGCCGCTGATGATCTCATCCCCCGCCTGCACCTCACGCGGAAGACTCTCTCCGGTCAAGGCACTTGTATTTAAGGTGGAAGTACCTTCCTCCACCACGCCGTCGATCGGAACCTTCTCACCCGGCTGAACCACGATAACAGAACCGATGGCAACCTCATCCGGTGTTACCTGCTGTAACTGTCCGTCAACCTCGATATTGGCGTAGTCCGGGCGGATATCCATAAGCTCGCTGATGTTCTTGCGGCTCTTTCCGACCGCAATGCTCTGGAACAGCTCGCCGATCTGGTAGAACAGCATAACCGCGATCGCTTCTGTATAATCGCCGCTTTCGACAAGCGCTACAATGATCGCGCCAACGGTTGCGACTGCCATAAGGAAGTTCTCGTCGAATACCTGATGGTTGCGTATTCCCTTCCATGCCTTTCTTAGGATATCGTGTCCGATCGTAAGATATGGCACCATATACAGGGCAAATAGCAAGAAATTGCCGAGCGGGATCTTATCAAATGAAATAAAGCTGCCAGCTATCTTCAGCACGATCATCATGACCGTCGCTGCAATGATACGTTTGAACATCTTTTTTTGCTTCTTGTTCATAGTGGTTCACCTCATGCCTGCATTCAGCTAGAAGCAGGCTTTTTTTCATAACCAAATTAGTTCCTGTCGATCAGAAACGGAATCTTCTTATCTTAGAAGAAGATCTCGCAGTCATCCTCAACCTTCTTGCAGTTCGCAAGTACAGCTTCCATAACCTTCTTCGGATCCTGTCCGTCCTCAAACTCAACGTTCATCTTAAGTGCCATGAAGTTTACATTTGCGCTCTTAACGCCCGGTGTGTTGGCAGCAGCCTCCTCCATTTTGTTTGCACAATTTGCGCAGTCAACTTCGATTTCATAAGATTTCTTCATAATAGCAGTCTCCTTTTTCTATTCTTTCTACAATATATGAGCATTTATTCATATGTTTGATTGTAGTATAGCACTCCTGTATCGATTGTCAATCCATAAAACTGAGATTTCTAAAAAATCTTTTCTTTCTTAAAAAAGGTGCGCCAACATAACCGGTCAAGAAATTTCCTATAAAGATTAGGGTATCAAAAGGTGATTCAAAACTTAATGGCTGGCAAATTGCACAAAGCAGAACCTTTTTTGTGACTTTGGGAGAAAATTAGTAAATCTTAATCTGCCTGTCAATGCATAGTGGTTTGCTGCCAAGGACGGCAGCAAAAGTCTTAACGCCCCATGGACGGGGCGTTTAAGGCGTACACGTTCCTCTGATACAACCTAACTCAGGCAGACTTAGATTTTCTTATTTTCGGACATCGGAACAAAACAAGGTTCAGCTTTGTGCAATTTGCCAATCAAAAAATGTAAAACCACCTTTTGACACCCTAATCCTATAAAGTAAAAAGGCAGGGCGTGCAAAACCATTTGTCCTGCACTCCCTGCCTTCGCATTACTTCTTAAAATCGCGGATCACATCAAACGCCGGAAGGATATTTCCATCGTAATCAAACAGCGCCTGATTCGCCCATTCATTACCACACGGTCCCGGATCTTTCATATACTCTAAGGAAGCCGGTGTCGCCCATCCGCTTCCCGGTACCGGAATCCATGCCGGCTCCCACCAGAAGAAGCCCACGCCGTGATTGCCGCAGACATTTGCCACACGGTTCAAAAAGTCCTTGGTAAAATCGGTCTGACCTTCGATCGTCATTGGATAATCGATCTTCTCGACAAGTGCCGGGCGGGTTGCATAGCCCTTACGCTCACTGTCGGACAGCTTCTCGTAGTCCTTGTAGTCCTCCATCGTAAAGCCCATGGATACCTCGGCTACGATAATATCCTTGCCGTAGCGTGCGGCAATGTCGTTCATGTTATATTCGAGCTGGTCCAGACTTCCGTGCCAGAACGGATAATAGGACATTCCGATATAATCAAAGTCCTCCCCACGCTCCATATAATTGTCAAACCATCTGCGGTACAGCTCGTTGTTGCCGCCGTTATCCAGATGGATCATAAGCGGGATATCTGCCTTTACCTCGCGGCATGCGCGGATTCCGGCACTTACAAAACGTGCAATGTTGTCATAGTTCGGCACCTGTCCCTCCGGCCAGAGCAGTCCGTTTGACAGCTCGTTGCCGACCTGGATCATGGTGACATTCACACCGGCATCCAGCACCTTTACAAGAGAATCCTTCGTGTAGTCATAAACTGCCTGCTCCAGTTCCTCCACACCGTAGGAAGCCCATGCCTTTGGCTTGATCTGCTTGCCCGGATCTGCCCAGAAATCGCTGTAATGGAAATTGAGCAGCACGCCAAAGCCCGCATCCGATACACGCTTTCCGAGCGCGATCGTCTCGGAAAGATCGTTGTTGCCCGCTCCATACGGCTCTCCGGCTTCGGATTTCGGATCATTCCACAGACGGAGCCGGATGGTGTCAACGTCATAGTCTCTCATAATATCGAGCAGATCGCGCTCCCTGCCGTGATCATAGAACCTGCCGCCGCAGCGCTCAACTTCAAGTAAGGTTGATAAATCCATTCCTTTGATAAACTTACTCATATTTTCTCCCTCGTCTCATTTATATCGTATTCAAAAGGTCATACTAGATTCCACGGAAGCAGAAGGTAAATACCTTTCGTCCGGAAACATCGACCAGATACTCCGGATGTACCCTTGCGCCCCAGCTGTCGTCACCGGACACACCCATCTGCTGCTGTGCTACGCGCACGACCGTATAATGTACCTGCGGCAGCTCATAGTGATGTGCGGCATTTTCCAGTTCGTGCGGGGTGTACGGCAATGCAGAAAATGACAGCTCATCTCCGAAGAAGATCATGCCTCTTTCCTTCTTGTCCACAACCTTTGCGTAGCGCACATCGCACTTGTTTCCGCATTCCTGCGGTACAAGGTATTCTGCCATATTGTCAGCCACCTTATTCTCATACACGCCCAGCTTACCGCCACGCTTGCGGTCTGCGTAGGTCTCCTGCCCGCCGAGTCCATACCACTGTACGGTATCATAATCTGCATTCAGCTTGAACAGCATTCCAAATTCCGGCATATCGGAAAGCTCCTTCACCGGATCGTAGGTCAATGTCGTCTGGATCGTTCCGTCGCCAAATACCTCGTAGCTTACCTCGCAGCTGCTTGCCGGTGTCGTAGGCATATAGTAAGCATAAGTCACACGCACGCTGTGGTCAAGCTTCTCGATCTTCGGGACATCCGCATTCGGGTGATCTGCGCGCTTCGTGGACACATACATACTTGCGATCTTCCACTGCGCATACCGAAGCTGCATGAGATTTCCGTTGTCATTGTCCACCGGGGCTCTCCAGAAATTCGGCACCGGAACACGCTCTAGCATCTCCACACCGCCGTACACATAAGAGATAAGTCCTGCTCCGACCTTTGAGAAGATTGCAGAGAAATCTGTGCCGCGCACACCGATGTTGTTGATTCCGTCCACCAGCTCGACCGGAAGCTCGCAGGTGTAAGGCATTACCTCCTGCTTAAATACCTGCTGTCCGAATGCCACCTCGTGTCCCCGCTTCGCCCAGAGTGTGTCCTCCTTCAGTACAAAGGTAACCAGCACTGCATATTCCGCATCCTTCTGTCCTTCCATAAGCACGCGAAGCTCTGCCGGGATATCAAAGGTAGCAGACGTTTGCGGAGCGACCTCATATGCGCCGTCCACGCGATAGATTTCCTTTCCGTTTTTCTGAAGGATCACATAGGAATCAAACGTATCCGTATCTACAAAAAGGTTCTTGTTTATGATCGTAAAATGCATACCATCAAACACAACCGAAATGTTCTGATAGTTGAATTTAACCTCCTGCATTTTCGGGGACGGATTCCGGTCTCCGCCATAGCAGATGCCGTTTCCGCTGAAATTGCCATCGTTCGGTCGCTCCCCGAAATCTCCGCCATACGCAAGGAACCACTTACCGTAACGGTCTTTCTTGTAGATGGTCTGGTCAATGTAATCCCAGATAAATCCACCCTGGTATCTCGGCTCCGTGTCAGTCAGATCTGTGTACTTGTGCATTCCGCCGCAGGAATTTCCCATCGCATGGGAATACTCGCAGCAGATGAACGGCTTTTCCGTATTCTCCGCCAGAAACTTCCGGATGTTCTCCACACTGGTATACATCTGGCTTTCCATATCACTCGTATCGTTGTAGCGGCGGTCATGGAAGACTCCCTCGTAATGCACCAGTCGGTACGGATCAAGCGCGTGGAACTTCTGTGACATCTCATGGATCACTTTTCCGCCGTAAGACTCGTTGCCGCAAGACCAGATAAGGATAGACGGATGGTTCTTGTTTGCCTGATAGCAGGAGTTGACGCGGTCGAGCATCATCGCAAGCCACTCGTCCTTATCTCCCGGCACTAAGAATGCATCATCGCCGGTCTTTTCCGAAGCCTCCCATGCCCCGTGGGATTCCATGTTATTCTCCGCGATCAGATAAATACCGTAAATATCGCACAGCTCATAGAGCAGTGCGTCATCCGGATAGTGGCTGGTACGGATCGCATTGATATTGTGCTGCTTCATCGTCACGATATCCTTGATCACTTCCCTGCGGTTCGGCACACGTCCGCTGATCGAACTGAATTCATGGCGGTTTACGCCCTTAAATACAATGCGCCTGCCGTTTAACTGCATGATTCCGTCGGCCATCGCAAATACGCGGAAGCCAATATCCTGCTTTGTAACCTCGGTGGCATTGCCCGCTTCGTCCTTAACCGTGAGCTTTACTGCGTACAGCCAGGGCTCCTCCGCACTCCACAGCTTCGGAAGCTCAACTTCTATATTGTCACTCACGCGGCTTTCCCCGGAAAAGGTAAGTGTCGTCTGTGCGATCACAGGCTCCTCGCATCCGGTCGTATACGCTTTCTTTTTGACGCGGAGCGCTGCGTCATACACTGTAACCTCAAGGCTTCCTGCGCCCTCGGCAGCAAACTCCATCTGCAAGGTTCCCTTGCCGTAATCCTCGGAAAGCACCGGAACCATCTTTATATCACTCACATGCGCAGCCGGGATTGCATACAGATAGACATCGCGGAAAATACCGGAGAACCGGAAAAAGTCCTGATCCTCGCACCAACTGCTCGCTGTCCATTTCCACACACGCACAGCCAGCTTGTTCTCGCCCTCCTTCAGATAAGGCGTAAGCTCGAACTCGGATGCATCAAAGGAATCCTCGCTGTATCCGACGAAGCTGCCGTTTAACCATACCGCAAATCCGCTCTCCACACCTTGGAAGGAGATCACGATCCGGTTGCCCTTTAACTGCTCCGGGACTGTGAAATATTTCACATAGCTTGCAACCGGGTTGAACCGCTCCGGGATCTGTCCCGGCTTGACAAACTCCTGTCCCTCCCACGGATAGGTTGTGTTCGTATAATGCGGCTTGTCGTAGCCCTCCATCTGCAGATGTGCAGGAACATAAATCTCATCCCACGCCCTGCAGTCGAAGTCCTCTGCCTCAAAGCCTTCCGCTGCAAGCTGCATGTTCTTCGCATAATCAAACTTCCACAATCCGTTTAAGCTGCTTCGAAGCGTTGACTCCCGCGACAGCAGCTCCATATCATTCCGATATGTAATGTGATCGGAATGAGCTTCCCGGCGGTTTACCGCAAACACCGTCGGATCTTTTATGATGTTATAATCAAACTCCTTCATTGCCGGTACTTCCTCCTTACCATCCTTTCAGTGCAGTAATATGATAACCTCTTATCTTGCGTTCATAATTATCCGGGTTGATCTTCCATTGATAAGGAGAAGTCTCCAGATACTTTTTAAAGTTGCGGTTAAATGTGGAGGTCGTTGTAAATCCGCATTTCGCCGCGATCACATCCATAGAGTCATTATTCTTTTTCATAAGCTCGCACGCCCTTTGTATGCGGACCAGATTCAGGTAGTCCATCGGGGACATATTGACATACTCCTCGAATATCCTCCGGAAATGTGTCTCACTCATCCCACACACATCTGCGAGATCCTTAACCTTTAACTGCTGCGCATATTGCCGGTTGATATATTCCAATGCCGCAGCGATCTGCATACCGTTTGACTTTCTTGGTGACGGATCTTCGTAATCCAAAAGCCCGTTGCTTAGCCGGATCAGCTCGTAGATCAGCAGATGGACATACTGGCGGATTGCCTTTTTGTAGTAGGTCTTTTTCTCTCCTGCCTCTTCCATGATCGCATCCACGATTCTTGCAAGTGACGCATGCTCCTTCGCCTCAAGCAGGCGCGGAAGCTTGTTGATCTTATCCAGCACTTCGCCACGGTATATCGCATTGTCCGGAAAAAGCTCCTCGACGATCTCCTTCGGATCAAAAAACAGATACTCCCACGCATTTGGCTTTTCCCCGTCACTGATCGTCGTGTGCGGACAATTCTCCGGAATGACAGAGATCAGTCCGTCCGCATACCGGTGTTCCTCTTCCTCAAACAACAGCCGTCCTGCACCTCTCCGGCAGACACCTATCTCCATCAGATTGTGAAAATGCAGATGCAGCTCCTCATGTCCGTATACGCGATTCCATTTATCACCCAGCAGTGCTAACACTGTCTCACCCTGTGGCACTTCATAGAATCGTAATTCCATTATCTCTTTCTTTTTCCTTGCCATAAAAGTGAATCTCCATTTCTTAGCATTCAAAGGTTTCTTCTAAAGTATAGAGTAAAAAAAGAGGCAGTCCCGCGTTTTTTCAGCCTGGCTGCCTCTTTCCTGCTTCAATTTAATCGAAATCGAACTTGTCGAATCTCTCGTACATAGCGCCATAACGCTCTCTTACTTTTTCATTCCACTCAAGTACCTTCGCCTCGTCTCCTCTGAACTGGCAGCGGATGCAGCTGTAAATACCGGTGTCTTTGTTATAGAACATATCGATGTCGAGGTCTCGCATAAAGCAGGATGGACATCTGTAATTTAATTTGCCTTTTCCAAGTTGAGCCATGTTGCAAATACCTCCTTATCAGAAATCTTCTTCTTGTATCCCAACTTAAACATTGGTGAGAATGCATATCCCTCTTCAACGTAACCCAATGCCTTTGCGGACGGAGTAAGGGAAACCTTAGTCTGGATCGCCGGGATCACTGCACTTACTGCACTTGCGCCCTCTACCTTGGCATCGCGGCACTTGTACTCGTAATTGATGGTCTGCTCGTTCTCTCCCTCGCACTTTAAGGTGATGCCGGTCATATCCTCCGGATACTCGGTTGTACCGTAGCATGCGGTAATGTACTCATCAAGATAGATCTCTGCATTTGGATCACTGATCTCTAAGATGTTACGCTCGATCTTGATGCTGGAAGATCCTTCTTCAAAGTATTCCTTTGTCTGAAGCTTAACGGTTACGCCGTAGAACTGGATCTCTACCGGATCAAGGGTAAGGACACGGTTCTTCTTGCCATCGATCATCTCCTCTGAGAAGTGGCAGTGTGTCGGGCAGAGGCAAAGGTCAACTTCCTCTCCCTGATAAGAGAGCTTAGCAGAGCGGACAGTACCTGCTCCTGCGTAGTGTGTGAAGTATCCTGCACGGTACTTCTCCTGGATCAGGAATGGATAAGAAGCATCCTGTACATGCTTTGTTCCGATTCCTACCGGCCACTCAAGCTTGGCAACATAAGGACGAAGATCTACGATCGCACCGCCCTGATCCATGTTGACACACGCTCTCATGTATGGATCGCAGTACCAGAATAACTGCTTGTCAGATCCGTAAAGGATATCTCTCCAAGGTGCGCACTCCGGCTCGTTGTAGTTGCCGGCATTTACGCCCTTCTTCTCTCTGTAATAATCTGCAAACTCAGACATGGTCATATCAACGAGCTTGCCTTCCTTCTTGAGCTTGCCGTAGTAAGCGCAGCCATCGGAATAAGACTTAAGAAGAAGCTCATACGGCTGCTCCCAGCGTCCCATCTTGTTCATCCAGCCCGGTCCTACGAACATCATGTTGTAGGAATATCCGTTGTTATACTTCTCAAGATCACGATACTGGTCGATCAGGTTGTAAAGGTATGGATACTCCCAGGTCTTTGTATCATAGATCATACCACGGAGTACGTTCTGCGGATGTGTTCCGAAGTTGGAGCCATTTCCGTCGTAGCATGCGATAAGGTCACGGGAAAGATGCGGGATTGCAACGATTCCGCTGTCCTCTGCTGCGTTTGCAGCCGGTGCATGTGTATTCTGCTTAGAAGGGATCCACGGTGCCCATGGGCCGCCATCGAATAATGTGTACCAGGAGTTGTTGCAGGTGTGGTATGCCTTCGGTCCTTCTTCCCAGCAGGTAGCAACCGCACACTTAACCATCGGGTACTGCTCCTTGATGTAGTTGGTCAGATCTGCGTCCATGTAGTAAGAACCGGTTGATTCCGGATAAAATCCGAATGCGTCATGGAACTTCTCGAAAACGTCATTGACGATCGCCTTCTTGTCCTCCATCGAGAACATCCAGATACAGAAATCCTTGGTCTTATACTTCTCACGGAACTCCTCGCAAGGAAGTCCGAGCAAAGAAAGTGCGATCTCATCGCCGTATACTTCATGGTCATGCTTTGCGATCTCAACAGCTTCCTGATTAAAAAGAGCTGCGTAGGTCATCTGGATCGTAACCTTAAGTCCGTTCTCATGTGCCAGTCTCTGCTGCGTCTTGAAAATGTCAAGTGATTCAGAAATCAGCTTCTTGTCTCCGATATCCTCTTCCTTGCCCTGTCCGGTAACAGTTGCGGAATACTCCGGAACCATCTCTGGACGATGGATAATGTTGACAACAAATTTGTCCATCTTCTTTCCCTCCATGTGGTAATTGTGTGTTGTAGATTATGTTTGTTTGCAACCGGTGCCTGCCCTGTATGTCGTTCCATATACAGCTTTTATTGCTCATCACTTTGCGCAATCGGTTGTTCTATGGTCTCAGTATAGCAACACGTCTTTCGATTGTCAATGGTAATTTTGGATATTTTTGTTTCTTTTTTTTGTTAGGAATTCACAAACCGGCTGCGCAATCCGTTTTCTTTTGCGCAACCGGTTGTTTTCCTTAAAAATAAAGGTTTTTATTGTATTTTAGGTTGTCATTCCGCGCATTTTCAGGCATTATAGCACGCCTTTGCGCCCGTTTGCGCGAATTTGCGTCTTTTTCTTATTTCGTGGACTCCTTCAGAACGACTTCATAAGAAAGTAACGTCCGCTCCTTCACATTTTCCTCCTCGATCTGCGCGAGCAGATTTTTGCAGACAGCGCTTCCAAGCTCCCGCGCATCAAATGACAGTGAAGTGATCGACGGAATGTTGTTCTCAAGGACAGAGCTGTTGTAGAAGGAAGCAACCCTCACATCTCTTGGCACCTTGATATGCTCCTGACGCAGCTTGCGAAGCACCTGGCTGCAGATTGCATCATCCATGCACAGAATGCAGTCCACCTTCTGATCCATAGCAGACTCCACCGCCCGGTCCATAAACGCTTTGCTCTCCAGATTCATATAGATAAGATCCGGCTCGCACTGCTTTCCCATCTGGGCATATGCCTCCTCAAAGCCCTGAAAACGGCTCCTGTTTACGACAAAGCTCTCATTGCCCCCAAGCAGTGCGATGCGCTCCATCCCCCGCATTAAGATGATGGAGGTCAGCTCCCGGCACGCATTTCTATGATCATGGTCGATCTGTATGACGTTCTTGTACTCGGTGCTTCCTGCCGTCACAAACGGAATGTTTCTGGAGGACAGCAGCTCGATCTGTGCATCCTTCACAAAGGTTCGAAGCAGGATCACGCCGTCCACCTTGCGATTGGACAAAATGCGCTCCAGGCTGCTGACATCATTCTCCTGCGAGATGCAGAGCAGGATATCGTACTCCATCATTCCCGCGATCTCCTGAATCCCCATGATTGCCTCCTGGAAGAACGGAAGATCCACCAGCGCATAATTGCCCGGCATCACCACACATATATTGTACGTCTTTGACTGCGCAAGCCCCTTTGCGATGACATTCGGCTTGTAGTCATGCTCCGTGATATATTCCATTACCCTTTGCCGCGTAGCCTCGCCGATCCTTCCCTTGCCGGAGATTGCGCGGCTGACCGTTGTTTTCGATACCCCAAGTGCCTCCGCGACATCTGATATCGTAATGTTTTTACTCATTTTGCAGTTCCCCATCTTTCTCGTTTTCGTCTAAACCCATTTTATGCGCAATATATCGGCATGTTGCGCAATTACATTTTCATAGTTTTGCGCAGAAATGTCAATCGGTTTTTTTACCAAAAAATACCGCATTTTTTGCATATTCCGTCAATCTTGCTTTTTTGCCTTGTCACAGGTGCTTTTCATGCTATACTTAACCTAGCAGAATACTTGCGCAACTGAGCTTAAATGTCAGGAGGTTTTTATGAAAACAGATAAACTGTTCTATGGGGCAGCCTACTATGACGAATACATTCCGTATGACCGCATCGAGACGGATATGGAGATGATGGAGCGTGCCGGAATGAATCTCATCCGTATCGCAGAATCCACCTGGAGCACCTGGGAGCCACAGGAGGGGGTATTCAATTTTACCAGCCTTCACCGTATGTTGGACGCTGCCAGGCGCCATAATATCTCGGTCATCGTCGGCACACCTACCTACGCGATTCCAAGCTGGCTTGCCAAAAAGTCGGACGACATTCTCGCCGTCACGCACAACGGTCCGGAGCGTTACGGACGCCGCCAGAATATGGACATCACCAACCCGGTTTATTTGGAGCACGCGAAGATCATCATCGAGAAGCTGATGCAGGAAGTCAGAGATGAACCGCATGTCATCGGCTTCCAGCTCGATAATGAGACAAAATCCTACGATACCTGCGGTGTACACGCACAGCAGATGTTCGTGGAGGAGCTTAAGAAAAAGTTCCCGGATATTTCCGAGTTCAACCACGAATTTGGACTGGATTACTGGAGCAACCGCGTAGACAGCTGGGAGGATTTCCCGGACATCCGCGGAACCATCAACGCAAGCCTTGCCGCAGAATACTCCCGCTTCCAGCGCAAGCTGGTAACTGATTTTCTGCAGTGGCAGGCGGATATCGTAGCCAGCTATAAGCGTCCCGACCAGTTCATCACCCAGAACTTTGACTATTCGTGGGTCGGCACCTCCTTTGGCATTCAGCCGGAGGTTGATCAGTGGCAGGCTTGCAAATGTATGGATGTTGCGGGCTGCGACATCTATCACCCATCACAGGATGCTCTGACCGGCTGTGAGATCACGGCTTGTGGAAATATCTCCCGCAGCCTCATGCGCGACAACTACTTTGTCCTTGAGACCGAGGCGCAGGGCAATCAGGCTTGGCTTCCTTATCCGGGGCAGCTCCGCCTTCAGGCATACAGCCACATTGCAAACGGCGCTAACTGCGTGGAATACTGGCATTGGCATTCCATCCACAATTCATTGGAGAGCTACTGGAAGGGTGTCCTCTCCCACGACTTTTCCGAGAATGAGACCTACCGCGAGTGCAGCATTGTCGGAAATGAGTGGAAGCGCATTGGTGCCCACATAAAGAACCTGAAAAAAGTCAACCGTGTTGCCGTCATGGCGGATAATTCGTCCCTGACCGCACTTACCAACTTCCCGACGGAGACCTTGAAAGAGCATAGCTACAATACCGTTTTCCGCTGGCTGTGCGACGCACTTTTCCGCATGAATATCGAGTACGATGTCATTCCTGCGGATGCCTCACTGCTCAAAGAATATGACTGTGTGCTTGTCCCGGCGCTGTACAGCGCTCCGGAATCCCTGCTTACGGCGATGGATGCCTATGTCAGGGACGGCGGCAATCTGGTCATGACCTACAAGAGCGCTTTTTCCGATGCGCACCTTAAGATCTACCATGACACACAGCCGCATATCCTGCACAAGACCTTCGGCTTACACTACGACCAGTTTACGTACCCGAAGGACGTGACGGTAAGCTGCAATGGTGTAACCGGAAATGCCAGAGAATGGATGGAGCTTATCACCTGTGATGAGGCTTCTCCTGTTGCGGCCTACGGGCATCCGGTGTGGAACCGCTATGCCGCAGCGGCAGAAAACAGCTACGGCGACGGTCATACGCTCTACCTTGCCACACTATTTGACGAGGCGGTGCTGATTCAGATGCTTGACGGCTTCTTCCGCAAGATCCGGCTTTCCGAGACAGCAAAGCTCTCCTTCGATGCCACCTACCCGGTCAGCATCAAGCAGGGAATCAATGACCTTGGAAAGCATATCGTCTATCTGCTGAACTACTCCGCCAAGGAGCAGACGGTCACCAATATCGGCCAGCCTGCAACCGAACTGCTCTCCGATACAGCCGTTGCCGCAAAAGAGGCGGTTACGCTAGATCCGTGGGGGCTTGCAATATTGGAAATTGATGGGGAATAACCGGTCAAGGTTGTGCGCCTGCCGGCGCGCAACAAAAAACAAGCACCAGCAGAAAGATGCTTCTTTCCGCTGGTGCTTGTTGTCTTTAACGCACTCCGTCATAATGCGTCCACATTCTGATAATCTTTACCGTTCCCTCATACATGATGCCGTCCAATTCGACAGGATCATCATACACCTGGTAAACCAACCGATGCTGTATGTTGATTCGCCTAGAATATACGCCCTGTAAATTTCCGACTAGAGCCTCGTATGGCGGGGGATTTTGAAAAGGGTTCTCTTTCATTCGTTCAATCAGCATTTTCGCTTTTCCATCCAGACGAACGCCCTTCAAATTCATTCCATTCTGTACTTTTTAGGATTCGTCCGCGCCTTCGCCTTCCTCGGCATCTGTCTCGGTTGCTTTATCGTCGGTCGTTTTATCATCGGCTACCGACTTATCCTTGTTCTTGTCTTCTTTTGTCTCTTCCTTCTTATTGTCCTTCTTGCTGTCGGACTTGTCAGTCTTCTTGCCGTCATCCTTGACAAGCTTCTTGTAAGCCGTCTCCGCCGCAGTCAAGGTATCCTTGTTCTTGACGTAGCCCTTGCCAAGGTCGGTAAGCGCATCGTAAGCAGTTCTTGCAGCTTCGATCTTGTCGCCGGACTCCTTCGTCACAGTGCCGATCGCATCGATCAGGTCGATCACGTCATAAGCGGCGATCTGCGCCTTGCCCTTTTCACTCTCAGTTCCCGGAAGCTCGTATACGATAACCGGGTAATCCTTCTCGATCGCATTGTAGATCGTCTCCGCCGCGCTGTGTGGCAGATTGATGCATCCGTGCGAACCATTTCTGATGTAGATCGCCGCGCCAAACGTAGATCGCCAGGTCGCATCATGCATTCCGATATTGCCGTTGAATGGCATCCAGTAGTCTACATGCGACTCATAGGTAGAACCACGGAGCGTCGCGTCCTTTGTCTTATAGGTAAGCCCGAAGATTCCGCAAGGTGTCGCATTGCCACGGATCACGCGCCCGGATACGAAATCCGTCTCGATCACAAGTTCCCCATCCTTATATAAGAACAGATGCTGTGAGGTGAGGTTAATCTCGACATAAGAGTCCCCATAGTCCGGGCTGTTGTGCGAATTTGCAACCATAAGGTAATTCAAGTCTCTTGTTGTCACCGTATGGGAATTGATCTCCTCGATCACCTGCGCCGTCTCGGTATCATAGTCAACCTTCCAGCCATAATCACTATTGTCGATCTTTACGGTCTGTCCGTAAGAAGTCTCAAAGTTGCGCGTAGAGTAACAGGTATTGTACTTGTGTCCGAGCGACTTCACATAATCCCTTGCCAGCCCGCCATCGATCGTGATGCTTCCATCATCACCGATGATAAACCACTCATGGTAGGTATCTGCGTCCAGATCAAAGACATCGTCTCCGACCGTATATGTAATCTTCGCCTGACAATATTCATTTAACGTATCAATGCGGCTGTTAAGTGCCGCGTCATCGTCCAAGACTGCCGGTTCATCGTAGCAGCCCGTCTCCTCGATATTAAGGGTGGCTGCCAGACTATCGATCGCTTCATCCATCGCCGCAAGCAGAACCTCCTCCTTGAGCGTTGTGCCTTCCTGACTTGGAATAAGCTCATATCCCTTTTGCGGAATGTACTCAGATATTGCAGCATCCTGCGGTGCCACCTGGTTCTCCGGCTTCATAAATGGAAGCGATTCCAGAACACTCTTTAACTTTTCCGAATCAAACCCAATCATCGTCTCAAGCTTGTAAGCATCCGGCTGAAATTCCTTGACCAGCCATGCGAATCCGCTCTGCTGCTCCAAAAGACTCTCAACCTCGCCGTTCCACACCGGCTTCAGATCGATCGCGGAGCCTTCGATCACTTCCGATACACCGTTTCTTCCTTCCAATGTAAGGGCATATGTATCTGTCCCGGAGGTGATCACGTTCTTGACGTCCTCGATGGAATAATTGGATACGTCAATATCGTTGATCGTTGTTCCGTTATAAAAATGGCTTCTGTAATAAACAGATACCGCGATATATCCCGCTGCCAGAAGCAAAAGGAGAATCAACAGAACAATTCCGATTATCTTCTTTCGTGCCTTACTTTTCATAATATGTAACAATCCTTTCACCAAGATATGCCGACTGCATATCATCCTATATCCTATCTATGCATACCTTTTCTATTATACAAGCCGCTGAAATAATGTCAAACAAAATGCCATTGTTTTTTTGCACAAACTACCTTTCCGGAAAAGCCTGATTTATTAAGAAATTCATAAGATTTATTAAGATACGCCAAAAGGCATTGTGAATAAAATAACACAGTGCTATAATCCATTCAGATTTGAATAGGAGGTAGATTATGCAAAACATCATCACGCGTATAAAAACCTTTTGTCAAAAGAATAAGCATTTATGGATCTTATCGTACTTTATTGTGTACCTGATCTGGTTTAAGTATGTTGAGACAGCTGTCACGTCGCATTTTCATGTGATCCACACCCATCTGGACGACCTGATCCCGTTCTGCGAGGTTTTCGTTGTCCCGTATTTTCTTTGGTTTGGCTATGTGGCATGGGGTGTTACATACTTTGCGTTACATAACAAGCGTGACTTCAACCGGTTATGTGCATTCCTCTTCACCGGAATGACACTTTTCCTGCTGATCTCCACGCTGTATCCAAACGGTCATTACTTACGGCCGACCACCTTTGAGCGCGATAACATTTTCACAAGATTGTGTGCGTTCCTGTACAGCACAGACACCGCCACCAATCTGTTTCCGAGCATCCATGTATACAACTCCGTTGGTGTCCACCTCGCAGTCGTAAACAGCGAGCGCTTCGGCAAGGATAAAAAGGTAAAGACCATCTCATTTATTTTGATGTTCTCCATCATTTTATCCACGATGTTCATCAAGCAGCACTCTACCTTCGATGTGCTGACCGCGCTTCTGTTGAGTGCCGTTATGTACCGGGTTATTTATCTGCGCGACACGGTAAAGGTTACCCGCAGAGCGGCAAAACGTACCTCAAGCTTCCGCGACCGTCTGCCGCAGGCATAAAAGATCAAAAGTGACTTTGGATATATTTTCCATAATGTTAAAAAGCCTGAACACTTCTATTTTTCAAGTGTTCAGGCTCTTTTATTTTGCTACATCCGGATATTCATCCACGAAAGGATATCTGCATAGACCGTCTTTTTGTCCAGCTCGTTTAAGATCTCATGCCGATCCTTCTCGTACAGCTTATAGGTGATGTCCTCGATCCCGGCATCCTTGTACAGATCGTACACCTTCTTAACACCAACTCCGAGATCCCCAACCGGATCATCCTCCCCGGACACAATAAACAGTGGCAGGTCTTTCGGGATCTTGGCAGCATTTTCCGGCTGTCCATCATAAAGTACCGCCTCGAAAAGCGCCTGATAGCCGTTGATTGTAAACCGGAAGGTACATCTCGGATCTGAATAGTACGACTTCACAATGTCCTCGTCCTTGGTAAGCCAGCTATTGGAAAGCGTCTTTCCTGTCAGGTCATACCGGCGGTACGGCTTTCCGAACGCCGCGTCTGCAACAAACTTGCTCCGGTAATGCCAGCCTCTGAAAATAGAGAGAAACTTTACCGTAAACATCCCGATCCGTGTCGTGGAATCCGGCACCATTCCGGTTCCCATGATGATCGCACCCTTTAGCTTCTCCGGGTGGATGGTAAGATACTTGCGCAGCATATAAGAGCCCATACTGTGTGCCAGCATGAAATATGGCACCTCCGCATTCTCTCCCTGGATCAGCGTGCGCAGCTTGTGCATATCCTCCACCAGCAGGTCGCTCGGCTTCGGATGTCCCACATATCCCCAGTCCTCCTGTGTCGCAACCGACTGCCCGTGACCGAGATGATCGTGTCCGACTACCATATACCCCTGCTCCGTCAAAAACTCGGCAAACTGTGCATAGCGCTCGATATACTCTATCATCCCATGTGTGATCTGTAAGATCGCATGGTACTCACCGGAATCCGGTGTCCACTTCACCGCATGGATATTTGTCTTTTTATCTGTGGATAAAAAAGTAAAATTCTCTGTTCTCAACTTATTGTTCCTCCCCCTTGTTCAAGAGCTCAACATATAAGCCTGTCGCATAAAACAGCTTCTGCAGTTCCCCAACCACTTCCTGTTCGCTCTTCTTCTGGCTCTCCACTTCCTCTGCGATATCTTCCATCTGCATCCGGCTGCGCTCCTCCGACTTGATAATCTCCTCAGAGCTGTTCCGAAGCTGTGTAACCGTCTGGCGCATCTGTTTGACATCGTTGGAAAAATCAATATCCGCACACTGCTCCACATGCTTTTGCAAGCCCGAAAGCTCCTTTAATATGTGGGCGCTTCCCATATTGCTCTCCTTGAGCAGTCCGATCAGATGGTGGATGACCTCCTCCATCTCTGCGATCTTTGCATCGGATGCGGCAAGCTGCTCCTGCAATTCCTTTGCAGACTCCTCATAGTGCTTCGAGTAGTTGCGGATTTCCTCCGCTGCGGTGACAAACTGCCGCCCCTGCTCCCCCATTCTTCCCGCTTCGATCGCTGCGTTAAGCGCAAGCACACCCATCTGCTTTCCCTGCTCGCTCATCGTTGAAAGGGTTGCGCGATAGCCGCTATTGCAGGTGCGCAGCTGGTTCGGCAGCTCGCTTAAATACTTGGAAGGAGTCGTAAAGTGCTTGTTCTCCTCCACCAGATTCTGACATTCGGTCAACTGTTCCCCGATGCGCTCCTTGGTCTTGCGGTAATCCGATTCTGCCGTCTGCATACGCTCATACAGCGCATCCAGATCCTGTGACAGCGCTATCGTGACCTCGCTCGCATTCTTTGCTTCCTCGGAGGCAGAGTTGATATGCTCCAGAATCCGGTCCATATCGGACTCCATCTGCTGTCTTGACTGGCTGATTCTATCATAATTGGAATTAACCCAATCCTTTTTTCCGGAAAATTCCAAAATCAGCTGGTTGCCCTGTTCAATATTCTTTTCTGCCTGTTCCAGTTCTTCTCTGCTAAATTTTTTCTTTCCAAACATTCGTTAAGCCTCCCGAACACATACATTATGATTTTACAATGATTTTCGGTTTTTAGCAATAGTTTCGGATTTCAAACTGAATACTTTCCTGTCCGTGAAACTCGTTGATCTTCGGGCGGTATACCGCGGAAATCTCGATACAGTTCTCCCGCCCCGCATAAGCGGCTTTTAACTGTTCATTTCCGAACCGCTCGTTTACAAATTGCTCCCACGCCTTAATATCGCCAAAGTAGATGGCATTTATCTTACTCTGCTGCGTCTGCAAGGTCAGCCGGAGAACATTTTGATTTTTCCCGACCAGCCACATCCGCACAACATGCAGATGCTTGTCCGCAAAAACAGGCTGCTCATTGTCCTTCCCGAAAGGCTCTAAGATATGAAGCTCCCGTATCAGATCCATGCTCACATAATCCACCGGCATCGGAACATCGATCCGTATTCTCGGAATCTGCTGTTCCTTTGTCAGGCTGCAATTTGCGTTGAGCTGCTGCCGCAGCAATGCCACATTTTCTTCCGGTAAAGACAGCCCCGCCGCCATCGGATGACCTCCGAACTTGGTCAGCAGCTGCTCGCACTTACAAAGCTCCTCATACATGGAATAGCATTCCGTCGAGCGCCCGGAGCCTTTGACTCCCTCCGCACCCTTTGTCAGGATAAAGGTCGGCTTATAATAGGTCTCCCGGATTCTTCCGGCGATGATCCCGGCGATGCTCTCGTGAACCTCTGGAAGATACATCACAAGCACAGCGTCCTTCTCATAGCCCTCTTCCTCATACAGCCGCTTTGCCAGCTCCACACCCTCAAGCGTCAGTTCCTTGCGCTCCGCGTTTAAGCTGACCAGCTCATTTGCCGCCACGACCGCCGCATCCATCGAATCCGAAAGCAAAAGCTCCAACGCCCGCTTGGCGGTATCCAGTCTGCCGCTCGCGTTGATGCACGGTCCCAAAACGTAGCCAAAGTGATACGCCTCGATCTGCGCCGGTTCCAGACCACACTGCGCGATCAGTGCACGAAGCCCGATGTTTTGGGTGTGGTGTATCCGCTTTAAGCCTTCCTTTACCAGTATGCGGTTCTCCCCGGTCAGGCTCATGATGTCGCCCACCGTTGCAAACGCAACATGCTCCAGAAAGCTCTCCGCTTCCTCCTTTGCAATATGCAGGCGTTCAAAAAGGATACAGACCACCTTCCACGCAACTGCTGCTCCGCACAGGTTTTTGTTTGGATATGTACACGCCGCCTGATGCGGATTTACAATGGCATCCGCCAGACTTTTCTTTTCAATTTTTACCCCGTTTTCCTCCGTAAACGGAATCTCATGGTGGTCGGTCACAAGCACCGTCATTCCGAGCGATTTTGCAAGCGCGATCTCATCCAGCGCGGCAATTCCGTTATCACAGGTCAGGATCGTATCCATCCCCTCATCCCGCGCCTGTGTGATCAGATGCTCATTCAGACCATACCCATCCGCAATGCGGTCAGGGATACGCACACTCGCCTCTGCCCCGGCGCGCCGCAGCGCCTTCACCAGAATATAGGAGGACATCACGCCGTCGATATCGTAGTCCCCGATGATGCGGATCGGCGCGTGCTCCTTGATTTTCTCCAGCAAAATATCCACAAGCAGATCGGCGTCCTTTAGCAGGTGCGGATTACAAAGATCCCCAAGCGTTCCATTTAAGTACCGTTCAATCTCCGCTTCGTCCGTCAGCCCCCGGTTGCGTATCACGCGTGCCGTGACCGGATCAATGCCGAACCGTTTGCCGATTCCTGCAAAGTCCGCCCCTTTATTTACAACTACCCATTTTTCCATACGTTACCTCCATCAGCATCAGCCCCTGTGGCGGTGCTGTATATCCGGCGCTTGCGCGATCCCTTGCGTCTCTTATCTGCTCCATATCCTCCGGTGCGAGCCGTCCGCTTCCAATCTCGATCAGCGTCCCGGTTATGATCCGGATCATGTTTTGCAAAAATCCGTCACCGGTATAGTCGATCACGATCTCCCGCTCATCGGATCGGATATCGATTGCAAAAATTGTCCGGACTGTCGATTTTTTCATCTTCCGGTTACCACAAAAGGACGCGAAATCATAGGTTCCGACCAGATACGCGGCTGCCTTTTTCATCCGCTCTACGTCAAGCGGTGCATCCAGATAAGTGTATACATATTTGCGCTCAAACACATTCGGAGTCGTGCTGGTGTGGATGCGGTAGCGGTAGGTCTTTGCCTCGGCATGATAGCGGCTGTGGAAACGCTCGTCCACCTCGTCGATCGCAGTCACCGCAATATCCTCCGGCAGATAACGGTTCAGATACTCCCGGATATCCTCCCTGGTGCAGCTTGTCCCATCTTCCTTTTTCACTTCCGGTATATGAAAATTCGCCACCTGCCCGATAGCATGTACCCCTGCATCCGTCCTTCCGGAGCCGATCACATCAATCTCGCAGCCCGCAAGCGTGGCAAGCACGTTTTGCAATTTGCCCTGGATCGTGGCATCACTGTTTTTGAGTACCTGCCATCCCCGGTATCTCGTTCCGTCATATTCCACTGTGATTCGATAGTTTTTCACAGATCTATCCTCCTGTTGCGGCGCGCCTGACTGCCTTTGCAGCTTCGGCACACCGCTGATCTATCCCTTTGTACTCTACTGGTTCAATTCCGCAATGCGTGTTACCGCCACATAGATCGCGGAAATTTCATACCATGTCTTATAGTCTACCACGCCTGTCACCGGAAGTCCAAACACTCTTTGAAAAGCTTCGACAGCTTCTTTGGTTCTGTTGCCGTAGATACCATCTGCACGGATTGTCGGGATTGCCGGATAACTCTTGGAAATCCGGGCAAGCTGCTCCTGCATCTGGCGCACCTTTGCTCCCGTTGATCCGACCGTCAGGTTATAGCCCGGCCAGGATGCCGGAATACCGGAGATCTCCTCCGCCACATTGATATACATGTCGCTTCCATAATAGTAGCGCAGAATCTCGATCGCGGAATAGCCTTGATCGCCGAGGTATTTTGATCCCCACTGCGTCATCCAGTTCGGGCATGATACCTTCTGTCCGTCACAATACTGCGTCAGGATCGGCTGCCGCACATTCGGGCGGGACAGATAGTTCTCAAACATCTCATCTACGACATTTGAGATGCTCTGGAATATATTTCTTCCATAAGTGAAGGCGTGATCGTAAGCGGTAGAATTCGTGATCGTAAAATTTTTGCCTTTGCCCCGATACCACTCCGTGTACACCCGGTTAAGTGTAAATGACATAATGGCAAGCACGTTCGCACGGATAGTTGCATCCGGCCAGGTCGCGTAGATCTCACTGGACGCGACATTTTTGATGTAGTCGCGGTATCGCACATAATAGTTTGGTGCGGTGTTGTCATTCGGACCGCCGGCATGCACAACCACATACTCCGGGATTACCACCCGGCTAAGTACGATCTCTCCCGTCTCCGCAACCGTTTTTATCTCATCCTCCGGAATTTTGGGAGGAAAATTCCCCCACAGGGTATGATCCGGAATGGCAATATTGGCTTTCTCATTGCCCGCGGCATCCTCCGCCTCGAGTTCCACCTTCTGGATGGACAACTGCCCCGACATGACTTCAATACCGGAAATATTGATGGAACGGTACCCCGGCGCGGACACTGTAATGGTATACTCGGCATACGGCTGTGTCTCCCCCGGTTCCATGGAGTATTCGACCGGCGGAGCATTAAGTGTAAGCGTATCTGTGTTTCCTGATGCATCGGTCATCACCTCCTCGATCGGCTGCGACGGATCACCGGTATAGCCAATGGAAATGCGCGCATCCTCGACCGGATTTCCCTCCGATCTGCCATTTACACGGATGCGCAATGTTCCCTGATCAATGGCATCTTCCTGTAAATATCTCAAATTTTTCATAAAATACCCTTTATGTTCCCTCGTTAAAGTATATGCACCACCTTTCCAAAAGGTGTATAATATGATAACGAACCAAGAGTTTCAAAGAAAGGAGCATTTTTATGCATACATTTACACATCAGCCAATCGAAGCCCTTACGTTTAACCCATTTACCAGCTTAAGCAAAGACTGGGCATTGGTAAGCGCCGGCACTCCGGAAAAGAGCAATACCATGACCGTAAGCTGGGGTGGTGTCGGTGTCCTGTGGGGCAAAAATGTCGCTTACATCTTTATCCGTGATTCACGCTATACCAAGGAATTTATTGATCAGGGAGATACCTTCTCGCTCGCCTTTCTCGATGAGGAGCACCACGATGCTCTCAAATACTGCGGCGGTCACAGCGGGCGAGGAACCGACAAGTGGAACGATGCCGGTCTGACCCCTGCTTTTTCTGACGGAGTGGTTTACCCGGATGAATCGAAGCTGGTACTGCTCTGCCGTAAAATGGCTACGGTCCCGATCACCGAGGACAGCTTTATCGATTCCGAGATCAACGGAAAATGGTACAGTGATCACGATATGCACACCATGTATGTCGGAGAGATTTTAGATGTACTGGCAAGATAATTTGTAAAAGAATTTTCCTATGAGAGGACAAAGTTTCCTATAACACAAAAAAGACGTCTCCGGAACACCATTTCCCTTGTGGAATCTGCTCCATTGACGTCTTTTCTTATATCATGGCACGCGCCTTATCTGCATCCGGTGCTTATGGACTCTATCGCCACCGCACCGCCTCGCACGATTGAGATCTTGTTCTTAAACTTTGCCTTAAGCAGCGCGATCAGTTCATTGTTGCGGTGCTCCGTCAGCTTGCTCTCCAGAATAACCGCATTCTCGCCAATATCAACCACATCGATGCGGAACACCTGCGCGATCTGGAATACCTGCGCGATCTCATCCTTATCGATCCGCTCCACCTTCGCGTACAGGATCTCCTTCATGTGAAGTGGAACATCCGTAAGGTCAATGACCTTGATGACCTCCACCATGCGGTTGAGCTGCTTCTTGATCTGCTCAAACGTAATATCATCACTCTTTACGCAGATGGTCATACGGGAGACCGTCTCGTCCTCCGTCGTGCCAACCGT
Organism: uncultured Agathobacter sp.; assembly: GCA_934307695.1. Classification (GTDB taxonomy): domain Bacteria; phylum Bacillota; class Clostridia; order Lachnospirales; family Lachnospiraceae; genus Roseburia. Next base: position 12,785 of record CAKRCS010000013.1, on the reverse strand, counting down.
CAGTGACTGCAGATTGTAGGACTTCCCGGAAAAAAGACCGGAAACCTTTGCAAGAACACCGACTTCATTTTCTACATACAACGCTATCCAGCGGCTTTTCATATCAGACATGTTCCCACCTCCTACTTCAAAATCATTTCACTCATCGGATTACCGCTCTTTACCATCGGAAGAACAATCTCGTCCGTTGCGATCATAAACTCAATAAGCGTTGGCGTATCCTTGTGCTTTCTTGCCTCCGTAAAAGCAGCATCGATATCTTCTTCCTTCTCCACACGGATTCCCGTACCGCCATAGCTTTCCACCAGCTTGACAAAATCCGGTGTGTACGGCGGGCAGGCTTCGTTCGGTCCCTTGCACTCTGCCGGGCAGCCCTTTCTTCTGCGAAGACAGGTTGCAGAGTAGCGCTTCCCATAAAATAGCTGCTGCATCTGCCGTACCATGCCAAGGTAATAATTGTTCAGAACGCAGATGATAACGCCTGCCTCCTGCGTTACCGCAGTTGCCAGCTCCTGAATGTTCATCTGTAATCCGCCATCCCCGCTGATGCAGATAACATCCTTGTCCGGATTTGCGATCTTGGCTCCGATTGCAGCCGGAAGTCCGAAGCCCATCGTTCCGAGTCCGCCGGAGGTCAATAGCTTGCTGTCCTCGTCCAGCTCAAGGTACTGCGTTGCCCACATCTGATGCTGTCCTACATCCGTGACATAGACAGCCTTCGGGAAGTTGGAGTTGATATGCTCCATGATCATCTGCGGTGTCAGTCCGCGGTCTCTTCGCATGGCTAATGGATTCTCATTCTCCCATATCTTGATCTGGTTCTGCCAGCTCTGTGTGTTCTTCGGCTCCGCCCATTCAAGCAGCTTTTCCAGAGCTGTATTCGCATCCGCAACAACCGGAATATCTACAACGACATTTCTGGAAATGGATGCGGTATCCACATCGATATGCACGATCTTTGCCTTCGGTGCAAATTCATTCAAGTCTCCGGTAATACGGTCGTTAAACCTCGTTCCGATTGAAAAAAGGACGTCACATTCGCTGACCGCCTTGTTGGCTGCATATTTTCCGTGCATTCCGCAGTTGCCGATATAAAGAGCGTGCTTTGTCGGTATCGCGCCTTTTCCCATGATCGTAGTAACCACCGGTACATCCAAAATCTCTGCAAACTTCAGCAGATTGACATTCGCATGCGCGATATTGATGCCGCCACCGGCTAGGATCAGCGGCTTCTTCGCGCTCTTTAAGAGCTTATATGCGCGCTTTAGCTGACCGACATGCACCGTATCGTTGATCTTATAGCCACGGATATCCACCTTTTGCGGATACTCGGATGATCCGGACGCGGTCTGGATGTCCTTCGGGATATCAATCAACACCGGTCCCGGCTTTCCGGTCTGCGCGATGTAAAATGCCATCTTGATGATGCGTCCAAGATCCGCGCGGTTTCTGACGGTCACACCGTACTTTGTGACGCTGCGCGTCATCCCGACAATATCTACCTCCTGAAATGCATCATTTCCAATGAGGGATAACGGAACCTGTCCCGTAAAGCAGACAAGCGGAACATTGTCATAATGCGCATCGGCAAGACCTGTTATGATGTTCGTTGCACCCGGTCCGCTCGTTACCAGACACACGCCCACGCGCCCGGTAGACTTTGCATAGCCCTCCGCCTCATGGATAAGTCCCTGCTCATGCCGCGGCAGAACAAGATCGATATTTTCCGTCTTATACAGCTCGTCAAAAAGATCCGTAACCGTACCTCCCGGATAACCGAAGATCGTGTCTACTCCCTCTTCCTGAAGCGCTTTTACAAATAATTTTCTACCTGTGATATCCATACTGTTTTCCTCGATCTATTCGTAGTTGTAAGGCATCCGATGCTCCCTTAGATCAGTCCGAATGACCGCAAAAGGAAGATCCAGCCCGTCAGTGTAAATGCTGCAAGTAAAGTTGTCATTACGATAATGCTGGCAGTCAGCACACCATCATTTTTCATATTCTTAGCCATTATGTAGCAGCTCGGTGTTGCCGGGGCTGCAAGCATGATCAGTATCGCGATGATCTTCTCTCCGCGAAAGCCCAGTGCGACCGCCGCCGGAAGAAAGATAAGCGGCTGTATGACCAGCTTGACCATACATGCCCACAAGGTCGGGCGGATCTTTGCAAGTGCTTTTCTGCCCTCAAAGCCGGCACCCAGTCCGATCAGCGCAAGCGGTGTTGCAAGCTGTGCAACCGAGTTGACCGTCTTATCCACGATCGTCGGGAAATCAATGCCAATCAGCGCCACAATAACGCCAAGCACAATAGAGATAATGATCGGATTCTTTATGATATTGACACACGCCGCCTTAAGCTTGGTGGTATCCCGCTTTCCTTCTGTCTCCTGCTCACCCTCAAACGTAAGCACCAGCACGGAATAAATATTGTACAGCGGCACCGCACCGATGATCATCATCGGTCCCATCGCAGACACGCCATAGATATTGTTGATAAACGCCAGTCCCATGACCGCCGCGCTGCTGCGGAAGGATGCCTGCACGAAGGCTCCGCGAAGACTCTTATCCTTCAAAAAGAGTCTGGCCGCACCCCAGATTACCCAGAAGCAGATACTGGTCGCGATCGCACAAAACAGCACAAAGCGCACATCAAACTCCGCCCGTATATCAACCGAGGACAGATCCCGAAATACCATAAAGGGAAGTGTCACTTTGAAATTAAACTTGTTGGACACATCGACAAAATGTTCGTCCAGCATTCCCATTTGCCTTAAAAACCATCCGATGACCATGACAAGAAATATCGGCATCGTGACGTTCAGGCTAAATAAAAAGTTGCTCATTACTTCTTCCGCTCGTACCGGTAAAAGAAAAATTCAAGGTCAAAATACGTCTGCTCCTCGCTGTCCCCGGTGATCACCCACTCCGGCTTCTCATCGAGGTTCGGGAAATACGCATCCGCATCATAAGAGTAATTGATCTTCGTGATATGTGCGACATCACACTCATCCAAAAGCTGTGCGTAGATCTTTTCTCCACCGATCACATAGATATCTTCGCTGTTATATTTTTTCAATTCGTCATGCAGTTCATCTAAAGAATGCACCACAATCGCATCTTTTACCTTGTAATTCGGGTTGTGTGTCAATACGATGTTCGTCCGGTTCTTAAGCGGCAGACCGTTCGGAAAGCTCTCTAACGTCTTTCGTCCCATTACCACAACCTTTCCCGTCGTAGTCTCCCGGAAAAACTTCTGATCCATCGGAATCCTTACCAGCAATTCGTTGTTTTTTCCGATTGCCCAGTTCTCATCCACTGCTGCGATTAAGTTCATAGTATAAGCCTCTCTCTTGTTAGTTTCTGTTGCTGTATTTTTTCATTTCATGCCACGGCATTCCCCGCCGGCTTTGCCCTTTAAATTGCGATCGGAATATCCTTGATCTGCTCCCCGGTCTCGTAGTCCGAGATCTTGATGTCGTCCTTCGTAAATTTGTAGAAATCCTTTATCTCCGGATTGAGCCAGAACTTTGGTGCCGGGTGCTGTTCTCTTTGGATCAGCTCCTCCACGATCGGAACATGGCGGTCGTAAATATGCGCGTCCGCGATCACATGTACCAGCTCCCCAACCTTCATGTCACACACCTGTGCGACCATGTGCAAAAGCACCGCATACTGGCAGACATTCCAGTTGTTTGCCGCAAGCACGTCCTGGGAACGCTGGTTCAAAACAGCATTGAGCGTCAGCTTGTCATCACCCTTCTTCTGGGTTACATTGTAGGTCATGCTGTACGCACATGGCTGCAGGTTCATCTCATGCAGCTCTGCCACATTCCATGTAGTCGTGATGATTCTTCTGCTAAACGGTGTATTGCGCAGATCCCAGATGACCGCATCCATCTGATCCAGCCAGACATTATATTTTTTCCCGCGTCCGCTCACATTCTCCGTAAAGCGGATGGACGGATATTTCTCTTTTAGTGATTCGTCCGCCTCGTCGGATGTGTGATGGATATACGCCGATCCGATCTGGTAGCCGTAAGCCTTACCGATCGAACCGTTCTCGTCCGCCCATTCATCCCATACCGAGCTTTGCAGATTATGGATATTGTTGGACTTTCGCTGATAGATCCAAAGCATCTCCTCGGTGGCAGATTTGATGTAGGTCTTGCGCAGCGTGATTGCAGGAAACTCCTTTGACAGGTCATAGCGGTTGACCACTCCGAAGCGCTTGATCGTGTAGGCACTTGTGCCATCCTCCCAGTGCGGGCGGACCTTTTCTCCCTCCGTGCTGGTTCCTTCCTCTAAAATATCTCTGCACATGCATACAAATACCTGATCTGCGTAGCTCATGAATTTTCCTCCTCATATCGCCGCTGGACGATCTATGTTTAAAAGTATATCTTTTTTCTTCCGAAAACACAACAAAAACTCTTTCCAGATAACCGAACTTCTGTATAATAGGAACTGGCGCATTTTAACGGAAATATTTTCCTATAAAACCATAAACAATTTAGGAGTTTACCATGCATATCAGTCTCGCCCCTTTGGAGGGAATTACCGGATATATTGTCCGCAACGCTTTTTTACATAATTTCGGTGGTATCGATACCTACTACACGCCGTTCATTCCCGCCGGAAAGAACTTTAACAAAAAGATCCTCCGGGATATTTCCCCGGAAAATAACGAGGGGCTTCGCCTGATTCCTCAGCTTATGTCCAACCGTGCAGAGGAAGTCATCAACATGGGGCATCAGCTCGCAGCGTTCGGCTACGACACCGTCAACATCAACCTTGGCTGTCCTTCCGGCACCGTCTCCTCCAAGAAGCGTGGTTCCGGTCTCCTTCTCTATCCGGAGGAACTGGATCATTTTCTCTATGAGGTGTACAGCCGCGCGGATTTCCGTGTATCCGTAAAGACGCGCATCGGCTTTCACTCCGCTGCGGAATGGGGTGCGATTCTTGATATTTACCGCAAATACCCGATCGACGAGCTTATCATCCACCCGCGTGTACGCGCTGAGTTCTACAACGGTGTTCCGCATCTCGACTGCTTTGAACAGGCATACGATACGGTTCATGTTCCGCTGTGCTATAATGGGGATGTCGTCTCCCTGGAAAGCTATGACGCGATCACCGGACGTTTCCCGCGTCTGGATAACATCATGATCGGGCGGGGACTTCTAGCCACGCCATGGCTTGCCGCGCAGATCAAAGGTGAAACCTTATCTGTTTCTGCCCAGAAGGAAAAGCTCCGCGCCTTCTGCGACGAGATCTACTGCGGCTATCTTTCCATTTTCTCCGGCGAGAAGGATGCCGTTATGCACATGAAGGAAATATGGGGATTTCTTGGAAATAGCTTTCCCGGACGGGAAAAGACGTTAAAAAAGATCCGCAAGTGCCAGAACTACGCAGAATACAAAATCCTTGTCGATGAGATGTTCCGGGATTAAACAGTTATCTCCGGGAAAATAGCTTTTCCCGGAGATTTCATTTTATGCTCTACTCATTCTTTACAGAAGAAAGCAGTATCCTGTCATTATCAAATTCCTTGCCTGCACCGACGGAGAACTTCTCAAGCAGATTCTCCACCGTCATGCGGCTTCGCTCTTCCCCACTGATATCAAGCACAATGCGTCCGCTATCCATCATCAGGGTACGGTTGCCGAGACTTAATGCCTGATTCATATTGTGAGTGACCATCAGGCAGGTGATGCTGCGCTCCGCAACGATATTCCTCGTAAGCGTCAGAACCTTCTCCGCGGTTCCCGGATCAAGTGCCGCCGTGTGCTCATCCAGTAAAAGCAGCTTCGGTGTCACGATCGTTGCCATAAGAAGCGTAAGTGCCTGCCGCTGTCCACCGGACAATAAGCCTACCGGGTTCTTCATCCGGTTCTCCAGATCCATGCCAAGCAATGCAAGATGCTCGCGGAACATCTCCTTGTCCTTCTTGGATATCCGGCTGAAATACTGGTGGCGCTCTGTGCTTGCACGCAGATATGCGATTGCAAGATTCTCCTCGATTGTCATATTCGGCGCGGTTCCCTTCATCGGATCCTGAAACAGATAACCGATCAGCTTTGCGCGCTGATGCTCGCGGGAGAAGGTGATATCCTCCCCATCCAGTTCAATGCAGCCCTTCTCCACGAAAAAGTTACCTGCGATTGCGTTGAACATCGTTGATTTTCCGGCACCGTTTGAGCCGACGATCGTTGCAAAATCGCCCTCGTTCAGTTCAAGGGAAAGCCCGTTTAACGCTTTCTTTTCATTTACCGTTCCCTTGTTAAAGGTCTTATAAACATCTACCAATTTAAGCATCGATATCGTCTCCTTTTCTTAGGGCGGCGTTCTCCGCTTTGTGATGTGCGATAGCCTGTGCCTGCGTGCGCTTAAGGCTTGCATATTCTTTCAGCTTCGGCATTGCGATCGCAAGCGCAACGATGATCGCGGATACCAGCTTAAATGCCTCTGTCGGCACATTTAAGCGAAGCGCGATTGCTACGATCAGACGATACAGGCAGGAGCCGATCAGGACTCCGAGTATGCCTTTTTTGACACTTCCGTGCTTTCCAAGCAGCGTCTCCCCAATAACTAAGGAAGCAAGTGCGATCGTGACCATGCCGGTTCCAAGATTGATGTCACAGCTCTTGTTGTACTGTCCGATCAGGCATCCCGCAAGTCCGGTACATGCATTTGATACGCAAAGTCCGACCGTGATCGTAAATGCCGGATTGATGGAGGATGACTTGACCATCGCCGGGTTGTCACCTGTTGCACGGATGGACAGTCCCAGTCTCGTATTTAGGAAAATGATCATCAGAATGCACATGATTGCTACGATCACGGCAATCAGGATCAATTTGTACCAGTTCAGCCAAAAGGCAGAATCACTCAGTCCCTTGAACAGTGAAAATACGGTATCCACGCCAAAGATAGAAATATTTGAGGACAATCCCATGACCATCAGGTTGATCGTATACAAGCCCGTATTTACAATGATTCCAGCAAGGATACTCTCCACGCCAAGCCGTGTCTGCAAAAATGCCGTGATGAATCCGGAGCAGATACCGGCAAGCATTGCCGCAAACAACGCAAGGATCGGATGCCCTGCAATCGTCACCACTGCACCGACCGCACATCCCAATGTATAGCATCCGTCCGTGGACAGATCACATAAATTCAATATGGAAAAACTCAGATATAAGGATAATGCAACCAGCGAGTAGATAAGTCCTACTTCCAGTGCAGTCTGCAAAATTGCAGGGGTAATAAACATCGGTAGCTCCTCCTACTCAAACTCTTCCGCTGTCTCAATCTCGGAAATCTGAGTGCAGTAATCTGCAAGTGCAGCCTTTACCGTCTCCAGATCATAGCCGATTGCAGCACAGGTCTGTGTATTGATGGTTGCAAGGCCGTTATCAAAGGTCTTAACTGCCATCTCTGCCGGATTCTTGCCGTCAACAAGAATCTCAACGACCATATCCGCTGTCTCGACACCGAGATTTGCATAGTCAACACCATAGCCTAAAAATGCACCGTTTAACGCGAAGGAGTCTGCTCCGGTATAGTGCGGGATCTTGGCATCTGCCAGCTTCTCATAGATTGCAAGCTCTGCGGTCATGATCGTGTTGTCGGTCGGTGTGAAGATTGCATCTACACCCTCTGCCACCAATGCATCTGCCGCGGAGGAAACCTCATCTGTTGTTGTTCCGGTCTTCTCTATGTATGCGACGCCCTTGGCATCCAGATATGCCTTGGCATCTGCGATTGCCTGCGTGGAAGCATCCTCGCTCTTTGAATAAAGCAATCCGATGTAATCTGCATCCGGATCTGCTGCAAAGATCATATCCATGATCGTGTTGGTGTTAAGTGCATCGGATGTACCTGTAATGTTAGATCCCGGTGCATCCATGGAAGCGACAAGACTTGCTCCGACCGGATCGGATACTGCGGAAAATACAACCGGAATCGGGTTGTCCTCCGTTGCTGCCTGAACGATCTGCGCAGTCGGTGTAGCGATTGGGATGATAACGTCAACCTCATCGGAGATCAGCTGTGTTGTGATCTGGTTGAGCGTTGTCGCATCTGCCTGACCATTAAAGGTGTAATCCGCATAATCAAACGTCACACCAAGCTCCTTGCCCTTTTTATCAAGCTCTGTTTCAATATTCTTCTCGATCTGGTTTAAGGAAGCATCATCTACAAACTGGATGATTCCAACCTTATATACCTTCGCATCATCTGTATTGGCGTCTGCGCCGGCATCTGTACCGGAGCCGCAGGCTGCAAGCCCCATTGCCATCACAGCAGTTAATAAAACAGCTACTATTTTCTTTTTCATAAAACATCTCTCCTATCCCAAAATTGCCTTATCTGAGGTGAACTCCTGACCGCTTACCTTCTCAAACTGGTGAAGAAGCTCCTCCACCGTAAGCTTTGCCTTTTCCTCACCCCGGATATCCAGAATAATATGACCTTCGTTCATCATCACAAGGCGGTTGCCGTGTGTGATCGCGTCCTTCATGTTGTGTGTGATCATCAGGGTTGTAAGCTGGTTTGCCCCGACAATACGCTCCGTCGCGTCAAGCACCTTCGCTGCCGTTTTTGGATCGAGTGCCGCCGTATGCTCATCTAAAAGAAGCACCTTCGGCTTTTCGAGTGTCGCCATCAAAAGGGTAAGTGCCTGCCGCTGTCCGCCGGACAACAGACCTACCTTTGAGGTGAGGCGATCCTCCAGTCCCAGATCAAGAATCTTAAGCAGCTCCTTAAACTCAGCGGTCTCCGCCTTCGACAGATTCGTGCGGAGCCCGCGCTTTTTGCCACGCCGCTTTGCCAGTGCCAGATTCTCATCGATCTGCATGGTTGCAGCCGTTCCGGTCATCGGATCCTGAAAAACGCGTCCGATGTACTTTGCGCGCTTATGCTCCGGGAGTGCCGTCACATCCACACCATCGATCATGATCCTGCCGCTGTCCACCGGCCACACACCGGCTACTGCGTTTAACATGGTTGATTTTCCTGCACCGTTGCCGCCGATGACGGTCACGAAGTCGCCCTCCTCAAGCTTTAAGGAAAGCCCGTTTAATGCCGTCTTTTCATTTACCGTGCCTTTATTGAATGTTTTGTAAATGTTTGAAATCTCAAGCATCTGCATTGCCTCCTTTCTTGCGCCTGCCGCCGACATATTTGTTCTTCCAGTATGGAACCGCGAGGAACATTGCCACTACAAGAGCAGAAAGCAGCTTCAGGTCGTCGGTAGACAAACCGAGGCGAAGCACGAACTGGATCACGATGTAATAGATCACTGCACCGAAAGCACAGGATAACAGCTTCAGACTGAAATTGCGGAAGATCTTACCAAACACAACCTCTCCGATGATAACCGCCGCAAGACCGATAACGATCGCGCCACGTCCCATATTGACATCGGAAAATCCCTGATATTCCGCCAGAAGTGCACCGCTTAAAGCGACAAGTCCGTTTGAGAGCATGAGTCCGAGCACCTTTGTCGTGTTCGTATTGATTCCCTGTGCTCTTGCCATGTTGCTGTTTGCACCGGTCGCACGCAAAGACGCACCAAGCTCTGTTCCGAAGAACCAGTACAGGATCGCAATGATCACCACCAGAAAGATTGCAAGCAGCACCAGCGGATTGCGCAAGGATAACTCACGCACATAGCGCGCAGATACCAGCAGCTTGTATTTATCCACACTGATTGGAAGATTGGACTTGCTTCCGTTGTCCGTTCCCCAGCCCATAATATGCAGGTTGATGGAATAAAGTGCAAGCTGCGTCAAAATTCCTGCAAGGATTGCCGGAATACCAAACTTCGTGTGAAAAATACCTGTGATCATTCCCGCCAGAAGTCCTGCGGCAAAAGCCATCAGAAAAGCGACTCCGACCGGAGCCCCGTTGATCGTCAGGATAACGCAGACCGCTCCCCCTGTACAAAGGGAGCCGTCCACGGTCAGATCTGCGACATCTAAGATCTTATAGGTTATGTATACGCCGATTGCCATGATTCCCCAGATCAAGCCTTGTGCTAATGCACCGGGCATGGCATTTAACAGACCGATAAGAAATTCCATAAAAACCTCCTGATTATTCAGCGATCGCGGTATAGTCATCCGGAACGGTGATTGCTAACGCTTCGCAGTTTGCTGCATTGTATTCCTTGGTAACATTCGGAGCATACTTGACTGCCATTGTTGAAACATCTGCCCCGTTTACCAAAATGTCGTATGCCATCTCGCCGGTAGCATATCCAAGATCATAGTAGCTGATACTTAAGGTTGCGACACCACAGCCCTTGCAGATACCTTCCTCGCCTGCGATAACCGGAACACCTGCCGGGATCACAACGTTTGCAATCGCTTCGGTGTTGGATGCTGCGGTGTTGTCGGTCGGGATGTAGATGACATCGCTTGCATCTGCTGCTGACTGTGCGACAGAAGTAACATCGTTGGTATCGGTAAATGCATACCAGGTAACTTCATATCCGTAATCCTTTAAGTATCCCTCGATCACGGAGCACTGATATACGGAGTTCGGCTCACTTGAGCAATATAACAGTCCAACGCTCTTTGCATCCGGGAACAGCTCGTTAAGCATTGCTGCCTGCTGGTCAAGCGGTGCAAGATCGGATGTACCGGAAATGTTGTTGCCGACTGTACCTGTCCAGTCCTCGATCTCAAGTGCGGTAGCATAATCGGTTACAGAGGTTCCAAGAACCGGGATATCTGCGGTTGCAGAAGCTGCTGCCTGAAGCGGAGCTGTCGCATTTGCAAGGATCAGATCCACACCATCGGAGATCAGTCCGTTTACGATTGTCGGGCAGTTCGTGCTCTCGCCGGATGCATTCTGTACCTCAAACGTTACAGAATCTCCAAGCTTCTCCGTAAGGGCTGCCTGAAAGCCCTCGGTTGCAGCGTCTAACGCCGGATGCTGTACCAGCTGGCACACACCAACCTTATAGGTCTTTCCGTCTGCATCTGCGCCTGCCTGATCATCTGCTGCAGAGCTTCCACATGCTGCCAGTCCCATTGCCATTGCGGCAACCATGACCATTGAAACGATTTTCTTTTTCATACATTTTTCCTCCTGAATAAAGCAAAAAAGCGACAAAACCAATGCGGCTCATCGCTTCCTCGCGGCTTCTTTTTTTGCGCGCCCGCGCTTTTCCACACCAACGCTTTAGTTTCTTAAATTGTACCAGTAGATTATAACGAAAGGAAACGTATTTGTCAATGGCAGACACGCGGTTATCTCGCGATCACATACAGATACATCAGTTCTTTCCCGGTCTCCTGATAGGATCTGCCCTGCCAGAGTTTAAGAAACGTTTCCTGCACAATATCCTCCGCAAAATAAAAGAGGGTATGTCGTTTAAAACATATCCCTCCGGAAATTGATTGTTTACAATTTAACGATACGGTAGTATTCGCTGTGGATATCGTAAGTATCATCGATAAATCGATCAGTAATGGATGCCTTATTTTCCCGACAAAATCTGTCTATATCGAAATCCGCATCCTTATGTAGTATCTGCAAATACAAAGCTCCCGTGTCCTTCAGAATCGAAATTGCTTTCTTTATGATAGCATCTGTCTTGCAGGATTCCGCCACCGCAGAGCCAACCATTGTCACCAGATCGAATTGCTTTCCAAAATCGTATGTGATCGCATCCGCGCAGATTACCTCGACCGTGTTGTTGTTTTCGTTTTTGAGGCAGGCGGCAAAATTATCTGCACAGCTTCTGTCGATGTCGATCGAGGTCAAAGCGCCATCCGGGACTTTGTAGGACAGATACCGATCCCAATAACCGGCACCGATGCCTATATTTAAAATGTGATCGTCCTTTCGGATAACGAAATTCTCTTCCAGAAACCGGGCAAACATATACTCCAGATATTTGTTCTGCAAAGACGTATTCCACTCACCGGCTTCTCCGCCCCAGCAGTCCCCATAGATCTTTTGTAAATCCGCCATAACAGTGCTTCTCCTTTTTATAGGTAATAGTTTCACAAATTTAGATAAATGATACCGCACCTGTCTTGTATTTGCAACTGAATGTCTTTTACTTTTATTTTGATACTGTCGCCTTTTCCAATGCCGCAGCGATCGCATTGTAAAGCACAACAGAAGTGTACTGGTTATCCGGATTGTAAGTGATTCCCTCAATGGACTGCTTCTCCAATATCTGCGCAGACAGGTCATTCAGTACCGGTGTGACAAGCGGGTACATCGTCTCGACCGTCTCATCGAGGTTGACCAGTTCGATGGAATTGATATGGTCTGCATCGACCGTCACCTGTACTTCGATAACAGAATCACTCAGCTTTACATTTGATGTGTAGATTCCCGGAGTATAAGCCATAGTCTCTGTGGTCTCGCTTGGAGCTTCCTCTGGTTTTGATTTTGGGTCTGAGAATGTAACGAAAAGGACGATAAGTAGAATTGCAAACAGCGCCAATGCTCCAACCATAATAAGTTCCTTCATGTGTAATACAACAATCTTTGTTTTTGCGCTCATCCGATTTACCTCCAGGATGTGTTTCTATACTATATGACAGTCCAAACGCAAAAATGACACTGAAAAAACTTCGTGCTGAAAAAGCATTCAGAAAAAACTCAAATTAAAATCCAAAAATTTGTTGACAAGCAAATCATCTTCTGATAACATATCATTTGTTCGCGAGAACAGCTTAATGAAATGCGATAGTGGCGTAGTTGGTAACGCGCGACCTTGCCAAGGTCGAGACCGCGGGTTCGAGCCCCGTCTATCGC
>CAKRCS010000012.1 GCA_934307695.1 uncultured Agathobacter sp. | reverse complement strand
TGGCATTAACATAATTACTGAGCTCCTCCTTCCTTATTAGCCTTTGTAGGAAGTACCTCGCCTTTGTAGATCCAAACCTTAACGCCGACCTTGCCGTAGGTTGTATCTGCTTCTGCGAAACCATAATCGATATCTGCACGAAGTGTCTGAAGCGGAATTGTTCCCTCTGAGTAGAACTCTGAACGAGCCATATCAGCTCCGCCAAGACGTCCTGAACAGTTGGTCTTGATTCCCTTAGCGCCTGCCTTCATAGCACGGCCCATGCAAGACTTCATTGCTCTACGGAAGGAAACACGGTTCTCAAGCTGAAGAGCGATGTTCTCAGCTACTAACTGAGCATCCTTGTCCGGTCTCTTAACTTCCTTGATATCTACAACTAACTTCTTATCTGTAAGCTTCTGAACGTCAGCCTTGATCTTCTCGATCTCAGCTCCGCCCTTTCCGATTACAACACCCGGCTTAGCGGTGTAAAGGATAACCTTAACACGGTCAGAGGATCTCTCGATCTCGATCTTTGCAACTCCGGCTGCGTATAACTTCTTCTTTAAAAATGTTCTGATATTGTAATCTTCAACTAAGTAATCAGCGAAATCACCTTCTGCATACCACTTGGAATCCCAGTCCTTGATTACGCCAACTCTTATGCCATGAGGATTGACTTTCTGTCCCATAATGACCTCCTATCTTTCATCCAGCACGATTGTAATGTGGCTTGTTCTCTTCTCGATGCGATAAGCTCTACCCTGTGCTCTCGGATGAATTCTCTTCATTGTTGGTCCCTTATTTGCAAAACATTCTGCAACGTAAAGGTTCTCTGCTTTCATTCCATTGTTGTTCTCAGCATTTGCGATAGCTGACTCTAATAACTTCTTAACTAAGCTTGAAGCATATCTCGGATTGTATGTTACGATTGCAAGTGCAGTTGCAACATCCTTTCCGCGGATTGCGTCTAATACGAAACAAGCTTTCTGAACAGACACTCTAGCGTAAGACAGCTTAGCTGAAGGTCTGGTGTCTTTTACTTCATTTCTCTCTCTCTTGATTTGGGATCTATGTCCTTTTGCCATGGATGAAACCTCCTTTCACTAAATCTTATCTAACGCCTGACTTCTTTTCGTCTTTTCCATGTCCTCTGTAAGTTCTTGTTGCAACGAACTCACCGAGCTTGTGTCCAACCATATCCTCGGTAACATATACCGGAACATGCTTTCTTCCGTCATGAACAGCGATTGTATGTCCAACGAAAGACGGGAAAATTGTAGAACGGCGGGACCAGGTCTTGATAACCTGCTTGTCACCGGAAGCGTTCATAGCGTCTACTTTTTTCAGTAAGCTTTCATCAGCAAATGGTCCTTTTTTCAATGAACGTGCCATTTTATCAACCTCCTAATTATTTGATTGCGCGACCGTCTCTTCTACGAACGATCATCTTATTGGAATTCTTGTGCTTCTTTCTGGTCTTTAAGCCGAGTGCAGGCTTGCCCCAAGGAGTACATGGACCCGGACGTCCGATTGGAGCTCTACCTTCTCCACCACCGTGTGGATGGTCGTTAGGGTTCATAACAGAACCACGAACTGTCGGGCGGATACCCATGTGACGCTTACGTCCAGCCTTACCAATATTTACGAGGTTGTGATCACCATTTCCGATAACACCGATGGTTGCACGGCAGTTGATCGGAACCATTCTCATTTCGCCAGATGGAAGACGAAGTGTTGCGTACTTTCCTTCCTTAGCCATAAGCTGTGCAGAAAGTCCAGCGGAACGAACAAGCTGTCCACCCTTTCCTGGAAGCAGCTCGATGTTGTGGATCTGAGTACCAACCGGGATATTCTCAAGTGGTAAGCAGTTTCCGATTCTTACTTCTGCCTCTGCTCCGTTCATAACCTTCATTCCGTCGGTTAATCCAGCCGGTGCAAGGATATATGCCTTCTCGCCGTCTGCGTAGCAGATCAATGCGATGTTAGCGGTTCTGTTTGGATCGTACTCGATACCGATTACGGTTGCCGGGATGCCATCCTTATTTCTCTTGAAATCGATTACTCTGTATTTTTTTCTGTTTCCACCACCCTGGTGTCTAACTGTGATCTTACCCTGGTTGTTACGTCCTGCGTTCTTCTTTAAAGAAACAACGAGTGACTTTTCAGGAGTTGTCTTTGTGATTTCAGAGAAATCAGATCCAGTCATGTTTCTTCTGGAAGGTGTATATGGGTTATATGTCTTAATTCCCATTGTTTTTCTCCTTTCGATATTTGTTATCGTGCATCTCTGCACATAGTTGTGATCATCTTAGTCAATCTTATAATCCAGCGAAGATCTCGATATCCTTGCTGTCAGCGGTAAGCTGAACGATTGCTTTCTTTGTCTTAGCAGTCTTTCCTGTTACCATTCCGCGACGCTTGTTCTTTCCGTCTGCGTTCATTGTGTTTACCTTGGCAACCTTTGTTCCTTCGAACATCTTCTCAACTGCATCTTTGATCATAGTCTTATTAGCTTCCGGATGAACAAGAAATGTGTATTTCTTTTCAGCCATAGCTGCCATACTCTTCTCGGTTACTACCGGCTTGAGGATTACATCATAATACTGTACGTTTGCCATTATGCATACACCTCCTCGATTGTTGCAACAGCAGCCTTGGTAACTACTACTGTATCATACTTTAATGCATCAAATACATTAAGCTCGTTGGTCTGAGCAGTCTTTACAGTCGGAACATTTGCTGCAGATGCGATCACGTTCTCGTTCATGCCATCTAATACAACAAGTGCCTTCTCAACCTTAAGGTTGTTCATAACCTCAACAAACTTCTTTGTCTTGATCTCATCTAACTTAAGCTCGTCAACTACTACGAACTTTCCGTCTGCTACCTTTGAAGTCAATACAGACTTAAGAGCAGCTCTCTTCTCTTTCTTGTTGAGCTTGAAAGAGTAATCTCTCGGTACTGGAGCGAAAACAACTCCGCCGCCGGTCCACTGTGGAGATCTTGTTGAACCCTGTCTTGCATGACCGGTTCCCTTCTGCTTCCACGGTTTTCTTCCGCCTCCGGATACTTCAGAACGTGTCTTTGCTTTCTGAGTTCCCTGACGGTTATTTGCAAGCTGCTGAAGAACAGCCATGTGAACTAAATGCTCATTTACTTCTACGCCGAAAATGGAATCGTTTAATTCGATAGAATCAACTTCTTTGCCTTCCATGTTATATACAGCTACTTTAGCCATCGTAAAGTTCCTCCTTTCTTATTTCGCACTATTTACCTGACTTAGTGGTTTCTTTTACTGTGATAAGAGCCTTCTTAGCTCCCGGTACAGCACCCTTGATCAAAAGCAGGTTGTTCTCTGCGTCAACTCTTACAACCTCAAGATTCTGAGTTGTAACCTTTACACTGCCCATGTGTCCAGGCATTCCTTTTCCCTTGAATACACGGCTTGGTGAAGAACATGCACCGTTGGAACCCTGATGACGATGGAACTTAGAACCATGAGCCATAGGTCCTCTGTGCTGGCCTAATCTCTTAATAGCGCCCTGGAAACCTTTACCCTTTGAAATAGCAGTTACGTCTACCTTGTCTCCCTCAGCAAAGATATCAGCCTTGATCTCATCTGCTAAGTTGTAGTCCTCTGCGTTCTCAAATCTGAACTCGCGTACAAATCTCTTTCCGGAAACGCCTGCCTTAGCGAAGTGTCCCATCTGAGCCTTGTTTACGCCATGTCTGTTTTTGATTTCTTTCTTGCCGGCTGCATCCTTTGCGACAACCTTTTCCTTCTTGTCTACGAATCCAACCTGTACTGCGCTGTATCCGTCGTTCTCAACTGTCTTAACCTGTGTTACTACACATGGTCCAGCCTGAAGAACAGTAACCGGTACTAATACGCCGTCTGCATTGAAGATTTGAGTCATTCCGACTTTTGTTGCTAAAATCGCTTTCTTCATTGTTTTACCTCCTGTTTTCTACAGCGGAACGCTTTTGCGTTCATCCTAGAGCAGTCAATATAGCTTCTATATTAAACCATTCAGGGATATTTCTTAATCTAGGTTCCTTATAATAAGGAATGTTTGCTCTGAGAATTACTTCTCTTTCATTTTGATATCGATGTAAACACCAGCTGGCATCTCAAGACGTGATAAAGCATCAACAGTCTTCTGGGTTGGTGTAATGATATCGATGAGTCTCTTGTGAGTTCTCTGCTCGAACTGCTCACGGGAATCCTTGTACTTGTGAGTTGCTCTTAAGATCGTAACTACTTCCCTCTTAGTTGGAAGAGGTACCGGTCCGCTCACCTGTGATCCGTTCTTCTTTACAGTCTCGATGATTTTCTTTGCGGATGAATCTACTAATTCGTGATCATACGCCTTGAGAGTGATTCTCATTACTTGACTTGCCATAAAAAAAGCCGCCTCCTTTTCGCACTTAAAATTTCAGTACGACAAGTGGTGACTGTACACTTCTCCGTGTGTGTCCTGCTTAAGAAACATGCCATATCTCTTTCGCTATCTTCACACGTTGTTTCTACCTTATGTAGACGATGTTTGTACAGTGACTTGCCGTCAGTTTCCTAACTTGACATTCGCTCCACGGAAAACCTGCCACGAAGGCAGCAACCTCACGCTTCACAGCTATCATGCCACAGCAAAAGCTATTATACATGCCTGCAAAGCAAAAAGCAAGCACTTTTTACAAATTTTTTCAAAAAATTTTGTTACTATTTTTATTATCCGCAAAAGTAATTTCCTGTAAAGATTCAGGTGTCAAACGGTGATTTTTGACTCCTTGTCATAATGCACAATATAATGCATTCAGAACCCGCTCCCGCTTGGATGGGCTTGCTCGCGTTACATACAATTCCTGCGGCGTTTCACTTGCAGGAATTTAGTAACGAGTAGCCCATACAGTTCCTCATTGCATTATATTGTGCATTATGACAGCCACTTTTCAGAAAGGTACCTTTTGACACCCGAATCCTATAAACAAAAAATCCTCCTTACGTTTAGTTCCGTAAGGAGGGTCGTACTATTGCTTATTTGCTTGTCTTGATCGTAACTACCTTACTGTAAGCTCCGTTGTAGTTCTTTCCTGCCTTCAATACGGCACGAACCTTGAACTTGTAAGAGGTGTTCTTTGACAGATCCTTCACACGGGCGCTGTTGACAGCTCCCTTTGTGGTTGCAACCAATGTGTACTCTTCCAGATCCACATCATACATATAAACCTGATAAGAAGAAACACCCTTCTGTGCAGCCCAGGTCAGCTGGATCTCGTTCTTTCCCTTGGAAAGTTCCTTAACACCGGTTACCTTCTTTGGAAGTACAACGACCTTTACGCTCTTAGAAACACCACCTATGGTACAGGTAACCTTGCAGGAGCCAACTGCTACTGCAACGATCTTGCCCTTAGAGGAAACCTTTGCAATCTTTGTATTGCTGCTCTTCCACTTTGCTCCGGTGGTCTTTTCATTGCCCTTTGTATCGGTGTAGCTGTAAGTAACAAAAGTGCTGTCCTTTGCGTTCATCTCAAGAGTCTCATCGCTTAAGGTAAGTGTGCCGCAGGTCAAGGTCGGCTTTGCGAGGAATACCCAGCCGTAACTATATGAGCCGCTGTTTTCGCTGGTGATCTTTAATTCCTTAACGCCTGCAACATTTACAGAGAAGCTGATGCCCTGATGTTCATGGGTGATATCCGTATACTCCTTTAACAGCTTTCCGTCTCCGTAAAAGGATACTGTGTAATTTCCTGATCCGGTATCCTTCTTTGTAACAATCTTGCCACTTAACTTACTGTACTTTCCGGCAAGGTTATATGTAATATTTCCCTCCAAAGATGCATCCAGGAACAGAATATCCTTCTGTGCATAAAATTCGTCATCCGGTGTTGTAATTCCTTCATACAATCCAGAATAGTTGCTAGACTCAAGTGAGTCATTGCTTTCCACATACTCCAGCTTGACAAGGTTCTTTGTGCTGCCTGCTGCGAACGCCGGCTGCGGTGCAGCCGTAACAATCATAGCAAGTGCAAGAACTGCTGTCAGACCCTTTTTTACAATACTCTGAAACTTCATTTTTTTCCTCCTTGTGTATCGCGTTGCCCCTTCTGGGGAACTACTCTACGACCGATGCCATTTTAGCACAAAGCATATCCGTATGTAAAGAGGTATCAGTTTATCCCGATCACAAAGGTTTCCCTTCCGCTCTGATAGGAAACATAGCCATCTTCATATGCCGTGATCCGGTCGGAAAGTCCGGTCGGTTCCCAGAAGGTCAGCTCGTATGACGGCAGGTTATCAAGCGCCGGATACGCTGCATCCTCCGGATCTATAAATGTGCCATTATTTAAAGCTTCCAGAAATTCGGCAGCCGAAAATCCATCCGGTTCTCCATCCACTTTAACTGCCTGATCCAGATGCATCCGCTCCTGAAACAGCTCGCTTCCCTTTTCCAGCGTGATATCGTTTAGATGTTCAAACACCAGCAGATGATAGGTAGTGTCCGCATACGGCATCTGGCTTTCACAATAGAGTGCGACGCGGAAATCCTCACCATATCCATTCATCCGGTATAAAGTGCCTTCCAGGGTACTCTCCGACAGTTCTCCGCCATCCGTTGACCAGTAGACCAGACGGTTCCCGTAAACCTTGCCGATCTCTTCCCCCAGAACCGACTCCAAAGGCAGCTCCCCTTTGTCCTCTGTCCCGGCTGTGTAACAGGAGGTGTACATTTTCCCATCGTAGTGCAGCAGGGAGCAGCGATAGCATGCTCCCGACTGATATTTCTGGCTGATGTCCTTCTCACTAATCTTGCTGTAATACACCCCTTGCGCTTTTTTGCTTCCTGCACAGGCAGTCAGAATAAAAGCCATGCACAAAAGTAATCCCATGATCCGTTTTTTCATCGCGATTTCCCCTTATATGTTTCCCCAAAATATCTGCTCCTGTTTTTATTATGCGTGGTGCGGCTATATCCGTCAACAAATTTCTGATGCAGACAATCTGCTTTTTTCTGCCTAGTAAAACCCGCCACTTTATGTTAAAATCCTATCAAATAGATTAACGAACAAATTGCTATAATGAAGAAAGAGGTTTTAACATGTGGATAGCTGATCGCTGGAAAGATTATTGCGTCATTGATTGCTCCGCCGGAGAAAAATTAGAGCACTGGGGACCATATACGCTGGTTCGCCCGGACCCGCAGGTCATCTGGGACACCCCAAAGACTGACAAGGGCTGGAAGAAGATGAACGGACATTATCACAGAAGTGCCAAGGGCGGCGGCGAGTGGGAGTTTTTTGATCTGCCGCAGGAATGGGCCATTCACTACGAGCTCCCTATCGGAAAAGAGCTTACTTTTCATTTGAAGCCATTCAGCTTTAAGCACACCGGGCTGTTCCCGGAGCAGGCAACCAACTGGGACTGGTTCTCCAAAAAGATTGCCGATGCAAAAGAAAAGAACCCTGATCGTGAGATCAAGGTCTTAAATCTGTTCGCCTACACCGGCGGTGCCACACTTGCAGCGGCAGCGGCGGGCGCGAGCGTCACACACGTTGATGCCTCAAAGGGTATGGTCACCTGGGCAAAGGAAAATGCGATCTCCTCCGGACTGGGCGAAGCACCGATCCGCTGGCTGGTCGATGACTGTGTTAAGTTCGTTGAACGCGAGATCCGCCGCGGCAATCACTACGATGCGATCATCATGGACCCGCCATCCTACGGCAGAGGTCCAAAGGGCGAGATCTGGAAGATCGAGGAATCTGTTTATCCGCTTGTGCAGCTTTGCACACAGCTTCTGACCAAACAGCCGTTATTTTTCCTGATCAATTCCTACACTACCGGTTTGCAGCCGGCAGTGCTTACCTATATGATAAGCACCACCCTCAGGGACTTCAACGGAACCGTAAGTGCCGAGGAAATCGGGCTTCCGGTCACCTCCAACGGTCTTGTCCTCCCGTGCGGAGCCAGCGGCCGCTTTGAAGGCAGATAAGCGCTACAAGCCACGGCTTAATTTATAGATGTTCTTGTCGGAAATAAAATTCGCTACATTATATAATACCAACACATCCGTGATCTGGTTTTCTTCTATATAAGAAGTCATATCTCCACTATAATAGCGCAGATCGATCATGTAGAGGTTATCATAGTCCTCTATCAGAAACGGAGCAAAGGCATTGGCAAAGGAATCTTTTATAATAAGAAGGTTTCCTTTGCCATTTTTTTCGGTGTGTTCAATACGGACCTCGCCATAATTCCCGCCGAAAAAGTACGCATATTTATCCTTCCTATCCAAATATTCCTCCTGATAGATCCCATCCAGTTCTTTCCCGTCCGCAGTTATGCTATATCCATCCAGTTGCGCGGACGCAAGTTCCTCTACCGTCGGAATCCGCTGCATGATCTCGATTGAATCATAGACAGAATCGTAATCGAGGATCTTTGAATACAAACTGCCCCGGAAGGAATCGGACACCTGTTTTACCTCGTAATCATCCTCACTTCGGACGGTATGCCCTGTTTTGCCGCACCAGTCCTGATATGCGAAAAACGCGCCGCGCGTCGTCCAATGGTGGTCCGTGTGATAATAGACACCCTCCTGTGCATGTTCCCGCAGCACCTCCTCCGGCGAAATAAAATTGTACCCGCTCATTGCCTCTGCAATGCGCCCGATATATGCGCGCTGGTCAAACAGGATCGCATGATCCGGCAGCTTCTCCTCAAGTACCAGCCCGGAGGTCGGCACCAGCATAAAGGAAAGCTGCTTTTCATCTATGGTCGCCGAACAGTATTCCAGATAATCCGCAACTGCCGCGATGTTACGTTCTACCAGTGCATCGTCCACATCCTCCGGAAGGATCTTCTCGAAGTCGTACCCGTCCTTGCCGACATACGCCCCGCCGATATCGGTATCCCCGCACAGCTTTTCAACCGCCGTCTTTACCGTGATCCAGCCGTCCCTCTGCCAGATCTGATCATTAAGATACGTCTCCAGCTTGTCCTGAAACTCACCCGACCAGAAATCCGCCCATGAAAACTTCGGCACAGATGCCAGATATCTATTTTCATTTTCCGAAAAGTCTCGATCCTTCGTAAGGATGCCTGCCAGACTGATTCCCGCACACAGCGCGATAAATGCAATGCCAATTCCAATACCTTGTCTCTTCACATCACACCTCCTAGAAACGGAAATACAAAAACGGATTGTAGCTGTCCCCGACCAGAAAAGCCAGCGACAGCCCGAACAGCAACAGCATGATCACAATTTTGACGATCTCCGCCAAAACTGCCGACCTGCCTTGTAGCCACGCCTGCGTTCTGTCAAACAGAGGCTTCCAGTTCAGTGAGCAGACGATCAGCACGGCAAAAAGCACCGCATTGCAGGACAGATAATACAGGGCATCCCCGTTTGCGGCACCTGCTCCGATACCGGTCATTGCCTTCAGATAGCGGAGCAATTCTCCAAAATCGGTCTGCGAAAAAATCACCCAGCCGATCACCACCAGAAGCATTGTATACACATGCCCCCATGCAGATCGCAGAATACTTCGCACTGTCGTGCCGCTTTTCCCGCTCCTGTCCACGTTGTCGGCATTCCTGCCCGGTTTCTCCTTCCGGACAGAAAATAAGATCTTTTCCAGCATAAGGAGCAGCCCGTAGTAGAGTCCCCACAGCACAAAGTTCCAGCTCGCGCCATGCCACAATCCCGTGAGCATCCATACGATAAGGATGTTCCGGATCTGTACTGCAAGTCCGCGCCGGTTGCCTCCAAGCGGAATATACACATACTCGCGGAACCAGGAGCTCAGGCTGATGTGCCATCTGCGCCAAAATTCCGTAATGCTCTTGGAGATGTACGGGTGGTCAAAATTCTCCAGGAAATGAAATCCGAACATTCTGCCAAGTCCGATCGCCATATCCGAATATCCCGAAAAGTCGAAGTAGATCTGGAACGTGTACGCAGCCGCACCAAGCCACGCCGAAGCCGTTGTAAGCTGTGTGCTCGCGGATATCTGTGTATACAAAGCCCCGATCTGGTTCGCAAGGATCACCTTTTTTGCCAGACCGACCGTAAACCGAAATGCGCCATAAGAGAAATCCTCCCACGATTCCGTCCTGCTCCGCAGTTCCTCGCCGATCGTCTTGTACTGCACGATCGGTCCTGCGATCAGCTGTGGAAAGAGCGTCACATAAGTGCCGAAATCCAGAATATTTTTCTGTGCAGGGACAACGCCCCGGTACACATCGATCGTGTACGACATCGTCTGGAAGGTGTAGAAGGAAATTCCGATTGGAAGCGCGATTCGAAGCAGCGACAATCCTGCTCCGCTGATCGAGTTGATCGTCCCGATGAAAAAGTCCGTATACTTGAAAAAGCCAAGGATTGCAAGATTGCCGCATACATCCACGACAAGCGCCGCCTTCGCCCGCTTATGAAATCCTCTGCCCTTCCAGTAGTAGATCAGCCGCCCGTTTGTGTAATCAAACACAGTGGAAAACAGCATGATCCATACATATCTCGGCTCTCCCCACGCATAGAAGATAAGGCTCGCTGCAAACAACACCAGATTGCGTCCGCGCTTCGGGCATATATAATATAGAAGTAATACGATTGGCAGGAATGCAAACAAAAATACCAAACTGCTAAATACCATACGTGTTTTCCGTTTCCTTTCCATACATGGAGCCATCTTAAAAGATGTTCCGCAAAAATTTCCCATAAAGTAGAAAAAAGGTGTCCCGTGATATGCGTTGAACACCTTTTGTCTGTCTGTTTCGCTATTTAAATTGATCTTCTACGATCTGCTTTGCCGTATCGGTCTGTGCGGATACGCAAAGAACTGCGTAACGCCCCTTCTGTACCACAAGGGCATCATCGATACGCTTTGCCTCCTCCGGCAGATAGTCTGCAAAAGAGCTTCGCTGGGCTTGCAGATATTCTTTGATATTCGCAAGCATCTTCGCTGCCGTGTCCTTGTCCGGTGCTAGAAATACGGCAATCTCCTCCGAGGTGCTTCCAGAGCTGATATACATCACACCGCTCACGCCATCCGCAAGCGTGATGTAATACCCGATCTCGTCCTGCGGCAATTCGCTCAACGCCTCTTCAAATTGAATGCCATTCTGCAATGCCTGTGCAACTGCCTTCACATCCGGCTCGTTCCCCGGCTCATCCGAACCGCAGGCGCCAAAAACGCCAACCGCCAGCACAACTGCCAGCACCATTGTCCAAATCTTTTTCATGCTTTCTCCGAATCTACTTAATATACTTCTCTTTCTGTGCACGGATCAGCTCGGTATCCTCGAAGTAATTGATCTGCATTGCACGCTTAACCTCTGCCAAGGTCTGTGCGGCAGTCTCTCTTGCAACCTCGCTGCCCTTTTTTAAGATCTCATATACAGCAGGAATATCCTTCTCAAACTCTGCCCTTCTTGCGCGGATCGGTGCAAGCTCCTCCTGGATCACGTTGTTTAAGAACTTCTTGATCTTAACATCTCCGAGTCCGCCGCGCTTGTAATGCTCCTTGAGTTCATCGAGGTTCTGGTACTCCGGAAGATACTCTGCGAAGTGTTCCGGCTTGCTGAACGCATCCAGATAAGTGAATACGCAGTTGCCCTCAATGTGTCCCGGATCAGATACCTGAATGTGTGTCGGATCGGTGTACATGTTCATGATCTTTTTCTTTACATCCTCCTCGGTATCTGCAAGATAAATGCAGTTGCCAAGGGACTTGCTCATTTTTGCCTTGCCATCCGTACCCGGCAGACGCATGCACGCCTCATTCTCCGGAAGAAGCACCTCCGGCTCCACAAGCACTTCATCATAGATGGAGTTGAACTTGCGCACGATCTCTCTGGTCTGCTCAATCATCGGAAGCTGATCCTCACCTACCGGAACGGTCGTTGCCTTAAACGCGGTGATGTCGGCTGCCTGGCTGATCGGGTATGTGAAAAATCCAACCGGAATGCTTGTCTCAAAGTTACGCATCTGGATCTCTGATTTTACGGTAGGGTTACGCTGCAAGCGGGATACCGTAACGAGATTGGAATAGAAAAATGTAAGCTCTGTAAGCTCGGAAACCTGAGACTGGATAAACAGGTTGGACTTTGCCGGATCAAGTCCTACGGATAAATAATCCAGTGCCACCTCGATGATGTTCTGGCGCACCTTTTCCGGATTGTCAAAATTGTCCGTGAGCGCCTGCGCATCCGCGATCATAATATATATCTTGTCGAACTCGCCTGAGTTCTGCAGTTCAACACGGCGTCTGAGCGAGCCGACATAATGCCCTACATGCAGTCTGCCGGTTGGTCTGTCGCCTGTCAAAATAATCTTTTCCATTTTATTATTGCCTCCCTAAAGCCTGTCTATACATAAAAACTATGAGTTGCTCATGGTGCACAGTTCTGCCAGCATCTTCGGCAATTCTGTTTCCATATTCTCATCTGTGAACTGGCATGTACCAACTGCCTTGTGTCCGCCGCCGTTGTACTTAAGCATAAGGCTTCCGACATTGACATCGGAGGTACGGTTCAAAATGCTGTATCCAACTGCTGCCGAGCAGCCCTTGCCGCCTCTTCCGCTTACGATCCACGCAGAGATATTCTGCTCCGGATACATGCTGTAAATCATGAAACGGTTGCAGGTATAGATCGGATCTACACCGCGAAGGTCTGTGATGATCACGTTGCCCTCTGTTCTGGTGTACTTGGTCACCATCTCCTTAAACTTCTCTGTCTGCTCGTTGTAAACCTCGATACGTTCCTGAATATCCGGCATCGCAAGGATCTCTTCGGTCGTCATCTCACGGCACGCAACAAGCAGCTTCTCCATAAGCTGATAATTGGAAATGGTAAAATTGCGCCAGCGTCCAAGTCCGGTTCTTGGGTCCATCAGATATCCGACTAAGATCCATCCGGTCGGATGAAGCACCTCATCGATCGTAAGGTTGCCGGAATCTACCTTGTCAACTGCCTCCATCAGATCATCAAACTGTGGGAAACGCTCTTTTCCACCGTAATATTCATAAATGATTCTCGCACAGGATGGCGTTACGCGGCTTTCTCCTTTGTATTTTCCCGCAAGTGCCAGACGCTCATGTTCACTGGAATGATGGTCGAACCAGAGCCCGCAGCCCTCCACATAGGGAACATTTGCCAGACAGTCATTCTCATTTACCTCTACCAGTCCGTCCTGCAGATCCTTCGGATGTGCAAACTTCCAGCTGTCAACAATCCCTGCTTCCAATAAAAGCGCCCCACATGCAAGCCCGTCAAAATCCGAGCGAGTAATCAATCTCATGTCTTTCTCCTCCGTACTTCCCGATCCATTTTTAAAATGGTCTATATATCCATTATAGGAAAATCCGCCGATTTTTCAACCATATCTTGGTCTGTTTCTCGAAAAGCGTTCCGATGTTCCTGCTGAGAAACGTCCGTTTTGTTATTCCTCTTCGTTCTGCTTGACGGAGCATTCTGATTTACGTTCCATCATTGTTTTAAATACCCCTCGTTATCAAACGCGATCCCAAACTCCTCCGAATAGGAATTAAGATTTTGGATCGTCTCCGCCGCCTCGTCCCCCTCAAGGATCACCGGACTGTAATCATTCTTTGAATTTTTCCCGGATAGGCGGCACGGGATTGCCCGGATATCGGTCGTGTTTTCCTGCAATACGCCATCCACGAACGTGAAGGTCTGCTGGAAGATCATGGAATCCTTTTCCTTTGGGTTTTTGCTGCCGCCGTAGCAGAAGTTACCCATGCTGTATACAATATACTTGCCGTTGTAGCACTCGATTCCCTGAAGAACGTGTGGATGACAGCCGAGCACCAGATCATACCCTTGGTCAACGCACCATCTTCCCATCGTGTATTGGTCATCCTCGATGATGTGTGTCTTGTCGCCGCCCCAGTGTACCAGCGCAAACACAAGGTCTGCGCCCTGCTCCCGAAGCTGTTTCAATCCATCTTCGAGGAACGTGTATACCGCATTGCCCTCGTAATACTCGTTTACAGACACGAAGCCGATCTTGATGCCTTTTTCCGTCTCGTACATACCATACTTGTCGCCCCACACGCCGCTGATCGCATAAGTAACCCCGGCATTTTCAAGCGTATCGATGGTGTCCTTTACGCCCTCCTCGTTGTAGTCCATGATGTGGTTGTTGCCAAGACTCACTACCTCGATGGAGCCCCGCGTCAGAATATCCACATACTCCGGGCGTCCCTTGTGGTTCCACTCCTTGCTCACTCTTATATCGGTGGATTCCGTCAACACGCCCTCCAGATTTCCGATCGTGCAATCGTCCGCGGCAAACACATCCACCACGTTCTGCAGGAAGTAGTCTACGCCATAGTCATCATAGTATTCGTCAAACGAGCCGGAATACGAAGCCTTCTGGTTTCTTCCAAAGGTCAGATCGCCTACCGCGCTGATCGTGATCTCGACGATCTCCGGCTCCTGCGTCTCGGTCTCCGGTTGTTGAGTGACGAGATCTTGCTGCGTTTCGGCTTCTGCATCTGATAGCTGGGTTCCCGGCTCCGGTTCTGCAGTTTCCGGCTGCCGGGTTGTGTTGTTTGATGTTTGGTTCGCTGCTTCCGATAGTTGTGTCGTGGCTTCTGATGTCTGATTTTCGGTGTTCGGCTGTTTTGTGGCATTTCCCGCCGGGTTCGTCGGATACAGATAAATGGCTGCCCCTGCTGCAATCCCTATCATCACAACGACTGCTGCACATATTCCAAGCCACTTGCGCTTATTGGCTGGTTTACTATTCTGTTTATTGCTCTGTTCGTTATTCTTCATATTGCCCTGCTCATTTCTCCGGTTATTATTTTTGCGATATATTATTAGTGTTCCTCTTTGTTACCGGATACCTCATTATATCGAGAGTTGGGCGTTGGTGCAATGGGAGATTTGTCGGTAGTTTCCGTTATCTGTGTATGAAAACGGAAAGCATCCTATCCCTTATGATGCAGCTGTCAAACTGGCAGCTATTCTATCCAGACACTATCTCACATAAAAGTGTGATTATTGAGCACAAAACTCCAATAAAAATGTGAGGAGTGATTTTATGGAACGATTTATCTTAAAAGAATTGCTGGCTTGGAAGAATTCTCCCTACCGCAAGCCGTTAATCTTAAAGGGCGTACGTCAGGTGGGTAAGACTTGGATTCTGAAAGAGTTCGGCAGACGCTATAATGTAAAAACCCCCGCGACCGGTTTTGACCAGTTACGGGGGTTTTATCATTCTGTATCATCCGCTATGATTTTTATTCCTACCTATGCGTACTCCTTCACCACTTCCGCATGCGTTTTTGCAGCCTTCTCTTCTTTCTTCAGCTTGTAAAGCTCTTCCGCTGCGAGCCGTGCCTTCGCAACGATGTCGCCCTCCGTCTTAGGGAAGCAATAGTACAACGCTCTGTGGTCTCCGATACAGATCATATCGCCAAGCTCATACCAGTAAAAATCCGAGTACAGGCTATACGAGGATTCCGGTGTCTGATGGTAGTTAAGCTTTCCGTCGCAGCCTTTCAGGTCAAATCCATTCTTTGTGTGCGTCAGATTGCCGGTTCCGACATGATAGATTGCTTTGTAGTCCACCATCATGTAGATCTCAACCGGAAGCTCCATCAAATATGTACCAGCTTCCAGTTCCTTTCTTACGCTCGCCCGCTGCCATCTGTACCATTCCGGGATATGTGCAAATTCTGTGTTACCGTCAAATGCCTTCAAATATCCCTGCTCCGTCAGCTTATAATATTTGCCGCACTTTTTGCAGGTAAGCAGCACGCCTTTTCCCTCCATGTGTCCTTCCGCCTTACATGCTGGGCATTTGTAAAGCACGCGGTTGAGCTTATCTGCGCGAAAATCCTCCGCGACCGTAATCTGGTTATCCTGCTGCCAGCGGAACTGGTCAAACGAAAATTGCTCTCTTATGCAGGCATTGATCTCCGCTGCCGTCATGGAATCGATCTGCTCTTTTGTCAGCACGCACTCCATTCTTGCGGACACGTTGACATCCCGGATCTGGAGTCCGTTGTACAACGGATCTCTGTGGAATGCGCCTTTGGTCTTGATCATCACCACCGGCACATGCATCATCTTGATACATTTTCCAATGCTGTCCGGCAGCGGTGTCGCTGTTCCGTCAAAGCTGTAACTTGCCTCCGGGTACATCAATATGGAGCTTCGCAGCTTCTGCAATGTAAATACCATATCGCGCACCATATTAACATCCATTGTAAATTTGCGGGTTGGAATGCATCCAAGATGTGTCATCAGCCATTTTTTGCCGACAAAGCCATCCGACGTGCAGATGATGTGGAACGGCTTCGGATAGATCAGTGTTGTCGCAATCTTAAGGTCGATAAAGCTGGAATGGTTCATCAGATACAGACACGGTTCTTCGGCTCTTACGCTCTCCATTTTGCTTTTCTCGCAGGAAAAGTTGACCTTTTTTAACTCCGCCGCTGACAGTGCTTTCATCAGCCACCGGAAAAACAGTGCCTGCTTTACCGGCTTCGTGTGCGGAAATGCAGGAATTGCCATCACTTCTTCATACGTTTTCTCACATATTTTTATCTTCATTGTAATTTCCTTGCAGATGAGATCGTTGCAGCATCATCTGTCCCCTCATACATTCTATCAATTAAATTATAGAAGCAGCCGACATAACTTACAAGAACAAAGAGCGTTTCTTCAAAGAAAAAACGCAGCAGACCGAATGCCTGCTGCGGATTTAATGATTTTCTATTCTGAAATTTTTCTGACGCTCTCCGTGTTCTGTAGCTCAAACGGGATCAGTTCATGTGCCGCCGGTGTGTTCAAATCGATCATCCGGAGCAGTATCTCCACGCTGCGCGATGCGATCTCCTCATACCGCTGCCGTATCGTCACGATCTTCGGATTGTAATAATCCGCAAGCATCGTTCCGTCAAATCCGATCATGGAAATGTCGTCCGGTACACGCAGCCCGCGGTCACAGATTGCGCGGATCGCGCCGACCGCCATCACATCACTCATTGCAAATACTGCCGTGATCGGGATCTGCTTGTCAAGCAGTCTTGTCATTGCCTGATAAGCGCTATCGTAAGAGAACCGGGCTTTTTCGTAGTACCGCTTTGTATCCGGCGTAAGCCCGTGCTTCAAAAAGCTGTTGTGATAGCCTTGGAAACGCTGTCTGCTGACATCCGAGCTTTGCAGATCGCCGCCGAGAACCGCTATATTCCTATGCCCGTTGTCGACCAGATAATCCACCGCCTGCTCCGCCGCCGTAATATCATCCGTTGCTACTGACGAAAGATTGTCGAAGGACAGCTTTTCCCCCTGCGTTGTGACAAGAACACATGGGATTGTTATATTTCCAAACTCTGCTTTAAAATAATCTGGATTACCTCCAAGGAATAAAATACCGAGTGGCTTGCGCTCGCGGCAGAGCCGGATTGCCTCCTCTACCTCATTGGCATCCTCATCCAGATAGTGAACACCGACTGTATACTCGGAATCCTCGACCATCTTCTGAATAGACTCGATGATATTGGCAAACAGCATATTCAGCGTACCTTTTACCACAACAAGGATTGCTTTTGTCGTTGTCTGCTTCAACCGCTTCGCGTTATTGTTCGGCACAAAGCCATACGCTTCCACGATCGCGAGGATTCTTTGTTTTGCTTCCGGACTGACATCTTTGCGGTTGTTCAATACACGCGAGACCGTGCTGACGGAATATCCGGATTCTTTTGCAATGTCGATTATTGTCATTTGTTTAGCCCTTTACAGCACCTGAAAGTACACCCTTGATAATATACTTCTGACCTAATGCATACACGACCACGATCGGGATCAGGCACAAAACGATCAGTGCCATCGTTGCGCCGTAATCGACCTTGCCATAGCTTCCCTGCAGATACTGGATATGGATCGGGATCGTCTTATACTCTGTCTTATCCAGTACAAGATACGGCAGAAGATAGTCATTCCACACCCACATGACCTCAAGTATTCCGACAGAGATATAGGTCGGCTTCATGATCGGAAGTATGATCCTAAAGAAAATCTGCAATGGTGTGCAGCCATCGATCAGGGCAGCCTCCTCCAGCTCAAGCGGTATGCCTTTTACAAATCCTGTGAACATGAAGATTGCAAGTCCTGCTCCGAATCCAAGATATACGATGCAGATCGTGTACGGATTGTTCAGCCGAAGCGTATCTGCGGTCTTTGACAGGGTAAACATGACCATCTGGAATGGTACAACCATTGAAAAAACGCACAGATAGTATACTATCTTACAGAACCAGCTGTCAACTCTGCTGACATACCATGCTGACATGGATGTGCATAACAGGATCAGGGCAACGGACATTACCGTAATAACAAGACTGTAAAAGACAGAACGGTAAAACGGATAATTTCCGAAGGTCATACCCTTGATGTAATTGCCAAATTTCATGAATGTTTCTGCGTTTGGCAGTGAAAATGGATCCAGTGCGATCGCAGTACTTGTCTTGAAGGAGTTGATTACAACCGTAATGATCGGCATGATCCAGATTACCGCAAGTATGGTAAATCCAATGGTCAATGCCCGATTGATTTTTTGCATTTTTTTACTTCCGTTTATCATTATTCCTGCCCCTCCCTGCTTCTTGTAAGTCCTAACTGAACCATGGAAATAATTCCTACCATGATAAAGAACAATACTGCCTTCGCCTGGCCTACACCAAGTGAGGTGAGGTTCTCATAGAAGGAGCTGTAAATGTTAAGTGCAAGCATCTGCGTTGTTCCGATCGTTCCCTCATACGGAAGTCCGTTGGTAAGTGCGAGGTTCTGATCGAACAGCTTGAAGGAATTGGTCAAGGTTAAAAACGTACAGATTGTGATGGTCGGCATGATGCACGGAATCGTGATGCGTGTCAGAATCTGTCCGCTGGTCGCGCCATCGATCTGCGCTGCTTCAATATAGTCGGTCGGTACATTCTGCAGTCCGGCAATATAGATAATCATCATATATCCAATCTGCTGCCAGCACATCAGAATGACCAGTCCCCAGAACCCAAACGTTGCATTCAGCGCGAGGGATGAGTTCCAAAACGCCTGAATCACTCCGTTTAAGATTATTTTCCAAATATAGCCCAGAACGATTCCGCCAATCAGGTTCGGCATAAAAAAAATCGTCCGGAAGATGGTAGAGCCTTTGATTTTTCTTGTGAGTGCGAGTGCGATTGCAAACGCGATCACATTGATCAGAATCATCGTGACAACCGTGTATGCCACCGTGAATTTGAAAGCGCGGAAATACGATGCGTCCTTCAGCGCGTTTATGTAGTTCTGTAATCCGATGAACTCCTGAAAACGGATTGTCTTAAACTTGAAAAATGATAACTTGATTCCCCAAAGGAACGGATATACAAATCCGATACAAAATGCAATAAACGTCGGGATAATAAAGATTGGGGCATACTTTTTCATCGCCTTGCGCTGTATGCAGTTTACTGCCGAACTGTTCACGGTTTTTTGCTTTTTCTTCATGGCAAACTCCTATATTCCTGCTGCATCCGAAAATGCTTCTTTAAAAAAGGGGAGCAAGGCAAAACCTGCTCCCCTGTCTGATGCTTTTACAAAAATTACTGCTGTGAAAGCTGATACTGCTCAGCCCATCCGTCAACATAAGCGCTGACAACTGCATCCCAGTCACCGGTTCCTGCAGAGTATGCAGCAAGTGCGGAAACGACCGGAGCTCTCCAGCTCTCAGTATTTGGTGTGAAGTTGAATGCCCATGATACATTGTAGCATCCGTCAGCAACATACTGGTTCATGATGTTGCAAAGGACATTGGATACGTTCTTAGCATTCTTGAATGGAGATACAAATCCCATGTCATCAGCAAGTGCACTGGTTCCCTCTTCGCTGGTTACTATCCAGTTAAGGAAATCAAGAGTAGCCTTCTGATCTGCTTCAGAAGCCTGGCTGTTTACTGCCCAGTAGTTCTCTGTACCACAGCTTAAGCCTTCCTTCTCGTCTCTTACGCCGATGTAGATCGGAAGGTATCCGATGTTGTCATCACCGATAGAAGAAATATCACCGTATGCCCATGTACCGTTCTGATAGAATACTGCCTGACCATTTACGAACTCTGCAACTGCATCATCACCTGTCTTTGCAGACAACTCAGAAGGTGCGCAGGTAGCGTTCTGTGTATATACATCCCAGATTGCCTTGAAGTTGTCAAGGTAGGTTCCCTTGATGGTTGCCGGCTGGGAAGTGATTCCATCCTCGTCGAACTCATAGAAGAGCGGGAGGTTTGCCAAGTGTCCGGAGAATCTCCAGCTTGAAGAGCTGTCAAGACCGGCAGAAGTAAATGCGGAGAATCCAAGGTCTGCGCTTCTTGCAGTGATGTCCTCTGCAACTGCCTTTAAGCTATTGAAATCCTTGATGTCATCAACGGAATATCCAGCCTCTGCAAGAAGAGCCTTGTTCGTGATGATTCCGTATCCTTCATACACATACGCAATTCCGTATACGCCATTGTCATTCTTGATTGCAAAGTCATCAGAAGTAAGCTGTTTGTATACATCTGAGTCAGAAAGATCCAAGCAGTAGTCCTTCCATGACTCATATCCTAATGTTCCAGAAATCTGGAATAAAGTCGGAGCATCCTTCTTGTCGATATCAGCGGTAAGTGTCTCCTCGTATGTACCTTCAGCCGCGGTAACAACCTTAACCTCAACGCCCGTCTGCTCTGTGTAAGTCTTTGCAAGTGCCTGCCAAGCCTCATCTGCTTCCGGTTTGAAGTTCAGATAGAAAACCGAACCGGTCTCCTCTGCTCCTCCTTTTCCACAACCTGCAAGCATTGCAGCAGCCATGGAAGTAACTAATAATGCGGATACTAATTTCTTTTTCATTTTTGTCCTCCTCTAAGTATCACCTTTCTCCATTTCTGGTAGCGTTACCGAAAATGTTCTCGGTAACGTTTCCAGTAACGTCAGTATATGCCTTGCCAAGACTTAACGCAAGCCCTCAATTAGCATTTTGTATACTTTAATAAAATTTCGCACGTATTTTTGTGCATTATTTCCAATAACTGGTATTTCTAAAACAAATCCTAATCGAGTAGGAGGCGGTGATTAACCGCCGTCCTCTCACAGCACCGTACGTACCGTTCGGTATACGGCGCTTTCAATAGTTGATGTGCACAGACTGGTAGGCTGTGGCTAAATCATAAAAGCCACTGTTTATCAGTCTTTCTTTATTCAGCGCCCAAATCACAGCTTTGTTATTGCTGATATACCAATACTTTCTGCGACTGTTTGCTATTGTTGACGCATAGTGTTCTGGGATTCCGAGCTTGACTAGATTTTTATATTTCGTCCTCGGTTTCTTCTACTGTTTCCATATACACATACGTATTCTGTGATAGAGCCATCCATTGATATCATCTATGTTGTTCTTCATACTTGCAATTCCATAGTAGTTAAGCCATCCTCTTGCATACACCTTGATTTTCTCAAGGCTCGGCTTGATTGACTGACATCGCTTACGGGAAGATAACTCCTTCACACAGACCTCCCTAGGTACCACACGTTTCTTCCTCTCCATCTATCTGTCTCATTTATCATGCATGATTCCGTGTAGTTATTGGGCTTCAACGTGAATGGCAGTCTTACCCTCATGCATAACCTCCTATGAGATTTCTGTTCGTCAGACCAGAGATTTGCCTGTGAGTTAGTATGTTCCTCACATCCAGCTTCCTTCAGATTCCATCTCACGATAGACACCCTTGCTTTCGGCTATATCCTTCCCACTACCGAGCGGATTCGGGACTTTAACCCGTTAGAAACGTGCGCCGCTAGGCGCACCATCAAAAAGAAGCGTCAACACCGGCGTATGCCAGAGTTGCGCTTCTTTGATTCGGCTTGATAGTTATTTGTAGTCTCTTTGTATATATTACACGCCCTTTTCGCTTTTATTTGACATTGACTGTAATAAGGACCTTTTCTTTATGGCTTTTTAAAATTAATTGTTATATTCTTTATCTATCTTATCATCTTCGATATAAACATCATTTTACAACTACCGTTTTGACTAAGGAATTTTGCCCAAACACCCTAGTTCCATCATCGTACACGGTATAAGGACTAACCTTAACATAATATCGTTGTCCCTTTTTCAATCCTGTGATTGTTTTTGAAATTGATGAAATATATACTGTTTTCTTTCCACTAAATTTTTCATTTGTAGAATATTGGATTCTATATCCAATAGCATTTGTTACAGATTTGCATTTTATTGTAATTTGCCCTTTCTTATTGCTTTTTATTGAGCTTATTTTCCCTTTAGGTAACGAAATTTGTTTTTCTGCAATAATATTAAAAGAATAGTTTATAGCAGCGTCTATAGAAGAATCTAATTCAAGATAATATGTTCCGGCTTTTACCACGCGATAATTTTGCGCACTAAACATTCCACTAACATCATTATATTCGAAAGAAAACTCTGTAGGTTTGAAAACTATTTTTCCCTCGCTGTTATATATTGTCACATTAGTATAAGCGCCACCATAAGGAGCCCACCCCGACGTCATAACTGATACTGATAAATGAGATTTCTGCGGAACATATAATTTATAATAATCAGTTCCAGCGTGATTAACAGAACCTGAATAAGTTTCTCCAAGTTCATAGTCTTCTGCTTCTTCCGCCATTGCTGCATATACTGATGTGCCTTTCATAATAGAGAATGACAAAATTAAAAGCATAATAAATACAATAACATGGTTCTTTTTGTTTATCATATCTTCTTTTTTCTCCTTATTCTTTTTATGTTCTTTAATTTTAGTAAAGTTATTTACTAAAGTCAATAGTAAATATTTTTATTAGGTAATCTATACATAGGAGGATTTATATCATGACCTATGTTGAACGAATTCGGGGACTGCGCGAAGACCACGATTATACGCAAGAATATGTTGCCCATGTTCTTGGCACATCCCAAACAATGTATGCGCGATATGAACGTGCTGCCAATGAACTGCCTTTGCGCCATCTCATCACGCTTTGCAAATTATATCAGGTTTCTGCAGATTATATTCTTGGATTGTCCGATTCCCCCTCATATTAGAATTCCCCCTCCTGTTTTATTCATTTGCTCGCAGTACTTCCTATGTTTTTTACCTATCTATTTTGTAGAAAAGCTTCTAATCAATCAGTTCATTCAACAATTTAATCTATCATTTGAAATTAATGGTAAGTGTGTTGAGAAGATCTCCATGACAATGGTACTGCTTATTATATAATAATTTTGGCTATAAACATTCAGCTTGATATGTCATGCAGAATATAGATGTGTACTTTCAAATCCCTATGTCCTTATTTATGGAATTGCTAGAGTTCAGCAGAAATTTTTGGTTTTCTGTGCCCTTTCCCGCAGAAGCATCAGAATGTTGCGAGAATAATGGACAAACGTGTACTAGCCACTTTCCATTACTAAATGTCAGAAGCTGATACCGGTGTTGTGGGATTTTACTGTCTGTACTATGATATGACTTCGCAGGCAGTATCGATAACGGGGTTTGGGTGCTGATTCTGCAAGGTTTTACTGCTTATACCGTGATGTGACTTCGCAGGCAGTATTGAGATTGGGGGGATGTTGATGCTATGGGATTTTACTGCCTGCACCATGATAAAGCTCTACGAGCAGTAAAGTAATTAATGAATAGACTTTTGTGCTACGGAATTT
Source organism: uncultured Agathobacter sp. (assembly GCA_934307695.1). GTDB lineage: Bacteria > Bacillota > Clostridia > Lachnospirales > Lachnospiraceae > Roseburia. The sequence continues at coordinate 44,318 of CAKRCS010000012.1, read as the reverse complement.
TACTGCCTATGTTATAGCAAGGTTTTTCAAGCAGCAATGAGGTTAAGAAACCAATGCTAATGCTGGATTTTTCTACTGCCTACACTACGATGTTACTATGCAGGCAGTAATGGTCAAAAGCCAGTTCGTAGCTGATTTTTGCTGTATGTGTGGTTTAAGGCGTTAAGCATCAAAAGTCCTGCAAACAGGAATATGGCAGAACAGCCGGAATGAATTTTCACTAGCAGTAGAGAAGTCCAAACGCTTGACGGGAGGGTGCGTACACCTAAGCTGATGCTGGATTTTTACTATCTGTAAATAAAACAGACCGGGCAGATTACTCCGCCCGGTCTAAAAGATCTTATGTTAATTTCAGATGTCCAGCCTGCGCAGATCCTCACAAAGAGCATCTACATCCTCCTGCTTTGTCGCCCAGCTTGTGCAGATGCGCACGGCACTGTGTGTCTCATCCACACGCTCCTGATAAGACAGGCAGTATTTCTCCGAAAGCTTCTGTATTGCTTCGTCCGGCAGAACCGGAAAGATCTGGTTCGTGTCGTTGGCTACCAGATATTGGATTGCTTTGCGGTTTAAGACCTCCCGGATCTGGTTTGCCTGCCGGACCGCATGATAACCACCCTTCATGTACAGGTTCTTAGCACCTTTTTCAATATCCGAAAGTGAAGCGTCCTCCACATACGCCTCATCGAGCAGGGTGGAGAACTGCAAGCCGAGCAAACGTCCCTTCGCAAGCATCGCGCCCTTTTGCTTGATCAGATACCGAAAATCTTTTTTCAGATCCGCATTTGTGATGACGACCGCCTCGCCGAACAGCGCACCGAGCTTTGTTCCGCCTATATAGAATACATCGGCAAGCTGCGCCAGATCCGGCAGAAAAACATCATTGCTGTCCGCTGCCATGCCGTAGCCCAGACGCGCACCATCTACAAACAGATACAGTCCATCGGCGCGGCAGATCTTTGAGATTGCCTCAAGCTCCGTGCGTGTATACAATGTGCCGAGTTCGGTCGGCTGGGAAATGTACACGAGTTTTGGCTGTACCATATGCTCAAAGCTGGAATCGTGGATGTGTGCCTGATAAGCCGCATCAATCTGCTGCGCAGTTATTTTTCCGTCCGCACTTGGCAGTCCGAGCACCTTATGACCGTCCAGCTCCACCGCGCCGGTCTCATGCACATTGATATGCCCGCTCTGCGCACATAACGCACCCTGATAGGATCGAAGCGCCGCGAGGATGATCGTGGCATTTGCCTGCGTTCCTCCCACCAGAAAATGCACGTCAGCATCTGGTGCCTGACACGCTTTGCGGATCAGCGCCCTTGCCTCCTCACAATATTCATCGCAGCCATAGCCGATCGTCTGCTCCATGTTGGTTGCGCTTAAGCGCGAAAGGATCTCTGGATGCGCGCCCTCATTGTAATCACAGTTAAAATATATCATCTTATGACCTCCGGACAAATTTTTCTTTTATATCTGCTTCATCATAGCACACTTGCCCCAAGGAAAAAACTACCAATTTTTTGCCTTTGCCCGATATCGCTGGATATCCTCCTCCAGCAACGCCCTTGCATACACATGTGATACGTTAAACTGCCGGATGCTCTCATCTGTTGCCTCTGCCGTATCCCGCACATATACCTCATACCAGTATTCCTTTTTCTGCTCCGGTGCCTGCTCCTCCACATATTGCTTGATCACGGATGCCGCATCGGTAGAGAGCGTTGTCAGATACCAGTGATCGATATCCTCCTTCTCATTCTGCGAAATATTCAGATTGTACTGCGCGATCCAGTAATCCGGGCGTCCGAACGATAAGACCAGATAACAGACCGCAAAAACGACCATTCCATACCGGAACAGCGGGAAATCACTTTTGTAAATCTGGATCATGATTCCCGCGAGGATCAATGCGATCACAAGCAGCATCCAGAACGTCAGCACACGCAGGAATGACAGGTAATAGTTTTGCACATACAAGGTCATGCGGAACGCGCTGGAAGCCACCATCACATAAGTGCAGCAGGATATAACCGTAAGCAGTGCCTTGATGACCGGGCGTTTTTCAAAGTGCTTCAGCACAAAAAGTACGATGAGCAGATTCAGGATACATACGACCAGCAGCTGGAAAAATCCCTCTCTCGCATACTCCGCATAAGTGTATCCGTCCGGCAGCTTCATTCTTCCGCCAAAAAGATAGACCACCTGGATCGCACAGAAGAAAATGTACACGATGGAAAGCAGCCATAATACGGTCTCTGCAATAAGCGGTTCATGCTGCTTCTGCGGTTTTTCCACCTTGTCGATCGTGCCTTTTCCCAGATAGCGCAGGCCACAGTAACCTGCAAAGAATGCAAATAAAAATGTCACTACACATCCGGCAATATCGCTGACATCCCAGTGAATGTTCTGGATAATGGAGTAAAAAACCGCATCCGCAGAACAAAGCATTACCAAAACAAATCCCAGCAGCGGAACCGAGATCAGCAGTCCGATCAGTACATATAAAAATCCGGAGCGTGCTTTTCCTTTGGACTCCTTCTGGTAGCAGGACACATCCGCAAACGGATCTCCGATGGAACCGATCGCGCCGAATACCGCAGAAAAAATCGCCCTAATGTGTTTTCCAAATCCCCAGCCGCGATCCTCGTAAAAGCTATGAAGCAGCATACTGATCAGAAGCAGCGCCATCCCGACGGTATTCCAGAATACAATAAATCCGCTTCCCGTGAGGAATGAGGAGATTCCAAGCAGCAGCATTCCCGTTACATAGATCCGGTTGCTTTGCTTCCATGCGACATTCATTTTTTTCATGCAGACTTTGCAAAAAATGATAGTTGCGATGACCATAAGAGGCATCGTGATACCGCTCATATTGTGATAGAGAAAGAGCGTATAGACCAGTGCATACACGACTGTAGGAATGATCATCGTCTCAAAATGAACCGCCCTCTGGTGCTTAATCTGCGGACTCTCCTCCGTAACCGGCGAACGGTACTGCGGTGGAATCTGCGGGGTTGTGTGTGGTTGCCCGATTGAGCCGGACTGTGTCATCGGTTGGGATTGCTGCTGCCCGGTTGGGTGCGGCTGTTCCGTTGGTTGTAGTTGCGGTTGCGTGGTAGGACTTGGCTGTCCCGCTTGTTGTGGTTGCCCGGTTGCAGATAACTGCCCTGCCTGCGGCATAGTGTAAGAAGATACTTTATTATTGTCCATGTGTCTAATCCTCCTCATCCGGCCGATATTCCAGCAGGTCTCCCGGCTGGCAATCAAGCGCCTTACATAGTTTATTCAGTGTATCCAATTTAATGGCTTTTGCCTTTCCATTTTTCAAGATAGAGACATTCGCCATCGTAATATCCAGTTTCTCTGATAGCTCGGTTACGCTCATTTTCCGCTTGGCGAGCATAACGTCAATGTTAATTATAATTGCCATATTCACTCTCCACCTTTATATCGTCAGCTCGTTTTCCTGCTTCATCTCATAGGCATTTAAGATCAGTCTCGAAAGTGCCTCGCAAAGCACAACAAACACAAGCGCGATCAAGATCTCTGCCACGACAAAAATGCCAAACTGCATCTTCAATGCCTGCTCCGCCGCCAGATACAGCAGCCGGATCGCAAAGCCGATGATTGCAAACACTCCGCACATCCCCATCCGATGGAAGTGGCTTGCGTTTTCTCTTGAAAAAGAGTTGTCCTTTCCGATCTGCGTGCACACTCTCCAGAATTCGATCAAAATTCCATAGCAGAATGCTGCCGTGTACCAGCTTGCAAAAATGAAAGTCCAAAACAAATTCTCCGGCTTATCCGCCCGCAAATAAAATGCGTATGCGGTCAGCCCTCCCCAGAAGGCAACTCCCATAGCTCCAAGCAGGATCACGATCCCCTTTAACCAATACGATATCTTTTTCTGTGTCATAAAATCCTCCTTCACAACTCTGTGCAAGACTTCTGTCCTTTCTTTAGTTCTTCCTTTAACCCTTTCCTTGTAAATTCGCCCTTTCTCGGCATTCCCATAATTGTCAACCGGACTATTGCGTCGAATTATTCGCCGAAAATGAAATCCGATGCTTTTTTCCGTTCTGTTCAGGCCCTTTTTCTGCATCGGAATGGCAATATGAAAGCCAATTTCGATGCTTTGCCTTCAGCGGGACGTTATCCTCTGCATCGGGATTGCAAAGTGAAATCGAATCTCGATGCTTTGCTTTCGGTTCTCGATGCTCTCCCTCCAAAAACGGAAGCTATATTCTCCCTCAGAAAACAGCTACCCATTTTACAGCTTTTGGAAAGATCATCACTCCTCATTTCTATTCTTGCGTTTTTCATAGTATAACCCGAAGGTTTCAATTTTGCAATATGTTTTTATCGTTTCACGATAATTTTTTGTTGTATCATTAATTTCGCATTGAACTACGAGTCAGCATTTGAAGCATTTTTACCTTACAAAAATCACATTCTTGTGAAACATTTTGTCTTATGGAATCAAGCGCCACTATAAAGCATAAAAGTCCCGCAATACGCAAGCCCAAACGTTAAACCAAACCGTCTAACGATTGTAGTGCTGTGTATTGCGGGACTAAATATATTTTTTCTATTTCGTATTATCTCAAAAATCCCTGTACAATCTTCTCCTCTGCCTCTGCTTCGGATAAGCCTAACGTCATGAGCTTCATAAGCTGCTCACCGGCAATTTTACCGATTGCGGCTTCGTGTACCAGAGAAGCATCCACGTTCGCGGCGTTTAGCTGTGGGATGGCAAGGATTTTTGCCTCATCCATGATGATGGAATCGCATTCTGCGTGTCCTGTACATGCGCAGTTGCCGTTGATGCCGAGGCGGATTTCCTGTGTACTGTGTTCTTTTGCCACGCCTCTGCTTATGATGTCACAGCTACTGTCTGTGCCATCCATATCCACCATGATCTCTGCGACTGCCTTCTGATCGCCGGTCGTGAGAATTTTGTCGTGAATCGTAAGTGTTGCATTTGCAGAAAGCTTTGCTCCGGTCGTGCGCACTGTGTCATCCACGCCTGCAATCTGGGATGTCTCAAGCTCCATTGTGGAGTTCTCGCCAAGCTCGATCCTCGTCTCCGGGTTCATAACGCGTTTTCCGGTGCCTTCACCCTCGCCATAGTGCTTCTCCACATATCGGACTTTGCAATTTTTGCCAATATAAAATGTATGGACTCCATCGTGGCGGCTTGTCTGGTCACCGCAGTTGTGGATACCACAGCCTGCGATGATCGTAACATCACTGTCGTCCCCGACGAAAAAGTCATTGTATACGCATTCCGTCAATCCTGTCTGGCTGATGATTACCGGAATATGGACGCTTTCCTTTTTCGTTCCGGGCTTGATGATAATGTCGATGCCCGGCTTGTCCTGCTTCGTTACTATATCAATGTTTGCTGAGGTATTGCGTGCCACGCTTTTTCCATCACTTCGTATATTATACGCGCCCACCGGGAGCGCATCCAGTTCTGCTACTTCGTGCAGCAGATTTTTCTCAATCTCGTTCATGTATTCCTCCAAATTGATATGCGCTATTTCTGTGCCTGCAGATCTGCAATGATCCGCTCACTCTCCGCATCATCCACCACTTTTCCGTTTTTCAGATAAATGATCTTGTCAGCAATTGCAAGGATACGTTCCTGATGGCTTATGATAACAATGCCACCGGAAATCTCCTGCTGCATTTTTTCAAACAAGCGAATCAGGCTCTGAAAACTCCACAGATCAATTCCTGCCTCCGGCTCGTCAAATACCGAAAGCTGTGCCCGGCGCAAAACTGTCATTGCAATCTCAATCCGCTTCATCTCACCGCCGGATAGCGTGTCATTCAGTTCTCTGCCCAGATATTCCTCCGGGCTGAGTCCTACTTCATGCAGGATTTCGTAAATGTCATTTTTGTTCTGGCTTTCGTTGGCGATTTCTAAAAGATCCCTCACGCGAAGTCCCTTAAAACGCACCGGCTGCTGAAATGCATAGCTGATTCCCCTCTTGGCACGCTCGTTGACGGAAAGTTCCGTAATATCTTCATCGTTAAAATAGATTTTTCCGCTGGTAGGTCTTATCAGTCCCATCATGATCTTTGCAAGCGTGGACTTCCCGCTTCCGTTCGGTCCAGTCACTGCAATAAAACGATCGTCAAATTCCACATTGATGTCGTCCAAAATCACTTTATCATCAACTTTATATCCTATGTGCTCTAATCTCATCATAATATGATAGCCTCCAAATTTCGCGGTGATATCATCATACTATCAAATTCCCCACAATTCAAATAAAAACTTAAAAAAGTACAATCTTTGCGCACATTTGCTACTGCTCACCCGTTCCTCGTTCCAGTAACTATTTTTCTCATTTTCTTACGTCTTTCATTCACTTTCAGACTTTTGCATTAATATTAAAATAAAAATGAATCCATATCTAAATTCTTATGTTTCCGTTTTTGCGCATCCAAAGCCAAGTACGATTGCCAATATCCGCGGCAATTCCGGGAATCCGCTCCCGAAAGGGGATGCGTCCTTTTACAGTATTCCCACGGGTGGAATTTTAATTCAGGCTGAGGTGTTCCGCCTGCCGGATCAGCAGCTTCCGGATCGCACCGGATTTTTCGGTATGCACATCCACGAAAACGGAGACTGCCGGCGGCTCCGGTGGGGGAATTGGCTGTGAGGTTATTGAGGTTGTTGTTTAGTTTTTTTATTGACATCCTTTTTTCATGTTGCTATTTTAATTAGTAGAGAACCCTTTTCCGTGCCGTTTTGGACGTATTGGCGAGGCTTGTTCATCTGCCGCCGGAGTACGGTTCTCAAATTGGGAAAGGTATATGTAAGTCCTTATATTGGGAGTTTTTATTTTTTGTTAAGTATCAGGTAAAAGCCCCTTGTATTGTGCATCAGTCATTCCCATATCTCCTATGGCAACCTCCTTTGGTTGAAAAGGTGCAAAACGTTTTGAACTTTTTACATTATCTCAACTTTGGACAGGCTATGCCATTTGCGAGCTCCCTTACACTTCAAATTATCCAAACTCTCCAACCTATATTAATTCAAATAAAATAGAACCGATACAACATTGTCCGCGCTCCGGGTACAATTCCCTTCAGCTACAATGAAGTACGGTTCTATAAAAAGAATACCTTGCATGGTAAAATCTGTCAATAGACAGTACGAGTTTGACACTTTTTGTAAACGTCAAAACCTACGCCTACCCTTAATCAGCGCCTAAAGCAATCTCGTCAAGTTTTGCAAGTATCTCTTCTTTTGTATATTTTGTTTTTTCTCCATTTGCGAAATTTAAGCGTAGCTCATATAGCAAAGCTCTTCTCGTGTCCTGTCTCCCCTTTTCTATCATATCTTCCATGGCAACCTCCTTTTATCCTATTACCTTGTGATAATATATGTAATCCGTTAGGACCTAGCCATCCATGCATTTTTGTACTTAATATACACAATATTGCTGAGCTCTTACATAAGTTTGAAGTTATTACAAACAAAAAAGCATGTTTGAAGAACGTACGCCGGTTGGGGATAAATCCTTACTTGGCCGATCTCAAAATGCTTTTGAAAGAATATACCAAGAAACAATACAAATGTCAAGGAATACCACCCTTTCAAATTAGCAAAGCTCTCAAACTCCGCGAAAAGTTCAATACCGGATACAACCGTTTGACACCTTTTCGAATTAACAAAGCTCTCAAACGCAATAACTGTAAGAAAAATCCACATACTTGTTTGACACCTTATCGAATTAACAAAGCTCTCAAACTTCAGGGAGCCGGATACATCGAATTTACGGTTTGACACCTTATCGAATTAACAAAGCTCTCAAACAGGTAATGCTTACCGGGATCTTTACGGGTGTTTGACACCTTATCGAATTAACAAAGCTCTCAAACCTGGTTTCGTGGTATATTGTTCGCATAAATGGTTTGACACCTTATCGAATTAACAAAGCTCTCAAACCCGCAAGGCTTTTATCTGCTTTTTGTCTGCGTTTGACACCTTATCGAATTAACAAAGCTCTCAAACCTGGTACTCTTCTTTGACCTTATTGCCCTTGTTTGACACCTTATCGAATTAACAAAGCTCTCAAACTTGAAAAGATCAAAGATCTGCAGGAGCAAAGTTTGACACCTTATCGAATTAACAAAGCTCTCAAACAGGTCCTGGATCAGAGAAAATGTTTGATCAGTTTGACACCTTATCGAATTAACAAAGCTCTCAAACTTGTTAATGCCTGCGTGATCGCGTCCGCGAGTTTGACACCTTATCGAATTAACAAAGCTCTCAAACTTCCAGAAGCAAATGCAAAAGATTTAATGTGTTTGACACCTTATCGAATTAACAAAGCTCTCAAACGCAGCATTTATCTTTACAGTCGTGATGATAGTTTGACACCTTATCGAATTAACAAAGCTCTCAAACCATTTTTTCACCTCATAAATTAACTTACGCGTTTGACACCTTATCGAATTAACAAAGCTCTCAAACTTTGGGTTGGTATTGACGGCGGTGTTGAAAGTTTGACACCTTATCGAATTAACAAAGCTCTCAAACAAGTAAAGTGCTATTTAATAGATAGAGCAAGTTTGACACCTTATCGAATTAACAAAGCTCTCAAACGGACAGCACCATCAAGAAGTCAGACATTTGGTTTGACACCTTATCGAATTAACAAAGCTCTCAAACAGGTGCATGATAGTGTAAAAGGAGGAATGGGTTTGACACCTTATCGAATTAACAAAGCTCTCAAACATGACGGAATTTATATAAAGCTTGGCAAAGTTTGACACCTTATCGAATTAACAAAGCTCTCAAACCCAGTTTTCGTTAGCATACACGCCAGGCATGTTTGACACCTTATCGAATTAACAAAGCTCTCAAACTGACATGATGATTGGTGACAAGATCATTCAGTTTGACACCTTATCGAATTAACAAAGCTCTCAAACTCAATGTTTATTTGCATCTCGACAAGATTTGTTTGACACCTTATCGAATTAACAAAGCTCTCAAACTCGGAGCACGCAATCGCAATCGAGAATTTAGTTTGACACCTTATCGAATTAACAAAGCTCTCAAACATGAATATCTTCAAGTTCGTGCAATAAACCGTTTGACACCTTATCGAATTAACAAAGCTCTCAAACCAAATTGTAGGTATGCTGGATTATCGTGCAGTTTGACACCTTATCGAATTAACAAAGCTCTCAAACCCCCATTGCCTGCAAAAATGGGGTAATATTGTTTGACACCTTATCGAATTAACAAAGCTCTCAAACATATATAATATGCGAAATGTAAATACTTTTGTTTGACACCTTATCGAATTAACAAAGCTCTCAAACCTCAAATTCACTTTGAGCTTATCACCGAGCCTATACATTTTGCGAAATGTCGTTAATTCGATGGCGAATTTATCAAACACAAATCTTTATCAATTATAACACAGCTTTCCTGCTTTAAAGAATAATTTTTCTGCCCCTCCAAGTTAATCAGGCAGATTTTTTCGTAAAAGCAAAATTCATAAAGCTGTTGCATCTGTTCCTTTGAAAAAAACTGTTTCAAATTCAATAGCCACACCACCCGGATTCCACAAATTGAGCTGATCGCCCGCAAATAATCAATTAGAATTTCCAGTGGTGCAGCGCCATCTTCTACCATTTTTACATCATACGCTTTCAAAATAGTCGATGCATCAATTCCGAGTTCCATGTCCAGATGATATGGCACCGTATGCAACAGTTTTTCTAAAAAACAAACCATGTCCGAATTTAACTGACTATATTCCTCATACATCATACTATTGACATTATCTGCCAATTCTTTGTATAGCTTTGCGAGGATTTTCTTTTCATTGCAATTAACCATCAATGGATTGTCAATCAATGCGCAGTTCTTTGCAAAAGGCAAAATCGTATCCGTCTCCGAAAGAATCCATTCCCCGGTATCTCCATTTATCTGCCCAACCAGATCCTGCAATATTTCACACAAAGCCCTGGGATTCTCTACAACTAATGTGTACATCTGGTTTTCCATCAGGGAAAGTTCAATTCCGTATGGAGCATAAACCAATCTCATAATATAACCAGCCTTTCATCCGATGTAAGAACATCTCCTGTATTCTCGCCTACAATAAAATCCATTTTATTATATTGCTTCTCCGTAACCCGCAAAACCTGGACAAGTCCATCCCCCGGCTTATTCTTTCTCAAATTTTCAACAATCGCATCTGCAACAGAACTATTTTGCGCCAGCTTGCAGTAAACGGATTCCTGGACCATCATAAAGCCGGACTTTATAAGATACTTGCGAAACATCCGGTATTCACGACGGTTTGCCTCTGTAAGCACCGGCAGATCGAAAAACACAACAACTCTCATATATCTATAACTCATATTTATAAAATTTTATCAGTGATATGTCTTCATTATTGATCGCGTCAAATACACTTTTGCAATATATTTTTATTGCATTGTCTACATATTCTGTCCTGCCGTTTATCAGTACACCTTCTTGCAGAATAGTAAGAACTTCCATCTTTTCTTCATGCTCAAATTTGATTGGATTCATTCGTCGCACTTTATAATCCACGATTGGTCGGAATGGTTCCATCAGATCAGAGGCAAGATTAAATGGGTTAAACATATTATCGTGAAAAAGCCCCAGTTGTGTTAAATAGCCATTTGCCGTAATGCATCGGTTAAATGTTGACAAGAGTAAAGAATATCCATAATTGAGTGCGGCATTTAAACTATTTTCCGCGGTTCTGGTAAAATCCATCCCAAACAACGCATTAAAATACACTTTTGCGGCATGTCCCTCCCGGTTCGTCACATCATCAAACTCAATCTCGTTAATATATCCATACAGCATTTCCGCTTCTCTTAGTCCCCAAAAGGAGAGATGCTCTGCCTGTTTATGAATTTTCTCCGTAACGATTTCTGTCCATACCGCCTTCTGCACATCTTCTTTCCATGTAATCTGCGTCCGTATTTTGGCGCTTGTATCATGTGCACCATAGTAACTGACAAGTTCCGAGGAGGGATTCCTTTTTTCATCGCAAAAGATTACCTTAACCTTTTTCTTGGAAAGTTCACTCAATAAAGCAGCCGTTAGGGAGACGGCAGTAGATTCTATGATCAGCATCCCGATTTCACTCAAGTGAATCTTTATCGTGTCCGTTTTCCGGACTACCATATATCCCATCTGGTAGTCCAGTTTCGCATTGCTTGATATTACCACCGTTCTCCAACTCATGCTTCCCCCCTTAAGTTAATAAATCCTTTAACCTCTTACTAAAAAATCGGTTCTTTTCTTTCATACAAACCGGTAACGGATTGACAAACGATTGCAGGTCTGTCTGCTGCTTTAACATTCTTACTGAGTAGCATTTTCCCAGAATGCGCAGACTCTCCGATCAGCACAAGATTTGTCTCCGTAATCCCAATCTTCGTTAGCTGTAAGATTTGCAGCAATGCCTCACACTGCTCCTTCATTTCCAATCCCACAAAATTTGGTCTACCTTTTTGTAGCTTGTCTCCACACGGATTTGGTCGCTTCGCATAAACCGTATGCAGATGCTTATCTGCCAATATATCATACAGTTCTATATTAGATTCTGCACATATCATCTTATCCGCCGGTTCCCCATTGACGACCTTTTCAAGTTTTTTAATATAGCCGTTCCACCGTTCCTGCAGGCAAAGGCTCATGGCATTTCGTAGAAGCAACTGCTTGCCTGTTTTTCCTGACAAATGCATCCGGTATCCATTCACTTCGAGGAGTGACTGTATCTTAAGTCTGCGCCTTAATATCTTAACTTCCCCGTAGCCTAGTACCTCCTTGCAGTATTTTTCTAAGCCATCCGCAGCACCTTCAACCTTAGCCTTGCAGTACAATGGCAAGCCTTCTATGCTTACCGCTTCCTTTTTTCCCTCCTTGTGCTGCACAATAAAATAATAAGCAATGGTTGCAGAGGTAAATCCACCATACTTTGTCACATCAGCCATTCTGTCATCGGAAGTTTTAAGTGGAAGGTAGTTCTCCGGTTTTGCTTTCTTTGCCGAATACAACGTTGCATTTGCTATTCCGCCATGCTGTTCAAAACTCAGCCGCGTCATAAGCGGAGTATTCTTTCCCATCATTTTTCTTACTGTTGAGATGGTTCCCTCCTTATCGCCTCTCTTGGCAGCCCAGGCAACCTCATCCCCTCGGATAACATCCCACTCAAACATTCTTGCCAGGTTGTAATGGTTTGCTTTCTTATCCTGCTCGTAGTCCTTGCGGATAAAGTTCCATGGATTCTTCGTAAATTTCGTGTAGTACACATTTCCAACCACAATATTCAAATAAGCATCCTGTGCATGATGGAAATCATTTATAAGGCGGCTCTTTGGGAATCCATTGTCACGCCTAAAATCGGATACATTTGTCGCCTTTGCATACACAATTTCTGTTCCCGGAAGCAGCTGCTGTAAAAGCTCTGACACACCTTTCGTTCCCTGCCCGGTTTCTACCAACTGCCTTGCAATAAAATCGCCTAACTGCTTTTCCGTAAATGGGCTGCGTGACACTAGCCGGCTGTATTTTTCATCCGAAATCAATCCCAGCCGGTGAAGAGAATTCCACAGATCCCGAACCGCAGGATTTGACGCAATCTGATCCGGGATCGGATACAAATCCTTCTTTAAATGTTCATTTGCCCGCTTATTTACCAATACAAGATTGTTGATGATACTATCGTCTTTTACATAATGCCGCGGATATATATGGTCGATATCATATAAATTGTCGTCAAACAGATTTGCAAGATCGATTTCCTCTCCTGTGTACATGTCGCGCCCCATCTGTGTGTAATACAGATAAAGCTTTTTGCTTCTTAATTTTCCACTGCTGTCCGCCTGCGCAATCTCATTTTTCCAATTATGGCTCTCGGTATTCTTTATATTTTTATAGATTTCTAAAAACTGGTTGCCGCGTGATGCCTTTCTTCCTTTGTCGCCCTTTTCCTCATCCGTTCTTGTCATTTCCACGAAAACTCGTTCCGGCGCACATCCCATCACATGTTCAATTTCTCTGACCACAAGTAATGTCTGCCAGATCATGCGCTTAACCGGTGTAGAAAAATAGGTATCTTTTAAATCGTCGTATGTAAATTCGCTTAAGGACTTCATCGCAGTTGTCCGCTTTTCTGCCAAAGCCTCTTTAAACGTAAAATTCTCGCTGTTGATAAGCTCCATAAAGTTCAGGCTATACTCCCACATCGCACATTCGAGGGAGATAACCTCTCCGGTAGTCTTATCACAGCCCTGCAGTTCGAGAAGCGCTTTTGAAAATCTTCCCCAGTCTTTAAACCGATATCCAAGGATCCTTTTTACGTCCTGTTCTGTCAGAATTCCCTGCTCTACATATTTGGTGAGATGCTGCCGGAGCATCTCCTTCGAATCTGCAAAAATAGTTGCCCAATATATAATATCCTCTGCAATGTCACGAATCTTATCTTCCTTTATTCTTTCTCCGAAAATTGCATACATTTTTCCATACGAAGATAAGGAATTATTGATCGCAATATCAATTCCGGTTACCTGTTCCTCTGATTTTATTGCACCTTGGGCTACCAGATATGTGCAGAGCTGCTTCCGTGTTACCCTTTTGCCCTTCGTAAAACACTCATTGTAAATGCGTTGCTTTAATTCTGTATCCAGCCGTTCCCCATCAACGCAAATATTGTTTATTTCATTTAAGACGCAATACCGCTCATACGCTAACGACGCTTTTGGCATGACTTTCTCACCGGTCAAATATGTACAGGATCGTATAAGATTGCCAATGAATGCCTCCGAGGTTGCATTCATATCGATTTTCTCGTTGATATTCCACGGCAGCACCGCGCCATCTTCCTTGCGAACTGCCCATCCCGTCTTGCTATCTTTTCCAAGCGGTCCCACATAGTACGGTATTTGGAATGTAAATAGCTGCAAAATGCGCTCGGCCACCGTTAACCCACTCTCGTCTTTTTCTTTCAAAAATGGCAGATACTGCTCCGCATTATTCAAAATCTTCGCCATCTCTTTGCGGTGAACCTGATTCGGGATGATGCCATTTTCCCCTGTCAACTGTTTCGGAAGAAACTGTTCCTTCTCAATCTGCTCGAAAACATACCGGACACTATCATCCTCTGTATATTCTTTAAACGCCTTCTTGATTGTGGCATATAAGTCGTCTGCCTTTCTCCCTTTCATATTTCTTCTGTATTTTTTGCTTTCCGCAAGTGAGTCATCTGAATTGAGAGAATTAACATACGCCGAATAGGTTCCTTCCGCCTCCGACCGGAACATTTTGTCATAGTCCTCTTTGGTCTTGTATTTGCGGAACAGTTCCTTCAAGAGCTTCAAATCACTGTTATGTTTTTCATACAAATCAACACGCGCACAGGAAAGATACTCATATCCCTTTAAATTTCCTGCCAACACAGCATAATCATATATGCTTTTCATCTGCTCAATTACGGCATACTCATCATCCGTAAGCTGCTCCATCAGCTCCGGGATCTTATCCGTGTAAGAAAAATCGTGAAAACATAGAGAAACTTTCTCGTCCGTTTCGGTATTAAAAATAAGCTTTGCATTTACGCTTAATCCGCATAAACACTTTAAGAGCTCATTTGCACGCTTATCCCCTTTTGCGATTCCATACAACTCCAGCATCATCTCGTGCTTACGCTTTCTGCCAGTCTCCCGATCCCCAATGATCTCAATTACATTCTGAATCGGTTTATGTTCTATGGTCACGCCATAATTGCTATCCATTTTCTCCAAAAGCTCCTGATAGACAATATCCACCTGTGCCGCACTTAATTCGTCTCCATCCATACTTAAGAGAAAATGTCCTCTATGCTTAAACATATTTACCAGCGCCAAGTAAACCAGACGAACGTCATATTCCTTGCCTGTACCCTCAAGATCCAGCAAATCCTTTCTTAAATGAAAAATGGTTGGGTACTGCGCATAGTAATCCGCATCTTTATAATTTTCATCATCAAAGATTCCATTTTTAGAATGTAATCTTTGATCTTTGTCCTCCGCAAAATATTTACTGTTCTCCAGACGGATGAAAAAGTTCCCATCAATCTTCTCAATTTCCTGCTCAAAGTAGCTTTTAAGCAGTCCCAGCCGCACCGTCTGACGCTGCCGTCTCCTCCTGTCAATACGATGCGTCCTTCGCTCTGCTGCTGAATCGGCAGGATCGAACTCACGTATTCCCCACATGTCCTTTCCCTTTCTGCGCATGAGTTCATAATTACAATTTGTAACAGCCCAGCCGACAGAACTTGTTCCCATATCCAACCCCAAATAGTATTTTTGCTTCTCCATTTTTCTTTTACCTCCCTAAAATGACTACATTTTTATTGACATTTTGATTTGATATGTTATTATATAAGTGAATTAACAAAGCGAGTGCAAATAAGGATTTATCCGATATCGCTTTATAGCCCGCATTGTGCGGATTTAAAAGATCTGTTTTACAGGTCTTTTTTATTTTCTATTGACAGAATACCATATCATTCTATCTTTGTCGACATCGTAATTAAACAAAGTATTACTTTACCAGGGAAACAAATTTTCTATAAAAATAAGCCCGACTGATTATACTGCATACGCAAATTGCTTATAATCAGTCAGGCTTTTATTTTTCATATTATCTTTTTTCTGCCCTCATTCCACTTACCAAGATTTTATTTCCACCGAAAGCTTCAGCTCCTCGCAGTCATACCCGACAACCTTCAATCGGTTGTAGCCTTCTTTCATATCAACCGTGTAGGATGTCAGATCTTCTACCTCTGAATCCGATGTACATTCAACGATTGTGGTCACATTGCCATCCTCATCCACATGCACCAGCTTCGCCTTTCCGGCAGCCAGCGTAAAGAAAAGCTTGATCTTGACCTCCTGATCCTCGTCGTAATCTGCTGACCACACGCATTGTCTCCCATCAAATTTTCCGACAGTAAGTGTAACACTATTATCGTAGGTGTTCATCACCGACATACTCTTCGCGTAGCGATCGGTGTTCTGCGCGATCAGCTCATCCGAATCGTACTGCTCCTTGGCAAATTCGTTGCTGCAGCCCATTAACAAAGTGCCTATCAGCAGGATTAAAACTATATTTATCTTTTTCAAACTTTTCATCCCTTTAATCTTCAACTCCTAGAAATGCTTGCCTTGTCATATACATTATACAAAAAATAGGCTGTAAAATTCAATAGAGAACTTTACAGCCTATTTGCATTCTTAATTACATTTTATACCCTTTAAAAGGTGTCCAGCTCTTAGCAAACACCCTGTGCTAACATAGCATTAACAACCTTCTCAAATCCGGCGATGTTTGCACCTGCAACATAGTCGCCTTCCTTGCCGTAACGCTTTGCAGCATCATCGATGTTGTGGTAGATGTTTACCATGATGGTCTTAAGCTTTGCATCAACCTCTTCGAAGGTCCAGCTCAATCTCTCAGAGTTCTGGGACATCTCAAGTGCGGAGGTAGCAACACCACCGGCATTTGCAGCCTTGCCGCCAACGAACCATACGCCGTTTGCCTGAAGGTACTTGGTTGCGTCAAGAGTTGTAGGCATGTTAGCGCCCTCGCATACAGCCTTTACGCCGTTTGCAACAAGCATCTTTGCATCTTCGATGTCAAGCTCGTTCTGTGTTGCGCATGGAAGAGCGATATCACACTTGATAGACCATACGCCGTGCTCGCCGTTCTTCTTCTCATGGTACTGTGCGCTTGGTCTTGCAGCAGCATACTCGGTAAGACGTGCACGCTTAACTTCCTTGACTTCCTTAAGAAGTGCAACATCGATTCCTTCCGGATCGTAGATCCATCCGGTAGAATCAGAACAGGTAACCGGCTTAGCGCCAAGCTGCTGTGCCTTCTGGATTGCGTAGATTGCTACATTTCCTGCTCCGGAAACGCAGACGGTCTTGCCTTCCATAGACTCGCCGTGGCACTTCATCAGTTCCTCTGTCAGATATAACAGACCGTATCCGGTTGCTTCTGTACGGGCAAGAGATCCGCCGTAAGTAAGTCCTTTTCCGGTAAGTACACCTTCGTAAAGATTGGTCAGTCTCTTGTACTGTCCAAACATGTATCCGATTTCACGAGCGCCGGTTCCGATATCACCAGCCGGAACATCTGTGTCTGCTCCGATATATTTGTAAAGCTCTGTCATAAAGCTCTGGCAGAATGCCATGATCTCTCTGTCAGACTTGCCCTTCGGGTCAAAGTCAGAACCACCCTTGCCACCACCGATCGGAAGGCTGGTAAGTGAGTTCTTAAATACCTGCTCAAATCCTAAGAACTTAATAATTCCAAGGTTTACGGAAGGATGAAGTCTAAGACCTCCCTTGTATGGTCCAATCGCATTGTTGAACTGTACACGGAAACCACGGTTTACCTGAACCTGTCCCTTATCATCTACCCAAGGAACGCGGAACATTACCTGTCTGTCCGGCTCGGTAAGTCTCTCCAGAATAGCTTCCTTTCTGTAAAGCTCCTCATTTGCATCAATTACTGGACGTAAAGAATCCAAAACTTCTTCTACTGCCTGCAGAAATTCTGGTTCAGCAGCGTTCTTTGTACGTACTTTCTCAAGTACCTCATCAACATAACCCATCGCGCTCAATCTCCTTTGATAAAAATTAGTATACATCAACACCCATATTGTATAAGGAAAAAGCTAAGATTGCAAGAGAAATTTGCAAGTTTTCTTAACTTGTCTTGCAAAAAAACAAAGAAAAACAGTTTTTTTGCGTTTTTTGGATTCGTTTTGAATTTTTTGTGAATTTATGTTTCACTTTATTTATTTAAGTATCAGTTTACATTTTTAAAGTATCGCAGTATTTCTTGATATTTTTTGTCTTGACGTTTTCCGTCAAAAGTATTATTCTAGCAAGCGACAATATTAAATGATGATGCTAGGGGTGCCTATGGCTGAGATAATCTTTTGATTGACCCTCATTACTTGAACCGGTTAGTACCGGCGTAAGGAAGCTTTCATGATGAATCGAAATCAGAAATTCCTCCTGGCATTGTGCAAAGGAGGATTTTTTTATGAAAAACACATCAAACACCAAAATTCTGGTAGAGGGTGCAATGCTGATCGCACTTGCGACAATCCTGTCCTACATCAAGTTCTATGAAATGCCGTTCGGCGGCTCTATCACACTGGAAATGCTGCCACTCGTAATCATGGGTCTTCGCAACGGAACCAAGTGGGGCTGCTTTACCGGCTTCGTACACGGACTTCTGCAGATGATCATCGGTTTTTCCAACGTTATGCAATGCGCAACCTTGCTTGCACAGATCGGCTGCATCCTGCTTGACTATCTGCTTGCCTTCAGCGTACTCGGACTTGCTCCGCTGTTTGCCGGCTTGTTCAAAAAGAACAAGAGGGTTGGCTTCATCGTTGGTTCTGTCATCGTTGGATTTTTAAGATTCGTATGCAGCTTCTTATCCGGATGGCTCCTGTGGGAAAGCTACGCACCGGAAGGAATGAGCGCTGTACATTACAGCTTTGTATACAATGCTTCCTACATGATCCCGGATACCCTGATCCTTGCTGTGATCGTCGGCATCCTCGCATACTCCACCCCGAAGCTGTTCCGTTCCAATAACCAGTAATATGTAACGCCCTGACAAAACAGAGCAAATATAAAAATAGCTCCAAATCCAGCAATGGGGTGTGATTCTTAGAATCACACCCCAACGCTTGACATAGAGCCTTAAAATAAAGAATCACCTTGTGACTCTTTGCGCGCCCGTGTGGGCACGCTAGTGCATATTCAACTCCACACGGATCGTATCCCTGTGGAGCATTTTTTATGTACATCTTAATGCATTTCTAGTCCAGTATCATCCGCATGCAGCCATAGATTCCGGCATCGTTACCCAAGGATGCAAGTGCGAACTTTGTATTGCGGCATGCATGGAAGGATGTCTCCACAAAATGCTTCTGGATCGTGTCGATCAGGATACTTCCTGCCTTTGACACGCCTCCACCGATTACGATGATCTCCGGATTGACAACACATGCCATATTGGAAAGTGCAGATCCAAGGATTGATCCAACCTCATCGACAAGCTCTCCGGCAATCGCATCCCCAGCCTTTGCCTCGTCAAAGATATCCTTTGCGGTCAGCTCCTTAAAGTTGCGAAGAGTTGTCTCCTCAGATGATTTTGCAAGCTTTCTCTTTGCCATACGAACGATACCTGTTGCAGATGTGTACTGCTCCAGACAGCCGTACTGTCCACAGTTACACGGCTCGATCTCATCGTTATTGACTGTGATATGACCGATCTCTCCACCTGCCCCGTCATGTCCTGCAACAATCTTTCCATCTACGATGATTCCACCGCCGACACCGGTTCCAAGTGTTACCACAATGACATCCTTACAGCCCTTGGCACCGCCCTGCCACATCTCACCGAGAGCTGCAACGTTGGCATCATTTCCTACCTTGATCGGAAGCCCGGTCAGGTTGCCAAGCTCGGTTGCCACATCAATGACTCCCCAGCCCAAGTTGACGCAGACATTTACCACGCCATCGCTGCGTACCGGTCCCGGAACACCGATTCCGATTCCCTGTACCTCGCTCTTGGAAATGCCTTCCTGCGCCAGCTTATTATCAACTGCCTTTGCAATATCTGAGAGAATGGACTCGCCATTGTTCTCCTTGTTGGTCTTAATCTCCCACTTATCGAGCAGTGCTCCGCTCGTCTCGAAAAAGCCCATCTTGATCGTAGTTCCGCCTACGTCAACTCCAAAACCATATTTTTTCATGCCAGACCCTCCTGCCTTTTCTGTTTGAATTGTCTTAATTATACCATGCAATTTCCGGTTATATCAATAGCCATTTGCGTCCGCTGCGTCACCGCCTGCATCTACGCGGTCAACTCTGCCCGCAGCAGCGGCATCATCATCCGCTCCTGCCCCATCTGCATTATTGTCGCCCTGCTCCTCGCCGTCTCCGGCTGCTGCATCCGCACTATCACCAGTTCCGGCTTCATCCGCATTATTGTCGCCCTGCTCCCCGCCGTCTCCGGCTGCTGCATCCGCACTATCACCAGTTCCGGCTTCATCCGCATTATCGCCGCCCTGCTCTCCGCCGTCTCCGACTGCTGCATCCGCGTTATCATCTGCTCCAGCTCCGTCCGTATTACCGCCATCCTGTGTCCCGGCAGCGCCGCCATCCTCCGGCGTGTTTTCATCGTCTGCCTGATGCCGGTTCTGCTGCGCTTCCTGCGCCTCCCGGAATTCGTCCGACAGCTGCGCATAGGGAAGGAAATCCATCGAGGCAAAGCCCTCATGGATATTTGTCATAAATGTATTCCAGATGCTTCCCGGATATGTAGAGCCCTTCAGGTTGTCCACCGTCTTAGGAAGGTCACAGCCAACCCACACGCTGGTCGTATAATACCGGGTGTAGCCGACAAACCAGCCATCCTTGTTGGAATTGGTCGTACCGGTTTTTCCGGCACACGGCATATCTACCAGCTTATTCTTTTTGCCGGTTCCCTCTTCCATCACCGATTCCAGTGCCGTTGTTGTCATGCGGGCAGCCGTTTCGGAATAGATTACTGCCGGCAGCTGCTGTGACGCATACACGATATTCTGGTCAGAATCCAGAATCGTCTTAATGCATGTCGGATCGCGGTATATTCCATCATTTGCAAGCGTTGCATACCCCGCAGCCATCTCTAGCGGGGACACTCCCCTTGTAAATCCGCCGAGTGCCGTTGCAAGTCCGTAATCCTCCGGCATGATCTGCGAAAAATTCATATTTTTCAGATATTGCAGTCCGACCTCCGGTGTCAGCTCCTCGTACAGCTTCCACGCAACCGTGTTGATCGACTTCGCGATCGCGGTCTGTAAAGTCACCTCGCCGTAATATACATTGCCGGCGTTGTGCGGTCCGTCCTCGATCTCCTCGTCCACCACAAGCGAATCGAGTGTATATCCCCGCTCGAAGCTCGGTGCGTAGATGAGCAGCGGCTTGATCGCACTTCCCGGCTGCCGGTAGCTCTGATAGGCGCGGTTGAGCGTATAGGTAGAGTATTCCTGGCTTCTTCCGCCGACGATCGCCACAACATAGCCCGTGCTATTGTCGATACACACAGCAGCCCCCTGCAGATCATAGATTCCCTCATCCGTCGTATCCGCAAAATCGGCAAGTGCCGTGTCGATGGAATCCTGAAGCTCCTGCTGTATATTCATATCAATGGACGTATATATAGAATATCCGCCCGTGTACAATTCCTTCTGGCAGTCCGCATACAGTTCGTCGTACAGCGCATCGTATGCCAGCTCCTCCTCTTCCGAATCAAAATAGTTCTGGAACTCAAAGCCCCGCTGTTCCATAAATGCCGTTGTCGCACAGCGGTACACATAAGTATCCACATAATTGTTCCACACCATGCTGCTTCGTTTGGCATGTTTTAAGACAATGTTCTCCGCCTTTGCCGCATAATATGCGTCATCGGTGAGCTTTCCGTCCTCCCACATATTTTTTAAGATGAGATCCCGCCGCTTTAGCGTATGCTCCGGGTTCACAAGCGGATCATAATATGTAGGACTGTTCGGAATTGCAAGCAAAAACGCGACCTGCGATATGTCCAGCTCCTTCGGCTCACAGTCAAAATATCCGTGACTCGCCGACTCGATCCCGTAATATCCGTTTGCAAAATAGATATTGTTGAGGTAGAACTCCATGATCTGCGACTTGGTATACCGTTTCTCCAGCTCCATCGCAATAAACATCTGCTTCGCCTTATACTGCCATGTCTTTGTACCGGTCTCCATGAAGATCAGCTTGGCAAGCTGCATGGTGATCGTACTTCCGCCCTGCGTGATCTCCCCGTTTACCACCATTGCCTTTGCGGCACGCACGACTGCCTTGTAGTCAACGCCATTGTGCTTGTAAAACTTCTTGTCCTCAATACTGATGATCGCAGAAATAAAGGATGCGGGAATATCCTCATACATGATGTACTCCGCATCCTTCTCCCCGGATCTCTCGGAAATCATGTTGCCCTTTGCATCATACACAACGCTCTTTTGCGATGGGATAAACATCTTTTCGTCCGAGGAAGCCACAAGCTGTTTTGCCTCCTTCTGGAAATCTGCAATCTGGCTTGCATATCCCCCGAAAAAGTAATACCCCAGTGCTCCCAGCACCAAAAGCATCAAAACGATCTGCAATTTTACAACAAACCAAAATACCCGGTGTTTCTTCTGCTTCTTTTTCTTCGTCATATCATTTCACAGATGACAGCCGGTTCAAAAGCCGTCATTTTATCCTTACACTTCCATCTGTTTCCCAAGGAACTGCGCAGCGGTGCGCACCAGCTGCTTTGCCACGTCCGGCTGCCAGCGCTGCGGATTCCTGCCATAGAGGACGACCGAGCCGATGCTGTCGCCATTGCATATAATGGTGGAGATCGCCTCCTGGCACGAATTCTCCTGCTCCTCGTCCGTGATCCGGATAAATGCCGTATCCGCAGCCCCTGCCTGAATGCTTCCCCTGCGCTCGATCAGCTGCTCAAGTTCCTTCGAAAGAGGCTTGCCGTCATACTCCCTGCGCTTTGGCCCTGCGACCGCCACAACACTGTCGCAGTCCGTAATACACACCAGATCACCGGTTATCTCATACAGGCTCTCTGCGTATGTCGATGCAAATTCCCGCAGTTCACCAATCGGAGAATACTTCTTAAGCATAATCTCTCCGTCACGATTTGTAAATATCTCCATTGGATCACCCTCTTTGATGCGCAGCACCCTGCGGATCTCCTTCGGGACAACAATCCTCCCCAGATCATCGATTCTTCTGACAATACCTGTTGCTTTCATATAGTAAAAATTCTCCTGTTTTCTACATCTATACTGTATAGCTAGTGTGTGAGATAACCGGAAAAATTATACACCTGATCCAATTTCTATCTTATAAAAAGATATACCGTGTATGCAATATACATAAGCACGCATACCGCTCCCTCACCGCGGCTCATCGAGTGCTTTGTGCGTGCAAACACAAGCAGCACGACCGCGCTGACAAGAAGAATTGCCGCATCGATGATGGACTCCGGAAGCACCGTAAGCGGCGAGATAACCGATGACATTCCGAGAATGAATAGAATATTAAACAAATTGGAGCCGATCGCATTTCCAAGTGCAAGTCCGCTGTCACCTTTTCGCGTGGCAACGATTGAGGTCACAAGCTCCGGCAGTGACGTTCCGATCGCAATGATCGTAAGTCCGATGAAATTCTGGCTCACGCCAAAATTGGTGGCGATCACACATGCCTTATCGACAACAAGATCTCCGCCGAAAATGACTGCTGCAAGACCACCCGCAATAAACACAAGACTGCGTGGCAGCGAGACCACCTTTGTCTCCTCCGACGCTTCTCGGCTTCGCAGTGCGGACACGATCATATATGCAAGGTATGCCACCATCCCGCACAGAAGGAGGATTCCCTCGATCCGGTTTAATGAGCCGTCCATGAGCATCACGCAGAGCACCGCGGTCACAGCAATGTTGATCGGCATATCTCTCTTAAGTATATCCTTATTTGTCCGGAATCCCGCAAGAAAGGCACAGATCCCGACAACGACCAGACCGTTAAAGATGTTGGAGCCGATAACATTGCTGACCGCAATGTCATTGTTTCCATTTAAAGCCGCATTGATGCTTACCGAAGTCTCCGGCGCGCTCGTTCCCATCGCAACGATCGTAAGACCGATGATGACGCTTGGAATGCGCATGATCTTCGCGAGGGAAGCACTTCCCTCCACAAAAAAGTCTGCTCCCTTTACCAGAAGCACAAAGCCAACGAGTAACAATAGATATTCCATAGATTCTCCCTTCCTGCGATAAAGGAGAATATAAAAAAAGAGCCCTTTATCGCATCAAAAAAATTGATAGATAAAAGTCTCGTTACTTGCCAATAATAACCGGCCTTTCGGCGTGATGACGACTATTATTGCACCCGAAGATGCTAACTACTCCCTCTTACTAATAATAGAATATTAGTTCATCCCCCGTTGTATGTCAACACTAAATAATAAATACCAAATAGTTTTCTTTTTAAGTTTTCTGCCCAGTTCATTTGACAAAACAAGCTATGCTCCCTTAAAATATTCCTAAACGATTCAAAAAGGGGGACTTTATGAACACATACCTGCTCATCACTACGCTCGTTATCTTTGCATGCATACTGCTCAACCGCTTCTCGAACCGCATCGGCATACCGACGCTTCTGGCGTTCATCGTGCTGGGAATGGTATTCGGTTCGGACGGTATCCTGAAAATCCCATTTGACAACTATGCGTTCGCGGAGCAGATCTGTTCTATCGCCTTGATCTTTATCATGTTCTACGGCGGTTTCGGAACGAACTGGAAGCGTGCGAAGTCTGTCTCGGTCAAAGCAGTTCTGCTATCCACCATCGGAGTTGTCATAACCTGTATGCTTACCGGTGTTTTCTGCCATCTTGCGCTTCACATCAGCTGGACAGAAAGCTTTCTTATCGGTGCGCTTATCGCCTCCACAGACGCTGCCTCTGTGTTCTCGATCCTTCGTTCCAAAAAGCTTAACCTTAAATACAATACCGCCTCCCTTCTCGAAGTGGAAAGCGGTAGTAATGATCCGTGCGCTTATATGCTGACGGTCACATTTATCTCGATCGCCAAGGGAAGTGCCGGGGTGTCCGACATTGTGGTTCTCATCATCAAGCAGATTGCCTTCGGAACGCTGTTCGGTATGCTGATCGCAGCCGTATCCATCTGGGCGCTGCGCCGCATCAAGTTCCAGACTGCCGGCTTCGACACCATCTTTGTTGTTGGCATTGCCCTGCTGTCCTATGCGCTTCCGTCCTATTTCGGCGGCAATGGTTTTTTGAGCGCCTATATCGTTGGCATTGTTCTTGGAAATGTAGAGATTAACAACAAGAAAAATCTGGTTAACTTCTTCGACGGTCTGACCGGTCTCATGCAGATGCTGATTTTCTTCCTGCTCGGACTCCTTGCCTTTCCGTCCCGGCTTCCGCATGTGATCGTGCCTGCGTTTTTCATCTTTCTATGGCTTACGCTCATTGCCCGCCCGGTCGCGGTATCACTGGTGCTTACTCCATTTAAGAGTAAGCTATCGCAGCAGATTCTCGTCTCTTGGTCGGGGCTTCGCGGAGCAGCCTCCATCGTGTTCGCCATCATGGCATACCTTGCCGTCGACACGGAAAATGATATTTTCCATATCGTATTCATGATCGTGCTGTTCTCGATCCTGCTCCAGGGCTCGCTGCTTCCGTTCCTGTCCCGCAAGCTCGATATGATCGACCAGCATTCGGATGTCATGAAAACCTTCAACGACTACGCGGAGGAGGTTGATATCCAGTTCATCCAGCTTACCATCCCGGACAATCATCCGTGGTGCGGCTGCAAGCTCAAAACCCTCACGCTCCCGCCGGAGACACTGATCGTCCTCATCAAGCGTGATGGCCAGAATATCATTCCAAACGGAGAAACTGATATCCTGCGCGGTGATGTCCTTGTCTTAAGTGCTACTACCCCGGATGAGGTAAGCGGCATCCGGCTTGTGGAAAAGGTAATTGACGAGGACGATACCTACAATAATATGCTTCTGTCTGACATTCCCCGCAGAAAGGATGAGATTGTCATCATGATCCAGCGCAACGGTCAGGTCATCATTCCAAACGGCAACGTCCGCCTGCAGACCGGAGATATGCTCGTCATAAACAGGGGAATTTAAAAAATATCGGATTCTTTATCAAGCGCGTCATTTTCGAGTTCGCGCTCTAAGTCCTCCGGCTTCATGTACTTGCGGAAAATACGCTCTAAGATCGTATCATACAGCAGGAACTGCACCGTAGGGATCAGAAAAATAAAAACCGGTATCGTGAAAACGATCAGTACCGCCAACACAAAAATTGCAAAAACCAGCAATGACCATGGCAGATTTAGGAATGCGATCACCCCTGCATTTATCATGCTGTTGCGTATCGTATTTTCAAATCTCGCCTGGTATGCAATCGTGTAATAGCACCATACGATCGCGATTGCCATCAGCACATAGAAAATATAAAGCAGTACCGTGTACAGTGTGCTTCCCTGGCTTGCCATGCTCCGCAAGATCATGACATCAAGTCCGAACACCACAAGTACCACAAGCTGGATCAGCCAGGTTAATGTTGCCTGCTTAAAGTTCGACTTAAAGCTCTCCCAGAAGGTTCTCCAGATATAGCCTCTGCTGCGCACAAGTGCTTTGTGTATTGTGTAATAGAATGCCGTTGAAGCCGCTCCGACCGTGAACACCGGCAGGCAGAACACCACCCACAGCACACTCAAAGCTACCGTATCAACCATCTTGGATAAAAAAGTAAAAATTCTGTTTCCTGCGTCAAATTTCATTTGTAATTCTCCAATTATTCTGCAATCGCTGCCATGATCTCTTTTGCTATTTCATCGCGGCTCTTTCCGTCCGTCTGGATCGTAATGTCCGCCGCATTCTCATACAGCTCGCGGCGCTTTTCCATCAACCCTGCAATATAATCAACATTCATGTGTCCGTTTAAGATCGGACGGTCCGTGCTGTGCTTTACGCGCTCGTAGATCGTCTCCGGCTTCGCCTTCAGGTAGACGATCCTGCCGCTTTTGCGCATATACTCTACATTCTGCGGGCGGACAACCACGCCGCCGCCACAGGAAACGATCGTGTTGCCCTCGCCTCCGATCGTAAGGATCAGCTGGCTCTCCACATCCCGGAAATGATCCTCCCCGTACTTTGCAAAAATATCGTTGATGCTCATTCCCTGCTCCTGTACGATGCGCGCATCCATCTCGACAAGCGGCATTCCAAGCTGTCTTTGAAGTGTCCGTGCGATCGTGCTCTTTCCGGAGCCCATAAATCCGATCAAAAAAATATTCTCCATATCCGCTCCTTATCCTATGCGAAAAACCGTTCTTTTACCTCTTCCACCGGCATGTCCCTGCCTGTGAACAGCCTGAATGCGGAAACACCCTGCCATAAGAGCATTCCTTTTCCACCGACACAGGTGCATCCGGCTTCCTTCGCCTCGCGAAGAAGCTTTGTCTCCTCCGGGTTGTATACCGCATCACACACGACAAGCCCCGGACGGAAAGCCGAAAGATCCTTTACCACACTCTGATCGTCAAGCGGCTTCATGCCAACGATCGTCGCGTTGACAAAAATATCACTGTTTCTGATCTCCTCCGTCATCTTTGCAATATCGTCGATATCATATACGTTCACAACGATTCCCGGAACTGCTGCACGGATCTTCTCCGCCGTTGCCTCGGTTCTTGCAAAAAAGGCATCCTTTTTGTTAAAGATCGTGATTTCCGATACCCCGTCAAGCGCACACTGCACCTGAATTGCTGTGGCTGCACCGCCGCCTCCGGCAACCGTGATCTTCTTTCCTTTGATGTCGATCCCGTGATCCTTCAGGTTGTTGACAAAGCCCTCTCCATCCGTGATATGTCCGGTCAGCCTGCCATCCTCATTCACGATGGTGTTGATCGCACCGATGATCTGTGCGGCAGGTGAAAGCGCATCCATGTACTTTGCAGCCTCCGTCTTGTCCGGCATGGTCACATTACCGCCCTTCATATTAAAAAGCCGCATGGCTGCGATGGCATCCTTTACCTCATTTTCCTTGATGTCAAGCGCCACATACGCATAATCCAGTCCGAGCCGCTGAAAGCTGTAATTGTACATCGCCGGTGATCCGGAATGTCCGACCGGTGAACCGATAAGCGCCATTAGTCCTGTATGTCCTGAAATTCTACTCTCCATGTTCTTTCCTCCTAAGAATACCATATCTGTCCGCAGTTATTCGCACCGTCAGCCGGACGCATCAGATCTGATCCAGCAGCTCCAACGGATGATCGATCAGCGTCGTTGCCCCATGCTCCTTCAAAAACTCCACATCCCGGAATCCCCACGTTACGGAAACACATGGAATATGCGCGTTTGCTGCGGTAGCGATGTCAACATCGGAATCCCCGACGTAGATCGATTCCTCCGGCGTCACGCCAAGCTCCTGCATCGCCTTGAGTGCGGTGTCCGGTGCCGGCTTTCTCTTGACGCCCTCCATCTCACCGATTGCTGCCTGCGTAAGGCCGCTGAAGAAATCTCTGTCCAGCTCCTTTACGGCAGAGTCAATCTTGTTGGATACGATCGCCATCTTGATGCCTCTTGCCTGAAGCTCCTTCATCAGCACGAGGACATCCGGGTAAGGTGCGGTGTGATCCTTGCAGTGTTCTCCGTAATATGCCTTAAAATCAGCAAAGGTTTCTTCAAACTCCGGGTTCTCCCTGCCATCCGGAATCGCGCGGATCATAAGAAGCTCTACGCCGTTTCCTACGAATTTGCGCACCTCCTCAAGCGTCCGCTCCGGCATCGCATGCTTGCGCAGCGCATAATTGACCGCATCCGCAAGATCCTGCAAGGTGTATAACAGTGTGCCATCCAGATCAAAAATGACCGCCTTTACGGCATGTCCGCCCTGCTGTCCTGTCTTTGTGTAGCATTCCTCAAAAATTGTTCCGTCCATTGTATATACATCCGATGGGTTGCCATCCCGGATCACAAGATAGTCACCCACACGTCCTTTCATATATTTGCTTGCACTCCACTCGGAAAAGATCTTCACGTTGTGATCCAGCTTCTTCGCAAGCACTGTCATCCTGCCTGTTGCGATACAGGTCTTTGCATATTCGGTAAGTACAACGGTTGTCCCATTGGCATTGTCCTTAATCGTTGGCTTGTACTCCATCTTCTCCGGCACGAACGGGCGGTCATAGGTGCGGTAGCTCTGTGCAAAAACTGCCTGCTTCGTGAGGGAAACCTCACCCTTTTTACCGATCAGGATGACCGTGTCATCCTCCACCTGTGTGTCCAAATCGCCCTCCATGGTACGGACGGTGATCGGCGTCTTTACCGGAAAAAGCTCTGCCACACGGACATAGCCCGCCGGGAACGGCTTTCTCACATACTCCTGCATCTCGTTGGTGTCGATCGTGTCGTCCCCCGCATAGATGATCTGGGAATTTTCAAAATATTGCACCAGCCGGCGCTCCAGCACGGACTTGATCGCCGAATCGGACGGCCGCTCCGTGATACCATCCTCCTGCAACACCATTCTCGGAAGAATGCCCTTGCTTTTACAATATTCTTCGTATTCCGGCATGAGCAGTCCGATATCGATGAGTCCGCCGGCTTTGACCATGTGGCCGCCGCCGCTTCCGATGCCCTTTGTGATCTCTGCCGCAAGCTCGTTTGCCTGCACTTCCTTTACGCAGCTCCGGAACGAGACCTTAACCCCGGTCGGAAGGACTGCAAATACAAGACAGATATCAACCGCATCCACCTCCAGCACAAGATCGCTGATGATGCCGAGTATGTTCGGATCACACGGTCCCGCCTTTACGATCGCGCAGCGGTATTCATCAATATAGTCGCTCTTGAGCAGTGCCGTGCCGGCAACCTCAAGCTCCTCTATGGAGAGGTTCGCATTTAAGAATTTGGTAATGAGCTGTGGATCAAATTCCGCCTGATCCCGCAAGTCCTTATCCAGCGGGTGCGTGATCTCGGTAAAGCTGGTGTCCGTATACAGCCCGTAGTACAATGCCGTAGCGAGCTTCCTGTTCGCATTGACATCATAGCCTTCTTCCTTGAGCAGTTCCCAGATCAGCGTCGAGCAGGAGCCCAGGGAGCTTCTGACCTCGTTTAATTCCGGGAGCTTGCGCGTCACGCGGTGATGGTCAAGCACCGCAACCTGCTTTGCGGGAAAATAGCTTACATTTCCCTCCCCATACTGGCAGTCCACCGTTATCAGAAGCTCCGGCTCATCCAGCTGCATTACATGCTCGATCGGGATATCCAGTTCCTTGCGCATCAGCACCAGATTGCTCTTTCGGATGGCGTTCCTGCCGCCATAGATAAACGAAACCGACTTGCCGTTCTCCTTCAGATATAAATACACCGCAAAGCCGGATGCCAGAGCATCCGCATCCGGGTTGTCGTGACACTGCACAACGATGTCATCATATTTGAGTAATTCATGTAGTTTCAAGCTGACACCTCTCATTCTATTCCATCTATTGCGTATCTTTTGATAGAATACACCAAACATACGCCTGTGGCAACCACAGACCTGTGATCCGCAAGCGCTTTATATCTGTCACGAAAGCCTCTGTCCACTTAGGAAGGAACAGTTCCCGTATTCATTCAAAAAGGCTGCAAGCCATTCCCCCGAAAATCCATTACGGCGCATAGTCTCATACGCCCCCAGACGCTTCTTATAGATGTTCTGTGCCCTTACAAGCAGATCTGCAAAGGTATCTGTGGTGGTCTCTTTCGTCCACGGATGCCTCCACTCCCGTCTTTGTAGGTTGAGCGGATCTTTAACAAAGCGGTAACGGTTGCTTGGCAGCATCGGCGAGATGAATGCATGGTCGAGCGCATATTTCTCCACCAGACGCACAAGAACCTTCTTCTGGCCGGACGGATCGTTCGTCAGTCGCGTTCCTGTGCGCATCCAGCGGATTGCACCGCGCATCATTGCCCTTGGGGCAGACACATGATACGTATGCTTGTACGCATATGCCAGCATGCGCGCTATTACGTTTGTCTCGATTGCACTCAGCCGGATTGTTGCGTCCTGATGAAATTCCGTTGGTCGCATATGTTTGTAATGCCATAGCAGCTGTGTGTCCAGCTCTGTCTCAAAGTAGGCATGCTGCCCAAAATAATCAACGTTCCTTTTCTTATTCTCCGGGTCATAATTGGTAAACGCGTAGACATACGGATGCATCACGCAGTCCAGTGTGTAGTGTCCGATAAACCCACATAGATACGCATCAGCAATGTCCCGCTTGCGCCTGCTCCCCCAGAATTGCTTCCGGCTCTGTATCAGCTGGGCGATAAATGCCCCCGTCTCGTTGTCATGCGCGAGTGCGCCGATATTCTCCTTGTGCAGGAAGTAGGACGGCAGATAATAGAAAAATATGTCCGGTCCCTGAAGTCCCAACGAGAACGCCCGGTGATTCTTCCGGATAATGCTGCGCAGCTCATCCGGTTCCATCCGCTGATAGGTTTGTACTCCAAACAGATAATGTGTTGTAAATCCAGGCATAAAGTTCACTCTCTCTTCTATTGCATTTCCCTGATATATCCTAAGATGATCTGCATCAGTCTTGTGCGTGCTTCAATGCTCGCCCATGCGATATGCGGTGTGATCAGCAGTCGCTCGCTGTCCTTGATCTCCTTTAACGGATTGTCGGCTGCCATCGGCTCCTTGCAAAGCACATCCAGTCCGGCCGCCGCAATCTGTCCATGTTTCAAAGCATCCGCCAGATCCTGCTCCACCACGATCGGTCCGCGTCCGAGATTTAAAAAGATGGCTTCCGGTTTCATCTTTCCAAATGCCTCCGCGTTCATCAGTCCGTTTGTCTCCGGTGTCAGCGGTGCGTGTACCGATACGATATCCGAGGTGCGAAGCAGCTCGTCAAAGCTGACACGCTCATAGTCCTTTTGATCATTTTTCCCGGAGGTGGAATAATAAATAACATGGCAGCCAAATAGCTTTGCAATGTCTGCCACGCGCCGTCCGATCGCTCCAAGTCCGATGATGCCCCACGTCTTTCCCGACAGCTCATGGAACACATGGTCAAAATGCGTGAAGGAAACATCCTCCACATACCGCTCTGACTTGACATAATCATCATAGTAACGCAACTTTTCCATCAGGTAAAACAAGAGTGCAAAGGTGTGCTGTGCGACGGTCTCCGTGGAATAACCTGCAACGTTACGCCACGGGATGTTGCGCTTTGCAAGATATTCCTTGTCAAGGTTGTTGGTTCCGGTAGCTGTCACGCACACCAGCTTTAGGTGCGCTGCCTCCCCGATCGAAGTCTCATTGATCTCCACCTTATTGAGCACGATCACATCCGCATCCTTTGTGCGCTCCCGCGCCTCCTCGGTCGTAGAAAAGTCATACGTCACTACTTCTCCAAGCTCCTTATACCCGGACAGATCAATGTCATCCCCGATGGTCTTTGCGTCCAAGAAAACGATCTTCATACAATTTTCTCTCCATTCTTTCTGAAATCAAAAAGGCGGCAGGCAACTCTTCATCCTCAAAGGTTACCCGCTGCCTTTTCTAACTGTTCTATAACTTCCAGTTACCATGCAAAATTATTTGTCTATTCGATGCTGAAACGATACAGCGTCTTGCTCTCATACGGCACACCGGCATCAAACACAGGTGTGACAAAGTTCGGCTCGTTGATCGCGTTCGGGAAATACTGTGTCTCTAAGCAGAATGCTCCCTGATCCGGATAGGCAGCGTTTCCCTTTCCGACCTGTCCGGCAATTCCGTTTGCAGAGTATAACTGCACACCGAGGCAATCGGTATATACATCCATGCGGATACCGGACTCCTTTGCGTACGCATACGCTGCATGCTCCATTCCCTCTCCGGTTCTGTCAATTGCGAAGTTGTGATCGTAACCACCGCTGTATCCGATCTGCTCATGATCTGCTGCGATGTCCTGGCCGATCGGCTTCTCGCTGCGGAAATCAAACGGAGTTCCCTCCACCGGGAGAATCTCTCCGGTCGGGATAGACTTCTCATTCTGCACCGGTGTGTAGCCTGAAGCGTTGATGCAGAGCATCTGGTCAAGCACCTTGCCGGATGCATGTCCATTCAAATTAAAGTAGCAATGATTTGTCATGTTAAATACGGTCTTCTGGTCAGCCACCGCATAGTAAGAAATCGCGAAATCATTGTCCTCTGTCACTTCAACCGTCACACGGACAGTCGCATTTCCCGGATATCCCTCTTCCAGATCCGGGCTTTTATACTCGAAAACGATCCTGGAATCGGTCTGCTCTGCCACGCTCCAGATCACTCTCGCGAGTGAATGCGTGCCGCTGTGCAGATTGTTGCCACGGTCGTTGTTCTCAAGCTCGTAAACCTTTCCATCAATCGTGATCTTCGCATCTGAGATACGGTTGCAGTTGCGTCCGACGGTTGCCCCGAAGTAGCACAGGTTCTTCACATAACCGCTCACATCATCATAGCCTAACACGACATCGCGTACATTTCCCTCTTTGTCTTTTACAAATATGGAAACAATCGTCACTCCGAAATCTGTCACCGCAACTGACATTCCCTTGCTGTTCGAGATGGTATACAGTGATGCTTCCTGTCCGGATGTAATTGTTCCAAAAGCCTTTTTATTCATAAAGCAACCTCCCGTTGTTGTCTTTGTCTGCCTAAATTCTACTTCTTTTCATGAATATTGTAAAGAAATATTAAAAAATGCCGATAAATAATGTAGATTGGGATATGCATATTTCATTGCAGGGAGGCTGGATTATGGCAAAGGTATCCAGCGGTGTCACACTTACCGCAGATTTTTATCTGAACAATTTTTATCAGGCAAACCGCAGCGCCAGGAAGGCATCGGAGCGGAGCAAGCTTACCACCAGCGAGCTATCCTACGAGGATGCCCGCGCACTCAAGCGTGCCGTAGGCAAACTCGGTTCCTACGATTTTTCCGATGAGGAGAACATCGAGAATATTTACAGTACCATAAAGGCGTTCGCTGACACCTACAACAACACGCTGACCTCCAGCGCCGAAAGTGATAACCCGGATCTGTCCAAGTATTCCCGCCAGCTAAAAAGCCTCGCGGCGAAATACAGCGATGATCTGAAAAATGTCGGGATTACGGTCGAAAAAAACGGCTCGCTTTCCGTCAATGAGAATCTGCTCAAGACCAAGAGCATCGATACGCTAAAGAGTACCTTTACCAAGGACGACAGCCACTTTATCACCAAGACCAACTCCATCGCGCGCAAGCTAAAGAGCAACACCTACGATGCACTGTATCAGGAGATGACCGGAAACGGCGGTCTCATCAACATCACACTGTAACATATCCGGCGTTA
This sequence comes from uncultured Agathobacter sp., assembly GCA_934307695.1. GTDB lineage: Bacteria > Bacillota > Clostridia > Lachnospirales > Lachnospiraceae > Roseburia. The sequence goes on along the minus strand of CAKRCS010000012.1, from coordinate 10,262 downwards.
TCTATGCCTGCTTTACGCAAGCGCAGATAACGTCTTTTCAATATCCTCTCTTTGGGCATTGACGCTTCCCTGGATCATTGCATCGCTCCCACCGCCGCGCGCCATCAGGCTCTGCCGCATCTCATCTGCGATTTCTTTGCAGGAAATACTCCGGCTTCCGATAATATAATTGTAGCCCTCCTCATCACTGCCGTTGAAGAACGCACAAATCCCCTCATGCTCCTTCACCAGACGGTTGATAGCATTTCGCATTGCGTTTGCGTCCATTCCGCGGTCAAACACGATCACATTTTTCTGCTCCGCCGGAATTGCAGTAAGCTTGTACTCCATCAGCTCCTGCTTTGCAGATGCAAGCTGGGATTTTAGGGATTGATTTGCCGCCTTTTGCTTAGCAACATTATCGACAAGCATCTCCTGCCCACAGGTGAGCAGACCGGACAGCTCTGTGATGACTCTTGCCTTTTCCCGGAATGCCTCTAATGCGCGGAATCCGCACAACATACTGATCCGCACGCCGCCCTTATAGTTCTGTAAGGTCATGACCTTGAGCATTCCGATCTCGCCCGTGCGGTGAACGTGTGGCGCACAGCAGGCACAGACATCATAGCCCGGGATCGTGACGATGCGCACCTGTCCCTCGATCTCGATCTTGCTGCGGTAATCCAGCAATGCCAGCTCCTCCTTTGTCGGATAGGTTACCTCCACCGCAATGTCAGCTGCGATTGCTTCATTCACCCGGTACTCGACCTGTGCGGCCTGCTCCTCCGTCAAAACACCGTCAAAGTCCATCGTGACGATCTGGTTGCTTAAATGGAAGCCTACATTATTATAGCCGTATGTCTTATGTACGATGCCGGAAAAGATATGCTCCCCGGAATGCTGCTGCATATTGTAAAAGCGATGCTTCCAGTCGATTTTGCCGGATACCGCCGTCCCCGGCTCTATATAGGAAGCTACCGTGTGGTAGATAACATCCTTTTTGATCTGTACATCAAGCACCTCGATCCCGTTTATCGTTCCGCAGTCCGGGCTCTGCCCTCCCTCCTCCGGGAAAAAAAGCGTCCGATCGAGAACAAGCCGGTAGCTGGTTTTGTCATCTTCCATTACACTCTCACAGCTTATCGCTGTGGCGGTAAACTCCGTTGCATACGCATCATTATCAAATAAACGAATGGTTGCTGCTTCCATATTTTTGTCTCCTTTTTGTCCATTTTCCTCAATTATACACTTTCCTAAGCTTTTCTTAAGGATTTTCTAATGAATTTTAGATTTTTTTTCGAATCTGTCCAAACTTATGTCACATTTACATTGTATAGTAATACCTGTAAACAACAAATGGTACACATCATTCATTTGGTTTACATAATTCCCTTTTTTTAATTTTTTCATAACTTAACTCCTCGAAAAGGACCGGTACCCGCCGGTCCTTTTTGATTGTCAAAATATCGGAATGCGCTGCAACCGGTTTCTGACTTGTTTTCTCATACTTTATCGTGATAAATTGTGCTTTCCTATATGCAGGCGTATAATAGGAAGCAGATAAAATGCCGGTTACAGGAGCTATGCCTGTCACCCGCGGCTTATACTTTTCAACAGAAAGTGAGAACGACAAATGAAAACAGAATGGAATTTGGACATTATCTACAAAGGACTTGACGATCCTGCCTATGAAGCAGATGTGAAAGCATTTGAGGAGGCTGGCGTAAAGATGCGTGAGCTTGTGGCAAAAGCCCCATCTCTTCCGGAGCAGGAGCGCATAGAGTCCATACTTTGCTGCATGGAGGATTACACACAGCTATTTTCCCGGCTCAGCCTTTATCAGGAGCTCTGTCTCTCTATCAACACAGAGGACGGCGCAATGATGGCACAACAGAACCGTCTGATGAAAATCTACTCTGAGAGTGCAGCAGACACCACTGCTGCACAGCGCATCATCGGTTCCGTTGAGGATGTCGATGCGCTCGCTGCAAAGAGCGATCTGATCCGCGATTACCGATATCTGATCTTAGACGCGAAAAAGCAATGCACACATTTACTTTCCAACGCGGAGGAGGCTATGATCTCCGCGATGGATATGACCGGCGGCAGCGCATGGAGCACCTTGCAGTCTTACATGACCTCCACCGTAAAGGTTGATTACGAGGGAAAGCAGGTCACCTTATCCGAGATCCGCAACCTCGCGTACAGCCCGGATGAAAAGGTCCGCAAAGCCGCTTACGAGGCGGAGCTTACCTGCTATGACAAGATCGCTGACTCCATCGCATTTGCGCTCAACAACATCAAGAATCAGGTAACCATGCTCTCCGCCAAAAAGGGCTTTGAATCCCCGCTGGCACAAACACTCGAGCAGGCGCACATGTCCCGCGAGACCCTGGATGCCATGATGTCTGCGATTGAGGAGTATCTGCCTGTTTTCCGCAAATACTTAAAGAGCAAGGGAGAGAAGCTTGGGCACAAAAACGGACTTCCGTGGTATGACCTGTTCGCTCCGCTCGGCAAGTCCGACAAGACTTACAGCCTCGAAGAATGCCGCGATTATCTGTTAGAGTGCTTCGGCACACTTACCCCGGATATGGCAGCCATGATGAAGGAAGCCTTTGAAAACGAATGGATCGATTTCTATCCAAGAAACGGCAAGCAGGGCGGTGCATTCTGCGCAGGTGTCTTTGACCACAAGCAGAGCCGTATCCTTACCAACTATGACGGAACCTTCAGTGCAATCGACACACTCGCACATGAGCTCGGACACGCCTTCCACAACCGCCAGATTGAGAACGAGCGCCCATTGAATCAGGATTACCCTATGCCGGTTGCCGAGACCGCTTCTACCTTTAATGAGGTACATCTCGGACAGTACGCATTGAAGAAGGCTGCAAGCGACGAGGAGCGCCTTGCCCTCTTAGAGAACGACCTCCGCGAAAAGACACAGTGCGTTGTGGATATCTATTCCCGTTATCTCTTCGAGACTGCCGTATTTGAGCAGGCACAGAGCCGCTTTTTGATGGCAGATGATCTTAAGGAGATCATGCTCGACAGCCAGCGCAAGGCTTACGGAGATGGTCTTGATAGTGACTATATGCATCCATATATGTGGGCATGCAAGAGCCACTATTACAGCTCAGGCTTAAGCTTCTACAACTTCCCATACGCATTCGGTAATCTGTTTGCGCAGGGACTTTACGCATTGTACTTAGAGCAGGGCGATGCCTTTATCGCCAATTACAAGGAAATGCTCCGCACCACCCCTGTCCACACGATCGAGGAGGACGGCGCACAGCTTGGCATTGACTTAACCAGCAGGGAATTTTGGAAGAACAGTCTGCAGATGGTCGCAGATGAAATCGAAGAGTTCTGCAAGTTATAAAATGTGAGGTTATCGATATGTCAGTCAGCAATCATAGAAAACAGCTTTTAGATACCATCGCAGATGACAGCATTGTCATCTGCTATTCCGGTCAGTTGGTACACACCAACGAGGACGATTACTACTATCCGTTCGAGGTCAACAGCCAGTTCTTCTGGCTGACCGGGATCGAGCGTGCCAACATGGTCTTACTCTTGACTAAGACCGGAGGCAAAACCTCCGAGACACTTTTTATCGAGGAAGCCGATCCTTCGCAGGAGCGCTGGACAGGCAGGATGCTCACCCCGGAGGAGGCAGCCGACATCTCCGGCATTGAGAATGTATCATTTGTCGCTGATTTTTCGGACACCGTCGATTTTGTGATCACACGCAACTATATCCGTCAGGTCTACTTTGATGTATTCCGCCAGTCACAGACAGATGCCCCGGACTTTAACCTGATCAAAGCGAAGGAATTTGCAGATATGTTCCCATCGATCACACTCTGTGACCTCCACGCTGTGATCTGTCCGCTGCGCCGCGTCAAGGATGCGGAGGAAATCGCAGATGTCCGTGCTGCCATCGATGTCACCCGTCAGGGACTTGAGCGTGTCATGTCAACACTCAAACCGGGCATGATGGAATATCAGGTGCAGGCAGAGTTTGAGTATGCCTGCCGCAGCCTCGGCACGAAAAAATATGCATTTCCTACGATCGCCGGAAGCGGTTACAACGGCTGTATGCTGCACTACGAGACAAATGAGGATGAGGTTCCTGCCGATGGGCTGATCCTTCTTGACCTCGGTGCCAAGTACAACAACTATTGCAGTGATATTACCCGTACTTACCCGGTAAACGGCACATACAGTCCGCGCCAGCGCCAATATTATGAACTTGTGTTAAAGGCGAACCGTGAAGTTGCAAAAGCTGCAAGACCGGGCATCACGCTCCGCGATCTGCAGGAGCTTTGCCGCAGGATCTTAGGGGAAGGACTTGTCGAAATGGGAAAGATTGATTCCGTGGATGAGGTCAGCCAGTATTATATGCATGGTGTCAGCCATTCCATCGGAATTGATGCACATGATGTCAACATCGGGCAGGCTGTCCTGGAGCCGGGCTGGATCATCAGCGATGAACCGGGACTCTACATCGATGAGGAGGAGATCGGAATCCGCATTGAGGACGATCTTCTGATCACCGAGGACGGCTGCGAGGTCTTGAGTGAGAATATCATCCGCGATCCGGATGAGATCGAAGCATTTATGAAAAACAGCCGCGATTAAGCGGCTGTTTCTTTCTTTACATCCTTACTCGTCTGCGATCGTTAAAAAGTACATGAGCGCCGCCCATGTAAACACGGAATAAAAATGGCCGTTATCGTCACTCCCCTTAGCCAGAAGCTCTCTGGCTTTTTCCGGGGTGACGAGCACAAAGCCGTCAAACAGCTCTGAGCCCACCGCACCTGTCTGCGAAAGGAAATCCGTATTGTCACGTTCAACAATCGCACAGACAAGCGCGTTGCTCTCATCTGTCATTCCCGGCGTGCTGAACAGAAACGGATTTACCACCGTAAGGGTATCCTGCGGGGTAAGAACCAGTCCTGTCTCCTCCTTGATCTCACGCGCTGCGGTCGCCAAAAGAGCGGCATTTGTATCGCCGGCCGCTCTCGCAGCCTCGCAGTCCTCCGGGTCGATCAATCCCGCCGGGACACTGAGCAGAAAACGCCCTGCCGGATAGCGGTATTCCTGTGACAAAAGAAGCTGTGGCGGCTGATCCGGCAGTCTTAGCACGACAAAACAACTCACTGCGTCCGGCAGCATACTTCCGAACTCCTCCTCCGACTTGATCGCCACAAGGTCATCCGCACCTCTTCGCGTCGCGTCAAAATAATGCTTTCCCTCCCCGTACTGCAAGTCGTACACGCGGATGAACTTCTTATCCAGCATTTCCTCTACCTGTTCTCTTTTTATCTGTAATCCGCTCATAAACAAGCCTCCCCATCTTTAAAGCGTTTCATCATCTCATTTGTCAGACTGTAAGCATCCGGCTGCAACACGATGTCCTCCCGCCTTGTCCACTGCGCATACTTAAGCTCCTTCTCATCCATGTGGATGCTGGTATCTCCTTCTGTCTCGCAGAAAAATCCCACCAGAATGTCATTTGCAATGCCCCACGGCTGTGACTTGTAATACCGGATATTCGTAACCTTGATGCCGGTTTCCTCCATCACTTCTCTTGCGACGGTCTCCTCCAGTGTCTCCCCGATCTCCGTAAAGCCGGCGATCAGCGCGTTGTGCCGGTAACCTACCCTGTATTTCGTGATCAAAAGCTCGTCACCCTTGATCACACCGACGATCACCGCCGGCATGATGCGTGGATAGCTGGTGTAACCGCAGCGCGGACATACCATTGCACGCTCGCTCTTTGAGTGCTCCATCTTTCCGCCGCATCTTCCGCAAAAGTGGTTATCCCGATACCAGTCCGCCAGATGCTTTGCCGTATACGCTGCAAACGCCATCTCCTGTGATATCTGATTCTTCTCGCGCAGTTCGCGGATCTCGATACAGGATAAGATAACTGCGCCTGCTTCTTCCTCACTCAGTGACCATTGATGTGCTACATTCTCTTGCCCTGCTTTCTGCTCACACAGTGGTTGTTGGCTCACTGCGTTCTCTGTGCTTAATCCATCTCCATTCCGTTGCTGGTGCCATGTCACATCCGCCTGCGGCAGATAAGTTCTCAGCTCTTTCATCAGGTAGAACCCCTGCTCATCAATCGTAAACAGGTAGATAAGCTCCGGCAGTTCATCCGCAGACTCCGCCTGCCCGCTCACAAGTGCCTCCAGTTCCTTCACTTTTAAAAAGGAAATCTCCGGCTGGGCTTTTACCCACAGCTTCGAGCCTTCAAAGCAGAATACGATGTCATCCGGCTTAGGCGTAGCCTCTGTATGGTATTCATTATGCATGACATGTGGAAAAATATCCTGTATCATTCGTTCTTCCCCGCTTCCACAGTCCACGCGCCGTAGCGCACCTCTTCCTGATTCTCCCGGTGCTCTCCGAGCATCTTTTCCATCCAGATCATGTCATACCAGGTATGGAACTTGTACCCGCTGTCGTGGAAGGTTCCCACAAGCTCAAAGCCCATTTTCTTATGGAAAAAGTAGCTGTCGTTGGTCAAATGCGGATCGTTCTCCTTTGGAACGGCGATGCAGGCATTCATATTCAGAATGCCGATCTCCCTTAAGGAGTGCTCCAGCACTGCGTAAAGAGCCTTCCCGACACCGGTTCTCCTTGCATCCTTCCGCACATAGATTGTCGTCTCGACCGACCAGTCGTATGCCTTCCGCCCTTTGAATTTGCCCGCGTATGCGTAACCGATGATCGTTCCGTCCTCCACTGCCTTTATATATGGCAGGCTTGCCGAAATCGTCCGTATCCGCTCCTCAAATTCCTCCACCGATGGTACTTCATATTCAAAAGAAATCGCCGTATCCGTGACGTACGGTGCATAGATTGCAAGAAGCTCTTTTGCATCCACCACCGTCACCCGCTCTATCTTCATTGTTGTCTGCCTCTTTTCTGTTGTCCGATTTTTGACTATTATAGCAGTTTTGCTCCTGCCTTTAAAGGCTTTCCGCCGGACGAATAACCGATATGCCTTCCAATTATTGTGGATAACGCTACTCCGGTTGGAGCCGCAAAGAGGAAAAGGACTTGATTTTTCTCCTTGAAATGCTATAATCATGGCATATGCAGATGTAGTTCATCGGTAGAACACCAGCTTCCCAAGCTGGGGAGGCGGGTTCGATTCCCGTCATCTGCTTTTAACGGCTATGAAGTACAGATATTACCCCTCGGTCATTTCTCTTGTCATCTCAAAATATGGCGAAATGCCATATCCATTCTTTTTGTATGCGGCTATCGCATGTTCATTCTCCTGTTCCACCTCAAGCTTAAACCGCACCGCATCCGGATACTGCTGTTCAAGATAGGCAAACAGCTTTGTTCCCAAGCCCATGTGTCGGTACTCCGGCTTGATATAAAGATCCTCAAGCCAGATGCATCGTCCACCATACTCTGTCGTGTAGCTTGGCGCGGTCATCGCATATCCTAACAGCACACCATCCTCTTCAAACACGAAGCCTTCCACAAAAGGTGTGTCGCCGATGCAGTCCTCGATATCTTTTTTCAAAACTGCATCACTTGATGTATGAAAAACAGCAGGCGAATCATAAAATACCCGCATCATCTCATAAACCTCCGCGGCATCATTTTGTTTCATTTTTCGAATTAGCATGTTAAAACCTCATTTTTCTTTCTTTTGTTCCTGCACTGCAAAATTAGTCTACGTCGATGTATCCCGGATCGTCAGACATGATCAGTGCAGCGATGATATAAGCGATAATTCCGCTGCCGCCTGCCAGTGTAAAGATAACCCAGAGCAAACGGATGAATGTGGAGTCTACTCCGAAATATTCTGCGATTCCGCCGCAAACGCCGCAGACCTTTCTGTCATGTGTGCTCTTATATAATTTTTTACCCTTCATAATGTGTCCCTCACTTTTCTGTAATCGTTGTTTGTGTTCTTTCTCTATCGTAGATTTCTTACGATATCCCTATCATACACCAAAATCGCACATTTATAAACCGGTATCCCCGCAAAATAAACAGACTTATTTCTTCTTTCGCAGGGTTGCCGCCGAATTGCGCATATTTTCCTTCTGCAGCTTCTGATACATCTGGTAGTGCTTCGCGGACAGCGTGCCATCCTGCAGTGCCTGCCTGATCGCGCATCCCGGTTCGGATTCGTGCCTGCAATTACGGAATCTGCACTGCGCGGCAAGCTCCTCCACATCAGAAAATGTATCACTTATGCCGTCAGCGACATCCTGCATACCGATCTCACGCATTCCCGGTGTGTCAATGATCGTCACGCCGTTTTCAAGCTCAAACAGCCGCCGGTACGTTGTCGTGTGGCGGCCTTCCTCATCACTCGCGCGGATTGCGGAGGTTCGCATGATATCCGCCTCACAGATTACATTGATAAGCGTCGATTTTCCAACACCGGACGATCCGATCAGTGCAACCGTATTTCCCGGCTTAAGATATTCCGCAAGCGCCTCCATTCCCTCCTGGTAAAGCGCGCTGACCGCGTGTACCCTGACTTTTTCGGATAATTCCCTGACCTCGGAGACATACGCTGCCACATCATCACACAAATCGGCTTTGGTCAAAACAACGACCGGAAGCGCATCTGCCTGCAGGCTTATGCTGACGTACCTTGCAATGCGGTTGATGTTATAATTCGCATTCAGCGATGTCACAATAAACACAACATCCACATTTGCGACCATATTTTGATCCACGGCTGTCTTTGCCTGATCCGGGCGCTTCAACAGGTTCGTCCGCTCACACACGGTCTGGATCACAGAATCGCCTGCCGGGTTATAATAAAATGTCACATAATCCCCGACAACCGGAAATTCCATATTTTTGTTCTTATAAAAAGCTCCTCTCAGCTTTGCCGGGATTTCCTTTTCCCAGAAGCGAATCGTGTAGGTGTTCTTCTGCACCTCGCAGATGCGTCCCAGCCGCTCCTTGTGCAGCCATTGGCAGGAAAGTGTCAGCGGCTTTGCATAAGGGAACTCCCTGTCAAAAGCGGCAAGCTCTTTTTCATCATCCAAGGTTTCAAAAACAGGTGCCTCCCGGAAGCGTCCATGCACAGCCTGAAATGACTCCCGAAGCGGATACGCCATAAAGGCACCAAAGTTGTTGCCATTCCAATCCGTGATTCCAAACCGGTCGCAGGTGACAAATCCGTGCTTCGGATAATATTCCGGCTCCCCGAAAATGCAGATTCCCGGATATTTTGTCTCCTTCGCAAGCGCAATCGTCTCCTCCAAAAGCATTTTTCCGATGTGCAGATTGTGAAGCGTTGGCTCCACGCAGAGCGGTCCAAAGGTCAGAACCTCATGCACCTGTTCTTTCTGCACCACCTGAGCTACCGAGTACATGATCACGCCGACGATCTTGCCATCGAATTCTGCGACACGGCTCAACTCCGGCAGATAATCCGGCGATTTCCTTAGCTTATGCACCATCAGATGCTCATTGCAGCCCGGTCCATGAATGTTCCAGAAGGCTCTGCGCACCATCTGCTCTGTCTGCCTATAATCCTTTTCGGTTTCTTTTCTTATAATAACTTTATTCATTGTTCGATTCTCTCCATTCTATATACATAAAACTCCTACATTTTCTGATCTTGCAAGGTTATCCGGCTGTAAATTGTGCCGATAACCGTTCAGCAAAAGTCAGCTTTTTACCTTAAACAAATGTTATAGGTAACAAAATAAGACCATCTTTTCACAAAATGGCTTCTCTTTTATTGGCTTGTATGAATACAGTATGGATTTTCGGAATCGAGAAAAAAAGAAAACCGCAGTCAGCGCTGCGATCCTTGAACAAATGATATAAACGATATGTGCATCCGCACATAAGACAATTATGCAATAACAACCGAGGTCCGCATACTGTATTCAGTTCTGACATTCCTACATACTCTTACCATATATGTGTTCCTCGCTTTCTTCGTATTTGATTGCGTTCCACCCGATTAGCTGTGTCCGTAATCTACTATATATAATACTATCTGCTCCGCTATGTGTCAAGAAATATGCGATTTTCTATAGAAAACGCCCTGACAGTTACGGCAGGATGTATCGGGATGAAACTTTAATTTTGGGTATAAAAAATGCCTAGTTCCGGAATCGAACCAGAGACATAAGGATTTTCAGTCCTCCGCTCTACCAACTGAGCTAACTAGGCATATGCTTTCGCATAAAGTTGCGGGAATAGGATTTGAACCTATGACCTCCGGGTTATGAGCCCGGCGAGCTTCCAGACTGCTCCATCCCGCG
>CAKRCS010000011.1 GCA_934307695.1 uncultured Agathobacter sp. | reverse complement strand
TTCTTTCTTTCCTTCATACGAGGATCTCTTGTTAAGAAGCCTGCGCTCTTAAGAGCTGGTCTGTAATCTGCATCAACCTGAAGTAATGCACGAGCGATACCATGACGGATTGCTCCAGCCTGTCCTGAGTATCCACCACCCTTAACGTTAACAAGAACGTCAAACTTATCAGCGTTCTCAGTTAATGTCAATGGCTGACGAACGATAACCTTTAAGGTCTCAAGTCCTAAATACTCATCGATGTCTCTTTTATTGATTGTAACCTTACCTGTACCTGGTACTAAGTATACTCTGGCAACAGATGATTTTCTTCTACCGGTTCCGTAATATTTTGTATTAGCCAATGTCCTTTACCTCCTTACGAATTAAAATGTCAGCTCTTCTGGCTTCTGAGCAGCATGCTTGTGCTCTGGTCCAGCATATACGAACAGCTTCTTGTACATTTCGCGTCCCAAAGGTCCCTTTGGAAGCATTCCCTTAACAGCGAACTCGATCACGCGCTCTGGGTGCTTTGCTAACATTTCTCTTAATGTGGTCTCTTTCATACCACCAACATAATCAGAATGCTTGTAGTAGATCTTCTGGTCTAACTTCTTACCAGTAACCTTAATCTTCTCAGCATTAACAACGATTACATAATCACCGCAATCCATGTGTGGAGTAAAGATTGCCTTGTTCTTTCCTCTTAATACTTTTGCAACTTCAGATGCAAGACGTCCTAATGTCTTGCCTTCAGCGTCTACTACATACCATTTTCTGTCGATGGTTGCAGGACTAGCCATAAATGTCTTCATCAGGTTATCCTCCTTGAAATAAATAAACAATGATCGGATCACATGTTCAGAACGCGCATGTCCGGGCGCCAACCTAATAATGCTTTCGCTATGGCAATATCACAAATCCGTTGAGAAATGGCTTCATTGTGGTATCCTCCACCAGCTATCCTTTTCTATTCATCAATGTCTCGCCGGGGCTTTGGCTTGACATGAGTCTACTTCACAGACTTACATATTATAATTCGCGAATCTGCTTGTGTCAAGCATTTTACGCTTAAAACTTTCCGGAATTGCCAATGTGTGTCGTTTCATTCGCCTTATTTTCCGTCTCCTGTGCTTTCTCCGTCTTATCCACGTTCTTATATAAGAAACGTTCGCTTGAATTTGTGACCTTCAGGGAATTTTTCTTAACGTAAGCACCTGCCGCATCCTGCTTCTTTACGGACTGCAATTCCCCTTTCATTGCGATGATCGCGATCACTGCGATAATCAGGCTGATCACAAAGCACACGCCCAGCCTTCTTGCAAACGGGAATGGCTCTTTGTAAGTCCTGCCCGCCTTCGCATCCGTTACAATACTGTCGCAGGCATCCGCAAAGGCGGTAAAAGCTGCTGCGTAATCCTCATCTGCCAGCGCAGACGAAACCTCATCGGAAATAAAAGCACGCGCATCTTCATTCAGCGCTGTTATTCCATAACCGGCTGCGGTAAAAGCCCACTCGCGCTCCTCCATGCTTATCAGAAGCAGTGCACCGTCCTTATCACTTCCATAGCCGTAGCCGTTCGCATCGTAAATATCATAGGCAGCGGATTCTGCGTCATTGCCGTCTATGGACTCTCTTGTTGCGACTGCGACATCAAACTGAAGCCGCTCGCTGATCTCATCCAAAGACTTCTCCAAAGCGGAAGCCTCCGCTTCTGACAACAGATTTGCCTCATCGGTCACTCTCTCCTGCTCCGATGCAAAAGCCGGCACGGTAACCGTCAGACACAGGAGCATTACCCATACAAAGGAAATTATTCTCTTCTTCATCTTACGCTCCTCCTTACAACAACCAGATCAGATAGGATGCTGCAAATAATACCGCAGTTCCGATCGCCGTGATTCCCAGAAACCACTTGTTTCTCATTGCCTTATCCACCGGAAGATTGCCAACCAGCTTGCCGGACTGGGCGTTCATCGCGAAATGATACTGCTGCCCATTCCATGTTGTATTGAGAAGCCATACCGGGCAGAGTACATATTTTGTCCTGCCACCGGAAAGCCGCACACTGCTTGCCTCCACATTTACCGTATCAAAATTCTTTACTGTATCCGCAAATGCCCGCTCTGTGCTCTTCTTGATTCTTGCATTGGCACGCTCTTTACAAGCCTCCGCATCGACATCATACTTGTCCGCAAGATATCCCGCCAGATACGCCGTCTGGAAATCAACCGCCTTTTTCATATCAAACGGTTCAATAGACTCCATCAGCTCGTCCTCCATCTTTGAGGAACCGTCCACCGGGACATTCTCAAAGCTTAGCCTGCCACCTCTTACCACGGAGTAGTAACTGGTCTCCCGGTAATTGTACCGGCTGTCGCTCCATGTGCGTACCTTTGTTGCCTTATACCGCATATTGGCAGCCGCATCCGCCTGGAACATCCAGAACGGCACATAGATGCCTTTGATCTCATCAATGTGATTCTGGCTCTTGAATACCTTCGGCAAAAGCCGCTTGCCTTGAATATGCTTTTTGTACGCTGCCATCGCCGCATCCTTGTCCAGCTGGAACGGAATCACCAGATCCGGGCGAAGCGTTCCCGCGAACTGCCCCTTCATGACAACATTGTTGCCACAGTACGGGCAGGTCGTCGCGCCGAGATTTTCATCCCCGACGATCTCACCGCCGCAGGACTTGCAGACATACAACCGCATTCCATCTGTCTCACCGGCATTCCATTCCCCGCCCGCCTGCATATCCCATGCCATCTCATCCGGCACATCCTGCTTTAAGTCCTCGTCATAGCCCTTTAGGGCATCCATCTCAAACTCCGTCCGGCAATACGGGCATTTCATCTTCTGCACATCGCTGTTAAATTCCAGCTCCCCGCCGCAACACGGGCATTCGTACTCCTGTAATAATGCCATGCTTATTTCCTCTCTTTTGTATAATAAATAATCCCTACTCGTACTCCAGTCCGATCATCGTAAGACCGCAGGCAGGCGCCGTCGGTCCTGCCGCACTCCGGTCGCAGGCAGCCAGAATATTGCCGATCTCCGCCGGCTCAATATCCCCCGCGCCGACCTTGACCAAGGTTCCTGCTATGATGCGGACCATATTATATAAAAATCCGGATCCGGTCACCCGGATCGTGATAATATCGTCTGTCTTTGTTACGGTGCAGCTATATATCGTGCGCACCGAAGTCTCCGCCTGCGTGTGTATTGAAGCAAAGCTCTTAAAGTCGTGCTCCCCCTCCAGGTAAGCTGCCGCCTCTTCCATTTTCGATACATCCAGCGCATGATGGTAAAAATATGTATCCAGCCGTCTGGTCGGATCTGGAAATCTCCGGTTTAAAATGCGGTACTCATACGTCTTACGGCTCTTGGAAAAACGCGGATGAAAATCCGCCGGAACCTCACAGGAATCGATGACCACAATGTCATCCGGAAGCCGCTGGTTGAGCGCATAGCTGATCTTCTCCGCCGGCATCCGTGCCTGCGTCTCAAACACGCAGACATTTCCGAGCGAATGTACTCCCGCATCGGTGCGGCTTGCGCCGGTCACACGGATTTCCTCGCCGAAAAGCTCATACAGGGCACGGTTTAACTTTTCTTCGATCGTCACGCCGTTTGGCTGGATCTGCCAGCCGCAATAATTCGTACCGTCGTATGCCACGGTCAGTTTAACTCGTTTCATCATTCTTTTCCCTATATTACGTCAAATATGAACCGCATCCAGTCACCACTGTGGATTATATCCATTTACTGCGGCCACGGGCAGAAAATACGCGCAGCAATGACTACCGCAAGAAACAGCAGCACACTTACATAAGCGACACGGTCGCGGGTCTGATACCGGAGCGGTTTCATCTTCGTTCTTCCCTTTCCGCCATTATAGCACCGTGCCTCCATCGCCATCGCAAGATCGTCCGCTCTTCGGAACGCCGACACAAAAAGCGGCACCAGAAGCGGGATCATATTCTTGGCTTTCTGGATCAGATTTCCGTTTTCAAAATCTGCGCCTCTTGCCATCTGCGCCTTCATGATCTTGTCCGTCTCCTCGATCAGGATTGGGATAAAGCGTAGCGCGATCGACATCATCATTGCGATCGCGTGCACCGGAACATGGAGCTTATTGAGCGGTGCAAGTGACGTCTCAAGTCCGTCCGTAAGCTGGTTCGGTGTCGTGGTAAGTGTCATCAGCGATGTGCCGACGATCAGATAAATCAGGCGGATCATCATGGTTACCGCATTGACGATACCGGTATCTGTCAGCTTAAACGGTCCATACTGCCAGTACACCGTATCGCCCGGTGTGAGCAGCAGGTTAAAAATTGCCGTGATGATCAGGATCACGACGATCGCCTTTAGTCCTTTGACGATAAATTTGAATGGAACCTTGGAGATGTGCACCACAGCGATCAGTGCCGCCGTGATGATTCCCCATGCAAGAATCCCTCTAAATGTAAACAGTGCAATGATATAGATCATTGTTGAAAATAATTTTACTCGCGGGTCCAGTTTATGAATGACAGAATCTGCCGGATAATACTGGCCTATCGTTATATCTCGTATCATAATTTTTTCCTTTTATTCTAAAGCTTCCAGAATCGTTCTCTCTGCTTCCTTTATCGTAGTGGCTTCCAGATTGACCGGTAAACCCTTTGCAGAAAGATCATGCATCAAATAAGTTACCTGCGGTGCGGCAAGTCCGATCCTCTCAAGCTCCTTGTAGTGTGAAAATACTTCCTTCGGTGTCGCATCGTACACCGCCTGTCCCTGATTCATGACAATGATGCGATCCACATATTTTGCCACATCCTCCATGCTGTGTGAGACAAGGATAATGGTAATTCCAAGCTCCTTGTGCATCTGCGCAATCAGATCCAGGATCTCGTCACGCCCCGCCGGATCAAGTCCTGCGGTCGGCTCATCAAGGATCAGCACCTCCGGTTTCATTGCCAGCACTCCCGCGATCGCGACGCGGCGCTTCTGTCCTCCGGAGAGGTCAAACGGAGGCTGGTCGTAAAGCTCCTCCGGAAAATGCACATTGCGCAGTGCTTCATACGCGCGAAGCTCCACGGTCTTTCGATCCAGCTTCTGGTTTTTCGGTCCGAAGCATACATCCTCAAACACCGATGTCTCAAACAACTGATATTCCGGATACTGAAAGACCAGACCGACCTTGCTGCGAAGCTTGGTCATATCATAGTCCGCATCGTAAATATCCTCACCGTTCACATAGATATGACCGGAGGTGGCTTTTAACAGGCCGTTCAGATGCTGGATCAGCGTCGACTTGCCCGATCCGGTATGCCCGATGATTCCGATAAACTGTCCCTTCTCGATAGAAAGGTTAATATCATTTAACGCCTTGATCTTGTATGCGGTTTCCTCACTGTAACAATACTCCACATGATCAATAAGAATTGCCGGCGGCTGCTTCGGCTCTGCCTGCTTGTCCTCTGCAAATGCCTGCATCTGCTTAAGCTGTTCCTCGTTTAGCTCCTGCTGCTCCACGACCTGTCTCGCCCAGAACCGTACATCCGCGCGGGTGGTCATCTGCATGATCGCGTCAACCAGCTCCTCCCTGCGCAGTATTCCCTGTGGGATATCCAGTCCCGCTTTGCGCAGCCGATCCGCCAGAAGTGTGATCTGCGGAACATCCAGCCGATGGGACTTCAGCTCGTCTACCCGTGAAAAGATCTGACGCGGTGTGCCGTCCATGACGACTTTTCCCTTTTCCATGACATACACATAATCCGCGTCGACAACCTCCTCCATATAATGCGTGATCAGAAGGATCGTAACGCCTTTTTCCTTGTTCAGGCGGTGGGCGGTTTCAAGGACTTCCTTTCGTCCGTTCGGATCAAGCATTGCTGTCGGCTCGTCAAACACGATACATTTCGGCTCCATTGCAACTACGCCCGCGATCGCAACGCGCTGCTTCTGACCTCCGGAAAGCTTGTTTGGAGAGTGCTTGCGGTACTTTGTCATCCCGACTGCCGAAAGGCTCTTATCTACACGCTCCCAGATTTCCTCTGTCGGCACACCGATATTCTCCGGTCCAAATCCGACATCCTCCTCCACGACGCTTGCGATGATCTGGTTGTCCGGGTTCTGGAACACCATGCCTGCGCTCCGGCGGACAGGGATCGCATTTTCCTCCTTTGAGACATCCATTCCGTCTACCCAGATGGTTCCCTCACTCGGTGCCAGAAGCGCATTGATGTGCTTTGCCAGTGTGGATTTTCCGGATCCGTTATGCCCTAAGATCGCGATAAACTGCCCCGGCTGTACCTCCAGGTCTACATGATCTAACGCGGTGGTAATGGACTCCACATTGTTGTCCTCATCCCTGCGGATAAATTCATGTACTAAATTAACTGCTTTAATTATACTCATTGATTACTCCCAACCGCAGGTACATGCCATCCGGTCACGTCCTGCCCTTTTCTCTGTTGGTTACTCATCCCAACTCAATCGATGTAATTGTCCTTCCAGCTTCATGTGGTCGAAATTGTTCTGGCGGAGTGCCTCGTACAGAACGATTGCAACAGAATTGGAAAGATTCAGGGATCTTGTCTCCCCGATCATTGGAATCCGGACACAGGTATCCGGATTTGCCTTTAAGATCTCCTCCGGGATTCCCGCGCTTTCCTTTCCAAACATGATATAACAATCCGGTTCATAGCTTACATCGGAATACACATGCCGTGCCTTTGTGGTGGCATAATAGATCTTTGCCTGCGGATTTTTCTCGCAAAAATCGGACCAATCCTCATAGGTCGTGACATCCAGATCCTTCCAGTAGTCCATTCCCGCCCGTTTTAATGCCTTCTCACTAAGCGAGAAGCCCAGCGGCTCGATCAGGTGCAGCCGTGTGCCGGTCGCCACACAGGTACGCCCGATATTTCCCGTATTTGCCGGAATCTCCGGCTCATATAATACAATATTTAAGGTTGCCATAACTATCTACTTCTTTTCTCTTAAGTCCGTTATAAATGCCTCGATCCGGTCTAACGCAGTCTTTAGGTTTTCCAGCGAGTATGCGTAAGATATACGGATAAAGCCCTCGCCGCACGCACCGAATGCAGTTCCCGGAACAACCGCCACCTTCTCCTTCTTAAGAAGTGCAGTCGCAAACTCGTCCGAGGTCATGCCAAATTCCTTAATGCACGGGAACATGTAAAAAGCGCCAAACGGCTCGAAGCACTCCAGATTCATCTCCTTAAATCTGTGCATCAGGTATCTGCGTCTGCCGTTGTACTCCTCGCGCATTGCAAGTACATCCGCGTCACCGTTTTTCATCGCCTCGACAGCAGCATACTGGCTGGTGGTCGGTGCACACATGATTGCAAACTGATGGATCTTTAGCATCTGCGCGATCACCTCTGCCGGGCCACAGGCATATCCAAGTCTCCAGCCGGTCATCGCATGTGATTTGGAAAAACCATTGATCACGATGGTACGCTCCTTCATTCCAGGAAGGGACGCGATAGACACATGGCTGTTCTTCGTATAAGTAAGCTCCGAATAGATCTCATCGCTTAATACAAAAATGTCATGCTTTATCACAACCTCTGCGATTGCCTCAAGATCCTCCCGCTCCATGACCGCACCGGTCGGATTATTCGGGAACGGAAGCACCAAAAGCTTCGTATTCGGTGTGATTGCAGCCTCAAGCTGCTCTGTGGTAAGCCTAAACTCATTCTCCGCTTTCAGCTCAATGATCACCGGTGTACCATTTGCAAGCACCGCACACGGCAGGTAGGAGACATAGCTTGGCTGCGGGATCAGCACCTCGTCGCCCGGATCGAGCATGGCACGCATGGCATCATCGATTGCCTCGCTGCCTCCAACTGTCACATAAATTTCCTTATTTGGATCATACTTCAGATCATATTTTCGCTTTAAAAATAACGTAATTTCGTATTTTAGTTCTTTCAAACCCGCGTTCGAGGTGTAAAACGTCCTTCCCATTTCCAAAGAGTGGATGCCCTCATCGCGGATATGCCACGGTGTATCAAAATCCGGTTCTCCGACTCCGAGTGAGATAGCATCGTCCATCTCACTTACGATGTCAAAAAACTTACGGATTCCCGATGGCTGTATCGTCTGTATCGTTTTAGATAACGGGTTTCTCATTATGCCATCATAATCCTTTCGTCTTTTGCAGGAGCAGCCATCACTGTTCCGTGGTCTTTGTATTTCTTGAGAATAAAATAGGTCTTTGTGCTGAGTACCGTATCGATTGTAGACAGCTTATCGGAAACAAACTGTGAAACCTCACGCAGTGTCTTTCCCTCGATCGTGACCATGATATCAAAGCCGCCGGAGATCAGGTAAACAGAATTTACCTCCGGATAACGCGAAATGCGCTCTGCTACCTTGTCAAAGCCCATATCTCTCTGCGGAGTCACACGCGCTTCAATAAGCGCAGTCACCTTCTCGATGCCTGCTTTATCCCAGTCGATCAGCGTCGGATAGCCGCAGATGATGCGCTCATTCTCCATCGCCTCAAGCTCATTCATGATCGTAACTTCGTCTGAACCAAGTAAAATCGCCAGCTCGCCAAGATCGATCCGGCTATTCTTTTCAATAAAGGTAAGAATCTTCTCTCTCATTTTTTTATTCCTTTCTCGTTCTTTCTACATGAAGCAATTCATCCGTCTGTGGCGTTTCCAAAAATCTGCGTTCCCCATCGCAAAGCAGTACCCGGTCATTGCTGTCTGTCGCCTTGCCGACAACCACCGCCGGTATCTCCTGTGCCGCAAGCGCGCGCACCACCGCATTGCCATCTGCCGCCGCAATGATCATTGCGCCCTGCGATGCAAGTTTATACGGGTTAATATCAAAAAATTCGCAGATTTCGATCGTCTCCTGACGAATCGGGATCTTTTTAAGATCGATCTGAAGTCCGACGCCTGCTGCTTCCGCAAACTCCCAAAGAGCACCAAACACACCGCCCTCTGAGGCATCATGCATCGCGCACGCCCCGGACTTTGCGGCGACTGCAGCCTCCGGCACCGCGGATAGCAGCGTAACATACGCCTTTGCTTTATCCAAAAATGGCTGCGAATATCTGGTTCGAAGCAGTTCTTCCTGCTCCGTCGCAAGAATTGCGGTTCCCTCAAGTCCGATCCACTTTGTCACGAGTATGTCCATTCCCGGCAGCACATTTGCCGGCTGGAGCAGTTTGTCCTTCTTAACAGTACCCACGCCTGTTACCGTAAGTACCGGTTCCTGCACCGCGCGGGTCACTTCCGTATGCCCGCCAAGGATCTGCGCCCCCATCTGTGTGCAGGACTCGTCCATCTCCTTGATGATTGCCCGCAGCTGCGTTTCGTTTGCGGATGTAGGCAACAGGATACTGCTTAATATCCCCACCGGGCGTGCGCCCATCGCTGCGATGTCATTGAGCGCATTGCAGACCGCAAGCCGTCCGATGTGTACACCGGTCAGGGTGACCGGATCAACCGATAACACCTG
Source organism: uncultured Agathobacter sp. (assembly GCA_934307695.1). GTDB lineage: Bacteria > Bacillota > Clostridia > Lachnospirales > Lachnospiraceae > Roseburia. The sequence continues at coordinate 60,548 of CAKRCS010000011.1, read as the reverse complement.
AACCTCATCCGGCTCGGTATCAATCACACATGCATCCGTTCCAAAAGATGCGCCGAGCAGTACCCGGTCATTTTTGCTATGAAGTTGTTTTAAAACGGATCGGCTGAGCACCGATTGCGATAATTTTCCTGCTTTCATACATCACTCTCTATATAGGCTTTAAGGCCGCCCCGGATATCGAGTCAGCCTGTTGTTTTTTATTCAGTTGCGGCATCCTCAGACGGCTGCTCATCCACCGTAGTGTCCCCGGATGTATTCTCCCCGGACGTTGTATCTGCGGCCGGTTCATCCGGTGTCTCCGCACCCGTGGTTTCCCCGGAGCTTGTCTCCCCGTCCGGCTGCGCTTCCGTATCCTTTTTCGGCTTTTCCTGCGCGTTGTCTGCCGTGTTCTCATCCGGTGTCTCGGTCGGAGTCTCCGCCGGTGCTTCGTTTGCCGCAGCGACAGCCGCCTTGACCGTCTCCTCATCACCATTCTTGATCGCCGCATTTACGTTTTTCAGCCATTCCTCGGTTGCGTTCTTCGTACCGATCGTGACTTCCTTCGGGCCTTCCCGGTAGCTGCTGTTGTTAAAGATCTCACGGCTCTCCTCAACGCCGTCCACCGTAACGATCTTCCAGAGGCGCGCCTCCATTCCGCGATGCTCGCCCTGCATAACCTTCCAGTAGCCTGCCTCAAACTCGTCGGACAAGGTGTATTCCACCTTCGGATCAGACTCTGAAATAATTTCACTTTCAAATGAGATCTCACGGTTTGCCGGTCTTGTCTCCACGCCGTATACGTTCATGGTAATAACGCCGTTAGAGCAATAGCCCTCGATATAAATCGGAAAATCCATATTATTTACAAATTGAAAATCCTTCAATCCACTTGCGATTGCCGCGTCATCTGACGGATCTACATAAGATACCAGCATGGAGTGATTGTAGCGCATTGTGACCTTGACCTCTGCGCGGATGATCGCGTTGTACAGGGTTGTGGAAACCTGACAGATTCCGCCTCCGATGGACTCCACAACCTTTCCGCTCGCATAAGCGGTTGCAAGCGCATATCCATTTTCCTCCGTAAACGGGCTTATGGTATCATAAACGGAAAATGTATCGCCCGGAAACAGCAACGATCCGTTAATCTTGGAGCAGCCGTTCTTGACATTTGTTGCCCTCCCTGCCGATGAGGAGCTGAAATCCGTCGAGAAGGATCCGATCAGATCCTTCACCTGTGCAAGCTCTTCCTTGGTTCCGCGTGGCTCGATCACTTCGGTCACAAGAGCAATCTCATTGTTCGTGCCATCCCATGTATATGCAAGATAATCATTGATCGCATATACGGAATCAACGATATTAACCTCTGTTCCGGTCTTTCCCTCCACGAAAGTAAAGGAACCATTCTCCCGGATCAGTCCATTATCCTCTGCCTCGATATTCAGTTTGCCAATCTGTGCGTAAATAAGCTGTGCAGTTGCCTGCTTGTCGACCTCCGGATACAGATCTAACACAATATTGTTCTGCTTAAGATCACTGATCTCCTTGTAGCGGCTTATAAGATTGCCGCCCTGTGCGATCGTAAGCGCCTCTTCGATCGCATCTGCTGCATCGGCATGGATACCCATCTCCTCCGCCGTTGCCTCCATGGAGCCGTTCGGTCCGACAAAGGTAAATGTCGTCTCCTTCAGACTGTTCATATATGCGTCAACGGCAGCCTGCGCTTCCTGCTCGGTCATGCCGCTCACATTCACTTTTCCGATATAGATTCCGTCCGCGATACGGTTCTCTTCTGTCTGCGCAGCCGCTGCGGTATCCGCCTTATAAGCAAATGGCACAAGTGCAACCACCATCATAGCCGCAAACATCCATTGTCTGAATCGTCTCATATATATACCTCATTATTCCGGTGCATATATCACCTAATTCGCTATATTATCTGACCATTTTATCACAAACGCCTGCTTTTTCAAGAAACAAATAAACCTGCCAGAATGGTCGTGATCAAAAGTGCTCCTGCAAGGATCAATCCGATCGTTCCGACAACTCTTTTATTTTTTGGATTATTAAAATTGTACATGCTATTCACCTCTCGTTAAAAATCATATATAATAATAGAAAAAATTCCGTCAAAAAGAAAGGATTTTTCTATGATTCCTGTTTTTACCATCTGTATGGTCGTTTTCGTTATCGTACTCAAAATGAATGTCAACAAAAATAAAGCTGCCAAAGATACCGCCACCAGCGATTTCTGGGAGCGCGAGCATGCGGCTAACCTTACCCGCCGTCAGGATATCAGCGGATTAGACTATATTAGCATACCATTGGAAAAATTTCCACTCAACCTTAACACAGAATCTGAGCAGACGCTCCGACAGCTTGCGGATGAAAAGATCTTAAACCTGACCGGCATCTCCAACACCGATCTGAAAATGCAGTATGGTGTCGCCAATCTGGAGGCTCTGACCGCCTATGACGAGAATTTCACCAAGCTGGTACAGGTGCTGACAACTTACAGCAGTGAACTGCTGGATGCCGGGCAGCCGGAGCAGGCGCGGATTGTTTTAGAATACGCGGTTTCCATCCACGCCGACGCAAAAGCAATCTATGTGATGCTTGCAAAGCTCTATCTCGCATCGGATGAGGCAGACCGTATCGCTGACCTGATCACCTCCGCGGAGGGTTTAAACAGTATCTCCAGATCCGGCATCGTTGATGCACTAAAAGCACTTCAGGAACGTCCAAACTGCGAGTAGTACCGATCCATTATACGGGAGGCCTCGTTCCGCGTCAGCACCTCCCACGCGACCGGTTCTGTGATCTGATGCAGTTGCCGGAATTCCTTCAGCTGCCGGATCTGGTGCTGTGTTGCCGGTGTCTGGCGCTTTGCCTTGTACTGTAAGGCTTTGGGGGCAAGGATGCTCCTTGCGGTGTCCTCCGTCATCTTCTGCTCTGATATTCTCTGCTCAATTTCTTCTTTTAACTTTTCAAACAGGCTTCCTGTCTCGATGCTGTCATCCAGCGCCCTGTGTGCCTGTTCCCTCCTGATCTGGTAATACACACAAAGATTTTCAAGTGTCTTTGACTCAAGTCCGGGCAGTACCTGCCTTGCGATCTTTAGTGTATCACACGCCGTCATCGCAAGCGGTCGTTTTTTGTTGACAGCCCATTGCTTTAGAAAGCTGTAATCAAATCCTACATTATGCCCAACGATCACATCATCCCCGATAAAGTCGATCAGTCCGGCAATCGCATCATCCTCATTGATCCCGCCCTGCTGTACCATGTCATCTGTAATCCCGGTCAGCTCCGTCACCCTTGCGGGGATCGGGATGTGTGGATTTACAAGTGTCGCATACGTCTCTGCTATTTTCCTGTCCCGGAAATGAACTGCGCCGATCTCGATCACTTTATCGCTCTTTGCAGACAAGCCCGTCATTTCCAGATCGATCACCGTATAATCTTTCGGTTCCATTTGCCGCTCCTTCTTCCTATACCGGAAATGACATGTACTCCAGATAGGTTTCTTCAAACTCCGGGTGATCTGCAAGTATGATCTCCGTGGTTTTTGCGACCGCCTGCTCCATCTGCACAGCGGCAGATGCCGGATCGTTAAGGTATCTTGCCAAGCCCTTTAAGCTGGTGTTTCCGACCGCCTGCACCTTCTCCGGAGCAATCTCCGGAAGCAAGCCGATCGCGATCGCGTCCTCCGGGTTCATGTAATATCCCATTCCTCCAGCCAGATATATGCGGTCCAGCTTCTGTGCGGCAATTCCGTACTCCCTGAGTAACAGCTCGATTCCGGCACGGATCGCAGCCTTTGCCATCTGAAAATCCCGAACCATATCCTGTGTTATGGTCACCGATCCAACCGGATACCCTCCCGAAAAATACGGTTCTGCCAAAAGCCCCGTCTCGTCCATTGCCCGCGAGAAGCACATCTGATGCAGTGCTTTAAATATGCCGGATGCATGAAGCTGCAATGCGGCCTCGCTCGCTTCAAATGCCGGTCCTGCCGCTGTGGAGGCAGCCAGGAAACGTTCTCCTGTTCCAAGCACCATCTCACCGTTGGTTCCAAGATCGACAAGAAGTGTGACCTCCTGCGCATCTGCCATGTGTGTTGCGAGCATTCCGCTGACAATATCTGCCCCGATAAAGGTCGAAATTCCCGGAAGCTCCGTGACGGTATAATTCCTGCACACATCCAGCCAATCCATGCCGAGCAGCCCGCGCCATTCGCCGGCGTTCCATGTGGACAAGACAAGTGAATGCGGCGCAAACGGTGCCTTTCCAAGTCCCGCACAGTCCCAGCCATTTAGTATATGAAGCATCGTGGTGTTCGCAGCGATCGCGATCTGTGCATCTGCGATCTGCATTCCCTGCGACAGCGTCTGCAATGCCTGTGTAAGTTCTTTGGAAAGCCGCTCTGCAAGCAGCCGCTGCATCTGACAGCCGTTGCCGGACTCGCTTTGCCGGATACGGCTCATCACATCCGCTCCATACTGCCGCTGCGGATTGACAAACCCGCCGGACAACTGCCTGCCCTGATAAGCAGCAAGCCAAGCAACCGTCGTTGTTCCGATGTCAATGGCGACAAAGGCTTTTTCTGCATCACCGGGGAACTGAAATTCCAAATTTTCCGTGCCGACCGCATCAAATGCCGCCTGTTTTTTTACCAGAACCTGATATGTTCCCGGCAGCCGGAACTGGCAGGATCTGACATCTCCAAACCGCTCTACATATACGCTGCACAAGCCGCAGGTTCCGTTACCTCCGCAGGGAAGGTCTGCCTCATATCCCTGCCTTGCCAGTACATCATGCAGGCATTCACCCTTTTTTATCGTAACCGTAACGTTCTGTCTGTTCTGGTTCAAATCTGTTCGTCCACTCCCGCACATTGCATCTTACTCGTCAAATTCCATTGTAACAAAGAAGCCCTTCTCCGTTTCCTTCACATCCACGACAACGCCCTCTCTGCTCTTTAAGCGCTCGCTGACCACATAATTGCCGGACATTGCGATCGCATGCTCGATCGTGTAGTAATAGGAAGTCGGCAGCTTTCCCTCCGTGACGGTCAGGTGTTCTCCAACCTTCGTCAGTCCGGGACGCTCCATCTTAAATTCCATCTGGCGCATTGCTTATTTTCACCTCTTGCCCTACTCTTCCTTATCATCATCGACAAATTCCACGTCGATTGCTTCCTGGCTCTTGCGATATTTCCGCTCCGTCTTGGAGGAAACGATCGCAATATAGATATTGCTGATTCCGTTATAGATGAGCGCAACTCCGATCACCCAGAACGCTAGTTTTACCAGACCGAAGGCATTTACGATACACAAAATGCCAAGCACGAGACTTACGATGGAAAAGAGGATTCCAACGCCCCAGTTCATCCCGCCGTATTTCTTTGTTTCAAGGGATTCCCGGATACCGCGGATGCCGTGTGCCAGCAGCACAACGCCGATCAGGATCGGAATCAATGTGACAACAATCTCCGGCTGGATCAGTACCCACACGCCAAGCAGCAGCACGACTGCGCCAAGCGCCGCGGAAATGCCGTTTGATACCACATTCAAAAAATAGCTGCCCAGATATACGATGCCGATTGCGATCAGCACAACCGCACATATCGTTCCAAGGATTCCGGATATCGTCTCCGGCCAGACAAGGAACACTACGCCGAGTGCAATGCATAATAACGATGACAGCATAAAATCTGCGCGGATGCGCTTCATAAATTCTTTCATTTTGATACCCTCCACGTACTTTAAGATATGGGAATTATAGCACGACAGCTTTTATTCTTCAACTTTTACCTTATTTGTGCTATGATAGCCTCGATCAAATGAAAAAGGAGATTTCTCATGGGAAAAGAAGTAAAAACGAATGCCGTCCGCATTCTCGATAAAAATAAAATCCCCTATGAGCTGATCACTTATGAATGTGATGAGTTCGTAGATGGTCTGCACACGGCGGAGCTTACCGGTGCCCCGGTCGAGCAATCCTACAAAACGCTGGTCATGCAGGGAAAAAGCCGCCAGTATTATGTGTTTGTCGTACCGATTGCAGCCGAGGTTGATCTAAAAGCAGCCGCACGCGCGGTCTCCGAAAAGTCCATAGAGATGATCCATGTCAAGGATCTGACTGCGATCACCGGATATGTCCGCGGAGGCTGCAGCCCGCTCGGCATGAGAAAGCAGTTCCCGACTGTCATTGATGCCACCGCCGAAGCCTTTGACGAGATTTACGTCAGCGGCGGCAGAGTCGGCACAACGATCCGCGTTGGCACGCAGGATCTCGCCAAGGTCGTCCGCGCAGCATTTGCGGATGTAATTGTTTCTGCGAATATGTAAAAAATACCGACCTACAATCGTTAGGCTTTCCCGTCTAACGGTTGAGGTCGGTATATTTTTGCGATCCGTAATCGGCTCTTTTGTATCTTTATCCCTCTGTATTGCCTGTAAGCTCTATCAGCTTCTGCAACTCTGCGCCCTCTGCCGGTGCCTCTCCCAACTGTAAATGCTTCCAGTCGGAGGTAACCTCCGCAAGCACGCTGCCTTTTCCGGCTCTCTCGATGGTAAAATATCTGCCCTTCTCTGTTTCCCTATTCCATACAAAGAATACCCGACGGCATGCGCCATCTTCCAGATCCCTGTTTGGCATATCTACGCGGATAATGCAGGTCTTTTCCGTAATGTTGATGACCATAACAGAAAAATCTTCCGGAAGGTACGGGTACATACGCTTTTGCTGATAAGATTCCTCAAAAAGCATATCCACATATTCTTCCTTTTTGCCACACAGCTCATCGATAAATGCTTCTCCCTCGTCAAACAGCTTTTTCGGGAGGAAACGAAATTCGTACTGCTTCCGCTCAAACACCAGATACTGCTGCGCGGTAAGCTGAATGGTCTTCATCTTAGGTGCCGCCTTTGTCTTGTCTGCCGCCTCTCCCTTTGCTGCTTCCGCACGCTGCTTGTCAACCGCATCGATCTTCTGTACCAGCTCCCGCTTGAATACGAGATTATTGGAAAACGGATTGATCACAACGCCTTCCACCTTAAGCTCCGGGTTTGCAGCCATCTTGTTTACGGCCGTGTACGGAAGATTCATGATCACCGGGCTTTTTGGCTCCTTCGGGATCTGCTTCTTGGAGGTATAAAGCGGCACGAAAAGCTTGCCGTCATTGTTGCGGATAAAGCAAGGCACCGGCTGCTTCTTGTCATTTAAGTTTGCCGGAACCAATACCCGGCAGCTATGCATGTGTGACACCAGCGCATTCAGGCTCTCTGCGCTCTTTTCGCTGGCGTAACGCACCAATAGATTCTCAAGCTGGTCGTTGTTCAGCTCCATTGTCATATTCGGATCGGTTGGTTTATGTTCTGCGCACATATAAAAAGTCCTTTCGTCTATTTCATTTCATTAACATTATTGTCAAAGGTGCCATCCAGCATCATCCTGATAAAATATGTATCCCGGTAAGTCCACGGCTGATCCATAAACGGCTCATTTCCGGCAATGATCTCCTCCGGTGTTGCCCATTCGAGATGATAGCCTTTTGCAATCTCGCTCTCCGTCATGTGCGTCTCGCCGAGTTCATCCTTGGCATCGCAAAAGAAAAAGCAGGAATGACATACAAACTTCAGACCTTTTTTATAAAGATCCTCTCTTGCCTCTAAGATCTCGCCTACCTCGCGGATCGTATCCGGCCTTATGATAAGCCCGGACTCCTCCTGCACTTCACGAAGCAGCGCATCCTCCAGACTCTCTCCGGCCTCCACACCGCCGCCTAAGATCTTGTAATCCCCCGCGCTTCCCTTCTGTGTCGCAATCCTTCCGTTTCGGATAATTACGCCTCTTACCGCATACTTTTCAAAAACAGGCATCTCGTCTGTATAGTCCTGGCGGTCAAACACCTTTAACAATTTCATAACGATTCCTCTTTTGTTTCCCATTCGTAATAGCGTTAAATTTATTTAATATAATAACCAATTCGCCACTACTTGGCAACTAAAAAATGAACCTGTGACGCGCGCAAAGCCAACCCTCACTTTGTAAAAAAGCTTATGATTTTTTCTTCTTATATGTCCAGACAGCGGCAATTCCTATGGATAGCACCAGCTCCAAGAGCACAAAGGCTGTCCTCTGCCGCCACCACCGCACTACCTCTTCGGCGGTTTCCATATTGCTCAGCAGATCATAGTAGAGTGCCGCCATTCCGCAGGTCGCGATCACCACCATATAGCCCCAGTGAATATTGATAGCCCGCAGCATATTGCGAAACGTCTCAACTGCAAGGATTACAATGCCGATCCAAAAGATTGCTACCAGTTGATTGCCGACAAACGGACCTACTGACGACAGCTTCATTCCAAACGGAGTCCTGCCCTTTTGCCCCATTTCAAGCACAACGCCGGTGAGCACAGACGACCATGCCAGCCCAACAATCGATAGCAGACACAAGCGCCTGCTGAGCTTTGATTCTACACAGATGCTCTCACGCTGTGAAATACATCCGAAAACACATAATGCAAATGCCACCGTCAAAAAAGCTCCGCATACCTTTGATGTAAAATCCGAGGCTGTCCACGGGCACCACATTCCGCCTCCGATCACAATACAGCAGCACAATGAGGCGATGATCCCTCCAAGTTTTAAGGATATCCGGGTTCTCTCCTGTTGTTGCAATTTACTCAGCCGCACGACTTCCGTTATCGCTTCTCCTTCGTTTGCCGTAGTGCCTCCCGTGACGATATCCTGAATCTTCAGATCAAGCACCATAGAAAGGCTCTCAAGCACTCCGACATCCGGGAAGCTCTCTCCGTTCTCCCACCGCGATACCGCTTTGTTTGTCACGCCCAGCAGATCTCCCAGTTCACTTTGTGTATAATTCTTTTTGATGCGCGCCTCTTTTATGAGGCTCCCTGTTTTTTTCTTATCCATAAGCACCATCTCCTTTTCTTTGGTGCCTTTATCGTAGCAAGTAAGTCCGGCACAGGCAATCTACCGTAGCGAGAATCCGCTGTTTTCAAGGTTTCCCGGCGACGTTGATATCCATTTTTCACCCGGATGCCCCGTCGCGTTTGCCGCCTGCGGCATCCGCTATTCTCCCAAAAGATATCTTCCGACCTCCAGAAGATCCTCCTGCACTGTCTCTGCCAGCCGCCGCATCTCGTCGTCCGCCGGCAATAGATCCGGCACCATGATCGGACGCAGCTTGCCCACATGCGCCGCCCGTATTCCATTGTAGGAATCCTCGATCGCATACGCATTGTGCGGTGCTGCTCCAACACACTCACACGCTTTGAGGAAAATGTCCGGTGCCGGTTTGCTCCTTGCTACCATGTCACCACATACCACCGCGTCAAAATAAGAAAGAATATCTGCATCACGCAGCTGGTTCTCCACCGTCTGCCGCCTTGTGGAAGATGCAAGCGCGATCTTTTTGCCATTCTGCTTTAACAATTCCAGCAGCTCCGTAACGCCCTTTTTCATCGGCAGCCGCCCACCGTCATACCGTTCGTGGTACATGACGGAAGCCTCTTTTGCATAGTCATCATACGGAAAATCCGCCCCGTACCGCTCCAGCATGATCTCCCTTGTCCGTGCCATCGTTGTGCCGGTACACGCCAGAACCGCCTGCTCAATATCCTTTATATCGTATTTTGCGGCAAGTACGATCCAGCATTCCATCACCGCATGCTCAGAATCAAAGATGACTCCATCCATATCAAAAACTACGGCTTCAAAATCTCTGTGTGACATTTTCTCTCCTTTTACTTTAATAACATGGCAAATGCGACCGCGATAACAAGCGTGATCGTTCCGGCTGCAACCGCAAGCAGCAGCTTCTGATATGGTCGTTTGCCTTCCTCTCGCGCCTTTGCGATCTCGTCCAGACCTTCACCCTCCGCAAATGCAACGATTTCCTTGTATGTCTGGATGTTAAACTGCTTTTTCTTCTTTTCCACCAAAAGTGCAACATATAAAGTTGCCGCCGCAAATACCACCCAGATTGCAATTCCGATATAGCTTAGAAAATGCGCCAGTGGGATTGGTGTGACCATCATAGTCAGCAGCATAACCGCAAATACCTGGCTGAGCCTTTCAAATTGTTTCTTGTCCTCGTTTCTTACTTCCTGCTTCATGATTTCAATATCTCCTTTGATCAGATTATCGATGGAGGTATGAAATACTTCGCTCAAAAGTACAAGACTGTTTACATCCGGGTAGCTTTTATCATTCTCCCAGTTGGAGATGGTCTGCCGTGAAACGAACACCCTTTCCGCTAAGGTGTCCTGTGACATAGATAACTCATTACGGTATTTTTTGATCTGTCTTCCAAGTTCCATATCACTTCCTCCTTTCGCATTTCAATGTAATCAGATTTCGGAGTTTCGTCTATCAAAAAGGCTTTACATGTGAGGTTTTACCGGGGTTTTGGGATGTCAAAAGGTTTTTACGTATATGAAATTGCAGTATCCCGTCAAGCAGCACCTACATATCGTCCGCCCGGTATCTGCACACTCCCTTGAAGCAGTCATACGCGCATTCGCTGCTGAATTCATAGTTCACCTTAATATGTCACTAAATTTTGTCTTGAGGAAAAATCTGTACTCCGGATGCTCCGCGCTGTTTTCGTATTCTTCCAGCGTGATGCTTCTAAGCCATGCTTCCCTTTGTCTGTTCTGGATGAACGCATCATATCTTAGTATGGTGATCTTTCCTTCGCGTTCTGCGTTAATTATCGCTTCATACGCATCCGGCACAACTTCACAGGAGTCAACCAATGTCTTTTGTGAGGAAACATACGCATTGGGTATTTTTATGTCGATTTCATCGTTCAACATTATCTCATTGCAGGAATAGATGTACCCCTGCACGCCCTTGTAGGTATCTTCCAGTGCATTCGGATAATATTCTTCCAGCCGGAGCCGCCCGTCTTTTTCAAATCCATACGGTCCCCACTTGTACCATGATCCTGTGTAGGCGAAACCCGCTTCCTTGCACACTTTCTCGACGGCATTACTCAGATATACCAGAACATTCTCCCGCTTATCCGAAAAATATATCAGCGGGATGTCATGATTCGATATCCGCGGTTCTAATTCCGTTATTCCTTTTACTTGTGATGCGTGATAAAAAGCCATGATATAACCTCTGTGTATGTAAATTAAGTATTATCAGCGTAGTTTTTTGAAATACTGATGTCAGATATTATTTTCGATATCACAGGCATCCATCAAATACTTTAGCATCTCTGTTTCATGCTTTTTATACATAGTCTCCTTCCAATACAAGCTGGCAGTCTTATCATCTTTTTTCTCTGTCAATTCACACATAATGCGAAGTTTAATGCTACCCTTTGAAATCAAATCCTTAAATGTACTCTTTTTAGCCTCCGGTGACATATTAGAAAATTTTGAATTCACATTGCGCTGAATAATACAAAGGTTTCCAAATTGGTCTACTCCGTCCTTCCACTGGTCGAATGTACCTTCTGATGGATTTTGAGGATACCAGTGCTCTACGGAATTTCTAAATTCAAAGACAAAATCACTATACTTTTTCATACCTTTGCGATCATAATACCAAAGGAGGTAATCCAAGTAATTGAATACAATATGCGGAGTATTAACCCCCATAGCATAAACGCCATCTTGACATACATCAAAGAAATTCTCTTTAACCGCCTCGATTGCAATCTCCTCGGCAATAGCATCAAATTCTATAATATCCTCATTTTTAATATGTTTACAATTATCTTCTGACAGCCAGATAAGGAGTTTTGTAATCCAATGCATTACCTTTAGCGATGTATACGAAACTCGCAACGCTGATTGCATCATAATATTGGTCTTTGTTCTCCAATCATTTGTAGAATTCCATTCCCCGGATCTCGTAAACTTAGAATTTCTATAATAGGGTTTCTTCTTAGACTGCTGCCCGGAAACATATAGGCTCTTTAAACTCCATTCTCCATCAGCGTTGTCATTCGCATATTCTCTCTTTACGATGTATTTATCAAATAAATACCTTGTTCTCAGTAAACAAACTATAAAATTACGCGAAAATGCCTCTCTGTCATCCGCCATCCTGCCTTCTTTGCAAACGCCATGAACTACAACTCTGTTAAAAGCCTCTATTAATTTTTTATCATCTAATAATTCATCGGTAATTTTTGAATCCGCATTCTCATGTTCAATCCCATATAATGCAACAAATACTTTCAGTGTATGTAATAAAAAATGAGGAAACTCTATTATGCTTTCAAAGCGAACCCGTATGTCTCCATCTACATATCCTTCATCATCTTCAACCTCGAAATCTTTATCAATAATAGCTTTGATGCAATACCCTGTTGTCTCATCCGCCTCTTCTTTCATGATTTTTTTATATTTTGACCAGTTTCCAGATGGCATCAAATTCCATTCGCCGCCAAAAATAGCTTCGCGGACTGCATTATTTTTGCTCACAAAATGCATCTGCACATAGCCCGTCATATCGCTGCAAGCATCCCAAATTTTAGCAAAGAGTCTCCTTTCAGACTCGTCGCTCAAATAGCTAATAAGTGTAGCCTTTAAAATATCATGCTGCTCTAACTGCTCACCTCTGGTATTCATAATTTCAAAATATCTATTAAGATCTGTATTTTTCGGAACCTCTATTCTATATACGATAACTTTTGCTAACTTCTTCAGAAATGAATCTTTGTCAAAATCAGTTCTTCCGATTTCATGAGATAATATCTTTATCCCTCGCAAAATTCCTGCTTCAACTCTGTCCATATCCAGTTTACTACGATTTTCAAGAAGCAAATCGCTAATATTTCTTAGTGTATAATTCGACTTTTCCCTACACGCAAAAGTAAGCGTAGGTTTTGTCTTAATTCCTAAGCAGTTCAATAAGAGGTACAATGAGGTAAGTCTCTGTTGTCCATCAACTACTTCATATTTTCCAAACTGTTTTGACACAATTAACGAGCCAATATAATAACTTGCTCCTTCAGCAACATCCTGAATATCCTCTATAAGTTGTATCAGCTGCTTATCTTCCCATGCGTATGCCCGCTGATACAACGGGATTATATATTCTATATCTGTGTCAAATATATTATTATCTTCCCCAATAATATGAAGTTCCGTAACTAATCCGCTCATCTGTCCTCTCCATATCCGTTTATCTTTTTGATAGAATTATATAAATCCATCCATTTTTCATTAGAAGGACTGTCTGAACTTCTTCTTACCTTAATCTGCAGCCCTGAAATTTCATTGTGAATACGGGCAAAGCTAATTTTTGAAAATAAAGCTATTGTATTTGTATATTTAGAATTTTCATCCCCAATCGCGTATTTATTAATGCTATCAAATCCTAGATTATCCATATCTACCCGGAGCATGAACGCCCAGGAAAAAAGTTTTTTAACAGCCATTTCATCAAAATTGTGAAACTTATCATAATAGCAAAGAAGTGCACAATAGAATAAATTTTTTGTGTATCCAAAGCCTGCGGAGCCAAATTTTACCTTGTCCATATCCTCTGGTGCTTTAACTTCCCTGCCACCACATAAAACCAGCTTTATTTCTTGGAACCGCGGATTATTACATATCTCAGACTTGATATCCTTGAGCAAATACATATAATGTTCAACCATTTCAAAAAAATCATTTCCTGCTATAAAAGGCTCTGTGATCTGAAAATATGGCATCGCCCTGCTTGCTCTTTTGGCATAAGAATATGTTGAACTTTCTGCTATCCCTTTATATGTATCAATTTCCTTTGCTGTAAATGGTCTGCTCTTAATCCCCCTCGACCAATTCCATATTGGAAACAAATATAAATCAAATAGTTCCCTTATTTGTTCTGCATCTTTAGCCTCCCATTTTGTAACAGCGTGTTCCATCTCGTATGGATATTGCTTCATTTCACGCAAATGGTATGCCTTCAAAAGATCATGCGGGTCTAAAGCTTTTCCGCGTGCATTCTGTGAGTCAAAAAGCTGAAACGCCTCCGATACCTTGTCCACACAAATAACAACAACCTCCAGAATATTTTCAAATGCGTTTATAAATTCCGTCTTTGTCTTATCACTCTTTAAGGAAAACCATTCTCTTATAAATCCATAATTTCTGTGGATGTTGTATTGAGTTATTTTGCTGGTAAAGGATTTTTCAAGAATAGTACAGTCAAAATCTGACTTTATGCACCTTTTCAATAGCACCAGCGAAATAATCCGTTGCTGTCCATCAACAATGTCAAAAAAGCCATCTTTCGTTTCATGTAATATTATTGTTCCAACACGGTATTTAAAGTCAGCCCTATATCTATCAGCAGCACTTATCGCATTCGTAATGTCTGAAAGAAGATCGTCAATATTCTGGATATCCCACTTATATGGTCTCTGATAATCCGGGATGTCCAATTTCATATTCAATAATTCGTTTATACTTTTTATCTCAGCCACCAAGCGATCTCCTTTTTATAGTATTGATTTTCTGAAAAAATTGCCTATCGTTTTTTGCAACTGTAAATAACATTTAAAGTTCGTTTATTGTTGTGGCTTTCATGTGATGGTTATTTCACCTTTCATCCCTTTTCCACCACGCAGACCGCTTCTATATGCCCCGTCATCGGGAAGCAGTCAAACGGTGTGCATTCCTTTGCGCGATACCCATGTCGGGTAAGGTACTTTAGGTCACGCGCCAGCGTATCCGGTCCGCAGGAAACATACACGATCCGATCCGGTGAAAGCCTGACTACCGAAGATAGAAACGCCTCGTCGCTTCCGGTTCGCGGCGGGTCCATGATAACAACGTCCGCGTGCTCATTCTTTTCTGCCATCTCGACCATGAACCTGCCGGCATCCTCGCAGAAGAAACGGATATTATGTACCTCGTTGCGCTTTGCGTTTTTGATCGCATCCCGGATTGCATCCTTGTTCAATTCCACGCCGATAACCTCCGCAGCGTGGCGGCTTGCAATGATACCGATTGTTCCGGTGCCGCAATATGCGTCGATCACGCGCTCTTTGCCGGTGAGTCCCGCGCAGGCGATCGCCTTTTCATATAGAAGCTCCGTCTGCTTTGGATTTACCTGATAAAAAGACGATGGGGAAATACAAAACGTATTTCCGCAAAGTTCATCCTCGATATAGCCTTTTCCGTAAACGACAATGTTGCGGTCGCCGAGCACCATGCTCGTCTTTTTGTTATTGACATTGACTACTACCGTGCTGATCTTCGGATGTTTCTGGCGAAGCGCTTTCACAAAATTATTTTTTGACGGGAGGATTGGCGAGCCAAGCACCAGAACCACCATGATCTGTCCCGTGTGATAGCCTTTGCGCACAAGCACATGCCGGAGCAGTCCGTATCCGGTATCCTCGTCATAAGTTTTGATGCGAAATGAGCGCAATAATCCCTTGATGTCGCGGATAATTGCGTCTGCTTCCGCATCCTCGATCATACAGGACTCTACATCCACTACCTCATGGGAGTTCTTGCGGTAAACGCCCGCAACGATCTGCCCTTTCGTCGTACAGTCGAATACTGCATGCACCTTGTGCCGGTAATGGTAGGGATCATCCATCCCAACGATCGGAGCCACCTTGCAAAATGGCTCCATCAGTTTCTTCATATACTGCTGCTTCTGTTGTAGCTGCTTCTCGTAAGCCATTCCCTGATAGTCACAGCCACCACACTTTTTTGCATACGGACACTCGTTACCATGTGTCTGCTTTCCCACATTTTTATTTTCTTTTGCAGACTTATGAATCTCTCTCTTGTCTCTTCCTACTGCATTACGCTGCGCACCCATGCGATCTCCTTTGCATATCCTGCATCATCATTTGGTGTTTCAAGGATAAACGGCTTGCCCTGAAGTCTCGGATGGCGGATCACCGCCGCAAGCGCATCCTTGCCGATATGTCCCTCGCCAAGCAATTCGTGGCGATCCTTGTGGGCTTCGATCGGATTTTTGCTGTCGTTAAGGTGAATTGCACGAAGCCGATCCGCCCCGACGATCTGGTCAAACAGCTCCAGCACCTCATCCAGCTTTGTAACAATGTCATATCCGGCTTCCCACAAATGGCAGGTGTCCAGACAGACGCCAACCTTGTCCTTTAGCTCTACTTTGTCAATAATTGCACGAAGCTCCTCGAAATTTCTGCCGATCTCACTGCCTTTTCCCGCCATGCCTTCTAACAGCACCATCGTTTTCATTTCCGGGAAAAGTACCTCGTTCATCGCCTCAACAATGTAATCAATTCCCGTTTCCACGCCCTGTCCAACATGGGAACCCGGATGAAAATTGTAATAATTGCCCGGCAGATACTCCATCCGCTTCATATCATCCGCAAACATATCCTTCGCAAATTTGCGGATGTCCGCCTTGTCCGAGCACAGGTTCATCGTGTACGGTGCGTGCGCCACAAGCGGTCCAAAATGGTGTTCATCCATAATCTGCTGCAATGCGGCAACATCCTTCTCATCAATGTCCTTTGCCTTTCCGCCACGCGGATTTCTTGTAAAAAACGCAAAGGTGTCTGCGCCCAGCTTCAACGCTGTTTTTCCCATTTCGGCGAACCCACCGCTCGCTGAAATATGACTTCCGATATAGATCATGTTTATTTCCTCCGATTATTTTTCCTGTGTTTTTCTCATTTCAATGTATTTTCTGACCACCGGGGCGATCGGATCTGAAATCTCCGCCGGAATGTCCGCAAGTGCAAAAAAGTGCAGTTCCTCCACTTCCTCTTCCTGCCGTTTCAGCGTGCCGTGGTATTTCCTGCAAAGGTAAATGATCTCCACGTTATAGACCTCATCCCCATTCGGGTAAATATAATGCACCTCCGGGCCGGAATTGACCATGAAAAATTCAAGCTCGTCTGCGATCAGTCCCGTCTCCTCAAAAAGCTCTCTTTTTGCGCATTCTTCCACCGTCTCATTCAATTCGATCGAGCCGCCGGCGTACCCCCATTTATGGTTATCTGTCCGTTTTCCTAAAAGGATCTCCCCTTTTTCATTCTCGATAATAACGCTTCCCGCACACTGGAGCAGCGGGGCATGTCCCACCACCTTGCGCAGATCCATAATATAGTTGCTCATGTGCTATTCCTCCTCGCTGCGTATCGCCCAGCGCATCTTTGTCGATCTTGCACGCCCGTTGCTCCGGCATTCCTCTGCGGATGGGCGGATGACATCGCGCGCGACCTCGCTGTAAATTCCCTGCTTGCACAGTTCCTTAAATGAACGCTTTACCAGACGATCTTCCCCGGAATGGAACGTCAAAATGGCGACACGTCCTCCCGGATTCAACACTCCCGGCAGCTTTTCCAGAAATGAATGCAGCACTTCAAACTCGCTGTTTACGTCGATGCGCAGCGCCTGAAACGTTCTCTGGCAGGATTTCTTGACCGCGTCCTGCCGCTCCGCCTTCGGCAGATAGATCAGTGCCGCCTCTATCGCCTCGCGAAGCGCTGTCGTTGTATCCATAGGATTGCCCTGCCGCATACGGAAAAATACCTTTTCCGCAATCTCCTCGGCATACGGTTCATCGGAATTTTCCACGAGCATTCCGACAAATTCCTCCTGCGTGATCTCATGCAGCCGTCCCGCCGCACTGCTGCCCTTCTGCGGATTCATGCGCAGATCTAACGGTCCGTCGATCTTATAAGAAAACCCACGCTCCGGGTTATCAATCTGCATGGATGACACGCCGAGATCTGCAAGCACAAAATCAAATTTGCCTGCCTCTTTTGCCACTTCATCGATATTTGCAAAATTGATCAGCTTTACCGTCAGGATATCCTCGCCAAACCCCAGCTTGCGCAGACGCTCTTTCGTCTTTTCCGACTCGATTGGATCCACATCCAAGCCGTAGATATGTCCTCTGCCCTCCAGTTTTTCCAGCATCCGCCGCGTATGTCCGCCGTATCCGAGGGTTGCGTCAAGCCCTCTTTGTCCCGGCTTGATCTGTAAAAAGTCAAGGATCTCGTCAACCATGATCGAGATGTGCATGCCCGCCGGCGTACTGCCCTTTTCGATCACATGTGCCACGGTGTCTGCGTATTTTTCCGGGTTCTGCTCTTTGTATTTTTCCTCGAATTTCTTCGGGTACTTGCCGGAATAGTGGACTCTCCGCTTGTGCGGTGTCTGCTGATTCGGTGTCTGTTCCATGTATCTTTATCCTCCAAACTAAAATATGGGGAAGAACGTTTGGTTCTGCCTTCCTTATATGTCTCCGTCTTGTCTGACGAGCGACCTCTTTGTGTCAAAGCCTTCCGGGTATCGCTTTTTCAGCTTATCGATATTCGCCTGCAGAATGTCCTCCAGCGGGATGTCCAACGCAGTTGCCGCCTCCGCCAGATACCATGCAATGTCCCCAAGCTCCTTTGCCAGATGTTCCTTGTCCAGCTCATGTCCCTGCGCCAGCCACTTTTTTACAATGTCGATCGCTTCCCCGGATTCTCCGCACAAGCCCATGACACTGTTGATGAGCACATCCTTTTTATCTAGTGCCGGATTTAGGGTTGTCATGGCAAGCTGCTGGTATTCGTTGATGTTCATTTAAGTCCCCCATTTTATACTTTTTATATTTCTTTATACTTTTTTATACTTTTTCTACTATTTTATACTTTTTTATACTTTTCGCAATATTTTCCCATAAAGAACAAAGAGTCGCTTTGTAACTCTTTGCGCACCCGTGTGGGCACGCAAGTGCATCTTCAGCTCCACACGGGTCGCATCCCTGCGGAGTTTTTTCATTTTACTAGGAAAAGGAATTTCCTAGTAAAATGAAAAAGGCGGGAGACTTCACATCTCCCGCCCAAGAAATATCTATTCTTCTGTTTTCTTTTTTCCTGTCAACATTGCAACGACTGCAAGTATTGCATTGAGCAGACACCAGCCCGACCAGATTGCCAGATCGGAATAGCTGCCGTAATTGCAGAAACCGATCAGCGCTGCCAGTCCAAAAAGAACGATCAGCGCGATATTGCCGCCCTTTCCCTTTGAATTGCGTGTGGCGATTGAAACAATACCGCCAGCCAGCATGAGTATCGCCACCAGAATACCCGCGGTTCCGGATATCTCTCCATTATCCTCCAATGCATTTGCCACGCCTGCCGCACAGGACTGGAACGATACCAGAACAAATAAGATAATTGATAAAATCCCCGAAACTAACTTCCAAACCTTCATTTTAACTTCCTCCGTTTTGTTGTATTGTACTATTCTGCTGAAAAAGTAATCACATCCGAATCTGTGATCGTATCATAGCTGTCTGCATCATAAATATGAAACTTTAGCTCTACCTGTTCAATCGATTCAATTCCGTTATCTTCCAGATCGGACGAGAATATCGTAATGTCGTCAATCGCCTTTTTCCCATCATACACAGTTGTTGAGAAAAACGGCTCCATCATAAATCCATTGATGGACACATCATCTACACTGATTCCAACATTCCGACCGGATGTGTTTTCAATGTAAAGTAAGATTGCGGTTCCCCAGAATGAATTTTCATCAACTGTTTTTCCGACAATACGGATTCCATCTGTATTGTAAAGCTCCGCTCCCTCATCGTTTGGAGTGGTATCCATATTTGCAAATTCTGAGGTCTCGATCTCACAATACTCGTTCTGAAACAGATTGTCCCAATCGGAGTCGTATGCGTGGAAATACATCTCTATCTTGCCTACTACATCAATGCCCGCTGCCTCCAGTTCCGAGGTTGACAGATGCATGGTTTCGTTTGCCTTTTTCCCTGCAGCAATATCTGCAACAAATAAGTCTGAAATCATGTAATCATTTACGATCAGGGCATCGCATCCGATCGTATAATCCTTATCGGTATCATTTTCGATCAACAGCTTGATTCCATCACCCCATATACTATCTGTTTCATACTCTGTTGCAGTAATTTTAATTCCACCCTCGTCAATAAGCACCTGCTCCTGGATCGTCACCTCTGCCATTTTCGATGCTTGATCAGAATCCGATTTTTCCTCGGTGGTGCTTTCCACTCCATTTTCTTCAGTGTCACTTCCCGCCTCGTTTTTGTTGGAAACATCCCCTGCTTTATCTCCCGAATTGACCACCGTCTTTTTGTCTCCATCCGTTGAAGCGCATCCCATCAGCGATACTGCTGCCATGGTAATACTAAGCACCAATGCGATTATCTTTTTTCTTTTTTTCATTCACTTGATCCTCCTGCGTGTTTTTCTTGGGATATTATACCATTACATATTCCGATCGGTTCTCCCCGCGGAGGTGGCAAGTTGCATTTTATTCCTGCACGCCGCTTGTTCTTAGCATTTCCATTCCATTTTTCTGAAGCAGCTCATTTACTTCGATAATGCCTCCCGGACGCTCATTAAAAATAAGCATAAGCAGAGCATCTCTCGGTACTTTCGCATAAAGCTGCGGCATCTCATATTTGTGCAAGGCTCGCTGTGTCTCGTCAAGCGTCAGACCTGCAGCATAGCAGATCCGCAAGATCACATCTCTTTGCCTTGTATGCTTCTCTCCGGATAAAAGCTTGTATCCATAACGCTCCGGAATATCCGCTTTCAAAAATACCATCTGTTGTGTAATCTTTTTTTCTTTCAATAATTGCTTTATGTATTCGGAGAAAGCATGATCCCCGGTAACCATGCTCTCCTTTTGTTCCCTGCAATACCGGTCAAATTCCGATACATGCGTGTTGCCAAGAATGTCTACAAGTTCTTTTGTATTTTTTTCGTTCACAATTCTCTCCCATCTGCTATACTTATGCTATTACTACAAATGAACACGAAAGGTATGCCTTCGCATGGACGCTTACAATACAATATCCACTCTGAATGAAGCACATAAAATATATATCGTACAACACACAACCACCCACAAAATATATGTGGAAAAGATACTGGATGTATATAATATCAGTGTATATGAGCAGTTGTACCGAAATCCCATTGCAGGTATTCCCCGGATCATTAACTACTATGAACAGGATGGACAGCTCATTCTTATTGAAGAATATGTAAGTGGGGTTTCCCTGCTGGATAAGATCAACAATTCCGAGCTGACCGCTCCCGCTATCCGAAAATATATGCTCATGCTATGCGATACCCTCCAGCTACTGCATTCCATGACACCTTCCATCATCCACCGCGACATCAAGCCCTCCAATATTGTTATTACGGCTTACGATTATGCGATATTGCTGGATTTCAATGCTGCAAAACAATTCCACAAGGATGCACCTTCTGACACAATCCTTTTGGGTACGCCGGGCTATGCTGCCCCTGAACAGTTTGGTTTTGGTTCTTCCTCTCCACAGACAGATATCTATTCACTGGGGATCGTCCTTCGGGAAATGGTCTCAAGCCTTACATATCCCACCAGTGAGTTTGACCCAATCATAGAAAAATGCACCCAGCTAACGCCGGCATCCAGATATCAGTCTGTGCCGGAACTACGCCAGGAATTAGCCTTTCCTGTTTTTCCGGCTTCACAGGCTCGTAACGTTCTGAAAAAGCCGCAGCACACGGTTCCTGATAAAACCGTCACCAAGCCGAACGCACTTCCTCCCGGTTTTCGTACCAAAACGCCTTGGAAAATGGTAATAGCCTCCGTTGTATACCTCTTTCTGCTCTGGCTCTGCCTGTCGCTGACCTTCAAAAATACCTACGGAGTTCAGTTGTGGCTGGAACGCTTTTTCGTGCTTGCAATGTTTTTGTCTATCATTTTTTGCCATTTTAATTACCTCGATGTACAGCGCACGTTTCCGTTATGTAAGAGCAAGTACCGCCTGCTGCATTATCTTGGTGTCATACTGCTTGATATTACAATCGTCTTTTCGCTTCTTATCATTCTCGCCATCATAGAGGTTTTATGCTTCCGCATATAACAACATTTTAACACAAAAAGCAATCCATGTTACCACCGTTACAGTGGAAACATGGATTGTAAGTATTGAAATGCCATAGTCAGATAGTATAATTATATTGTTATCTTTTTCTAAGGAGGATTCCTTTTATGGTTAAATTCCAAGATGATTTTTATGCAGACGTGCGGATTGAGGATCGCAGCCGGACTACGATTTCATATAAAGCCGGCATTCTGGAAGAAATGAAAACGCGCGTGGAACGCCGTGCATTTCTGCGGGTATACGACGGCAAGATGTGGTATTACGCATCTGTGACCGATCTTGCGCACTTACAAAAGACGCTGGACGGTCTATACGCTGCCGCCACACCGAATACGCAGATTCTTGACGATTCCATCGTCCGCCGTTTTGAATGCAACAAAGACTCGGTAATGTGCTTTACAGACTGTTCTGTGCGGGATATTTCTTCCAAAGACAAGCAGGAACTCCTGCTGTCATATCTGCCATTGCTCTCCGAGGATTCCTGCGTTACTCTGCCGCAGGGTACTTACCTTGACCGCAATAGTGTGTTCCACTTCCAGTCCAGCCTCGGTGCAGATATTGTATATGATTATCAAACCTGCGGTCTGTCCTTCTCCTGCAGCATGACAGAAGGTGAGAAGAAATTCTCCGGGCTCTGGCAGAAAGGAGCTACCCACTTTGAGGAGTTAAAGGGGCTGGCGGAAGAGATCCGCGCCTCAATCGCAGAGCAGGCAACGTTTATGCGCACCTCTGTGCCGGTCACTCCCGGAAAATATTCTGTGGTTCTTTCTCCCGAAGCTGCTGGTGTCTTTGCCCATGAGTCGTTCGGTCACAAGTCCGAGTCCGATTTCATGCTCTCCGATAAATCAATGCGCGATGAGTGGCAGCTGGGAAAAACCGTTGGTTCACCTATCCTGTCCATCGCCGAATGTGGATCTCTCCCCGGCTGCGGCTATGTTCCGTATGACGATGAGGGAACCCGCGCCCGCAAAAATTATTTAATTAAAAACGGCATATTGGCAGGACGGCTGCATAATGCACAGACTGCCGCAGCTCTTGACGAAGCCCCGACCGGCAATGCGCGCGCGATCGACTGCACATTTGAACCGATCGTGCGCATGACCACCACATACATCGAGGGTGGCGATATGGATTTCGATCAGTTGATCGCGCCGATCCAAAAAGGATATTTTATCAAGACGATCCGGCATGGCAGCGGAATGAGTACTTTTACCATAGCACCCCATCTTGCATACGAAATAGTCGATGGCAAGCTCGGACGCCCTGTACAGATCAGCGTGCTGACAGGTTCTGTTTTTGAAACTCTTGGCTTGATCGATGGTCTGACACGCGATGTGCATCTGTTGTCATTTGTGACAGGCGGCTGTGGCAAGATGGAACAGATGAATCTGCCGGTTGGTTTCGGCGGTCCTTATGTCCGCGTTTCTTCTATGAATGTACAGTGAGGTAAGAAAACATGGAAAAAGAATTTTTAACAAATACACATTATTCCGTCACGCTTAACGTCACTGACGGTAAAATTGATAGCTTCCGCGAACAGGAAGAGACGACAGGCACCGTCCGCGTATATGAAAATGGCTGTATCGGCGTAGCCGGCTGCCTCGGAGCTCCGGACGAGAAAGCTTTGACAGGAAAAGCCACCGAGGCACTGGCACTCGGCATCCCATATCCATGTATGCCGGATGGCGCACTGGAGCAGGAACTCATGCACGACGAGGAGATCATTCCAGTTGCCAAACTGATCCCCACGATGCAGGATTTTCTGGATCATCTGAATGAAGAGTGTCCGCGTTTTGCTTTTTCAAATAAGATAAGCCTGAACTACAAGCGAAAAGAATATCACAACTCTCTTGGACGCCATCTGACAAGCTCCGGACGCAATGTAGATATCCAGCTGCTCGCACAAAATCGCGGTTCCGGTAATCTTTTTGACACCGGTTTCAGCTATAACGGCAATCACTTTGATGCGGATGCACTGCTCTCGGAGTTCAAAAAAGAATACGATGCTTTTTACACGCCCGCTGATTTTACTCCGGGACGCTATCCTGTTATGATGGAAGCCTCCAGCCTGTTTGGGACATTTTTGCAGCAGTTTGTAGCGGAAATGTATGTCTCCGGCGCATCACTGCTCAGTGGTAGACTCGGACAAAAGGCATTTTCAGACAAACTCACTCTGAGAAATGATATGAACCCAGAGACAAATGCCGGTGCCTGCTTCTTTGATGATGAGGGATGCGTGGCATCCGATTTTCGCCCTACACTGATAGACAAGGGAATACTGACCGGGCTTTTGACCACAAAAAAATCAGCCGACACCTTTAAACTGCCGAATCTCGGAACCGCTGCATCCACTTACGATGGTGTACCATGTCTGGGTTTCAATCGCTTTTACGTTGAGCCGACTGCACCGACTTTGAGCGCACTTGTTCCCGGCAAAGCCGTGTACGTTGTCATGGCATCCGGCGGTGACACCACACCCGACGGGCATTTTGCCTCCCCGGTACAGATGTCCTACCTGATGGAAAACGGCAAACTCATCGGGCGTCTCCCGGATCTGAATATCAGCGGAAACTTCTATGATCTGTTAGGAAAGGACTACATTGGCGCCACCTGCGATGATCCATTGCCGGGCAGTATGCTATGCGCCGTAACCATGGATTTGACAAAGTAATACGTCCTTTTCAAAAGGGCATAAAATGTATATAACAACTTTTTGGTTGCATATAATATTACAAAAGTCGTATTCAAACATATTGACTTTTCAGCCAAACCTGTTACTATATAATTATCTTTGGGCTAGCCAATAGGCTCTGGTCCACCGTCGTGGCGAGGACTTACCTCGCCATTTTCTATACACGCAGGAGATTACATGTCAAAAGAAAAAATTCTTAGTGTCTTCATCGATGAGTCTGGCGATTTCGGAAACAGAGTTTTTTCATTCTAGACGGGCATTTAAAACCAATATACTCAAAACGATAAGAAAGAAACATCTATAATTTTTTCATCATCCAGTCCGCGGAAGCATACTCCCCATTTTTGTATTTCATATTATTGGGAAATGTCCCATACTTTACAAAGCCTAGCTTTTCGTAGAGTGCGATTGCCTTCTTGTTATCCGATATAACCTCAAGCTCCGCCTGCTCAAAGCCTAACCTTTTGGCAACTTCCAGCACCTGCTCCAGCATGATCCTTCCGATGCCACACCCACAAAATTCCTGATACAAAGCGATTGCAACCTCACATCTGTGCGCATATCTTTTGTAGCTTCCGATAGGATTTAAGGAGCAATTCCCGATATGCTTTCCATTGATTGTTGCGACCAGTAGCAGGGATTTGTCGGAATCCAGGCAATTATTTATAAATGCCACCTCCCGTTCATGTGTTAGCGTGACCTCCTCCGGCTCGCGGATCAGATACGGGGTTTCCGCAGTGGTTACCTTTAAATAATCAATCAGCGCGTCCGCATCATCCGGTGTCGCACTTCGTAAAATGACCGTCCGGTCAAGTTTGTCCTTTACTTCAATGGGATCGAATTTCATTGTTGGAGTCCTCCTTTTCGTCATGCTTCGTACTTTTTCGCGCCAAAATAATTGTCCTGTCAAACCTATAAACTTAGTTTTGATGCTTCCTATGACGATATAAACATTCCATATTCCTTTGGCACATTTAAAATTCCATTCGTGGTATTATTAATCAAAATCTCTTTTATGACTTGCTTCGGCACACCATCTAATGATGTCATACTTGAAAGAGAGTAAATATATTCCACCATATCATCTATATTGGTAACTGCCAATGAATCAATGTATTCTAGCTTTTCGACTCTAGAAAAAGTTTTACTTAATATCTCATATCCATTTTGTAATGTAAAATTCTTATTTATATTATCTTCAACACCATATGCCGAAAGCATTTTTGAAAGGTATTCTATAATTCCATGTTCTCCATAAGTCGCACAATAAAAAAATCCACCTCTCTTTAACACTCGTCGTACTTCTGCCAAACCTTTATGTATATCAGGCACATGATATAACATCATATTTGCAATAACGACGTCAAAAGTTTCATTTGCAAAAGGAATTTCTTGAATATCAATAACTTTATAATCAACATTATTGCACTCGCCTATATTATTTTTTGCTGTTGATAACATTCCTTCGGAAAAATCTGAAAGCGTCAATTTGGAACATAACTTTATCAAACCCTCTCTGTTTTTCCACATATCGCCGGTTCCACAACCTAGCTCTAAAACGTTCATCCCCTTATCAATTCTATAATTTGAAACAATCCAATTTCCAAACCCCATCTTATTTGTCGAATATTTATCATGAATTGAAATTCTTGTATTTAAATTATTTGCATTAGCATATTGCTGTTTCACAATCGACACATCATTTATATTACTCATAATTTACCTCATCAACCTCCAATTTTTCCATTTCTCACTATTCTTTACCGCATTCCTGTGATGGCTATTGTACATTTTATCACCTAGCCATCACTTTTTGTGGCTTTCCTGCGATGAATATTTGCTTATTACATCATTTCCGCCCCGGCTCTTACTTCTCCTCAACCACCTGAAAGACCAGAAACTTCAAATAATAGCTCTCATCCGCCGCCCACAGAATCGGGTGATCCTGCGCCTGCGTCCGGAACTCGATCTGGCGGAGGCGCTTATGCGCACTCTGCGCAGCCTGACCGATCACCTTTGTAAAAAGCTCCTGCGTCATAAAGTGTGAGCAGGAACAGGTTGCAAAATAGCCACCGTCCCTGACCAGCTTGAGTCCCTTAATGTTAATCTCACGATAACCCTTGATGGCATTCTTGGTAGCCTCCCTCGACTTTGTAAATGCCGGTGGATCAAGGATCACCAGATCGAACTTCTCCCCTGCTGCGGCAAGTTTTGGAAGCTCATCAAGTACGTTTGCCGCGCGAAAATGCACGCTATCCTGTAAGCCATTGCGCTGCGCATTGTCACTCGCCTGTGCCACCGCAAATTCAGAGATATCCAGTCCCGTAACATCGGTCGCACCCGCAAGCCCGCAGTTGAGTGCAAATGTGCCCATGTGTGTAAAGCAGTCGAGCACCTTAAGCGTTCCGGCACCTTTGATATTCTCCTCGCGCTGCAATGCTCCTTTCACGATCCCCTGCATTGCCAGACGATTGTATTTCTGGTCAAGGAAAAAGCCTGTTTTCTGACCATTTTCCACATCGACAAGATAGCGGACACCGTTTTCAATGATTTCAACCTTGGTGTCAAACTCCTTGTAATTAAAAAACGCTCCGCTATTCGTGCTGCCGTCCGCCTTCGCGTCCGCGATATTTCCGGCATTCCCCGGTATACCGTCCATATCAGCTGCATACAAAAATCCCTTGAATGGCTGCAAGCCCTCCTTCTTTCTGACCGGGGCATCTGAACGTTCATAAATGCCACGGATCCTGATGCCATCCTGCGCCATCCGTTGAACGAGATTTGCAAGGATCGTCTCTTTTAATGCTTCCATTCCAAGGGCAAGGGATTCCACGACAAGTACATCATTGTATTTGTCCACCACCAGCCCCGGAAGCCAGTCTGCTTCGCCAAATATCACACGGCAGCAATTCAGATCCGGACAGCCGGTTGCTCCCACTCCCGGTATCTTTGTCACGCGACTTTCGTTGCCACCATGCATCACGCTCTTGCGGTAATCCCACGCATTTTTCACGCGCATGCGTAAGAAATCCTCATTGATGTCCACGTCTGTCTTTCTGCTTAACAGACGCACTCTTATCTTGGAATTTTGATTGATAAAGCCCTGCCCCATCGGGTAGCCGTCAAAGTCGTGTACCGTTACGATCCCGCCATTCTTAAATGATCCGGTAATCGTATCGATCTCATTGTCAAATATCCAAAGTCCGCCGGATTTTATCCCGCGTCCCTCGCCCTTTTTTAATGTTATGATTGTATGGTTCTCCATTTATGTCATTCTCCTTATCCGCCGCTGTGCCAGCTATCATGCCAGCGTTATCTGTTGTACCAGCGTTATCTGTTGTGCCAGCGTTATCTGTTGTGCCAGCGTTATCTGTTGTACCGGCACCATCTGTCATGCCAGCACTATCGCACAGTTCCTGCTACTTATTAACAATATATATTCCGGCGCACACAAATGCAAGCGATACGATTGCGCCCACGCCAAGGCTTTGCGACTCCTGCAGCAAAATTGCGGACAGGATCACACCAAATACCGGATTCATAAAACCAAAGACTGCGACCTTGGAAACCGGATTGTATTTGAGTAAAATCCCCCACAGGGAATACGCCACGGCAGACACCACCGCAAGCCAAAGCAACATTGCAACCGCCCTCGGACTGATCTGGGTAATCCTTCCGCCAGACAGCAGACCACAGATCATCATGATCACGCCTCCGAGCAGAAACTGGTAGCCGCTTAGCATGACCGGATCGTGCTTCTTGGAATATGATTTTAAGAACACGGAAGAAAATGCATAGGACACCGTAGAAAAGAAGATAAATCCTTCCCCAAACAGCGATATCCCGCTCTCACCCGCAAACGGATTCTGCAGGACAAAACCTCCTGCAAAGCTTCCGCCTAGTATATTTACCAAGATCACACCGATAAATCCGATGACACAGCCGACCAGCTTTTTCGTTGTGACCTTCTCCTGCCGGAAAAGATACCCCGCGACGAATACCGCGACAAACACGTTCATCCCTTCAATGATCGATGCCTTCACGCCCGTGGTATGCGCCAGTCCGACATAGAAGAAAAGATATTGCAGAACCGTCTGCAAAAAAGCAAGCCAGACAACCTTCGGCAGTGCCTCCCTTTCAGGGAACAAAAACCGCTTCTGCAAGACGCTTCCGATCGCGATTGCGAGCACTCCTGCAAGTGTAAACCGTATTCCCGCATATAAGATCTGTGTCGCGGTGTCCGATGCCTCGATCTGCATCCACTTGTATCCCAGCTTAATGCACGGAAATGCACTGCCCCACAGTGCGCAGCAGATCAGTGCGCCCGCCCACACAACGATTGTTTTTTGTAAAAAAAGTTCTTTTTTTTGTGTTTCCATTTTTCTTTCCTTTTAATTTTCAATTTTAGAATTATCATGCTGATTCTACGCTTTCATCCATTTACATGTCAATGAAGATATGCTGTCGCTTGCAAAATTGCGCAAAAAGGGTAAAATTAAGTATAAGATGTCTTTCCTTATGAAAGGAGCTTTCCATGATTACCA
Organism: uncultured Agathobacter sp.; assembly: GCA_934307695.1. Classification (GTDB taxonomy): domain Bacteria; phylum Bacillota; class Clostridia; order Lachnospirales; family Lachnospiraceae; genus Roseburia. Next base: position 31,415 of record CAKRCS010000011.1, on the reverse strand, counting down.
TCAGCTTATGTATGATTGTAAAAAACGAAGAAAAGGTGCTGGCTCGATGCTTAGATTCCCTCAAAGGTCTCATGGATGAGATCATCATCGTGGATACCGGTTCCACCGACAACACGAAGGAGATCGCGAGACAATACACCGACCTCGTATATGATTTCTCCTGGTGTGAGGATTTTGCCGCAGCGCGTAACTTCTCGTTTTCCAAGGCAACGATGGAATATATCTATGCGCCGGATGCGGATGAGTATATCGACGAGCTGAATCGTAAGCGTTTCGCCATGTTAAAGGCAGCACTGCTTCCGGAGATTGAGATCGTACAGATGCCGTACATTACCCCGGCAGAGTACAATACCGTGCAGAATGCCGCTAAGGAGCTTCGCCCGAAGCTGTTCCGCCGGCTGCGCACATTTACCTGGATCAATCCGGTGCATGAGACTGTCCGGCTCGATCCGGTCGTGTATGACAGTGATATTGAGATCCTGCACCAGCCGCAGGCGCCTCATGGCAAGCGCGATTTTTCCATTTTCCGGCACTCGTTCTCCAAGAACGGATTTTTGCCGAAAAATATCATTACCATGTACGCAAAAGAGCTTTTAAAATGCGGCACTCCGGAGGATTTTGCAGACGCAGCGCCGATCTTTGAAGGCATGTACCGCGCCGGAGCATCCGAGGAGACCATCTGCGTCCTTGCACGCTATTACCGGCAGAGCAATGATGGAAACCATTTCTTCTCCATCGCACTCAAAAACGTTGCGGAGAATAGCTTCAGCGAAGTATGCTGTGAGCTGGGCTTCTACTATCAGGATCAGAAGGACTACGAGGAGGCAATCCTGTGGTTCCGCAAGGCGGTCTATGAGGCGCACCCGGTTCTCGATATCGAGACCGGCGGATGCATCCCGCTCCACGCACTTGCCGACTGCTATGAAAAGTGGGCGGATTCCAAAGAGGAGGCATTAAATGCCCTTCCCCCTGCGGCGCGCTTAAAGCTTACTGCGGACACCGAATGTATTGCGGACTGCCGCATGCAGGCAGCAATCTTTAAAAAACAGGCAATGGAGTGGACACTGCCGGAGACGTTGTAATCTTCCCCCAGCACTTGTATTGCGCCTTTTCCCATGTTACAATCAATAGGTCTGAAGTCAGATTCCTTATCTGCTTCACCCGATTGTTTTGTTTATCACATATATCCAAAACGCATCTTACCGATGCGACACATAAAGGAGGTACTATGAGTTTTTTAGAAGAGTATAAGCAGAAACTTGTCTCAGCCGACGAAGCGGTAAAGCTTGTAAAGTCCGGCGACTGGGTAGACTACGGCTGGTGCAACGGCACCCCGGACGTTCTCGACAAAGCACTTGCCCGGAGAACCGATGAGCTTAAGGACGTTAAGCTGCGCGGAGGTATCCTGTTAAAGCCACTTGCCATTTTTGAGCGTGAGGATGCGCCGGAGCATTTTACATGGAACTCCTGGCACATGTCAGGAATCGAACGTAAGCTGATTGCACGCGGCTGCTCATTCTATTCACCGATCCGCTATTCCGAGCTTCCCCGCTACTATCGCGATGGAGCCGCAACCACAGATGTTGCCATGTTCCAGGTTGCACCGATGGATGCACACGGCTATTTCAATTTTGGACCAAACGCATCCCATCTTGGAGCAATGTGCGAGGGCGCAAAGAAGATCATCGTCGAGGTTAATCAGAATATGCCTCGCTGCCACGGCGGTTTCGAGACCGGCGTACATATCTCACAGGTTACTTACATTGTCGAGGGTGACAACGCACCGATCGGTGAGCTTGGCGCAGGCGGTCCTGCAACCGAGGTTGACAAGAAGGTTGCCGAGCTTATCGTTGACCAGATTCCAAACGGCGCATGCCTGCAGCTTGGAATCGGCGGAATGCCAAACGCAGTCGGCTCCCTCATCGCTGAGTCTGACCTGAAAGACCTCGGTGTACATACCGAAATGTACGTTGATGCTTTTGTTGACATTGCGAAAGCCGGAAAGATCACCGGAGCGCACAAGTCTATCGACCGCTATCGCCAGACCTACGGCTTTGGTGCAGGAACCAAGAAAATGTACGATTACATGGATGAGAACCCGGAGCTTATGAGCGCACCGGTAAGCTACACGAACGATATCCGCTCCATCGCTGCTTTGGACAACTTTATCTCCATCAACAACTGTGTTGACTTAGACCTCTTTGGTCAGATCAGCTCAGAGTCCTCCGGAACCAAGCACATCAGCGGTGCAGGCGGACAGCTTGACTTTGTACTCGGCGCTTATCTGTCCAACGGTGGAAAGAGCTTTATCTGCTGTTCCTCCACCTTCACAGACAAGGCAGGCGTTCTGCATTCCCGCATTCGCCCGACTTTGGCAGAGGGTTCTATCGTAACCGATACACGCGCCAACACCCACTACATCGTTACCGAGTACGGTATGGTTAATGTAAAGGGCTTATCTACCTGGCAGAAGGCAGAGGCGATCATCAGCATCGCTCACCCGGACTTCCGCGACGAACTGATCAAGGAAGCAGAGGCTATGCACATCTGGAGACGTTCCAACCGGTAATATTCCGGCGGACGCCTTGAAAGCAAGAGGATAACATCTGTATGAAAAAAACACACACCCATGTGCTAAGCGACGGCACGGTTGTCGAGCATACCCATGATGATAAGCTGCATGACGAACATCACGGTCACCACCATGAGAACACCAAGGCAGTGATCAACCGCATGAACCGGGCAATCGGGCACATGGAATCCATCAAGACAATGATCGAGCATGACAGGGACTGCACCGAGGTATTGATCCAGATTGCCGCAGTGCGGTCTGCCATCAACAACATCGGAAAGATCATTCTCGAAGATCACATCAATCATTGTATTATCGATGCGCTTGAGACAGGCGACCAGAAGGCGCTTGATGATTTAAATGAAGCCATCAACAAGTTTGTCAAATAGCAAAAGGGAGCATACCGATACGGTACGCTCCCCTTTTTATGGTCACTTCCAATATTCTCTTTATTGTTCTGTGGACTCTGATGCCTCTTCCGGCACATTTCCAAATACCACTTCATTGGAATCACGGAATCTTGTACTGCTTGATCCCACCTGGCTGACAACAATCGTATCGCCGTCTGTAACGCTGGACTTGGCAATTCGCAGGCAGGTATCGGAAAGATATGTCGTCGATACTTTCTCATCGTTTACATATACCTTGCTCCACTTGGTAAAGTTGCTTCCATAGATATATACGAATGGGCGGGTCTCCATCGCGAGCACCTTGCCGATCACAACATCATCAATCCCCATCACAATATCGGTTGCCGGGTATGCATCCTCGCCATCATAGCAGTAGCGGGAACCGTACAGAATATCATACTGCAGATTTTCAAGTCCGCTTAAATATTCATCGGAAACGGCATAATCCATTGCCTGATGATATCCGAGGATTGTTCCCTCATGGATGCCGACAGCATCGGTGGTCTTTGCCATAAGCTGGTATGCATAGAGGTCTGCATCCTCTTTTGCAAGTCCCATATTATTCCATGTAATATACTTTGTCTTGTAAATATCGCCGGAGCGCATATCCTCATCGGTAAGTCCAAGTGTTGGAAGATGGTCGCCAAACATAACAACGATGGTGTCCTCATCTCTCTCGGAAAGCTTCTCGATCAGGTTGGAGATAAACTTGTCTGTCTCCGCCAACTGGTGAACATAGTAGCCCCACTGGTTATTTGCCGCTTCATCTGCCGCGCCGCTTACCACATACTCCGGATTCTCAAAGAGAGACTCGGTCGGGTAATCTCCGTGTGTTCCGACCGTGATCGTGTATGTGAAGTCCGGCTGATCCGGTGTTGCATCCAGTGTCTTGATCGTCTCATCAACTAAGATATCATCGGTAGCCCAGCTTCCGTTCGGTGTGATTTCCGTAATATTCATCAATTCCTTGCTGGTAAATGTATCAAATCCCATCATGGAAAATGCATTCACACGGCTGTAAAAATTGCCGCCGTTATTGTGTACCGCATGGGTTGCGTATCCAATGGAAGCAAGATCCGCAGCGGTGCTCTCACAGTCCGTCTTTTTCAGAATGGTCTTGTATGGGTACTCGCCCGGACCAAAATACTGCATGCTCATACCGGTAAGCACTTCAAACTCAGAGTTTGCAGTTCCTGCACCTACAACCGGCACTGTCAGATAACCGGTAGAGAAATTCTCCTCCAGATAATGGAATGTCGGGATCGGATCCTTATTCACCTCAAGGAAGTTGATCTCATCCGGATCACAGAAGGACTCCAAAAGTACGCAGATGATGTTTGGTTTTTTCTCCTCCGTCTCGGAAGCTGCGTCCTGCTTCTCCGCAACCGCAGCCTCGATCTGGTCAATGGTCTCCTCGGAGTATGCAGCCGGCTTGCTCATTCCGGTCGCCACAACACTGGAAGAAAATCCATAGATAAATCCGTAATTCTCATAGCCCTGTGCGATATTGGAAAAATAGCTCTCTACGACATGCGTGCTCTGTGCAGCGTCTGTCGTGAGCGGTATACCGATAAACATCAGCGCAAGAATTGCGATCGGTCCAGCGATCATACGGCGTTTTCCCGCGTAGCGAGGTCCTTTTATAAAAAGGACAATACAGAGCAAAACAAATGTGCCGATGCCAAATACGGTCATAGCAGCCTGCTCCGCTGTAAAATAATTGGTATTTTTCATGGCAAACAGATCCGGAATGCATTTCAGATCCGTGTATCCGAACGGCGTAACGCGGTTGGAAAGCACACAGCCGTTGATGATTCCGAGAATCGTCCAGAAGCCGCAGATGATCACGCGGACAAACGCACGTCTGCGGAACAGATATACCAATGTAAGTGATGCAAACACGATAAATGCATTATAAAAGAATGCAAGCGTATGCATATTCAAAAATGTACATGCAGAGACAAAGCTTCTTCTTGAGATTGCTTCTACACAAAAAACGATTCCACAGGAAAGCAATGCGTGGAATACGAGTGAATATTTATTAAAAAAAGCAATTCTTTTATAATATTCATCGGAATGCTGTTTTTCTTTTTTCGTGAAAAGAACTTCTTTCACTTTCTTAAAAAATGCGTTCATTTTTACCCTCCATCTTAACAAGCGTTAGTTTAATGCACAGATTGCACAAAAGCAAGTGGTAAAATTTATGAAAAAACGCCATAAAAAGGAAGTGAATTAGAAAAAGTAGCCAAAAAGAAAGCTCCCTGCAACACGGGTTGCAAAGAGCCTTTTTGTCTGTTGTTTACAGTCTGCGAATTGCCTCGACAGCCGCATCCAGATATGGATTTTCGATGTTGTAGAAATCCTCCGCGTCTGCCTGCTTTGCGTACTCCGGATCAAGCGGGAGCTTGCCAAGTACCTGAATTCCCATCTCAGCCGCAGTCTCATCTACATGGCTTTCACCGAAGAGCTTGATCTCCTTTCCACAGTCCGGGCACTTTAAGTAGCTGAAATTCTCTACCACGCCAAGCACCGGGATGTGCATCATCTCTGCCATATTGTAGGCTTTCTTTACGATCATCTGCACAAGCTCCTGCGGGGATGTCACGATCACGATCCCGTCAACCGGGAGTGACTGGAATACAGTAAGCGGAACATCGCCGGTTCCCGGAGGCATGTCCACGAACAGATAGTCTACATCGCCCCATACGGTCTCATTCCAGAACTGCTTTACAACGCCTGCGATCACCGGTCCTCTCCATACAACCGGAGCCTCCTCATCCTCCATCAGAAGATTGATGGACATGATCTTGATTCCGTCCTTGGACTCTAACGGGATCATACCCTTTTCGTCCCCGACAACATTGCCATGCACACCAAACATCTTAGGAATGGATGGTCCCGTGATATCGGCGTCCAAAATTCCCACCTTGTAGCCTGCCTTAGCCATAAGGACCGCAAGGGAGGAGGTTACGAAGGATTTGCCAACGCCTCCCTTACCGCTTACAACGCCAATCACATGGCGGATGTTTGAGTATTCATTCATTTTTTCTAAGAAGCTTTGCGGATTGCTCTTGCTTGGGCAGCCCTCACAACTTGACTTTGAGCAGGTTGCTGCTCCGCTGCAGCTTGCATTCTCCGGCATATTTATACCCTCCATAAAAAATTAATATTGTGGCAGCCTGACGGTGCCAGCCCGCTACCGCAGGCTCTTTATATGATCAAACGGATAGTAGATAAATTCTGCTTTTCCGATAATCTGATCCTTCGTGACATAAGTGTTGATCCAGTACCGGGCATCCCGTGAGTCATTGCGGTTGTCCCCCAGCACCAGATAACAATCCTCCGGCACCCGAAATTCAAAGCCATCATTTGCGACAACCCATTCCTCTTTCAGATAAGGTTCATCTAACGGCTCCTCGGAATCATTGATATAGATCTTTGCATCCCGGATGACGACCTTTTCTCCCGGAAGCCCGATGATCCGCTTGATAAACTTCTGGGATTCATCGTCCGGGAACTTAAAGATAACGACATCTCCGCGCTCCGGCTCTGAGAATATATATGATAGCCTAAATCCCAGCAGATCATCCTCCGGCATGATGGTATTCTCCATAGATCCGGTCGGGACCGTTGCATTGATGATTACAAAGTTCTTAAGCAAAAGTGCCGCACCGATCGCGATCACGAATGTCATGATCCAGCTAAGAAGCTCGCGCTGCCAGGATACCGTCTCCGGCTGCTTCGGTGAGTTATTATCCGCGCTCTTTTTTGCCTCTGAGGTGGAACCTTCCCCACTCTCCTGTACATCGTTCAAATCCAATATTTCCATTCTTATTATCCTCTACTTCCATTTGCGGCCTGTCTTGTCATTATATGCCTTTTTTTGCTTTCAAACAACCCCATGTATCCCTCTGTTTTATAAAAAGGACAATCGGAGCGCCTATTTGGGCATATACCACCAGTTAATAAATTCTTCCTTATGGAAAACCAGCCCCTCCAGCCCGTATGCGACCAATTCTTCCATCGTCAGCTTCTCCCTGACAAACTCATTGAGTGCCATAGCAAAATCGTCCTCCAGACACCAGACGGACTGCACGGTGATCGCACTCTCCGATGTCCATTCATCGACAAAAGAGCCTCCGAAATCAATGATCTTATCCCATGGCTTCTTGGAGTTGATGATCCGCTGCTTGATGTTCTCGATGATGACCTCCCTCAGGTTCGCCACCTTCGGGTTACCCGCAGCCCGCTCAAGCATCCGCGCATTTCTGTTGTTCTCGTTGAGAATGAGCTGCAACGGTCCTGTCTGCTCATTTGTGACAAAGCAAAACAGCATATCATCCACCAGATTGTCCGGGTGCAGCCGAATGCTCCTTCGGTATGGAGACAGATTCTTCTTCATGTGAAGATCTGCCACAAGCTCCGTATAGACCACGCCCGGTATCTCGGATACCACATATTTCTGCCCCTTCAGATAGGGTGTCAGAAATTGGGTAAACATATCCCGATTTTTTTCAAATACGATAAGCTGATACCGTCCGAGGAAGGTCTTAAAATCCACGGAAAAGTTATCCCTGAAATATTCAAAGAGCTTATGCGAAATGTATGCAATCCGTATCTCCCTGCCGAGAAATCCATTGAGCACCGTATCCATCAGCAGTTCCATATCCTGTCCTTTTAGGTACACATGGATGTATGCTGCCTGCTGCACCAGCTGCATCTCCGGCTCATACTCGGATAAGATGCACTTGCTGCCATCCTCCAGATACTGTCCCAGATTGAGCGGATTTTTTTGAAAATACCCGATGATCAGTTGTCCGATCGTCTCCCGCAGTGTCTTTAAGCTGTCATCCTGCGCTACTCCGTCCCTTGCCATCTTTAAGTTCAGTATCCGCTTTTTCAGGTTGATCCGGAACATGATGTGCCGCAGCCATTCCGGCTTGAGCAGTTTGATCGCCCGCTCATCCGCGATCCGGAATCCCTGCTGGTAAAGCTCACTCTCACCGATCAGCGACCGGTGCTTGGAATTGTACAGTGTAAGGTATCCCTCCATCCAGTCATTGTCCACATGCAGCGTCGTGATCCCCCGCACATACGCAAATGCATCCATCTCCAGCTTGGGCTGGAAAAGAACTTCCTTCTTCTTATCGAAATAGATCTCGATCGGGATCGGCTGGCACGCCATAAAGCTCTTGATGGTGTTTACCAGATACGACATCGTCATATTCATCGCGTACTTCGGTTGAAGTGCAAGCGTAACCCGTGTCCCCGAAAATGTGCGGTTGGAATTGATATACTCGATATTTTCCGCTCCGTTGAACCATTTGGCGGCAATCGGTTCCAAGTCCTGCCGATCCATCACGTTCCAGGCGGTGTTGATCGACTTGTCCTTCTTGGATTCGATCAGGATAGCCCTTGAAACGCGGAAGCAGGAGCACAGTCCGATCCCAAACTGTGAGATTGGCTCATACTTTAAACGCTGTTGCCTGAACGCCTCGCTTGTGTAGTAGCTGCTCCCCACATGCGCCACAAACTTGTTGAGATCGGCTTCATTCATGCCAACTCCGTTGTCCTCCACAAAGAGCATTCCATTTGAGGAGTTGTAGGACACAACGATCTTGCCTTCAAACGGGCGGCGCACCGAGTTGACCCTCTCTGCCTCCTCAAGCTCCAGAAACTCCGTTCCCCAGCTCCATTCCAGCGCCTGTCTCGTATAGCAGGCATCGTATGCGTTCTGCAACAGCTCCCGCAGGAAAATATCCTGCGAGTCATAAAACTGGTCACTCGTCAGAAGCGATATTAGATTTTTATAGTCTGCATCTATTTTAACTGTTTTCATATAAGGTAATGACGCATCTCCTCATTATCATTCAATCGTTCCGTAAATTTGTCTGTTCCCGTATTTTATCAATGTCAAAATATTGGTTTAACTTTTCCAACAATTCCGGCGGTTCCAGATGCATGTCCCCTCCCGCAGAATAAAAGGTCATCTCGCCAAAATACACCTTTTGACTAATGTAAAAGAAATCTACTCTTACATGCGGAAAATCCGCCGCAAGGCATTCCGCATACCGGATTATCTCCTCCATGTCGGAAGGAACTATGCATTCCTCCTCCGGCAGAACCTCCATTTGTGTTTTGGCTCCCTTTATATAGTTCATATTCTCATCGAACACTGCCCGCTTCCCGTCCGAATGCTTTCCTTCCTGATCCGCCAAATTCACATTATAGTAGATCATTCTTACTTTTCCATAGAAGCAAAACAGATTCAAGTCGACCAGCGGATCATCGCCGGTTCCCCCTAAATATTCCTCACAGATCAGCTTCGGTGTAATGTCTTTGTAAGCCCACTCCCGATACTTCCAATAATAGTTCTTTCGTAATTGTGCATCGAAAAACCTTCGCGCTTTAGCGATCTGGCGGGTATCCTTCTTCCGGATAATTTCATTTGCTCCCGATCCATGATTTGTCTTTAGATAAAAAACATCCGGCATCTTTTGAAAATCAATGTCGCCAAATCGGTCATATACTCCATACTGCTCTTTTAGCAGCTTTTGGAGTCCCTTGCTTTCTACATACTGCCGGACTGCATTTTTATCTGCGAGTAATGGCATAGCAGGATCATGGTAGTTAATCTTGTACCACTGCATCTTCTCATGAAACGTTTTCGGGTTCTCCAAATCAATTTCATTGCCGGTTTTTAAATAGTACCATTTTTTAACCCACTTTGTATCAGAAAGAAATCGATATGCCCCTATCTTATTCAAATATTGAAAACGCATATATTTATCAAAAATAAAATCTCTTAGATATTTGCTTATTTTCGTAATCATCATTCTGTATTCATTTCCCCATACAACCGGATTCTTTTAATATTTCCTGCATATAACCACTTTTAGCAGCTGAAAAACCATTTTTCTTCGCGGGCTTACCCATATTCCGAATAAGAAAATCAGATTTGGAACCAGAATGCAAATGGTTCCTCTGACGATCATCGTGTTCATAGCGCCCATCTGCACATACAGGCTGCACCTATATGTGACGAATACGGCAGCCGCCGCTATCGCAGCATATACCAGTTGTTCCGCCATATACTTCCATGCATGCTTCCCCACAAAATAGTTTCGGAACAGGATAATGTTCCTACACAGGTAATTAAAAAGAAATATCGTAATGATGGAAGCAAGGATCACTCCGGTTATCCCCCAGAGCTTACCGAGCAGAATATTCAGTATCAGGTTTGCAAGTGCCTCAACAATATAGGAAATGCGGAATTTCCACCACATTCCGGTGCCGGAGATGTATTGATTGCGGATATTGTTCATGTTTATCACATAGAAATAAACACAGAATAGAAGCATATCTCTTTCCGGCAGCAGAAGCGACTTTCCTACCCACAGCTCCATAAACGGCTGATACAGGCAGGCTAAACATACGGTACACCAGCCCATGATCCACCCGAATGCGGCGGAGAAGGTAAGCATATTTTCGTAATTGTCCTCCCTGCTCTTCTCAACAATGCTATTGCCGACACTCGCCGCCATCGCATTACAGATCACCAGCATGATCCCGTAAAGGGAGGAATAAATGTAATAGTAGTTTCCATAAATGGCAGTAGCCGTAAGTCCCAGCAGGCTTGAAATGATAATGCTGTCAAACGAATTTCGGAATGTATCGCACACGCGGTTTATGACCAGCCCTTTGATCTGCTGCTTCATCTTATCCGGCATTGCGACACGGACATGAAGGGCGTGGTATTTCGGGTACTTCTTCTGTGTGGCAATCTGGATCGCGATGTTCGTGACCGCAGTTCCGATGATCGCCACTACAAGATAAAGATAAAAATCTTTTGTGATTAACAAAACGGCAAGCTGGGCAACATATTTTGCCACACTTACGGCGGTCCGGATATTACTTGCAATATCCTGTCTCTGGTCTGCGATCAGCAAACATTCCTTGTAGGCAAACAGGAAATAGCTCAGGCTTGAATTAAGCAAATACAATAAGTAGAGTATATAAATGCTTATCCCATCCGGTATATCGCCTTTGACCAGATGTGGCAGGAATGGCAGTATAAGCAAGCCTAAGAGCAGTACCGCGGTTCCTACGATCCGGTATACCCGCCGTAACAGAGTGACAAGCTCACATATCCGTTCTTCATCCCGCCTTGCGAAAAGTTCATACAGGCTATATACAACGGCGGAGTTGAATCCGAGTTCCGCTATGTTTAAGACATTCAGAATCGAGGAGAACAGTCCGGAAAGTCCGGCAAATTCGGCGCCTAATATCCATATAATTGCCGTCCGGTTGACAAACGGCATTATGATAGAGATCACGCGGTTTGTAAGCCCCGCGCCTATATTCCTGATGGTATTTTTCGTCCTGCTAGCCGCCATATATTCACTCTCTTATTTGTCTTGCATATATTTTTTCTAATTGACCTATGATATTCTTCATATCCCATTCTTCCAGATGATAATACGCTATGTCATCGTCTCTATCCTTCCTGCAAACGGCATCTGCCCATTGCGATGCGCTTTCCTCCAGCGAATGGTATTCGATCCTATTTGAAATCTGCGTTGCCTGCGGCACGCGGTCGGATACTACACACGGCAATCCGGCAATCTGCGCCTCAATAACGACGATTCCAAGTCCTTCCTGCTTCGATGGGAATACAAAGCAGTCCATTGCGCTCATCAGATCCGAAATATCTGTCCGGTTGGATCGTATCTGGAATTTACCGGTCAGCCCACGCTTTTCGAGTTCCGCCTGGATATGTGTCTTTCTCTCACCATCCCCGATCAGCAAAAGATATGACTTTGCGTTTCTTTTGAGCACTTCTTCAAATATATCAATTAAAAACCCATGATTCTTTGATTCTGCAAACCGTCCGACATGGCCGACAACAAATTGATCCTTTGGTATTTGAAGTCTTTTCCGCGCCGCATCCGGGGAAATTCTCTTTTGAAATGGTTCAAAATCAATTCCATTGTTTACCACAACCGTGTTGTTCACACCAAATAGCCGGTCAACCTTTTTTCGCATTTCATCATGCAGAGCTATAAAACGCATGCCGTACATTTTCACCAGCCGCCTGGCTGCATAGAAATCGATCCGGCTTTTAATGCTCTTTTTATCCCATAAGCATTCCGGTTCTGTGTGAACCGTATATATAAGCCCCGTATTACGCTTTACATGAGAAAACAGAACGTATCTGCTCACCAGCAAATGTAAATGGATGATGTCCGGTGCCTCCCGGCGGAGATGCTTCCGAATGGAAAAATATAACCCATAGTGCCTGATAAATTTACCGATGATGCCATATTGCTTCCATTTTTCCCACGGATCACTACAGAATATGACCTTAATGCCGGAGGACACAAGCAGCTTTTCATATGGAGAGCCTGTATGCTCGTAGCATAATATAACAATCTCATATTTATTTCTATCCATCAGCATCGCATAGTCTTTTACGAGGGTTTCTGCGCCCCCCATCGTAAGACCATGGATCAGATGTACGATTTTTATTCTTTTTGCCATATTACGATATCACTTCCTGCATTTATCAGCCATTCCACATGGTGTAATAGAACGAATTATCCTTTCTCATCAAAAATACATAAAATGCTAAAAACGCGGCATACATCAAATACCTTATGATCTTGCGGTTTCGCTTCTGGGAGAAGCAGTTCAAAAAGTTCGGAAGCAGTAAGACAAATGGGACGGAAAAGTACAATCCCGCTCTTGCCAGCGTGGAGAAGTATGTGGCAACTAACTGCATTCCTACCATCAGGATTCCAAGGATTATGCTCTGCTGCAGTCTCACCTCAAGCTCTCCATCCCGCTCGATCCGCCGCAGCTTGATGTTCCGGTAATATGCCAGCACCGAATACACGGCAAAAAACAGCATCGCACAGTATAGGATCAACTGGGAATATCCCTCATTGGATACAACGGCGTCCATATAGATCGCCAGCCGGTTGATATGAAGTGAAAACGCCAACTGTACGATCTGATTACGGAAGCCGTAAACAATCGCAAACAGCAGCACAAACAAAAATACCTGCTTCTTTGTGAGCCGGATCTTTTGCAGCACCAGCGGTGCTAGTGCCAGAATTGCGGATCTATGAAACAGCACCGCCAGCACGATCAACAGCACGAATTGCACATAGTGCTTTTCCTGAAGCCTGCAATATGCAATCAGGACGATATTTACCGCGATTGCCTGCCTCCAGATCGTAAGATTCTGCTGATAATACATCATGCATATATAGATGTACAAACTGATCCACGGATATATAGCGTTCTTTTTGATGTAGTAAAACACGCCGATCAGAGACAGGAACGCAACTACGATCAATAACAGACGGATGTTTCCATGAATTTTACATACAAGCTGGTTCAGAAAAATGTAGCCCTTTTCATAGCCTTTCGTATTTGATAAGGTAATATAGCCTTTTCTGACATAGTTAAATATACGCTCATAGCTGCCATTGTCCCTGCCGACATCCATACTCCGGATTGCGGCAAGAATAAACAGATCTGCAAAGGCAAGAATATACGACCAGTTTTTCTTTTTCCGAAAAAACCACATGACTGCGGTAATTATCAGCAGGTTCACAAGATAAATCCACATGATCAAGCCTCTTTCATATAGGATTCTATTTTTTCGCCCCAGTTAAATATAAGGCTTTGGCTTAAAAGACGCTGCTCTTGTCCATCCGGTATCCACAGCCTGTGATCAAGCTTGTTCTTTAGGAACTCATAAAGAGCTTCCGTTGTATCCGCGAACAAAAATTCATCCGGCAGCAGATCCTTTATTCCTCCGACCTTGCTTCCATACACCGTGGTTCCAACACCCAAGGCTTCCAAAACTGTATTCGGGCAGGAGTCCCGGTGCGATGGAACTAACGAAAAATCGACCTGCCTTAAAAGCGCGCAGGCATTATCAATACGACCTAAGAAAGTTATTCCGCAGCGCGTGCCATACTGAGCCTTTAGTTGTTCCAGCTGTCTTCCTTCTCCTGCCACATACAGCCGGACCGGATACCCCTCCTCCAGCAGCCGGATAATTGCTGGGAACAAAATATCATAGCCTTTTCGCACATTGTCGAAGGATGCAACATACGCGATCCTGACCACATCTTTCGTATCTGCCGGAAGTGCCAGTTTCCCTTCGTGGCTTACCCAGGACGGATTGACGTTATTCTTCTGGATAAACGTCTTTTTTTGTATCTGTCCCCGTAAGAGGGGATGTCTTTGCAAAAGATACTTATAATCATCGTTACACTGTACGATCATTCTTGTTGAGCAGCGTACAGTAATTGCCTCAACAATCCAGAAATAAATTAGTTTTAATGCTTTTTTGACCGGGTTCTTCTCCGCACATGCTATATAGTTTAGTGTGTCCTCCCTTAGCAGAGTCAGGATCTGCTTTATTCCGGCAAGCCGGAATGCGAAGGTCTGCCATGGTCCAAAGCTGACAGCCCAATCATATCCTTCCGCAGCGGTTCCCTTCAGTCCCCGCACACTGTGGATAAGACCTGACCAGCTATAGGGCAGACATCCGATTTTGCAGGTCGGGATATTTATTTTATGGATATTCTTATTTCCATCCAATTCCGGGAGTGGCGCACAGACAAGTGTGACCACATTTTCTCCGGATAAATATCGGATCAGTTCCAGATAGCGTCTGTGTGCTCCTGTCAGACTGCCTTGGAAATTATTTACACCATTTGCAAATATATATTTTGCCATACCTAAAAATCCTTTTTATTGCCGGCAATTCAGGTAGAAATCCATCAGCCAGCTTGCAGTTTTGGAACTGTCATATTGCAGCGCCTGCTCGTTGATGTCAATCGCTGCCCTTGAAAAGCTCCGGTATGCTCTCAGCTTATCTTTCCACACTTCTGTATCATCCAACGGCAGAAATGCGATATTCTCGGAGATCTTCACATCGCCGGGAACGTTCTTTGAGCAGATAACCGGCAAGCCCGCAAGCTGTGCTTCCACTGCCACCATTCCAAAGCCTTCATATTCCGAAGGGAGAATAAACACATCAAGCATCTGCATGATCCCCGCAACATCCAAGGTGGGTGCAAGAATCAAGACGTTATCCTGCAATCCTGATTTTTCTATCAGCTGAACGATCCTGCCCTTTGTCTTTCCGTCTCCGACCAATACCAGTTTGGCATCCGGGTATTGCTCCTTTAGCGCTGCGAAAAGCCGGATCATAAATTCATGGTTCTTCTGCCGGTGAAATCTGGCAACATTTCCGATAACCCATTGATCCTGCAAGTTATACGCTTCTCTTAATTTTTCTCTCTTTTCTACATTATAGGCAAATTTGTGAACATCAATCGAATTGGGGATAATGTAAAAACGAGTACCGGAGACACTCTTTTTGCCAAACAGCCATTCCCCCGCCGCCTCGGAACACGCGAAAAAGGAATCTGCGAAACTTCGGATTGGCAGCTGCATGATGTTTTTTACTAATGCTGCCACTCCTGTTCCATTTGACACATTATGGCTGTGCGCGATGGTGTAGCGCCCCTGCCTCTTTGCAATCAACAAATAAATTGAAGCCGTACTTCGCATATGTCCATGAATGATCCGGTACTCCTCATGGTGTTGAAAGAACAGCTTCCATTCTCTGATATATTGAAAAACATTGTATCCACGAAAACGCGGGAAACGATAGATTTTGCCGCCAAGTGAAAGGATCTCATCTTCATAATCGCATTTCTCCTGGGTATGGATCACAAAATCAAACTGTATCCGTCTGCGGTCTATATTGCGGTACAGATTCATTACCATTGTCTCTGCCCCGCCAAAGTTGAGCCCGCCCAACACATGCAGAACCCGCATGGGCGTATCGTGCTTATTTGATTCCATCGATTTCCCTCATGTATGCATCAATTACGATCTGACGGTTAAATTCCTTCTCCATCTTCTTTCTTCCGGCAATTCCCATCTCGCGGCGCGCCTCATTATCCATCTGCATGAATTTGCGGATACACATCAGAAGCTGCTCCTCGTTCTTCTGCTCAAACACAAAGCCTGTCTTGCCGTCCTCGACCGTCTCCCTGCAGCCGCTCCGGTTCGTTGTGATGATCGGTCGCCCGCAGGCGGCACTCTCCAGCAAGGCGTTGGAAATCCCCTCCGGATAGTAGGACGGGTGGATGGTGCAATGCGCGTGCAGCAAATATTCTCTGGTGTCCGGCACCATTCCATGATACTGGATGATTCCCTGATTCTGATACTCCGCAAGCATTCCCTCATAATCACCGTCACATGGTCCTAAGACATGGAAGGTTGTGTTCGGATATTCTTTGCGGATCTGTTTTGCGGCTTCCAGATACTCCTCAATACCCTTTTGCTTTATGACACGCCCGATATATAAAAAGTCCACACCCTGTTCATCCGATGGATAGTCCATCAGATACCACCTCTTTAGATTCACCCCGGAGCCGGGGATGCGGTACTTTTTTCCATTGTACATATGGTGGCTTTCAAAAAATTCCTCATTTTCCTGATTCTGGAAAAAGAGACAGCTTGTCTTTTTTGCCGCCTTCCGGTACAGCCCGATCATGATGCTCTGCAATGGGCTTTTATACTCAACCGCAGTTCCAAGCCCTGAGATATTCATCAGGTATGGAATATGCATCTTTCCTGCGTAGATTCCCGCATAAATATTAACCTTGGTCGTGTATGTCAGAATTATATCCGGCCGGATCGTCCGGAACAATTTCTTGTATTGCTGAATGAGTCCGAAATCCTTAAATGGGTTCTTTCCCCTCTTATCGATAACAATCGGGTAAAACTTACATCCCATCTCAACCATCTCGTCCACACGCTCGCCATAAGGAAGCGAGATATACACCTCATATCCGTCCTTTAGCAGGCGCTCGACCAGCTCCAGTCGGAAATTATATAATACAAAATCCCGGTTGACTAAAATCAACACTTTTTTCATCTGATTGTTTCCCTTACATTTCTTTTCCGCGCGTTAAACTGCCTGCTATACAGCAGCAAGATGCACGCTCTATTCTTCCGGCTCTCCGACGATTTCATCGCCTATGCTCCCGGCATCTATGTCCCCACCGTCTAAAAGCTCATCGCTTACAAGATCATCCTCAGCAGTGTCATTTATAAGCACAGCCTGTACCAGATAACGCTCGTCAGACTGGTCGGTGCAGGTGGATAAAGTGATGATATGGTTTGCCGTAGTAACTTCCACATCAGCTCTAATATATCCGCCCAGATAAGCCCCTTCCTTAACGGTATCTAGATAGGAGGCAAATCCTTCCTCTGTCCGTAGATCGTATGTATTCAAAATATGCTCGTCCCCAGCGTTATATGCCGCAAAAATTTCATAGACCAGCACACCATTTTCCGTATAAATATAGATATAAGGGTTGTTATAGAAGAACTCCTCATTCTGGTAATAATGCAATGTCCGGAACATTGTTCCATTCTTCATGTTGTGTCCATACAACACAGTATTGTAATCAGTAAAGTCCTTGCTGTTAAGCAGTTGTGTAAAAATGCAGCCCGGATAGCCGTAGCTTCCGTCCAGATTATGCATCAGATAATACTCGTCATCCGTCTCGCTTTGGAGAACCGGATAATCCACATTCGTTTCCGGAATGTAGATCCACGCATAAATATCTTTATTTGTCTCCCTTAATACATCCCAGTCCAGATTTTTCTCCGGGATCTCGACACCAAGCTCCGAAAGGATATCCTCCTCCACCGGTTCGGTATCTTCCTCTGTCTCAGTCTCACTGTCCGCCACAGTGACATTTGGTGATGCAGAATTGACCTGTGATTGAAGATCCTTATAGATATCTCCTGCTTTGTTCTGCGTATAGTTACGATACCACATTGCTGCGATGACGATCACTAAAACAACCACCAGCACCGCACATAATATCTTGTAAAAGTTGAGTTTCTTCTGCATCTTTCTTTGTTAGTTCCCTTCGTAAAAATTGCATATCCCCCATGCCCACTCAGGCATGGGGCAGATATGCAAACCACATGTTTGCTTATAGATTCGAATCTACCTTTTTCTTAAAGGTTGCGCGCTTTTTTGCCGCAAACTGCAATTCCCATTACGGAAAATACCGCAATTACCGGCAATACCGGAACGGATGCCCCGGTCTTTGGAGAAGTTGTGGAAGTGGATGCTCCGGCCTTTGCGGAACCACTGCCGCTTCCATTTACGTTGACCGTAACGGTCTGCGTATTCTTGTTGCTGCTGTCCACCTTTACGGACTCGTCCTTTGAAACGCTCGTCTTAGTAGTAGCCTTCTTGGTAGTATTCTTCTTGGTTGTATCCTTCTTAGAAGTATTCTTCTTCTTCGAGTTTGTCTTAGTGCTCGTCTTTTTGGTGGTGTTTGACTTGCTTGTGGTATTCTTCTTTGTTGTCGCAGCATTGTTGTTTGTCGTGCTTGACGACGTGTTATTCGAATTTGTCATATTGCTTGTGGAAGCATTGTTCGAATTTGTGCTATTGCTCGTTGAAGCATTATTAGAATTCGTATTGTTATATGTATTGCTTGTAGCGTGACTATCCGAGGTCGTATTGTTATACGTGTTATTCGTCGTATAGTAGTTGTTCACAACTGTGGATGAATCTACGCTTCCATCACTGGTGGATGGTGCAGAATCATACTTTACAACGAAGAACGGGGACAGTGAATCAAACTTAGCTGTTACATATCCGTTTCCGACAAACGGGGTCTTGATCTCCCAGCCGGAAGCTGTCTTATGATAAATCCGAATATTGCTTGTGCCCTGTTTCAGTCCAGCCACATTGAATGTAATCTGGATTCCGCCGGACGGAAGCTCGGTTGCTGATGAAAGCTCTACCGCAGCAAGCATCGTAAATCCGGTATCTTTTCCAACCTTTTCTGCCACATAATCGTATGCGTCCGTCAGATCAGCCGATTCTACTGTTTTCGATGTAAGTGCCACCGAATCAGATCCGGATTCAACCGTAGTTACAAGTGCTTCCGCTTCCTTCTTAAGATCTGAGTCCTTGTCAGAAGACGGTGCTGCAAATACGGTTGTTCCCATGGTAAGAACCATAAGTACGGCAAGTATTCCTGCTAATTTCTTCTTCATTGGCTTCTCCTCCTTTCCTTTGTTATTTACATGTGGTTATATCAAGCACATCCTGTGCAAGATATCAGATTATTGCCGGGAGCCGGATGCTCCCCCGGAAGTTCAACCTATCTTGCGTCTACTTCCTCGTAAAATATCTGGATGATCAGATCATAAAATGTATCCTCATCCACATAATATTCTTCATGTCCGTCAGAGCCTACCTGCGACTCTCCCGGAACGGTATACAGATCATCTCCCGAATACCCGTAGTCTAAAAGTGTATTCAGAAGCTTCGTAAAATCGATATCTGTAACTGTATAATCACTGATCGCATTGAACACCTCCGTTACTGTGGTGCTGCGATCCTCCTGTGTACTTAGCTTTGTAAGGAATGCGGTAATATACTGCTCCTGCCTGCGCAGACGCTCCGTTGAGCTGTCGAAATCGTTGACATCCCTGCCGCGCAGATAGCAATAGGCCTCCTGACCATTTAACGTAACTGTCTGTCCTGCCTTTAAATCCACGCCTCTGTTGTCATAGCTTAGATCATCCATTACCTCTACGGTCACACCCCCGATTGCATCATTTAACCCCGGAAGTGCGCCCATATTCATCGCAATGTACCCATGGATCGGGATATTAAAAAACAGATTTGATATCGCATCCTCCACGCGGGAGCAGCTTAGCTTCTTGCCATCCCCGTATGCATGCTGCACACAGATCTGCGACTGCGCTTTCCCCATGCTGACTCCGTTGCCGGTAAACCGCTCGATCTCTGTAATGGTATTGCGGTTGATCGTGATCACCGACAGCTTCTGGCTCATACTATCCGCAACAACAAGGAAAAGTGCATCCGACTGATACCCGGTATCCTTGGTATCCATGTTGTACACGGCATCATCGGTATCGATTCCCATAAAGAGGTACGTCTTTAAGTGGTTGTCATAGCGGTAGTTCTTCCCGTTGTAGGTGATCGTTCCCTCCTGCCATTTTTCGACCGGAGTATTCTCCTGTGCCGTCTCCGATTCCGGCTGGGCTGTACTTTGTACATTGTCCACCAGCTCTGAGCGGTCGGCGGCATCCGTGTTCTGTGCCTTTGTCTGCACGCTGATCACGAGAATTGCCACCACGATCACTGACATCGCACCCGCGAGAAAATACAGGACATTATTCAGTTTTTGTGAAAGATTTGCCCTGCCCTTTCTTCTCATGCTTCCTTATCTTCGTCCTTTCCATAGTAACTGCCGTAGTAGCTTCCATAGTAGCCGCCATAATAGCCACCCTCATAGCCGTTTTTCTTAATCTTCGCTTTATTGAGCACCGCGCCAAGGATCTTGACGCCGGATGCCTCAAGCTGTTTCTTTACATTTAAGATCAGACGTGCGCTTGCCATGCCCTGTGCAACAACAAGAATCGCGCCGTCACACTGCTTGGCCACAACCGCAGCATCGATTGCCGCCCCGATTGGCGCGCAGTCGAGTATGATATAATTAAAATGTTCCCGTCCGAACTGCAACAGCTCTGAAAAATACCGTTTTTCAAGGATTTCTGTCGGGTTCGGCACCGATGGTCCTGCAAATATCATAAACAATCGTGGGATCTCTGTGCCATACAGTACATCCTCCAGCTTCTTCTGTCCGGACAGATAGTGGGAAAGTCCACAGATCTCCCCGCCCGTCGATGAGGTTGCACGCAAGCGGCCGATAAAAACAGATTTACGCATATCCGTATCAATTAACAGTACACGCTTTCCGGACTCGGTGAGGGAACGTGCCAGATCCATCGCCACCGTGCTTTTGCCTTCGTTCGGAACCGCACTCGTGATCAGAATTGTTTTGACATCATCGCCGCAAAACTGAATGTTCGTTTTCAGTGCTCGAAGGGATTCCTTCATCGTATAGCTTTGATTTTTCAGTTTTCCGAATTTTACGACTTCCATTTCCTCTTAAAATCCTTCCTATGCACTCTTGGTTCCGATGGATGACTTTTTTCGTTTCTTCTGGCTTCGCTTGTCTCCGTCATCCTCGCTCTCCTCAAGCGGCAGCATACCAAGTACATTCATGCCGAGCTTCTTCTCGATATCCTCCGGTCCCATAATGGAATCGTTAAACAGATAAGCCATTGCAATGATGATGATTGCAAGCATTGCTCCCGCAAGACCGCCGAGAACCGTATTCTTCCTGACACTCGGACTGACCGGTGCGCCATCCGAATAACCATACTGGACAACCTCCGGCGGATCCTGTACCAGCTTCTGCGATATAAATGCAGAGCCGACATCCGCGATCTCATCCGCAATCCGCTTTGCCTGCACCGGATCGGTATCCTTCACGGTGATATCAAGCAATCGGGAGTTGGACGGATTATTCACGGACACCCGATCCCTAAGTGTCTTATAGGTCTCATCCAAGCCCAGATTATCAATCACCTGCTCCAGAACCGGACGTCCTTTTATGACAACGATATAATCGTTGGTCAGGCTCGTACTCGTCTGGATGTCCGATAGGCTGGTGAAGGATGTGCTTTTCGTAAGTACATACAGCTCGGAGGTTGATTCGTACACCGGAACCATCATGAACTCACTGACCGAAAATCCGATTACTGCCGCCAGAACTGCTGCCACCAGAATCAGCTTCCAGTAAGCCAAAATCTCCAGCAGCAGATCTTTTAAGTCAATCTCTATTTCATTATCTGAATCAAACTGGTTTTCCATCATCTGTTCCTCTCATTGTAGCTCTGGTAATGTTATCGTTCAGCCAGAATCTGTGCAGGATTGTCGTAAAACAGTCTCTGCGCCGTCTCGCCGCCATATTTCTTTGCTACATAGTCATAGCACCTTTTCAGATTACAGGGGCGCTTGTCCACTCCGTGACTATCGCTTGCGATAAAATCTGCAAGGCCCGCTTTTAGTATCCACTTGCACAATTTCTTGGTGCCGCGTCCAGCCAGTCCGAGTACCGCATCCGCATTGATCTGGATCAGCGCGCCCATGTCTCTTAGCTCCTCCAGAATCTCCGGATCTTCCATCACAAAGCCATACCGCTCCGCATGTGCGATCACCGGAATGTAGCCATAGCGGACGGCTTCCGCCGTCATCTGCCGCGCCATTTCAGGTCTTGTGCTGTGGGAATACTCCGTCAGTATGTACCGGGTATCCGCAAGCGGGTAACAGCTGCCCTTGGAAAAATTCTCCATCATCTGGCTGTCCACATGATACTCGGTGCCTAAATATACCGCGATTCCCAGCTCTTTGGCATATTTGCGGACAATCTCGTAGTGTGCCTCGATCGTATCCTTCGGATAAGGAAACAGCCCATGCCGCCAGTGCGGAGTCAGTATGATGGCATCTATCCCCTGTTTTGCGGCTTCTTTGAGCATTGCAGCGGCTTCTTCCATTGTTTCCGCTCCGTCATCCACCCCATACAGCAGGTGGCAGTGTATATCGATCATTTGTTGCTCTCCTTCGTTTGGGCACACTTCTGCTTATAATTAGTATTTATTATACTATATCGGCGGTTTGAATGCAAATTGTAACTGCTGTTTGTATATACAGAAAAAGCACGGAGCCTCCTTACCATTTATGCGGTTCGGACACTTCCGTGCTTCTTCTGTTATCTTATAGGATTTTTAATTGATTATAATCAGGAGTAGATCAGAAAAACAAACCATGCGATCCAAAAAATCGTCCTTACCGGGATTAGTCCATTTCCATCCATGATGTCGTCCACGATTCCGACAACCGGAACTAACAGAAAAAACGCACCCCACAGAATCATTGCCGCCCGGTTCATCCACCGATTTGAGAACAGCCACCATCCGAACATGCTTCCGCCAACAAACCGGTCAAACTTTGTAAACGTAGAAAAATCCTCTAAAAAATCATCAATTTTTTCAAAGTGACGCCCCTTGGACTCCGCCTTCACAAAAACGGATATTGCTGATCGTAAGTCCTGTCCGCACTCCTTTACATCGTTTTGCCCGATTATAAAGTATGAACCAAGTCGAGAGTCAAGGAAAATGAGAGATTTGTTAAGAATTGTAGCAGTAGCTCCAGAGATTGCGGATCTGTGGCATAATGTTCTCCAGTTTCCACGCCTTTTTGCTGTTGTTTCTGCTGTTCGGATCGTTGACATGCACACTTCCGTCCTCGTCCACTCCGGTAAGCACGATGAAATGTCCG
The DNA here is from genome assembly GCA_934307695.1 of uncultured Agathobacter sp. GTDB lineage: Bacteria > Bacillota > Clostridia > Lachnospirales > Lachnospiraceae > Roseburia. The sequence goes on along the minus strand of CAKRCS010000011.1, from coordinate 8,143 downwards.
GTCGTTGTAAAGTCTCCCGGTCCCATGATGCAGATGACCGGATGCCCGTTTTGCAGTTCCGTCTTGATATGTGTCTCGTCAAACGTGACCGTGTTTACGGTAAGCCCAAGCTCTTTTGCCAGATCCGTCATCATGCTCCACGTAGATCCGCTCCCCTCAACGTAAAAACCTTCCGCTTCCGCCCGCTCGGCAACGGCATACGGGTTCATGTCCGTGTCATTTGTCAAGCCGCAATACACCATCGACAGACACGTCGGTCCACATCCGGTTATCGCCATGAAATCATCCCCATAGTATGCATAACCCCAGCGCTCATCCCACTGCAAAAACAGCGGGATTTCTCCGGAAACAACATCATCTGAAATGTCGATCGTCTCCGGATTTGTGTCTGCATTTTTGTAATCATTCACAAACGTGATCGTCTCCGGGTTGCGCTCTGCCAGCTCGATCAGGCTTTCCGGTACATCCTTCTGCTCCCAGCTTCGCTCCTGTCTGGCTGTCACAGTCTGCTGCCTGCCCGTTCCGGTTCTGCTGCCGGCGATGTGCAGTACCGCAATCAGTCCTAATGCCGCTGCGCATAACCAAATACATCGTCTTAACCTGCGCAGCTTTCGTGCGCGTCTTTTTCTTCTTTTCAAATCGTCCATAAAAAACTCTCCCTCCGTTATCTGCATTATGTCAGATCTCCGGCGGGAGAGTTTTACTGTTTTCTGTCATACAACTTAACTTTTTCTAACGATTGCTATCATGCGGAAATAATACGCTTCCGTTGCGGCGATTTTTCTCCCACAATTACGGCAGGATGACTTTAAAGACAATCTCTTCATTCTCACTGCTGCAGCAGACCATTCCTCCGTGTTGCTCAACGATTTCCTTTACCACCGCAAGCCCCAGACCGCTTCCTCCGCTCTCCGAGCTTCTGGCGCTGTCGATGCGGAAAAACTGTTCAAATATATGCGGCAGCATTTCCTTTGGGATCGTCTTGCCCTTGTTTACCGTCGTAAGGATCATCCCGCTGTCGCCGTTTTTAGTGAGTGACACTGCGATTTTGGTGTTCGGATAGCTGTAATTGGCGATATTCTTGAACAGGTTGTCATATACCCGCTCCATCTTCTCGATGTCGCAGGTCACACGCACATCCTCGCTTACCGCCAGTTCGCACTCCAGCCCCTTTTCCCGGAAAATCGGTTCAAATTCCGTTACGATCTGCGACAGCATCACACTCATGTTGACCGTTTCCTTTTCAAGAACCATCTGCGTAAAGTTGAATCTTGCAATGTCAAAGAACCCGTTGATAAGCTCCTCCAGACGGAACGACTTCTTAAGCGCAATTCCTATGTACTTCTCCCTGACATGCTCCGGCAGCTCCTTTTCATCATTCAAAAGCGACAAGTACCCGATTACCGAGGTCAGGGGAGTCTTTAGGTCATGTGCCATATACATGATCATATCGTTTTTCCGCTGATTGGCTTCTTTTGCGGCATTTTCACTTATCCGGTTATCAAACTGGATCTTCTTAAGCCCGACCTCGATCTCGCGAAAATCCTTCGGTAGCCGGATATCCTCGTCCTTTCCGTTGCATATCGTCCCCACGGATTCTGTAATCTGTCCGATTACATTTGAAATATGCGACAGTTCCGTGATCGTTGAGATCATGATCACCACGACAAGCACAAGCACTCCGGTTAAGGCGGTATTGTCGTCCACGAAATTTAACACTCCATAAAACGGATCGCTCCAATGCCAGATTGGATGAATTGCAAAGCAAATAATTCTTCCTATCAGAAGCAGGGAAAAGATTGCCACACTGTAAAGAACGATCCGAAGCAGATACCTCCGGATCCATCTTCCGCGCAGGAGTATCGTTGCATTTTCCATATCAGACCTCACCCTCCAGCTTATAGCCAACGCCCCAGACCGTCTTTATGAACTTCGGTTTTCTCGATGTCTCGTCCATCTTCTCGCGGATGCGCGCGATATGTACAAATACCGTATTGTTCGCGTCCATATACTTCTCCTTCCACACTGCCTCAAACAGTTCCTCCGACGTGACCACTTGATTTATATGCCTGCACAGATACAGGATAATGTCAAACTCGATCGGTGTGAATGCGATCTCCTGCCCGTACAGCCTGCATACACGCGCATCCGCATCCACCTCAAGTCCCCGCACATCATACGTCTCGCAATCCTTTGCCGGTGCCAGCTCCTTATTGTACTTATCGGCTCTCCGAAGCTGTGCTTTCACGCGCGCGACAAGTTCAAGCGCATTGAACGGCTTGGTAATATAATCATCTGCGCCAATCGTTATTCCATGGATCTTGTCCATCTCCGTGATCTTCGCCGTCACCATAATGATCGGAAAGAAATAATTTTCCCGTATTTTTCTGCACAGCGAGAATCCATCCACATCCGGCAGCATCACATCTAAAATAGCGAGATCGATCTTGTTGTCCGAAACCGCCGCAAGCGCATCGCAGCCGTTGTAATATTTAAGTACCTCGTATCCCTCACTGCTCAAATAGACCTCGATCAGGTCTGCGATCTCCTTCTCATCGTCCACAACCAGTATTCTTTTCATAATAACCCCGTCCCTTTTTATTCTGAACCAGAATCTATTATACCAAAAATATAAAGGAAGTTTCTTACATTATTCTTACGATTTCGATAACAAATATTGGGAAACACTTTCCTATAAATCCAAAACCAAGTGTAATTGCAGTGGCAAGGTCGTTATTTCCGCCGCCATAGCCATTTTCGTTTTCATCATACGGATCGTTCCACACACGAAATCTCGCATAATTAACGTCTGCGTCTGCAAATGTCTTAAACACATCCTGCACTTCGCCATCGAAATTGTAAAATTTTACACCACTGTTCTCCTCAACCAAAACTGAGGCCAGGTCTACGCCCATCATAAAGTCCTCTGACAGTCCATCGATTGGATCTATCCATGAGGTTCTCTGCTCCTCGGTCTCTGTTTCAGCATCCGCTACGGTTGTTTCTGCCTAGAGCTCCAGCTCCAGCGAAAATTCTACAAGGAAAGCACCCAGATGCTTTTTACCCACATTATCGCGCTGGCGGGACGGCAGCAGGAGCTGACGCAGAGCAACTCCTTCTCACCAAATGAAGTAACCCAGTGCATGTACTATCTGCGTGAGCACTACCGCGAAGCCATAAATATAGAGGAATATATCAAAGCCAAAGGGTACAGCACAAGCTCATTTTTCCGCAAGTTCAAATCACACACCGGCATGACACCGCTGCAATATCTTTTGGAGATACGTTTGTCCTACGCTTCAAAACTGCTGGAGTCTACCAACTTGCAGATCAGTGAAATATCTGAGTTTGTCGGTTACGACAACGCGCTGTACTTCAGCCGACTGTTTCATCGCCATATCGGGGAATGCCCGCGTGAATACCGGGATCGGTTTCAGAAGGAGTAGGGTTATTTGCACACCGCTGCGATTTCCTTAATATTATTCAGGACGATTTCCATCTCCAGCTTCGTCCCGATGGTAATCCGGATATAATCCTTTATCTTTTCTTCATCATAGTGTCGAACCAATATTCCCCGGTCTCGCAATTCCCCGGTCATTTTCTTCGCGCTTATTCCCCTCGGTTTGAAGAAGGTAAAGTTTGTCGTGGTGCGTATTACCTCAAAGCCCAGTTCGGAAAGCTCATCCTCAAATTCCTCACGGATTCGTATTACCTCCGCGACGCATTTATGAAAATATTCCTGATCCTTGATGGCTGCTGTGCCGCCTGCGATTGCAAGAGAGCTCATGTTAAACGGATTAAATGTAAATTTAATTTTATTCATATCCTCAATGATTCCCTTTGACGAAATTGCAAATCCAATGCGCGCGCCCGGCATGTTACGGGATTTTGAAAAAGTCTGGACAACAACCAGATTATCATATTTCTGTACCAGCGGCAGGCACGATTCGTTTCCGTAGTCCACATAAGCTTCATCGATGATCACCATGCGGTGTGGATTTTTCGCCACGATCCGTTCGATCTCAGACACCGGCAGACTGAGTCCTGTCGGGTTATTCGGGTTAGCCAGGATCACATCGCGTTCTGTATTGATATAATCTTCCACGTCCACGGTCATGTCCTCCCTGATCGGGAATTGCTCATAATCCAACCGATATGTCTTGGCGTACGTCCGGTAAAAATCATAAGTAATATCCGGGAAACACACCTTCATTCCCGGTTTGAAAAATGCAAGCATACAGAAGCCAAGCACCTCGTCTGCTCCGTTTCCCACAAAGACCTGATCATATCCAAAACCAAATGCCGCACCGATTGCCCTTCGCAGCTCTGTGCAGTGCGGATCGGAATAATGTGACATTCCATTGATCTGCGCAATCGACATTGCCTCCATTACCTTCGGGGATGGTGGAAGCGAGGACTCATTTGCATTCAATTTAATGTACTGTCGATCCTTCGGCTGTTCTCCTGGAACGTATGCCTCCATATTTTTGTATTCATCCAAAAAGAAATAACTCATTGCTTTACGCTCCCTTCTTTAATAATTATCTGTTCCTCTATTGTTTGAGCCCAACATACCTGTATTTAATTTTGGGCATAAAAAAAGAAATGCTATGCCCCATTGCACTTCATCTAAGCAAAATCAGATATAATACAATGTTGACACAACATTTCTTTTCAATTCTTTGAAATATTTTAATTACAGAACTTTCTTCAGGAAAGAGATAAGACGCTCCGATTTCGGAGTCTCAAATATCTCCTTAGGCGTTCCTTCCTCAATTATCTGTCCCTGATCCATGAATATAATACGGTCAGCGACCTCCCGGGCAAATCCCATCTCATGTGTTACCACAACCATCGTCATGCCCTGCTTTGCCAGCTCCTTCATTACATCAAGCACTTCCCCGACCATTTCCGGATCAAGCGCGGAAGTCGGTTCATCAAACAGCATGATCTCCGGATTCATGCAAAGTGCTCTCACGATCGCAATTCTCTGCTTCTGCCCTCCGGACAACTGGCTCGGATACGCCTCCGCACGATCTGCGAGGTTCACCCGCTCCAAAAGCTCCATTGCCATCTTGTTGGCATCTTCCTGCTTCATCTTTAACAGCTTTGTCGGAGCAATCGTCAGATTTTTCAAGATGTTCATATTCGGGAATAAATTGAAGTGCTGGAACACCATTCCCATTTTCTGCCTGTGCAGATTGATATTTGTCTTTCTGTCGGTAATATCACTTCCATCCACAAATATCTTGCCATCCGTTGGAAGCTCCAAGAGATTCAAAGAACGAAGCAGCGTGGACTTTCCGGAACCGGATGGTCCGATAATGACCACGACCTCCCCCTTTGCGATTTCCAGAGAGATGTCATCCAATGCTTTGATGCTTCCAGCCTTATAATGCTTTTTCAGGTGTTCTACCCGAATGATTTTTTCATCGCTCATTGGTACGCAATCTCCTCTCTAGCACTCCGACAAGGCTGGTCAGAACCACAACCAACGCTAAATAAATGGCTGCCACGCCCAACAGCGGAAGCATTGCCTCGAAGGTTCTTCCCCGGATCAAATCTCCGGCTTTGGTCAGGTCGTTGACTCCCACATAACCTGCAACAGATGTTTCCTTGATCAAAACGATAAATTCGTTACAGAGCGCCGGCAGCACACTCTTAAACACCTGAGGAACGATCACGTAACTCATTGTCTGAATGTAATTAAAGCCAAGCGAACGGCTTGCTTCAAATTGCCCATTTGGGATTGACATAATTCCACCACGGAGAATCTCTGCAACATAGGCTCCGGAATTTATTCCAAAAGCAAAAATTGCAACCGGTACACCATTTGTCGCAGATTCAAATATAACGAAATAGGCGATCAGCAGCTGTACTACCGTCGGTGTTCCGCGGATTACTGTCAGGTACAGCTTCGCGATCACATTTAATATAGATAAAACGATAAATCCCGGACCTTTTTTTCGTTTCAGGACTTCCACATTTTTATCGTACGTTGAGCGGATGGTAGCAATCACCACGCCGATAACGATACCAATGATAAGCGCAAAGAATGTGATCTCCAGTGTTGTCCACAATCCGTTAAAAATCTGCTTATATCGATCACCCTCTATAAATACAAAGTGAAATTTATCGCAGAGTTCTATAAACCATTTCATATCTCTTCCCCAATGACGTTATGCTTTATTTGATGTATTTTGCAACGATCGTATCGATTGTTCCGTCTTCCTTCAGTTCTTTCAATGCGTCATTGATCTTCCCTAACAGTTCGTCGTTGCCTTTCTTGACGCAGATAGCGTATTCCTCTTCAGCGTATGATGTATCCAGGATCTTAAGTCCGCTGTTTGCTGCAACATAAGATTTCGCCGGTTCATTATCGATAATGACACAATCAACCTTTCCGGATACCAAAGCCTGTACAGCGTCTGTTCCTGCTTTAAATCTTGTCACAGAATCCTCGCCGTAGTCATCAGTAGAATAAATGTCTCCGGTTGTATCCTGTTGTACACCAATCTTGTTTGCAGATGAAATATCATCAACGGACTGAATATCAGAATCTTCCTTAACAATAACGGACTGGATTCCGATTGCATAGGTGTCAGAGAAATCTACACTCTGCTTTCTCTCATCCGTAACGGTCATTCCTGCCATTCCCATATCAAACTTTCCACTCTGAACACCGGCAATGATAGATCCAAATTCTACATCCCGGATATCAAGTTCCATGCCAAGCTTATCTGCGATTGCCTGTGCAACCTCAACATCGATTCCCTTGTACTCCTCACCATCCACATACTCATAAGGTGGGAAAGTTGCGTTAGTTGCCATTACCAGCTTGTTCTCGGACTTTGAACCGCCACAAGCGGTAAAAGCTGAAACCACAAATGCTCCAACGAGTGCCATTGTTAAAATCTTTGCCAACTTCTTCATAACTCTGTTCTCCTTTTCTCTTCACCCTCCGAATAAAGCCGATATGGAAAAAGGTGCCTACGCCAAAGCGTATGCACCTTCGCATATCCCCTATATTCTTTGCGTTTTATTATGATTGCGATTATAACAGTATGACATTTGGAAGTCAACGGGTTTCTTGGGAAAATAAAAATTCTTCCCCGTCTTCCATTGTAAACTCACTTATTTTTTCTATTTCATCCCACTGATTGACCGGAAAATTGAGGGCTGTTACAATTTATACAGGAGTGCGGAAGGCTGTTTTTCAGGGATCACGCCTGCCAGAGACCATATTGAAAGTAAGCCATATCATGAACACAACTAATCAGGCAGAACAGGCATTAATGGATTATATATCCGATCATAAAATCCTAAATACACATTCTCATCACCTGCCGGAGCAGGCAATGATAGATTTTAATCTGGATAAGCTTATCGGCAACTCGTATTTACAATGGCAGCAGGTCACACCAGAACCCTTCCTTTTATACAAATGTACTGAAGGATACATGTAAATATCAGAAAATAATCGTAGATACCTACTGGAATCCCGGTCCCAACAATGGGAAGCCAGATCTGTTTACACCATCTTTCCGGCTGGATCTGTTCTTCCTTGGTAGATGGGTATCCAAATGTATATCCTGATCTGACCTTGGATCCACTTCTGTCCTACACTGCTTCAAACCGGGTATTACATCAGTTGATCGAACTGGCCCAGATTGACAAGATCTGCTGGGGATGTGATACATGGACCATCGAAGAAAGCTATGGCTCTCTTCTTGCTTTCCGTTTTTCACTGTGTAGGGTACTAAGCGAAAAAATTGCAGACGGATATCTTTCCGTAAGTAACGCTGGCCATCGATAAGTGCCACCTCGATTCCGCTTCGCTTCATCTCGGTCGCGGGCATTCGTCAAATGCGACTATGCAGCGAGAAGCATACTCAGAATGCTTCGCATTCTTCTTTGAACGCGGCAGTCGCCGCATTCCCGCTAAAATAAAAAATCCCGGAAGAGAATAAATTCTCTCCGGGATTTATTATTTCAGCTTAATGCTTCTCGTTGCTTTCGCGCAGATTACTCGATAACGGTAGCAACACGGCCTGAACCTACAGTACGTCCACCCTCACGATACTTTAATATCATTTTACCTCATATTTTTTATGGTTTTCTCTCCAAAATACAGTGAAAAACG
>CAKRCS010000010.1 GCA_934307695.1 uncultured Agathobacter sp. | reverse complement strand
TGTCACTAATCGGTCGAGGGCTTAATCAAAGAAGAAGAACATGTTTCTCAGTGCTGTATGAAGTTTTCAGGGTATAATAACTCTGAAAGGATGGATTGGCATTAGCGAGTCCTTTCTTTTGTATTCCTCAATAGCTCAGTCGGTAGAGCATTCGGCTGTTAACCGAAGTGTCGTAGGTTCGAGTCCTACTTGGGGAGCTCATGGAATATAATATAGTGTGGTGACTTAGCCAAGTGGTAAGGCCCCGGACTGCAACTCCGTTACCGCCGGTTCAAATCCGGCAGTCACCTCTGACCCTCAGGAACTACTTCCTGAGGGTTTTTCTTTATAGGAAATTTCTTTTCCTAATCGGAGCAAAACAAGGTTCAGCTTTGTGCAATTTGCTAATCAAAAAATATAAAACCATCTTTTGACACCCTAATCCTATGAAGAATATGCGCGCCCATAAGGGTGCGCATATTCTTTTGTCGTATGTAATTCCTACATTAAATGGACAACCGCAGGATAAAGTGCTGATCCTGTGTCAAGAAGGTGTAGATGCCACCATAGTGATCTACGATAGCACAGATGCTTTGAATACCCATGCCGTGTCCCGGCTCGTGTGATACCGGGATCTGGTTTTCAAAGACGATCGGCTTTTGAAATGGGTTTTCAATCTGTAAAAAGAGGCGGTCATCCTTATTGTAGAACTGCACATCAATAACACAATGGATGCCGCTGCGGGCGAGTGGCTTACACGCATTGATCGCGTTTTCAAGTGCGTTAGAGAGAAGGACGCACAGGTCGCTGTCGGAAAGTCTCGTCGACGCTGGAAAGGAGCCTTTTATGTTCATCTGAATGCCTGCTTTGGCGGCGCGGCTTGCAAAGGACGAAAGAATGAGGTTAGCAGCTTCGTTTTCACAGTAACGCACTACCTTCTGGGCTTCGATCTCCTTGCAGATCCCGGACATGTAGGACAATGCCTGCTCCTCCTGTCCGTTTTTGATACAGGTGGATACATATTGCAGATGGTGTCGCATATCATGCCGGTACTGGCTGGCGAGCGTCTGTGATTCCCGCAGGGAATCGATTTCCCGGACGGCCTGTTTTAGCTGGATACTCAATGTTTTCTGCGTTTCCCGCAATTCATTCCGGGAGTGCTCCACGGTTGAATTGTAGAGTAAAAAGCTAAGATAAGCGGCGCAGCATACGAACGGCATAAACTCTACAAAAACCGGTCCACCGTTGGAAAGAAGGTTTGTATACACGTTGGATGTGTAGTCGAACACATAGTAGAGCAGAGGAATCACACCAAATTGACATTGCATTTTGGCATTGTAGCCTGACAGCGGGCGGATAACCGGAGCTGCAAAGCGCAGTAGCAGCAATAGCAGAGGGACGGTCACGATAAGCTCCACAAGGTCGAGCATTGGTTTTCCACCGGAAAATATCGATACAATAAATAATGCGATCCAGCGCCGCAGCTGACAGCATAAGTACGCCATCAGGATGGAAAAGAACGGCCATAGCGCCCGCTTCGTCATAAATGCGAGAATGAAGAAAAGCGGAACATGAACCACAAGCGGATAAATTTTTCTTACAAATTCGCCTCCCCAGAGAATGTATGCAATTCCCTGCACAAAGGGGAGACATAGCATGGCGCAGATAAAAAAGATTTTTTTCCTGCGGCTGGTGATCGCGTCACAAAAGGACGCAGACAGGATGCTTCCGTATAGGCTGACGGAAATATTGTTCAAAAGAGAAAGTGCAAAAGCCATACAAATACCTACCTATTCGTGAATGCATATTCTAAAAACATATTTTTGATGCTGTTATATTTGCCGCGCGGGATCGGTATTACCGCCTGGCTCGTTGTAATGATCGCCCTAAACGAAAGGTTCTGGATATAGTCGAGGTTCACGATATAAGACCGGTGCGGGCGCAAAAAATTCCCGAACGACTTGAGCTGCTCGTTTAATTCTTCCATCGTTCCAATGCTTTCGAGGACTTCGCCGGAGATCAGATGGATCAGGAGTGTCCGGTGGATCACTTCGCAGTATTCAAGCTGTTCCGGCTTGATGCGCGTAATGCCGTTTTTGCAGGAGAGAAGAAGGCTTTTTGCCTGCTGCTTCTCCAACTGGACAAGGATTGAGTCCATCAGGTGGAAAAAGTCGTCCCGGCTGATCGGCTTGAGCTGATAGTAAAACGCCTGGATCCGGTAGGACTGCACCGCATACTCGGAGGAGGAGGTAAGAAAAACGATTTTTACATCCTCGTCGTAGGTTCGGATCTCCGCAGCGGCATCCATGCCATTTTCCCCCGGCATGAGGATATCCAAAAAGATGATGTCGTAGCGCATGCCCTTTTCAATTTCGGTGATCAGTTCGATCGGATTCTGAAAAAAGCAATCTGCAATTTCTTTGTTCCTGGATGCACGATAAAGCGCCAGATCCTCGTGGAGCGTATCCAATACCGTGCTGTCATCATCGCAAAAGGCTATTTTTATCATTGGCAAAAATCTCCATACATTTATGATAATTTTATTATGACATATTTTGCGCAACAGTAGTAGTGTCGATTTAGGACATTTTTGGTACGATTCGTGCAATTTCGTCCCACGCGCAAATAAATTTACTATAATATTCCTATCAGTTGATGGGCTACATCACAAAAGGGAAGGAGAATTTAAAATGGAAAAGAACAATATCCACATCTTAAAACGCTTAACAGTAGTTGTTATGGCTCTTGCACTCGTACTTACAACGGTGCTGATCCCGACCACGGTTAAGGCAGCAACAACAGACGCTTTTGTAGTAAAGCAGTACACACTGGCAAAGGGTGAGAAGTGGACGCTGAATGTCTATGACGCAGCAGACAATGCAAAGATCTCTTACAAGTCAAGCAAGAGCTCCGTAGCATCTGTAAACAAGAATGGTGTTGTTACCGCAAAGAAGAAAGGTACAGCAGTAATCACGGTTACCATTAAAGAAGGAAAGAACACCTACAAGGCAAAGACAAAGATTACCGTTAAGGCAAAGATTACAGCACTTGAAGCTGTAAAGCGTGTCAACGCAGAGTTGAACCTCCTGTATGTTTACGCTTATGAGCTGGCTGAGATGAACGGATGGCTGGATAATGAGGAAGCTGTTGATTATCTCGTAGCTTGCGCAGATGTTGTAGATACAGCAAATGATGTTGTTGCAAACCCGAAGTCCTACACAGATGACGATATCGATGATGTATTGGATGCAATTCTGGCTATGGCAGATACCATGGATGAGCTGCTGCCGGTTTTAGCAACTCCTTGTGAATAAGTAGAATAGTGCTTGAGATTAAGGCGTTGGTCGTTTGACCGGCGCCTTTTTTACTTTACACAAGAATCAAGACAGATATATAATAAAAAGGACAAATGTTGTTGCGATTGCATTGGATTAGGGGGATCATGATGATGCAGAACAGGGGAAAGAACAAAATAATCGTTATAGTTATAGGTTTGCTGATTGTTATAATTGGGGTTATAGTTTACGCAAAAGTAAAGGATTCCGGCAATACGGATACGAGTCTGGAATCCACGGTAAAAGGACATTCATATATAGGCGAGGGAGCAACCTTTATACTGGAGTTAAAAGAGGATGGCGCTTTTACATTATATGATGCAACATCAAGTTCGCTTACAGAGGGCGAGACACCTGACAGGTATGATTGCGAGGACAACCGCGTAATCCTGCGGTATGCAAATGGCAAGTATGTCACATTTACATTCGAGGATGGAAAACTCATATATCAGGAAAAGGACTCAACCTATGAGCTGCCATTCCAATCAACATTAGAGGATGGGACAGTCTTTACAACTGAATAATTTAGACTAGTTGGCACATAGTTTATCTTGCAACTGAATTTACCTCATAGTATAATGTAGTCGCGGATTCCTCACACATTACAAGGAGGAATTTAATGCAGGAGAAGAAAAACAGAAAGACATTGCAGGAATTGACCTTCAAGGACAATTTCATGTTTGCGGCGGTTATGATGGATGAGGAGAACGCCAAAGGCTTTTTGGAGCGGGCGCTTGACATTGTGATCGACCATCTCGTTATATCATACGAGAAGAGCATCGTCTACAATCCGGAGTATAAGGGCATCCGGCTGGACGTATATCTCAAGGATGATAAGAATACACACTTTGATGTGGAGATGCAGGTCGCAAACCATTTGATTGCAAAAAGGTCGAGGTATTATCATAGTCAGATTGACATGGAACTGTTGGGGGCAGGGATTGACTATGAGAGCTTACCCGAAGCGTATGTCATTTTTATCTGTGATTTTGATCCAATCGGACTGAAAAAGTATAAGTACACCATCAAACAATATATACAGGAGGATCGGGAGTATCCGTATACCGATGGCAGTCATACAGTATTTTTAAGTACGGTTGGAGAGAATGGGGACGAGGTATCAGAAAGCCTCGTAAATTTTCTAAAGTATGCAGGAGCTGGCTTGGAGGAAAGCAGGAAAAACTATTCCGACGAATTTGTCAGCCGCTTGCAAAAATCTGTTGAGAAAGTAAAGTTTGATCGGGAATTTGGGAGGCGTTATATGTTAGTTGAAGAATTGATGAAAGAAGAATATAATGCCGGAAAAGAAGATGGAAAGGCTGAAGGAATAGAAGCTTTAGTTAGTGCTATTGTTGACTTCTTATCTGATCTGTCACCGGTTTCCGATGATCTTGAGAGTAGGATTGCGTCTATCAACGATCTTGAGGTTCTTAAGGATCTTACTAAGAAAGCTGCAAGAGCAGCTTCCATCGAGGAATTTGAACAGTATCTTACTGCGCAAAACTACTAGTCTGTCGTTTCGACAATATTTCACAAATTTATTACACACAAAACAGAGGAATCCGTATCAAAATGGAATGCATGCAATATCGGGCATTTTACATGCACAAGGATATTTTTGGCTGCATTCATCAAAAATGTAACAAATCCGCATGTCGTTACGTTATTATTGTATAGATGAATAACAGGTGGAAATTATACAAATAAGAAGGAGTGCGGAGTATGGGGAAAAGGAAGTTGATTCTGGGTGCGGTTATTGGAGCTATCGCTATTGTATTGCTTGTGCTTGGGATCATGAGCCGGCCGGGTGCGGACAGCACGGAGAAGAAGCAGGAGATTGCGGCTGACTTTTTGGCAGATTATTTCAGGTGGGATGCCAGCCGTGGACAGGAGCTGATGAAAAGCGGCGAGCAGGGCTATACAGACCGCTGGGGTGCATATCTGACGGAGCGTGCCATAGAGGAGCTTCTGGAAAACCGGGAGCCGGTCAAGTATGACCTTTTATATGGGACAGGCGGTAATGTGCAGGTGCAGGCTGTCAAATGCGAGTTCGACGACAACGGAAATTGCGCGTTTTCGCTGGATATCGTGATTGGGGAGAGCGGGGCGCAGGAAAGTAGAACGGGTATAAAGGGGCAGTTGCTTTTTACGGAGGATAACCGGATCGATACGATGAATTACGAGATCGAGTAAAAATATGTTTGGTTTGATGATGGCGGATGAGCCGGGGCAAAAGAGAAAATTCGAGATCCTCTATGAAACGTACAAATACCTGATGATGAAGGTTGCAATGGATGTGCTGCAGGATTCCTATATGGCGGAGGACGCTGTCCACAATGCATTTGAAAAGCTTGCAAAGAACATGGACAAGATCGGGGAAGTCGGCAGTACGGCGACAAAGCGGTACATAATCACGATTACAAAAAATGCGTCGATAGATCTTTACAGAAAGCGGAAAAAACAGTCGTCGAGTGAATTGTATATGGATGAGCTGGCAGAAAATGCTACGGCGGTATCCTATCTGGAGACAGATACGGAGAATCGGGCATTGGAGGTTTTAAAAAATCTTCCGGTGAAGTACCGGGACATTTTTCTGCTAAAATATTCGGTCGGCATGGAGAACCGCGAGATTGCGAAGTTGTATGGTATCAAGGAAGTGACGGTAAGACAGCGGATCGCCAGAGGCAAAGAAATGATCGAGCGCGCATTAGCGGAATTGGAAGAGGAAAGCAGATGAAGGTGACGGATCAGTGGTTATATGAGAATATGCCGGTTGTGGATGCGGCAATGATAAGCGCTTTAGAGTCGGAAATGGATGAGACATACCGTTTTTCGGATGTGTTTGAAAAGAAAATGGACAAGCTCATCCAAAAAGAGAAGCGTTTCTGGCACAATGCGTACTGCAAGTCTTATCGCCGGGCAGCGGTTGTTGCGCTGTGTATGGTGGGAGGGCTGTTAGCGCTGTCTGTAAATATAGAGGCAGATCGGCTTTTTCATTTTGATTCTACCAAGTCCGTTCGGGATGAGCGGATCACATATTCTTATGAACGGGAAAATGCCCCACAGGATATAATCTATATGGAGCCGGAAGTTTTGGATGGATATGTTGAAAAAAGCCGCAAAGAGGCGGAGGATACGCTGACGATCAGCTATGAAAATAATCGCGGAGATCACATATACTGGAATCAGATCCTTGTCCGGGACAGCATGAACCTGATCTTAGGCGGGACGACCTACGACCATCCGGTCACAAGAACGGTGAACGGAAACACACTTTTTATAAATTTATCGGAGGGCGGAACAAGCAGCGCCTACTACGAATACGGCGAATCCATATTCCTTTTACATGCAGATGATCTGACAATCGAGCAGATATGCACTTTGTACGAAAGTATGAAGTAAAAATTGTGGATAACTCCTTTAAAATGTTACATTTTTAACGAAAATGAGAAAATCTATTAACAATTCCCTGATTAAATGCTATAACAAAAGATGGGTTTTTATTTTATGAGGAGGAATTGTATAATGGACACACTAGCATTATTAGCAACAGCCCTGATCTGTCTTCCATTTGTCATGGCTATTTTGCCGGCAGTGATCAAAGTCAGCAAGATCCGTAGCACGATCGTTTATATCTGTGGAGCAATCGTTGCCGTACTTGCAGTTATCACCGCGGGAATGTGGTTTATGAATGGTGGAACGGCAATCACATTCGACTTGCCATATACGGGAGTATTTGACAAGATCATCTTAATAGGAGACTTTTTGTTGATGTTTTTGATCATCTATCTGTCGATCAGGCATCACAAAACGATCATAAGTCTTTTATCTATCGTTCAGACGTTTTTGGTAGCAGGAATTGAACTGTTCGGACCGGAAGCGGCTGACACCTTACATATCAGAATCGATTGGCTTACCTTTATCATGATTTTAATAATTGGCGTCATCGGTGTAGCGATCGGAATCTATGCGGTTGGATATATGCATGGTTATCATATCCACCACCACAAGGAGGTACCGGATCGCAGAAGCTTTTTCTTTGCCATGATCTTTGTTTTTTACGGAGCGATGTTCGGTCTGGTTCTCTCCATGAGCCTGATCTGGCTTTATTTCTTCTGGGAGATCACCAGCGTATGCTCGTTCCTTCTGATCGGATATACCGGAACACAGGAGGCAATCGACAACTCCTTCAAGGCGTTGTGGATGAACCTGCTCGGCGGTCTTGGAATTGCAGTCGCGATCGCGTATGCGATCTGCGTGCAGGGAACCGTGAACTTATATGATGTGATTGATCTGGCAATCCTCGGCGGACAGGGAAGCGCGGCGCTTCTCCCGATCGCGATGCTTGCATTTGCGGCACTTACCAAATCTGCGCAGTTTCCGTTTTCCGGATGGCTGCTCGGCGCAATGGTCGCACCGACACCGTCCTCAGCACTTCTGCACAGCGCAACGATGGTAAAAGCGGGCGTTTATTTACTGGTACGTCTCTCACTCGCAATGAACGGCAACTATGTCGGACAGATGGTATATCTGTGCGGCGGCTTTACGTTCTTTGTTGCATCCTGTCTTGCGATCTCGCAGAGCGATGGCAAAAAGGTGCTTGCATATTCGACGATCTCCAATCTCGGTCTGATCGTTGCCTGTGCCGGAGCCGGATATCAGGAGACCATCTGGGCAGCAGTATTTTTGATCATGTTCCACGCAGTTTCCAAGTCCATGCTGTTCCAGTGTGTCGGCGCGATCGAAAACACGACCGGCAGCCGTGACATCGAGGATATGGAGGGACTTGCCGTGCGTTATCCGAAGCTGGCGTTTATCCTGATGGTCGGTATCGCGGGCATGTTCTTAGCTCCGTTTGGTATGCTCGTTTCCAAGTGGGCGGCACTCAAGGCATTCGTTGACGCACCGAGTACCCTTATGGTTCTCTTTATCGTATTTGGTAGTTCCACCACCATGTTCTACTGGACAAAGTGGTTTGCGAAGATCCTCGGAATCCACGCGAGCAAAGACCGCGACATCACGAAGCCGAACGAGTACATTTCCATGTACTTCCATGCGGTGCTTCTGATCGCGCTCTGCGTAGGCTTTCCGTTTATCTCCAAGTATGTGATCGAGCCGCTGATGAAGGATATGTACGGATTTTCCAACGCGGTTATCTCAGAGGGAAATATCGCGATCATGGTCATCATGATCTGCGCGATCTTCATTGTGCCTTCCATCAATTATCTTCTTACCAAGAACCGCAACGACAAAACGGTTATGGTATACATGGGC
Source organism: uncultured Agathobacter sp. (assembly GCA_934307695.1). Lineage (GTDB taxonomy): Bacteria > Bacillota > Clostridia > Lachnospirales > Lachnospiraceae > Roseburia. Next base: position 67,929 of record CAKRCS010000010.1, on the reverse strand, counting down.
GGTGCGAATACCGGAGACAACAAGAACTTTATCGATGCAGCCGGCGAATCCAAGGAATTGCAGGTATCCAACTGGTATATGACGAACTGGTTCGGGGAGGACAAGCTCTTTAAGCCTGCCATTATCGTCGGTGTTTTGATCATCGTGATCTTTATGTGTGTAGTGATTGGAGGTGCCATCTGATGACGGAACAGGGAATACGTTTTATCGCAATGTTGCTCTATATAGTGGGAGCTCCGATTATTGGTGGCCTGCTCGACGGTCTTGACCGCAAGATCTCTGCGCGGATGCAGGGAAGAAAAGGTCCAGGCATTCTTCAGCCATTTTACGATGTGGCGAAGCTGACACAGAAACAGCTTCTGGCAGTGAACAAGTTCCAGCTTCTGATGGTCATGTCGTATCTGTTTTTTGTAATATTGTCCGGCGTGCTGTTCTTCGGAGGATTTGACATCCTGATGTGCTTTTTCTCCCTGTCAACAGCGGCTATGTTTTTGATCCTCGCGTCAACCTCCACGCATTCTCCGTTCTCCACGATCGGAACGCACCGTGAGATGGCGCAGATGATGTCCTACGAGCCGATGGAGCTTTTGACGGCGGTTGGCTTTTACCTTGCGACCGGAACCTTTGCGGTGAGCGACATCGTGCAGGCAAAATATCCTGCGATCGTGTTTGCGCCGGGATTTTTCATCGGATTTATCTTCGTGCTGACGATCAAATTCCGCAAATCACCGTTCGACCTCAGCACGACGCACCATGCGCACCAGGAGGTTGTAAAGGGTGTTACGACGGAGATGGTCGGAATCGAGTATGCGGTGACGACCGTGACCGAATGGTACGAAAATGTATTTTTGCTCGGAGTAGTTGCACTGTTTTTCATCAACTCCAATCCGATCAGTTACCTTGTGGCAGCAGTCGCAGTCCTTGTGGTATTTTTCATCGAGATCCTCATCGACAACACATCTGCCCGTGTAAAATGGCAGCTGATGCTTAAGATGGCGTGGGGAGTTACCCTTGTGACCGGAGGACTCAACCTGTTCATTCTGGAACTGATCAAGCGTTAATAGGAGGGAAAGACAATGAAAAACATACATAAATCGCCGTGGCTGCTCCATTATGACGGATCAAGCTGCAACGGCTGTGACATTGAAGTATTGGCCTGCACCACTCCTGTGTATGACGTGGAGCGGTTTGGCGTTGTAAATACCGGTAATCCGATGCATGCGGACATTTTTCTGGTAACGGGCGGAATCAACAGCCAGAACGAGGAGGTTGTGCGCCAGATCTACGAGCAGATGCCGAATCCGAAGGTCGTTGTTGCAGTCGGAACGTGCGCCTGCACCGGAGGCATTTTTAAAGAGTGCTACAACATCAAGGGCGGTGTGGACACGGTGATCCCGGTCGACATCTACGTTCCGGGATGCGCGGCAAGACCGGAATCCATCATCGACGGCGTGGTAAAGGCGGTCGCATTGTTCCAGAAGAAGCATGAGCAGAAGCTTCTGGAGGAGAAAGGGAAGGAGAACAGGTAATGGTAGAACTTCAGAAGGATATATATAAAATCGAGCAGGTTGAACTCTTCCCGATCATCATGGAAAAGAAGAATGATATGTGGAGACTGGTGCAGATCTGCTGTGCGTTTGTGGACGGAAGCTACGAGGTGACCTATTCCTTCGGGCATGACTACGATATCGCCAACTATCGTCTGATCGTGGGAAAAGACGAGCCGGTACCGAGTATTTCCCGTGTATACAAGTCAGCGATCTTTTATGAAAATGAAATGAGAGAATTGTTCGGGCTGAATGTGGAACACATGAAGGTGGATATGAACAACACCTTATACCGCATTGACGAAGAGACTCCATTCCTGAAAAAGGAGGACAAATAAATGCCGAAGAGAAGTGTTGTTCCATTTGGACCGCAGCATCCGGTGCTTCCGGAGCCGATCCATCTTGACCTTGTGCTTGAGGATGAGCACGTTGTGGAGGCGATCCCGTCCATCGGATATGTACACAGAGGACTGGAGAGTCTTGTCCAGAAAAAAGATTTTAACGAGATGGTATACGTTACCGAGCGGATCTGCGGCATCTGCTCCTTTATGCACGGCATGGGCTATTGCAACGCCGTAGAGCAGATCATGAATGTCGAGGTGCCGAGAAGAGCGGAATACCTTAGAACCATCTGGGCGGAAATGTCCCGTATCCACAGCCATCTGTTGTGGCTTGGACTGCTCGCCGATGCGTTTGGATTTGAGTCGTTGTTCATGCAGTCGTGGAGAATGAGGGAAAAGATCCTCGATATGTTCGAGATCTCCACCGGCGGTCGTGTTATCTTCTCCGTCAACAAGATCGGCGGCGTGCTTAAGGATATGCCGAAGGAGATGCTGAACCAGTTCGTTTCCATCTTAGACGGAATGGAGAAGGAGCTGCGTGAGACAACCCAGATCTTTATGGATGATTACACCGTAAAAAGCCGTCTGGTCGGTGTTGGAATCCTCACCGAGGAGGATGCGATCCGCCGTGGTGCGGTCGGACCGATGATGCGTGCCAGCGGGCTTGCGATCGATATGCGAAAGACCGGATATGCGGCTTATGATGACCTTGATTTTGAGATCATCACCAGCAAGGACTGCGACAGCTACGCAAGATGCAAAGTGCGTATCGAGGAGATCTTCCAGTCGATCGCGCTGATCCGTCAGGCGGTGGCAAAGATCCCGGATACCGAGATCGCGGCAGCCGTCAAGGGCTTCCCGAACGGGGAGGCATTTGTGCGCTTTGAGCAGCCGAGAGGTGAGGCTTACTATTATGTACGCGCGAATGGAACCAAGTTCTTAGACAGAATGAGAGTCCGCACGCCTACCTTCGCAAATCTTCCGGCGCTGACACAGATCCTGCAGGGCTGCCAGTTTGCGGATGTTCCGCTTCTGATCCTGACCATCGATCCATGTATCAGCTGCACCGAGCGTTAAGGAGGGAGAAAACATGGCACAATTTTTTGGATTTGCAAAAACGGTTATGAAAAATCTTTTCTCCAAACCGGCGACGACCTCCTACCCGGCAACACCGAGGGAGTACCCGGAGCGCACGCGCGGACATGTGGAGATCAACATCGACAACTGCATCATGTGCGGTATGTGTATGAGAAGCTGCCCGCCGGGAGCCATTGAAGTAAAGCGCGCGGAGAACACATGGAGCATCAACCGCTTTGACTGTATCCAGTGTGGATACTGCGTAGAAAAATGCCCGAAGAAGTGTCTTTCCATCGTTCCGGGCTATCAGGAGCCGCAGCCGGAGAAGTCCGTTGACACGGTTGTAAAGCCGGTCGCGGAGGAAGCTGAAAAGTAGAAGGAGAATAGAAAAGATGCATGAATACCATAAAGCAATAGAGTGGTTAGAGAAGGCGAACGCAGAAGCCGCTGCAAAAAACGCTTCCAAGGTAACCGCACTTAAGGTTACGATCGGGGAGGCTTCCGACTATTCTCCGGAGGTAATCAAGAATTATTTTGACGAGGCTGCGGCAGGGACAGCCTGTGAGGGCGCACGTTTTGACGTGACCATCACCCGCTGCCTGCTCAAATGCCCGCAGTGTGGCAGGCTTTTTGAGAAGAAGCTGCTCCAGTACGAATGCCCGGACTGCGGTGTGGAGGGAAATCCAACCGACTCCGGCAATGAAGTCGAGCTCACCGGGATAGAAGTGGGGACGTTCCTTTCGACACACCCATAGCCCTTTGGCACAAGGAGCGCCCATTGACCTGTGAAGAGGAAGCATAATAAATATTGACAATGCGGTTAGTCTGGGCTAACATAAGGATGCAAGAATCCTATGATGGAAGCTGTGGAGGAAAAACTATGAAGAAACAGTTTTTCGAGACCGAAAAAGATGGTTTTTACGGAACCTATTACGAGAATCCGAAAGGCTCAGACTGCGTTGTCATTGGTTTATTTGGAGATGATCCCAATGATTATATGGCAAAATGCGGCGCAAAGTGGCTGCATAAAAATGGCGTGAATGCCCTTTGCATGTCTCCCGGAAAGAAAAATTATAGTCATGTAAATTACCCGCTAGAACGGGTCGAAACAGCGATTAAATGGCTGATGAAGAACGGAAACCGCAAGATCGGAATAATGGGAATGAGTACGGCAGGTATGGACTCGCTTGTTGCGGCATCTTTTTTCCCGGATATTACACTGACGTTCGGACTTACCCCAAGTGATTTTGTATGGCAGGGCTTCGAGCAGGGCGAAAAAGATGGATGCAAAGAATGGCCTGTTCCGGGCGCGTCCACTCTTTCCTGGGAAGGAAAGCCGCTTGCGTACATGCCGTTTGTATACGAGCATCCGCTATACTGGCAGAAGATTGAGGAGGAGACGAAAGGCTCCGGAGATATCGAGCGCAGCACTTGTCTGTTTATCGATTCTGAGAAGGCAAGAGCGCATACGGAAGAGGAAATGATCAAGGTGGAGAATATAAAAGGAAGGCTGTTTCTGGTAGGAGCAGATGATGACTCTTTCTGGGAAGCGGGAAAGTATATCCGCCGAATGGACAAGCGCCTGAAGGAGTGCCCGCATACCTGCGAGTATGTACCGCTTGTGTATGAACACGGAACCCATTTTGTATTGCCGGAATCCCTGCTGCACAAGGCGTTGCCGGTAGGACTTAAATTTGTGCTGCGATTTATATTCAAAGCCGCAAAGGATTATCCGAATGAGTGCGAAGCCACCAGAAAAGATATTGACAGAAGGCTTTCAGCTGCACTAAAAGAATGGCGCGAAGCGTAAATTTTATATGATCTGACAAGACACGGAGCGTATACCCTTTAGGGAGGTACGTTCCGTATTTTACTTTATCTACATAAAAGTGATAAAATGGGACTGATGAAGAAAAAGGTTTTGGTAAGGGGGGCAAAGAACCCATGATAACATTACGAAAATTCAACGCATCGGATGAGGAGACGATCTGCTCAAAGATGAACGTGCCTGTCGATGTGGCAAAAAGGCTCATCTTGGAGTGGGACACCACACAGTATCAGGGGCGCTATTTTGAAATGTTTGCGATCGCGGAAGGTGACACCGCTGTAGGAACGATTTCATTGTACGAGCTTTCGCACTCTATAATTTCAATCGGAATAGAGGTATTTGAAGAGTATCGGCAGCATGGCTACGCAAGGGCGGCGATGCAGCAGGCAATGCAGCTTGCGCAGGCGAAAAAGTATCCGGTTGCCTTCCAGCAGGTCAGAGTCGATAACCCGGCGAGCATAAGGCTACACGAGTCGTTGGGCTTTGAGAAGGAAGATTCGGTCTACACGAACAAAAAGGGAAGGGATGTATATCTCTTTGTAAAGGCTTTATAGCAAGGAGACAGAATAGTGAGCGCGTAAACATCTTCGGCTTTAGGGATTACACATCATGCCGGTTGTGTTATACTATTTTAAGAGATGGTGGAAATTAGTAACCAGAGACATTTTTGTGAGCCAAAGGGCGCTCTGTGTGCCAAAAGGAACGTCCCCAAAGGAGGTAGAATTTCATGTGTGTAGCAATTCCGGGCAAAGTGCTGTCGATCGAGGACGGCAAGGCAGTGGTGGATTTTTCCGGAAATCAGGTAACTGCATATATCGGGCTGGTAAAGGCGGAGGTGGGAGACTATGTGCTCGTCCACGCAGGCTGCGTGATCCAGACGATGAAGCAGAGTGAGGCAGAGGAGATCATCGATCTGATGAGCGGGTTAGAGGCATGACGATTGAAGAAATCAGCACATATCTAAATGAATATGATGGAAAACCGCTGCGGTTCATGGAAATATGCGGGAGCCATACGGCGGCGATCGCGAAATACGGCATCCGCGATATCCTGTCGCCGAAGATCGAGCTGATCAGCGGACCGGGCTGCCCGGTGTGCGTGACACCATCGGCATACATAGACAAGCTGATCGCGCTTGCGAAAACACCGGACACCTGTGTGGCATCCTTCGGGGATCTGCTCCGTGTTCCGGGAAGTGAGCAGAGCCTGAGCGAGGCAAAAGGCGAGGGCGCCAATGTTGCGATGGTGTACTCACCGATGGACGTGATCGCGCTCGCAAAGGAGCATCCACAGACGGACTATGTTTTTGCGGCGGTGGGCTTCGAGACAACCGCGCCTGTATACACGCTTTTGATAGAGGAGGCGCAGAAAAACGGCTTGCGCAATATCCGCATTCTGACCGCGCTCAAGACCATGCCAAAAGCAGTTGACTGGCTGATCACAAGCGGCGCAAAGCTCGATGGATTCCTCGCGCCGGGGCATGTGTGCGCGATAACCGGAAGCGCATATTTCAAAGGCTTGGCGGAGAAGTACAAGATCCCGTTTGCGGTGTCCGGGTTTGCGGATACGGAGCTGCTGATCGCGATCTATGGACTTGTCCGGATGGCGGTAAACCATGAGGCGGGTGTCCGCAATTATTATCCGTCGGTCGTGGAGACGGAGGGCAATGCCGTCGCGCTGCAAAAGCTCGCGAAGTATTTTACACCGTGCGAAGCTACCTGGCGCGGAATGGGCGCCATAGCAGATTCGGGCTTGCGCCTGCGCGACGAATATCTGGAATTTGACGCGGGAAGCATGGGACTTGACGAGGATCATAAGAAAAACAAGGGCTGCTGCTGCGGCGAGATCTTAAAAGGAAATATGCGTCCGGTGGACTGCCCGCTGTTCGGGAAGGTCTGCCATCCGCAGAACCCGCAGGGCGCATGCATGGTATCTTACGAGGGAAGCTGTTTTCAGGCATACGAGAACCGATAGCAGCAATCTTAAAAATAAGTATGTAATACTGCGAACGCAACGGACAGTTTGGCAGATCACGATATAAGATGGAGGGGTATTTTGAACAAAATAGTTATGGAGCATGGCAGTGGTGGCCGTGCGACAGGAGAATTGATTTCGGAGATATTTGAGCAGGCATTTTCCAACGAAGTGCTCTCGCAGATGGAGGACGCAGCAGTCATTCCGGGAAACGCGACGATCGCGATGACCACAGACAGCTTTGTGGTAACACCGCTCGAATTTCCGGGAGGCGACATCGGGCGCTTGTGCATCTGCGGAACGGTGAACGACCTTCTCATGCGGGGCGCGACACCGAAGTATATCACCTGCGGATTCATACTGGAGGAGGGCGCAGACATCGCCCAGCTGAAAAAGATCGTCGCATCGATGGCAAAGACCGCAAAAGAAGCGGGCGTGATCGTTGTCGCAGGCGATACGAAGGTGATCGAGGGCACAGGAGGCGTATATATCAACACAACCGGAGTCGGATTTGTCCCGGAAGGGGTGGATATAAAGGCGCGTAACAGCAGACCGGGTGATGTGATCATCGTGTCCGGCAATGTCGGGGATCACCATGCCGCAATCCTGAGCCAGCGCATGGAGATAACTAACACGATCCGAAGCGACAACGCACCGCTGGGAGAGATGGTGCAGGCGCTGCTGTCCAATGGGATAAAAGCGCACGTTTTCCGCGATGTGACACGAGGCGGGCTTGCCACCGTGCTAAAGGAGCTTGCGGTAAGCAGCGGCTTGCAGTTCGAGATCCGGGAGGAAGCACTTCCGGTCGATGCGCAGGTGTGGGACTTCTGCGGATTGCTCGGACTTGATCCACTTTACATGGGTAACGAAGGCAAAATGGTCGCGATCGTTGCCGCGGAGGATGCGGAGCGCGCAGTTGAGCTGATCCGGGCATCCCGATATGGCGAGCACGCAGTCGCAATCGGAGAGGTAAAAGAAGCTGCGACCGAGGCAGAAAAGGGGCGTTTGGTGCTCCGCACCCGCATCGGCGGAAAGCGGAACCTTGACATATTGCAGGGAGAGGGACTGCCGCGGATCTGTTAATAGAGGTGCAGCAGTCGGCATTCACTTGTTTGTACAAGTTGGACAAACAAGTTTTGCAAAAGCAGGATTTACGGTGGAATGAGTATCGCAATGAATAAGACAGAAACCTATCAATATCTTACAGAACACAATATTGCTTATGAGGTGAGCGAGCACAAGGCCGTGTTCAACATGGAGGAGGCGGAGTCGCTTGATCTGCCTTATCCGGAATGCGACGCAAAAAATTTGTTCATTCGGGACGACAAGAAACGAAATTATTACCTGATTACGGTAAAGGGAGATAAGCGGGTTGATCTGAAAGAGTTTCGTAAACAGCATGGACTGCGTGCGCTTTCCTTTGCATCACCGGAAGAATTGTCTGCCGTTATGGGACTTATACCCGGAGCGGTTACACCGCTTGGAATTTTGAATGATGTAGAGCGCCGGGTACATTTTTATCTGGACAAAAGTTTCATTGGTGGAAAAATCGGTGTACATCCAAACGATAACACAGCGACTATCTGGGTGCAGGCGGATGAATTGATGGATTTGATTAAAAAGCATGGAAATGCAGCAGAATATACGGAGCTGTAGCACCACTTCTAAAGTCTTATATGACGGTGGAATCAAAAACAGTAAATGAAAAATTTTAGAGGACAAGAATATTGTGATGGGGGTATTCACCAAAATATATCATTTGTTCTGGATCAGTTTTCAGCGTGGCGGAAATGATTGCGTTGTAAAAATCATTCATGTCCTTTGTCATATAGTTTCTGTATATTTTCAGGAAGCTTGTCAGGCAGCAAGGCATTTATAGTAGCTTCGTTACCATCTTTCATTGCTGTTTCATAATACCAGCACTTGAATTTTAAGAGGGAGAGAGTTTTTTGAAGTTCCTGAATTTCAGTTTCAACAGCTGATTTTCTGGCTTCAAATAATTCTTTCCTTTTTTCATAGCTGGAGCTGCCTTCAGATACCCAGATAAAAAATTGCTTTATATCTTTGATCTCAAGCCCGGATTTCTTCAGACATTCAATGATACGAAGCGCTTCCAATTCATTATCGCTGAAATAACGGATATTTCCCTTTCGTTCCAGATTAGGGAAAAAGCCTTCCTTGTCATAATATCTTAAGGTAGAAACAGGAAGATCAAACATTGCAGAAACCTGACCGATTGTATACATAAAAACCCTCTTTCAAAATTATGCTTGACCTAAAGTTAACTTTAGGTTGTATGATATTTATATCATATACGATTGTTCGTGTAATTACAAGAAATTTTGCATATGGGAGGATGTTAAATATGTTAAAAACAGAAGAACTAAAGCTGGTATCGGAATGGGATAAAACTTTTCCGCAGAGTGAAAAAGTAGATCACAAGAAAGTGATGTTTGTAAATCGCTATGGAATCACACTTGCCGCAGATTTGTATAAGCCGAAAAATGTATCTGGGAAATATCCTGCGCTTGCCGTAAGCGGACCGTTTGGTGCAGTCAAAGAACAGTGTTCCGGATTATATGCACAGACGATGGCGGAAAGAGGATATTTAACGATTGCATTTGATCCATCTTTTACGGGGGAAAGTGGTGGAAATCCAAGATATATGGCTTCACCGGATATTAATACAGAAGATTTCATGGCTGCTGTTGATTTCCTTTCTGTTCAGGAAGATGTGGATCCGGATAAAATAGGAATCATTGGAATCTGTGGCTGGGGTGGAATGGCTCTTAACGCAGCTGCGCTGGATACAAGAATAAAAGCAACTGTTGCATCTACCATGTATGATATGACAAGGGTAAATGCGAATGGGTACTTTGATTCTGAGGACAGTGAAGAAGCACGTTATGCAAAGAAACAGTCACTGAATGCTCTCAGAACAGAAGATTATCGTAAAGGCGAATATTCCAGAGGCGGTGGTTGTGTTCCACTTCCGGTTCCGGAGGATGCACCGTTCTTCGTAAAAGATTATAGTGAGTATTATAAAGGCAGATGTTATCATAAAAGAAGCCTGAATTCGAATGATGGCTGGAATAGTATCGGCTGCATGTCATTTATGAATCAGCCAATATTAAAGTACAGTAATGAAATCAGAAGTGCAGTCCTTATTGTTCACGGAGAAAAAGCACACAGCTATTATTTTGGAAAAGATGCTTATGAAAATATGATTAAGGACAGCAAGTACACATCCAATAAAGAGCTGCTGACAATTCCAGGGGCTGTTCATACAGATCTTTATGATAATCTGGATGTGATCCCGTTTGATAAAATCCAGAAATTTTTTGAAGAAAACGGGGTTGGTTAGCCACGCCCCTGATAAACACTGGGGTTATGGCTGTTTTTGCTTTATAAAGTGTCAATCATTATCATAGAAGATTATTATTTACAGACTTTTCTTCATAGTCTCGAATGTTATTTGTCCCTTACTTTTTTGAAATCAAAGTTGATAATAAAATATAACTATTATTAAATCCCCTTGGAATAGATGAATCTCAATTCCAACTTATCTTGCTTCCGAAATTTCATCAATCAGCGTTAGCTCTTCTTCCGTAAAAGGTGCGCAGGAAATAGCTTTTATGTTGTCCAAAATCTGCTGCGGATTGGATGCGCCGATCAAAACACTGGTCACTTCTTTGTGCCAAAGGAGCCAGCCGAGTGCCATATCCGCAAGCTTCTCTCCACGCTCGCCGGCAAGATTGTTCAGTCTTCGGATCTGCTCCAGTCTGTGTTCACTAAGCGAGCTTTCGTTTAAAAATCTGCCGTCTGTCCGGATGCGGCTGTCTTCCGGAATTCCGTTGAGATAACGGTCCGTGAGTTGTCCCTGTTCAAGTGGACTGAATGTAATCAGCCCCTTCTGCAGCTCGGCGGTTGCTTTTTTCAAACCATTCTTTTCCACTGTCCTGTCAAAAATAGAATATTTATTCTGGTTAATTACAAACGGGCAACGCATGTCCTGCAGGATAGCTGCCGCTTTTTTTAAAGCTTCTCCATCGTAGTTGGAAAGTCCCACATAGATTGCTTTACCGCTCTGTACGGCGCTTGCCAGCGCACCCATCGTTTCTTCCAGCGGCGTATCGGGATCCATTCTGTGATGGTAGAAAATATCCACGTATTCCAGTCCCATACGTTTCAGGCTCTGATCCAGACTGGCAAGAAGATATTTCCGGCTTCCCCAGTTTCCGTAAGGCCCCTCCCACATGTCATATCCGGCTTTCGTTGTGATAATCAGTTCATCCCTGTATGCTCCCAAAGCCTCTTTTAAGATAAGTCCGAAATTCTTCTCGGCGCTTCCCGGAAGCGGGCCATAATTATTTGCCAGGTCAAACTGTGTAATGCCGTTATCAAAAGCGGTAAAGCAAAGCTTTTTCATGTTTTCAAAATTTGCCGTATCTCCGAAATTATGCCACAGTCCCAGTGACACTTTCGGTAAGAGAAGTCCGCTGTTTCCGCAGCGGTTGTATTCCATAGTTGTATATCTTTCTTTGGATGCTGTATACATGTCTGTTTCCCCTTAATGTCTGTCTATTTTTGTCTGCTGTGTTGTACTTTTACCGGAAAAGCCGATAGAAGTTTTTAACAATTCTATTTCACATAGATACAGCTTATCACAGTTTCTGAGCCTATGCCATAACATTTACTGCTTCTTCCGATAGGAACGCAGCTTCTCCACAGGTACCTCTGGATAGAAGTAAGAACCGTTGCTTGGGGAACTCCTGCACTGAAAAATGTGCAGAAAGATATATACAGATAAAAATGACGCAGTATTGTAGAAAATTCAATTATCATGCATCTTGGTACCGATTTAATGCATGTTAGTTATCTGTATCTAGACAATGAAATCAATTAACGATAGAGTAATTATTGTGATAAATCACCTAAAATTTATATGGGAGGTTAGATGATATGGAAGAACGGGGAGGAGTTCTGGTACAGAATGAAAAGCACGCGAATAAATCGGTTGCCAAGGTCATGAGAATTACATTCTTGATTTTATGCTTTTGCAATTTTACCAGATAAGAATTTCACAACTTATTAGTATGGAAGTATTGCATTGGATCTGACGATTGAGTACATTAAAACGAAACCCTTTGGAGCATCGGACAAAGTAACATTAACCTGTAATATGGACAATATTCATGCATTAAATTTATATAAGAACAAAGGTTTTAAAGAGACTGGAATGATGGATGAAGATGAGATAGAGCTATCCTTGATGCTATATATGGCAGTCAAATAAAATTAGGTATATTGAAGCAGATGGAAGCGTGTAAAGACTTTCATCTGTTTTTTGCTTTATGCCGCGCTATTCTTATTGCAATTTCGGGGCAAAGAATTGTTCTACAAGAAATATTTTAGAAAAACGGGGCAAAAATATCTATAATAACAACAAAAAACGGGGCAAAATCACATAAATTATGTTGAAAAAACGGGGCAAAAGATATATTGTTAAAAAGGAGGGCAGAGATTATGTATAGAAAAGATTCAATCACCATAGAAGAATGGATGAAAAATTCTAACAAGGCATTGTTGGTGATAGGCGCAAGGCAGATCGGTAAAACTTGGCTTATAAGGGAAGAAATTGCCAAAAGCGGATACACTAAGTTTGAAATCAATTTTATAGATCAGCCGGATATGGTTGATTACCTTAATGCAAAAATGAGTGCGGAAGATTTTCTGGTGAAATTGAAGATGATCATGCCGGAAGACTGCAAACCGCAGGAAACGATAGTCTTTTTTGATGAAATCCAAAAATGTCCGGAAATAGTGACAAAGATAAAATTTCTTGTAGAGGAAGGCAGCTTTAAATATGTGATGAGCGGTTCCCTGCTGGGGGTGGAACTTAAAGGAATTGCATCAGTTCCGGTTGGATATTTGACGGTTCTTAGGATGTATCCTATGGACTTTGAAGAGTTTATGGTGGCAAATAACGTATCGAATATAACGCTAGACATGCTAAAAGAGAAATTTGAAACCTGTCAGCCGGTGGATGAATTTATACATCAAAAATTATTATCACTGTTTTTTATATATCTTATTGTCGGTGGAATGCCGGATGCTGTAAAAACTTATATTGCTACAAAGGATATCCGCGAGGTTGATAAAGTACAAAGAGACATAGTAGCGTTGTACAAAGAGGATTTTTCCCAATACGAGAGAGAGGACAAGAAGCTGAAGCTGATATCCATATACGATGTCATTCCGGCAGAATTAAATAAACAGAATAAGAAATTTGTTTTTACAATGCTGGATAAGGAGTTGAAGTTCGACCGGTATGAGAACAGCTTTTTATGGTTAAAAGATGCCGGTGTCGTTCTGCCTGTTTATAATGTAGAGGCTCCGGTCATTCCTCTTAAGGCAAGTAAAAGCAGCAATGTATTCCGGCTTTTTTCCAATGACACGGGATTGCTTACCAGTGAATATCCGGCAGAAACAAAAATAGAATTAATTAATAAGAATGGCGAAGTAAATAACGGCGCTCATTTTGAAAATGCAGTTGTGCAGCAATTAACGGCGAATGGATTTGAACCGTATTTTTGCAAAAAGAAGAATATAGGGGAATTGGATGCGCTGATCGAGATCGGGGGAAAAGCTGTTCCGATCGAGGTAAAATCCGGGCAATCCTATAAGGTACACAAAGCGTTAGATAATTTTATGAAAATCCCTGATTATCATATCGAGAAGGCTTATGTATTTTCTGCCGCTAATGTAGAACAGGAGGGAGCAGTGACATATCTTCCAATCTATATGAGCTATCTTTTGAAGGAGCAGAAAATAGGAAAACTGATCGTGAACCTGAACTTGGATGGATTATAAAAAAGATGCAAAATCCATACGCACATCCGGTTGCAATGTTCCCGAATGTCTGCTATGTTTTTCTATGAAATATACAATCCTGTTTGCACTATGCAGACAGGTTATCGGGATGTGGCTCAGTTTGGTTAGAGCGCACGGCTGGGGGCCGTGAGGTCGCAGGTTCGAATCCTGTTATCCCGACTGATTATCCGGGAGGCAACGCCTGCCTTTGTTGTAGACTAGAGGTTGCGGGATTTATTTATATTCTCGAGTTATCATCGTGAAATCGTATTTTGACGCTGCTCCTTTTAGAAAAAGCGATTCCACAAAAATTGCAGAAATTCTTTCAACCGTTCCGGCGGTGATAGGGTTGTGTCTTTTGTTGGCTTTGACACTCCACGCCCGACTGTCCGTGGCAGAAAGATTGCACTCAAACTTTTTAGTTCTTCTAAGCGGGCGTTTTTGTGAAGTTGATATTAGAGCATGCCCTTCAAAACTCGCTATGTACGATTTCTATATAGCAACACGGCTAGCTCAAACAGATGAAGGGCATGCTCACATTTCCCAAAATCCGCCCGCAAGAAGAACACAAAAGTTCTCGAATTGCAAGTCTTTCTGCCGCGAACCGCCGGGCTGGAGTGCTCAAACCTATAAAAGACAGAACTTATAAATAAACCGCCGGACGGTTGTACTAGAATTTCGCAATTTGCGGTGGTGCTTTTTCCCAAAAGGAGCAGCACCAAAATACGCTGCATCATGTATACAATATAAATAAACCCGCAGCCAACCATTATAGATTAGAAACAGGAGGCACACTATGAGACTGGTAATCGTCCGGCATGGAGATCCGGACTATGAACACGATACATTAACCGAAACAGGCTGGAAAGAAGCCGAGCTGGTCGCAGACCGCATCTGCAGGCTCGAAGTCAGGGACTTCTATGTGTCCCCGCTCGGACGAGCACAGGACACCGCATCCTGCACCCTAAAAAGGCTCGGAAGAACCGCCGAGACGATGGACTGGCTGCAGGAATTTCCACCAAAGATCTACCGTCCGGACAGCGAAGCACTGTCACCCGTCTGCTGGGACTGGCTCCCGCAGGACTGGACAACAGAGCCGAAATATTACGACGTAGACACATGGGCGGACACTGAGATCATGCGGCAGGGGCATGTGAGAGAAACCTACGACATGGTATGTAAAAGCCTCGACGGACTGCTCGCCGGGCACGGATATGTGCGGGAAGGCAACTATTACCGGGCGGAGAAGCCCAACAACGACACGCTGGTATTCTTCTGCCATTTTGGACTGGAATGTGTGCTGGTCAGTCATCTTGCACATGTATCACCGATGATCCTGTGGCATAATTTCTGCGCGGCGCCGACCTCGGTCACGACCGCGATCACGGAAGAACGGCGGGAAGGCATCGCATCCTTCCGCGTCAGCGGCTTCGGGGACACCTCCCATCTATACGCAGGAGGCAGAGAGCCGTCATTTTCCGCGCGCTTTTGCGAATGCTACACCAACGCGGACGAACGGCATGATTAAGAACGATCAGGAGTTAAAAAAATGAGTGCACAAGACAATGTAGAAAAAGTATTACGAAGCCTGCACGTTATGCTATCCAAAAGTGAACCGGTAAGCGGGCAGCCGGGCAAGGTGATCGTCGACAAACAGGAGATGGTCGATCTGCTATCCGAGCTGAACAAGGGCATGTACGCGATCATGGATGAGTACGAGCTTACCACACAGAGTAGGGATCACGCGGAGCGCGAATTTCAGAAGCACGGCGAGGAGATCATCCGCAACGCCAACCACAAGGCGGAGGACATCTACGCGGCATCTGTCATGTATACGGATGAAGCGTTGAGCCACACGCAGGAGATCATGCGCATGGCATCAAGCGCAGTCGAGACGATCTGCGAGGAGCTTGCCCGCAAGCTGAAGGAGGAAGAACATACTGTAAAGACGAACCAGCTTGAGCTGAAATCCCAGCTTCAGGATCTCGTCGATACCGATAAATACCTAAAGCTTATCGAGGACCGCAATCGCGAGATCGAGAAGGAAAAAGAGCGCAGAGAAGGAAAAACGCCGGAAAATAAGGCATCCATCTACGCAAACCGCAAAACGGAGGTTCGCGTCAATAAAGAGTATCTTGAAAAGCTCGGACTTGCAGAAGAAAAAGAGGACACCGGGGAAGAACCGGATGGGGACGAACCAAAGCAGGAAGAGACAGCAAACCAGAACAAACCGGCAAAGAATGCACCGGAGGAGGAGAAGTCCTTTTTCCGCAAGGCATTTGGCAATGCACACAGAAAGGAATAAACCGTGACGATCTTAGTATGTGATGACGACAAAGAAATTGTAGATGCGATCGAAATCTATCTGCTTCAGGAGGGCTACGAGGTCTGCAAGGCGTATGACGGCGAGCAGGCGGTTGCCATGATGAAGGAGAAAAAGATCGATCTGATGATCATAGATGTGATGATGCCGAAGCTAGACGGCGTGCGCGCTACACTGCAGATCCGCAAGGAGAGCAGCATCCCGATCATTATCCTGTCCGCCAAGGCGGAGGATACGGACAAGATCCTCGGCTTGAACGTCGGCGCGGACGATTACATCACCAAGCCATTCAACCCGCTTGAGCTGGTTGCGAGAGTCAAATCCCAGCTCCGGCGCTATACGACCTTTTCCAATCAGGCGAACGCAGCGGCGGAGGAGGTCTACGAGGTCAGAGGACTTACCATCAATGATACGCTGAAAAAGGTATGTGTGGACGGCGAGGAGGTCAAGCTGACACCGATCGAGTACAACATTCTGCTCTTGCTTATCAAGAACAAAGGCAAAGTGTTCTCGATCAACCAGATCTACGAGAGCATCTGGAACGAGGAGGCGATTGGGGCAGACAACACGGTTGCCGTACATATCCGCCACATCCGCGAGAAAATAGAAATCAATCCCAAAGACCCAAGATACCTAAAGGTTGTATGGGGAGTCGGATACAAGATCGAGGCTTAATACTATGAAGAAATACACGCTGGGGAGAAAGCTATTTGCAGCAGTTTTGCATCAGATGTTCATGATCATGGTGATCTGCAGCCTGTTTGTGATGGATACGCTGGTGCGGGCGCATGAGATGGAATACCTGATGGCATTCAGCATGTTGTCCGTCATCGGGCTGGTCGGCACGTTTATCGCGCTCGCCTACCTGACAAATGTATCCGGATACCGGGACGAGGATGAAAAAGAAGTATTTTTTCACCCGATCGACAAGGTGTACGGTGATGTTTTTGTTGTCCTATTCGTTGTTGTGATATGGCTGCTGCTGCGCTATACGATCCGCCTGAGAGGGCAGCAGTTTGAGCTGGCAGGACTTTTAGTGGCTGCCGGAACGCTGGCATATCTGTTTGACATCATCTTTCTGACATTTTACTTAAGCATCATACGCCGCTCCAAGGCAAATATACTGTATACAAGAACGCTTTTGTACACCATTTATTCCAAAATATCCGAGCGCATGGAGGCACAGCAGCGGCATCAGCCGGTCTCAAGAAAAGCGCGGGAGCAGCGGAAGATCTGTGATGCGATCGAGGCGATCGCGGCCGGCGCACTGGACACCACACTTGCGGTGGAGGAGTTTCACGGGACGGAGAAGAATATGGCGGAGGCGGTCAACCACATCCGCGACGGCATGAGCGAAGCACTTGCAAAGAGCATCCGCAACGAGCGCATGAAAGCTGACCTCATCACAAACGTGTCGCACGACATCAAGACACCGCTCACATCCATTGTCAATTATGTCGACCTGCTAAAGCGGGAGGAGATCGACAACGAAAATGCGCAGAAGTACATCCGCATTCTGGACGATAAATCCCAGCGGCTGAAGCAGCTTACCGAGGATCTGGTGGAGGCATCCAAGATCAGCTCCGGCAATGTGAAGCTCGATATGCAGCGTATCGACTTTGTGGAGCTTTTGTGCCAGACCGGCGGCGAGTTCAACGAGCGTTTCGAGGCGAGAAACCTGACGATCGTGACGAAGCTTCCGCACGATCCGGTCTACATCCGGGCTGATGGACGGCAGCTCTACCGCGCGATCGAGAATCTGTACACCAACGCGGCAAAATATGCGCTTGAAAAAACGCGCGTCTATGTTGAACTTGGCGTGGAGAAGGACAAAGCTGTTTTTACCATGAAGAACATATCCAAGAACGTCTATCAGGGAGATCTGGCAAACGGCGCTCTGACCGAGCGTTTTGTCCGGGGTGAGACTTCCCGGACGACCGAGGGAAGCGGGCTTGGACTTTCCATCACAAAGAGCCTGACCGAGCTGATGGGCGGCATATTTACGCTGACCATCGACGGAGACCTGTTTATTATTACGGTTTCGTTTGGAATTGCTTGATAAAAATAACCGCAAACGATATACTATACCCAAAAATATAACGATCATAACGGAGGTAAACACAATGAAGTTATACGAACAGGGCGCGTACCTTATCAACGGTAAGGACGTTGTCATTCAGTCACCGGAAGCACCAGCGGCTGTAAAGAGCAGGACGGGCAAGGACGTAAACGCTGCAGAAGCAAAGAAAAATACGATTGCTTACGGTATTCTGGCAGCGCACAACACATCCGGCAACATGGACAAGCTGCAGATCAAATTCGACAAACTGACCTCACATGATATTACCTTTGTTGGAATCATACAGACAGCAAGAGCTTCGGGACTTGAGAGATTCCCGATCCCGTATGTGCTTACCAACTGCCACAACAGCCTTTGTGCAGTCGGCGGAACGATCAACGAGGATGACCATATGTTTGGACTTACCTGTGCCAAGAAGTATGGCGGAGTCTATGTACCGCCTCATCAGGCAGTCATCCACCAGTATGCGCGCGAGATGCTCGCAGGCGGCGGCAAGATGATCCTCGGATCCGATTCCCACACCCGCTACGGCGCACTCGGTACAATGGCGATCGGAGAGGGCGGTCCGGAGCTTGTAAAACAGCTTTTGAACAAGACCTATGATGTGGATATGCCGGAGGTTGTCGGCGTATATCTGACCGGAGAGCCGATGAAGGGCGTAGGCCCGCAGGACGTTGCGCTTGCGATCATCGGAGAGGTATTCGACAAGGGCTTTGTAAAGAACAAGGTCATGGAGTTTGTCGGACCGGGCGTATCCAATTTAAGCGTTGACTTTAGAATCGGTGTGGACGTAATGACCACAGAGACCACCTGCCTGTCCTCCATCTGGAGAACCGACGACAAGGTAAAGGAATTTTATGAGATCCACGGCAGAGAGGATGACTTTGAGGAGTTAAATCCGGGCGAGATTGCTTACTATGACAGCTTTATCGAGATCAACCTCAGCGAGATCAAGCCAATGATCGCAATGCCGTTCCATCCGAGCAACACCTACACGATCGAGGAGCTGAACGCGAACCTTCTCGACATCCTCGACGACTGCGAGAAGCGCGCAGAAGTCAGCTTCGACGGCAAGGTTAAGCTCGATCTAAAGAGCAAGGTACACAACGGCAGACTCTATGTTGATCAGGGTATCATTGCAGGCTGTGCCGGAGGTGGATTTGAAAATATCTGTGACGCTGCCGACATCTTAAAGGGAGCCTCCATCGGCTCAGACGAATTTACGCTCAGCGTATATCCGGCATCCACACCGATCTACATGGAGCTTGTAAAGAACGGCGCAGTAGCAAAGCTTCTTGAGACAGGCGCGATCGTGAAGACCGCTTTCTGCGGACCGTGCTTCGGAGCAGGAGATACTCCGGCAAACAATGCCTTCTCCATCCGTCACTCCACAAGAAACTTCCCGAACCGCGAAGGCTCCAAGGTACAGAACGGACAGGTATCCTCCGTTGCGCTTATGGACGCACGTTCCATCGCAGCAACCGCAGCAAACAAGGGCTACCTTACCGCAGCGACCGATATGGATGTCAACTACACCAAGCCGAAGTATTTCTTTGACAAGACGATCTACGAGAACCGTGTATTTGACAGCCACGGTGTAGCCGATCCAAATCAGGAGATCCAGTTTGGACCAAACATCAAGGACTGGCCGGCAATGAGTGCGCTTCCGGAGAATCTTGTACTGAAGGTTGTATCCGAGATCCACGATCCGGTAACCACGACCGATGAGCTGATCCCGTCCGGTGAGACCTCGTCCTTCCGCTCCAACCCGCTTGGACTTGCAGAGTTTGCATTGTCCAGAAAAGATCCGGAGTATGTCGGACGAGCAAAGGCGATCCAGAAGGCACAGAAGGCAGTAGAGGCAGATGAGTGTCCGGGCAAGGCATTCGAGGAGGTTGCCCCGGTTATGCAGGCGATCAAAGCCGCTTTCCCGGAAAAGGACTTCCACGATGGCAGACTCGGCGACAATATCGGCTTCGGAAGCACGATCTTCGCGGTAAAGCCGGGCGACGGCTCTGCGCGTGAGCAGGCTGCTTCCTGCCAGAAGGTACTCGGCGGCTGGGCAAATATCGCAAATGAATATGCGACAAAGCGTTACCGCTCCAACCTTATCAACTGGGGAATGCTTCCGTTCATCATTGATGAGGGTGAGCTTCCGTTCAGGAACTTAGACTATCTGTTCCTGCCGGATATCCGCAAGGCTATCGCAGACGGTGCGACAGAATTTACGGCATACGTTGTGAAGGAAGGAAAGCTTGAGCCGTTTACCCTCAAGATGGGTGCGCTTACGCCGGACGAACAGGAGATTATCCTGAAGGGCTGCCTGATCAATTATTATCGCGGATAAGGAGGGCAAGTGATTGTCGGAATCGAAAAAACCAAAAACAGGTGCACAGATCGAACGTATCACGGAAGATGACCGTGAAAAGATCGTACTTCATAAGAGCTTTTATATCAGCATCGGGCTGATGGTGTTTGTGACCATAGCCGCGTGTATCCTGTTTTTCTTTATCATTCAAAGATATGAGGGCTTTGCGGATGCGTGGAACAAGGTTATGAAGGCGGCACAGCCGATCATCATCGGTCTTGTGGTTGCATATCTGCTCAACCCTATCATGAAGTTCTGGGAACGGACGTTTTTCCGCTTCTTTGGAAAAAGGATGAAGAAGGAGAGCCGGGCGAGAAAGCTGTCAAGAGGTCTTGGAATCGCCTGCGCCATACTGGTACTGCTTCTGATCATCGTGCTGTTTATTGCTGCGATCGCACCATCGGTAGTCAGCAGTATTGCAATGCTGATCGAAGTGCTGCCGGGACAGGTACAGAATCTGGTGCGCTTTATCCAGGCAGGTGATTTTGGCGATAGTGAAGCTGCGGCTGTGCTCAGTGATGTGCTGATCAACGCCACAAACTATGTGGAGACCTGGGCGCAGGAGGATCTGCTCCCGCTCATCCAGTCCTCTATCGCATCGATCACAACCGGTGTGATCAGTGTGGTCAAGGTCATTGTCAACTTTGTCATCGGACTGTTTGTAGCCGCGTATGTCATGTCCATTCAGGAGACGCTGCAGGGACAGAGCAAAAAGATCGTTTTTGCGGTTTTCCGCCCGCGCGTAGGCAACATCATCGTGCATACCGTGCGCAAATCCAGCTCGATCTTCGGTGGCTTCATAACCGGAAAGATCATAGATTCCGCGATCATCGGAGGAATCTGCTATGTCGGATGCCTGATCCTGCATATACCATCTCCGATCCTTGTCGCAGTTATTGTCGGCGTGACGAACATTATCCCGTTCTTCGGACCGTTTATCGGAGCGATCCCGGCATTGCTGCTGGTAGTGATCCAAAGTCCGTGGCATGCACTGTATCTGCTCATTTTCATCATCGTGCTGCAGCAGGTGGATGGCAACATCATCGGACCGAAGATCTTAGGTGACTCCACCGGATTGTCCTCATTCTGGGTTATGTTTGCGATCCTTGTATTCGGCGGTATCTGGGGATTCTTCGGAATGCTCCTCGGCGTACCGATCATGGCGGTTATCTACTATATCGCAGGCAAGCTGGTGCGCTACGGACTTGCGAGACGTAAGCTGCCGACACCAACCTCTGACTATGTAAAAATGCGGGGCGTAAATCTCGACACGAACACGCTGCGCTACACCCCTTTGGACGAGTTCGCGGAGGAAGAAGCACAGGGCGCTGCACCGGCAGACGGGCAGAAGCCGGAGGCCAAACAGGAAAAGCAGGAAGATGGGGCTGCGCAGAAATAACAGCCTGACAAAAATAAACAAGAACAAGTAATAACCGGCACCAGAGTTTGCGACCTTTTTAAAGGTACAGGCTCTGGTGCTTTTGCGTTACTATTTGCAAAAACATTCGCAATTCTTTTCCCATATTTTTTTGACAACACATAGGGCGTATGATAAACTAAATATAGGTTTCTATACCCTTTTTCGGGTGAGAGATACACCATATTAAAAAGTCTGAGGTGGACTTCATTGGATAAGTACGAATACAATCTAAAAATAGATCAAATGAAAACGCTTTGTGCGGAGGGCAATTACACCGCAGCCGCGGAGCTTGCGGATTCCATCAGCTGGAACAAGGTCAAGAATGTAAATGCGCTGGTTCGTGTCGGAGAGATTTACGAGAAGGTCGGACGTTATGAGGAGAGCAAGGAGATCCTGCTCTGCGCGTATGACCGTTCCCCGATCGGGCGTATGATCATCTACCGTCTGGCAGAGGTCGCAGTCAAGATGAAGGACTTCGATGCTGCGGAGGAGTATTATCAGGAGTTTGTGGAGATCGCACCGCATGACAATCTGCGGTATGTACTGCGCTACGAGATTGAGAAGGAACGCGGCACGGATATTTCCAAGCTGATCGACATTCTCGAAGAATTCAAAGAGAAAGAGTATACCGAGGAATGGGCATTCGAGCTTGCGAACCTCTATCATCAGGCGAACGAGAGCGAGAAGTGCGTGGAGGCATGTGATGAGCTGATTCTCTGGTTTGGCGACGGACCTTATGTGGAGCGCGCGTTGGAGCTTAAGATGCTCTACCAGCCGCTTACCAGAGCACAGGAGGAGAAGTACCGCAAGTTCCGTCTGGCAAAGGAAGGCATCACGACCATCGGTGCAGATGAGATGAAGCGTGCCGGGGAATATGTACACGATCCGGTCGAGATTCCGCAGGTATCTATTTCGCCGGAGCGTTTTAATACCGTCAATCTCCAGAAGGAGATCGCAAAGGGCATGCAGCAGATCATCGATGCAACAGAGAAGACGACCGTCAACGATACCATTGACAATATCAAGAAAATCGTTGGTGACAACATCCCATATCTGCAGCTCCAGAAGCAGGAAGAGGCGGCAAACAATCATATCGAGACAGATGAGGAGATCGACGGTTCGCTCAAGCTTAATTTCCAGGAGTTCCTCGGTGAGGAGAACGATGGACAGATGAGCCTTGTGGTCAATGAAAAGACCGAACTTGAGCGTCAGATCACCGGACAGATCACAATAGAGGATGTCCTTGAGGAATGGGAAAAGACCAAGCGCGCTGCGGAGGCTGCACTTCAGGATGCAGAGCAGAGACGGCTTGAGTCGGCAAAGGCGCGTGCATTGCAGGAAGCCGGAGACATCATGGACCGTCTGAACGACGTGATTCCGCAGCTGGACGCAGGCGTCAGCCCGAAGGAGCTTTTGGAGAAGGAATATCTTTCCAATGCGGGTGAGGCAGCAGAGACAGAGCGCGCAGTTTCTCACACAGAGGAGGTCGCAGAAGAAATCACACCGGGCGAAGCGGTAGTGCCGATCCCGGCCGAACAGATACAGGATGCGGAGGACGGGTTCGCGCCTCCACAGGACGAGCCGGCAGAGGACGAGCCGACACAGGATACATTCGAAGATGGGCAATTTCCGGAGATTGCGGAAGAAACAATACCGCCGCAGGATGTGCCTGCCGAAATCCCAGAGCTTCCGCAGGCTGCGGAAGAAGCAATACCGCCGCAGGATGTGCCTGCCGAAATCCCGGAGCTTCCGCAGGCTGCAGAAGAAACAACACCGTCGCAGGATGCGCCTGCTGAAATCCCGGAGCTTCCGAAGATTGCAATGCCGGAAGATCTTGGACTTGACGACGAGGAACCGGAAGAAACGGTGATCGATCACCTTACCAATGAACAGAAGGCAATTTTCTCCTATTTTGTCCCGGTTAAGGGGATGGAGAGCCAGTTGTGCCAGGCTTTGACACATGCGGTACGGCATCTGAAGGAAGACCGCACGGCGTCCACCGGCAATATCATCATTCAGGGCGGACAGGGCTGCGGAAAGACCATGCTTGCAACGAGCATCATCAAGGTGCTCCAGAAGGAGTGCGGCAGGCCGAATGGCAAGGTCGGAAAAATCGATGCACAGGCACTCAACAAAAAGGATATTCAGGCACTCTTGCGCAAGGTTTCCGGAGGCTGCCTGATCATCGAACGCGCAGGGGATCTCTCAAGAGAATCTGCGGTAACATTATCTTTACTGCTCGCACAGGATGACAGCGGCGTGCTTGTGATCCTTGAGGATACAACAAAAGGAATCCGTAAGGCTCTTATGCAGGACGACGGGTTTGCCAAGAAGTTCACGGAGAGAGTCAGTGTACCGATCTTTACCAATGATGAGCTGGTAACCTTTGCGAGATCTTATGCCAAGGAGCTTGGATATGAGATCGACGAGATGGCGGTGTTGGCGCTTTACAACCGCATCAGCAATATCCAGCGGCTGGATCAGGCAACCACACTTACCGAGGTAAAAGAGATCGTGGATGAGGCGATTGACCGTGAAGCACATGGCGGAATCAAAAAGGCGATCAGTATTCTGACCGCTGCAAGATATACCGACGATGACTGCATCGTCTTAAGAGAGAAGGATTTCAAGTAGTAAGGTGGAGGGGTAAATGAATAATTTTACAGAGATGGACTGTTACCTGTTTGGACAGGGGACACACTATGACATCTACCGCAAGATGGGCGCACATGCCGCAACCGTAGATGGAAAAAAAGGAGTAATTTTTGATGTATGGGCACCACATGCTGCAAGTGTAGCTGTTATCGGTGACTTCAACGAGTGGAACGAGAGCGAATACCGGATGAACCGCGTACAGCCGGAGAGCATGGGCGTGTACGAGCTTTTCATTCCGGGGGTAAAAGAGGGTGCTCTTTACAAGTTCCTGATCTACACGCCGGACGGAAGAAAGCTGTATAAGGCAGATCCGTTCGCAAACTATGCGGAGCTTCGACCGGGAACCGCTTCCGTGGTAACTGATATCAGCCATTTTAGATGGTCTGATTCTGTGTGGATGAAGTCCCGCGCAGAGGCAGCAAAGGAAGATATTTACGCGCAGCCGATGTCGATCTACGAGGTACATCCGGGATCATGGATGCGCCATCCGGGACGTGAGGATGAGGGCTTTTATACATATCGTGAGCTGGCAAAATCGCTGATTTCCTATGTGAAGGAGATGGGCTACACGCATATCGAGCTTATGGGAATTTCCGAGTATCCGTTTGATGGTTCCTGGGGCTATCAGGTTACCGGATATTACGCACCGACCTCCCGCTACGGCACACCGAAGGATTTTGCATACTTCGTAAACGAATGCCACAAGAACAAGATCGGTGTGATCTTGGACTGGGTACCGGCGCATTTTCCGAAGGATGCACACGGGCTTGCGGAGTTTGACGGCACGGCACTTTTCGAGTATGCCGATCCGCGCAAGGGGGAGCATCCGGACTGGGGTACGAAGATCTTTGACTACTCACGCACAGAGGTTAAGAATTTCCTGATCGGAAGCGCGCTGATGTGGGTTGAGAATTACCATATCGACGGACTTCGCGTGGATGCAGTTGCATCGATGCTCTATCTGGATTACGGCAAGGAAAACGGTCAGTGGATTCCGAACAAATACGGCGGCAACAAGAACCTCGAAGCGATCGAGTTTTTCAAGCATATCAACACGCTGATCCTCGGAAGAAATCCGGGCGCTGTCATGATCGCGGAGGAATCGACTGCATGGCCGAAGGTGACCGGCAAGGTTGAGGAGGATGGTCTTAACTTCTCCTACAAGTGGAACATGGGATGGATGCATGACTTCCTGGATTATATGAAGCTTGATCCATATTTCCGCAAGAATAACCACAACAAGATGACGTTTGCCATGAGCTACAACGAGAGCGAGAAGTATATTTTGGTACTTTCCCATGACGAGGTCGTTCATCTAAAATGTTCCATGCTTAACAAGATGCCGGGACTTGAGGGGGATAAGTTCAAGAACCTGATGGCGGGATATGCCTTTATGATGGGACATTCCGGCAAGAAGCTTCTGTTCATGGGACAGGAGTTCGCGCAGGAGCAGGAGTGGAGCGAGGCAAGAGAGCTGGACTGGTATCTCCTTGAGAACCCGAACCACAAGAAGGTTCAGGACTGGATGAAGGAGCTGCTGCATATCTACAAGAACAATCCGTGTATGTACGAGCAGGACACTACCTGGGCGGGCTTTGAGTGGATCAATGCGGACGACTGCGACAGAAGTATTTTCAGCTTCGTGAGAAAGAGCAAGGATGGTCAGAACAATCTGTTGTTTGTGATCAACTTCACTCCGGTGGAGCGTTTAGAGTACCGCGTCGGTGTTCCGAAGAAAAAGAGCTATAAGCTGATTTTGAACAGTGAGGACAAGAAATTCGGCGGCGAGGACGAAGCACGCCCGACAAGCTACAAGGCAGAGAAGATTCCTTGCGATGGCAGGAAATACTCCTTGGCTTACCCGCTTCCGGCGTATGGCGTAGCGGTATTTAAGTTTTAAATAAAGTTCCGGGTAAACCGGAATATGCGTAAAAGCAGCGTCAACCGGGGTGTTTTACAAACAACCTCAGCCGGCGCTGCTTTTTGCTTTAGGAGATTGTGCAGGGCAGAATGAAGTTGTAAAGGAATTTTACAAAGAGGTATTTAAGAATGAACGAAAAATGGAATGAACTATATAACGCAGCGAAGAAGGTCTTAAGACCGAGAGAAGTCTCAAAAATAATCGAAGCAGGCGGTGTTGCGGCAGCCGTGGAATCCGTATCAGGGAACATCTATGTTGGAGTCTGCGTTGACACCGCGTGTACGCTGGGTGTATGCGCCGAGCGCAATGCGATTTTTAACATGATCACAAATGGAGAGGATGCGATCAAGCGGGTTATTGCGATCGATCGTGATGGAAAAGCGATCCCGCCATGCGGAGCGTGCCGCGAATTTATGACGCAGTTGATGCCGGAGGATTACCGCAATATCGAGATCATGATGGATTACGAAAACAAGCGTGTCGTAACGCTTGGCGAACTTACGCCGGAGTGGTGGTTGTAGGAGCTGGGAAATAGCGCGGTAAGGGGAGCGTTTCTTGGCGGAGAAATGCTATATTGATATAGATAATTTGAAAGGTGGTGAACTCACAAGATGAGGCTTATTCGAGGTAACTACTCGGTGCAGTTGTAAATCTGGCAACAGGTTGTATCGAGGTTATTTTATGATGTTGTCAGGTTGGCTGCACCTTTAATTGATGTATAAAAATAACATTCAAAAAGGAGTAGCTACGATGAAAGAAAATGAACTTATAAATATTTGGAAAAGAGAAGAAAGCATTGCACACATCCACGGGTGGGACTTTTCGCATATCGAAGGGAGATATACGGAGGAATCGGACTTGCCTTGGAGCTATCAGCATATCATACAGGATTACCTAAAGCCGGAAATGAAATTGCTGGACATCGACACAGGTGGCGGCGAATTTCTGTTATCACTCTGCCATCCTTATGAAAAGACATGTGCAACCGAAGCCTATCCCCCAAATGTTCAGTTATGCAGAGAGACCTTACTGCCGCTTGGGATTGATTTCCGTGCGGGCGACGGAAGAGATTCGTTGCCATTTAGTGATTCTGAATTTGACATTGTCATCAATCGTCATGGGGATTTTAATGTCAAAGAAATACATCGCGTTTTGAAAGGCGGAGGAATTTTTATCACCGAACAGGTAGGCGCTGAGAATGACCGTGAATTGGTGGAACTTCTCTTAGGTAAAACGGAGCTTCCATTTCCGGAACAGTATCTGGACATTGTAAGCAGACAGTTTTGCGGTGCCGGTTTTGAAATCCTGGATGCGCAGGAATGCTTCAGACCGATCAAATTTTTCGATATAGGTGCGCTTGTCTGGTTTGCGCATATTATAGAGTGGGAATTTCCCGACTTTTCTGTGGATAAATGCAAAGACAGATTGCTGTATGCACAACAGATTTTAGAGCAAAACGGTTGCGTGGAAGGAAAGATCCATCGCTTTTTATTGGTGCTGCGCAAGCAAAAATAGAATTTGCCGGAAGGAGAACAAAATGCAATATAAAGAAAAAGTAGTCCTGAAAAACGGACAAGACTGCATAATACGAAATGCCGTTTATGAAGATGGACCTGCAATGTCGGAGCTGTTCGTGGTGACACACAGCGAGTCGGATTACCTGCGTTCCTATCCGGACGAGCATAAATTCGATGCAAAAGGCGAGAGCGAATATCTCCAGAAAGTAGCCGAGAGCGATAACGAAGTAATGCTGTTAGCTGTCATAAACGACAAAATCGTCGCCACAGCAAGCGTTTTTGCCGTTGGCAATAAATACAAAGTCAGACACCGCGCGGAATTTGGCGTTGATGTCGTAAAGGCATACTGGGGACTTGGCATCGGCAAAAAGATCATGAACGCCTGTGTGCAATGCGCCAAAAATGCTGGCTACAAGCAGCTGGAGCTGGAGGTTGTCGCAGATAACGAGAGAGCGGTCAATATGTACAAAAACATTGGGTTCGTGGAGTATGGGCGCAATCCGCTTGGATTTATCTCGAAGTATTCCGGCGCGCAGGAGCTTGTATACATGAGGCTGGTATTATAAATCAGGGAACCCTGGCAAGAATGACATAACGTTCTTGCCGGGGTTATTTTTGAAAAATAGAATAAAATTATTTACTTTTGCGCATAATAGATTTAAAATTTAAGCGTAAAAGTAAAAATTATAAGGAGAGCTGCTATGGCAACATCTGATATTTTGGATGCCTTAATTGAAAAAGATAACGGATATTTGATTACATCTAAAGCAGTTGAGTCAGGTGTATCAAAGCCATCTGTTTCAAAATACATCAGAGAGCATGGCATGGAAAAAGTGGCGCATGGAATCTACATTTTAGAGGATGTGTGGCTGGATGAGCTGTTTGTACTTCAGGAGCGGAACAAGAATATTATCTACTCAGGAGAAACTGCTTTGTATCTACATGGTCTGACTGACAGAGAGTACAGTCATATTTGTTTTACAGTTCCTGTTGGTTACAACGCTTCGCATATCAAAAATAAAAACAAAGAAGTCCATTATGCCAACGCAGAAATTATAGATATGGGAATTTGCGAGGTTCCATCAAGTAGTGGAAATATGGTTAAGGTATATGACAAGGAAAGATGTATTTGTGATTTGATCAAGGACAGAAAAAAATATGAAATCCAGCTATATCAGACTGCAATCAAAGAATATATGGCCTCCAAGGAAAAGAATCTGACAAGATTGATTGAATACGCAGTTAGGCTTGGAGTAAGGGATGCAGTTATGATGTATGTGGAGGTAATGGTATGAGATTATTAGTTTTGATGAGGATACGAGGATAGAAGAAACATGGAAACAGTATACATAGCCGGTGGCTGCCTTTGGGGCGTGCAGCACTTTTTTGATAGCCTGCCGGGTGTTCAAATGACAGAGGCAGGAAGAGCCAACGGAAAAACAAACACTCTGGATGGTAAGTATGACGGATACGCGGAATGCGTGAAGGTTAGCTTTGATGAAAAGGCAACCACGATCACAGACCTTATGGGGCATCTCTTTGAAATAATTGATCCGTACAGTCTTAACAAGCAGGGTGTTGATGTCGGGAAAAAGTATAGAACCGGAATATACAGTACATCTACGGCGCATCTTGAAGAAGCCAGAAATTTTATCGAACAGCGGGAAGATCGGGATAAAATTGTCGTAGAAGTGCTGCCATTAACCAATTATGTCAGAAGCGCCGAGGAGCATCAGCACCATCTGGAGCGATTCCCGGAGGATTGCAGCTATTGCCATATCCCGGACGCGGTACTGAATAAATACAGGCATAAATAAAAATCTTATGGAGGAGCAACTTTGAAAATAGCTACGATCTGCGGAAGCATGAAATTTGCGGAAGAAATGAAACGAATTGCGTTTGATTTGGAGGCAAAGCATGATATGTGTGTGCTGCAATGTGTTTATAATGAAGATAAATTGGAGCTTGGCGAAGAGGATATAAAAGCTCTAAATTCGGCACATTTTAAAAAGATAGAACTTGCAGATGCGGTTTATGTGGTTGATCTTCACGGCTATATTGGCGAGCAGGTGAAGAAGGAGATTGCGTTTGCAAAAAGTCTTGGAAAGGAAGTAATTTATCATACAGAATTTCTAAAAGATGCCTGATCGGGTGGCGTGGATTCGCTGTTTATATGTAATTCCCGGAATATGAGAGAGATTCCAAGTCTTTTGGGTGGTATTCTCACCCTCGGAAACGTAGAATCAAGGTGAAAACAAAAGCAGCTTTGCATATCCGGGAGGAGGATGACTATGGAAAAGAAAACGATCGGCGGTTTTATTGCCGCATTACGAAAAGCAAATGGCATGACACAGAAGGAGTTGGCGGATCGCCTGAATGTATCAGACAAGACGGTCAGCCGGTGGGAGCGAAACGACGGCGCACCGGATCTGGCGGTAATTCCGATCATTGCGGAAATCTTTGATGTGACCTGCGACGAATTGCTCCGCGGGGAACGGAAATCACCGACGGAGCGCGCCGAGGCATCAGAGAGTGCAGACGAGACGACGCCAAAGGCAGAAAAACAGCGCCAGCGATTGTTAAAGTCCACGCTGACGCAGTATACGAACTGCTTCTATATCGCGATGGGAGTTTCGGCGGTCGGTCTGATCGTTGCGCTGATCTGCAATCTGGCATTTTTAAAGGCGGTGTTGGGATTTTTCCTTGGAATGCTCTTTTTTGCCGCAAGCATAGTCTGTCAGGCAATATTCGTAAACCGGGCATTTTTAAGCGTGGAGGACGCAGGGCTGGATGAGGAGATGCTTTCCGGTTACAAGAGAAAAGTTATCTGCCTGGCACAGAAGTCAATCGGATTGACAATCGGTTTTATCGGTTTTTGCGCTCCGCTGCTTCTGGTTGGCGCAAACCTTGGGCTTGAAGCCGGCAGTATGCTCGCTTGGGGCGCGGTAGGTGCGGCGGTATGTCTGCTGATCTACGCCATCGTGTTGTATTTTTTCAATGCAACCCTTATAAAAAGAGGCACATATACGCTGTCCGGGGAAGAGCTTTTGGCTTATCAGCACAACCATAAGCTGAAACGCAGCTGCGCGATCGTGCTGATCGCACTGTTGGCAGTAACATTTGTGGCGGAACAGCTTACCACTTCCATCTGGATCGCGGAACCGTTCAGCCTTATGAAAGGCACGACGTTTGAGGATTACGACAGCTTCATCAAATATATGGAGCAGGATATTCCGGCGGATTATGAATACGGAGCGACCTCATACGGGGATGCGGTGGAGATTGCCAGTGAGGACAGCGGCGCAGGCACCTATTACGATCAGAATGGCAACGAGATCAGCGAGGAGGAGGCTTTGACGCGCAGGCTGGAGGACAGGAACGGCAACGTGGTCTGCGAGTATGTGGCTCGCAACAAAAACGTCGTTACCATCCGGTATCCCGCAAAGGACGGAACGATCCTTCCGATCACGGTGTGCACCCAGCAAGACCTAAAGGAGGCTGAGCAGACCGCAGCAGTCCGGCGCGCTATTTTCTGGGGCGTTTACGGCATCGAATGTCTGGCGGTTGTTCTGGTATATCTCCGGAAAAAATTTAAATAGTAAGATAATACGCAAGATAGTAAGCAAGATAATAAGCAAGATTATTACACCCCGGAGCGTCAGCTTCGGGGTGTTGCAGTTTACCTATTGTTTTTTGCCACTTATCGCGAAATGTGAGACAAGGCGGTTAAGATATTGTATGATGTCCTCAACGAAGCGAAAGGAGAATCAAATATGAAAGTAAGTGTAGCACTTTCGACGGAATACAAAGAACCATACGCCATTATTTATACGGACAGGATGACAGACGAGATCCAGCGTGTGATCGATGGATTCAGCTTGAACGAAAGTCCGGTCACAGCCCTGCAGAATGAAAAGGATATCATTATTTTGCTGCCAAAGGAAATATACATGGTCAGGGTGGAGAATGGGGATACGGTCATTTACGGAAAAGACCGAAGTTACCGATCGAGAAAGCGGCTCTATGAATTGGAGCAGCAGTTGGGAAAGCAGTTTATGCAGATATCAAAATCCACACTGGTAAACTTATCTTATATGGATAGTGTTGAGAGCGGATTTAGCGGAACCCTTCTTTTGAAATTGAAGAATGGATGCAAGGATTATGTGTCAAGAAGGTATCTGCCACAATTTAAAAAATATCTTGGCTTATAGGAGGAGAAGAACGATGAAAGAGATAACGAAAAGCATGATCAGCGCTACGGTTATGAGTATCGGAGTTGCACTGGCAATCTTTTGCCTGACAGGAATTGTTTTTGATATTGCATACGGTGGGAATTTCAGTTTGGATAATTACCGGTTTACGAAGATGGTTACCGGCTGTATTGTGGTAGGCTTGGGATTTGGACTCCCATCTGTCGTATACCAAAAAGACAATCTGCCAATGCCGATCCGGGTACTGATCCACATGGGAATCGGGTGCGTGGTCTACACGATCGTTGCTTATGCCGTCGGCTGGCTGGGTGGTGCCCAATCTATTTTCCAGGGAATTATAATCGCGGCAATTCAGATTGGAGTGGCATTTATCCTACGGGCGCTTTTCATGTGCTATTACCGCAAAGAGGCAGAGAGGATGAACAAGCGCATTCAGCAAATGAAGTGATTTTTCATTACCCGGCATCCCGAAGCTGGATAAGTCTAAGACCGGAGCGCAGTTAATTATTATTCAGAGAGTGGAGAGATTCTGTAATGACCAAGGATCTCTCCATACGTTTCTAACACATCCTGCTCATATCCCGCCTGATACGGGGAGCCGTTGTGCAGCACGAAAGGCACGCCCTTGGAATTGCGCATATCAGAGATAACGCCCACATGATGTTTCCACACGACAATATCGCCGCCCTGCCACTGGTCGATCTCACTGGTGTCGGTAGTCAGCGAAACGGCATACTTTTTAAAATAGACCGCCATGTTGACCACGCGGCGGAAGTCAATATTTTTATCCGGTTTTTCAATTCCGTAATCCTCCGGGGACTGCGTGATATCCGCATCCATCAGCTCCTGAAGATCGTATCCGGCACCAAGAAGTCCAAACGCTACCACATCCGTGCAGACACCGTATTCATCATCCGGGTAACCGGACGTATAGTATTTGCTTTTGTACTTAGGCTTTGTATCCAGATAGGCGCGCACCGAATTTAACAGATCGGTCTGATCGTCAATCCCGTCTCCATCCCGGTCTGTGCCGCTGATGTACTGCGTGATCCCGAAATGCTCACCGGAATATTTGCGGTGCGGGATATAGTTGAAGTGGTACAGAAGCACGATCGCAAAAACGATCAGAATTGCGATAACCGCCGCAACAATCAGCTTTTTTCTTGATGCACTTTTTTTCATAATCATTTCCTCCACTCAAATTACACTTTTTTGAAAGCACCCCGCCCCAGGCGGAAACCCTCCATTTGCTGGGGATGATAAATTTATTCCGCAGAAATTTTCAAATTTTCCCTGCCGCATGTAAGTTAAATATAGCCCAAAGGGGAGACCCAGGCAAGAAATTTCCGGAAAAACTGCTTCACACAGCGCAAAAGTAAGCGCAGCGGCAGAGCCGGCACATTTCCATTTAACAGGAATGTCTCCGGAACTTAATTTATGCACCGGATGAGCCGATATATTCCATAGAGTAACGATTCGGCACCGGAGATATGCGGGACATCGAACCGTCACATAGAAACGAGGTGCGGTATGCAGGTAGATCAGACAAAGCTTTTGGACAGTTTATCATATAGTCACAACACGCAGGAAAATACCAAGGGAATTGAGAATTACATAGCACAGGGAGCCGACAAGAGCGGCGGAGTCCATGTGGCAGGCACTGTAAAAAAGGATGACGAGACGAGCATCCATGCGGCAGAGACCGTCGATATGTCACAGACTACCTACTCACGCCCAACCGCAGAGCATGACAAAACCGTAGCAGATACGTTGACAGCGGATGATACCTCTGCGGCAGAGCGCAGCAACGAGATGGCAGTTGTTGCTAACACGACCTCGGAAGCGGACTTAAAGCAGATGCAGGAGGATGGTTATTCCGTTGCGGATACCGACACAAAGACGATCATCACGGTCACAGACAAGATCAAGGCGGCGCTCGCCAAGGCGGGCGTGGATATCTCGGCGTATGGGGACACATTGTCCGAGGAGCAGCTTGCCGAGATCACCGGAAGCGTGGAGGTGGCGCAGCAGATTGCGGCACAGCTGATGGCGCAGGATCTTCCGCAGACCGCGCAGAACATAAACGACATGGCAGACGCGGGGGAGAAGGCAGGACAGCTTGCACCCTTGGGCGCAGATGCCATTTCTTACCTGATCAAAAATGCGCTGCCGCCAACGATCGCCAATATCTACCGCGCCGAGTACAGTATCAGCGAGAGCCGCAGCGGAGAAGCAGGCATGAGTGATGCTGATTTTGCACAGCTGCAGGATCAGATCGCACAGATCATCCAAAGCGCAGGCTTGGAGGTAAATGAACAGACCTTGCAGGACAGCCGCTTTTTGCTGGAGCAGGGCTTGCCGCTGACTGCGGACAATCTCACATATTTACAGGATCTGCGGGCAGTTTCCGACCAGATTGCCGGATGGAATGAAAACAGCGTAGATGGCGCGATCTACCAGAAAATGTGTGATGCCATATCGGAGGGAGCGCACCCGATGGATGCGATGCTTGCCGATGGCTGGTCATTAAGAGACCGCGCGCAGGAGAGTGCTAAGATCGTGGAGGATGCGACCGATGAGGATGTCGCGTATGTGCTTGCGAAGGATCAGCCGCTTACGGTAGAGAACCTAAAGGCTGCCGAGCATGCAAGGGAAAACGATGCCGCAGGGGAAAACAATTCCGGTACGGCAGAGGCTGCCAAACAGATCCTCTCGGAGCAGGGGCTTGCCTTTTTGACGGCGAAGCGGCAGCTTGAGGAGATTCGTCTGGCGATGACCTCGGAGGCGAATTATGCACTCCTGAAAAAAGGCATTTCCATCGATACCAAGCCGCTTGTAGAGCTGGTGGACGACTTGAAAGGGCAGGAGGACAGCTACTATCAGAGACTTTTGGAGAGCGAAGGCATTGACACTAAAGAAAACGTTGCTGTTTTCAAGGAGACCTGTCAGGTTTTAGATGACTTAAAAACGGCTCCGGCGTATGTGATCCGACCGAAAACAGTGGATACGCTTGACAGCCTGCACGAAGCGGGAATGGAGCTGAAAAACAAGCTCGACAAGGCGAATGAGAGCTACGAGACACTCATGACAGCCCCGCGCAAGGATATGGGCGACTCCATCCAAAAGGCGTTTGCCAACGTGGACGATATACTAAAAGATCTCGGACTTGATACGACAGATGCAAACCGCCGGGCAGTGCGGATCTTAGCATACAACAATACCGAGCTTACGCCGGAAAATATCGCGCTCGTCAAGGCGAAGGATGAGGCGGTCAACCGCGCATTTACAAGCCTGACTCCGAAGGTTGTGGTGGAGATGATCCAAAAAGGGATCAATCCGCTTGATATGGATATGGACACGCTCAACCAGACTGCGGCGGATGTAAAAAGCGGGCTTGGCGACGAGGACACCGAGCGCTACCAGAAATATCTGTGGAAATTGGAGCAGAATAACGACATTTCCGAGGAGGAGCGAAGCTCCTACATCGGAATCTACCGCCTGATCGCGCAGGTGGAAAAGACGGACGGAGCTGCGATCGGATCACTGATGCAGCAGGGAACCGACATTACCATGCGCTCGCTGCTTACCGCTGTGCGTACCGGAAACAAAGGCTCTATGGATTATCAGGTGGATGATCAGTTCTCCGGCGTGGATAATGTTGCCAAAAATGAGCGGATCGACGATCAGATCATGGCAGCTTACCACGCGAACTGCCTGCATGACGCGGCGGAGAAGCTGACACCGCAGGCGGCAAAGGTGCTCGCAGAGTCCGATTACGAGAACATGAGCCCGGAGCAGGTGAAGGAAGTCGTCACACGGGCAAATTCCGAGGCGGCGCAGGAGGATGCGGCCGCAGAGCAGCAGTATCTGCGGGGACAGATGGAACAGGTCAGCGAAGCGGTTGCGGCGGAGCAGGAAATCTATGATTTTCTGGATAAGGCACAGCTTCCGAATACCGTCAGCAACGTGCTTGCGGTGCAGCAGATGCTAAACGACCGCAACAAGATGTTTGAGACCTTGTGGAAGGCAAAGGGATCAACGGCACAGTCAATGGAACAGATCGCGCAGATGAAGGAGCTGATCCTTGAGCGGTTCGGAGAGAGCGTGAAGTCCCCGACCGAGATGGCGGATGCGCAGGAGGCTCTTGCGGATGTTGCGGAGCACGTCATGGACACCATGATCATAGAGGATGACCATCTGGGCAGCATCGACATCCGGGCGCTGCGCCTGATGAATACGCAGCTTGGGATCTGTGCGAAGCAGGCACAGGAGGAAAGCTACATGATCCCGATACAGACCGGCGAGGGAGTTACGGGAGTATCGCTTAAGATCGTGCGCGGAACGAAGGAAAAGGGCATGGTTGATATCCTGTTCCACGGAAGTGTCACCGGAAAAGTCGCCGCGACGTTCGAGGCGAAGGAGGACGGCATCAGCGGAATGCTTGCAACCGACAGTGAGGAGACGAGGCAGCTTCTGTCCGATCACCTTGGAATGCTTGCGGATGCGCTCGGAGATGACCGCGCGGAGAAAATCGATCTGCGCGTCGCAAAGGTCAGCAATGTTTCGCTGGATCACTATACCGGTCAGACTGCAAGCCGGAGAACCGGAGCCTCTGCCATGGATGCTGCCGCAGAGAATGCGGATGAACAAACCGGAGCACAGTACGAAGTGCAGACCAGCCGTTTGTACCATATCGCGGAGAGCTTCCTTAAGACAATCCAGGAGTTTTTATAAACATAAAGCCGATGGTACTTGCATACATTAGTCTCAAGTGAGTGAAAATGGATGTGAGCCATGAAAAATATATTTCCCAAAACAGTTGCCCTTACGCTTCTCGTGTCGGTGTTTTTTCTGGCGAGGCGTGGGGCAGCTTTTGTTTCTGCCGAAGCCGTGCAGGAGGAAAATCTGCCCTGCATCGTGATCGATGCGGGACACGGGGCGAACGATCCGGGCAAGGTCGGGGTGAATGGTGTGCTGGAAAAGGACATCAATCTGGCGGTCGCGTTAAGACTTCGCACCATGCTTGAAAATAAAGGCTATAGGGTAGTAATGACGCGGGATACGGATGCGATATTGGCAGACAAGAATGCCACGAACCAGAAGCGCGAGGATATGGTCGCGCGCGTACACGTGATCGAGGAGGCTGATCCGGTAATGGCGGTCAGCGTACACCAGAACAGTTTTTCCAACGGCGCGGTATGTGGACCGCAGGTGTTCTACTATTCGGAATCACCGGAGGGAAAGGAGATCGCAATGACGATGCAGGAGAGTCTCGATGAGATCCTGGCACCGGAAAGCCCAAGAAAGACAAAGGCGAACAACGAGTATTATATGCTCAAAAAAACACCCACACCTACGGTTATCGTAGAATGTGGGTTTTTAAGTAATGACCGGGAGGCGGAGCTTCTGTCCACGGAACTGTACCAGAACAAGGTTGCCCGCGCAATCTATTTCGGAATCTGTGATTATATGCAGGATGCACAGAGCAAAACGGCATCCGCAGAAATGTAGATCCTGGAACGCGATCAGTTGATGTATTTGATCACGGTATCCCAGATGTCGCTGCTCTCAAGTCCGAGCTTCCAGAAGGAGGCTCCGGCAAGTGAATAGCTGTCCAGCAGGCGGAGACGCTCATCGATGGAGGAGGAGTCCTCCAGCCAGATCTTGTAGATCGATCCGTTCTTCTCATACTCGGCGTAGAACTGACCGCAATCCTCCAGCCAGACCTTTTCCGCTTCGTTTGAAGCGACCAGCCTTGCAGCGGCGTTCATACCGTATGCCTCGGAGGTCGTGTCATAGATCATCTCGGTGTCGGAGTCATCCGAACGTGGGGTGAGACACCACACTCTCGTATAGAATGGCATTCCGAGGATGATCTGGTCGGAAGGAACTTCCTTTAAGGTATTCTCAACGCCTTCCTTCACCCAGCTTAAGGATGCAACAGATCCGGCATCGGAACCGCTGTAATGCTCATCATATCCCATGATAACGATATAGTCCGCGAAGTTTGCCTGCTCCGCGCGGTTGTAAAAGGCGGTGTAATCGGTCGGTACATAATTGTCTACGGAGAGTACGATTCCGTTGTTGGCACATTTGAGGGAAAGCTCCCGGACAAACTGGATGTAGGACTCACCGACAGCCGGACCGTTCATAGCCTCAAAATCCAGATTCACACCGTCGAGATTGTACTGGATCGCCATGGATACGATCTGATTGACCAGATTCTGACGGGTGGAGCTGTGTGTCAGCACATAGGTGGTGTCAACCTCCGTATTTTCAAGATTGCTGAAAAGCGCCCACACCTCAACGCCCTGCTGGTGGCAGTAGTTTACATAGTCGAGGCTTGCCAGATTGGAAAGGTTTCCCTCGTTGTCGTTGAGGTAGAACCAGGTCGGGGAGACCACGTTGATCCCCTTTGATGAGGACAGGATGGAGGCAATGTCGGCGTTGGCATCCGTGCTGAATACCTGATGCCATGCCATGCAGATCTCAAAGTCCTTCTTAATGTGGGTAAAGGTCTCCTCCGTAAACTCGTGCGAGAGGGTATCGGTCGTCTTTTCGTTTAAGAACTTGTTGCGGACATAGCCGATGATACCGTCGTCGGTCATAACCTTTGTCCAATTTTCCTCCTCCGCGAGAACAGTGACCGGCACATCACTTGCGAGGTCACACAGGATCGGGCTTTTGATGCCGCCCTTTTCACGGATAACGGTATCCTTGGAAGCGGAGACAACATTGACGGTTCCCCACTTGTTGTATAAGACGATACGGGATGGAGAATCATAATATGTATAGGTAAAGTCGGAATACTGCTGTGCAAAATCAATGTTGACCCATGCAGAGCCGGCGGTCGCCTTTACGATTGTGCTTCCGAAGTCAACGGAGGACTTGGTCACAAGGTAGGAAGAGGATTCCGCGTCGGCAGAGATCACATCGCCTGCAGTTGTGTAGAACAGGATATTTTCGTTTTCATCCCAGTAAAAACGGGGATTCAAATAGTCATGCACAAAGCCGTAATCCAGATACAGATGACCGTTGATCTGCTTTGCGCGCTGCTCGGATCTGGCATGGTTAAAGACGATGCTTACCATGTCGTCGGAGTCTGCGTTAAAATATTCGTTTAGATCGGCACGCTCTGTAGACGGCGTGTATTTCTTGATATAAGATGAGATGGCCAGCCCTCCTGCAACAACCACGATCAGCAGCAAAACGATGAGAACCGGCATTATTTTTTTCTTCATGTAAGATAAAATCCCCCTTTGTCAATGTGTATACCTGATGCACCACCCGCCAACGGCAAAGGGCGCTTGCTCATTGAATTATATCATTGTGGATTTTAAGATTCAATATGTATCAAAACGGAACCGTCTGTAAGAACAGGCGGTTCCGGGCTCTTTTTTATCTTTTTCTTTTTTCCTATTATTTATGACGGATAAAGACACTAATCCTTCTCCGAAAAAAATAAGAAATCTTTTTTAAATTTTGTGATTAAATTATTTTACCTTCTGCCTGTAAAGGCAGGATTAACACTAAAAATATCTAAATTGCTCCGTTATCGGATAGACGCATCACCTCACCTTCGCTTACCGCCAAAGCAGCTTCGCTTTGCGGCAGTAATAACATGGCTCCCCACAGCTCACGTGGGGCAAGTTCAATAAAAAGCTGCATGAAAGATTCATTTTTCATGTTGCATCCTCTTTGCCGGCACAACGGTTCATGGTATATTAACTCCGGTTTTTGCCAGCATTTCTTCAAAAAAGGTACAATCTGCTGTGGTCAAACGAAACGGATTTGGCAGGTACGGTACAGCAAGGGAGAGAATGCGGTTACGCTGTCCAAGTGGCTTTACGGTCTCTTTTATCCCTAAATTTCCCAGTAAAAGCACATGATCCTGACAAGTATTCATATTATATAGAAGCGTTTCCTGCAATTCCTTCCAATGATGCACCTTCCACGGACTGACACTTGCCACGACCAGCTTGATGTCGCAACGATAGAAGTCCCAACAGCTCTCGGCTGTAAGAACACCGAGGTCAATGACCATATAGGCAAAACGGCTTTGTAGAACGCGGGGCAGATCTTCGTGCCGCAAAAGCGGATAACAGGTGATATCCATATAGCGAAAAGAGCTGCATGGTGCGTCACCGGTCAATGCAAGGATCTGACCGCTTCCATTTCTTTCCACATAAGCTGTCTTTTTTCGGAGCTTACTGCATAAATAATTAGAGAGTGATAGTGCAACGTGCGTTGCTCCGGCTCCATGTCCGGTTCCGCAGACGCCTATCGTCCATGCAGAAGAAGCCGAAGCCTTCTTATAGCTGTGCATAGCGTGTGTTGTCCTTTCTGATCGAGCAGTGTGCGAAAGAAATCCCGCTTTTTTCTTGTGATCCCAAAGGCATCCGTATCTGGGAAAAATGGATACACGGAAACCCCAAGTGCTTTTGCCAGAGCGCTGGCAGCGCGTTTCTCTCCGTGGTTTACGATCACTTTTACGGTATCCTTATGTGTATGCAAAAAATTGTTTTGTTCAATGACATCCTTCCTCCGCCAGGGAGCGCCATCACACACGAACAGGATCAGGTCAGCCTGCTCGATCGCCGGATCGGCAGAGGCTGTGCCATAATCTGTTACGCGTATCGCGCCCGAAGGGTAGGAAATGGTTATGCCTGCGCCATACATTGGGTATCCTTTAAAGCAACGTAAGTAAAAGCAACCATCTTTTTCCCGCATATTGGGATACGCAAGGGAAAGCTTATAAAGGCTGCCGGGGCTGCTGCGCTCGATATAAAAACAGTTCTGTGCAAGCAGATTGAGCGCGGACACTAGCGAGATCGCTATGTGCGTACAGCCGCAGCCGGGATGACTTCCGATTACTGCAATGTTTGAGACGAGATGCTGCGAACGAATGTTTAAAAACTCTTTTTCAAGCGCGGACAACAGCATTTCCACCGTTTCATATCGAAATGCCGGGTCCGGATGAATGGATTTTTGGATAATTCTGGAAATGTTCCGGGGGAGAGACGGATCAACATATTCGCTCAGAAGCTGCATAAGCTTACCTAAGGAAAAAACGTCTGCAGCAGTTGAAAGATCTGCTCCTGAAAAGTTCTCCGGTGCGGAAAACTGTGCATTCCCGAAATGTCTGATACGTTTTTCCGGATGAACGGAGTAGCCGGTTACACCAAAATCGATTAATTTGAGCCGATCTCCACATACTATAATGTGTTCGGGCTTTAAATCCTGATACAAAATCGGAATTGGCATAAACGTGTGAAGATAGATAAAAATCTCGCACAACTGCCGGCTGAATGAAAAAAATAAGTTTCCGGAAATAATTGGTTGATTAAGCAGAAACGTGTCCAAAGAATCACCGCGAATGTATTCTTCGATCAGATAGAAGGAATCGTCATCCTCTTCAATATCATAGATCATTGGGATTCCGGGGTGATGAATAGACTTTAAAAGTCTCGCCTCGCTTAAAACAGAGAGTTGATCGGCTGTGGCCTTGGGGATGACCTTGATCGCCTGTTCCAACTCAAGAACATGGTGCCTGGCAAGATAAACAGTGCTGTAAGAGCCACTGCCCAAGGTACGGATAATCTCGTACTTGCCGGACAAAATAGATTGGTTATTGTCGTTCATACGCTCCTTTGTAGTGTCGCGCATCTCGTGTCTATGTTTATAGCATAAAAAATTACACTTGGCAAGTCCTAATTTAGAAATTTTTAATGTGTTGACAACTTTACATCGAAGAATCATTTGATTATAATAGGTTTTACAATTTACCAGAAGATTTTCAGAAAAGGATGTGATTGCATGAAAATTGAAAAAGTAAATGAGAACCAGATCCGTTGTACACTTACCAAAGAGGATCTGCAGAATCGTCAGATCCGGCTCAGTGAGCTGGCATACGGTTCTGAGAAGGCAAGGTTGCTTTTCCGTGACATGATACAGCAGGCAAACCACGATTTTGGATTTGAAGTGAATGATATTCCGCTCATGGTCGAGGCAATACCAACCTCTGCGGAGTCGATTATATTATTGATCACCAAAGTTGAATATCCGGAGGAGCTTGATACGCGCTTCTCCAGTTTTTCCGAGCCGGACGAAGCCTTCTATGATATGGAGGACGCAGTCATGGGCGATACCGCCGTCAGGCAGGGCGCGGACGACATTCTCGATCTTTTTGAGAAAATCCGTCAGGAGCGCGCAAAGCAGAACGCCGCAGCGGAGGAAGCAAAGGAAAGCGATGGGACAGCAGAGGAGAACGGGGAGCAGCCGTCGATACCGGCTGAACCGGTTGACCTTACGAGGATGTACGAGTTTTCCGATATGGAACAGATCATCCGGTTGTCCGGAGTCTTAAATGGCTATTATATGGGCGAGAACGACCTGTACAAGAATGTGCAGAAGAACCGTTTTTACCTGATGCTCCACAATAGCGAGCATACGCCGCAGGAGTTCAATAAGGTATGCAATATCATCTCCGAATATGCAAGCCAGAAGGCATATACCGAGGCTGTGGGCGCCTTTTTCGAGGAGCACGGCAAGCTATTGGTAAAGGGCAATGCGTTACAGACGATTGCACAGTTATAACGGAAAAGCAAAAAGCCGTCACACGATAATGTGTGGCGGCTTTCCCTTTATAGGGATATAAAGTGAGAAAATTGATTAGCCCTGCTGTGCTAAGAAGGTGTTGATCTCTTCTACAAGATCATCTGCATCGATACCGTGTACCATTGCAGCCTCCTCAATGGTCTCCATCTGGGAAGATGGGCATCCAAGGCAGTGCATACCAATATTCAAAAGAATCGGTGCAACATTCTCATCGATCATGAGTAACTCACCGATCATAGTGCTCTTTGAAACCTGTGCCATGATATTGTCCTCCTTTAAATAGATCTGCTTTAACGTGGCTATTATAATACGGTTCCCTCAGAAATGCAAATTATACTTTGCGCTGCGGTTAAGAATCGCAAAAATCGGACGATATAAAAGATAGGTGACAAGGATTGTCGGATTGGAAAGCAGGGATGCGGGATAACAGGATTTTGGGAAGGAAAAAACCGCTATGAAAATCAATCAGAATATGTCAGCAGTTCTCACGAATAAACAGTTGCTCCGCAATGAAAACTCCTTAGCAGCATCCATGGAGCGTCTGTCCAGCGGATTAAAGATCAACTCTGCGGGGGACAATCCGGCAGGTATGGCAATTTCGAATAAAATGAAGGCGCAGATCGATGCACTCGGTCAGGCAAAGGACAACACCTCCAATGCCGTATCGACCTTGCAGATCGCGGATGGCGCGCTAAACGAGGTATCGAACATTTTACAGAGAATGCGTGAGCTTTCCGTTCAGGCAGCAAACGGAACCAATTCGACAAGCGACCGCAAGATCATCCAGGATGAGATCGATCAGCTTACCAAGGAAGTAGACCGTATTTCCGCGGATACCGAATACAATACAAAGTCGCTTCTTGACGGATCTTCCGATGTGCGCGTGTACGCAGACAGCAAGAGCGTAAGCCGTATCATGGTAAGCGACACGGTAACGACCGGATTTTACAGTGTATCCGTAACCGATGTGGCAAAAGCGGCAGAATGCACGCTCGATACATCCGCGCTTGTGGCAGGCACGATCACGATCAACAAGACCACGATCGAGGTGACAGCCGATATGTCAAGTGCGGCATTTTACGAGACGCTGCGCAATGCGGCTGAGGTGGCAGGCTGCCAGTTTACGGACAACTCCACACCGGATTCCATTACACTTACCTCCATGCTCTATGGCAGTCAGGGAGAGATCGACCTGTGTGTATCGCCGGAGCTTGCAAAGGCGCTCGGTGTAGATGCGATGGACGGGGCAAAAGTCGATGATGATGGTAATTATATCGCCCAGACCTATGGAAAAGATGCTCAGGCAGGATTCCCGAACGACAGTGCAACAGATGCCGGATTTTCTTCTACAGCAACCATTTCCGCAAACGGAAACCGGATCACGGTAACAGATGTACGCGGATTTTCCATGGATTTTCTGGTAAATTCCGCTTATAACCCGGCAACGGATTCCGCCGACGGACTCGGAACGATCGAGCTTGAGGTGACAGACATCGGAAGCATGACGATCCAGGTCGGTGCCAATGAATATCAGACGATGGATATCCGTATTCCGGAGACTTCTGCAGAGAGCCTGTATCTGGATACCATCGAGCTTACGACTTATCAGGGACCGGAACGTGCAATGGTGACACTCGATGAGGCAATCGCAACGCTCAACGAGACACGTTCCCGCATCGGTGCGTTCCAGAACCGTCTGGAATATGCGTCAAACAGCCTTGCAGAGAC
Source organism: uncultured Agathobacter sp. (assembly GCA_934307695.1). Classification (GTDB taxonomy): domain Bacteria; phylum Bacillota; class Clostridia; order Lachnospirales; family Lachnospiraceae; genus Roseburia. The sequence goes on along the minus strand of CAKRCS010000010.1, from coordinate 23,449 downwards.
GACGGAGGATATGACCTCCGCATACTCAACGCTGCTGGATACCGATATGGCAGAGGAAATGACGATCTATACGCAGGCGAGCGTGCTTGAGCAGGCATCCGTATCGGTACTGTCCCAGGCAAACGACCTTCCGCAGACGGTGCTTTCCCTTCTGCAGTAAGGAGCAGGATATGCAAAAGGAATTGAAACTTGACTTTACCCGCAGGCTCAGCCAGTGCAACCGCGGCGAGATGATCGTGATCATCTATGACATCTATTTCGCATACGAAAAGGACGCGCGGGAGGCATATAGTGCAGGGCAGCATGAGGCATTTAAGGAAGCGGTGCGGAAAGCGCAAAATGTGCTTGCCGAGCTGATACACGCACTCAATTTTTCTTATAACCTGTCCCAAAATCTGTATCGTCTTTATATGTATTGCACGAACTGTCTGGCACGCGCAGTCTATGAGAACAAGATGGACGGCATTGAGGAAGCGGGCTTCGTGATGCATCGATTGTATACAAGCTTTGAGGAGGTGGCAAAGGCGGATGATTCCGAACCGCTGATGCGCAATACGCAGCAGGTTTATGCCGGCATGACATACGGGCGCACCTCGCTCAATGAAAATTTGTCCAACGTGGATAGTAACCGGGGGTTTCTGGCATGAGTGTCAGACACCCTCGATTTTTTTTACGCATTCCAGCAAAAATTTGTAGCGCATCTGGACAGCCTTTGCCTGATAGATATAGTAGTCGATAAGGTCAGGCTCAACAACGTTCTCAAGATTTGCGTATGCCACGCGCAGTTCGTCCGTGGTTCGCATCAGATTGTCCTTTAGGGCTGCGTAGCCATCATCTGTAACAGGGGTACTCTTAAAAAGTTTCATAAGTTCACCTGCTTTCTTCTTTCCCTTATGCTAATTATAAGCAAGATTTTGTAATTCTATACAAAATTTTCCGGTTCAATTTTGGTACAATCTTCTGAAAAAACTTTTTTGAGCAAAAAAAGCTGGACAAAATAGAAGTCCCGTTGCTATAATTCGATTCACAACACGAAAAGAGGTGATGCAGTTGGACGCTTTGGAAGTGTCAAGGCTGGTGCTGCTGCTTCTTGTAATGTCGGCAGTAGTGCTGGATTTTTTGTGTTATCGGATCAGTAACCGGCTGATCGCAGCAGGCATGATGCTTGCGCTTGTACTCGGCTATGCTCAGGGCGGAGTACAGCAGATGATACTCGTTCTTAGGAACATGTCTTTTCCGGTTATCGTACTTTATCTTTTTTATCGCATGCGCGCCATAGGTGCGGGTGATGTCAAATTATTTTCCATGATCGGTGGTTTTTTGAATTTCAGACAGATCGTTTGGTGTATGGTGATCTCCTTTGTGATCGGGGCTGTACTATCCCTTGGAAAAATGCTTAGAAACGGGACTTTGTACCGTGGGCTTTTGGAGGGCGGCAGCTATATTTGGGGACTGATGGGAGGAAAATGGCAGGAATATCTGCCGTCCGGAGACACGAAGGATCATGTGATCCATTTTTCGCTTGCAATATTATTGGGGATGCTTGCGGTGCTGATCAGTGGAACGTGCGGAAGTTTATAGGAGGAGGTAATTAGAAGCTATGCAAAGAGTCAGATTGGCGCTCTATATCAATGATGATGACTACCGCAGCAGGCTGTCCGGGCATCTGCTTTTGCAGGAAATGGAGCGGTTTGAGCTGCATCTTTTTACAAGCGCACAGCAGATCGCGCAGGATGCCGGGCGGTATGACATTATCGTGTGCTCCGGCTGTCCGGAGGAGGCAAAGCAGCTTGCAAAAGAGCGCACGGAGCCGGTTGTCTGCCTGATTGATGAGATGCGAGAGAAACAGATGCAGCCGGGGATGGAGGATGGGGTGCGCTTTGTTGAGAAATACCAGAGCGCAAACAATATCGTGGATGCCATATTGCAGGAGGTCGGAAGCGAGGTAAAGCTGCTTGCGGACGGCGGGCAGATCGTGCCTAAGACAAGGTGTATTGCCATCTATTCGCTTGCGGAGAACGAATATCAGCTTCCGTTTCTGGTGACGCTTGCCTCCGTTCTTGGGGAAAAGAGCCGTGTGCTTATTCTCGATATTCAGGAAAACAGCGGGATCATGCACCTGTTACAGCAGGTGCCGAGAGGCGGGATCGAGGAGGTGCTCTCGATGGCGGAGAGCGGCAAATACAGCAAAAGCCGCCTGCTTTCCTGTATCGGGCATCTGGATCACGCCGATTATATCTACCCGGCAGAAAATACGGAATGTCTGTCGGAGGCGGACGGCGGAAAGTATCTGCGCCTGTTGCAGATGATCGGGGAAGAACTGGATTATGCGGTCATTCTGCTAAATATGGGTTCGCGGTTCCACGGATTTTTTGAGGTGCTAAACCATTGCCAGAACGTGTATCTGCTGTCGAGAAGCGGCGGGCTGTGCCAGTGGCGGGAGTATGAATTTAACGAAGAAGTCTCCAGGCGTGGGTATGCGGCACTTACCGAGCGGACGACCAGAGTGGAGATCCCACTTATGACGATGCCGTCCAGCTGCGAGCGGATCGTGGAGCAGTGGAAGTGGAATGAGCTTGGCGATATGATCCGGCGGATGCTCCTGCAGCCGTTTGCGGCAGAAGGGGCGCGTGCATAAGTGGATGAATTTGAAAAGAATGTGCTCCTCATCCGTGAAAAGGTGCTTGCACGGTTAGATCTGTCGCGGGAGATTGATGATGAGGAGCTGGAGACGATCATCACGGAAGAACGCATGGCATTTGCGAGGGATGGGATGCTTTCCATCCGGGACCGGGTACGATTGGAGCAGCAGGTGTTTAATTCCCTTAGGAAGCTGGATGCCATACAGGAGCTTGTCGATGATCCGGAGGTGTCCGAGATCATGGTCAATGGCCCTAAGCAGATATTCTATGAGAAGCGTGGACGCATACACCGGTGGGCGGGGCAGTTTTCCTCGGAGGAGCGGCTGGTCGATATTCTCCAGCAGATCGTTGCCAGGCACAACCGCGTCATCAATCTGTCTGCTCCGATCGTGGATTCGCGCCTTGCGGATGGATCACGTGTCAACATGGTGCTCGCCCCGATCTCGATCGACGGATCGGCGCTCACCATCCGCAAGTTTCCGAAGAATCCGCTTACCATGCAGCAGTTGATCGCAATGGGGGCGGTCAGCAGGGATGCAGCAGAGCTATTACAGATATTGGTCAGGGCACGTTACAGCATGATCATTTCCGGAGGTACGGGTTCCGGGAAGACAACATTTCTAAATGCATTATCGCAGTATATTCCCTCCGATGAACGCATTATTACAATTGAAGATTCCGCAGAGCTTCAGATACAGGGTGTGGATAATCTGGTTCGCCTGGAGACGCGCAATTCCAACACGGAAGGCGTTGCGCCGATCACCATACATGACCTGATCCGCACAGCGCTTCGTATGCGCCCCGACCGGATCATTGTTGGGGAGTGCCGCGGGGCAGAGGCATTCGATATGCTGCAGGCATTTAACACCGGGCATGACGGAAGCCTTTCGACCGGACACGCCAATTCCAGCAGGGATATATTGTCGCGGCTAGAGATGATGGTTCTTATGGGAATGGAGCTGCCGCTTGGTGCAATCCGCAGACAGATCGTTTCCGGTGTGGATATCATCATCCATCTGGGACGGCTCCGGGACAAAAGCCGGAAAGTCCTTGAGATTGCCGAGGTGACAGGGCTGGAGGATGGCGAGATCCTGCTTAATCCACTGTATGTATTCGAGGAGACCGGAATGGAGAATGGGAAGATCCTTGGCAGCCTGCAGAAGAAAAATCCGCTTAGTGATACCCGGAAACTTCTGGCTGCCGGATATGGCTCTTTGGATGGAAAGGAGCAGATTTGAATTATCAGCAATACAAATTGTCTGTGCGGGACATCGCCGTTGTCATAGGAAAAGCGGCAGGAATCACCGGATGCGTGGCATGGCTGTTCTATGATAGCCCATGGGCGCTGCTTTTCTTCCCGGCAGTTGTTGTGGTCTTAGCAAAGAAACAGGTGCGGCAGCAGCAGGAGAAGCGGGAGGAACGGCTTGCAGAGGAGTTTCTGGACGCGATGCGCGCGGTGAGCGCTTCCCTGTATGGAGGCTATTCCATGGAGAACGCATGGCGGGAGGCGCAAAAGGAGATCCGGATGCTGCACGGCGAGCAGTGCGATATGTACCGGGAGCTGGCAGAGATCAACCGGAGCGTTGCGCTGAGTGTCCCGCTGGAAAAGCTTCTGGCAGATTTCGGTGCAAGATCCGGTGTCGAGGATATCGAGAGCTTTGCGGAGGTGTTCGCGTTTGCAAAGAGAGGTGGAGGCAATTTCCTGCAAATGATCGAGACAACCACGGAGCATATCCGGCTGCGGCAGGAGACAGGCCGGGAGATTGCGGTTGCCGTTGCTTCAAGGGAATTGGAGCAGAAGGTCATGAACGTTATCCCGCTGTTCATTCTTGCATATCTGCGGATCGGGATGGGCGACTATCTGGATACGCTGTACCACAATGCGTTCGGAATCGTATTTATGACGGGATGTTTGCTGGTCTATGCGGCGGCGATCGCTTTATCGGCACGCATTATGGCAATCCGTGTATAGGAGGAGTGCATGACAAAGAAACAGATCGCGGAGATATTGGTGGTATTTGTGCTGCTGATCGCAGGCGCTTTCTATATGGAGTACAGCGACCATGAGATCGGAGACGGAGGCAGTATACCAAGGAATATGTATGGGGACGGAAGCCGGGAGATTGATCTGGTGGTTGATGCGGATGGCGTACTGGAGGATTACGGCTACACGCTTACCGTGGAAGAGCAGGTTTTGTCGGAAGAGGAGGGAAAAGACCTACTTGTACAGGCAAAGCGTGAGATTGACGAGTCGTTCTGTGCGCAGGGGCAGACCATCGATCATGTCAGCGGAAAGGTAAATATGTCAGATACCTATGTGCAGGGTGCAGTTGAGGCAGAATGGTATCTATCGGATTATACCTGTCTGGACGATGCTGGCACATTTTTGGATGACAAGCTAAGTCTTGACGGAACCTTGATCAAGGCGGAGGTGGAACTTAGCTGCGGACCGGAGCAGGAAATCTATGGATTTTCGTTTCAGGCATATCCGAGGGAGCTCGAAGGAGCAGAACGATTGATAAAGCAGATCGACAGGTATGTGGAGGAGCAGCAGTCGCTGGAGGACGCAGAGTACCTGTCGCTGCCGGACCGCATAGATGGGGTGGATCTTCTCTGGAGCGAGAAAAAGCAGCACCTCGTCCTTAAAGTCATCCTGTTAGAGGTGTTCTTAGTCTTTCTTTTCCCGCTTGTGCAAAAGAGCAGACAGCGGGATGCCCAAAAAAGGTATGAGAAAAAGCTGATGCTGGATTACCCGGAGATGGTGAGCAAATTTAACGTTCTTGTGGGCGCAGGAATGACAATCAAGCAGGCTTGGAATATAATTTCCGCGCAATATATCAATAATAGGCATAAAAATACAACCACCGAAATGCCGGCATTTGAGGAGATGGCAAAGACCTGGAGAGAGATCTGCGATGGCGAAAGCGAGAAGATGGCATACCAGAGATTTGCGGATCGGATCAAAATGGCACCCTATCACCGGTTTGTCCGGCTGCTGATCAACAATTTACAAAAGGGAAACAGCGGACTTTGTATGCTGCTGGAACAGGAATCGGAGCGTGCATTTGCGGAGCGGAGGATGTTTGCAAAGAAGCTGGGGGAGGAAGCCTCCACAAAGCTTTTACTGCCGATGAGCCTGATGCTCGGAATCGTGATGGCGATCACAATGATTCCTGCAATTACTGGATTTAAAATGTAAAAGGAGAAAATTATGTTTGGATTTAAGAATTTTATCATGGAAGAGGACGGGATCGGAGTAGTAGAACTGATCTTAATTTTGGTGGTTCTGATCGGTCTGGTTCTGATTTTTAAGAAGAGACTCACATCACTTGTGTCAGATATTTTCCAGTCCATCACGGACCAGGCAGGGAAGATCTATCAATGAGAATGCGTGGGACAGAAGGAAAGCGGGAGGAATGCAAAACCGATGAGATGAGACGGGAAACCGGAAAGACGGGAATTAAAAAAGAAATAGAACACAAAAAGGCAAGGTATAATTCCGGAAATGTAAGAGGAAGTATGACCGTATTTGCGGCGCTAAGTATAATGCTGGTTGCTTCGTTTCTATTTGTGCTGTTGGAGGCTGCACATCAGCAGCAGCTCCGCCGGGTAGCACAGATGAACACTTCCTTAGTAGTGGAGTCGGTCTTTTCAAATTATTGCAGCCCGCTTTGGGAGAAATACAAGATATTGGCGCTGGATAACGGTATGACCGAAGAACAGGAGCCTTTCGTGTCATGGGAGTATTACGCGGCAGACCTTTCCAAGGAAAGTCTAAGTCAGAGAGGGTTTATGAGAGGGACAAACCATTTACGCATGGACACAAAAGGTGCAGAGTTTGTGGCATACCGTATGCTGACTGACGAGGATGGAAAGGCGTACATAAAAACAATCTCGGACTATATGCGCAATACGATCGGGCAGCAGGCAATCGAGAAGCTGGCTGCCGAGTATCAGCAGCTTTCCGGCATGGATATTTCGGACAAACCCGATGACACAGCTCTTGCAGGAGCGGACAATGCGATCGCGGAAGCCAGGCGGCTGGAGGAAGAAAAAGCGAAGAAGGAGGAAGAGGAGAGAAAGAAAGCACAAGAAGCAGCAAAAAAGGCGAAAGCAACGAAGAAAGCAGACAAGAAAGCAGACAAGAAAGCAGAGAAAAACGCAGAGAAAAAGGCGGGAACAGAGGCTGGGGAACGTGCGATCGAACCGGCGGAAAATCCTCTGGGAATCATAAAGAATCTTTGGCATCAGGGGACGCTTTCGCTTGTGCTTAAGGATGCAAAAGCTATTTCTAATATGAAAGAAGACTGGTCGGATGCCGTGTCAAAAAGGGAGAAATACACAGGAATCGGGCTGGAGCCAATCCTGACCGATGCAACGGACACCTTGCTTTTTACGGAGTATCTTTTGGATCACTTTGCCTGCTATACAAGCGGGGAGGCAGCCGGGACGCTTGCCTATGAACTGGAGTATCTGCTTTGCGGAAACGAGAAGGATCAGAGCAACTTAAGCGAGACGGTGCAGCGGCTGCTTGCCGTGCGGGAAGCAGCGAATCTGGCGTACCTGGCAGCCGACGCATCCAAACAGGAATTGGCGTACTCGGTTGCACTATCGCTTGCGGGGGTCACAGCAAATCCCGGCATCATATATGCGGTCAAATGCGGATTGCTTGCGGCATGGGCGCTTGCGGAAAGTGTGCTGGATGTAAGGGCGCTCCTGTCCGGGGACAAGATTGCAATTATTAAAAACAGTACACAGTGGACTTCGGATCTATTGCGTCTGGGAAGCGTTTTCACTTCCTTCGGAACAGCCACAAACTGTCAAAACGGGCTGTCCTACCAGCATTATCTTGGTTTTTTACTGATGATGCAGGCACAGAAGGTCAGTTACCGTGCAATGAATATTCAGGAGCATGTGATCCGCAGCAAGGAAGGATTTGAGGATTTTTGCATGGATCACTTGGTGATCGATGCGGAAATTGCGATGAATTACAGCTCCCATACCATTTTTACGGGGATGGAACAGCTCACGCGAAATAAGAAGCGGGCGTTTACCATACCCGTGCAGCAATCATTTTCATATCGAAAGGCAGGTGTGTAGGGGTGTCTCTTTGTGTTCATATACCTTTAAATAGCATGAATTATAAATCTCTCCCCAAAAGCGCAAACAAAACAATGTCCAAACAAGACGCGAAAGAGACACCCCTACGCATCTGCCGAAGATCAAAAAGAGGATCATTTACCTTGGAAGCCGCGTGCGTCATTCCGTTTACCGCCGCTTTTCTGGCATTTATTCTTTGCTTTTTCCGGGTGCTGGCGGTGGAAACAGAGGTGTATGCAGCACTCAATTACGCGGGCAGACGGGCGGCGGCAATGGGGCATACTTCCGGGAAAGAACTGGCCGGTCTGTCGGTGGCAGAAGGACTTTTCCTGACAAAATTGAGAGAATCGGAAACCGCCTCGACATGCCTGAATGGTGCCGATGCCCTGCTTGCAATCTCTGGTTCAAGCCAAAACGAGGAGTATTATACGTTATCTGCTGATTATAGTATTCCGCTTCCAATTCCCTTTTTCCTTATACATGAAGTCCCGGTACATCAGGAGATCAAATGCAGGAAGTGGATCGGGAGCAGCTCTGCGGGGGAAGAAAAGGCGTATGTGTATGTTACAGAGACGGGAACGGTATATCATGTGACAAAAAAATGTACATATCTCGATCTTAGCATCCGGGAGATAAAACCTGCTGAAATAGAGGATTTGCGGAATAAAAATGGATATAAATACTACGAGTGTGAGCGGTGCGTGGCAAAAAATACAGGCAGTAAACACTGGTATGTCACGGACTACGGAGACTGTTTTCACAACAGCTTGCAGTGCAGTGGATTAAAGCGGACGATTACCGTCCTGCTACGGGAGGAAGTAACGGATAAACGTCCGTGCTCTAAGTGTGCAAAAGAATAGAAGATAAGGGGATCTGAAATATGCAGATAGAATTAGCAAGATGGATCATAGCGATCATGGGATTAACGGGAAACAGCATTATGGATATGCGGCGGAAGGAGATTTCTTTGATCGTGACCGTGGCGTGTGGGGTATGTGGAAGTATACTGCGCATTGCGGCGGGAGCTGCGTGGAAGGATTTTTTACTGGCACTTATTCCTGGGATTATCTGCATAGTGCTTGTCTATGCGACGAAAGAGCAGATTGGATTCGGGGATGCATGGGTACTGCTGGCAACCGGCTGTTGCATCAGCGCTTCGGAGTTGTTTGGAGCGATGTGGCTGGCGATGACAGGGCTGAGCATTGTTGCACTGTTCCTATATGTTATCCTGCGAAAAAGTGCCCGATTCGAGATACCATTTGTCCCGTTTTTATTGGCGGGGGTTCTTTGTATAAGAGGGATAGAGGTATGAATTTTTTAAAAGGAAGCTATACGATCGAGGCTGCGCTTACGATTCCGCTGTTACTTTTTACATTTGCCTTCGCAATGCGGACAGCGGTGCTTTTCTATCAGGAGAGTAAAGAGGATGTGACCGGATATTATAAGGATGACGCATGGATCGTTGAGGTATTTTACAGAGATGAATTTGTAGGGGGATGGATAGATGGAACAGGATCGGATACTTTTTGAACGGACATTGTCCGGCAGCTATATGAAGATAAAGGCTGAAAATGTGGCAGCTTTCGATGAGCAGATGTTACAGAAGCAGAAGCTTTCGGGGCTGCTTCCCATGGAAAAGTGTTATGTGGATGGTGGCGTGTGGTATTGGTATGACATATCCGGAAAGCAGTCGCTGGACACCTTTTGCAGGATCAAGCCGCTGGGGGAAGCCTTTTTAAAACAGATTTTATGCAGTGTGTGTGCACAGATGGAAATATTGGAGCAGCATCTGATATACACCTCCTGCCTGCAATTAGAACCGGAGCTTATCTACATTGTAAATCATACGCAGGAAATCGTTTTTACGGCTTTGCCGGGAGCGGAGGGCGAGGTGGCGCAAGGATTTTGTGCTTTGATGGAATATCTGCTTACGAAGATTGATCACAAGGATGCACAGGCGGTACGGCTTGCGTATGAGATCTATGAGCGGACGCTTCAGGAAGGATATCGCATCAAGGACATCCGGGATGCGATTTTTGCGGTATCCGAGCCACAAAGTCATAATACTTATATGAAAGAAAGTGAATCTCAAACGATGACGCCGGACAGTTATACTATAAACAGCGGAGAGTCGGGCATGATGTTGCGGGAATCATTGAACAAGACGGAGAAACAGTGGATGTTGGCAAATGAGACGGAGAAACGATGTGAGCCAACGAGTGAAACGAGGAAACAGAGGAATGAGATAAAGAAGCAGTGGAAACCGGCGAATGGAATCAAGGAAGAGACAATGGGGGGAAAGCCGGCTGCGCAGTCTGTAACCACATCAAAATGCAAGCAGATTTTTTCTAAGATGCTAAAGATCTGGGACGAATGGAAACAGAAGATGAAAGCGGATCAACCGAAGGAGGACTGGCTTGTTGTAAGACCGGAAGATGACGTGGAGGAGGCAGCATCAGTAAATGTGCATGCGCAGATACATCCGACGATCTGCCTGACGGATTACAGGGAACATCCGGAAGGGCTGCTGCTCTATGAGGGCTACGAGCATTTTGACAACATCCGTCTGGGGGAAAAGACTGTGCAGGTGGGACAGAGCGAGGAATCGGACATAAAGATCGCCAAGGATACCATAAGCCGTATACATGCGCGGATCGAGTACCGGGAGGAGGAATACTACTTAGAAGATCTCAATTCGACAAACGGCACATTTGTAAATGATGAACCGCTGTCCTACAAGCAGGAAACGCAGCTGAAAACAAATGACATCGTTCGTTTCGCGGATGTAAAATATCGTTTTGTGTGACATCGGAAACATTGCATTTCCGACCGAAAGCCTCTATAATACGATATTATGGATCAGAATTTTGAAAACGTACCGGACACAAAAAGTAAATACCTTGAGATCTTTCGCGCCAACTGGGTAACAATCACGCTGATCGCAGCGAACATCCTCGTTTTTGTGGTGCTTGAGATAATGGGAGATACGCAGAATGCAGAGTTTATGTACCGGCATGGAGCGTCCTACCCTCCGGCAATCTATGAGGATGGGGAATATTGGAGATTTTTTACGGCTGCATTCATGCACTTTGGTTTCGAGCATCTGTTTAACAATATGATCGGGCTTGGAAGCGCGGGACATTTTCTGGAGGAGGCGCTCGGACACGGAAAGTATCTGCTGCTGTATCTCGTTGCGGCGATCGGCAGCAATTTTATCTCTTATGAGCAGATGTGCCGCAGCAACGATTATGCGGTTTCGGCAGGTGCATCCGGTGCGATTTTTGCGGTGATCGGAGGTCTCTTGTGGGTTGTGATCCGGCATAAGGGCAAGTATGAGTCGCTGACGACGCGTGGAATGATGTTTATGATCGCCCTGTGTCTGTACTATGGGATCAGCACTGCCGGAGTTGACAACTGGAGCCATCTTGGAGGGCTGGTGACCGGTTTTGCCCTCAGTATTATTTTATACCGTCCAAGACCGAAAGCTATTGATTTGGATACGGAATATCCATATACTTAAATTGTAGGGTTAATACACAGTTATAGACAAAATCTGATTTGGAGAAAATGCGATGAACATCAATATCTATTATGGCGGCAGAGGATTGCTGGACGATCCGACGCTTTACGTTTTAAATAAGATGGAAGAGGTGCTCAGGGAGCTTCGCGTGGAGGTGAAGCGCTACAACATTTACGAGCACAAGAACGAGATTGCGACACTTCCGCAGACCTTTAAGGAAGCGGAGGGCATTATTCTTGCGACAACCGTGGAGTGGCTGGGGATCGGCGGATATATGCAGCAGTTTCTGGATGCGTGCTGGCTGTATGGAGACAAGGAAAAAATCAGCACCACCTATATGCAGCCGATCGTTATGTCAACGACCTACGGCGAGCGCGAGGGCGAGCTTACACTGATGAATGCGTGGGAGATCTTGGGAGGGCTGCCGTGCGCGGGCTTTTGCGGATATGTGGATGATCTTGTGGCATTTGAGATGAATAAGGATTATAACCTCATCATAGAGAAAAAGGCAGAGAACCTGTATCGCACGATCTCACAGAAGATGAAGAGCCTGCCGACAAGTAATCTTGCGATCAAGCAGAGCGTTTTGCGCACGCAGCAGTTGAATCTTACTCCGCAGGAGAGCGAGCAGCTGTCGGAATACGTATCGGATGACAGCTATGTCAAGAAACAGAAGGAAGATATTGAGGAGCTGGCTTCCATGTTCAAGGATCTGCTTGGACAGGAGCAGAAATCAGAGGAAGTTCCGTTTATCGAGGATCTGCAATCTCGGTTTATGGGGCAGGAGGACTTTCATGCAAGCTATTCTTTCCAGATTGAGGGAATGGCAAAACCGCTTTATATTGCGGTGGCAGATAAAGAACTGACGATCCATTATGGACAGGAAGAAAATATCGATGTGTATGCGAAGCTTCCGGAGGAGGTTATGCGTTCCATTGTGGATGGACGGATGACCTTCCAGCGAGCATTTATGACCGGTGAGATGTCTGCAAAGGGTAATTTTAAAACCTTGCGGATGCTGGATCAGATCTTCCCACTGGCATAACTAATTGGATGGCAGGAAAATCGTAATCGTGGTACCTTTGGCAAGTTCCGACTCAATGGAGAGCGTGCCGCCGTGACCTTCCGCAATCGCTTTGGAGAGAGGGAGTCCAAGCCCGTTTTTCCCACTCTTGGAACTAAAAAACGGTTGGAATATCTGAGGAAGTGCGTCTTTTGCGATTCCGTGTCCATTATCTTTTACCTGAAATACAATGCCGTTATCCTGCGAGTAAGCACGCAGAAGCACAACGCCGTCCTCGTAAAGAGCATCGAAGGCATTATCAAGCAGCTTAAGGAGAGCGCTTTGAACGCGGGCGGGGTCAAAGCAGCCCTCCAGCAGTCCATCCTCAATGTCGATGATGAGTGGATGACCGGAAGTGCTGGCAGCAGGGCATGCGGACTTAACCTCCTGGAGAAAGTCTGGGATGTTGACAATTTCCTTCTTTGGATGAGAGCAGAGCTGCGCATTGGCTACATCGATTAAGAGTGTGCGAAGACTGGTCAGGTCGGAAGAGGTATCCTGCCAGAAGGCATAGTCCAAAACCTCCGGGTGACTTCGCTCGATGAGCTGCAATGAGCAGCTTATGACGCATACAGCGTTTTTAATTTCATGCAATAGAAGCTCATAGTCCTGATTTTTTAACATAATTATCCTCCAAAACAAAGTGTAGCATTCTGTAGATGTATTGGCAATGATAAAATTTAAAGGAGAACATATAGAATGAGAAAAGACGATTGTATTTTTTGCAAACTGGCAAACGGAGACATCCCAACAAATTCGATTTATGAGGACGAGGATTTTAATGTGATCCTAGATGCAGATCCGGCAACGAAAGGCCATGCCCTGATCCTGCCGAAGCAGCACTATGCGAATATTTACGAGATCGATCCGGATGTGCTTTCAAGAGCAGCGATTCTTGCACAGAAGGTGATCAAGCATGAGACTTCGGTTTTAGGCTGTGATGGATATAATATTGTACAGAACAACGGGGAGACAGCCGGACAGACGGTTTTCCACTTCCATGTACATCTGATTCCAAGATACAACGCGGATAACAGACCGGAAGATGTAAGCTGGGGGCATAAAGAGTTCTCAGGTGAAGAATTTGCAGATATCTGCAAGGCTATGAAGTTCTAAAAGATCATTTCATAAAGAACGCCTATGCCGGCATAAGCTGACATAGGCGTGTGACAAATAAGCATTATTTACTTTCCTTTTTGATCAGATCTACGATGGCTCCGATGGAATCCATCTGTCCACTTTCCTCCATTGCTTTGCGATAAGAAACGCGATTCGCGTATACATCCCGCACTGCGTCCAACAGAATGTCTCCGGTCAGGCTCTCTTCCTCAAGGACATAGGAAAATCCCTGCTTTTTAAAGGAATTTGCATTTAAAATCTGGTCGCCCCTGCTTGCAGCGGCAGAGAGCGGAATCAGGATATTTGGCTTATGCAGCGCCAAAAGCTCGCAAATGGAATTGGCACCGGCTCTTGAGATTACAAGATCTGCCAGAGCAAAAATATCCGGAAGCTCCTCGCTGGCATATTCCATCTGTGTATATCCCACACGACCATTGAGGGATGTGTCAAGATTGCCCTTTCCGCATAAATGGATGACGTTAAACCGTTCCAAAAGCTGTGGGAGAACCTGACGGACAGCATCGTTGATTACCTTTGAACCGCTGCTGCCACCAATGATCAGAAGCACAGGCTTGCCGTCGTCAGAAATATGGCAGAGCTTTCTTGCAGCCGCAGCGTTTCCGTGGAACAGCTCCTGACGGATTGGCGATCCGGTCAGAACTGCTTTGCCATCCGGCAGATATTTCATCGTTTCCGGGAAATTGCAGCATACCTTTCTCGCACCGCGGATCGCAATTTTGTTGGCAAGACCGGGCGTGATGTCAGATTCGTGGATGATCGCAGGAACGTGACAATATTTTGCGGCGAGTACAACCGGAACGGAAACGAAGCCGCCCTTGGAAAAAACGATGTCCGGCTTTAACTTGTGCATAAGACGTATCGCCTCCCCGAAGCCTTTGAGAACCTTAAAAGGATCTGTAAAATTCTTCAGGTCAAAGTAGCGCCGGAGCTTTCCGGATGAGATTCCATAATATGGAATGTTCTGGGCTTCGATCAGCCCCTTTTCCATTCCCTGATAAGAACCAATATATGTAATTTCATAACCGGCATCCTTGAGCGCCGGCATCAGAGCGATGTTTGGAGTAACATGACCTGCCGTTCCGCCTCCGGTCATAACAATCTTCTTCATAGTAGTATCCTTTCTTCAAAACAATCGGTCTCTTCTATATTATACTCCAAAGATGAAAAGTCAAGAAACAAAGATTTCGCAAATTTCGCAAGGCAGAAGCAGCGCATTAAAAAGGCGAACCGGGATGCGCCGAAGCTTTGTAGCATTGTGTCGAAACTTGCGGCGAAAAGAGGGCGCTGTCCACTTTTGCGGAGCGGACAATCCGTTTATAATTAGAAGGCAGGGGATCATCATCCCGCGAAACAAAATGAATGGAAAGGAGCGCACAATATGGAAGAACTGATCAGTGAGCTGATGCAAAACGGCAGAGAGGATCTGCTTATTGTCGGAATGGCAGTGGCGATTGTTTTGCTGTTGGTACAATTACATAAGATAAATAAGGCAAATAAGAAAATAGACGCGGTGGTCAAATCGGTGGAGGACTACCTGCGTGTAATACTTGAGGAGGACGATGCGGACTCTAAGGATACCGCCGGACAGGCACAGCGGGTCAAACGCGCGGCTTTGGATGACAGGGAAGAGGAGTCGGAAGAACAGAATCAACTCATCTCGGCGGTATTGCAGGAACTTTTTCCATAACAAAGACGGCTGCAAAATCAATGAAAATCGATTTGTTTTTGCAGCGGCTTTACAGCGTGAAAAGCCACTAAAATTAAGCGTTTTTACGAAAGTCCGAGGCAAGATTTGACAAATCCATAACCCTATGCTAGAATATGCGCGTAACAAAACGTAATAAATATGTAACATTTGAAATATAATATTAAAGATATGACATATAAAATAAATGTTGCATATAACGTATGGAGGATTCTATGAATAAGAAAATGATTGTGGCAGGAAGCGCAATGATGCTTGCACTTGTTATTGCGATTTCTATCACAGCAGCGCATACGGATGATAAGCAAGATGCAGTTACCGCAAGTAATGCTTCTGCATCAGATTCTCTGAACGAGAGTATTACCGCCGGTGTCGCAGGAACATTTCAGGACATTGAACTTCTTACAGCAGAAGAATTAGACGCAATGGTTACGATCGAAGCCGGCGAGACAGAGCGCGTGGCAGCAATGATGACGGATACGGTCGTGGAGACAGCCACCGAGAGCAGCGAGGCAGAAGCAGACACTACTGAGGGCACCGACGCGGCACAGGCAGAGGCAGAGGCAGATACCGATGCCACCGAAGAGAATGCCAACGCCGACACAGACAACGCCGGAGCAAACGGAGATACAGATACTGCCGAAGACAGTGATGCAACCACCGCAGCCGATGACGATGCGGCGCAGGCAGAGACAACTTCCAACAATACCGATACCGCAGCACAGCCGGGAGAAAGCACAGATGATGCTTTTTCCGAGGAGCCGGTTGCATATATGCAGGAGACTGTAAACGAAAGACCACAGGCGCTTACCGCAGAGGAGATTGAGTGGACGAACTACCTTATGGCAGATGTCAAGAACGCATTGAACGTCCGTGAGTCTGCATCTGAGGACGCGGATATCGTTGGTAAGCTTTCTAAGGGCGACCGTGCAACCATTATCGAGCGCGGGGAGACCTGGACAAAGATTTCTTCCGGAAACCTCGAAGGATATGTCAAGAACGACATGTGCGTATTTGGCACAGACGCATTGAATTATGCAAAAGCAACCTGTGAAACAGTTGCAGTCAGCACGATCGACGGACTCCGTGTGCGCAAGGAAGCAAGCCTTGACGGATCTGTCGCAAAGAAGCTGGACAAAGGCGAAAAGATCACGGTTGATACAAGCGCAGAGGCAGTTGACGGCTGGGTAGCAGTTTCTTATAACGGAGCAACCTGCTATGTGAGCGCCGATTATGCAGAAGTAGGCTTAAAGACCGGAAAAGGCATGACGCTTGAGGAGATTGCTGCAGCGGAAGCAGCAAAAAAAGCGGCAAAGAGTTCTTCCGGTTCTTCTAAGAAGGCATGCAAGCTTGCCTCAGAGGTAGATGATGTTACACTCCTTGCGGCGATCATTGAGTGCGAGGCAAACGGACAGAGCTATGATGCGCTTCTTGCGGTCGGTGCGGTCGTTATGAACCGCGTGGACAGCAGCCATTATCCGGATACCATTTATGATGTTATCCATCAGAAGGGACAGTTCCCGCCGGCAACCAGCGGAAAGCTTGAAAAATGGCTTAAGAAGGGACCGGGCAAGAAAGCGATCAAGGCTGCAAAGGCTGCGATGGCAGGCGATGACAATACCGGAGGACTGACAAACTTCAATTCCGTATATAGCGGAATATCAGGACTTGTTATCGGCGACAATGTTTTTTACGATTAAATGATTCCCAAAAGCGGAAAATGGATAAAGGGCTGTGTGATACAGCCCTTTTTTCTTGTTTTCTTCCAGTAAATGGAGTACAATGACTTCATTCTAAGCCGCAAAGTGCTTTTTCCAGCGCAGGCGGCAATACGCAAAGGATCCGAATTGAGGAGGAAGTAATATGGAACTGAAAGGGCGCAGCTTTTTAAAATTGATGGACTATACGCCGGATGAGATCCGATATCTGATCACGCTGGCGGGAGAATTGAAGAGGCAGAAGAAGCAGGGCATTGCTCATGATACGTTAAAGGGCAAAAACATTGCTTTGATCTTTGAAAAGACCAGCACGCGGACCCGCTGTTCCTTTGAAGTTGCAGCACATGATCTCGGCATGCATGTCACCTATCTTGATCCGAGCGGCTCACAGATCGGCAAGAAGGAGAGCATCGCGGATACCGCGCGCGTGCTCGGACGTATGTATGACGGAATTGAGTACCGCGGATACGGACAGGAGATCGTGGAGGAGCTTGCAGAATACGCAGGGGTTCCGGTCTGGAATGGTCTGACCAACGAGTTCCACCCGACACAGATGATCGCGGATATGCTTACGATCACCGAAAAGCTTGGACGCCTTGAGGGTGTGAAGTTTGTATACATGGGTGATGCCCGTTACAATATGGGCAATTCCCTGATGGTAACCTGTGCAAAGCTTGGCATGGATTTTGTGGCATGTACCAACAAAAAGTATTTCCCGAATGATGAGCTTGTTTCCTACTGCCGGAAAATCGCAGCGGAGACCGGAGCATCTATTACCCTGACCGAAGATGTTGCCGAGGCAACAAAAGATGCAGATGTTATCTACACCGATGTCTGGGTATCCATGGGCGAGCCTGAGGAGGTATGGGCAGAGCGCATCAACGATCTGAAGCCGTATCAGGTAAACAAAGAGGCGTTTGCCCTTGCGAAGGACAGCGCGATCTTTATGCACTGCCTGCCGGCATTCCATGATCTTAAGACCACGATCGGCAGACAGGTTTACGAGAAATTTGGCCTGTCCGAGCTTGAGGTGACAGATGAAGTATTTGAGAGCGAGCGTTCGGTTGTCTTTGACGAGGCAGAGAACCGTATGCATTCGATCAAGGCAATCATGAAAGCGACGCTCGAATAGAAAGTGGGCAAAGGAGAACCATTATGAAGGCGGAAATCCTTGCCATGTTGCGTGAATCCGATGGCTATGTCTCCGGGCAGGAGCTTTGCAATAAGTTCGGCGTATCGAGAACTGCAATATGGAAAGCAATCAATCAATTAAAGGATATGGGTTATGAGATCGAGGCGGTTCCGAATAAAGGTTATCACCTTGTGTCTGCACCGGATGTCATGAACGAGGCAGAGATCAAAAGCCTGCTCCATACCGAATGGGCTGGGCAGGAGCTGTTCTGCTTTGACGAGATCGATTCGACCAACACCAAGGCAAAAGAGCTTGCGGAGCAGGGCTATCCAAGTGGAACGCTCGTAGTTGCCGACCGGCAGATCGCAGGTCGCGGCAGACGTGGCAGAAGCTGGGACTCCCCGGCGGGAATCGGGATTTTTATGACGCTTTTGCTAAAGCCGGACATCAACCCGAACAACGCATCCATGCTCACACTTGTGACTGCACTTGCGACTGCGCAGGCGATCTCGGATGTCACAGGTGCAGAGGCAAAGATCAAATGGCCGAACGACATTGTGATAAACGGCAAAAAGGTCTGTGGCATTTTGACAGAAATGAGTGCCCAGTTTGACTATATCAACCACATTGTGATCGGAATCGGGATCAATGTGCATAACGAGAGTTTTCCGGAGGAGATCCGGGAGACGGCAAGCTCACTTCTCTTAGAGAGCGGCAAGCACATACACCGAGCCGATCTGATCGCGCGTTTTCTGGAGCGGTTTGAAGCAGGCTACGCTATTTTCCTGCAGACGGAGGATCTGGAAGGGCTGATGAAGGATTACAATGCACTTTTGGTAAATATCCAGAAGCAGGTGCGCATTCTTGATCCGAAAGAGCCGTTCGAGGGCAAGGCAATCGGAATAACAAAGAGAGGGGAACTGATCGTGGACACCTGGGAATCAAGAAAACTGGTGTCGAGCGGAGAGGTCTCCGTGAGAGGAATATACGGATATGTATAACGAGGACAAGGTCGTGCTCTGCGCGGCAAACGCATACAAACAGAAATATTATCTGAACAGCAATTTTAATGAACTGCCAGAGTATATCAAGGACGAGCTGCAGATCCTCTGTGTCATGTTTACCGAGGATGTGGGTGGCATGCTTGAGCTGGTGTTTAACGAGGACGGAGATCTTGAGTTTGAGACTTCCTACGAGGAGGGCGACTTTTTCTATGATGAGATCGGAAGCGTGTTAAAGATCAAGCAGTACCGCAACGAAAAACGCGATCTGCTCGAAGCGCTTGAGACATATTATAAGGTCCGTTTCCTTGGAGAGGGATTTGAGGAGGAATAAGATGATACTTACAATTGATGTGGGCAATACCAACATTACCTGTGGCGTGTTTGAAAAGGAGGAGATCGTTGCGTTTTTTCGCATCACAACCAAGATCCCAAGAACCTCCGATGAATACGGAATGCTCATCAGCAACCTGTTAGAGAAAAACAGCTTAAGCCCGAAGGACGTGGAGGATGCGATCATCTGCTCCGTTGTGCCGAATGTCATGCATTCGCTGGAGGGCGCATTGATCAAGTATTTTAACATCAAGCCGATCATCGTGGAGGCAGGCGTTAAGACCGGAATCAGGATCGTGACCCCGAATCCGCAGCAGATTGGTGCCGACCGTATCGTAGATGCGGTAGCCGGATATGAGCTGTACGGCGGGCCGGTCATCGTCATCGACTTTGGAACGGCAACTACATACGACTATGTGGACGAAAACGGCGCATTTTTGGGCGGAGTGACCGCACCGGGCATCCGTATCTCTGCGAAAGCATTGTGGGAGGACGCCGCAAAGCTGCCGGAGATCGAGATCAAGAAGCCGGAAAACGTGCTCGGAAAAGACACGATCAGCAGCATGCAGTCCGGACTTGTGTACGGACAGATCGGTCAGACCGAATATATCATCAAGCGTGCGAAGGAAGAGATGGGACGGCCGGACGCGAAGGTCGTTGTAACCGGAGGTCTGGGACGTATTATCGCAAACGAGACAAGCTATGTGGACGTGTACGATCCAAATCTTACCCTAAAAGGAATTTTCCTCGTATATAAAAAGAATCGCACCATAAAATAGAAAGTGAAAGATGGGACAGACAACTGTAAAACCGCTTACGATCGGAAGCGTAACCTTACCCAACAACTTAATATTAGCACCTATGGCAGGAGTAACCGACCTGCCATTTCGTTTACTATGCAAGGAGCAGGGCGCGGGACTGCTGTGCATGGAGATGGTCAGCGCGAAAGCAATCATGTACAAAAACCGCAATACGCAGGCACTTCTCACGATCGATCCGAAGGAGCCGCCGGTGTCCTTGCAGCTGTTTGGCAGCGAGCCGGATGTGATCGCGGAGGTCGCAAAACAGATAGAGGAGCGCCCGTTCGACATCTTAGATATCAACATGGGCTGCCCCGTTCCGAAGATCGTAAACAACGGCGAGGGCTCCGCCCTGATGAAAAATCCGCTGCTTGCCGGAAAGATCATCGAAAAAACCGTCCGTGCGATCCAAAAGCCGGTCACGGTAAAGATCCGCAAGGGCTTCGATGAAAACCATGTCAATGCCGTGGAAATGGCGAAGGCAGCACAGGAATCCGGTGCGGCGGCAGTCGCAGTACACGGGCGCACCCGCGAGCAGTTTTACTCCGGAAAGGCAGACTGGGAGATCATCCGCAAGGTCAAGGAAAGCGTCCATATCCCGGTGATCGGAAACGGCGATCTGCTGTGTGCCGAGGATGTGATCGCGATGCAGGAGCAGACCGGATGCGACGGCTTTATGATCGGGCGAGGCGCGCAGGGAAACCCGTGGATCTTCAAACAGGTATTGCACTTTTTCGAGACGGGACAGCCACTTGCAAAGCCATCGATCGACGAGGTGGCAGCGATGATCCTGCGCCATGCACAGATGATGGAAGCGTACAAGGGCGAATATATCGGTATCCGCGAGATCCGGAAGCACGCCGCCTGGTATACTGCGGGGTATCCGAACTCCGCGAGACTGCGCGAGCTGATCAACGGAGTCGAGTCATACAGCGCGCTTGAGGAGCTGTTGACGCGCTGGGTGGACGGTGAGGTATTTTAGAGGAACGATCGGATGCCATCCGAAGCGTGACAAAGCGCTACTTGACAGTAGGTTGACGATCCGCTATAATACCATAGTTAAATTAGGCGTATTATATAGTGACATCACAAAGCAAATGTTAAAAAATAAAGAGAAGGGTAGAAAACATGGATAAGAAAAACATTTTGACCTATGAAGGTCTCAAAAAACTTGAGGATGAATTAGAGGAATTAAAGGTTGTAAAGCGTAAAGAGGTTTCCCAGAAGATCAAGGAAGCCCGCGAGCAGGGCGACCTTTCCGAGAACGCAGAGTACGATGCAGCAAAGGATGAACAGCGCGACATTGAGGCTCGTATCGAGCAGATCGAGAAGATCTTAAAGAACGCTGAGGTTGTTGTTGAGGAAGAGGTTGACCTTGAGAAGATCAGCATCGGCTGCAAGATCAAGATCTTAGACTGCGAGTTCGACGAGGAGCTTGAGTACAAGATCGTTGGCTCTACCGAGGCAAACAGCTTAAAGGGCAAGATCTCCAACGAGTCACCGGTCGGAAAAGCGCTGATCGGAAAGAAGGTCGGAGATACCGTTACCGTTGAGACACAGGCTGGAGAACTTACCTACAAGGTACTTGAGATCCAGAGATCCGTAGAAGAATAAGAGGAAGAAAAATTGGCAGAGAATACGAATACACAGAACAATGGCGGACAGCAGGATGCAAACCAGCTTTTGAAGGTTCGCCGTGAAAAGCTGCAGACATTGCAGGAGAATGGCAAAGATCCATTTGTGATCACAAAGTATGATGTGACACACCATTCAGATGAAGTTAGGCAGAACTATATCGATCATGAGAATACGCTTCTTGCAGGCCGCGTTACCCCGGCCGTAGAGGGGCTTGACGAGGCAGCAGCAAAGGAAGTGCTTAACAATGATTACAACGAGAGACGTGCGATCATGGATGCATCCCCGATCACGGTAAGCATTGCCGGACGTATGATGTTCAAGCGCGTAATGGGTAAGGCTTCTTTCTGCAACATTCAGGACTTAAAGGGCAAGATCCAGGTGTACGTCGCACGCGATGCGATCGGCGAGGATGCCTACGCAGATTTCAAAAAGTCTGACATCGGTGATATTTTTGGCGTAAAGGGATATGCGTTCCGCACAAAAACGGGCGAGATCTCTATCCATGCAGAGGAGCTTACACTCCTTACAAAGAGCCTTCAGGTGCTTCCGGAGAAGTTCCACGGACTGACTGATACCGATGCGCGTTACCGTCAGAGATACGTTGACCTTATCATGAACGAGGACAGCAAGAACGTATTTATCAAGCGCTCCCAGATTGTCCGTGAGATCCGTAACTTCCTTGCAGGAAGAGACTTCATCGAGGTTGAGACACCTACCCTTGTTTCCAACGCGGGCGGTGCTGCAGCAAGACCTTTTGAGACACATTACAACGCATTGAATGAAGACGTGAAGCTTCGTATTTCGCTTGAACTTTACTTAAAGCGACTGATCGTTGGCGGACTTGAGCGCGTGTTCGAGATCGGACGAGTATATCGTAACGAGGGTGTTGATACCCGTCACAACCCGGAATTTACCCTTATGGAGCTGTATCAGGCATATACCGATTACTACGGTATGATGGAGCTGACAGAGTCCATGTTCAAATACCTTGCAGAAAAAGTAAACGGATCATCCGTGATCACCTACAACGGAATCGAGATTGACTTTGGCAAGCCGTTTGAGCGCATCACCATGACAGAGGCTGTCAAGAAGTATGCAGGTATCGATTTCGACGATCCGGCACAGGTGCCGGACGATGCAGCCGCTAAGGCTCTCGCAAAGGAAAAGGGCATTGAGTACGAGGAGCGCCACAAGAAGGGCGACATCTTAAACCTCTTCTTCGAGGAATATGTGGAGCACAACCTTGTTCAGCCGACCTTCGTTATGGATCACCCGATCGAGATTTCTCCGCTGACCAAGAAGAAGCCGTCCGATCCGACCAAGGTAGAGCGCTTCGAGCTGTTCTGCAACGGCTGGGAGATGTGTAACGCATACTCCGAGCTTAACGATCCGATCGACCAGCGTGAGCGTTTCGCCCAGCAGGATGCCAATGCTGCCGCAGGCGACGACGAGGCAGAGCATACCGATGAGGACTTCCTCAACGCACTTGAGATCGGTATGCCGCCAACAGGTGGTATCGGATATGGCATCGACAGACTTGTCATGCTGCTGACCGATTCACCGGCAATCAGGGATGTGTTGCTGTTCCCGACAATGAAGTCTATTGATAAGTAAGAATGCAGGAAAATCAAGGGTTTCAGCACTTGGATGTACTAAA
>CAKRCS010000009.1 GCA_934307695.1 uncultured Agathobacter sp. | reverse complement strand
TGTGGGGCTTCATCAAAGGATGCAGGAGCTAGAATAACCAGTATTGTTGAAGATTATGGAATATCTAAATATGCCCCGGTGATTGCCACATTGTTGAAAAATCCGACTTTGATTTTACCACAATAGAGGAGCTTGCATGTATTGAAGAAAACAAAATGTTACGGTCTCCGGTACTGATAAAACATTGTTTCAGATGCATTGCTTTTGCTGGAAAATATGGTAGAATTTATCACAAAAAACGGAGCATACGAGATAATGATGTGGTTATGGATCATCGCAACCGTGGTTGCCTATTTTATAAAAGGTTTGTGCGGGTTCGCAAATACATTGGTGTTTACCTCAATTCTGGGATTTGGTTCAAATAACGTGAATATATCGCCGGTCGAACTGGTGCTTGGCTATCCGACCAACTTTATCTTGACATGGAGGAACCGGAAACATCTGCGCGCCAAGGTCTGCCTGCCGCTTATCGCGCTTGTTCTGGCGGGGAGTGTGGCTGGGGCGTTTATGCTCAAAAACATTGACGCACGCCTGATCAAAATTATTTTTGGAATAGCGGTTATTTTGATCGGGATAGAGATGCTTTTCCATGAGATACATACAAATTCCAAGAAGAACACATCCGGGCGAGCCGCGGTCTCAGAAAACACTGCGGGATTAAGAGGGTTTCTTATAGTGGTTGGTATTTTATCCGGCCTTCTCTGTGGACTTTTTGGGGTGGGAGCGCTGCTGGCGGCGTATGTAAGCCGTGTGACGGATTCAAACGATTCGTTCAAGGCGAATATCAGCGCGGTATTTATTGCGGAGAATACTTTTCGGATTGTAGTATATAGTGTGCTCGGCATCATAAACGTATCCTGCTTAAAGCAGGCACTTATGCTGCTCCCATTTATGTTAGTGGGACTGTTTTGCGGCATGAAGAGCAGCCAGCTTTTGGATGAACACATCGTAAAGCGGATCGTGATCGCGCTTTTGATATTGTCAGGGATTGTGCTTGTGATAAAAAATGTTGTATGATAAAGAAACACGACATATAGTTGTCGTGTTTCTTTTACTATAATGACAGGTGTAAAGGAGCAGATATGAAAATTGACCGGCAGTTAGGGATCTTATCCATATTGTTGCAGCAGGATTCGGTTACGGCACCGTATCTGGCGGAAGTGTTTGAGGTGTCCAGACGAACCATAAACCGGGACATCGAGGATCTGTGCAGGGCGGGAATCCCGATCACAACAAGGCAGGGAGTTGGCGGCGGGATCTCGATCATGGAAGGCTATAAGGTCGACCGGACGATGTTGACGCAGGGGGAGATGCAGGATATCCTTGCGGGGCTTAGGAGCCTTGACAGTGTAAACGGAACCAACCGGTACGGACAGCTGATGGAAAAATTGTCCATTGGATCGTCTGATTTCATGGTTGGGAACCAGTCGGTGCTGATCGATCTGTCCGCATGGTATAAGGACTCGCTGGCACCGAAGATCGAAATGATCCGGAGTGCGATCGCGCAGCACCGCAGGCTGGAGTTTTACTACTATTCGCCAAGGCAGGAATCCACACGCTGTGTCGAGCCATATTACCTGATCTTTCGCTGGTCAAGCTGGTATGTGTGGGGCTGGTGCAAAACAAGAGAGGCTTTTCGGCTGTTTAAGTTAAATCGCATGGACAAGGTCATGATGCGGGAGGCGTTTGTACCGGAAAGAGACATCCCGATGCCGGATTTAAGCAACGAGCGGATATTTCCGGGTGGCATTTCCGTAAAAGCCTTATTTGATCCCGATTGCAAATGGCGGCTGGTGGAGGAGTTCGGACCGGATTGTTTTACGGTGCAGGAGGACGGATTACTTTTGTTTCAGGCGGATTATACAGACAAGGAAAACCTCATTACATGGCTGCTTTCCTTCCGGGACAAGGCAACGCTGCTTGAACCGGAAACGATAAGGGAAGAACTGCGGCAGAGTATTTTGCTCATGAAAAAGAAATACGATGACTAAGGAGAAAACGATGGAATCAAGATGTGGTATTTTGTGCAGCAGATGCAGCTGGCATAAAGAAAAAACCTGCAGCGGCTGCTGCAATATCAAAGAGCCATTCTGGGGAAGCTGTCCGGTAAAAACCTGCTGCGAAGAAAAGCGGCTGGAGCATTGCGGCGAATGCAGCGATTTTCCCTGCACACAGCTAAACGAGTTTGCTTATGCAGAGCAGGAAGGGGATTGCGGAGTACGGCTGGATCAGTGCAAGGCGTGGAATGCATCAAAGCAGATGCGGTATGGCTGGATCGATGAGTTTTTGATGGCAAAGCAGGGCGTAGCAAAGCTGCCGCCGCAGTGGAATTGGATCCGCTATGCAATCGGTGGAAAAATGTTTGCGGCGGTCTGCCTCGGAGAGAATGATAAGCCGTACTATATAACCTTAAAGCTGGAACCATCGGAGGGCAGCTTCCTGCGGCAGCAATACGAGGACATCATTCCGGGCTATTATATGAACAAAGACCATTGGAACTCGATCAAGCCGGATGGCAGGGTGGAGGATGATTTGCTTAAGGATCTGCTGGATAAGTCCTACGATCTGGTGCTTAAGAGCTTCAGCAAAAAGAAGCAGCAAGAAATCTTAGAAGGCGGAGACAAGAGCGATGGCATTTGATTTTAAAAAGGAATACAAGGAATTTTATATGCCAAAGAATAAACCTCAGATCGTTGAAGTGCCGTCCATGAATTATATTGCGGTGAGGGGACAGGGTGATCCGAATACAGAAAACGGGGAGTATCAGCGGGCAATCGGAGTGTTATACGCGGTTGCATACACGTTGAAGATGAGTTACAAAACGGATCACAAAATACAGGGCTTTTTTGAATATGTCGTGCCTCCATTGGAAGGCTTCTGGTGGCAGGACAAGACTGTGGGCGTGGATTACACCGACAAAGACAATTTTCAGTGGCTGTCGGTGATCCGGCTACCTGATTTTGTGACAGAGCAGGACTTTGCGTGGGCAGTTGCCACCGCATCCCAAAAGAAAAAGCTGGACTGTTCCACTGCGCAGTTTGTAACGATCGCGGAGGGGCTATGCGTGCAGATCATGCATCACGGATCGTTTGACTTGGAGCCGGAAACGATTGCCATTATGGATGATTATCTGCAAGCCCACGGATATGAAAACGATTTTAATGGGCGCAGAAAGCATCATGAGATATACATGTCAGACGCGAGAAAAGTCGCACCGGAAAAGTGGAGAACGGTTATCCGGCACCCGATAAGAAAAAAGTGAGGAATCGCCGCAGCTGGTTGGCACGGAAAGATTGACAGTACAAAAATTACTCTTTATAATAAAAAGATACGGATGGAGGCAACGAGACTCCATAAGAGAAAGAGGAGAATAAGAATGAGCAAAGTAAGAACACGTTTTGCACCAAGCCCGACCGGAAGAATGCATGTCGGTAATCTTCGTACGGCACTGTATGCGTATCTTTTGACAAAGCATGAGGGCGGAGATTTCATTTTAAGAATAGAGGACACCGATCAGGAACGCTATGTGGAGGGCGCAGTTGATATTATTTACCGCACACTGCAAAAGACCGGGCTGATCCATGATGAGGGACCGGACAAGGACGGCGGCTGTGGACCGTATGTACAGAGCGAGCGTCAGGCGCAGGGCATCTACCTTAAGTATGCCAAGCAGCTGATCGATAAGGGAGAGGCATATTACTGCTTCTGCGACAAGGAGCGCTTGGAGGGATTAAAGCGCACCGTAGCCGGAAAAGAGATTTCCGTGTATGACAAGCACTGTCTGCATCTTTCCAAGGAAGAGGTTGAGGCAAAGCTTGCGGCTGGCGTTCCGTATGTTATCCGCCAGAACAACCCGACCGAGGGAACGACCACCTTTGAGGATGAGATTTACGGGGATATCACAGTTGATAACGCAGAGCTTGACGATATGATCCTGATTAAGTCCGACGGATACCCGACTTACAATTTTGCAAACGTAGTGGACGATCATCTGATGGGAATTACCCATGTTGTCCGTGGAAATGAATATCTTTCCTCATCACCGAAGTACAATCGTCTGTATGAGGCGTTTGGCTGGGAGGTTCCAATCTATGTACACTGCCCACTGATCACAGATGAGAATCACCAGAAGCTTTCCAAGAGAAGCGGACATTCTTCCTTTGAAGATCTGATCGAGCAGGGATTTCTGACAGAGGCGGTTGTCAATTTCGTGGCGCTTCTCGGATGGAGCCCGGCAGACAATCAGGAGATCATGAGTCTTGACGAGCTTGTTGCGAAGTTTGATTACCATCACATGAGCAAGAGCCCGGCAGTATTTGATTACACGAAGCTTAAATGGATGAATGGCGAGTACATCAAGAAGATGGACTTTGAAGCATTCTATGAGAAGGCATTGCCATATATCAAGGAAGTCATCACAAAGGATTACGACCTTAAGAAGATCGCAAAGATGGTACAGTCCCGTATTGAGATCTTCCCGGACATCAAGGAGCATATCGACTTCTTCGAGGAGCTTCCGGAGTACGACATCGCAATGTACACCCACAAGAAGATGAAGACCACCGCAGAGTCCTCCCTGGAGGTTCTGACAGATGTTCTCCCGATCCTTGAGGCACAGGAGGATTACAGCAATGATGCACTTTATGCGGCATTGTGCGATTATGTGGCAAAGAAGGAAGTAAAAAACGGCTATGTAATGTGGCCGATCCGTACAGCTGTTTCCGGCAAGCAGATGACACCGGGCGGCGCAACAGAATTGATGGAGGTACTCGGAAAAGAGGAGACCATCGCTCGAATTAAGAAAGGTATTGAGCTCTTGTCAAGAGCCTAATTGCATGCAGTATAACAATTCTCAGATTCAGGCAATCAATCATTTCAAAGGACCGTGCATGGTGCTCGCTTCGGCGGGCACCGGCAAAACGGCGGTAATTACCAGACGAACGCAAAAATTGATAACGGAGCATGGTGTCAACCCGTCCAACATCCTTGTCATCACGTTTACCAAGGCGGCAGCGACAGAGATGAAGCAGCGCTTTATGCAGATGATGCAGCAGGAGCGCACGCGGGTGACATTTGGAACATTCCACGCGGTCTTTTTCATGGTGCTAAAGGTGGCGTACCATTTTGATGCTTCCAACATTATCCCGGAGGAACAGCGCTATCAGCTCATGCGCCAGATCGTTGCCTCGCACCACCTAGATTACAGGGATGAAAATGAGTTTGTCGGGAATCTGCTCGGAGAGATATCCAAAGTCAAAAATAACCGGATCGCACTGGAAAATTACTATTCCAGCCAGTGCGGGGAGGCGGTATTCCGGCAGATCTACAAGGAGTATGACCGGTATATGAAGCAGAACCGGAGGCTCGATTTCGATGATATGCTTTTGTATACCTACGAGTTGTTTGACCAGCGGCCGGATATTTTGCAGGCGTGGCAGAACAAGTACCAATACATACTGATCGATGAGTTTCAGGACATCAACCAGCTGCAATTTGACATCATCCGTATGCTCGCAAGCCCGCAGAACAATCTTTTTGTGGTAGGGGATGATGATCAGTCCATCTACCGGTTTCGCGGTTCCAAGCCGGAGATCATGCTAAAGTTCCCACAGGAGTATCCGGGCTGTGCGACGATCCTTCTGGATACCAACTACCGCTGCGACCAGAACATCGTGGACGGTGCGATGAACCTGATCCACCACAATAAGGAACGCTTTGAAAAAGAGATACACGCTGCAAAGGGCGCACAGGAGCCGATCCGCTATCTTTCTTTTAAGAACCAGAAGGAACAGAACCTCTTTTTGATCAAATCCATAGAGGATGTGGTCAGGGAGGGCGGCAGCTTCTTGGAGTTTGCGGTATTGTTCCGCACGAACACGCAGCCGCGGCTTCTGATCGAACAGCTTATGGAATATAACATCCCGGTGCGGATGAAGGATCAGATCCCGAATATCTATGAGCACTGGATCGCCCGTGACCTTTTGACCTACATACGGATCGCGGCGGGCAGCAGGAAAAGAGCGGATTTTTTGCAGATCATGAACCGGCCGAAGCGCTATATCGGGAGAGATTCGCTGTGCGAGCCGGAGGTGGCATTTGACGAGTGGATCAAGATGTACGACGAACAGCCGTGGATCGCAGACCGGATCGAACAGTTACAGTATGACCTTAAAATGATAAAGACCATGAATCCGTATGCGGCGATCAACTACATCCGCAGGGGCATCGGCTATGAAGAGTATCTACGGGAATATGCGCAGTACCGCAGCATCAGCGCGGAGGATCTGATCGACATACTCGATGAACTGCAGGAGAGCGCCAAAGGCTACAAAAGCTATACCGAGTGGGTAGACCATATTGCAACGTACACGCAGGAGATGAAGCGTCTTATGGAAAAGCGCATGCAGGCGAAGGAGGCGGTGACGCTGGCAACCTTCCACAGTGCAAAGGGGCTGGAGTTCGACCGCGTGTTTCTTATAGATGTCAACGAGGATGTCATTCCCTACAAAAAGGCGGTGCTCGATAAGGAAATCGAGGAGGAGCGGAGGCTTTTCTATGTGGGGATGACAAGAGCGAGAAACCGGCTGTATATCTGCTCGGTTGCGTCCATGCGGGAGGAAGATATGCAGGTATCACGCTTTGTTGAGGAATCGAAGGGGACAAAAGAGGTGTAGCAATCCAAAAGAACCGAAGAACAGAAACAGAGCGAAAAAAGACAAATGGCGGGAAAGAAACAAGACTGCAAAGAAACAAAGGGGCAAAGAAAAACGCAAAAAAAGGGATGTGCGTAAAGCACATCCCTTTTAGTCTCTTGTACATAGGAACTCAATCGGATCAGTCATCCATGGTGTCAAACAGCTCATCATCCAGCATTTCATCGAAACGATCTGCTGCGGCTTCATATTCTTCGGTGTCATCGATAAACTCCACGGAAGGAAGTCCCTCTTCATCCTCAAAGTAGCGGTAGATATAGACATCGCCGTTGGCATTGTCATTGCCGTTCTTATCAAGCGGCATAAGCGCGATGTAATCCTGCTCACCCATATCAAAGATCGTTAAGATGCGGCATTCAACCTCGCCGTCATCCAGATCTAAAGTGACGCGGATGTCGTCCATCTCATCCTCGGTAACCGGTGTGGCTTTTTCATTCTTGTTCATAGGCTCTCCTCTGTCAGGTAGTAGATTGCCGATATCTGTTTAAATATCGGTGGATATGCATATCATTATAAAAACATGCGCGCGTAAAGTCAATTGTATTTGGTATATACAAAGAACGTAAAAAAAGATATAATAAACGTAAAAGTCTGTCCATCTATGTGCAGGATTGGAAAATGACAAAATTGACAGGCATCACGTTGCAGGCTGGAGGAAGAATGAAATATACGGTAAAAGAAGGCAATTACAGAGATATGGGAGCTGCCGTGCTCGGAAAGAATGCGGTTGTGTTTACGTTCCGGGGAGAGAAGGAGGACACCTGTGCGGTTGTTCTGGTGGATCGCGGCACGAAAGAGGTCACAAAGATCCCGGTTCCGGACGAATACTGCATGGGCTCATTGCGTTCAATTACTGTGGAACTGAGCATGCCGGAGAAGTACCTGTATGAGTATGAAATCAACGGCAAGGCGTTTCTCGATCCGTATGCGCGTGTAATCGTTGGCCGCGAGGTGTGGAACGACGCAAAGCGCGCAGAAAGCAATTATAAGGTCTATGGCGCGGTTGTGGCAGAGGGTGTCAGTGCGGACAAGGATTATTGTCCGGAGATCCCGAAGTCGCAGATGGTCATGTACAAGCTGCATGTGCGCGGATTTTCCATGGACGGAGGAACATCAAAGAGGCTGGCGGGTACGTTTGGCGCGGTCGAGGAACGGCTGGATTATCTGCAGGCGCTCGGCGTGACGACCGTGGAGCTGATGCCGGTCTATGAGTTTGAGGAGATGCCGATTCCAAAACAAAAGGAGCTTCCGGAGTACCTTACCTGGGAGAAAAAGGAGAGTGACCTCATCAAGCCGGAGGAGGAAGAGACTCCAAAGAACACGAAGATCAATTTCTGGGGCTACGAACCGGGCAATTATTTTGCGGTGAAGGCTTCCTATGCCAAGCGCCCACAGAAGGCGGCGCAGGAGTTTAAGCATCTGGTCGAGGCTTTGCACAGCCGCGGGATGGAATGCATCATGGAGATGTATTTTCCGGAAACGGAGAACCATAACCTGATCCTGGATGCACTCCGATACTGGGTCAGAAGGTTCCGTGTGGACGGCTTTCATCTGCTGGGGGGCAATCTTCCGATGACTGCGATCATGCAGGACACGCTGCTTAGCAGAACGAAGATCTTTTACATGGATTTTGACGAAGCCATGATCGATCCGGAGAAGAAGTACAAGAACCTGTATGTATACAAGGAGGAGTACCAGTATCCGGCACGCAAGATCTTAAATCATATCAATGCGGATATGACAGAGTTTATGAACCAGCAGAAGAAGCAGGGAAAGCAGCTGGGATATGTTAATTACATCAGCAGCAACAACGGATTTACGCTTGCGGATGTATTTATGTACAATGACCGCCACAACGAGGACAATGGCGAGAACAATGTGGATGGGGATGCGTGGAATTTCAGCAACAACTACGGTATCGAGGGACCAACGCGGCGCAGATATGTAAACCAGATCCGGCATAAGCAGTGGCGGAATGCAGTTTTGATGGTATTTTTGGCGCAGGGCGTACCGCTTGTGTGGAGCGGGGATGAGTTTATGAATTCGCAGAAGGGCAATAACAATGCATACTGTCAGGACAATCCCATCGGCTGGATCAACTGGAAAAAGGCAAAGCTCCATCAAAAGGATGTGGAATTTGTAAAGGCGGTCTGCACTTTCCGTAAAGAACATGCCATTTTATCGAAGGAGACGCCGTTTCATTTTTCTGATTACCGGACGCTTGGCTTCCCGGATGTCTCTTATCATGGGGAGAATGCGTGGATCTGCGGTTTTGATCTTGGCAAGATGAACCTCGGACTGATGTATTGTGGTGCGTATGCCAAGGAAGAGGAAGACGTGTATGTTGCATACAATTTCTATTCGGCAGTTTCCACCCTTGCTCTGCCGAAGCTGGATAAGAAGAAAAAGTGGTATCTGGTGATTGACAGCGCAAACGACAGCGAACCGGTCGGAGCACCTGTGCTTGCGAAGAATCAGCAGACGGTTGCAGTGCAGCCGCAATCAATTTGTGTTTTGGTAGGAAAGTAGATCATGAAAGCTTGGAAACATTTTTGTACGATTACAAAGCATAAGAATCTTGTTTTGGTGGGGTGTTTTAAGGTCGGACTGTATAAGCAGGGGCTGCTTCACGACCTTTCAAAGTACGGACCGGCGGAGTTCCTTGTCGGGGCAAAATATTACAGGGGCTATATGAGCCCGAACAATGTGGAGCGCGCAAAGACCGGCGTGTCGACGGCGTGGCTGCACCATAAGGGACGCAACAAGCACCATCTGGAATACTGGGTGGATTACGCGGCGGCGGACGGAAAAGATGCGGAATCACACAAGGGAATGTGCGGCATGAAGATGCCGATCCGCTATGTGGCAGAGATGTTTATCGACCGTCTGAGCGCTTCTAAGAACTACAAAGGCGACCAGTACAACGATAACTGCCCGTTGGAGTATTATGAGAGAGGAAGAGGGGCTTATCTGATCCACCCGGATACGGAGGCGCTTCTTGTCTATCTGCTTACTATGCTTGCAAAGAGGGGCGAGAAGGAGACGTTTTCCTTCATCAAGTACGAGCTTTTAAAGGGCAAAGTCCCTTATGAAAAGGAAGAACTGGATAGACGAAGAGAGGCACTTTAAGTAAAGGGAGGCAAAGCGCCTCTCTTTTTTGCTGGGAAAAGCACTTAATCCGCCGTTGTTTCATAGAATATAGAAAGCGGCAGGGTCGGTGCATCCTTATGATATTTCAAACGCCATTATCACCGGAGGAAGAGAGAGAATGCCTGATTAAGATGAAAAATGGTGACCAGATGGCAAAAGATGAACTGATATTGCACAATATGCGTCTGGTTGCCCATGTGGCAAAGCGATATAGCTCTTCAGAGGAGGAGATGGAGGATCTGCTGTCGATCGGGACGGTCGGGCTGATCAAGGCGGTCAACACATTTAAGGCGGACTTTGGCAGCCGTTTTGCAACGTATGCGATCCGCTGTATCGACAATGAGATGCTGATGCATTTCCGCGGAAAACGCAAAACGCGCGGAGAGGTCTCGTTGTTTGAGCCGATCGGAACGGACAAAGAGGGAAACCAGATCCATCTGTTTGATATTTTGGAGACTGCGGACGAGGATGTGGCGCTTGAGCTTGAAAAGAGAAGCCAGATCGAGCAGCTTATGCGCAACATGAAGGAGATTTTAAGCGAGCGGGAGTACCGGATCATCACAAAGCGCTACGGACTTTACGGTGAGGAGGAAAAGACGCAGCGGGAGATTGCGCATGAGATCGGGATATCGAGATCCTATGTATCGCGCATTGAGAAGCATGCGCTGGAAAAACTCAAAAAATTTTTAATAAAATAGGCTGGAAAAAGATGGATTTTATGATACAATAAATTCATCTTTTTTATCTTTGCATAATTCTATGCATTTTTCCAAGAAATCGGAACAGGAGTATTATGTATAGCAAAATAAGAACAGCCCTGCTCAACGGCATCAGCGGCATTGCAGTGTGGGTGGAGGTGGATGTCAGTCAGGGACTTCCCATGTTTGAAATGGTCGGCAATCTTGCACCGGAGGTAAAGGAGGCGCGTGAGCGTGTAAAGACTGCACTCCACAACAGCGGCATCCTTCTTCCGGCAAAGCGCATCACGGTGAATTTATCACCCGGAAACATGCGAAAAAGCGGGACAGGCTTTGACCTTGCGATCGCGGTAGCACTGCTTGCAGCGCTCGGCTTTGTCGAGGAGGAAGCCTGCAAGGATATGCTCTTTATCGGGGAACTAAATCTAAACGGAAGCCTGCTTCCGGTGAACGGAATCCTGCCGATCGTGTGCGACGCGAAGGAGCAGGGCATCCGCCGGTTTGCGGTTCCGGCGGCAAGCTACAAGGAGGCGACGCTGGTGCAGGGCGTTGAGGTGTTTGCGTTTTCCGGGATTAAAGAAATCATTTCTTTTCTGAAAGGAGAAATGAATTATAAGAATCCTACATATTATATAGAAGAAAAACGGACAAGGGAACACAGGAAGGATTTCTCGGAGGTAAACGGTCAGAAGCTGCTGCGCAGGGCGGCAGAGATCGCGGCGGCGGGAATGCATAATATGCTGATGATCGGACCACCGGGAGCAGGCAAGACGATGATCTCGGAGCGCGTTGCAACCATCCTTCCCCCGCTGACCGAGAGCGAGATGCTTGAGGTGTCAAAGGTGTACAGCGTCTGCGGAAAGCTGGCTCAGACACAGGAACTGATACAGGAGCGACCGTTCCGAAGCCCGCATCACACGGTGTCAGGCATCGGATTGTCGGGCGGTGGTGCAAATCCGATGCCCGGTGAGATTTCGCTTGCGCATACGGGGGTCTTATTTCTGGACGAATTTCCGGAGTTTCAGAAGCAGGCAATCGAGGTGCTTCGCCAACCGATGGAGGATCATGTGATTTCTTTGGTGAGGGGCAGCCGTTCCGTGGTGTATCCGGCAGGTTTTTTGCTGCTTGCGGCAATGAATCCCTGCAACTGCGGGTATTATCCGGATATGCACAAGTGCCGCTGCACGCCGTCAGCAAGAAGCAGATACTATCAGAAAATCTCAAGACCGATCCTTGACCGCATTGACCTGTGCGTGGAAGCAGTACCGCTTAGCTACGAGGAGCTTGTTGCCACAAAGACGAACGAATCCTCGGAGACGATAAGGGCGCGGGTGGTCGCCTGCCAGCAGATACAAAGACGGCGGTATGTGGGGGAGAGCTTTATACACAACAGCCGGATTCCTGCCTCTAAGATGAAGACATATTGCAGGCTCGGCACGCAGGAAGAACTGTTTATGGAGAAGGTGTTTGAGAGGGAGCAGCTGACGGGGCGAAGCTTTCACAAAATCCTCCGGGTGGCGCGGACAATCGCGGATTTGGAGGAGCAGGAGGACATCCAGCTGCGCCACCTGAAGGAGGCGGTGTGCTACCGGAGCATCAGCGAACATTACTGGGGAGGTGTGGAATGAAATATGCACACTGGTTGGATAATATACCGGGGATATCACGCGGAAAGATCTTCCGTATACTGGATCAGGTAGAGACTCCGGCGGAGCTGTTTGAATGCTCCGATGAGGCAGTCCGTAAGCTGGAGGGCATCACAGAGGAGGATGCTAAGACAATCCTTATAAGCAGAAGGACAACGAACCCGGATGAGCTGCTTGGCGCGCTGACGCAGAGGGGGATTTCCTTTGTAAGCTATCTGGATAAGGACTATCCAGCAAAGCTTCGCAACATCGCGGATCCACCGTTTGCGCTGTATTATATCGGCCACCTGCCGGACGAGAATAAGTATACGGTCGCGATCGTCGGAGCGAGAGGACGCTCGGCGTATGGCATGGAGGTGACGCAGAAGCTTGCACAGGAGCTTGCGCGTGAGCAGGTTCAGATCATAAGCGGGATGGCAAGGGGCGTGGACGGCGATGCGCATAAGGGCGCTTTGAAGGAGAACGGTGCAACCTACGCGGTACTCGGCTGCGGGGTGGATCACTGCTATCCGGCGGAACACCGCTATCTGTATGAGCAGATCCCCGCAGACGGAGGTGTGCTGTCCGAGTATCCACCGGGGACGCTGCCGATCGCAAAGCTTTTTCCGGCGCGCAACCGGATCATATCCGGGCTCAGCGACTGTGTGGTGGTGACGGAAGCTAAGAAAAAGAGCGGTTCACTGATCACGGCGGACTATGCGATGGAGCAGGGGAAGGATGTCTATGTTGTTCCGGGACGTATAACAGACACCTTAAGTCAGGGGTGTAATGCCCTGATCCGGCAGGGCGCGGGCATCATTTTGGACATCGAAGATTTCAAGAAGGAACTGTCACTTCACACCTCGCCGGACTGCATACAAATCGACTTTCGTAAAAATTTACTTGAAAAAGACGAATGCTTGGTGTATAGTTTACTCGATTTTTGTCCCACTACAGTTGGGACGCTTTTGGAAAAAACAGCTTTTTCACTGCTTGAACTTTTAGAACTGTTAGAGCGCATGGAGCAAAAGGGACTGATCTTGGAGATCGCGCCGAATTATTATGTCCAGCGCATATAAAATCGGATAAATATAAGGAGTACATCTTATGGCAAAGTATCTTGTGATCGTGGAGTCACCCGCAAAAGTTAAAACCATCAAGAAGTTTTTGGGGAAAAATTACGAAGTAGTAGCTTCAAACGGACATATTCGGGATCTTCCGAAGAGCCAGCTCGGAATTGATGTTGAGCATGATTTTGAACCGAAATATATTACAATCCGGGGAAAAGGAGATATTCTTGCCATGCTCCGCAAGGAGGTCAAGAAAGCGGATAAAATCTATCTCGCAACGGACCCTGACCGCGAAGGAGAGGCAATTTCGTGGCATCTTAGCAAGGCATTAAAGCTTGAGGGCAAGAATGTATCCCGCATCAGCTTTAACGAGATCACACAGAATGCGGTTAAGGCATCCTTAAAGAATCCGAGAGAGATAGATATGGATCTGGTCGATGCACAGCAGGCAAGACGTGCGCTTGACCGTATGGTAGGTTACCGCATCAGTCCACTTTTGTGGGCGAAGGTTAAGCGTGGTTTAAGTGCAGGCCGTGTACAGTCGGTTGCACTTCGCATCGTCTGCGACCGGGAGGAGGAGATCAGTGCCTTCATCCCGGAGGAATACTGGAGTCTGGATGTATCCCTTGCCATCAAGGGTGAGAAGAAGCCGGTGGTTGCAAAGCTATACGGCAGGAAGGACGATAAGATCGCCATTGCATCCTCCGAGGAGATGGATGCGGTTCTGGCAGAGTTGAAGGATAAAGAGTTTCAGGTGCTTGACGTAAAGAGGAGTGAACGCACCAAAAAGGCACCGCTTCCGTTTACCACGAGTACCTTACAGCAGGAAGCCTCCAAGGCACTCAATTTTCCAATCTCAAAGACCATGCGTATCGCACAGCAGCTTTATGAAGGTGTTGATATCAAGGGACAGGGAACAATCGGTCTGATCACCTACTTAAGAACGGATTCCATCCGGATCTCCGATGAAGCGCAGGCAGCTGCGGCTACCTTTATCCAGTCCGCTTACGGCGACAGGTATCTGTCGGAGGGAAGAACCAGGAAGGAGAGCGGTGTCAAGATTCAGGATGCACATGAAGCAATCCGCCCGTCAGACATCAACCGCACACCATCGGAGCTTAAGGATTCCTTAAGCCGGGATCAGTTCCGTCTGTATCAGCTTATCTGGAAGCGCTTTGCGGCAAGCCAGATGGCAAATGCTTTGTATGAGACAACCACCGTCAATATCGGTGCCGGGGATTACCGTTTCCGCGTGTCGACCTCTAAGGTTGCCTTTGACGGCTTTATGAGCGTGTATGTCGAGGCAGATGACGAGAAGGAAGATTCCAACGTATTATTGAATACAATCGACGAGAATACACAGCTTACATTAAATGAACTTGAACCGAAGCAGCACTTTACGCAGCCGCCGGCACATTACACGGAGGCATCACTGGTCAAAGTGCTGGAGGAACTTGGCATTGGACGGCCGAGTACCTACTCCCCAACGATCACGACGATCCTTGCACGACGTTACATCATCAAGGAAAACAAGAATTTGTATGTGACCGAAATCGGAGAGGTAGTCAACTCGATCATGAAGGAGTCCTTCCCGACGATCGTGGATGAGCATTTCACGGCGAACATGGAGTCCCTGCTCGATGCAGTCGCGGAGGGAAAGGTTAATTGGAAAACGGTTATTGAGAACTTCTATCCGGATCTTGATGCTGCGGTAAAGGCGGCGGAGAAGGAACTGGAAAAGGTTACGATCGCAGACGAGGTATCCGATGAGATCTGCGAGGAGTGCGGCCGCCAGATGGTGATCAAGTATGGCCCGCACGGCAAATTCCTTGCGTGTCCGGGATTTCCGGAGTGCCGTAACACGAAGCCATATTTTGAGAAGATTGGTGTTGCCTGCCCGAAGTGCGGGAAAGACATCGTGCTGAAAAAGACCAGAAAAGGCCGTAAGTATTACGGCTGTATCGACAATCCAAACTGTGATTTTATGAGCTGGGGCAGACCGGTTGCAAAGAAATGCCCTAGATGCGGTGGCTATATGGTTGTAAAGGGAAATAAGTATGCCTGCGCGGATGAAAAGTGCGGCTGCATTATGGATCAGGAGTAGCAGATTTCCCCAGAACAAAAATAGTTACTGAATAGTTGCATTTTTGCATTGAATTGTCAGAAAAAAGATGCTACAATCATTTTAGTGTATTATATTTTGTATGGGGAGGCAATATGAGCGTTCAATTATTGGATAAGACTCGTAAGATCAACAAGCTCCTTCACAACAACAGTTCGTCGAAGGTAGTTTTCAATGATATATGCGAGGTGATGACAGAAATCCTGGATTCGGATATCCTTGTCATCAGCAAAAAAGGAAAGGTTCTCGGCTCCAGCGTATGCAAGAGCGTGGATGAGATCAAGGAGCTGCTTGTCGATGAGGTCGGCGGTTATATTGATCCGATGTTAAACGAACGTCTGCTCGGCATCCTTTCGACAAAGGAGAATGTCAATCTTGAGACGCTCGGTTTCGGTGAGGAATCCCGCAGATACCGCGCGATCATCACACCAATCGACATTGCGGGGGAGCGTCTGGGGACACTCTTTGAATACCGCAGCGAGAATGAATACAACATTGATGATATCATTCTTACCGAGTACGGCACAACTGTTGTCGGACTTGAGATGATGCGCTCCGTCAATGAGGAAAGTGCCGAAGAGACAAGAAAGCAGCAGATTGTACAATCGGCAATCAGTACACTGTCATATTCCGAGCTTGAAGCAATCATCCATATTTTTGACGAGCTGGACGGAACGGAAGGAATCTTAGTCGCCAGCAAGATCGCAGATCGTGTCGGAATCACGAGATCGGTCATCGTCAATGCACTACGCAAGTTTGAGAGTGCGGGAGTAATCGAGTCGCGGTCCTCCGGCATGAAGGGCACCTACATCAAGGTCGTCAATGATGTCGTGTTTGACGAGATCGAGGATCTCAAGCGCCGCAACAAATTTAAAACCAAATAAGATACCAACGGATGGTACGAGGATAAAAGGACTTATAGCAATATAGGTCCTTTTTGTTTTATTTCAGGGACAAAGCAGCATAGATGCGGTATCTCCATCAGGCGACAGAATTGTACGGCAAATGACAAGATGGTGTATATCTAGTATCTAAATTTTGGAAAAAACACAACATTTTGTAAAAAATTGCTTGTGTTTTTTATGAGATAACATATAATGAATATGATAGAATACGTAGGTGTATTAGAAGGAGGCTGTATGATCTCAACAAGTGCATTTGATTATATCAATGTTTTGGACAAGGCCGCGGACGCAAGCTGGACGCGCGAGAGCCTGATCACAAACAACATCGCCAATGTGAACACACCGAATTATAAGCGCCGTGATCTCAATTTCGAGAGCGTGTTAAACGAACAGCTTGGCAGCTGTAAGCATGAATCATTGGATGCCAAGATGCGCACGGTGAATCTTGGCCAGCTCAACCCGATGGTATACACCGACCATTCCAGTCTTTCCTACCGGCTGGATGGCAACAATGTAGATATAGATACGGAGGAGGCGGAGCTTGCATCGGAGCAGATCAAGTATCAGGCACTTACCACCAGTATTTCCAAGGAGTTTTCGCGGATGAAGTCCGTAATCAAATAAGAGAAGATCCTTGATCAGGGTACAGATGAGGAGGAAAGAACATGAGTTTATTTCAGTCTTTTGATATCAGCGCTTCCGGCATGACCGCAGAGCGTTTCAGAACAGACATTATCGCGGAGAATATCGCCAATGTCAACACGACCAACCGTGGGGACGGTCAGCCGTACCGTCGCAAGGTGGTTACATTTGAACAGAGAACGATCACTCCGTTTTCCAAGTATTTCAACGAGTCCCGCAATCCGTATGTCGGCAACGGTGTCAAGGTGAATACCGTGACCGAGGATTATGCAACGGATTTTACCGCAACGTATGATCCGTCGAACCCGGATGCAGACGAGAACGGATATGTCTATTATCCGAATGTCAATACCGTTACGGAGATGACGAACCTGATCGATTCGACACGCGCATTCGAGGCGAATGCGACCGCTTTTGATGCGAGCAAGTCGATGGCACAGACCGGACTTACCATCGGTCAGTAGGATACATAGGAGGAGATAAGCGTACATGGATATCAGCATGTTATCCGGAATCAATTCCGACTACTTAAATACATACGCAAAACAAAATTCGCTGGTGAATACAACGGACGATTCCTTTGACTCCGTCCTTTCATCCATGCTTCATTCCATTGACGAGACAAACGATCTGCAGAATGCCGCGGAGCAGGCGGAGATCCAGTTCGCACTCGGAAAGTCGAGCAACACGCACGACCTTCTGATTGCAGAGTCCAAGGCGGAGGTTGCCTTGCAGTATACCGTTGCAGTGCGTGACAAGATCATCGAGGGCTACAAAGAACTGATGCAGATGCAGATTTAAGAGAAAAAGGGGTAGTTTACTATGCCGGAGCAACTGAAGAAAATCATCGACCGCGTGGTCGCATGGTGGAAAAAATTTAATAATAAGCAGAGAGCACTGTGGATCAGTATCACAGCAGTTATTTTGCTTTCGCTTGGAATTCTGGCGTATGTCGTGTCCAGACCGACGATGGTTGAACTGTATGATGCGGAGAGTCTTTCCGAGGCATCCAAGATCAGCACCTTATTGCAGGAAAATGGGATCAGCTTCAAGACGCAGAACAGTGGACGCAATTTCTATGTGGATTCCAAGGATCAGGTAACGGCGAGCTACCTTTTAGCTTCCAACGATTACCCATCTGTCCCATATTCCATTACGAATGTTACGGACACCGGATTTTCAACGACAGAGGCGAATTCCAGACGACTCTGGATCGACTATCTGGAGCAGAAGTTTGCTTCTGACCTTGCGCAGTTTAATGGGATTGAGTCAGCTGCTGTCACGATCACTCTGCCGGAGGATGACGGAACAATCCTCTCCGGTGACGAGGAGGGAACGGCTGCTGTTTCTTTGGTGCTTAGTTCGTCTATTTCCGAGGAGCAGGCTTATGGTATCGCAAGACTTGTGGCAACCCAGCTTGGCAATAAGTCAACAGAGGGCATCACGATCCTGGATCAGGATATGAACATCATTTATTCCGGCGAGGATACCAATTCGCTTTCCTCTGTGATCAGTTCACAGCTTACCAATACGCAGAAACAGACACAGTGGATGGAATCCCAGGTCAAGAAAGCACTTGCATCCACTTATGCCAACATTGATGTGTCTGCACATCTGGAAATCGATTACTCCCAGAAGGATCAGACAAAGCATGAGTTTTATGCACCGGACGGACAGACGAACGGCATGATCGGATCGCAGAGCTCATATTCTGCGGAGGCAAACAATTATGACGGAAGCATTCCGGGAACCGATACAAATGACGATACCCCGGAATATATGATCGATACCAACGGCACCAGCAGCTATACAGTGGATGATGTAGATACCACCTATCAGAACAATGAGCTGATCGAGCAGATTAAGAATCAGGGTGGCACGATCGACACCACCAATTCCTCAGTATCAGTTGTCGGAACCCGCTATGTCACCTACACGGAGGCACAGCTACAGGCAGCGGGCGAGCTGGATAATGTGACCTATGAAGAATACCAGCAGCTCCACAGCGAACCGACCGAGGAGACGGTAGATGATACGTTTATTTCCGTGATTTCGAATGCGACCGGCATTCCGGCAGCTTCTATCACGTTTAAGAGCTATGTACAGCCAATCTATACGGTGGATGCTTCCAGTGGTCGGTCAATGTCCGATATCTTGCAGATCGTGCTTGCTGTGCTGATCTTTGCACTGCTTGGATATGTTGTATTCCGCAGCACCAGAAAACAGCCGGATACCGAACTGGAGCCGGAACTTTCCGTTGAGACACTTTTGGAGTCAACCCAGATGTCTCCGGAGGATGAGACACTTGAAAATATCGGATATTCCGAGAAGTCCGAGACAAGACTTCTCATTGAAAAATTCGTGGATGAGAATCCGGAAGCCGCTGCACTGTTATTGCGCAACTGGTTAAATGATGATTGGGAGTAAGCTGTCATGAGTAATAATCAGGAAAATTACAGCGGGGTG
This sequence comes from uncultured Agathobacter sp., assembly GCA_934307695.1. GTDB lineage: Bacteria > Bacillota > Clostridia > Lachnospirales > Lachnospiraceae > Roseburia. Next base: position 60,199 of record CAKRCS010000009.1, on the reverse strand, counting down.
CAAAAGGCTGCGATTCTGTTAATTACATTGGGACCGGAAAAAGCAGCTTCGATCTTTAAGCATCTCAAGGAAGAGGAAATCGAAGAATTAACGCTCGAAATTGCAAATACCAGAAGCGTTTCTGCACAGACCAAGGAAGATATCTTAAATGAGTTTTACCAGGTATGTCTTGCACAGCAGTATATTGCTGAGGGTGGTATTGGCTACGCCAAAGAGCTTTTGGAAAAGGCACTCGGAGAGGACAAGGCACAGAATGTCATCGCCAAGCTTACCGCATCCTTGCAGGTTCGCCCGTTTGAGTTTGTGCGCAAGACGGAGCCAAGCCAGCTGTTAAACTTTATTCAGGATGAGCATCCGCAGACGATTGCGATGATCCTGTCATATCTCCCGTCGAGTCAGGCTTCCATGGTCATCGGAGCACTGCCGCCGGAGAAGCAGGCAGACGTTGCAAAGCGTATCGCAAAGATGGATCGTACTTCGCCGGATGTGATCAAGGAGGTAGAGCGTGTGCTTGAACGTAAGCTGGCTTCCCTTGTAAATCAGGACTACACCATTGTCGGTGGCGTGGATGCGATCGTAGATATTTTAAACAGCGTCGACCGCGGAACCGAAAAGCATATTATGGAATCTCTCGAGATCGAAGAACCGGAGCTTGCAGACGAGATCCGCAAGAAGATGTTCGTATTCGAGGACATCCTGTTACTCGACGACCGTGCAATCCAGCGTGTGCTGCGTGATGTGGACAACGCGGATCTTGAGCTTGCACTTAAGAGTACGGGTGAGGAAGTCCAAAACGCAGTATTCCGCAACCTTTCCAAGCGTCTTGCTGCAATGATCAAAGAGGATATGGACTTTATGGGACCTGTCCGTATGAAGGATGTTGAGGAAGCTCAGCAGAAGATTGTCAGCGTGATCCGCAAGCTTGAGGATGCCGGAGAGATTGTAATTTCGCGTGGCGGAGGTGACGATATTGTCGTCTAATCTTTTGAAACAACAGTATGGATATAATGAGCAGGCAGGAGCCAGGATCATCAATTCCAACCAGCGGATGGAGGAGCGGATGCGTGAGCTTGCCCGCATTTATCAGGCAGCGGATGACGGAAATGAACCCTCGGCACCGAAGGCAGATTTTGTGGAGGGGATTCTTGCAGAGGAAGTGCAGGAGGAACCAAAGATCGACACAGAGGCATTGATCGCAGAGGCACAGGCAGAGGCAGACCGCATCGTTGCAGAGGCAAGAGACCGTGCAGATCAGATGCTAAACGATGCCAACGCAAAGGCACAGAACCTGTACGAGACACAGAAACAGGCGGGATATGACGATGGCGCAGCGCTTGCAAAGGAAGAACTTGAAAAACAGAGCATAGACCATCAGGAGCAGTACCGGAAGCAGTGTCAGGAGCTGGAGGCGGATTACCGCACAAAGCAGGAATCCATGGAAGCAGACCTTGTGGATGCGATCATTCAGGTGTTTGACAAGGTGTTTCATATCCAGTTTGGAAATAAGAAAGAAATTTTACTTTATCTGATCAAAAATACACTTGGGTCCATCGACGCAGGAAAGCATTTCCGTATTCTTGTCTCAGAGGACAACTGGAAGTATGTAGATGAACATCTGGATGAGCTGCGGGAAGAACTCGGAAGTGATGTGACGATCGAGACTGCAAGGGATCGCAGCATGAACAATACCGACTGCAGGATTGAGACGGATTTTGGAGTGTATGATTGTGGCGTGGATCTGGAGCTGGACGCACTGTGCCGGGACATCCGTTCCCTGTGTAGCTAGAGATGGATCTTGGAGACGAAGACATAGGTGATTAAAGAAGCAGAGAAGTATTTACAACTGATGGACCGCACCTACTATAAGGCGTATGGCAAGGTTGTAAAAGTAGTTGGACTTACAATCGAATCAATAGGACCGGAAGCGCGGCTGAACGATCTGTGCAAGATTTATCTGGATCAGAGCCGCAGCAATTATGTCATGGCAGAGGTGGTCGGATTTCACGATTCGCAGCTTATCCTCATGCCGGTCGACAGCGTGGACGGTGTAGGAGTTGGATGTACTGTGGAATGCACGGGACATCCATTATCTGTTTTGGTAGGGGATGAAGTGCTCGGACATACACTCGATGGCATCGGCAGACCTACCGATGGTCTGGAGATCCATTCCAACATGGAATACCCGGTAGAGGCTATGCCGCCAGATCCGATGGCACGAAAGATCATCAGCGAGGTGCTCCCGCTTGGTGTTAAGGCGGTGGACGGACTGATCACGGTCGGAAAGGGACAGCGTATCGGTGTTTTTGCAGGTTCCGGTGTCGGAAAGAGTACGTTAATGGGTATGTTTGCCCGGAACACCAAGGCGGATATCAACGTGATCGCACTGATCGGCGAGCGTGGACGTGAGGTGCGGGAGTTCATTGAACGTGACCTTGGACCGGAAGGTATGGCACGCTCGGTTGTTGTTGTGGCAACTTCTGACAAACCTGCATTGATCCGTAACAAAGCGGCAAAGACGGCGACCGCGATCGCAGAGTATTTCCGCGATCAGGGAAAGGATGTCCTTCTTATGATGGACTCCCTGACACGTTTTTCAATGGCACAGAGAGAAATCGGACTTGCATCCGGAGAGCCTCCTGTTACAAGAGGTTATCCGCCGAGCGTATATTCGGAGATGCCGAAGCTGTTAGAGCGTGCAGGAACCTCCGACCGCGGTTCGATCACCGGACTGTACACCGTTCTCGTAGATGGTGATGATATGAATGAGCCGATCACTGATACGGCAAGAGGTATCCTGGACGGACATATCGTTCTTGATCGTAAACTTGGACAGAAGAACCATTATCCGGCAATTGATGTGTTACAGAGCATTTCCCGTGTTATGAGCGCAATTGCGACACCGGAGCACAAAAAGCTTGCCGGTAAGCTAAAGAATGTCCTTGCAACCTACAACGAGGCGGAGGATCTGATCAACATCGGTGCATACAAGAGCGGTTCTAACCCGGACATTGATTATGCAATCAAAAAAATACGGCAGGTCAATGAGTTTTTATGTCAGGGAACCGATGAAAAATTCCTTTTTGATGAGGAGATCGCTCTGCTCGAACAGCTTTTTGCAGAGGGATAGAAGAGGGGTAGACGATGGCAAAATTCCGATATCGGATGCAGAATATTCTCGATATTAAGTTAAAGCTTGAAAGTCAGGCGAAGATTGCCTACGGGATCGCGGAGCAGGAATACCGGACACAGCAGCAGAAGCTGCAGGAGCTTATGGTGCGCAGGATGCGCTATGAGAAGCAGTTAAAAGAGCTGATGAGCGGTGTGATGGACATCCGGGAGATCAACCACGCAAAGAGTGCGGTGGATTCCATGAAGGTGCTTGTGCGCCGGCAGATGATGGAGGTACACCGGGCGGAGAAGGCTTTGGAAAAGGCAAGAAATGAACTAAACGAGATCATGCAGGATCGCAAGATGCATGAGAAGCTGCGTGAAAAGGCGTTTGCAGAGTTCCAGCAGGAGCTGCTGGCGGAGGAAGGCAAGGCAATCGACGGTTTGGTAAGCTATACCTACAATGCGAGAAAGTAAGGGAGAGACAATATGCCGGGCAAGAAAAAGTTAGAGGACAAAGAAAATACAAAGCCAAAAAAGGACGAGACAGATAACGAGGAATACGAGCAGGAAAAGCTTGGAAGCAAGGTGCTGCTCGCGGTCGTGACACTGCTTATCGTCGTTATCTGGCTGGGAATCATTGCGCTGCTCATCAAGATGGATGTTGGCGGATTTGGATCTTCTGTGCTGTACCCGGTACTGAAGGATGTGCCATACATCAACAAGATCCTGCCGGAAAATGAGAACACCACCAGCGAGGAGGTGGATACGCAGTACAAGTTTGCATCCATGGATGAGGCGGTTGCCCGCATCAAGGAGCTGGAGCTTATGCTTGCGGACAGCCAGCAGGACAGCAATGACAAGCAGGCACAGATTGATGACTTACAGAGCCAGAATCAGGAGCTGCAGCAATACAAGGATGAGCAGGCGGATTTTGAATTATTAAAAGAAAAATTCTACGAAGAGGTTGTTTTTGGAGACAATGCACCCGATATAGAAGAGTATAAGACTTACTACGAGAGCATTGACCCTGCAAACGCGGAAGTCTTATACAAGCAGGTAGTGGAACAGTCTACCTACAACAGTCAGATGGATGACTACGTTCGAACCTATTCTTCGATGAAAGCCAAAAACGCTGCTGCAATCTTTGATACGATGACAGATAACCTAAAGCTTGTGGCAGACATTCTGGACAATATGGATGCCCAGTCGAGAGCAGATATCCTTGCAGCAATGAATCAGGATACTGCGGCAAAGATCACGGAGATATTGGAACCGCAACGTTAAGTCCTCCAAATAAAAAAGAAAGGAGGAATCGCAGGATGGATATCGCACAGATCAAATTGCCGGATGTGACAGCACCGGGCGGTGATCTTAAGGCGGGAAATACCGCAAACACACAAAGAACGCAGAACCAGACATCCTTCGCGGACTGCTTACAGTCGCAGGAAGCTTCGGCGGAGAGCACAAAGCCGGCGGGCGTATCCGGAAGTGACAGTACGCAGACAGACTCTTATGACCGTTACCGTTATAAGGATAAGAGCGTCGATGCGGCAAAGGATACCGACACTTCCGACAAGACAGCGGCGGCAAAGGACAAAGCCGGTCAGCTTGCCAAGGATGTAGTCAAGAGCGTAAGCGATGATCTTGGCGTGGACGAGGAAAAAGTGACAGATGCGATGGAGACACTCGGACTTACCGCACTCGACCTTTTGAACCCGCAGAACCTGGCACAGCTTGCAAGGGAACTTACCGGAGCGGCAGATGACGCAGGACTTTTGCTGAATGCAAATTTTAAGCAGCTTTTATCGGATGTGACAGCACTCGGCGATGCGTTTGTGGAAGAGACCGGAGTGAGTGTGGAGACGATCGCACAGCTTACGGAAGAAATGCAGGAGCTTACAGTAACTGCTGGGACTGACAACGGAGCGTTACAGACTGAAGCTGCCGCAAGTGATGGAATGACAGAGGCGGATACGGCACAGAACGCATCAGATACAATGACAACGGATGCAGATGAATATGTGGATGCAGACGAATATGCGGATACGGCAACAGCGGATGCCAATCCGGAGAATGCAAAGGCTCTTACAGAGGATCAGAACCAGTCTTCGGATGAAACGGCCGGCGGCGAACCGGATCAGATCATAACCGCGGAACCGGTACAAAGACGCCAGAATAATTCTGCAACGTCTGAGACGAGAGGCGGACAGTTTACGGAACAGCTTGCAAATGCCGTGAATGAAGCGACGGCAGAGGTTGATGCAGCCGGCGGGATGTCACAGACGGCTTCCTACACTTCTGTGGATGCAATCGATGTGATCCATCAGATTGTGGAACGCTTGCGTATCAGTCAGGGAACCGATACGACTACGATCGAGATGCAGCTTAATCCGGAAAATCTCGGAAGGATCTACGTAAACATTTCCAGTCGTGAAGGCAGCGTTCATGCACAGCTGTATGCGCAGAATGAGGATGTCAGGATCGCACTTGAGGCACAGATTGCAACACTGACCGAGAACCTTAATCAGGCGGGTGTCAAGGTTGATGCCGTGGAGATCGCGGTCGCTACGCATGAGTTTGAGAGAAACCTCGAACAGAATGCAGGAAGCGGCGAAGAACAGCAGGAAGAAGCGAAAGAGAGAAACCAGACATCCAGAAGAAGCCTTCGTCTGGACGGATTTGAGGATCCGGAGCTGACGCTTTCGGAAGAGGAAGCGCTGATCGCACAGATGATGAAGGATAATGGCAATTCGGTAGACTTTACCGCATAGGAGGAAACAAAATGGCAATAACAGCTAAGGTTGACAACGGAAAGCTGGATTATAATTATACCGATTCCAGCAAAAAGACGGCGGGCAACGATATGGGTTATGACCAGTTCCTGCAGCTTTTGTGTGCAGAAATGCAGTATCAGGATCCGCTGGAGCCGACGAGCAACACGGATTATGTAGCACAGCTTGCAACTTTTTCACAGCTTGAGGCAACGCTTGGAGTACAGCAGACACAGGACAACAATTTCGCCAGCTCACTTGTCGGCAAGGAAGTTATTCTGGCAGACAAAGACAGCGCAGGAAATACCAAGTACATAACCGGAACGGTCGATTACGTCATGTACGAGAATGGAGAACCGTATCTGTCCGTAAATAATAACCTGTATCCATTTTCAGATCTGGATACGATTGCTGAAAACGGATATTACGAGGCAGCTACCTTATCAAAGACATTTTCGACAATGGTTGCAACACTTCCGAACAAGGACAAGATTACTGCGGATTATGAGGGTGCGGTGAAGGAAGTACGCGATCTCTACGACGGAATGACAGATTATCAGAAAAAATTTGTGGATTCGGATGCGCTTGCGACACTTGAGACTCTTGAGAAGAAGATCAAGGAACTGGTCGATGCAAAGAATGCTGCGAATGCAGGCAGCACTTCCGGCACAGAAGATACTTCCGATACAGAGGAAACAACCGATGCCGATAAGACGGATGAGGCATAAGCGTAAGAACGGGACAGACAAAAAGAGGATATGCGTATGAACAACATTGGTGGTCAGTTCGCATCCATTGAACAGATTACCGGCCAATATTTTTCTACGAAATCTGTTAATAATTCCAAGGCAAACACCGATATATCATTTGAGGATGTTTTAAACCAGAAAAAAGCACAGCTTGAGGAAACGGATTCCCCGGTGCGATTCTCAAAACATGCTTCGATGCGTTTGCAGGATCGGAATATCAATCTGACAGATGCGCAGAATGTGCGGCTGCAACAGGGAGTGGAACAGGCGGACAAAAAGGGAATCCAGGAATCACTTGTCCTAGTTGATTCACTGGCATTTATCGTAAATGTTCCGAGCCGGACGGTCGTGACGGCTATGGATCAGACAGAAACAACAGAAAATGTATTCACAAATATCGACGGAGCGGTCATTATGTAAAACCGGACCTTATGGAGGTTTTTCATTCCCGACTGACAGAAGGAATGAACTGTACCGGCCGTCAACAAGGAGGTCAACTGTACTATGATGAGATCATTGTACTCTGCTGTGTCAGGTCTTAAGACACATCAGACAAGAATGGACGTTATTGGTAATAACATTGCCAACGTCAACACAGAAGGTTTTAAATCTTCTTCGGTAACTTTCAGTGAATTGATGTACCAGACGACATCAAAGGCAACGTCCGGAAGCGGTGCCAACGGCATCGGCGGTGTCAATGCCAAGCAGATCGGTCTTGGTGTTTCCACCGGATCAACAACTGTCAGCATCACCAGCGCCGGTTCGGCAGAGACGACCGGCAATCCGTTCGACTTAAAACTGACAGACAGCCAGACAACAAATTTCTTTGTTGTAAGCGACGGAACCAATACTATGTTTACAAGAGCCGGATCCTTTTATGTGGATGGTAACGGATACCTTTGCATGAGTTCTACCGGATACAAGCTGATGGGCTGGCAGGTAGACCAGACAACGGGAGATATCCGTAAGGATACCGTATCTTCCTTGCAGATCATGTCTGCAGCCAACCAGACCTCGCCACCGGAGGCAACTACTAAGGCGTATGTGTCAGGAATCCTTGATAAGAATGACAAGGATGTTGCAACGAATGACGGATATGTGCTTGCACTTACCTTTTTCGATGATCTGGGATATTCCTATACGGCAAAGTTTGCGGTCAACGAAGTGATGAACAACGGAGCCAAAGTGGATGGCGCTTATTCCATTTCACTTTCCGATATCCTGGATACGAATGGTGCGTCCATCATGTATGATGAGAACGGAAATCTGCTTGCAGGAGTTAATCCGGCAGCAATCTTTACACCGACAACAATCAATTATGATACCAGCGACGGTACGTTTGCGGGAATCGCAGGGAATGCGGCAAACACGACCTTAAACCTGACGCTTTCCCATTCACCGGCTTTCAATACCGGCGGACCGGATGCAAACGGAATTTACGACAGCCAGTTTAAGGATATCACGATCGATTTTTCCAGCAGCTTAAATTACAACAACGGCGGAACATCTACCTATTCCGCTACGAGAGGTGATGAGGCGAACGGAGACGGCGCAGGAAAGAAGGTTGGTGCGTTGATCGGTCTTACCGTAAATAGTGACGGACGTATCTACGGAAGCTATGATAATGGTAACACAACGCTTCTCTGCCAGATCGCATGCGCGCAGTTCGCAAATGCATCCGGACTTGAGAAGATCGGAGAGAACTGCTACAAGTCAACGCTGAACTCCGGCGAGTTTGACGGTGTAGGCGTTGAGATCTCCGCGGACGGAAGCTCCATGTCGACCGGTGAGTTGGAAATGTCAAACGTTGACCTTTCTTCCGAATTTACCGGAATGATCGTTACACAGAGAGGTTTCCAGGCAAACTCAAGAGTTATCACAACATCCGATACGCTGCTCGAAGAGCTTATCAACTTAAAACGATAATCTGAGGCTGTAAAAGCAACAGGGGGAATGAATCTTTCATTCCCTCTATTTTTTTCTTTTTTCAACAAAAAGTGAGTAGACAATCCGGCGAAAATTTAGTAAAATCATTTAAAAGGGCTTTTATGGTCTTTTGTGCCTAAAATCATAGATATGGAAGGTGAAGAATTTGGATATTGCAACTCTCGCGGGGTTTATACTTGGACTTGTCATGCTTGTATTTGGTATTATTTCCAACGGCGGCACGGCAGCCTTTCGGTATTTCATAGATGTGGCATCTGCTATTATTACAATCGGCGGTTCCATCAGTGGTACGCTTGCCTGCAATAAAATGTCGGATTTCGTCAACGGTCTGAAGTCAATCAAATTTGCATTCAAGGATCCGGCACTTGAACCGTCAGACACGATCAAGGCAATCATTGAACTGTCGAATGTCGGACGTAAGGAGGGGCTGCTCGCACTGGAGGAGGCTGCCAATGGGATCGAGGATGAATTTTTGAAAAAGGGCATCATGCTCGTCGTTGACGGCACCGACCCGGATCTTGTAAGAGGCATTCTGGAGACAGATGTTGACTGTTTGGAGACCAGACATAAGAGGGTGATCGGTTTCTGGGAGAAATGGGCAGAGCTTGGTCCTGCATGGGGAATGATCGGAACTCTGGTAGGACTTGTTATTATGCTTTACAACATGGAAGATGCATCGGCAATCGGACCGGCAATGGCGGTTGCGCTTCTGACAACATTATATGGTTCTTTGATCGCGAACTGGCTATGCAATCCGGTTGCGGCGACCTTGAAGGATAACAGTGACTGTGAGGTTACAATTCGTAACATTACCATCGAAGGACTTCTTTCTATTCAGGCTGGAGAAAATCCGCGTGTTATCGAAGAAAAGTTAAAATCATTCCTTGCGCCAAGCGCGAGAAGTACCTTTGGAACGGATGCAGGAGGTGAGGAGTAGTGGCAAAAAAGAGACCGGAAGATCCACCAAAGGGTGCCCCTGCGTGGATGGCGACATTTTCGGATCTTATGAACCTGCTCCTTTGCTTTTTCGTATTGCTTTATTCCATGTCGACGGTGGATGCGGACAAGTTCCAGCAGGTAATCGCCTCGCTGCAGAGCAACATGAGCATCTTGCCGGCAGGAGGAGCAAGTATCGGCGAGGGGGAGATGATCTCCTCCGGTGTACGTCAGCTTGAGTTTCTGGATTCGTACTATAAGGAACTGTCTAACTCCAAGAGTCAGGACGACTCCGAGGGCAGCAAGAACTCCGTGTATGAAGCCTACAAGGAACAGGAGCTTTCCGAATCCGAGCAGATGGCACAGCAGATTCAGGAGGCGGTAGATAATGCCGGTATCCAGAACCTTGTTGAGGTGGATTTCACCGCAGAATATGTTCAGCTGTCACTAAGCGGAGCAATCTTATTTGATTCCGGTAAGGCGGAGATCCTTACAGATGCATATCCGATCGTTGATAAAATCTGTGCGATCCTAGAGGGCTATGCCTCAAATACAATTGAGGTGGAGGGGCACACGGACAACGTTCCAATGGTTTCAAAGACCTATGCGGACAACGATGTCCTTTCAATGTTCCGCGCACTTACGGTTGCAAATTACATCCGTGACAACACGGCGATCGAACCATCACATGTGAAGTCCTCCGGACGCGGCGAATATTGCCCGGTCGCGGATAATTCGACAGCGGAGGGACGCGCAAGGAACCGAAGAGTTGAGATCAAGATATTTAATTCGTACAATTCCAATACGGACTAACGGAGAGGATTATTCATGAAAAAGAATTTAATTTCTGTAATTATTCTGGCACTTACATTTGCCAACTTCGTGCTTACGGGGCTGCTTATCTTTACGGTGTTGCCAGAGACAAAAAAGGCAAATGAGATGATCACGGCGGTATGCAGTGCGATCGACCTCGAATTAAACAGCGGGGCAGCGACAGGTCTTTCCAATCTGCCGATTGACCAGATCGTCACCTATTCCGTCAATGGAGGGGAGAGCATCCACACGAACCTCAAGTCAACGGACGGAGAAAATCACTATGTTGTGGTTACGGTCACCCTGTCTTTGAATAACCAGAGCGACAATTATACCAAGTATTCACCGGAGGTCTTAAGCGAGAAGGATTCCATCATCCAGGATGATATCATCCAGATTCTTGGAGGATATTCGGTGGATGATTTTAACAGCAGCGTGTCCGAGGTAAAGGCGCAGATCTTAACTGATATGCAGAATATGTTCGGACCGGATTATGTGGTCGGAGTGAACTTCTCCGGACTGACAACAGACTAAAACGAGGATTCCGGATAGCGGGAATCATGACTAGGTGGTGAGTATTCGATGGGTGACGTTTTATCTCAAAATGAGATAGACAGTCTGCTTGCGGCGTTGAGCAGCGGCGAGCTGGATGTGGATGAAATAAAAGACACAAAAGAAAAACATGTAAAAGATTATGACTTCGCGCGCCCATCCAAATTTTCGAAAGAGCATTTGAGGACGTTGGAGATTATATTTGAGCATTACGGACGGTTACTTTCAACAAACTTTCCGGTTTATCTGCGTAAATCGGTGCAGGTGGAAGTAATGAATTCGGAGGCGGTAACTTACTCAGAGTTTTCCAATGCACTTTCTAACCCGGTTCTTTTGGGTATTGTAAATTTCGCACCATTACAGGGCAATATCATTATCGAGATGGCTTCGAATCTTGGCTATGCGATCGTGGACCGTATGCTGGGAGGACAGGGAGAGACACTTGAAAAAGTTCGTGACTTCTCAGAAATCGAGCTTTTGATCATTGAACGTATTTTTGTCGTGTGCGTGAACCTGCTGCATGAGCCGTGGGCGAACGTGGTGGATATCCACCCGCACTTAGAACGGATCGAAACGAACTCACAGTATGCGCAGATTATTTCTCCGAGCGAGATGATTGCGATCGTGACCATGAATATCCGCATCGGAAATGTGGAGGGACTTATGAACGTCTGCCTGCCATATATCACGCTCGAGGATGTCATTGACAAGTTAAATACCAAATACTGGTATTCCAATATGCAGAATCAGGATGAGACGAACTATTCGGAGGCGATTGAGGCTCTGATCCAGCGGGCGCAGATTCCGATTAAAGCAGTGCTTGGAAATAGTACGATATCGGTAAGTGATTTTGCAGGACTTCAGAACGGAGATATCATTAAGCTGAACCGGCGGGTAGACGAAGAACTTGATGTCTATGTTGGAAATATACGAAAATTTACTGCACTGCCTGGTGCTGCAGGCGATGATTATGCAGTCAGAATTACTTCGGTAATTAGAGAGGAGCAATAGAGGTATGGATGGAGTTTTATCGCAGGAAGAAATAAATGCACTGCTAAACAATCCAGGAACATCTGAAGAAAAGCCGATGCTTACAGAGGCGGAAAAAGATGCGATCGGCGAGATTGCCAATATCAGCATGGGTACTGCGGCAACAACCTTATTTGCCCTTGTCAATCGCAGGGTTGAGATTTCAACACCTGTGGTTTCCCTTACTACATGGGACGAAATGACACAGAAGTACGAAAAACCGTGTGTATTTATCCGGATCGCCTATACGGTAGGTCTGGACGGAAGCAACATCTTAGTCTTAAAGGAAAAGGACGTTAAGATCATCACCGACCTTATGATGGGAGGGGATGGTACAGATACGGAGGGAGAGCTTGGAGAACTGCACTTAAGTGCGATCAGCGAGGCAATGAACCAGATGATGGGATCATCCGCCACATCGCTTTCCTCCATGCTCAACAAGACAATCGATATCAGCCCGCCGATTGCGGACATTGTCGATTTAAAGGATAACATCAATGAGAAAGAGATTGACGAGTTTTTAACAGGAGAGTTTGTAAAGATTTCATTCCGCATGGAGATCGGCGATATCGTTGACAGTGAGATTATGCAGTTGTATCCGGTTTCCTTCGCGAAGGAGATGTGTGCGGGCGTTTCCCGCAACATGGAGATCGACAGCAATAGTGTAAAGGAAGAAATGGCAGCGCCAACGCCTGCTCCAGCACCGGCACCAGCTCCGGCAGCTTCCATGCCACAGGGCGGCGGACAGCAGATGATGGGGCAGCCGATGACAGGACAACCGATGATGGGACAGCCGATGATGGGACAACCAATGATGGGACAGCAGATGATGGGGCAGCCGATGATGGGACAGCAGATGATGGGGCAGCCGGTTAATGTACAGCCTGCACAGTTCCAGCCGTTCAACGGAGGTGCGGTGGGCGCGTTCCAGCCGGAGAATATCGATCTTATTATGGATGTGCCGCTGGAGGTAACCGTAGAGCTTGGACGCACACAGAAGTCGATCTCGGATATCTTAGAGTTTGGGCCGGGAAAAATCATCGAGCTGAACAAGATTGCCGGGGAACCGATCGATGTGCTTGTCAACGGCAAGTATGTTGCAAAGGGTGAGGTTGTCGTGATCGAGGAGAGCTTCGGTGTCCGCATTACAGAGATTGTCAACAATGGCAAGTAATATCAGTTGAGGGTATGATGAGTATTTTACTGACTTCTACATCTACATTAGAGAGTTTTGGACAGTTGATAAAGGTTCTGCTGATCTTTGTGTTTGTCCTTGCAATGACTTATTATGTTACCCGCTGGATCGGCGGGTATCAGAAGGCGCATTCATGTGGAAAAAATCTGAAGCTGGTTGAGACGATGAATCTCGGCAGCAACAAGATGATTTCCATCGTGCGCGCAGGCAGCAAGTATCTGGTCGTGGCGGTAGGCAAGGAGGAGATGAGTCTGCTTGCAGAGCTTTCCGCAGACGAGGTACAGGATCTTACGGACAACGAAACAGTTACACAGGAAAGCTTTCAGGAGATCTTTAACAAACTGAAGGACAAACTTCCAAAGAAACAGGGATAATATGAAAAGCAGATTAAAGCATCATTATTGCAGGCTTACGTTTGGTTTTGCCTGCATCGTTCTTCTTATAACGGCGGTTTTGAGCTTCTATCATCCGGTGCATGCACATGCGGCGGGCATGGATCCGGACAGCATTGCCAATCTTGAAAATACACAGCAGCCGGAAACAGCAGATGCCTCAACCGATTCGACGGATGGATTTTCCATCAATTATAACAATAGCTCAGGCTCGGTTTCCACACCGATCCGAATGCTTCTGGTACTGACGATCCTCTCTCTGGCACCGTCACTTCTGATCATGCTGACCAGTTACACCAGAATCGTGATCGTGCTGCATTTCGTGCGGACAGCGATCGGAACGCAGTCGGCGCCACCGAACCAGGTGCTGATCGGACTGGCGCTTTTCCTGACGTTCTTTATCATGTGGCCAACCTTTCAGGAGATCAACACGGTTGCAATCCAGCCGCTGGATCAGGGAACGATCACACAGACGGAGGCGTTAAAGGCGGCGGAGCAGCCGATCCGTGAGTTTATGTACGGACAGACGATGCGCAAGGATCTTGCACTGTTTATCGATATTTCCGGCGCGGACAGCTCCGACTTTGAGGACTATGATGACATACCGTTTACGACGCTTGTGCCGGCATTCATCTTAAGTGAGCTTCGTGCAGCGTTTATCATCGGATTTTTGATCTACATTCCATTTATCGTAATCGACATGGTTGTGTCATCCGTACTTATGTCAATGGGTATGATGATGCTTCCACCGACGACAATCTCGCTGCCGTTTAAGATTTTATTATTTGTATTGGCGGATGGCTGGGATCTTGTGATCGGTGAGCTTGTCCGGACATTTTACTGACGAGGTGAGAGCGTATGATTACAGAAGGTGCGGTACTTGATATTGCCCGTGAGGCAATCTATACTATAATAATTACAGCGGCTCCATTGCTTTTAGTTTCGCTGATTGTCGGATTGATCGTCAGTATTTTTCAGACGGTTACTTCCATTCAGGAGCAGACACTTACGTTTGTTCCGAAGATTCTTGCCGTGTTCATCACACTTATGATCATCGGCTCATGGCTTTTGAACAAGTTGACCGGCTTTATGGTGACGCTTTGGTCGAACTTTAGTTATTATCTTAGTTTGGGAATCTGATAGAGCATGGTTGATGTGACGTTTTCACTGGACAATTTTGAATATTTGCTGCTGATATTGGTGCGAATTTCTTCATTTGTCTACACTGCCCCGGTATTTGGGCATTCCGCAGTACCCGGACGGACAAAGATCGGTTTGTCTTTTTTTGTCTCGCTGCTGCTTTACAATGTAGTTCCACATCCGGAACTGAATTATGTCGGGGTTGTGGGATACGCAGTCTGTGTGCTGCAGGAGGGAATTACAGGGCTGATCATCGGATTTGCAGCCAATATCTGTAATTCCATTCTTTTATTTGCAGGTAATATCATCGATATGGATATCGGCTTGTCCATGGCAACGGAGTTCAATCCGGATATGGCAACAGAGGCCACTATAAGCGGTGATTTCTATTATTATATTGTGCTGCTTTTACTGATGATCTCAGATATGCACACTTATGTGCTGCGGGCAGCGTGTGATTCTTTTTATGTGATACCGATCGGCGGAACAGTCTTTGCGTGGGATGGGCTGATTGCTGCCATGACAAAATATATGCTGGATCTGTGCATTATCGGATTCCGCATCTTTCTACCGGTATTTGCCTGCATTATGGTGCTAAACTGCATCCTTGGTATCATGGCAAAGGTTGCACCGCAGATGAACATGTTTGCAGTCGGTGTACAGCTAAAGCTTCTGGTTGGAATGGCGGCGATTTTCCTTACGATCTATTTGATGCCGAATATCGCCAACTTCATATTCCGGGAGATTAAGACGATGGTGGGTATGGTCATTGAAAGTATGCATTAACAAAGAAGCAGAAGTAAACTACATATTGCGCTACAATCTCCAATGGTTTGCGCAGGATGGGGAAGGCGGAGAGAAAACAGAGCCGGCAACCCAGAAAAAGCTGGACGATGCAAGAAAAGAGGGTAAAGTTGCAAAAAGCAAGGAGCTTACCTCTGCGTTTATGTTGATTGCACTCTTTTTGATTTTAAAGATTTTCATCTCCTATATCGGAGAAAATCTGGTCAATATTTTTTCAATCGTGTACAACCGGATTGGCGGCTATGTCAATCCCGGAGAGCTTGGATTTACAAGTCAGGCGGTCGCTGCGTTTACGATGCAGATGCTGATACAGATATTGCTCAGCGTATGGCCATTTTTCCTGATCGGCGTTGTAATCGCGATTTTAGTCAGCATCGTACAGGTCGGATGGAAGGTGTCTGCCAAGCCGATGGAACCGAAGCTTAGCAAGTTCAACCCGATCAACGGATTCAAGCGTATTTTTTCCAAGGAATCCCTGTTCAATCTGGTCATGGCAATTATTAAAATCGTGCTGATCGCGCTGATTGCGTACTTCTCTGTAAGAGACAAGGCAAACGATCTGTTTGTCCTGTATGAAATCTCACTAAAACAGGCGATCTCGCTTGTCGGGGAGATCATACTGGATACCGGTCTTAAGATCAGTCTCGTCTATCTGATCGTCGGTCTGGCAGATTTTATCTACCAGAAGCGCAAGTTCAGCGAAGATATGAAGATGACAAAGCAGGAAGTAAAGGATGAGTACAAGAATACAGAGGGAGATCCGCAGATCAAGGGCAGACAGCGCAGAAAGATGCAGGAAGCTTCGCAGCGCCGCATGATGCAGGATGTCCCGAAGGCGGACGTTGTCATCACGAACCCGACGCATTTTGCGGTAGCACTCAAGTATGATGCCAACACCGGGAAAGCGCCTGTGCTTCTCGCAAAAGGTGAGGATTATGTCGCTCTGAAGATCAAAGAGGTCGCAAAGGAAAATCATGTCGAGATCGTGGAGAATAAACCACTTGCCCGAATGATCTACCACAACGTTGATATCGGTGCGGAAATCCCGCCAGAACTATATCAGGCTGTCGCGGAGGTACTTGCGACGGTTTACCGCATGAAAAATATGTAAGATCTGATTCGTTTATAAACATAAGAAAGGAGGGCAAACAAAGTGAATTTATCCGTAAAGAAAGAAGACCTTGGCGTTGGCGCGTATCTGCTTGCCGCCGTTGTATTCTTCATTATACCGATTCCATCATTTTTGCTGGATATTATGCTTGCCCTCAACCTTTCCATTGCGCTTATTATTTTATTTAACGTGCTTTACGCAAAAGAAGTGCTCGATATGTCATTTTTCCCGACGCTGCTTTTGTTTACAACTATTTTTCGTATCTCACTGAACGTTTCTTCCACGCGTCTGATCCTTACCACGGGTAATCCGGGTAACGTTGTTACGACCTTTGGAGGATTTGTAGGCGGAGGAGATCTGGTCATCGGCGCGATTGTTTTCATCGTGCTGGTACTTATCCAGTTTATCGTCATCAACAAAGGTTCTGAGCGTGTATCTGAGGTAACCGCCAGATTCACACTTGATGCTATGCCGGGTAAACAGATGGCAATCGATGCCGACTTAAATACCGGTGCCATCACAGATAAAGAGGCACAGGTACGGCGAGAGAAGCTGCAGAAGGAAGCAAGCTTCTTCGGTTCCATGGATGGTGCGACAAAGTATGTAAAGGGAGATGCAACAGCAGGACTGATCATTACGTTTATCAACCTGATCGGTGGTACGGTAATGGGTATCATGAATCAGGGGCTCGATGCAATGAGCGCGCTGCAACAGTACGGCATCCTGACCATCGGTGACGGACTTGTTTCCCAGATTCCGTCCCTTCTGATCTCACTTGCCACCGGTATTCTTGTCACCAAAGGCTCCAACGAGGCGGACTTTAGCGGCGTGCTGGTCAAGCAGCTGTTTGGTGTGCCGAAGGTATTGTATCTGGTCGGCGTGGTGCTGATCTTCTTCGGTGTTGCAACACCGTTAAATACATTATTGTTCCTAGCATTTGGATTGGTGTTTATCCTCTGTGGACGCTCCATGTCCAAGAGCATCGGCGAGGAGACAATTGAGGAGGAGGTTCAGCAGCAGGAGACCGAGGCGGAGGAAATCCGAAAGCCGGAGAATGTTGTGTCCCTGTTGCAGGTTGATCCGATCGAGCTGGAGTTCGGATACGGTATCATTCCGCTTGCGGATGTTAATCAGGGCGGTGACCTTCTGGATCGTGTAGTTATGATCCGAAGACAGATTGCGCTGGAGCTTGGTACGGTCGTGCCGATCATCCGATTGAGGGATAACATCCAGCTCAACCCGAACCAGTATATCATCAAGATCAAGGGAATCCAGGTGACCGAGGGTGAGATTCTTTTCGATCACTACATGGCGATGAATCCGGGCTATGTGGAGGAGGAAATCACCGGTATCCCAACCTTTGAACCGTCGTTTCACCTGCCGGCAATCTGGATTACAGAGGGGCAGAGAGAGCGTGCAGAAAGTCTCGGATACACGGTTGTTGATCCACCGTCTATCATTGCAACACACCTGACCGAGGTAATAAGAAGCCATATTGCAGAACTTCTTACAAGACAGGATGTACAGAATCTGGTCAACAACCTAAAGGAGAGCAATCCGGTGCTGGTGGACGAGCTTACACCGAAGCTGCTTGGACTTGGTGAGATCCAGAAGGTATTGCAGAATCTTTTGGAGGAGGGAATCTCCATCCGTGATCTGCTGACAATTTTTGAGACACTTGCCGACCATGCACAGACCACGCGTGATACGGATGTGCTTACCGAATACACCAGACAGGCACTTAAGCGTGCAATTTCCAATAAGTATTTCCCTGCCAATGAGACAACGAGCGTTGTGACACTTGATCCGAAGATCGAGCAGGAGATCATGGGCTCGGTAAAACAGACGGAGCAGGGGGCTTACCTTACGCTCGATCCGGAGCGCACCAAGAAGATCATGGCATCGGTGGAGACGGAGATCGCGAAGTTAGAAAACCTCGGAAAGAGTGCGATCATTATTACCTCTCCGATCGTGCGTATGTATTTTAAAAAGCTGACAGAAGATTATTTTAAAGATCTGATTGTTGTATCTTATAATGAAGTAGACTCCAATGTGGAACTGCAATCAGTAGGGATGGTGACTGCATAAATGACGATCAACAAATTTCAAGGAAAAACAAAAGAAGAGGCGATTGAAAAGGCAAAGCAGGAAATGGGACCGAATGCGGTGATCATGAATGTAAAGGAGATCAGGCCGAAGGGACTGTTTGCCGCGTTTAAGAGCCCGACTTACGAAGCAACCGCAGCTCTTGAGGAAAAGGATCATGTTGTAAGTTCTTTTTCGGCACTGCAGAGTCCGCAGAAGCTGCATGATAACATCAATGTGGCAGCGGATGAAAAGCTTGAAATCCCGCAGACCGTCCGCACTCCACGGATGGAACGTCCGGCGGCAAATGCACCCAAAAGCGTACAGGCACCGGAAGTACATCAGACTGAGACACCGGCGCAGGCGGAGGAAAAAGCAATCGGAAAGCGCCTTGATGATCTTTCCAGTATGCTTGAGGAGAAGCTTGGAGTCGGATCAAGGGAGGATGCAAAAGAGAAAACGATGAGCTCTGAGGAGCTTGATTTTGTGCGGATCATATACCGCACTCTCTTAAATAATGAAGTGAATGAACGCTATGCAAACCAGATCATTGATGAGGTGGAGCGCTTCATACGTCCGGGCAACAGTGTGGACACGATTCTTGCGAATGTCTACCAGAAGCTGATCTTAAAGCTCGGACGCCCGAATACGATTGAGCTGGGAAAGGGCAAACCACGTGTGATCTTCTTTATCGGGCCTACCGGTGTTGGCAAGACGACTACCATCGCAAAGATTGCGTCCAAATATAAGATGGAATCCAACCAGAAGGTTGCTTTTATTACAGCGGATACCTATCGGATCGCTGCAACGGAGCAGCTTCGGGTATATGCCAATATTCTTGATGCACCGATGTCGATCGTATATTCCCCAGATGAGCTGAATGCGGCGGCTGCAAAGATTATGGATTATGACCTGATCTTTGTGGATACAGCGGGCTTTTCCCATAAGAATGAAACGCAGCGGGAGGATATGAAACGCCTGATAAACGGTCTTGCGCCAGAGTACGACAAGGAGGTTTACCTTGTGCTGAGCGCGACTACGAAATACCATGACCTATTGGAAATTGTAGATAGTTACCATGAGATCAGTGCGTTTAAGCTTATCTTTACGAAGCTTGATGAGACGACGGCATATGGAAATATTTTAAACATCAAGCTCTATTCAGGGGCGGATCTGTCCTATGTGACGAACGGACAGAATGTTCCCGCAGATCTTGAAGTATTCCATACACAAAAGATTGTAAAACAGTTGTTGGGAGGCCGGTAATAGCATGGATCAGGCAGAACAGCTTAGAAATGTGATCAAATTAAGAAATCAGAATAATATACAGACTGCCCGCGTGATCACCGTTACCAGCGGAAAGGGCGGTGTCGGAAAGAGCAACATGACCGTCAATCTCGCGATACAGCTCCAGAAGGCAGGCAAACGTGTCATTATCTTTGATGCGGATTTCGGGCTTGCGAATATCGAGGTCATGTTTGGAACGATCCCGAAGTATAATCTTTCCGATTTAATCTATCAGGGAAAGAATATCCGTGATATAATTACAAGGGGACCGCTGGATATCGGATTTATTTCCGGTGGTTCGGGAGTGATCGGACTAAACAATCTCTATATGGAGCAGATCCAGTATCTGGTCAAATCACTTGGAGAGCTGAATGAGCTTGCTGATGTGATCTTAATTGATACCGGGGCAGGAATTTCCGATCAGGTGCTTGAATTTGTGATGGCTAGCCCGGAGGTGCTGATGGTCACGACACCGGAGCCGAGTTCACTTACGGATGCATACTCGCTGCTTAAGGCGTTGTACCGCAACCCGAATTTCGTGGCGAACGGGACTACGATCCATGTGGCTGCCAACAAGGTTATCTCCAACGAGGAGGGATATGCTGTATATGAGAAGCTCAACTATGTTGTGGAGCAGTTCCTGCACGGTTCGTTGGAATATCTTGGAATGGTTCCGCAGGATAGTGCACTGGAGCGTTCTGTCCGTGCGCAGAAGCCGGTCTCATTAAATGCGCCTAATTCTGCATCTGCGCGGGCATTTGAGGTGCTTGCCCAAAATCTTTTGGATGGAACACACAACCAGATACAGATCCGTTGGGGAATATCCCAGATGTTTTCCAACTTTTGGAATAGAAAAGGATAGAGGAAATTTATGCTTTTAAATGAATTGACGCAACTTGGAGATAAAATTGACATTCAGCTTATCCAGCAGCTTCAGCAGCAGGGGAGCGGCGAGCTGATCGCGGATGAGGTGCGCACGTATAAGAGCTGTCTGTTTGACTACATCTCGGACTTTGAGATTGAGATCGCGATGCCGACGGAGAATGGCAGGATGGTGCTGTTTCAGATCGGGCTGCGCTGCAAGCTGCTGTTTTATTCCAAGCGGGGGTTGTTTACCTGCGATGCCATTGTACAGAAGCGTTATAAGAAGGATAATCTGTTTGTTCTTGCGATGCAGCTTACCTCAGAACCGGTCAAGCTGCAAAGAAGAGAGTTTTTCCGGATTGACTGCATCTTAGAGATGCGCTATGTGCCAATCACACAGGAAATCGCCAGTCTTGCAACGACCGAACAGCTTTTTATGGAAATCCAGAAGCCGGAATATATCGAATGCTATGAAAAAGGTACGATGCTTGACCTAAGCGGCGGAGGCCTGCGATTCCAGACTGCCAGAAGACTTGATGTGGGAACCTATCAGGTGTCCGAGATCCGTCTTAGCAGCGAGCGGATGGATCAGACCTTTTATCTGGTGACAAAGATCATTTCGTGCGAGCAGATGCCAAATGATGCACAGCGCTATATCTGCAGGGGGCAGTTCTTCTTTAAGAACCTGCGTGACCGGGAAAACATTGTGCGATATGTGTTTGACGAAGAGCGGAGAATCCGCAGAAAAGAGACAAGGTAAATATGAAAAAAAATATTTTAGTTGTCGATGACTCTGCACTCATGAGAAGAGTTATCTGTGATATAATCAATTCAGATAGTGATTTTCAGGCAACGGATTACTGTAGGGACGGACTTGAAGCGTATGAGAAGCTAAAGACGAGAACATATGACGGCGTGATCTTAGACGTTAATATGCCCCGGATGGACGGCCTGCAATTGCTGGAGCAGTTACAAAAGGACAATATCAAAGCAAACATCATCATGGTCAGTACAACCACCACGCGGGATGCGGAAGTGACGATCATGGCGTTGGAGCGCGGCGCACTCGATTTTGTCACCAAGCCAACCAATATCATTGAAGCGAAGGGGGAAGCGTTTAAACATCGGCTGATTACGGTTCTGAACTCTGTGTTCAAGACCAGGAGCTATGTGGCGGCAATGAACAGCCACACAGAATCGGCAGCATCTCCTGCCAGCCGGCATACCTCTCCGAACAGACGGATGGCTTCCGGCAGGGCGAAGAACAAGCTGGTAGCACTTGCGTGTTCGACCGGCGGCCCGAAGGCCTTGCAGGATGTGATCCCTTATCTGGACAAGAATCTGGATGCACCAATGGTACTGGTACAGCATATGCCTGCCGGCTTTACAAAATCGATGGCAGACCGGCTCAACGAGATCAGCCCGATTGCAGTTTCCGAGGCGGTGGATGGAGAACGCTTGGAAAAAGGACATGTCTACATCGCACCGGGAGGGAAACATTTGGAGGTCCGGGCACAGGCAGATGGCTCGCACAGGATTGCACTCAATGATATGCCGGCAATTGGCGGATTGAAGCCTTGCGCGAATGTGATGTACGATTCCTTATCGAAATGTGCGTATGATGAGGTTGTCTGTGTTGTCCTTACCGGTATGGGGGCGGATGGTACCAATGGAATCCTTACCTTGTGCCAGCACAAACCGGTGTATGTAATCGCACAGAATGCAGAAACCTGTGTCGTATATGGTATGCCGAAGACAATCGCGGAAACCGGAATCGTGGACGAGGTTGTTCCTCTTAAACAAGTTGCCGAGTCAATAAACAAGAATGTGGGGGTAAGATGAAATGGATGTAAGTCAGTATCTCGAGATTTTTATCGATGAAAGTGCAGAACATTTGCAGAACTTAAGCGATTGCATTATGACGCTTGAGAATGAGCCGGATAACAAGGACACCATCAATGAGGTTTTTCGTGCAGCACACTCCTTAAAGGGAATGGCTGGCACGATGGGCTTTAAACGTATGCAGCATCTGACACATGACATGGAGAATGTGTTTCAGGAAGTGCGCAGCGACAAGATCAAGGTGGACAGCTCCATGATCGACCTGCTGTTTGAGTGTCTGGATGCCATTGAGAAATACTTAGACAATATCAAGGCAACCTCCGATGAGGGAACTGAGGACAACGAGCTTATCATTAAGTCCTTAAATGACTTTATTGCAAAAGCAAACGGACAGCAGACAGAGGAAACACCTGCACAGCCGGCAGCGGAGGCTGAGACTCCTAAGACCGAGGAGAAAGCAGAAGAAACCTTCGGCCAGGAAGCAAAGTATGCAGACTTTGATCTGAACAACCATGAGCTTGCAGACATTGCATCTGCAAGGGAGTCCGGATGCCAGATTTATGGCATAACCGTATATGTGCAGAAAGAATGTCTACTGAAGGCTGCGCGTGCATTCCTTGTATTCCGTGCTGTGGAAGAGCTTGGACATATCGTTGCGTATAGACCGAGCTCACAGGATATCGAGGATGAGAAGTTTGATCTTGATTTCAGCTTTTATATCGCATCAGCAGAGAGTCTGGACAAGATCATCGCGGCAGCAAAGAACGTTTCTGAGATTGAGACGGTTCTTGGCGGCGTGATCGAGGATGCCAAGCCGGAGGAGACCAAGGAAGAGACGGCAATGGCAGCGGAGAATGCGGGAGCGGCCCGTGTGGAGAAAACACCGGCAGAAAAGAGGACTCCTGCTCCGGCAGCGGGAGCGAAGAAGCAGACTCCTGCAAAGCCGGCTACAAGCAGAACCGTCCGCGTTGATATCGAGAAGCTGGACGCACTTATGAATCAGGTGTCCGAGCTTATCATTGCAAAAAATGCACTTGTCTCCATGAGCTCTTCCGAGAACGGAGACTCCAACAGACAGGGCTTCCATGATCAGATCGAATACTTAGAGCAGATTACGACCAGCCTTCACGAATCCGTTATGAAGGTGCGAATGGTTCCGATTGAGACGGTTACCCAGAAATATCCGCGTATGATCCGGGATCTTGCACGTACGCTCAACAAGAAGATGAATCTTGTTATGACCGGTGAGGATACCGAGCTCGACCGTACCGTTGTTGACCAGATCGGTGATCCGTTGCAGCACTTGCTCCGCAACTCCGCAGATCACGGACTTGAGAACGCAGAGCTTCGTGCACAGAGAGGTAAGCCGGAGGTCGGAACGATTTTCCTGCATGCATATCAGGAAGGTAATAACGTTATCATCCAGGTGGGTGATGATGGTAATGGCATTGATGTGGAAGCTGTCAAGAAAAAGGCTGTTGAACGCAATATCATCACAACAGAGCAGGCAGAGTCCATGTCACAGAAGGAGGCAATCGGACTGCTGTTCATGCCAAGCTTTTCTATGGCAAAACAGATCACGGATATTTCCGGAAGAGGTGTCGGTCTTGATGTTGTTAAGTCCAATATCGAACAGCTCGGCGGTGACGTAGAGGTAACTACGAAGCTTGGAGAGGGATCTACCTTCACAGTCAGACTTCCGCTCACACTTGCGATCATTCAGGCACTTATGGTTGAGGTCCGCGATGAAAAATATGCGATCGCACTTGGTTCCATTTCCAACATCGAGAGCATTCCGGTTAAGGATATCAAGTACGTTCAGGCAAAAGAGGTCATTCATTTAAGAGGCAATGTTATTCCACTTGTCCGTCTCGATAAGCTTTTGGATATCGAGCCAAGAGAGGACGAGCCGGAAGAACTGACCGTAGTTATTGTCAAGAGAGGCGACAATCAGGCTGGTCTTGTCGTAGACAATCTGATGGGACAGCAGGAGATCGTTATCAAGTCTCTTGGCAAGTACATCAATGGAAATAAGCTTATCAGTGGTGCAACAATTCTTGGTGATGGCGAGATCGCATTGATTCTTGACACAAACACATTGGTGTAATGGGGGTGAATGAAAATGGCTGAGAAGAGCATTGAGACAACAGATAACACGACAAAGCAGTATATCGTAGTTCAGATCGGTAACGAAAAATACGGCATGGATATCGGATATGTAGACAACATTATCCGTATGCAGAAGATCACCCGTGTCCCGAAGGCACAATCTTACTTTATGGGAATCATCAACCTGCGTGGTGAGATTGTTTCCGTAATGAGTGTACGCAAGAAGATGGGGCTTGAGGATGACGTCTTTACCAATGCGTCCCGTATCATCATTTTAAAGATTGAGGAAAAGGGACTGATCGGTGTGATTGTTGATGAGGTCTGCGAGGTCGTAACGCTTAATGACAGTGAGATTGAGCCGGTTACACAGAATACAAAGGACGGCAAGGAGCTGTTTATCAACGGCATTGGCAAGAAGGGAGACACACTGATCTCTCTCTTTGAGATCGGTGCGATTGTTGAGGATAAAGATAATAATTAAGATATATATAGTGAGGTCATGCCTCACTATATATAGTTTATGGAGGTATCATGGGCAGTTTTACATTGGATCAGATCAATGAAATGTATATAGATGTCCTTAGAGAAATCGGAAATATCGGAGCGGGAAATGCCACCACGGCGATCGCAACCATGCTCAATTCCAAGATCAACATGAATGTTCCGAAGGTTGAACTGATGGATGCGTCCAAGCTTGGAAGCGCAATCTGCCCGGAGGATGAGATCATTGTCGGGATTTTCCTCGAAGTTTCACAGGATATAACCGGAAGCATGATGTTTCTGATGAAGCTTGATTCTGCACACTACCTTGCAGACAAGCTTATGGGTACATACAAACAGCCGGATGAACCATTTGATGAAATGGAATTGTCCGCATTGAAGGAAATCGGTAACATTATTACGGCTTCCTACCTGACGGCACTTTCCAATATGACGAATCTGAAGATCACGCCATCAATCCCGTATGTATCGGTCGATATGGCAGGGGCAATCTTAAGTGTCCCGGCAATCATGTTCGGACAGTATGGGGACAATGCTTTATTGATCGAAACAGAATTTGGGGATGACACGATGATAAATGGCTATTTTATTTTGATGCCGGAGCAGGATTCCTACGCAACGATTTTGTCATCGCTTGGTATTCAAATGTAGAATAGACACAGGAAGAGACGCAATATGGGAAACACGGTAAAAGTGGGAATGGCTGATCTGAAAGTCGCCAAGAGCCCGGATGTCCTCGTAACCTTGGGATTGGGCTCCTGTATCGGTCTGGTACTTTATGATCCGGTAACAAAAATTGGCGGTATGGTACACTACATGCTTCCGGACAGTACAAAGTTAAAAAATAATACAAACATTGCCAAGTTTGGCGATACCGGAACAGCGGAGCTTTTAAGACAGATGCTCGCTGCCGGTGCGAACCGCAGGCGGCTGGTTGCCAAGATCGCGGGCGGCGCCTGTATGTTCGAGGTGAGCGGAACATCTGCTGTGGGCAATGTCGGAGCAAGGAATATCGAACAGGCGAAGTATCTTTTGAAGGAACTGCAGATTCCGCTTATTGCAGAGGATACCGGACTGAATTACGGACGTACTGTTGAGCTAAACTGCGAGAATGGGGATTATACCATTAAGGCAGTCGGGAAGGATATCAAGGTAATATAACCATGAAAACAAATTATATTCCCGCACTTGTGATGCTTGCGGCGGGAGTGATTGACAGTATTTTTGCAATTTTGCACCATGTGGAGCTTCTGGATTATTTAAAACAGCTATTGCTTGTACTGATTCTTTTTTTGATGATCGGAAATATCCTGAAGGTGATTCTGGATATTGGAATCAGGAAAATGGCGGACAAGGAGGAAGAACCGGACGAGGAGAACTCAGAGGAAGCACCTGTGGAAAATATTGATGCAGCCGAGAAAGAAGAGTAAAGTTGGGGCGGATTTAGATGAAAGCAGTCGATACGGACAAACTTTGGAAAGAGTATCAAAAGAAACCGACACCGGAGCTGAGAGAGCAGTTAATCATTGCCTACTCCCAGCTTGTGAAGCTTGTGGCAGGAAGACTCAGCATGTATCTGGGGTACAATGTTGAGTATGAGGATCTGGTCAGCTACGGTATTTTCGGACTCATAGATGCTATCGACAAATTTAATATGGAAAAAAATGTCAAGTTTGAGACGTATGCGAGCCTTCGTATCCGTGGCGCGATACTGGATCAGATCCGCAAAATGGACTGGATTCCGCGTACCGTCCGGCAGAGACAGCGAAAGATCGATGAGGCGATCAAGAACGTTGAGATGCGTACCGGGAGAACCGCATCGGATGAGGAGATCGCGACAGAACTTGGCTTGTCGGAGGAGGAGCTTGGCAGCTGGCAGTCACAGCTAAAAATCACGAATATTGTTTCTTTGAACGAATTTGAAGAACAGGGAGCGGTTCCGGAGCCGGTTATGGATGCAACCCACAATTCGCATTTCGCGAGACCGGAGGATGTTGTTGAGGAGGCTGAGTTAAAGGAGAAGCTTAGTGAATCACTGGCACTTCTGACTGAGAAGGAACGAATGGTGATCGAACTTTATTATTATGAGGATCTGACTCTTAAGGAGATCAGCCGTGTGCTTGAGGTTTCCGAGTCGAGAGTGTCACAGCTTCATACCAAGGCGCTGCTTAAGATGCGCAAAAAGCTTGGAAGCTATATGAATATACTGGTAGAATAAAATGGAGTAAATGGGGATGGCAAATCAATATTTTCGTTTGGTTTTCCGCGACGGACAGGCGTTTTTACATTTTTATCCGCCGACCGGCGACGGGAATGTTCTTGATATTAAGGAAGTAACCTCCTATCTGGAGACGAAGAACTATAAGAATTACGATCTGAAGTCCCTCTATGCTGCGATGCAGGACAGGGATGAGGAGAGAGAAGCTCATATAGGGCCCTGGGATGGAATCGAGGTAAGCGAGATGATGGACGTTTCCATCAGTGCAGATAAGATGGAAGTCATCTGCCGGTTTTATCCGCCATCAGAGGGAGGAAGAATGCTGAATGCCAGAGATATTGTTGAATCACTGGCATTTCGTAAAATAAAATATGGAATGGATCAGATGGCTGTTTACAATTTTCTGCAGAAGCGGGAGTATTGTAAGGATTTTGTGTTTGTGCGCGGAACCCAGCCGGTTCATGGGACGGATGCAGCCATTACGTATTATTTCAATACGAGCAGGGATCTAAAACCTAAGCACAATGAGGATGGGAGTGTTAACTACAAGGAACTGAATACGATCAGTCATGTGAAAGAAGGACAGCTTCTTGCAAGACTTATTCCGGAGAATCCGGGAATGCCGGGGAAAAATGTCATGGGTGAGGCGGTCAAGCCGCGCACAGTCAGGACGCTTAGGCTGTCGTATGGTTCCAATATCGCGATCAGTGAGGATAAGACCGAGCTGTATTCCAAGGTGAACGGTCATGCGTCGCTGTACGATGACAAGGTGTTTGTCTCGGATGTTTATGAGGTTCCGGCGGATGTGGATAATTCAACCGGAAATATTGACTATTCCGGCAATGTACTGGTTCACGGCAATGTTAAATCGGGCTTTTCCATTCATGCCAAGGGTGATATTATTGTGGAAGGAGTTGTGGAAGGCGCGGAGCTTTATGCGGATGGACAGATCATCGTCAAGCTTGGCATCCACGGAATGTACAAGGGTGTTTTCTATGCAGGGAATCATCTGATTGCGAAATACATTGAGGGTGCGACCGTTACCTCCGGAGGTTATGTGGAGGCGGAGACGATCATAAATAGTGATATATCAGCGGCAAATTCGGTTGCGGTACACGGGAGAAAAGGACTCATCACAGGCGGGGTTATACGCGCGGGCGAATATATCGAGGCGGACAATATCGGCTCCGAGATGGGAACCACCACGGTACTTGAGGTGGGGGTAAAGCCGGAAGAAAAGGCACACTATATGGAGCTTTCCAAGGAAAAAACGGCGCTTTCCAAGAATATGGAGGACAATAAGCTTATCATTGATAATTACAGTTCGATCATCCGGAAGGGCGACCGCCTTCCAAAGGATAAGCTGCTATATATGCAGAGGATTGCAGCGGAATATAAGGAGCAGCTTACAAGGTATGAGGAAATCAAGAGCGAAATGGGACAGATCCATGAGAGCATGGCGGCATCAAGCGGCGCGTATGTCCAGGTAAACCGGAATGTGTATGTAGGAGTTTCGGTTTCGATTTCGGATCTGTCTTGTAATGTCAAAGAAAAGCGCAGTTATTGCCGGTTCAAAAAAGAGGATGGCGAAATCAAAATCTGCGCAATGTAAGGTGATAATATGTCAATTAGACCGATCGATTTTAACGGAATGATACAAAGAACAGAGGATGTTGGCAACTTGAAGCATCAGGAGGATGCCAAACCTTTGGTTGACCAGCAGAATATCCAGACACAGGTAGAACAGAAGGAAGCTGCGGCGATGCATCAGGTCAGGAAAAAGGATGACAGCCAGGGTGCGCAGGATCATGCGGACGCAAGGGAGGAAGGGCACGGGCAGTATTATGCGCCCGGTGTCAGGAAGAAGCCGAAGCAGGAAGAAAAGCAGCAGCTCGGACGTGTGATCAAAAAGAGCGCCGGCGGGGGCTTTGATATTAAAATATAGAGGACGGACAAGTGACAGGAATTGAGATTGTACTTATTATAATAGGAATTGTTTTTTTGCTTGGCAGCTTTTTGGTCAGCGACCGGCTTTCGCAAAAGGATATTGACCAGATTTCCAAACTGAGTGAGGACGAGCTTCGGATGATCATTCAAAAGCAGCTCGGCAATGCGGATGCAAAGGTTGAGGAGACTATCGACAACAAGATGGATGATGCAATGGAGCTTTCCGAGCGGGCGATGGAAAAGCTATCCAACGAGAAGATCATGGCAATCAGCGAATACTCTGATACTGTTCTCGACTCGATGGACAAGACACACAATGAGATCATGTTTTTGTACAGCATGTTAAATGACAAGCACAAAGAACTTACGGATCTCGCTGGCGAACTGTCGCGGTTTTCTGCACAGATGAAGGCGACGGAAGACGCGGCATTGCAAAAGCTTGCAGATGCTGCAGAAAAGCTGGAGGAGGAGGTGACGGTTCCGCAGGATGTCGATTCGGAGCGTGCGCTTGCGGAGGCGGTAAAGCAGCAGACCGGGGATGCGGAGCGTAACCACAACGAGGATATCCTGTTCCTTCACGGCATGGGAAAGACGGATGTGGAAATCGCAAAGCAGCTTGGTCTTGGACTTGGGGAAGTTAAGCTGGTAATTGGCTTATATAAAGAGGAAAAATAACGTGAGATTGAAATACTATTTAAGAGGACTTGGGCTTGGCATTTTAGTCAGCACACTTTTCCTCATGTTATCGATTCAATTGCATGGAGGAATCATGACAGATGAGCGCGTGATCGCACGTGCAAAGGAACTTGGAATGGTGATTCCGGACGATGGTGAGACGGACACACCGCCTTTGGAGAGTGAAAGCACGCAGCCGGATGATGCAGCACAGAATGATGCACAGCCGGATGATGCAGCACAGGACAATGCGCAGCCGGATGATACAGCACAGAATGATGCACGACCGGATGATGCGGCACAGGATGATACAGCACAGGACAATACACAGACAGACGATACAACGTCAGATGGCTCGGTACAAAATGATGGCACACAGGATGGCATAACTCCGGAGAATGCAGCACAGGGGGATGACGCACAGGGTGACATCATATTTACTGTCGCGGACGGTGAGGTATGCCGGACGGCGGCAGAGAAGCTTCTCGCCTGCGGGCTGATCGAGGATGTGGACGCATTCCGCAAGTATATGAGTGCGCATGATTATGACGGCTTGATCCGTGAGGGAACCTACCGGATCCCGGTTGGCGCGGATGCGGATACGATTGCTAAGATCATCACCGCACAGGTACCGGAAGCGGTGGTTGTGGAGGATACGGAAACAACGGATTCCCAGTAAGATTGCAAAAATCGTGATCTGGCGTAAAATTGGGCAAAATTAAATAAAATGCTTGCAACAGAGCCTTTGGTATGATATAATTCCAAAGGCTTTAAATAAGTAAACACATGTGTGGAAGGAGCCGGTGCCGGATATACGCTTGTCCGGTGGCAACCAAATTGGAAGCACATGGAAGACAAACAACCAAACGGAGGTAAAGAAAATGAGCGTAATTTCAATGAAACAGTTACTCGAAGCAGGTGTTCATTTCGGACATCAGACAAGAAGATGGAACCCTAAGATGGCTCCATACATCTACACCGAGCGCAATGGTATCTACATCATCGACTTACAGAAGTCAGTTGGCAAGGTAGATGAGGCTTATGATGCAATCTCTGATATTGCAGCACAGGGCGGCACAATTCTTTTTGTTGGTACCAAGAAGCAGGCTCAGGATGCAATCAAGTCTGAGGCAGAGCGTTGTGGTATGTACTATGTAAACGAGAGATGGTTAGGCGGTATGCTTACCAACTTCCGTACCATCCAGAGCCGTATCGCAAGATTAAAAGAGATCGAGACTATGGCTACAGATGGAACATTTGAGGTTCTTCCAAAGAAGGAAGTTGCTCAGTTACAGAAGGAGTGGGATAAGCTTGAGAAGAACATCGGCGGTATCAAGGAAATGAAGAAGATTCCGGATGCTATCTTCGTTGTAGATCCTAAGAAGGAGCATATCTGCATTCAGGAGGCACAGTCTCTTGGTATTACTTTGATCGGTATCGCAGACACCAACTGTGATCCGGACGAACTGGATTATGTTATCCCAGGTAACGACGACGCAATCCGTGCCGTTAAGCTTATCGTTTCCAAGATGGCAGACGCTGTTATCGAAGCAAAGCAGGGCGCAGAGGAAGTTGTAGCTGCTGAGGAAGCAGAAGTTGCAGAAGAGGCTCCGGTAGAGGAGTAATTTTAGGAGGACAATTAGAATGGCTATTACAGCAGCTATGGTAAAAGAACTGCGTGAATTGACCGGCGCAGGCATGATGGATTGCAAGAAGGCGTTAAACGAGACTAACGGTAATATGGATGAGGCTGTTGAGTTCCTTAGAAAGAACGGACAGGCTAAGGCAGAGAAGAAGGCAAGCCGTATCGCAGCAGAAGGTATTGCACGTGCAGCAATCGAAGGCAATACCGCCGTTGTTGTAGAGGTTAACTCTGAGACAGATTTCGTAGCAAAGAACGAGTCTTTCCAGACATTCGTTGAGAGTGTTGCCAAGCAGGCACTTGCATCTTCTTTGAATGGTGGCAAGGATGGCGAGGATGTTGAGGCATTACTTGCTGAGACTTATGTGGCAGATGCTTCCAAGACCGTTAAGGATGAGTTGGTTGAAAAGACCGCTACCATCGGAGAAAAGCTTTCCATTCGACGTTTTGAGAAGGTTACCGGAGATCTTGTTGTTTCTTATATCCACGGTGGTGGAAGAATCGGTGTTCTTGTTGCAGCGAACGGCGCATCTGATGATGCTGCAAAGGAAGCTATGACCAACATCGCAATGCAGATTGCTGCATTGAACCCAATGTACATTTCCGACAAGGATGTTGAACAGTCTTACATCGACCATGAGACCGAGATCATCAAGGCTCAGATTGATGCAGATCCAAAGGAAAGCGCTAAGCCGGAGAACGTTAAGGCTGGAATGGTTAAGGGACGTATCAACAAGCAGTTGAAGGACGTTGTCCTGCTGGATCAGGTATATGTAAAGGCAGAGGACGGAAAACAGTCTGTTGCGAACTATCTTGCATCTGTAAACAAGGACCTTGAGATTGTTAAGTTCGTTCGTTTCGAAGTAGGCGAAGGAATGGAAAAGAAGAACGAGGATTTTGCTGCTGAAGTAGCTGCACAGCTCGCTTAATCAGTAGATCCTGCGTTGATTAGGAAACTGACCCTTGTATTCATCAACTTGAATACAAGGGTTTTTCTTTTACATGGGTAATTACTTTTATGTGCGAAACTGAAAGTTCTTTACAACATGACAAAATGTGATAAAATATATAAAGGATATTGCGTGTTGGAGGAAGGTACATGAGTACAGTAGATGAAGAGGCACTGGAATTACAGCGCCAGAGGAGAAAGCGCGTCAACCGCATGAAGAATATCATCGTTTTGACGATTGCGATCTGGATGCTCGTTTCCTTTTTAGCGGTTATTATTTTGTCGGTGTGCCTTGGCAAGCTTAATCACAGAGTACATGTCCTTGAAAAAGCACAACTGGCACAGATGACTGTCTCAGCGGATGAACAAAAGCAGCCACAGCCGGAGCAGACGGCACCTGCCACGCAGGAGGTTGAGGCACAGAGTGAACAGGAGACAGAGAGCCAGGTGGACTACTCAAATGTTGTCCGCGGGATAGACACTGACGATAACATGGCAGTGGAGGGGGATACGCACTATATATACCTGACCTTTGACTGCGTGCCGGGGAAGAATACGGATGCGATCCTGGATGTGCTGGATTCGTATGATCTGAAGGCGACTTTTTTTGTGAGCGGCAAGGTGGACGAGGAATATTACGACACCCTAAACCGCATTGTGACAGATGGCCACACGCTTGGAATGCATTCGTATTCCAACCAATATAGTACAATATATGCATCCACTGAGGCATTTTCACGTGATCTGACACAGATATCTGATTTTTTGTATGATGTTACGGGTGTCCGGAGCTGTTATTACCGGTTTCCGGGCGGTAGCAGCAATGAGATCAGCAATGTCGATATGGCAGAGCTTGTACATATTTTAAACCGCAACCAGATCTCTTATTACGACTGGAATGTCTCTGCGGGAGATGCTGCATCGGATTACACATCCGAGGCTGTGGTTGCCAATGTTATGGAAGGCGTCAGCCGCTACAAGACCTCAGTAGTCTTACTGCATGACGCACCGGATAAGTCCACAACGGTAGAAGCGCTTACCCCGCTGATTAATGAATTGCAGGGCATGGATGCGCAGATATTGCCGATTGATGAGAATACAACACTGATTCAGTATATTAAGGCTGACAGTGTGGAATAAACGGAGGAATAGAAATGGGACTTTTTAAAGACTTTAAGGATGATTTCTCACAGGCTGTCAATGAACTGGTTCCGGGTGGAGACAATCTTTCCACAAATGATAAGGATGAGAATCTTGTTGTTGACACAATGAGTGGAGAAGTGGATGTACAATCTGAGCTTTCCAAGCTGGACGGCTTACTCGAGAGCGCATCATCCAAGCCGGTTGAGGAGGTAATTCCAACAATCCGGGAAGAAAAGAAGGATGCGCCTGTATTTCCGGCATTTAAGAGAGAAGTTGAAAAGGAGAATAGAAAAATGGATACACCTAATATGGAAACAGTTACTCCTGTTGCACCGGTTCATGCTGCACCGGCACAGGTATCAGATGAGGTCTCTGTGATCACCGCAACAACAACACTTACCGGTGATATCCAGTCAGCAGGATCTTTTGACATTCAGGGAACCATCAACGGCAACGTGACCTGCAACGGCAAGATTACAGTAACCGGAACCATCAACGGTAACAGCAGCGCATCCGAGTTCTTCGCTGACGTTGCAAAGGTTGAGGGAGAGGTGGCTTCCACCGGAACGGTTAAGATCGGAACCGGATCTGTTATCATCGGTAACATCACCGCCGCTTCTGCAGTTATCGCAGGTGCAGTAAAGGGTGACATTGATGTGCAGGGACCGGTGGTTGTCGATACCTCCGCAGTTATCATGGGCAACATCAAGTCCCGTTCTGTTCAGATCAATAACGGTGCAGTAATCGAGGGCTTCTGTTCTCAGTGCTATGCTGATATTGATGTACAGGGATTGTTTGAAGGCAGATAAATAAGAAAGGATTATTCTTAATGAAGCGTATTTTATTGAAATTAAGCGGAGAAGCCTTGGCAGGTGACAAGCATCACGGATTTGACGAGGCTACGGTTACAGTTGTTGCAAAACAGGTAAAACAGCTCGTAGATCAGGGAATCGAAGTCGGCATCGTAATTGGCGGCGGCAATTTCTGGAGAGGCAGAACCAGCGAGACCATCGATCGTACAAAGGCAGACCAGATCGGTATGCTTGCAACGGTGATGAATTGTATTTACGTTTCTGAGATTTTCCGTTCTGTCGGTATGATGACACAGGTACTGACCCCGTTTGAGTGTGGCTCCATGACGAAGCTGTACTCAAAGGATCGCGCAAACAAATATTTTGCACACAATATGGTCGTATTTTTCGCGGGCGGAACCGGTCATCCGTATTTCTCAACCGACACAGCGGCTGTTCTTCGCGCAATCGAGATCGATGCAGAGGGAATCTTACTCGCAAAGGCAATCGACGGCGTATATGACAGCGACCCGAAGGTTAATCCGAATGCAAGGCGTTATGATGAAATCTCCATTGAGGATGTTATCGCACAGAAGCTTGCAGTTGTGGATATGACTGCTTCCATCATGTGTATGGAAAACAAGATGCCGATGTATGTGTTTGCACTGAATGAAGAGAATAGTATTGTAAATGCAGTAAGCGGCAAATTTAATGGAACCGTGGTTACGGTATAATAGGGAGGAATCATAATGGATCAGAGATTGAATGAATTTCAGGATAAAATGGAAAAGTCACTTGGCAATCTTGAGGAGGAATTTGCAGGTATCCGTGCAGGACGTGCGAACCCGCATGTGCTTGACAAGATCCGTGTAGATTATTACGGAACTCCTTCACCGCTGCAGAGCGTTGCCAATGTCAGTGTCCCGGAGGCTAGAATGATCCAGATCCAGCCTTGGGAGTCATCTCTTGTCAAGGAGATCGAGAAGGCAATCCTGACATCGGATATCGGTATCAATCCGACCAATGATGGCAAGGTTATCCGTCTGGTATTCCCAGAGCTTACCGAGGAGAGACGTAAAGAGCTTGCAAAGGATGTCAAGAAGAAGGGCGAGAATGCAAAGGTTGCTGTCCGCAATATCCGGCGTGACGCTATGGATCATTTCAAGAAGGTTGGAAAGGCTGAGGATATTTCTGAGGATGAGATCAAGGATCTTGAGGATGGAATCCAGAAGCTGACCGATCAGTATGTTGCCAAGATCGACAAGGCAATCGAAGCAAAATCAAAGGAGATCCTTACTGTTTAATTTTGAATTTTTATGGAGAGGGCATGACATTGGCATGTCCTCTTTGTTGCATGGAGAGTGATGGATATGAAGATACCGCAGCATGTTGCGATCATAT
Source organism: uncultured Agathobacter sp. (assembly GCA_934307695.1). Lineage (GTDB taxonomy): Bacteria > Bacillota > Clostridia > Lachnospirales > Lachnospiraceae > Roseburia. Next base: position 24,195 of record CAKRCS010000009.1, on the reverse strand, counting down.
TGGATGGAAATGGAAGATGGGCAAAGAGTAAGGGTATGCCAAGAAATTATGGGCATACGGTTGGAGCGAAGAATGTTGAGACGGTCTGTCAGGCGGCGGATGAACTCGGTATCAGGTATCTGACACTGTACGCGTTTTCCACGGAGAACTGGAACCGCCCGCAGAGCGAGGTGGATGCGCTGATGAGACTTTTGGAGAGCTATTTGAAGAACTGCATCAAGACTGCGGAGAAAAATCACATGCGCGTGCGTGTGATCGGAGATAAGACGAGACTCGGAGCTGCCTTTCAGGAGAAGATCGCAAAGCTGGAGGAGGCATCCGCTTCCAATACCGGATTAAATCTTACCATCGCGATCAATTACGGAAGCCGCGACGAGATGATGCGTGCGATGCGCCGGATGCTGGAGGATTACAAAGCCGGCAGCATCACGATGGATATGGTGGATGAGAAGCTGTTTTCCGGCTATCTTGACACGAAGGACATTCCGGATCCGGATCTTTTGATCCGGACGAGCGGAGAACAGAGATTATCCAACTATCTGCTTTGGCAGCTTGCGTACAGCGAGTTTTATTTTACGGATGTTCCATGGCCGGATTTTCACAAAAAGGAATTAGAACTGGCTATCGAGGCGTATAATAAACGTGACAGACGCTATGGCGGACTGAAGGAAGAGGAGTAGGAGGAACTTATGTTTAAGACAAGACTGATCAGCGGGATCGTACTGGTAATACTGGCGATCGCGTCCATACTTGCGGGAGGCAGCATACTCCTTGGCGTTACAGCGGCGATTTCGATTGTCGGAATGTTTGAGCTGTACCGCGTATTTCAATTTGAAAAGACGATTCTTGCAGGAGTGGCATATCTTGCAGCAATCTTATATTACATCAATCTTGCACTGCATTTCGTGGATGATGTGATGATACTCATTTTAGGAATGCTGATCTTACTTATGTTTGTCTATGTATTTTCGTATCCGAAGTACCGGGCAAAGCAGGTGATGGCTTCCTTTTTCGGCGTGTTTTATGTGGCGGTGATGTTGTCCTACATCTATCAGATCCGCACGCTTGACAACGGCATGTATCTGGCATTTTTGATCTTTATCTGTTCATGGGGCTGCGATACCTGTGCATACTGTGTCGGCAAGCTGATCGGCAGGCACAAGATGTCCCCGAAGCTTTCCCCGAAGAAATCCGTTGAGGGTGGAATCGGCGGCGTGGTCGGAACGGCACTTCTGGCAGCACTTTACTGCTTTGTGTTCCGCAATGCGATGGGAATTGATGCAAAAGACATCGCAGTCATTGCGGTGATCGCTGCGGTTGCAGGAATGATCTCCATGGTGGGTGATTTGACGGCGAGTGCGATCAAGCGCAATTACGATATCAAGGATTACGGACACCTGATTCCGGGACACGGCGGTATTCTGGATCGTTTTGACAGTATGATCATAACGGCTCCGATCATTTATTATCTGGCTCTGCATTTCGTTGTGGCATAACCACGGCGCAGGATTATGGCTTTGGCAGAGGACAGGGAGGACAGACAATGAAAAAGGTTGCGATACTTGGTTCGACAGGATCAATCGGAACACAGACACTTGAGGTAATCGATGAACATAAAGATTTAGAGGTGGTTGCACTTGCGTGCGGGCGCAATATCCGCCTTATGGAACAGCAAATCCGCAAATTTGCCCCGAAGCTCGTAAGCGTGTGGAGTGAGGAGGATGCGGCGGCGCTTAGAACGGCAGTGGCAGATCTGGATGTGCGCGTTGTGTATGGCATGGACGGACTTCTGGAGATTGCAACGATGCCGCAGATGGATATTCTTGTCACGGCAATCGTCGGAATGCTTGGTATCCGCCCGACCATCGCGGCGATCAAGGCGGGTAAGACCATCGCGCTTGCAAACAAAGAGACTCTTGTCACGGCGGGACACATTATCATGCCGCTTGCGAAGGAGTGCAACGTGCCGATCCTTCCGGTCGACAGCGAACACAGCGCGATCTTTCAGTCCCGAAACGGGGAGCGGAATAATAAGATCGCAAAGATCCTTCTTACCGCGTCAGGCGGACCGTTCCGAGGCAGGACGATCGACCAGCTAAAGAACATTCAGGTGGAGGATGCCCTAAAGCATCCAAACTGGGCAATGGGAAGAAAGATCACGATTGATTCCTCCACACTCGTCAACAAGGGACTTGAGGTGATGGAAGCCAAGTGGCTGTTTGATGTCACATTAGATCAGATACAGGTAGTTGTTCATCCGCAGAGCGTGATCCATTCTGCCGTAGAATATGAGGATGGCGCAGTCATCGCACAGCTCGGAACACCGGATATGCGCCTGCCGATCCAGTATGCGCTCTATTATCCGAACCGCAGAAGCCTAAGCGGAAAACGGCTGGATCTGTTTGAGCTTGGACAGCTTACCTTCGAGAAGCCGGATACAAAGACCTTCCGGGGACTGGCACTCGCGTATCAGGCGATGCAGCGCGGCGGCAATGTGCCGACGGCATTTAATGCTGCAAATGAGAAGGCGGTGGCGATGTTTCTGGATCGAAAGATCGGTTATCTGGATATCGTCGAGATCATCGAGGCTTCGATGGAAGCCTGCAGCTTTGTTGAGAATCCGGATGTTGACCAGATCCTTGCAACCGAACAGGAAGTATATGATTTTATAGATAGCAGGTGGTAATTTGAAGATTATAATCGCAATACTTATTTTTAGTGTAATCATTATTTTTCATGAGCTGGGACATTTTCTGCTTGCAAAGGCAAACGGCATCCAGGTCAATGAGTTCTCGCTCGGCCTCGGACCTACTCTCATAGGGTTTACGAAGGGCGAGACGAAATATTCGCTCAAACTTCTGCCGTTCGGCGGAGCCTGTATGATGGAGGGGGAGGATGACAGCTCGGACAATCCGAGAGCGTTCCCGAACAAATCCGTCTGGGCGAGAATGAGCGTAGTGTTCGCAGGTCCGTTTTTCAACTTCATCATGGCATTTGTTTTTGCGTTTATCATCATCTGCTGTGTGGGATATGACGCTCCGGTCATCAGCGATGTCATTGACGGATATGCGGCGCAGGAAGCCGGTATGCAGGGCGGTGATACCATCGTAAAGCTCAATGGCTTCCATGTACATTTTTACCGTGAGGTAAGCTCTTATTCGACCTTCCATTATGGGGAAGCCGTGGAGGTGACCTACAAGCGCAACGGGCAGACCTACACGACCACGCTGACACCGAAGCTAGACGAGGAGAGCGGCAGATATCTGTACGGCTTTATCGGTAACAGCACCTACGTCAAGGGCAATATTGCCGAGAATGCCCTAAATGCGCTCTATGAGGTGCGGTTCTGGATCTACAATACGATCCAGAGCTTAAAGATGCTTTTCTCCGGAGGCGCTTCCGTCAACGATCTGGCGGGGCCGGTCGGAATCGTCAAGAACATGGGAGATGTCTACGAGGAGACGGTCGCAAGCAGCGGCTATTTCTATGCATTTTTAAATATGCTCTACTGGGGAGTGCTATTATCTGCAAACCTTGGTGTTATGAACCTTCTGCCGCTCCCGGCACTCGATGGAGGCAGACTGGTATTTTTGATCGTGGAGGCGATCCGCGGTAAGCGGGTTGATCCGGAGAAGGAGGGCTACGTCAACCTTATCGGACTGGCGCTTCTTCTGCTGTTAATGTTTGTCGTGATGTTTAACGATATCCGCAAACTCTTTATCTGATGAACGGATGGGGCAGGAAGTAAAAATGGAAATGACAAGAAAAAACACAAAAGAAGTATATATTGGCAACCGCGTCATTGGTGGAGTCAACCCGATTCTGATCCAGTCCATGACGAACACCAGGACGGAGAATGTCGAGGCGACGGTTGAGCAGATTAAAAGGCTGACCGCGGCGGGCTGTGATATCATCCGCTGTGCGGTTCCAACAATGGAGGCTGCGGCAGCACTTTCTAAGATCAAGGAGCAGATAGAGATCCCGCTTGTCGCGGATATCCACTTTGATTACCGGCTGGCAATCGCTGCCATGGAAAACGGGGCAGACAAGATCCGAATCAATCCGGGCAACATCGGAAGCGTTGAACGCGTAAAGGCGGTGGTCGATGTCGCAAAGGAGCGTAACATCCCAATCCGTGTAGGTGTAAACAGCGGCTCACTGGAGAAAAATCTGGTGGAGAAGTACCACGGTGTGACCGCAGAGGGAATCGTGGAGAGTGCGCTGGACAAGGTACATTTGATCGAGGATATGGGCTATGACAATCTGGTCATCAGCATCAAGTCCTCCGATGTGCTTATGTGCGTAAAGGCGCATGAGCTGATCGCAGAAAAGACAGATCATCCGCTGCATGTCGGCATCACGGAGGCTGGCACGCTCATCAGCGGAAATATCAAATCCTCCATCGGACTCGGATTGATCCTAAGCCAGGGCATCGGAGATACCATCCGCGTGTCCTTGACCGGAGATCCGCTTGAGGAGATCAAGTCTGCAAAGCTGATACTCCGCACGCTTGGCATCCGAAAGGGCGGTGTGGAGGTCGTATCCTGCCCGACCTGCGGAAGAACGCAGATCGATCTGATCTCGCTTGCAAATCAGGTGGAGACACTGGTGGCAGGCTATCCGCTTAACATCAAGGTGGCAGTCATGGGCTGTGTGGTAAATGGACCGGGCGAGGCAAAAGAGGCAGATCTTGGTGTTGCCGGAGGAATCGGTGAGGGACTTATCATCAAGCACGGTGAGGTCTTTAAAAAGGTACCGGAGAGCGAGCTTTTGCCGGCACTTCGTTACGAATTGGATCATTGGGGTGAGTAATTATGTCGAAAGCATTTGCGGAAGTATTTCCAACGCTTAAGCTTGACGATGAACTTAAAAGGTTATTGGATACCGCCGAGGTAACCAAAATAAGTGCGAATCATGATCACAGTCATATTCGCATTTATTTGCTTGCGGAGAGACTTATCTTTAAGAGCAAGGTGTGGAAGCTGGAGGAGGAGATCAAGAACCAGATATTTGCATCGCAGAATGTCACGGTAAAGATCATTGAGAAATTCCAGCTTTCCGAGCAGTACAATGCCAAGACGCTGACGGAAATCTACTTTGACAGTGTGTTAGAGGAGCTTTATGCGTACAGTGTCTTAGAGTACAATCTGCTCCGCACAGCGAAGAAGGAGTTTGACAAGCCAAATCATCTGATCCTTACACTGGAAAAGACGATCATTGCCAAGACGCGCACAAACGAGCTGCTGGAGTTCTTGGAGAAGGTCTACTGCGAGCGCTGCGGGATGGATCTGATCATTCAGGTGGAGTATTCCGAGCCGGCGGAGAGCAAGTACCGCCAGAATGCAGAGAAGCAAATTCGACTTGAGGTGCAGCAGATCGTAGAACGCACCGGAATGGCATTAAAGCGCAATGCAGAGGACGGCGAAAATGGCGCAGAAAATGCGGATAAAGCACAAGATGAGCTGCTTGTCGCTCCGGAAAACACAACGAATAGTGTAGAAGCGAAAGCATCAAAAGCAAAATCCGGTGAAGGAAAAGCTGCAAAAGAGAAACCAAAGTTTGAAAAAAAGGGCGAATTCCGCCGCAAATTCGAGCGCGATTCGATGAAAAAGTCTGACAATCCGGATGTGATCTACGGAAGAGACTTTGAGGATGAGAGCATCGACATCGCAAAGATCGACGGTCCGATCGGCGAGGTGACGATCCGCGGCAAGATCCTTACGGTCGAGACACGCGAGATCCGAAACGAGAGAACCATTGTCATTTTTTCCATCACAGATTTTACCGATACGATGGTGGTCAAGGTATTTTCCCATAACGACCAGCTAGAGGAACTGCTTGGCGGGATCAAGCCGGGGGCATTTGTCCGCTTAAAGGGTATCGCTACGATCGACAAGTTTGACAGTGACCTTACGATCGGCTCGATCGTCGGCATCAAGAAGATCCCGGATTTTACATCGATCCGTATGGATACAGCGCCGGAGAAGCGTGTGGAGCTGCACTGCCACAACAAGATGAGCGATATGGACGGCGTATCGGATGTCAAGGATATCGTAAAGCGTGCCATGAAATGGGGACACAAGGCGATCGCGATCACCGACCACGGCGATGTGCAGGCGTTTACCGATGCCAATCATGTCGTGGAGGGCGCTGACAATTTTAAGCTGATCTACGGTGTGGAAGCGTATCTGGTCGATGACTTAAAGGATATTGTCACGAACTGCGGCAATCAGTCGCTGGATGATAAATATGTTGTTTTTGATATTGAGACAACCGGATTCAGCCCGAAGGTCAACAAGATCATTGAGATCGGTGCGGTTAAGGTAGAAAACGGAAAGATTACGGACAAGTTTTCCACGTTCGTCAATCCGCAGGTACCGATCCCGTTCCGTATCGAGGAGCTGACCTCCATCAAAGATGATATGGTGGTCGGTTCTCCGACCATCGATGTGATCCTTCCACAGTTTGTGGAGTTCTGTAAGGATTGTATCATGGTGGCGCACAATGCGGATTTTGATATGAGCTTTATTTTAAAAAACTGTGAGGATCTTGGCATTGATTTCTCACCGACCTATGTGGATACGGTCGCACTTGCGCGTATTCTGCTGCCGTCATTAAACCGTTTCAAGCTGGATACGGTTGCGAAGGCAGTCGGTGTGTCCCTGGAGAATCATCACCGTGCGGTCGATGATGCCGGGTGTACCGCCGAGATTTTTGTGAAGTTTCTGCCAATGCTTAAGGATCGCGGAGCCAGCACACTTGCGGAGGTAAATGCGATGGCAAGCGCATCGGCGGAGAACATCAAGAAGATGCCGACCTACCATGCAATCATTCTTGCAACCTGCGATCAGGGCAGGACGAACCTGTATCATCTGATCTCGCTGTCACATATCAAGTATTATCACAGAAGACCGCGTATTCCAAAGAGCGAGTTCTTAAAATACCGCAATGGTCTTTTGATCGGTTCTGCCTGTGAGGCGGGCGAGCTTTACCGTGCGATCTTAAATGGAAGAGGAGACGAGGAGATCGCAAGACTGGTTGATTTCTATGATTATCTGGAGATACAGCCGCTCGGCAACAATGCATTCATGATCCGGGACGAGGATTCCCCGATCGCAGATGACAATGACCTGATCGATATCAACAAAAAGATCGTCTCACTCGGCGAGCAGTTCCACAAACCGGTCGTTGCCACCTGTGATGTGCATTTCCTTGATCCGGAGGACGAAATCTACCGGCGGATCATCATGGCAGGAAAGGGCTTTGATGATGCTGACCAGCAGGCACCGCTGTTCCTTCGGACGACGGAGGAGATGCTAAAGGAATTTGAGTATCTCGGATCGGCGAAGGCGGAGGAGGTCGTCATAACCAACACCAACATGATCGCGGATATGTGTGAGCGCATTTCCCCGGTACGTCCGGATAAATGTCCGCCGGTCATTGCCAATTCCGATCAGATGCTGCGCGATATCTGCTACAACAAGGCGCATAAGATGTACGGTGACGTCCTTCCGGCGGTGGTGCAGGAGCGCCTTGACCGTGAGCTTAATTCCATTATCGGAAACGGATATGCCGTTATGTACATCATTGCACAGAAGCTGGTGTGGAAGTCGAATGAGGATGGGTATCTGGTTGGATCGCGAGGATCTGTCGGAAGCTCCTTCGCAGCGACGATGGCTGGTATCACGGAGGTAAATCCGCTGCATGCACATTATCTTTGCACCAACCCCAGCTGCAAGTACAGCGATTTTGATTCTGAGCTGGTGCAGTCCTATTCCGGACGCGGCGGTTGTGATATGCCGGATGCCATCTGCCCGAAGTGCGGCAGACCGCTTTCCAAGGAGGGCTTTGACATCCCGTTTGAGACATTCCTCGGATTTAAGGGAAATAAGGAGCCGGATATCGACCTTAACTTCTCCGGAGAGTACCAGAGTAAAGCGCATAAGTACACGGAGGTTATCTTCGGAGAGGGACAGACATTTAAAGCGGGTACGATCGGTACACTTGCCGACAAGACGGCGTACGGATATGTAAAGAATTATTTTGAGGAGCGCGGTGTACATAAAAGAAGCTGTGAGATCGACCGCATTGCCGCCGGCTGTGTCGGAATCCACAGGACGACCGGACAGCATCCGGGCGGTATCGTCGTTCTTCCGGTGGGGGAGGACATTGATACCTTTACCCCGGTACAGCGCCCGGCAAACGATATGACGGTCGACATCACGACCACGCACTTTGATTACCATTCCATCGACCATAACCTGTTGAAGCTTGATATTCTCGGACACGATGATCCGACCATGATCCGTATGCTGCAGGATCTTACCGGTGTTGATCCGACACAGATCCCGCTGGATGATCAGGCGGTCATGTCACTGTTCCAGAACACCTCGGCACTTGGCATCAAGCCGGAGGATATCGGAGGCTGTAAGCTTGGTGCGCTCGGCATCCCGGAGTTCGGTACGGACTTCGCGATGGGCATGTTGATCGACACCCAGCCGAAGGAGTTTTCCGATCTGATCCGTATCGCGGGGCTTTCCCACGGAACGGACGTATGGTTAGGCAATGCGCAGACCTTGATCCAGGAGGGAACGGCAACGATTTCCACCGCGATCTGTACGCGAGACGACATCATGATCTACCTGATTAGCATGGGGCTTGATTCGGAGGAATCCTTCAAGATCATGGAGGCTGTCCGTAAGGGTATGGTCGCCAAGAAAAAGTGCGATAAATGGCCGGAGTGGAAGGCAGATATGATCGCGCACGGCGTGCCTGACTGGTATATCTGGTCGTGTGAGAAAATCAAGTACATGTTCCCAAAGGCACATGCCGCGGCATACGTTATGATGGCGTGGCGTATCGCGTACTGCAAGGTATTTTACCCGCTTGCATACTACGCGGCATTTTTCTCCATCCGTGCAACCGGATTCAGTTATGAGCTGATGTGTCAGGGAAAAGAACGGCTGAATAATTATCTTGATGAATATAAGAAGATGGACAATCCATCCAAGAAGGATCAGGATACGATACGTGATATGCGTATCGTGCAGGAAATGTATGCGCGCGGCTTTGATTTTATGCCGATCGATGTATACCGGGCGCAGCCGCACCGGTTCCAGATCATCGACGGCAAGCTGATGCCATCCTTCAACAGCATTGACGGTCTCGGTGACAACGCTGCGATCGCGATCGCGGAGGCTGCAAAGGATGGACCGTTCCTGTCGAAGGATGATTTCAGGGAGCGCACCAAGGTGTCCAAGAACGTCACCGATCTGATGGCAGATCTCGGACTGCTTGGCGATATCCCGGAATCCAATCAGCTTTCACTGTTTGACTTCGGGGCGTAGACGAGGAAACTACTTTTTATTCTCGATCCGTCCCGGAGAAAAGCGGGTTAGTTCACCCGGATTTGAGGTAGGTGTGTAGTATACCTGTCCGGTAAAATAATCGGTAAAGTAAATATAGTAGCTCGTGACATTGATACAACTGTATGTTCCGGGCGCAAGTTCCCTTGCATCGCTGCCGTCATTTTTGATCATGCACAGTGCAGGGGAATTTTCGTCATAGCGCTGATAATAGATGTAGCTGCCATAGACATTGTAGGTGTCGATGCTGTCGGTCGTAAGCACCGTCGGGCTTCCGGCAGAGAGGTTCGTGTGGACAAGCGAATAGTTGTTATCGACATCCAGATAGTAGGCGTTGCCGTCGCCGGAGACGGTAGGCTTGTAGCTGTTGCAGCTATATACCTGATAGGTGCCGTCCGTCGCGGTGTCGTACACCCAGATGCTGCCGTCGGTCGACATATTGTTATAGTAGAAATACTGACCGTTGCTGCTGCATGTAAACTGATAGGTATTGGACAGCTTGGTGCGCTCAGTACCGTCGATCTTGATCTTGTAGAGCGTGGTTGCAGTCTCGCTGTCGTAGTGCAGATAGTAGATATAGTTGCCGATCAGTGAGGCATACAGGCACGGATCCGGATCGAGAACCGTCACATGTGAATCCTTGCGGTCGAGACGGCACAGACTGTTATTGTGGAACGAGAAAAAGTTGTGTCCGGCTGCAGAAAGATCGTTATCCCGGACATAATAGACATAATGGCTGTCGGCATTTATGTACATGACCGTATCATTGCAGAGCTTTTTGAGATTGCTGCCGTTTGCATCCATCGAGTAAAGGCGGTTCTCATCATCCGGGTTCGCAAAAAAGACAACACCGTTATTCTCACAGAACAGACCGGCATTGTAGAGGTTGCCGGCGGTATTGCCGTTGACATAGTTGGTGTTATAGAGAATCCGGCGGCTGAGATAATTGTAGACAAACAGCCCGATAACGCCCACGAAAAGAAGTACGATTAGTATTCGGATCAATAGTTTACGCATAATGTTCCCTCCTGCTTTGTATTATATATTTTACACGCATTTCACGCAAGGCAGTCTTGCCATTCCTGCCGTTTTATACTATATTTTTATATAAGACAAACGGTGGAAAGAAACGCCGGAAAACAACGGATGGAGCGAATATGAAGGACTTACTCGAATTAAGAGATGAAATTGACAGAATTGACAACCAGATCGTAGAGCTTTATGAGAAGCGCATGGAGGTGGCAGAGGGGGTTGCACAGTACAAGATTGCAAACCACAAGCCGGTGTTTGACCGGGAGCGTGAGCACCAGAAGCTTGTGACACTTTCCGCAAAAGCACATTCGGATTTTAACAGGAATGGTATCCGGGAGCTGTTTGACCAGATCATGGCGATGAGCCGCAAGAAGCAGTACCAGCTTTTAAACGAGAACGGCATCCGGGAAGAAATTGGGTTTACTCCGGTGGACGAACTGGATTTCGAAAATGCGCGGATCGTCTTTCAGGGCGTGGAGGGTGCGTACAGTGAGCAGGCAATGAAGGAATATTTCGGCAGCCACTGTGACAACTATCATGTAGATACCTGGAAGGATGCGATGGAAGCCATCAAGAATGGGGACGCAGACTACGCAGTCCTCCCGATCGAGAACTCCTCCGCGGGAATCGTATCGGAAAATTACGATCTCATGGTTGCTTACGACAATTATATCGTGGGAGAACAGATCATACCGATCGAGCATGCACTGCTTGGACTTCCGACGGCAGAGCTGTCCGATATCAGTACCGTCTATTCCCATCCGCAGGCGTTGATGCAGTGCGGGGAATATTTTGAGGAACACCGCAGCTGGGATAAGATCAGCCTGAAAAATACTGCTATGGCGGCAAAGAAGGTCAAGGATGACGGCATTGCATCGCAGGCGGCAATCGCAAGTAAGATCACGGCGGACATTTATGGACTGAAGGTGCTTGAGAACGCGATCCAGGACAACAAGAACAACAAGACACGCTTCATCATCGTGACAGGAAAGAAGATCTACCGCAAGAACGCAGGGCGCATGAGCATCTGCTTTGAGATCCCGCATGAGAGCGGTTCATTGTACCGTATGCTTTCGCATTTTATCTACAACAACCTGAACATGACGAACATCCAGTCCCGCCCGATCGGGGATCGCAACTGGGAGTATCGGTTTTTCGTAGACTTCGAGGGTACTTTCGAGGACACCGCGGTACAGAATGCTTTGCGCGGGCTTCGCGAGGAGACTACCTACCTCAAAATCCTCGGAACCTACTAAATCATACAATCACAAGCTACAGCCGCTGGGTTTATCGGCATTCTGCCATCAGACTTTTTAGAATTTTTGCGTGTACCGCTTGGAGACAAAAACGATTCCACAAGAATTGTAGAAATTCTTTTCAACCAGTCCGGCGGTGATAGGGTTATGTCTTATATCAGCTTTGACACTCCCAGCCCGACTGTCCGTGGCAGAAAGACTTGCACTCAAACTTTTTAGTTCTTCTAAGCGGGCGTTTTTGTGAAGTTGATATTAGAGCATGCCCTTCAAAACTCGCTTTTTATGTTTTCTATATAGCAACACTGTTAGCTCAAACAGATGAAGGGCATGCTCACATTTCCCAAAAGCCGCCCGCAAGAAGAACACAAAAGTTCTCGAATTACAAGTCTTTCTGTCGCGAACCGCCGGGCGGGAGTGCTCAAACTTATAGAAGACAGAACTTATAAATAAACCGCCGGATGGTTGGATTAGAATTTCACAATTTGAAGTGGTGTTTTTGATTCAAGCGGTACACACAAAAATGGGTAAACAATGATGAGGCAGAATGCGGCTAAGGGTTGTGGCTGGCGAATGAATATTATGCACAAAAGGAGATGGTATTATGGCAATTCCGATGTTTGCAGCAATTTATATAGGATCGTACGAGGTCAGTCTTAAGATTTTTGAGATCTCTTCGAGAAAGAAGATCCATGAGGTCGATTATATCAGAAGCAGGCTGGATCTTGGACGCGATGTGTATCAGAAGGGTGCGATCGGTTATGAGCGCGTGGATGAACTCTGTGAGATCCTTGGGGAATTTTCATCGATCATGGCAGGCTATAAGGTGACGGAGCATGAGGTGTATGCCTCAGCGGTGCTTCGGGATTCGTCCAATGAACTGTTTGTCGTGCATCAGGTGTTTTTGCGCACCGGATTTATGATCAAGGTCATCAGCAACTCTGAATACCGATTTATCGGATATAAGTCTATCGCGGCAAGAGAACCGTTTGAGGAGATGATCCAGACCTCGGCGGCAGTAGTCGATATCGGAGGCTCCGGCATCCAGATCACCACCTTCGAGAAAGGGCAGCTTCAGACAACACAGCATCTGGAGATGGGAACCGTCCGTCTGCGCGAGCTGCTTAATAAGCGCGGGCAGGCATTGCAGTTGTATGAGACACAGATTGAGGAGTACGTCAATAAGAAGCTGGAGGTATTCCGCGCATTGTATGTGGAGTCCGGGGTTGACTATGTGATCTTTATGAGCGATTACTGCGAGGAGCTGATCGCCCATATCGAAAAGAAGCACACCGAGGGTAATGTCGTAAAGGCGGAGCGCTTCATCAAATACATCGAGAAGCTCCAGAAGAAGAGCGTGGAAGAGATCTGCATGGAGTTAAACCTTGCAAATGCGAAGGATCCGCTTATTGTTCCGTCGATCATCATGTTCAAATCGATGGTCAGCATCATGGATGCAGAAAATGTATGGGTTCCGGGAGTAAATATCAGCGACGGTATTGCATACGATTATGCAGAACGGAATCATCTCGTCAAGAGCACACATGACTTCGAGGGAGATATCCTTGCGGCAGCGCAGAACCTGTCCCGCCATTTTAACAGCTATTCGCCACATATCAAGGCGCTTACCAGGCTCTCCACGAAGATCTTTGACACTATGAAAAAAGTACATGGAATGGAAAGCAGGGAGCGTCTGCTGCTACAGGTGGCAGTCATACTGCATGACTGCGGCAAGTACATCAGCCTTGCAAACAGCCCGCACTGTGCGTATGAGATCATCATGGCATCCGAGATCATCGGACTGTCGCACCGGGAGCGCGAGATCGTAGCACTTACGGTCTTGTACAACACGCTGCAGCTTGATGATTACGAGGAGGTATCCGACCGGATCGATCAGGAGGGCTATCTGATCGTTGCCAAGCTGTCCGCGATCCTTCGAGTGGCAAACGCACTTGACCAGAGCCATAAACAGAAGTTTCAGGATATCCGCATCGTATTAAAGGACAGAAATCTGGTGATCACTGTGGAATCCTTAGAAGATATATCACTTGAGCAGGCACTGTTTGATGCCAAGACGGTTTACTTTGAAAATGTATTCAGCATGAAGCCGGTGCTCAAGGAAAAACGTGTATACAATTATCATTAAGGGCTGGGAGGGAGACTGACCGTGGAAAAAATTGATTTTGAAAATCCAAAATATTATGAGAACCGTGAGTTAAGCTGGATCAAATTCGATCAGAGAGTTCTCAGCGAAGCAAAAGACAAGACAATCCCGCTATTGGAGCGTGCGAAGTTTATCAGCATCACCTCCTCCAATCTGGATGAGTTCTTCATGGTGCGTGTCGCATCACTAAAGGACATGGTGCATGCGGGATATAAGAAGAAGGACATTGCGGGAATGACGGCAACGGAGCAGCTTTCCGCCATCAACCAGCAGACCAGAAGGCTCGTTACAGATCAGTACAATACCTATATGCGTTCCCTGATCCCGCTTCTTAAGAAGGAGGGCATCTGCATCATGGATTCCCATGAGGATCTGACGGAACAGCAGGCAGAGTTTGTCGACCGGTATTTTATGGAAAACGTGTATCCGGTGCTCACGCCGATGGCGGTGGATGCGTCAAGACCGTTTCCACTTATCCGGAATAAGACATTGAATATCGCAGCGCTTCTTGTGAGCAAACATGCGAAGAAGGAAAAGGACGAGATCGTTTTCGCGACGGTTCAGGTGCCGTCGGTGCTGCCGCGTGTGGTACGGATTCCATCCGGGGAGAACGAAAGCGTATTTATCCTGCTCGAACAGATCATCGAGCGCAACATCGGTGTCCTGTTTTCCAATTATCAGGTGGAATGCGCGTATCCGTACCGCGTCATGAGAAACGCAGACTTAACCATTGATGAGGATGAGGCTTCGGATCTGCTTAAGGAAATCCAGAGCAAGTTAAAAATGCGCCAGTGGGGCGAGGTCATCCGTCTTGAGATTGAGGATAAGGCAGATAAGCGTCTGCTCCGTTTCCTGCGATCAGAGCTTAAGGTGGCAGAGGAGGATATCTTCGAGATCGCAGGACCGTTAGATTTAACCTTCCTTATGAAGATGAGCGGGCTGGAGGGCTATGACCATCTGCGCTATAAGCAGCCGACTCCGCAGCCTGTTCCGGAGATCGAGGCGGGAGCCGACATCTTTGCGGCGATACGAAACGGCGACATTTTCCTGCATCACCCATACCAGACCTTTGATCCGGTGGTCAACTTTATCCGCCAGGCATCCGTTGATCCGGATGTGCTTGCAATCAAGCAGACACTTTACCGCGTATCCGGCAATTCGCCGATCATCGCAGCACTTGCAAAGGCGGCGGAGAACGGCAAGCAGGTTACGGTTCTTGTTGAGCTTAAGGCCCGATTTGATGAGGAACACAATATTGTCTGGGCAAAGAAGCTAGAGCAGGCGGGCTGTCATGTAATCTACGGACTGGTCGGCTTAAAGACACACAGCAAGATCGCACTGGTTGTCCGCAGGGAGGAAGATGGTATCCGCAGATACGTCCACCTCGGAACCGGCAATTACAATGACTCCACTGCAAAGCTGTATACAGACTGTGGTATTTTTACCTGCAAGGAGTCGATCGGCGAGGACGCGACCGCGGTATTTAATATGTTGTCCGGCTATTCGGAGCCGCGTTCCTGGAACGAATTGATGCTCGCGCCGTACTGGCTGCGCGACAAGTTCTTATATCTGATCAACCGCGAGACCAAGCATGCCAGAAACGGGGAGGAGGCGCGCATTGTTGCAAAGATGAACTCCCTCTGTGATCCGGGGATCATCGCGGCACTCTATGAGGCATCTGCGGCAGGCGTAAAGATCGATCTGATCGTGCGCGGAATCTGCTGCCTGCGTGTCGGGATCGAGGGTGTGAGCGAGAACATCACGGTGCGCTCCATCGTTGGCAATTTCTTAGAGCACAGCCGTATCTTTTATTTTGAGAACAACGGCGACAGCGAGATCTACATGGGCAGTGCGGACTGGATGCCGCGTAACCTTGACCGCCGCGTGGAGATCGTATTCCCGGTGCTGGATGATGAGCTTAAGAAAAAGGCATACCATGTACTTGAGGTGGAGCTTGCAGATAATGTCAAGGCGCGTGTGATGGACGCAGAGGGCAACTATGAGAAGTTAGACCGCCGCGGCAAGGAGAAGGTCAACTCCCAGCTTGTGTTCTGCGAGGAGGCAAAGGCGGCTGCGCCGAAGCCACATGCCGAGCGGAGTGAGCGCGTGTTTATTCCGGCGGAACCGGCAGAGTAGAAAATTTTTAAATTATGGGTTTAGCCCCTTGACACTGTGATAATTGTGTGGTAGATTTTAGTAGTTGTTGAAAACAAGTAGAGTATCCACTCTCACCTAAGCGCAAGCGAGCGACTTAGCGTTCATATTTTTAACATTTATAGTTTGGTGATAATTGTTAGAGATAATAGTGGATAGTCTGCCTATCCACTATTTTTTATTTTATGGAGGTATAAGACCATTAGCGAATTAATGATTAACGAACAAATCAGAGACAAAGAGGTTCGTCTGATTGGAGCGGATGGAGAACAGCTTGGAATCGTTTCTGCTAAGGAAGCGCAGAAGATTGCGGAGGAAGCAGGACTTGATTTAGTTAAGATTGCTCCGACTGCAAAGCCACCTGTATGCAAGGTGATCGATTACGGTAAGTATCGTTATGAGCTTGCCCGTAAAGAGAAGGATGCCAAGAAAAAGCAGAAGACAGTTGAACTGAAGGAAATTCGTCTGTCACCGAACATCGAGGCTAACGATCTGAATACCAAAATGAATGCTGCAAAGAAATTCTTACAGAAAGGAAACAAGGTTAAGATCACACTTCGTTTCCGCGGACGTGAGATGGCACACATGAACCAGAGCAAGCATATCTTAGATGATTTTGCACAGAGTCTGGCAGATGTTGCCGTAGTGGAAAAAGCACCAAAGGTCGAAGGCAGAAGCATCGGTATGGTGCTGGCAGAGAAAAGATAACACATTTTTTTAAGGAGGATTTCAAACATGCCAAAAATGAAGACAAGCAGAGCAGCTGCAAAACGTTTCAAACTTACAGGAACAGGAAAGTTAAAGAGAAATAAAGCTTACAAGAGACATATCTTAACCAAGAAGTCTACCAAGACCAAGAGAAATCTGAGAAAGGCAGCAATGACCGATCAGACCAACGTTAAGAATATGAAGAAGATTTTACCATACATGTAAGAACAGGTTAAGGAGGAATATAGACAATGGCAAGAGTAAAAGGCGGATTAGGCGCTAAGAAGAGACATAATAGAACATTAAAATTAGCTAAGGGTTACAGAGGAGCCCGCTCTAAGCAGTATCGCGTTGCAAAGCAGTCTGTAATGAGAGCCTTAACAAGTTCTTATGCTGGACGTAAAGAGAAGAAGAGACAGTTCCGTCAGCTTTGGATCGCTCGTATCAACGCTGCAGCTCGTCTGAACGGACTTTCCTACAGCCAGTTCATGCACGGCTTAAAGCTCGCTGGTGCTGATCTTAACCGCAAGGTATTAGCTGACATTGCTGTTACCGACGCTGTTGGATTTGCAAAGCTTGCTGAGCTTGCAAAGAGCAAGTTAAACTAATCAGAACGATCAAATCCCCGAATACCGGGTTTCCGGTATCCGGGGATTTTTTACGACTTGGCGGTGCTTTTTATTCCGCTCGTGCGGCATTAAACGGATGCGACTCGCGGTATTCCTTCGGGGACATTCCCTTTTGCTTGTGGAACGTCTTGGAAAAATAGAGACTGTTATCAAAGCCGATGGAGTTGGCGATCGCTGTGATGGACAACAGCGAATGCTCCAGCAGATAACAGGCCTGCTTGATGCGAAAATCCGTCAGGTACTTTTTCGGGGATACACCAAGCACCGTCTCAAAAGAGCGGAACAGGTGACTGCGGCTGAGCCCGACATAGGCAGCGATATCCTCCACCGTGATTGGGTAGGAGTAGTTCGAGCTGATGTACTCGATGCTTTTTTGTACATAGGTGTTGGCACTGTTTAAACTGGCGGGCTTTTGGGCGCAGTGCATGAAAATGGCAAGTGCTGTGTAGAGACGTCCGGTCATCTCGACGGCGTGCTCAAAGCCGTTTCCGCGCACGTCGTATATGTGTAAGAGCTGGCGCTTGACTTTATCACCGGACGGAAGCTGGCGGATGACCGGACTTTCGCGGGAAAAATCGGTCGCGCGGAGGATCATTGCAGCATCGCTTCCGGCAAAGCCTACCCAGGTATATTCCCATGGTTCTTCTGCATCCGACTGATAGATGACCTCGGTGTTGGGGTAGACTAAAAAGCAGTCCCCGGCGGATAAGGGAAAGGTCGTATCGCCTACGCGGTAGGTGCCTTTTCCACGGATGACATAGTGGATCAGATAGTGGTCGCGGATCCCCGGTCCCCACTGATAGAGCGGATCGCATTTCTGGAAGCCGACGTTGTAGACGGACAGGGAGACCAGCTCCTTTTCTTCAACTTTGAAGGAATTTTTGTTATTATCCATAAGATTCTCCTTATTGGCGGTGGACGAGCATACCGGCATCTGTAATCAAAAATATCGGGTTGCTGCTTAATATAGGAACAGTATAGATAAGAAAACCGTGTGTGTAAATGCTTCGTGCAACATTTTTACATATTCTTTCTACATTTAGGTCTATACATATCAGGATGTGTGAGATAAAATATAACTAACAAATGAACGAAAACAATCGAAAAGGAGAGATGATCATGGCTATTTTAGTTACAGGTGGAGCAGGATATATCGGAAGTCATACATGCGTAGAGCTTCTCAATGCCGGATATGAGGTTGTAGTTCTTGACAATCTGTCAAACGCATCCGAGAAGTCTTTGGATCGTGTAAAGGCACTGACCGGAAAAGAGGTTAAGTTTTACAAGGGAGATATCCTTGACCGTGACATTTTAAATACGATTTTTGCAAATGAGAATATCGACAGCTGCATCCATTTTGCAGGACTTAAGGCAGTCGGAGAGTCCGTTGCAAAGCCTTGGGAATATTACAACAACAATATCGCAGGAACCCTTACTCTGGTGGACGTAATGCGCCAGAACAACTGCAAGAACATTATCTTTTCTTCCTCTGCAACGGTATACGGAGATCCTGCACAGATCCCGATCACCGAGGAATGCCCGAAGGGACAGTGCACAAATCCTTACGGATGGACAAAGTCCATGCTTGAGCAGATCCTTATGGATATCCAGAAGGCAGATAACGAGTGGAATGTGATCCTGCTTCGTTATTTCAACCCGATCGGAGCTCATCCAAGCGGAACAATGGGAGAGAACCCGAACGGCATCCCGAACAACCTGATGCCTTACATCACACAGGTTGCTGTCGGAAAGCTTGAGAAGCTCGGCGTATTTGGCAATGACTATGACACTCCGGACGGAACCGGTGTGCGCGATTACATCCATGTTGTTGACCTTGCGGTCGGACATGTGAAGGCGTTAAAGAAGATCGAGGAGAAGGCAGGACTTTGCATCTACAATCTCGGAACCGGACACGGATATAGCGTGCTTGACATTGTAAAGAACTTCGAGGAAGCAAACGACATCAAGATCCCTTATGTGATCAAGGAGCGCCGCCCTGGAGATATCGCAACCTGCTACTGTGATCCGAGCAAGGCAGAGCGTGAGCTTGGCTGGAAGGCACAGTACGGAATCCGCGAGATGTGCGCAGATTCCTGGAGATGGCAGAAGAACAATCCAAACGGATACGAGGACTAACATCCTCTTAGGCGTGGATTGGCTGCCGAAATAAGATGAGCGTAAAAGGCTGTTGTTTTTGTGAGGAGCAGAAACAACAGCCTTTTTTACCCTGACTTATAAAGTAATTGGTTAAGATGACCGATATAAGATATAGAAACGGATTTCGGAATATTTTCTAGGAGGGAAAAATGAGTAAAATCGACAGCTACAACACATATCAGAATGCATACGATACGCAGCTTTTAAGCCAGCGGACATCTACCGTTAAGACGGAAGCTGCAAAGACGACACCAAACGGCTGGGAAAGCGATCCGGTCAAGGTGGAGCACAGCGCAAAGACCGAGAAGAAGCAGACAACCGAATTGTCAGAGCGCGCACAGAAACTTTTGGAGGAATTAAAAGCGAAATATTCCAATATGGACTTTGTGATCGCAGATTATTCTTCCGAGGAGGAAGCAAAACAGCTTTTGTCCAGAGGAACGAAGGAATATAGCGTTCTCATGGATCCGGCGACCTTGGAGAAGATGGCGGCAGACGATGAGGTCAAGGCTCAGTACATGGACATTATCGATCAGTCGACCGCGAAGCTTGACGATATGAAGGAAGAACTCAAAGACAGCGGACAGGACGTAAAACGGATCGGATTCTCCGTTGATGAAAACGGACAGGTTTCCTATTTTGCGGAGCTTGAGAAAGCTTCTAAGGCACAGAGTGAGCGGCTTGAAGAAAAGCGCGCTGAGAAGAAGGAAGAGCAGAAGAAGGCAAAGAAGGACGAGGCGGAAAAGCAGCAGAAGGAGCTTGTCAAGGAGCGCGCCGAAGAACGCTACGGCATTTCGCAGGATAGCGTAAAGCGTGTCACACTGACCGCCGGAACGACCGAGGAGCTTTTGGAAAAGATCAGGAACGTTGACTGGAACCAGATCCCGGACATTGCTTCGCAGGCAGCCGGAAAACGGTTTGATTTTTCGGTATAAAATTTGAAGAAATATATAGGAACCGCGCAGGAAGATAACGCCTGCGCGGTTTTTCTCTTCTTTTATTCGTAAAATTCTTATTGACTTCTATATATGTAGATGATATTCTGATTATAACATATCGGCTGATAAAGCCAGTCACTTCATTTGGGTTTCCAACAATTTCCCTAAATGATGAAATTAAATAGCACGTAGATGTATGATAACGAAGGAAAAGGAGGAGTTGCATGGGTTTTTACGATGCAAGAATTAAGTATTTGTATGAGACGTGTCCCCGTCTAGTGGTGATGTCGATCAATTCGATTTTTAACAAACATCATTCACTCGAAGCGGAGGTGCATTATCTCGACAAGGAACAGGCGGGGGAGAAGGACGACAACGAGACTTTTATGGATATGCTGATCCAGATCGAAAAGCAAAAGTATCATTTTGAGTTTCAGCTTTTGGAGGACAATATGGCAATCCGCATGTATGAGTACAGCGCAAAAGAGACGATCCGGGAGATCGAGCACGCCGCGAATCAGGACGAACTGCATGACCGTTACGAGATCGAGATTATTATGGCAGCGCAGGCAGTTATCTTTTTGGCGGGGAACAATCGAAAGAATGAGATTATTGTAAATATGACTCTGCCCGATGGTCAGCGCGTCACCTATATGCTTCCGTGCATATCGGCAAGTGCCACGGTGGAGGAATTGATTGAGCGGGAGCTTTTTATCCTGATTCCTTTTCAGCAGGTGCAGCTAAACAACCGCATGAATAACATTTTCCGGAGATCCGCGGAAGCGAAGCACCAGATCGCACTTGAGATGTACAAATTTCATCAGGATGTGAAAAAAGGTTTGGAAAAACTATTAAAGGATGGTAAAATTATATCAGATGAATACCGCAAATTGATTGTGACATTTTCAAACTTGGAAAATTACCTTTCGGAGAAGAATGAGGAAGTCAGACAGGAGGTAAAGAAGATGGGCGATAAGGATTATGTATGCTGGTCAGACCGGATCGAGGCAAAAACTAAGGCAGAGGATATTTTGGAGTTACTTGAGCATTTGGGCGAGGTGCCACAGCTGCTTCGGGATAAGGTTATGACACAAATGGATTTAGAAATATTAAAGGATTGGTTTAAGCTGGCGATAAAGGCAGAGAGCATCACTGAATTTGAAAAGAAGATAGGTGGATAACACAAAAACCTCCAAGTCTATTGCAGGCCTGGAGGGTTTTTATGTCAATTCGTGCTTTATTATTTAGATGTAATCAGAAATATATGGGCTTTCATGCAACAGCACATCGTCCAGTTGACGGACGGTCTGCTCGGAGGCTTTGATCCTGCCCATGCGGTAGAGCTTTGCGGCGGATTTGTAGCCAAGCAGCAGCGTGGTAAGCGTGGCAATGGAAAGCTGTACCGTCTGCTCTGACTTTTGTTCGGAAATGGTGCATTCGCCATGATGGAACTCGATCGTGATCGTCTTGTTGTTCCACGGCAGGAAAAAGTCGTCAATCTCGAACGAGATCAGGCAATGCTCGGTGGTCGGATCACAGTGGTACTTCGGGAAAAACTGATCGACATCAACGATGCGTCCCATGATATAAGGGCGGATCGTTTCCTTGATATCTCCATCTTCAAGCTCAAACGCGATCGGATCGCTGTAATAAGAACTGCCGCGCACCTCATCGATCATGGAGTCGTGGGCGCGTATGTATTCCCAGAGACCTTCCTGTGCTTCGTGAGACAGATAGATCATTTCCTTGATGTGCATGACATCATCCTTGATGAGGTAGACCATATAACCGCAGGACTTGCCGTTGATATCGTAGTAGACTGCGACCATTGTATCATCCTCGTCCCAGCGCCAGTATTCCTCCCATGCGAGGGCATTACGGAAAAGGCAGCCGTGTGTAGCCGCTGCAAACTGCGAATGCAGATTATGAAAATCCTCGTTGTCCCAGCTGACACGCCGGACATAGCCCGGAGCGGTTGCTTTGACCGGAATCTGGGTGTCTTTTACAGAGTAGGTCATTTTGTTGGAAATGATCTCCCAGCCCATTTTGCGGTAAAGCGGGATCGAGTATGGAAACAAAAGCGCAAGCGGCTGCTGACGATGGCGCATATGTTTTAGGCTTTGATACATCAGATGCTTCATAATGCCGTTTCCGGTGTATTCCGGGTAGGTGCACACGCTCGTCACAAAGCCGATGTGGTATACAGAACCGTAAACGTTCATTTTCAGCGGGTAGGTTGCAATCTGGGATACCAGCGAATCGTGGTCGAAGCAGCCGAGTACATCGGCACGCTCTAAGATTGGAAACTTCGACTGCTTGATCTCGTCATCCCTCCAGCCGGTCGCGGAAAGCTCCTGCTCTGTGATCTGGAACGCATAGCGCAGCAGCGCATTGTACTGGTCTGCGTCAGACGTAGTTAGATTTCTGATTTCGTATTCGGTATTTGGTAACATAACATTTCTCCCTTGTAATCCATTTTATCTTAACGCTTAATGCACTTGAAATCAATAACGGCTGGCGGACATATAA
Source organism: uncultured Agathobacter sp. (assembly GCA_934307695.1). GTDB lineage: Bacteria > Bacillota > Clostridia > Lachnospirales > Lachnospiraceae > Roseburia. Next base: position 1,266 of record CAKRCS010000009.1, on the reverse strand, counting down.
CAAAAATTTCCGAAAAATACATCGGCTACTTGAAAGCTGTGAAAAATGTGCGTATGATAATTGTACATTACAGGCAGGAAAAGGAGCAGATTATGAAAGAGATTCATTGGGCAGTGCTTGGAACCGGAGTGATTGCAAATGAGATGGCGTCAGCTCTTCAGAAAAACGGAAAACGGCTGTATGCGGTCGGCAACCGGACCTATGAGAAGGCAGTTGCATTTGCAAAAAAGTACGGCGTAGAGAAAGTCTATAACGATTACAACGAGATGTTCACAGATCCGGAGGTGGATGTCATCTATATCACGACACCGCACAACACGCACATCAATTTTATGAAAAAGGCGATCGAAAACGGCAAACATGTACTGGTAGAAAAATCGATCACGCTCAACAGCAGCGAATTGCAGGAAGCGGTCGCATTGGCGGAGCAAAAAGGTGTGGTTATCGGCGAGGCAATGACGATATTCCACATGCCGCTTTACAAAAAGCTAAAGGAGATCCTTACTGCCGGAAAACTCGGAAAAGTGAACCTTATCACAATGAATTTTGGCAGCTTTAAGGAATATGATATGAACAATCGGTTTTTCAACCGGAGCCTTGCGGGAGGAGCGATGCTAGACATCGGCGTATATACACTGTCATTCATCCGATGGTTCATGGAAGAAAAGCCGGATCAGCTTCTGTCACAGGTCAAGCCGGCACCGACCGGAGTGGACGAGCAGGCGGGCCTGCTTTTGATGAATCCGAGCGGACAGATGGCAACGGTCATGCTTTCCCTTCATTCCAAGCAGCCGAAGCGGGGCATGGTTTCTTGTGAAAACGGCTACATCGAGATCATGGAATATCCGAGAGCGTGCGTTGCGACGATCACCTACACAGATACCGGAGCGACAGAGACGATCCGGGAGGGCGATACCGCAGATGCACTTGCATACGAGCTATCGGATATGGAAAGAGCAATCGCGGGTGATGCGGAATGTATGCAGCTTTCTTATACGAGGGATGTTATGGATATGATGACGAGCTTCCGCAAGAGCTGGGGACTTACTTACCCGGAAGAGGAAAATGCGTAATTTTAGAACAAAGAGTCACTTTGTGACTCTTTGCGCGCCCGTGTGGGTACTCAAGTGCATAAAAAAATCATCTTTCATTAAGAAAGATGACTTCGGGTTGGGCTGTTATTCAATTAACAGTGAGCAGTCCGTACGGGAATCGAACCCGTGTTTCCGCCGTGAGAGGGCGGCGTCTTAACCGCTTGACCAACGA
>CAKRCS010000008.1 GCA_934307695.1 uncultured Agathobacter sp. | reverse complement strand
ATGTTGAATATGAACCTTCAGTTTTTTGCTCATAAAAAGGGAGTTGGTTCTACAAAGAACGGCCGTGATTCCGAGTCTAAGAGATTAGGAGCAAAGAGAGCAGACGGACAATTCGTAAAAGCTGGAAACATTCTTTACAGACAGCGTGGAACGAAGATCCGCCCAGGTGTTAATGTTGGCATCGGCGGAGACGATACATTATTTGCAAAGGTAGATGGTGTATTAAGATTCGAGAGAGTTGGAAGAGACAAGAAGCAGGCTTCTGTTTATCCAGTAGTTAACGAGTAAGATTCAATGTGGACCCGGCTATGCATTAGCCGGGTCTGTTTGTTTTGAGGTAGAAAATTATGTTTGCAGATCGTGCAAAAATCATTATAAAATCAGGAAAAGGCGGCGACGGACATGTATCCTTCCGCCGTGAAAAATACGTTCCGGACGGTGGTCCGGATGGCGGCGACGGCGGCAAGGGCGGCGATGTGATCTTTGAGGTCGACGAAGGGCTTAACACCTTGACCGACTACCGCCACAGAAGAAAATTTGCAGCGACTCCGGGGGAGCAGGGCGGCAAGCGCAACTGCCACGGCAGGAATGGTGAGGATCTCATCTTAAAGGTTCCGGAGGGAACCATCATAAAGGATGCGCAGTCCGGCAAAGTCATCGCGGATATGTCCGGCGCCAACCGCCGTGTGACTGTTCTTCGCGGAGGCAGAGGAGGACTTGGCAACCAGCATTTCGCAACCTCAACCATGCAGGCACCGAAGTACGCACAGCCGGGACAGGAAGCAATCGAGATTGAGGTTCAGCTTGAGCTTAAGGTTATCGCGGATGTCGGACTGGTCGGCTTCCCAAATGTCGGCAAATCGACCTTTTTATCGCGCGTGACCAACGCACAGCCGAAGATCGCCAACTATCACTTTACCACCTTGCAGCCGAATCTTGGCGTCGTGGATATGGAGGATGGCAATGGCTTCGTCATCGCGGATATTCCGGGACTGATCGAGGGTGCATCGGAGGGCGTTGGACTCGGTCACGAATTTTTGCGTCATATTGAACGCACCAAGGTCATGGTGCATATTGTGGATGCCGCAGGCACCGAGGGACGCGATCCAATCGCAGATATCAAGGCAATCAACAAGGAGCTTGCCGCATACAATCCGGAGCTTTTAAAGAAGCCGCAGGTCATTGCAGCCAACAAGATGGATGCCGTTTACGGGGATGAGAATGAGATCATCCAGAAGCTTCGTGACGAGTTTGAAAAGGATGGGATCAAGGTATATCCGATTTCCGCGGTCAGCGGACAGGGACTTCGCGAGCTGTTGTTTGAGATCCGCGACCTTCTGGCAAAATGCCCGAAGGAAACGTTTGTCTATGAGCCTGAGTTCGATCCGGCACTCAACTTCTTTAAGGACGAGCCATATACCGTGACGCGCGCAGATGACGGAGCCTTTGTCGTTGAAGGACCGAAGATCGACAAGATGCTTGGTTACACGAATATCGAGTCCGAGAAGGGCTTTTTGTTCTTCCAGAAGTTCTTAAAGGAGCAGGGTATCTTAAAAGACCTTGAGGAGAGAGGCATCGTAGATGGTGACACCGTTCGTATGTACGGACATGAATTTGATTATTATAAATAGGAGATTACTATGAATCTTTCAAGCAAACAAAGAGCTTATCTTGGCTCATTAGCCAGCACGATGAACCCGATTTTCCATATCGGCAAGGCATCCCTGACACCGGAGATTGTCGAAGCACTTGACGCAGCCCTCGAAAAGCGCGAGCTGATCAAGGTTGGTGTCTTAAAGAACTGTCTTGATGATCCGAAGGAGATTGCAAACGCGATCGCTGAGCGCACGCATTCTACCGTGGTAAAGGTGATCGGCAAAAAGATGATCTTTTACCGCAAGCCGAAGAAAAACGCTAAGATCAATCTTCCGGAATAAGCGATGCAGATTGGTATCCTGGGCGGGTCGTTTGATCCGATACACAACGGACATCTGTATATGGCGCAAAAGGCGCTCGAAGAGTGCGGCTTAGATGAAGTGTGGCTGATCCCGGCAGGACATTCTCCCAACAAGAAGGAGAGCGCTATGACACCCGCAGCAATGCGGCTTGCAATGTGCGAGCTTGCCAGCGGCTGCAGCGACCGCATCCGGGTATCCTCCGTTGAAGTGGACTCCGATGCGACAAGCTACACCTACCGGACACTGCAAAAGCTTCATGCCGATCATCCGGACGATACCTTTTATTTTATCATGGGTGCCGATTCACTTGCCTATTTTAAGCAATGGATGCATCCAAAAATCATAAGCAGCCTTGCCGTTTTACTCATTGTAAACCGGGGCGTGTATTCCCAGCCGGAGCTTGCGGCGATGGCAGATGACATAAGAACTCAGTTTCCGGCAGATATCCGGTTTCTGGAATGCCAGAAATATAATATTTCCTCGCGGGATATCCGAAAGGCAATCAAAGATGGCATCGACGTACAAAAGGAGCTTCCCCCGGAAGTGCTTGCATATATCCGGCAAAACGGACTTTACCAAAACATATAGTATTGGAAGTGTAAGATCATGGACATTATTGAGATACGCAAAAAGCTGAAAAAAGAGTTGGACAAAGACCGGTACGAACATACCAAGGGTGTGATGTACACCGCCGGCTGTCTGGCAATGGCACATGAATACGACATCGGCAAGGCAATGCTTGCAGGATTGTTGCATGACTGCGCTAAATGCCTTGAGGACGAGGAGAAGATCGCCTTATGTGAAAAGTATCATGTGCTCATCTCCGAGGCCGAATTTGCCAATCCTACGCTGTTACACGCAAAGGCAGGCGCAATCCTTGCAGAGACCAGATACGAGGTCACAGACCCGCAGATTTTGCATGCAATCTCGGTGCATACGACCGGTGAACCCAATATGGGCATACTGGATAAGATCATCTATATCGCAGATTATATCGAGCCACGCAGGGACAAGGCTCCGCACTTGAAGGAGCTTCGTGCATTGGCGTTTCAGGATCTGAATGCCTGCACTGCAGAGATCCTGTACGATACCTTGCATTTTTTACAGGGACGCAAGGGTTCGATCGATCCGGCAACCGAATTTACTTATGAATTTTATAAACCATATCAAAAGGAGCAGCCATGGAGACATTAGAATTAGTGAAAAAAGCAGTAGATGCACTTTCAGACAAAAAAGCCGAGGATATCTCCGTCATTGACATCCGCAATGTGTCAACGATCGCAGATTATTTCATCATTGCAAATGGTTCCAACGTGAACCAGCTCGGCGCAATGCAGGACGCCGTTGATGAGGCAATGTACAAATCCGGTGTTCACGCAAAACAGATCGAGGGAAACCGCAGTTCCACCTGGATTCTTATGGATTATCAGGATGTCATCGTGCATCTGTTTTCCAAGGAAGACCGCCTGTTCTATGATCTTGAGAAGATCTGGAAGGACGGAAAGAGAGTAGCACTGGAAGAATTATAAGAGTTATCGGTAAAGATTTTTCCTATAAAGTAAAATAAGGCAGACACTTTGTAATAGATCATTCTATACAAAAGTGCCTGCCTTTTCTGTTGCTATCATAGCAGTCCTGTCGGTGACTGCCTCTTATCTTAAAAGAAGCGGAACACGCCGAACACCTTGCCGAGGATCTCGCAATCCGGGACAATGATCGGGTCCATCGTGTCATTCTCCGGCTGGAGACGGATGTGGTCAGCCTCCTTGTAGAAGGTCTTGACGGTGGCAGAATCATCGACAAGCGCTACGACCATATCTCCGTTGCGTGCTGAATTGCACCGCTCGACAAGAATCTGGTCACCATCCATGATTCCCGCGTTGATCATGCTCTCACCCTTAACCTTGAGCATGAAGGACTCCGCATTCGGCATGAACTCTGCCGGAATAGGGAAGTAGCTGTCAATATTCTCAACCGCAAGGATCGGCTCGCCTGCAGCAACACGACCTACCATAGGAACATTCACCACCTCGCGGCGTGTAAGATTAAAGTTATCATCTATGATCTCGATCGCGCGCGGTTTGGTCGGATCGCGGCGGATATAACCATTCTTCTCAAGGGACTCCAGATGGGAGTGTACCGATGAGGTGGACTTGAGCCTGACAGCCTCACAGATATCGCGAACGGTAGGAGGATAGCCCTTATTAAGGATTTCCTGCTTAATATAATCAAGGATCTGCTGCTGTTTATCTGTAATTTTACCGTATGACATAAATCTCCTCCTTCATATATGCAACGTTCGTTGTCTGTATTGATCGTAACATATCTCTCTGGAAAAAGCAAACATATATTCGCGAATATTTGTTCGATTTTTCTGTTGACAAACATTTGTTCGTACGTTATAGTATGGTTATGCAAACAAATGTTCGTTCACAGAGGAGATGTGTATTATGAGAGCATACAATGACAAATTATCCGAGAGAGTTAATTCACAGTTGGCAAAGAGAGATCGCACCGTCCGTTTCCAGAAGCGTTTCCTTGCGATCGCAGGTATTCTTATCATTTCCCTTGTTATCATACTCGGCACCAGCATCCGCGCTTTTGCAAGTTCCCACAACGCGAAGAAGCCTGTATATAAATATTACACCAGCATTCAGGTTCAAAGCGGAGACACCCTATGGTCACTTGCCGATACCTATATCGACCAGTGCAACATCGACAAGAGCGATTACATTGATGAGGTGTGCAGCCTCAACCAGCTTCAGGATGGTCAGATCCACGCCGGACAGCATATTGTCGTTGCATACTATTCGACGGAGATCAAATAGGAACTGTAATAGAACTGCCCTTTATCACTCATCAAAGAAAATAACCTACCAATCCTCTTTGTTATGTGGTAAAATAAAGCATTGAAAGAGCCAGCCCATTCAAGGTGCTGGCTCTCAATCCTTTTTTTTATGAGATTCCCTTGCTTGAAATGTATAAAAATATCATATATAATTTGTATGAAGTTTAAATATTAAACCGATTTAATTAGCGTTTAAGAAGTTTAAGTTTTAGATTCTATAAAAGGGAATTTCTATGTTTAAGTTATTTTACGTTATTTTCATGAATCTGTTCCGCGCACCATATATGATTCCAAAGATGCGCAAATACGCAGACCATCCGGATAAGTATTCCGAAGAGGAGCGTTATGCACTTGTGCAGCATGCCATTTATCTTATGAACCGTTCTGGAAAGATTACCGCAAAGGCTTATGGTGTGGAGAATCTTCCAAAAGAAGGGGGATATATGATGTATCCGAACCATCAGGGCAAATATGATGTTTTGGGAATTATTTACACGCATAAGCAACCATGTTCCTTCGTCATTGACAAACGGAAATCACATACCATTCTGGTGCGGGAGGTCGTTGATCTTGTTCAGGGAAAGCGTCTGGAGAAGAACAATCCAAGGCAGGGAATCCATATCATCAATGATGTTGCAGAGGAAGTCAAAAACGGGAAACGGTATGTTCTCTTCCCAGAGGGTGGTTATAAGTTTAACAACCGCAATAAGATCTGTAATTTCAAGGCGGGCAGTTTTAAGATCGCACTGAAATCCCACATGCCGATCGTGCCGATCGCACTGATTGATTCCTACAAGGTCTTTAACAGTTTTCATTTTGGACCGATAACAACCTCAATCTATTATCTGGAGCCAATCACTTACGAAGAATACAAGGATATGCGGACGCAGGAGATTGCCGCACTTGTCAAATCACGGATTGAGGAGAAGTTAAAAGAGACAGGACATTAAAACGAAAAGGAGGCTACCAAAATATACATTACTTTTGGTAGCCTTTTGGTATCATTCTTCTCTTAAATGTACATGTTTTGCGGCCTCTTTGCGGCGTTCATCCTCAAGAGCAGCATAGTGTTTTCGTGTCGTATTTACATCTTTATGTCCAAGCACATCCGCAACCAGGTAGATATCTCCCGTTTCCTTGTAAAGATTTGTTCCGTATGTACTTCTAAGTTTATGTGGCGTAATATTCTTCACACTGGTGACAAGTCGGGAATATTTCTTCACAAGATTTTCTACAGCACGAACTCCGATCCGCTTGCGTTGCATAGATAAAAAGAACGCTTTCTCGTTCCCCGGCATAGCAGTAATGCCTTTCCGTTCTTCTAAATAATCATGAAGGGCAGTAGCAACCTCGTCCCCAAAATAAACAACGACCTCAGCACCACCTTTCCTATGAACCTTTACTCCAAAATTATTCCAATCAATATCTGCCATATCGATTCCTACACACTCGGAAACACGGATACCGGTTCCAAGGAGTAAAGTCACGATAGCAAGGTCACGAGTCTTTGTTTTCTCATGGTAGTTCCCCTGCCTTTTTGTAAGATCCTCGCCGGACTCCACCTTGTCTAACATCTCAACCATTTCGTCTACGTCCAGACGCACGATCGCCTTGTCGTGAATTTTTGGCATATCCACCTTACAGGCAGGATTTGTATCGATCATTTCATTTTTAAAGAAATAATTATAGAAGGTGCGGAGAGAAGATAGTTTCCGTTTTAGCCCGCGTTCTTCATTTGTGTGAGCTTCGCCGTCCTTTTCGTAAACACGAAGATGATAGATGTACTCCTCAATGTCCACCGGACGTATCTGATCCAGAATTGAAATTGGAAGTTCCCGGATCTCCATCTTTGCACAGATTGGATTATTCTTATGCATATAATCAAAGAAAACGGATAGATCGTATGCATAAGCCAACCGTGTTCTTGAAGATGTCGTAGCCTCAAGCGACATAAAAAACTGCGTACAGTACGGTGGAAGCGTAGACAATATTTCGCGCAGCTTAAGCTCATTCTTTATGTTTTGTGTCTCATAATATGCTTTATCTTTCATATATTCCAATCCTCGATTTTTCCTTCTCTGATTGCATGAAACAGTCGTTTTTTCACGCCCGGATTTTCCTTGTTCAGTTGCCGGACAAGTGATTTTATGTATTCACGCCTGGTGTGTCCGTCGTATGGACATGGATTCTTAACTATGGCAAACTGCATCCTGTGCATAAAGCCTATGACATCGCATTCCGGCGCATACATAAGCGGACGTATCACGGTAAGCCCGGTCCGGTCAAGCTTCGTGACCGGGGGAAATGCATAGAATTTGCCCTCATAGATCAGCGACATCAGCATCGTCTCGATCATATCGTCCATGTGGTGTGCGTACGCAACCTTATTACATCCAAATTGCAGCGCCGCATCATTTAAAGCTCCCTTTCGGAGCCTTGCACAGAGAGAACAGTAGGACTTATTGGACTGATTCAGCCCGACAATTTCTCCAATCTGTGTATGAACAACATGATATTCAACATCCAACTGCTCACATAGCGTCTCTAGCGGCGCAATGTCAAAATTTTCATAGCCCAGATCAACTGTAATTGCTTTTATTGAAAAAGGTACCGCATAAAATTTCCTAAGTCCTGCAAGCGCATATAACAAAGCAATCGAATCTTTACCACCGGATAGACCAACAGCAATCACATCATCCGGATCGATCATTTTATAATCGTCAAGCGCCTGACGCACATAGCTGTACAATTTTTGGATTTTCATTGTTTTCTCCCGATAGATTGGTATAATCTATATAATATAAATGTAACAAAAGAAAGGAACTTATATCATGAAATTTGTAATCCAACGAGTTACCGCCGCAAGCTGTGTCGTCGACGGAACCGTAACCGGCGCAATCAAGGACGGCTTTTGTGTTTTCATCGGTGTGGCGGAAACCGACACCAAGCAGATCGCCGACAAAATGATTCAAAAGCTCATCGGAATGCGTATCTTCAGCGATGAAAACGATAAGATCAATCTGTCCCTGCACGATATTAACGGAAGCCTGCTTTTGATATCCCAATTTACGTTATATGCGAATTGCCGCAAGGGTAACCGCCCATCCTTTACCGATGCCGGCAATCCGGATATGGCAAACGAGATGTACGAGTACATCATTGTAGAATGCAAAAAACAGATTCCAAACGTCCAAACCGGTATATTCGGTGCCGATATGAAGCTGGAGATCCATAATGACGGACCATTTACTATTATACTGGATTCAAATGATTTAGCGATTCATTAGAAGGGGACAAACTATTCGTTAAACTTGACTTTAGCGAATAGTTTGTTCTTGCTCTTAAACAATGCCGCTTCGCTCCATCCTTGTCAACAAATAACTTTCGTGTTCTATCAAATCACCAAATTCAAGTTCCATATAAAATATCATACCATAAGCGCACATAAAATTAAAATACATTCTAAAACAAAGACACACTTTACAATACTTCAACGAAAACGCAATAGATTATATATGCACAAACACAAAAAACGGAACGAACCTCCTCCCGGACAATCCGTTCCATCCTTTATAAGACTTTCTATTCCTGCGTCATTCCCTTCATATTGCTAAACTGAATAATCAGGTCTACACACTGGTCAATCGTCAGCTTGCTGGTGTTAAGCGTCATATCGTAGCTTCGGGAATCTCCCCACTTCTTGCTGGTGTAGTAATTGTAGTAGCTTGCGCGCTGCTTATCCTGCTTGAGTGCCATATCCTTCGCCTTTGATTCTGTGATGTTCATGCGCTTGGAAATATTCTTTGCGCGGTCATTGATATCCGCATGTATAAAGATATTGATGCAATCCGGGTTGCCGGACAGCGCGTAATCGGCGCAGCGACCAACGATGACGCAGGACTCGTTCTCTGCGATCTTCTTGATTGCATCAAACTGTGCCAAAAAAATCTTATGATTTAATGGCATATCCAAAAATGGAGCGGAGGAATAACCGCCTCCGGAATATGTATCCATCACAAGGGAATACAAAAAGCTGTTGGTTGGCTTTTCATCATGGTTTTCAAAAATTTCCTCACAGAAACCGGATTCCTTAGCCGCCTTCTGTAAAAGTTCCTTATCATATAATTTGATGCCGAGACGCTCAGCGAGCTTAATTCCAACCTGTTTTCCACCGCTTCCGAACTCTCTTCCGATTGTAAAAATTCGATTTCCCATAAAAAATACCACCTTTCCGAAATGATGTCACAAATTAGATATGCCGCATTCATTTCTTTGTGAAAATTATACAACATATTGGATAATTGTTGCAACAATTTATTGGAATTTTTTTGAAAAACCGCATCATTTACGATAGTGTCTCCAGCAGATGAACAAAATACTCTGGCAGTGGCGCTGAGACCTCCAGGTACTCTCCTGTCGATGGATGGATAAATCCGATCGTCTTTGCGTGGAGCGTCTGTCCCTGCAGGTGCTTGAAGGCTGACTTGGCAGTTCCGTACACAGCATCTCCCAGCAGCGGATGTCCGATGCTTGCCATGTGTACACGGATCTGGTGTGTCCGCCCGGTCTCCAGTTTAAACTGCATGTAGGTGTATTTATCGAAACGCTTTAACACCTTATAATGAGTGACCGCCGACTTTCCGTTCTTCTCATTGATCGCCATTTTCTTGCGGTCGGTCGGGTGACGCCCGATCGCGCCGCTTACCGTCCCCTCATCGTCCTTTACAACGCCGCACACGATTCCCTCGTAAATACGGTTGACGGAATGTGCCTTGATCTGTTCTGCGATTTTTACATGGCTGTCGTCGTTTTTGCAGACGATCAAAGATCCCGTGGTATCCATATCGATCCGGTGAACAATCCCCGGCCGGATTTCCCCGTTAATTCCGCTGAGAGAATCTGCACAGTGATACATCACCGCATTTACCAGCGTTCCGGTGTAATGCCCGGCGGAAGGATGCACTACCATGCCCTTTGGCTTATTGACGATCAGAACGTCCGGATCCTCATAGAGAATATCGAGCGGAATGTTCTCCGGCTCTATTGCAGTCTGCACCGCATCCGGGAAATTCACGCGCACCACATCGTCAGACTTAATCCGGTAATTTGCCTTTTCCGGCACATCATTGACCAAAATGCCCTGATCCTTTATGATCTTTTGAAAAAAAGAGCGGGACAGCTCCGGATAGATCACGCTTAAATACTTATCCAGACGTTCTCCCTCCTGCTCTCCCATCACTTCAAATTCTTCTGTTTTCATATATCAAAGTTCCTCTTTATTTCCGACACCAAGTTTCTACACGGTATCTTACTTTCCTCCGGCATCAAATCCCCACGCTGTATCTTATTACTTTGCCTCCGGCATCAAATCTCCACACTGTATCTTATTACTTTACCTCCGGCATTAAATTCCTGCACAGTATCTTATTTTGCATCCTGCACAGTTTTCCTCTTTTTGGAAGGAAATACCGCCTCAAAATCCTCTTCCTTGTAATAGAATAATCCAAACACGATCATCAGAAAAGCGGAAACCGTCACATAGATATCCGCGACATTGAAGATTGGAAAATTGATCAGGCTGAAATAAAAGAAATCGATCACATAATTGTGTACCACGCGGTCGATACAGTTGCCGATCGCACCTGCCGTAAAAGCGATCAGAATGGCATCCATCGCATAAAAGCGCTTATTGCCCTGTGGAATGCGCCGGTATATGAGACCGAGCAGAACAACCACGATGAGTGTCAAAACGCAGAATACCCCCATTTTGAAGCGCAGAAAGGCATCCGGGTTCGCCTCGAAGTATGTGATTTTGAATATGCGCTGCAAAAAGGTTACAATGTCAAAGCCAAACGCCGCACTCTGGTTCTCCAGATACCGAAGCTCGAACACGCCCGGAATCAGAACACGCGCGCCGTTTGTCTTAAGGAATACCGCCGCCAGATATTTTGTAAGCTGATCGATCGCCACAAACACGGCTGCCACGATAAATCCGATTGTCATTGATTTCGCTGATTTTTTCTTCATAGTCCAATTCCTTTTCTGATAAATAAGAGCATCAGCGATAGATACTGATGCTCCGATAATTCTTATATAATTCATCCAATCCTAGTAGTTGATTTCTCCGGTTCCAAAGGCATCCACAATATTCAAGAAATCACCGGAAATGTCAACATTCGCCGGGGTAATGATAAAGATATAATTTGAAATCTTCTGCAGATTACCGCTGATTGCAAAGCAGGAGCCTGAAGTAAAGTCGATGATACGCTGCGCGATCTCGACATTCAGCCCTTCCACATTAAGCACTACGGTTCTTCCATTTAACAATGTCTCGGTTATCTCTCGTGCATCCTCAACGGATGTCGGCTTAATTACGCATACTTCCATACCTGCACCCACCTGCTTTCTGGAACCCTTTGAGATTGGAGTGATCTTAGGCGCTGTCTTAACTACGCGCTCCTTAACCGGCTCCTCCTCATGTACTTCGGTCTTTTCTCTTGACTTGAAGTTCTTCTTCGGCTTCTCCTCATACGCATCATCTAAATAATCGTCATTGCCGAAATCGTAATCATCATCATCGTCATTCAACCGCATTGCATTTAAAAATTTATCAAGTAAACTCATTTTATATAACCTCTTTATGAAATGTTGTAATTGCGTTCTCCAAAAATACCGGTTCCGACACGCACAAGCGTCGCGCCCTCTTCGATCGCAACCTCATAATCGCCTGTCATTCCCATAGAAAGAACATCCATACTTACATTATCTATGTTTTGATTCTTGATGTCAACCGATAATTGTTTGATTTCCCTAAAATATAGCCGGTTGTCTTCAGCATTTTCCACAAACGGTGCGATCGTCATAAGACCTTTGATCCGAAGATGATCCATCTCGGCAATCTGTCGTACCATCGCGATCGTATCCTCCTTGTGAATACCGAACTTGCTCTCCTCCTCTGCGATATTGACCTCGATCAGGATTGGGACGATCACATCTTTTTTTACCGCCTGCTTCTGGATCTCCGCCGCAAGATGCACGCTGTCAACAGAATGGATAAGCTCGGTCCTTCCAACGATATATTTTACCTTGTTGGTCTGAAGATGCCCGATCATGTGCCACTTGATATCACCTGGCAGCACCTCCATCTTATCACACATTTCCTGCACCTTATTCTCGCCGAAATCCCGGACTCCGCAGTCGTAGACAGTCTGTAACATTTCCACCGGCTTCGTCTTGCTAACCGCGATCAGTGTGACATCCGCTCTGTCGCGTCCGCTTTTCTTGCATGCCTTCTTAATATTTTCCTCTACCTGCTGTAAATTCTCTTTTAACATCGTACCCGTACACTCCAATCTATTTTGTAATCAGCTGGTTTTCTGTAAGCTTTGAACCGTCTAATGCAATGTGATCGTACAAGGAGATTCCATACGCCGTTTTCTGCTCAACGATCGCATAGTCCTCATTCTCATACATGATGTTGATCTGCTTGAATACTGCATAACCCTTGTTGATATTGTATACGCCGATCAGCGAATCCTTGTCCGTTCCGATGGTATACCGCTTGGAGGAATTGTTTATGAGTGCAACGTCCCCCGCCGTGACATCCTCATCGTCAATGTAATAGAAGTCATCCGTCTCATAGTAGATCGTCGGTGTGACAAACACAACCTGCTCGCCATCCTCGGTCGTTTTCGAGATCAGAAGTCCGAGATTGTTGGAATCGCCGCCCTGTGCAAAGGCTTCCTTCGGCACCGTATAAAACTCCTTCGTCGTGATCGCAGACTTTGGGATCTTAAGCCCGCTCTGGTCATTGACCGCCAGCTCGATATCTACAAAACGTTCATTGATGTAACGCACCATCGCCGTCTGCATCCGAAGATCCAGAAAATAGCGGTTCTGATCCTTTAAGACAGTATATCTTGCATTCGTTGTAAAATTATCCTCACAGAAGCGGATCCTGACGGAGCCACTCTCCGCGAAGGCTTCTGCCTGCTGTTCGGAGATCTCGATCACCACATCCCACATCTCATCCGTCACCAGCTTGTAGACAGGCGTATTCGCCTCCACCTTCTCGTTGGTGTTTAGGTTATTCCTGGTATAACCGGAAAAGTCCATATAGGACGCATTAAAATCTTCAATGGAATCGTCCTCGTAGCCATCGGTATAATAGGTAACAAGCCCCGTCTCCTCCGGATAGACCAGATAAAACGTGCTGTTGGAAGCCGCAAGGCTTACCTGATCGCCTAAAGACTCAAGTGCTGCCGTATTGATCATCTGCTGCAGCGTGGAGGACAGATCCTCCTTAAACGCCAGAACATTTGAAAAATCCTTCGAATTGTAGGCGTTGGTAAAGCTATCAAGCTTCTGCGCAATCTCCTTGATCGAAGCTGCGGAGAGCGTTGTGTCCCCTGCGCTTGCCTGACTGATCTTGTCCGATATGTTTCCCTTGGTATCGATCGAATAAACAGCGTCGTTTACCGATACGCGGGCAGCATTTTTTGCGTAATAATTGATATATCCGGCACGCTCCGCATATGCAACCGACTCCTTTCGCAGAATCAGCCCACGGTAGGTATTGTCGGTCGCGATCGCGCCCTGGCTTACCTCGTAAGCTGCAATGCTCTCGGATGTAACATACTGGAAAACGTTAAATGCGATATATACGATAATAACCAAAAAGATCACAAGTCCGATGTTGATGTTCCGCGGTTTGCGATATTTTACAATATTCTTTGCTCCAGCCAAAATAATTGCTCCTCTTACCCTCGGAACGCTTCCTTTGCGTCCCTCTTTTGCTGTATTATCATAGCATTCTTTTTTGCCGATTACAACTATTCACAATTTTTGTACATATTTTTGTAAATTTGAAAGATACTACCAATAAAACAGGAGGTGAATGCACTATGAAATGGTTAGATTATACCTTATTGGTGTTGGCAGTGATCGGCTGTATCAATTGGGGATTGGTTGGTTTCTTCCAATTTAATCTCGTGTCTCTTCTTTTCGGGGACATGACATGGCTTACCCGTATTATCTATGCGATCGTGGGCTTAAGTGGTCTTTACATGATCAGCTTTTTCGGCCGTATCCGTTCCACAATGGAGGATTGAGATAGAAAAAAGGGGTGCTGATGAATCAGCACCCCGGATAAATTTTCTTATAAAGCAATGACAACCTTTGCCTTTGCACACTCCGGAAGATCTTCCTTATCCTTGGAAATGCTCAGTACAAAGCGTACCTTGTACTTCTCGCTGATAATATCAAGCTTCTCGATTGCCTTTACGAGCTCTTCTTCCGTTGTGATAGATGCGATTGTAAGGAAGCTGTCCAAATACATCTCCTCAAGATCATTATCCTGTGACACGATTCCGCAGACGAATCCAAGAAACTCATCGCAGTCCGTGATCGGATAATCCATAACATTGATCAGACGCACCTTATTGTCCAGCTCATACATATGCTTCTGGCTCTTATCCAGGTAAACAACGCTTCCGCTTGCGGCAGTAACCGATGTATTTACCTTGTCCAGTAATTCCTTTGTCTTGCCTTTTCCCTTGACACCACAGATGATTTCAATCATTGTAAATTCCCTCCCGAAGCACGTTTTATAATAACTATTGCTAGATTTATTATATTATATGTGCCTGCAAAAAACAATCACTATTTCGCAAAGCCACTCAACATCTGGCTCATCAGATGATAAAGATTCGATCTTCCGTCCGCCTTGAAAACGATACTGATGATCTTATCCCCCTCCGGGTTCATGGAATATAGTACCAGACAATATCCGGCAGCATTCGTGGTGCCTGTCTTGCCACCTAATATGGTAAAGCCCTCCGGCGCATCGTATTTGCCGGAAATATAGCGGTTGGTGTTGCTCCAGGTCTTTTCAACCGCATCCCCCTTCTTATTCAGATAGTTGACCGTAACTTCCTTATTCCCGATGATCGATACGAAATCCTCATACTGCACCGCCTCTTTAAAGATCAGGTACATATCGTAGATCGTCGTGTAATGATCCTCGTCCGGCAGACCGTTCGGATTGACAAAATGGCTGCTTGTCGCGCCAAGGTTCTTTGCCGTGGCATTCATTTCATCCACAAACGCCTCGACCGTGCCGGAGTGAAACTCTGCAAGCGCGATTGCCGCGTCGTTGCCGCTTGCGAGCATCTGACCGTACAGCAGGTTCTTAACCGAGATCACATCGCCCTCCCGCAGATTACAGATGGAAGAATCGGAAGCCTGATCGACGGCATTGGCACTGACCGTCACCATATCCGACATATTGCAATCGCGGATGATAATGTAAGCCGTCAGGATCTTTGTCGTGCTTGCCGGGTACATTTTGCCGAACATATTCTGGCTGTATGTGACCTCTCCGGTCGTCAGGTTGAACACGCCTCCGCCCTCCGCAACAGTCGAATCGGTCTTGTCCGTGCCAAGATCCGCCCCGTCCGTCACACACAGATCCGTGGCAAAAAAGCTTGACTCCGTAGTATCGGTGTCATACACACTTAATTTTGAATTGTAAACCGAATATGGATTCTCGATGACTACCGCCTGCCCACATCCGCTCATAAAAATCGCTGCTATACATACAATGCATAGCAGTTTGATCCTGTTTATCTTATTTGTACATCTCACGCCAGTCCAAATCTCCTCTATCAAGTGACTTAATCAATAACTCAGCCGTGGCAAGGTTGGTTGCAAGCGGAATATTGTGTTCGTCACATAGCTTTACAATGCTGTTGACATCCGGCTCATGTGACTTTGGCTTAAGCGGATCGCGCAGGAAAATAACGAGATCGATCTCATTGTGCTCGATCTGTGCTCCAAGCTGCTGTGATCCCCCTAAATGTCCCGCAAGATACTTATGCACCTGAAGATTTGCAACCTCCTCGATCAATCGTCCGGTCGTACCGGTCGCATAGAGCTCATTTTTGCAAAGAATCCCGCGATACGCGATACAGAAATTCTGCATAAGTTTTTTCTTGGAGTCATGTGCTACAAGTCCGATATTCATAAAGTTACCCCCTTTGTATATTTCAGCGGCTGTAAACCGACATTCAGGACAAACCCCATGCCAATATACAATGTCATCAATGAAGTCAGTCCATAGCTGACGAACGGAAGTGTTACGCCCGTGTTCGGCATCAGGCCTGTAGCAACACAAATGTTGACAAAACTCTGAAAACCGATCAGGGAAGCCATTCCGCAACAGATCAGCCGCCCACTTAAGTCCTTCGCCTTACGTCCGATCAGGATACATTCCATCACAATCAAAAACAGTAGAAGAATGATCACAGCGGTTCCGACAAATCCAAGCTCCTCACCTGCTACCGCAAAGATGAAATCCGTCTGCGGCTCGATGATAAAGTTGGCATTTTTGGCAGAGGTTGCAGCATCATTGCCAAGTCCCTTGCCCCATAACTGTCCGGAACCGATCGCCATGATGGAATTCTGCTGTTGAAGCGCACTATCCGTATAAAGCGGGTTCGTCGGATCCAGCCACGACATGATACGCTTCATCTGGTAAAACCCCTTGTCAATCAATTCTTCTGCATGTGACAGCAGATATGTTATTCCTACTATAGCAATCGGAATTGCAATTCCAAGAACTGTTAGGACTATTTTATAACTTAATCCCGCAATAAACAAGAGGACAACGAAAATAAATGCGGTAACGATCATCGTTGAAGTATCCGGCTGCTTGTAGATCAGTAAAAGAGGAACCCCTACCAGTATAAAAGATAATGCCAGCAGCCATATCTTATTGATTTTCTCCTGATATTTGCAGAAAAAATACGAAAAAAACAGGATCAGCGTAATCTTCGCAAGCTCGGATGGCTGAAAACGGATTCCGGCGATCTCTATCCACCGCTGGGAGTTGTTGGCACTATCTCCTAAGCTTGTCTGCACCAGCACCAAAAGACCGACACTTCCGATATAGTAGATCCAGGACAGCTTAAGCAGGACCGAATAATCCAAAAGAGATAGGATCACCATGATGACCAGTCCCGCCATAAAGCCTATAATCTGCTTTCTCTGCACAGATTCCTCTGCGCTGCCGATCACCGCGATTCCGATAACCGTCAGCAGCACAAGATATAGAATTAATTGAAAATGATAGTCTTTCAATTTGTACTGTTTAAACATATTACGCTCTTTTCTTATTTTGCTTTAGTATTACTTTGATCTCATATCCATCGGACGGCACATCAAAATAGCGGCTGACGATCTCGGAGATTTCCTTCTTCATCTGTGCCATCTTATCCTGACCGCATTCCACCGGCTCGGCCTCAAGCATCAGCTTTAAACGTTCTTTTGCAATGGAACCGGTACGCTCTCCTCTACCCCTCATAATTGCATTCCCTTCTCCGGAAAATGTGAAAGCTGTCCTTGGAAGCAGTTTCCTTTTTGTCCTCAGACTCCTTAGACAGATCCGTCACATTGATCCGCGGCGTGAGCAGTTTTCTTGCAGCCTGACGATATGCCTTCCCCGCATCCGACCTCATGGAAATGACCGGAATGCCCCGGTTCTGGCTGACAATCACCTTTTCATCCTCCGGGATGCAGCCTAAACAGTTGATCCCTAAGATTTCCTCGATTTCCTTGGCACAGATCATGTCATGCCGGCGCATCATGCGGTCGTTTGTCTCATTGATCAAAAGCTCCATATTGTAGAACCTGCGGGCTTCCAGAAGATATACAACTCTTCCCGCATCGCGCACCGCAGAGATATGAGGCGTTGTGACAATAATTGCCTTATCCGCCGCCGATACCGCAAAATGAAACCCATCATCAATTCCCGCCGGACAGTCGATCAGGCAGTAATCAAATTCTTTTTTGAGCTGTCCGATCAGATTTTTAAGCCGGTCCTCGTAATCGGCAAGCTTTTTCTGCTTCAGGGAAGCAGGGATCATGTACAGGCTCGGATACCTTTTATCCTTGATGAGTGCCTGGTTCAGTCTGCACTGATTATCAAGTACATCCAGCAGGTTGTAGGTAATCCGGTCCTCCAGCCCCATAACAACATCCAAATTCCGAAGTCCCATGTCCGCGTCGAGCATGACGACTTTTTTATCTAACTGTGAAAGTCCTGCACCGATATTGGCAATCGTTGTTGTCTTGCCAACACCGCCTTTTCCTGAAGTGAAAACAATCGCTTCACCCATGAAAAAAGAAACCTCCTTGTTAAATAATTTGTATATGTGAATGGTATCCGTCAGTCTTGTGAAACATTGTCAGCAGAAGCATTGGTACCCTCTGCATTTGCGGATAACAATTCATCCAGTGTCTGTACTCCAAAATAGTAGGAGAAGATATTCTTTGCCGCAGCCGCTGCGTTGTGGGAAGTATAGCCATACGCGATTCGCGTTGCAATCGTGATCTGCGGGTTGTCATACGGTGCATAGCCGACAAAAAGCGCGTGGTTCGGGCGCGTCTCCACCTGCTGTGCAGTACCTGTCTTGCCCGCTGCCACGATTGGGAAATCCTTAAACGAAGCAAGCTTTTCCACCACCATCTTCATGCCGGAATGGATCGCATCCCACTGTGTGGTATCAAGCACATCCGAAATATCCGTATACGTTTTCTCGTACTGTTCGATCGTATCTCCCTGCGGATCGACAATGCGGTCCATAAGCTGATAATCATAAAGCTTTCCGGAGGTAACCGCCGTCACATATCTTGAGAGCGATACCGTCGTATAGTTGTTATTACTCTGTCCGATCGCTGCCATGACCGGATAAGAATCCGCGATCTCCGGTGTATTCTCCTCAATCTCGATGCCGGTCTTTCGATCCAGCCCATACATGGACGCATATTTCTGGATATAGGAAATACCAAGTGCATCATCATACACGCCGGTACTTTTAAGACTCATCTCATATCCTACGGTATAGAAGAAATAGTTGCAGGAATCACGCAGTGCTTCCGACACATTGATTGAGCCGTGATTGCCCGGATATTTCCAGCATTTTGGCTTATTACTGATCTCCATGAACTGACCTTTATCTACGATCTGTGTGCTGACATCGATAAAGCTCTCCGCCAGTCCCGCGGTTGCCGTCACCATCTTAAAGGTAGATCCCGGTGCCGTCCGCTCCTGCGTCGCGTAATTGTACTGCGGATTGGAAAGATCCTGATTCAAGCTGTTGAAATACTCCGCGTCAACTCCGTTTGCAAGCCGGTTGTTGTCATAGCCCGGATAGCTTACAAGCGCCCGGATCTGGCCGGTTGCGACATCCGTGATAACGGTGGAAGCCGTACACGGATCAAGGGCAAGCTGTGCAGGCGTGATCTCGATGTTATTGATCTTCTGCATGATAAAGTTGTATGGGGAGATGGAACCGTCCGTCAGCCCGTTCACCGAAGCATCGTCATAATCAAGCTTATTCTGATCGAACAGGATCAGGCAGAGCTCTTTCCCCTTTACTTCCCCGTCATCGATCGCATACTTGTAAACCATCTTTCCAAAATCGAGATTGGAAGCGAGTTCTTCTACGATGTAGCTGCACAAGGTCTGGTAAACCTCTTGGGAGTCTGCGTATTTCTCATCCACCTGAAGCTGTGCGATATCGATCCATTGCTGTGAGATACAGTAATTTAAATATGCCTTCGGGCTTAAATTGCCGGCACGCCACTCCTGATAGATTGCGTCGTCTGTGTCGATCTGCCTGGATAAAAGGATACCATTTTCACGCAAAAGACTCATTACACAGGTGAAATCATCAAGCATCTCATCCGGCATGTCATTGTTGTTATACGGCTCTGACGCACTAAGCTGTTCGGAGATGTCCGAAAGTGCTTTTTGCGCCCGCTCGTCAAAGATTGCCTGAAGCTTCTGTTCCGTGGCAGACGCATCCTCCGCCGCAAAATGCGTTATGTCAATGATGTTATTGTTGATCAGCGCATAATACACATCATTGATCGGGATGTTGCCATCCTTGATATTGGAATAAAGGATACCGGCAAGCTCCTGCTCTAACAGCTGGTAAACCGCCGCCTGAAGCTCCGCATCAATGCTCAAATACAGGTCACAGCCAGTTACCGCATCCACGTTGCGGATGACCTCGGAGATACGTCCCACGCTGTCTACATAGACCTCGCGCTCGCCGTTCGTTCCGCGAAGATAGCTCTCATAATACTGCTCCAGACCGGTCTTACCGATAATGTCGTTGGTCGTATAGCTGCTGTCATTTGCCGACAGCTGCTCGTATTCCGAGTCGGAGATACGTCCGGTGTAGCCGATGATGGAAGAAAAATACTCACTGTAATTGTATCTTCGCACCGTCTCCTCGGAGATTTCAACGCCGATCAGCTCGTCTGAATGCTCATTCATATACGCAACCACCCGGTCGGAAACATCTTCCGCGATCGTGGTCGGATTGTACTTGGTATAGCGGTTCGCATTGATCGCATAGCGCAGGACAACGATCTCATACGCCATCTTCTTTGTATAGAAGTCGTACTTGCTGTCCTCCTCCGTCCCGGTTTTCTCATCGAGTGTATGTACGGAAAAACCGCTCTTTTTGTCATGCATCAGAAAATCCATGACCTGCTCCGCCGTCGCGTTCGCCTCGTCGAAGTTAAAATCCTTGTTGTACTCAAGCTTGTCGTAGGAAACCTTTCCGAACACATCCGCCAGAAAACGTTTCAGGCTTGTCCCGGATACGGTGTAGCTGAATGTATCCGTCTCCTCATCATAAGCGATACGGAAATCATTCGTGATGGATTCCCCATTGTCCTCGATTGCCTGAATGATCTGTGCAAGCTCCGCATTGAGCTTTCTGCTCTTAGAGGAACTGCTTCCGTATGTATCGTAAAAAATGACAGCATAGGCAAGCTCATTGTATGCAAGCAGCCGTCCATTGCAGTCGTAGATATTTCCCCTCGCCGCCTCGATCGTAAGCGGCTTCTGGATACGCATGGTGAAGTTCTTCTGATAATACGCACCATTTACGATCTGAAGGTAAAACACGCGCGCGATCATCGTCCCAAACATTGCGATCACGACCACCGACAAAATAAACAATCTTGAGCTGAAAAATTTTTTTAGAAACTCTTTTATATCATAAATCAAACTTTTTTGCTCTCCTTTTTTCGACTGTCTCAAGTCCCTGATTGATCTTTAACAGCAGATAATACAAAAAGATCGTTATGACCATCGTGTAGATAAACTCCGGCAGGATGATGCTCTTTAGGTAATACCAGAACTGGAATCTTCCCCTTAGGAAAAACAGCAACAGATAGATCAAAAGGTTAAAGGAAAGATCACTCGCCCCGATCAAAGCCATCGGAAGCTTAATGTCATCCGGGTAAAAACGCTTTTGGAATATTCCATTGACATACCCGATATACATATAGATTAAAGCATAGATTCCGAGATAAAAACCGAAAAAAATGTCTACAAGCAGTCCGCAAAAAAATCCGACAAACATTCCCTCTTTCCGCCCCCGCATGAACCCGAAGGACGATACGACAATAACGAGCAGATTCGGGGATATCCCCGCAAAGGAAAATGTCTGGAAAAAGGTGGATTGCAGCAGAAAGCATAGCGTAATGATCAAAAATAAAACGATTTTCCGGCGCATGCAAACTCCTTTCCTACCGAACTAATTGCCGTCCGTGTTTCCTGTATTCTTGATGTCGAGAATGACAAGAACCTCCTGAATGTGTTCAAAATCGACAACCGGTGTGATGGTGCCGGACTTTGTCAGGTTGTTGGCATTCGGCTCGATACTTGCAATGTAACCGACCAAAATCCCCTGCTGGTACTGATCCGATACATAGGAAGTCACCACCGGATCACCGATGCTGACCTTATCCTCAGTGTCCCGAAGCTCGGAAAATGTGATCACGCCGTCGCTTGTGAGCTTTTCCAGATCACCCTTGACATTGAAATTGTCCTGCGTCGTTGTAACCATCGCGCTCACGTTGCTCGAATCGTCAATAATGCTGCGCACCTTCGCGTAATTCGGTCCGACATCCGTGATGATCCCGACAAGTCCGCTTCCGGCAATGACATTCATCCCGACCTTTAATCCGTTGTTCGTTCCACGGTCGATGGTAAACGTGTGGAACCAATTCCCGCTGTCCTTCGCGATAACATTGGCAGCGACCTTCTCATAGCTTGGATATTTTTCATCCAGTTCAAACAATTCGCGGTAGTTCTCCAGCTCATAGCTCTCAAGCATGATGGTGTTAAGCTGTGTCATCAGCTCATCATTCTGCTGCTTTAGCTTTTCATTTTCTGCAAGCACTTCGCTTAGCGTCCGAAAGTCGTTTGCCTTCGATGAAATGTTCTGTCCGAGATTGTTGATTCCTCTCTGCATCGGAACAAAAATATAACCGGCGACAGAATTCAGCGGTCCTCCGGTTATGTTTAAGGTAAGGGACAAAAGAATCGCTAAGACGCACACAACGGTAAGACTAAGCAGAATATATTTCGTTGGTATTGCTTTTTTCTTGTTACGAAAACCCTTCATGAAACCCTCTATTTCAATAGACTATTCTTGATTGTAAACGGTAAATAGCGGTACTTCGGATCAGAAACAATCTTAACCAGTCCTCTTACGGAGCTTTCCTCCGGTGCATCACTTACATTTACCTTGATGTTGGAAATCTGCTCAAACAGCTTATCCAGATTATCGATCTTTGCTCCGCCGCCCGTGATATAGATGCCGGAATGGATGATATCCTTCGCAAGCTCCGGCGGAGTCTTCTCAAGGATCATCTTGATGGAGGAACAGATTGATTCCAGATTTGCCTTGATCGCGTTGTAGACAACCTCAGCCGAGATTTCCATTTCGATTGGGAGTCCGCTGACCACATCGCGTCCGACAACAACCATCGTCTCGGTTCTGCCCGGAAGTCCGGAACCGATGCGTTCCTTTAACTGCATTGCTGTCTTCTGTCCAATGATGAGGTTGAACTCCTTGCGGATATAGCTGATGATGGACTCGTCGAGACGATTGCCTCCAAAGTGGAGCAGATCGCTGAGAACCAGCCCTCCTAAGGAGATCACGGAGATTTCTGTGGTATCCCCGCCCATATTGACGATCATGACACCGGTCGGCTCATTGACATCAATTCCAAGTCCGACGGCATCCGCGATCGGCTTCTCGCACAGTAAGACGCTCTTTGCATGAAAGCGCTTCCCTGTAAAAAGCTCATAAAACGCACGCTTCTCCACATCCGTGATGTCGGTTGGAACCGCAACGACAAACTCTGCGTTTTTGACCTTGCCCTTGGTCTTGTCATCCAAAAATTCGTAAATGAACTCCTCCATATCATGAAACTCAGCGATCACTCCGGTTGTAACCGGGAACACGACCTGAATGGATTCCGGTGCCTTCTCATACATTGCATATGCCTTATCACCGTAAGCAAAAATCTCATCCTTTCCACGAATGGCAATGGTATTTTTTTCCATAAAGATCTTGCCGTTGGACTTGGAAAAGACCTTTAAATTGCTCGTTCCGAGATCTATACCATATACATTGTTGTTCATTGCGTTTACCTCTTCCTTTTGTTATATGCTTTGTTCTTTAAAACTAAAATACTGGTTGTCACCGATGATGATGTGATCTGCAAGGCAGATGTCAAACAATGCCGCGCATTCCCGCATACGCTCCGTCACCCGCATATCATCCTTGCTCGGAGACGGATCTCCGCTCGGATGATTGTGGAGAAGGATCAGCGCCGATGCATTCTTTTCGAGTGCGCCCCGAAGCACCTCCCTCGGTGAAAAATACGCATAGCTGGTGCTCCCGACCGAAAGCCTCGCATCTCCGAGAAAGTTCGCCTTCGCGTCGAAGTACGCACACATCAGAACCTCCTGCTTCTCATGGCGTATCTGCTCCATATAGTAATCCGCGACAGAGCCTGCACAGTCAAGCCTTAGCTGATAGCCGCGCTGTGTCCTTGCAATGCGCATAGAAAGCTCCGCGACCGCCTTCAGCTGGATCGCCTTTACCCTGCCGATGCCGTTAGTGCGCATCATCTCCTCCATGGACATTTCATAGAGGTTGAGCAGGTTCCTATGCCTCTGGCACAGCAGCTCCCGCGACAGCTCAAGCGCCGTCTTATTCCTGGTGCCGCTCTTGATGATGATCGCCAAAAGCTCTGCGTCCGAGAGCACACCCGCACCATATTTTACAAATTTCTCATATGGGCGTTCTGACTCCGGAAGCTCTTTTACAATTACATGTCTATCCATGTTTTCCTTTCTACTCTCTCCCAAAAGCACAAACAGACATCATATAATATCAAGTTATCTTATCACAATTAGTCCAGCTTAACAAGATTGCGTTCATAAAGTTTTTGTAAGGACGACAAAATGCCGAGCTTCGCGTGGTACCAGGTAAGTCCTCCCTGGAAGTACACGGCATACGGCTCCTTCACCGGACCGTCCGCGGACAGCTCGATGGAAGATCCCTGCACGAAAGCGCCTGCAGCCATGATGACATCGCTGTCATATCCCGGCATCGCCCACGGTTCCGGTGTCACATAGCTGTCAACCGGAGCAGCCGCCTGAATGCCCTCACAGAAGGCGATCATCGCATCCCGGTTGTGGAAGGTGACCGCCTGGATGATGTCGTGGCGGCTCTCGGTTCCATCCGGAATCACGTCATAGCCGAGCTTCTCATAGATATTTGCCGCAAAGATTGCGCCCTTTAACGCACCGCTTACGACGGTTGGTGCCAGAAACAAGCCCTGATAGAACGACTGAATCACGCCGAGGGACGCGCCTACCTCTTTTCCGAGTCCCGGTGAGGTCAGGCGGTAGGCCGCATTCTCCACGCACTCCTTCTTGCCGACGATATAGCCGCCGATCGGTGCAAGTCCGCCGCCCGGATTCTTGATGAGTGAGCCGACGATCATATCCGCGCCGACCTCAAGCGGCTCCTTCTCCTCCACAAATTCTCCGTAGCAGTTATCGACCATGCAGATCACATCCGGTTTGATTCCTTTGATGAATGCGATCAGCTCCCCGATCCGGTCGACGGACAGGGTTGGTCTGGTCTGGTAGCCCTTGGATCTTTGGATCGTCACAAGGCGCGTGCGCTCGTTGATCGCCTTACGGATATTTTCATAATCAAACGCGCCATCCGGCAGAAGATCCACCTGAGAATACGTCACGCCGTATTCCGCCAGCGAGCCCTTGGACGGGCGGATCCCGATCACTTCCTCAAGTGTGTCATACGGCTTGCCGACAGGCGAAAGCAGCTCATCTTTCGGTCTTAAATTGGACATCAGCGCAAGTGCGAGCGCATGTGTTCCACAGGTGATCTGCGGGCGCACAAGCGCGTCCTCCCCACAGAACAGATCTGCATATACCTGTTCCAATGTATCTCTTCCTATATCATTATATCCATATCCACTGGAACTATTAAAGCACTCCGCACTTACTTTGTTTTTTTGCATTGCGGCAATGACCTTCATCTGGTTAAATTCCGCAACCGCATCGATCCGGTCAAAGCGTTCCTTTAAGTCCTTCTCGATGGAAGTGCCAAACTGTAATACCTCCGGCGAGATTCCAAGCTTTTTGTATTGTTCCTCTAATAACTGATTCATATATGCTCCTTCGTTTCTTCTAGTCTGCAATGATCTGTTTTTCGCGCAAAATGGCAAGCATTGCATCCAGTATTTCTGTCTCGTTATCGTGATATGACGGCTTATCGATCCAGCACACATCGCGCTCCCGCTTAAACCAGGTAAGCTGGCGCTTCGCAAAATGTCTGGTGTCGCGCTTTAGGATGTAAACTGCCTCGTCAAGCGTGGTCTTTCCGTCAAGGTAATCAAGGATCTCCTTGTAGCCAAGCCCCTGCATGGAGACCATCTCCCGGTGATAGCCCATCTCCTTAAGCCGCATGACTTCCTCCACAAGCCCCTGCTGTAACATCTGGTCAATGCGTGCCTCGATGCGCGCATACAGCTTATCCCGGTCATCATTTAACACAAAATATGCAAAATTGTACGGTGATTCCTTCTGCCGTTCCGCCTCATTGTGCGCCGAAATCGGCTGTCCGGTCAGGTGGAAATACTCCAGCGCCCTTATCACACGCTTTACATTGTTGGCGTGAATGGCTTCGTAGGAGTCCGGATCAATCTCCCTTAGCTTTTCATGCAGTGCCTCGGCACCATTTTCGTCTGCAAAGTGCTGCATTTTACTCCGGAATGCCTCGTCCGCTTCCTGATCATCAAAATCAATATCATACAAAAGCGCCTGAATGTAAAATCCGGTTCCCCCGACGATGACCGGGATCTGCCCGTTTGCATATATTTCCGCTAGTGCCGCCTTCGCCATCTCCTTAAAGCGCACAATGTGGAATTCTTCCTCCGGCCGCAGCACATCGACCAGATAATGCCGCACTCCGTCCATCTCCTGCGGCATTATCTTTGCGGAGCCGATATCCATGTACTTATATACCTGCATGGAATCTGCCGATATGATAGCGCCGTTGATTCTTTTGGCAAGTGCGATCGACAGTGCCGTCTTTCCAACCGCCGTCGGTCCGGTCAATATGACCATCGGTTTCTTCTGCATCAGATAATCCTCTTAAATTTCTTTTCCAGCTCATATTTGGTCATGGAAATAATCGTTGGTCTGCCGTGCGGGCAGTTGTACGGGTTGTCCAGCGTCAAAAGCTCATCGATCAGACTCTGTATCTCCGGCATGGACAGCCGGTTGTTTCCCTTGACCGCGGCCTTGCAGGACATGGAAGCAACCTTCTCTAAGATCAGCTCCGGGGTCTCCCTTCCGGACATATTGGAAAAGTCGTCGAGCATCTCGATAAACAGATCCTTCATATCCAGATTAAACAGATTGCCCGGAATCGCATTGATCATATATTCTTTTCCGCCGAAGTGCTCCACCTCGTAGCCTAACTTCTCGATCGGCTCGCGGAAACGCTCAAGTGCTTCCTGCTCTTTGGCATCCAGCGAGAGGATCAGCGGCGGGCTTAATATCTGGGAGGTGTAATCCTTCTCCCGAAGCCTTGCCATCGTGCGCTCATAGAGCACCTTCTCATGCGCCGCGTGCTGGTCGATAATGTACAGCTTCTCATCATATTCGATCAGCCAGTAGGTGTCAAAGAGCTGACCGATGATCCGGTGCTCCTTCTTCGCCGCCTGCGTCATGAAGTCCGGGCTGATGGAGGAAAGTGTGATCTCCTCGTACTGCTCCTGCACAGCTTCCGGCTCTTTTTGCGCCGCCTGCTGTCCGCTTCCCTGTGCCGGGATGGACGTTTGCTGTCCTGTATGCTCCTGCCCTTGCGGAATCGGTATCTGTTCTGCCGCTGCATACTCTTGGCTTTGCGGAGCCTGTGCTTGTTCCACAGCATTTTCCTGTGTCTGCGGCATAAGCCCGGATGTAAAACTGTCCTCGCGGACAAGGTGTGCACCGTGCGTGATATTGATGACACCCGGATGCTTTATCTGCTGCCCCGTTTGTCCGGTCTGCACGTTCTGCGGCTTCGGCTGCTGATGAAACCGCTCCGGATAGCGCAGCTCATACGGGCTGTCTTTTGTGATTGCATTCCGGATTTCCTGAATGCGCCGCTTTTCAAACGGTTCCGGGATTGGATCCTTGTATACACGCTCCTCCCGTTTCTCCTTCTGCTCCTCCACCGGAACATCCGGGATCAGGTTGCGGTGCGCCAGCGCTCCATAGATCACATCATACAACTGCTTGTATATCTCCTGATTGTGGTCAAAGCGCAGCTCCATCTTGCTCGGATGTACATTGACATCGAGCGTTGACTGGTCAAACGTAAAATACAGCACAGTAAACGGGTACTGATGCTGCATCAGAAAATTCTTGTACCCCTCCTCGATCGCCTTGGAAAGCAGCGAGCTTTTGATATATCTTCCATTGATAAAATAATTCTCATAGTTGCGGTTGCCGCGCGTTATGACCGGCTTTCCGATATAGCCGCTCACATGGAAAAACTCGCATTCGTAGTCCACCTCAAGCAGCGCAGACGCAATCTCACGCCCGAAAATGTGATAGATCAGATCCTTTCGGTTGCCGTTTCCAGAGGTGTGAAGCTTCGTCTGGTTATTGTTGATGAACTTAAATGTGATGTCCGGGTGGGAAAGAGCCAGATGCTCCACCACATCACTGATGTACGCAGCTTCCGTCTGCGGTGTCTTTAAGAACTTCTTCCGCGCCGGCGTATTGTAAAACAGATCCTTCACCAGAAACGTCGTTCCGTCCGGCGCACCGATCTCCTCCAGCCCGATCTCCTTGGAGCCTTCGATCTGATACCGGACTCCGCACAGCTCGTTGGCAGTCTTTGTGATAAGCTCCACGCGGGATACTGCGGAAATACTCGATAATGCCTCACCTCGGAAGCCCAGGGATGACACATTCATCAGGTCAAGCGCACTGCTTATCTTACTGGTAGAGTGACGCAAAAAAGCGATCTTCACTTGATCTGCTGGGATTCCGCACCCGTTATCCGTGATGCGGATCAGCGAGGTTCCACCCTCCTTGATCTCGACCGTTATTGCAGTTGCCTGCGCGTCGATCGCATTTTCCACCAGTTCCTTCACGACGGAGGAAGGACGCTCGATCACCTCTCCCGCCGCGATCTTATCAATCGTTTCCTGACTCAGCAAATGAATTTGCGGCATTCTTTTTACCTCATATACAAAATGTTCTGGTGCAGTCATTTAAAGCCGCTGCACCGGATCGCTGTTACCAGCGGTTTTTTACCTTGTTCTGCAATTCGTTTAGCTTGTTCAGCGCATCGAGCGGTGTCAGATTACTGATCTCGATGTTGCGCAGCTCGTCGATGATGGAATCATCGCTTGTCGTATCAAAAAGTGACATCTGCGCAAGGTCAACCTCATCGAGATGCTCCTTTTTCTTCCTGGATGTGCCGCCGGACTTATCCACGGTGATATTTTTGGCAATATCCGAGATGTCGTTGGCAAGCAGCTCGTTTACGATCTCATTCGCACGGTCGATGACGCTCTCCGGAAGTCCGGCAAGCTTCGCCACCTGGATACCATAGCTCTTGTCCGCGCCGCCCTTTACGATCTTGCGCAAAAATACGATGGTGTCGCCCTTCTCCTTGACCGCGATGCAGTAATTGTTCACATTGTCCAGCTTGCCCTCAAGCTCGGTAAGCTCATGGTAATGCGTAGCAAAAAGTGTCTTGGCTCCAAGCAGCTTCGGGTTGCTGATATGCTCGACCACCGCCCACGCGATACTTAGTCCGTCAAAGGTGCTGGTTCCGCGCCCGATCTCATCGAGGATCAGCAGCGAATCGGAGGTTGCATTCCGCAGAATGTTTGCCACCTCGTTCATCTCAACCATAAAGGTACTCTGGCCGGATGCAAGGTCATCCGACGCACCGACTCTCGTAAAGATACGGTCGACAATACCAATGTTCGCGCTCTCCGCCGGGACAAAGCTTCCAATCTGCGCCATGAGCACGATCAGCGCAGTCTGCCGCATATAGGTGGACTTACCTGCCATATTCGGTCCTGTGATGATGGAGATACGGTTTTTGCCATTGTCCAGATAGGTGTCATTGTCGATAAACATACCGTTCGGTATCATCTTCTCCACCACCGGATGTCTGCCGTTCTTGATGTCGATCGTTCCACTCTCATTGATCTTCGGCTTGCAGTAATTATTCTGCTGTGCAACCAGTGCAAGAGACGCAAACACGTCAAGCTTTGCAATCGCCTTTGCCGTCTTTAAGATACGGAGCACATTGTCCCCGATCTGCTGGCGCACCTGACGGAACAGCTCATACTCCAAAGACACCAGACGGTCCTCCGCACCGAGGATCGTGTCCTCGAGCTCCTTTAACTCCGGTGTAATATAGCGTTCCGCGTTTGTGAGCGTCTGCTTACGCACATAATAGTCTGGCACCTGATCCTTAAAGGAATTGGTAACTTCAAGATAATAGCCGAAGACCTTGTTGTATTTGATACGGAGATTCTTGATTCCGGTCTTTTCGCGCTCCTTTGCCTCCACATCGGCAAGCCAGCTCTTTCCCTGCGTCTTTGCGCTCCGTAACCGGTCAACCTCCTCGTTGTATCCGTCCTTGATGATGTCGCCCTCGCGTACACTGATCGGCGGCTCCTCCTGAATGGAGGACTCGATCAGCTCGTAGAGATCCTCCAGACAGTCAAAATCTGCCTTGATCTCATCTGCAAGCGCACAGTCAACGTCTGCAAGCAGCGTGCGGATCGGCGGAAGCATCTCGATGGAATTGCGGAATGCGATCAGATCCCTCGGATTGGCAGTCTGATAACTGATCCGGGTGATCAGACGCTCCAGATCATAGATTGGATTTAAGTATTCGCGGAACTCATCTCTTGTGATTGCCTGCTTGTTCAGTGTCTCGATAAACTTCTGGCGCTTGATGATCTCCGCCTTTTCAATCAACGGCTGCTCCACATACGAGCGCAGCAGTCTCGCGCCCATTGCGGTCTTTGTCTTGTCCAGCACCCACAGAAGAGATCCTCTCTTCTGCTTCTCACGAAGCGTCTCCACCAGCTCAAGGTTTCGTCTTGTGGAGCTGTCGAGGATCAAAAACTTGCCGATGGAATACGGATGGATCGCAAGAATGTGCTCCATTGAATTTTTCTGCGTATCATAGAGGTACTTCAAAAGCGCACCCGCAGAGATCACCCCGCAGTCATAATCCTCAAGGCCGAGTGCCTGTAACGATGCCACCTTAAAATGGGACAATAGCGTCTCCTTCGCCAGCTCATCCCCGAAATACCATGCATCTAGTGACGATACCGCGATCGACAGGCGATTCTTCATATCCTCGATGTCCACGCCGCTCATGTAGAAGGCTTCATTGCAGATGACCTCCGATGGCGCGTATTTGTTCATCTCGTCTAAAAGCTTGCGCTCCGAATCCACCTCCGTCACGAAAAAGTCTCCGGTCGTGACATCACAGATTGCAACGCCATATTTGTCCGCCAGATAGACAATGCTCATAATATAATTGTTCTTAGTCTCGTCCAGCGACTGCATATCGATATTGGTTCCCGGCGTGACGATGCGGATGACCTCACGCTTGACGATTCCCTTGGCAAGCTTCGGATCCTCCACCTGCTCGCAGATGGCGACCTTGTAGCCCTTTGCCACAAGCCGGTTGATATAGGTATCTGCCGCGTGGAACGGCACACCGCACATCGGTGCGCGCTCCTCCATGCCGCAGCTTTTTCCGGTCAAAGTCAGTTCCAGCTCCTTGGATGCGATCTTTGCATCCTCAAAGAACATCTCGTAAAAATCACCGAGACGGTAAAATAAGATGCAGTCCTTGTTTTCCTCTTTGGTTTTCAGATAATGCTGCATCATTGGTGTTACATCAAGCACAAATATTCCCTCTCTTCTGTTCCTAGTTGTTCATCTTATGTAAGATAGCCTCCGCCACCTTCATTCCGTCCATCGCGGCAGACATGATCCCGCCCGCGTATCCGGCACCCTCCCCGCAGGGATAAATGCCCTTTATATTGCTCTGCAGCGACTCATCGCGCACCATGCGAAGCGGTGAGGATGTCCGCGATTCCACGCCGGAAAGAATGGCATCCTTTCGGTCAAAGCCCGGAATGATCTTCGCAAAATGCTCCATTCCAAGACAGAAGGACTGTTCCATATCCTCCGGGAAAAGCCCGCGCAGATCTGCGAATGCGGTCTTTCCCTTAATGCAGGATCCAAAATCCCCATAGCCGTCCGACACACGCTTTGCAAGATAATCCCCGTATAGCTGCTGCGGAACTCTGCCGTTGCCGAGCGCAAACGCCCGTTTTTCAAGCATCCGCTGGAAGCGCATGCCCGCGAGCGCGTCATCCGCCCCGAAGTCCTTCGGATCGACCGATATGATAATGGCGCTGTTCGCATTTGCTGCATGCCGCCCGGAATAGCTCATGCCGTTTACCACAAGTCCCCCTTCCTCGGAGGAAGAATTGACGACATAGCCGCCCGGACACATGCAGAAGGAATACACGCCCCTGCCGTTCGGGAAATTCGAGGTCACCTTGTACGGGGATGCCGGAAGCTTCCTTCCGGAGGCGCCGTACATCGCCTCATCGATCATTTTCTGCGGGTGCTCCACACGGAAGCCCACCGCAAAATTCTTAACCGTCATCATAAGCCGGCTGTCGTTTAGCTCCGTAAAGGTATCCCGCGCGCTGTGTCCCAGTGCCAGAACGACCATATCCGCCTCAAACTCCATGCCGTTATTGCAGGAGACACCCACGATCTTTTCATCCTTGATGTGAAACTTCTTCGCACAGGTGTGAAAATGGAACGTACAGCCACATTCCATCAGATAGTTTCTCATATTCACGATCACCGTTGCCAGAATGTCGGTTCCGATGTGTGGTTTGCTCTCATAGCGGATCTCCTCCGGTGCTCCGAACCGGATAAACGTGTCCAGAACAAACGGATTGCGAAGCGACGGATCTTTTACCGCCGTATTGAGCTTTCCGTCCGAGAACGTGCCTGCGCCACCCTCTCCGAACTGGACATTGGACTCCGTATCGAGCACTCCGCTCTCCCAGAAGCGTGTCACCGCATCCACGCGCTCCTCCATCGGTGCGCCGCGCTCGATCACGACCGGGCTTACCCCGCACTCACAGAGCAGATATGCGCAGAAAAGTCCTGCCGGTCCTGCGCCGACGATCAGCGGTCGTTTTGCATCCGGCTGCTTTGGACGCATCGGCAGCTGATAGGTGCGCGGCTTCTCCACCGATACATTCGGGATATGGATGCGCTTTACAACGCTCTCCTCCTTCGAGGTCTCCACACCTAAGGTATACACATAAAAAAGCTGCGGCTTTTTGCGCGCGTCCAGCGACCTTCTCAATATCTTATAGGAAAAATCCGTGTGTTCCTTTAATTTAAGTGTCCGTTTAATCTTCTCAACAAGTTCGGCCTCCGTGTGTTCCACCGGAAGCTTTAACTGATTTATCTTTATCATAATTTTCCTTTTTGTGCATAGATTGCAGCGTGTGTGCCTGCCACATAGCCCGACGACCACGCCCATTGCAGATTGTAGCCTCCGCAGATCCCGTCCACGTCCAGAAGCTCCCCACAGAAAAATACTCCAGGTACGAGCTTTGACATCAGTGTCTGTGTATCAATGTCGCGCGTGTCGAGTCCTCCCGCGCAGACCTGTGCAAATTCGTATGCCCTCGGCCGGTCGATCTCGACCGCTAAATGCCGGATCACTTCGATCAGTCTGTCCAGCTGTCCGACATCGCGGATGGGCGTATCCTCCGAAAGGGATGCCTGATGCAGGAAAAACGGGATCAGCTTCTGGTTGACAAGCCCGTCCAAAAGCTCATACGCCCGCACCGTGCCGCCGTATTGCATCAAACGATATGTAAACTCTTCCTGTAACTGCTCCTTCGTAAACTCCGGCAGAAAGCATACCTCGGCAACCGCCTTCTGTCCGTTTGCAAGCGCCATCGAAGCAAACCGGCTCACCTGAAATACCGGTATCCCGGACAGTCCATACTCCGTAAGCTGTAACTCTCCGGCATCCTGCGACACCTCCTGCCCATCTACAAGAAGGCGGATATTGGCATCGCAGCGCACACCTGCCACACGCTTAAAGCTCATATTCTTCGCATACAGCCCACAGAGTGCCGGAACGATCTTCGTAAAATGATGCCCGAAGCCCTTGATGAACGGGAAAGCCGAGCCGTCGCTCCCCAGCTTGTCCGAGGCAAGCAGCCCGACCGCAAAGATTATGCTGTCAGCATAATAAGTGCTTGCACCATCGGTCAGAACAAAGCCGCGCTTTCCCTCCCGGATATCCGTAAGTGTATAGGAAAGTAACGTCGTCACCTTCTGTTCTTCCAGCCTCCTCGTAAGCGCACACACCACAGAGGCCGCCTGCTCGCTGTTCGGGTAATAATAGCCACGCTTTTCCCTTGGATAGATCCCGATCCTGTGAAAAAAGTCCAGTGTATCCTGCAAGGTAAACTGCCGCAGCACCGGAAGCAGCGCCGGATCGCCGCGAAAGTACTCCATGCGCATATCGGCGTTCGTAAAGTTGCACTTGCCGTTTCCGGTCGCTGCCAGCTTTTTCCCTGCTTTATTTGTATGTTCGATCAGTAGAACCCTGCCGGAATGTTCGGATGCCGCGATCGCAGCCATCATGCCGGAAGCGCCCGCACCGATCACCGCACAGTCAAAGTGCTGATTTTCTTTTGCCATACCGTTCTCCTTGGCAATTTCCTTTCCAATTCCTAATTTGCCACGCTAATTTTAGCATAACAGATTCCAATATGCAAACGCGATAACGTTTAACTGGAATAATTCTCAAGAAACTCGTACAACTCGTCCTCGTCGGCAAAACGGATGCCATAGGTCAGTTGTTTTTGCATCTCCTCGGACAGACTTCGGCTTAGGATCCCAGTGTCAAAGAATACGGTCGTGTTGTCGGAATAATACACCAGAAGATGTCCGTCCACATCAAAAATGATATATTCATAGCTCTCCTGCGTTTTCCCGCTGTATATGGCATTTTCTTCCGTGTTCTCCTGCCATTCCTCCTGTGTTTTTGTCTGCTCCTTGTCACTGCCGCCCCTGCCTGTCGTTCCAAACCAAACCGAAAGTCCGGAAACTGCAAGCAAAACGGCAGCAAAAATGCAGATACTGTATTTTCGCTTCATAAATTCATCACCCGCATACAGTATCTGCATTCTTTGTAATTTTATTCCATTATTTCATCGCGAAAGTGCTATCGCAACAGATGTACCCTCTTGGCGATCCGGACGATCACATCTCCCTTCGGGAAACGGCGGATCTCACTCTCCGTCAGGCCGTGCAGCAGCAATAACATGACCGCATAGACAATGACTGCCACGACCATTGCAGCAAGCAGTGCGACCGTGTTCTTCGCACAGAGAGCAAACAAGCCCTTGTATACCGCCCATGTTGCAATGCCCATCACTGCGGAGCAGATTGCCGGGACGATAAAGGTTCTTGCGATCTCCTGCCGGTAGCCACTGTATCTGGTCAGTGAAATGGCGTTGAGCACGCACATGATAAGCGCAAACAGCACATTTGACAGCACGACCGCGTAAATATTCAGATGGAAGAACAGCATCATGATCACAAGAATGATCACATGCAGCACCAGCGCGATCGCCGCATTGATGACCGGAACCTTCAGCCGGTTAATGCCCTGTAACAATCCGTTTGACAGGGTTGACATCGAGTAAAGTACTACTGCAACGGAGCCCATATACATCATGGAGCCAGCCATGTCGATCGTCTGTGCGGTGCTTGGGAACAAGAGTAAAAAGATCGGCTTTGCAAGCACGGCAAGACCGACTGCGCAAGGGAAAGAAACCACCATGATAAATCGCATCGCCGCATTGATTTCATAGCGCACCGCCTTCATATCGCCCTTTCCAAAGGACGCGGTAAGCGTCGGCACAGACGAAGCTGCCATCGCGGATGCGATCGAGATCGGCACATTGATCATCAGCTTGTATTTTCCGGTATAAACGCCCCACCATACGTCAATGTCATCGCTGACATATCCCTGTGCATACGCGATATGCTTGTAGATACCATTGTCGATAAAGCTGCTGATATTGTAGATCGTCGAGCTTAAAAGCACCGGAATGATCGTGATCACCAGCATACGGAGCGTCTCGATAAACGGCTCCATCGCACGGATCCTTTCGCGGCGGATCTGCCGCTTGAATACCGTCATATAGACGATAAACACAAAGATCATAAACAGCAGACCGAACACCGATCCAAGGTTCGTTCCGAGTGTTCCACCCGCCGCACCGTAGGCTGCCGCATAATGCTCCGGATCGCCAAGGACACCGCCGATCCGCTTGCCGTAGCCGAACAGCATATATGCCGCCCACACACTGACGATTGCATTGACGATCTGCTCTACGATCTGTGAGATTGCGCTCGGCATCATGGTTCCAAGTCCCTGGAAAAAGCCGCGCAGCACTCCGAGTACCGCAACGATCAGAAGTGCCGGGGCAAGTACCTTAAGTGCAAAAATACAGTTTGGTGTTTTCAGATAGGTCTCCGCAAAAAAGCCCGCGCCAAAATATACAAGCAGTGCAAACAGGGTTCCGGAGATGACCGCAAACAGCATCGCCCCCTTAAACACCTGATAAGCCATGCGCTTGTTGCCCTTTGCGACCTGTGCCGAAACGAGCTTTGAAACAGCAAGCGGCAGGCTGTAAGAGGAAATGATGAGCATGATGCTGTACACCTCATACGCGCTTCCGTAGTAGCTGTTTCCAAGGTCTCCGATAATGTCCGTCATCGGTATGCGGTAAACAAGTCCGATGATGCGGCTGATTATAGATGCAAATGCAAGAATGGAACCCTGCACAAGGAAATTTGTTCCTTTATTCTTTGATCTTCCCATATTCTATCCTCTGTTCTATCGCAAGATCTGAAGTTCTTCCAGTATCTGACGTTGTTTTTCCTCCATTACTTTTGCGTCCTCCGGCTCGATATGGTCATACCCGAACAGATGCAGCATACTATGTGTGATCAGGAATGCAAACTCGCGCTCCTCGCTGTGCCCGTAAGCCGCCGCCTGCTCCTTCACCTTGTCCACGGAGATCACGATGTCGCCAAGCAGCGCCTCCCCGGTATCCGGATTAAAGTCATCCTCGTTCTCCGCCTCAAGGAATGAGAAATTCCCCGGCGTCTCATAGGAAAGCATTGGAAATGACAGCACATCCGTTGGGCGGTCGATCTGCCTGTGCTCCTTGTTGATCGCCCATATGCCATCGTTGTCCGTCAAGGTGAGGTTTACCTCCGCCTCATAAGGAAACCCTTCGTGGGTAAGGCAGAAATCAACCACTTTTTCGGCAAGTGCCGCATAGTCAAACGAAAAATCGACAGTACACTCTTCTTCTAAATAGAAACTCATGAGAATAGCTTCTCCTTTACTAAAAATTCTCGTACCTTTAAGAACTGGTTCATACTCAGTCCGGATTCATCATACAATCCCGCGCTGGAAAACTCGTTTAGGATCTGATATATGATCATCTCCCGGTTCCATGCGCTCTTTGTCACATCACCGTCCAAGGCCTCCATCTTGATCGTCAGGGCATCGATCATGTGGATGATCGCAGACTCCGGCGTTGACGGCTTATGTACCTCTCCGTTATACTCCGCGATGATCCGGATCAGCTCCATCGGGAAATTTAAGGTCTGCGCGCGCTCAATGCCCGCCTGCACATAATCCTTACCGCTCCACTTCCCCAGGCGGTAATAAAATCCCGCAGCACTGCAAAGCCCGCTGTCAAAACCCAGATGCTTTGCGACAAACATCGCAGTCCCGGAAACCTTCTTCGCATGAACATAATCTGCCGGGAACCACTTCTGCAGCTTCTTTACCTCCGGATAATCATCCGATAGGATGTCCAGATAACAGTTCTCAAGCTCCTTATCCGTGCCGCTTCGGAACCGGTAGAATAAGATACCCGAAAACAGTGCTGTCACAGCTCCGCAAAGTGTGCCGTACAGATAGCTTACCGGCGTACTTTTTTGCGTCGCAAGATACGAAAAAGTTGCCGGTACAATGACGTTGATCAGAAAAAGCAGCACGCTGACACAGCCCCGTGCCTTGCGGTTGGCAAGCGTCTTTGCAAGTCCTCCCGCCAAAACAACCATAAGCACATACGCCACCAGCTCGCAGGTATCCGCCTCGAATACCATCGCATACTGGAGCACAAAGAAAAGTCCGGCCGAAATCCCCAAAAACTCATTTCCGACTGCACACATAATGAGCGGAAACAGCATCACCGGTGTATAGAATGCCGGGCACGCCAGAAACAACAGATTGAGAAAGCAGCAAAGCACATACCCCCCTGCGATTCTCGAAAAGTTCGTGGCGATATTATTCGCGATCATCCGGTTCTTCCGGTCATACTCCAGCTCGTAAATAAAGATCATGATAAAAAGCATGTCCACAAAGCTAAGACAGATTGCCTCATCCCAGTAAAGCTCCTTTACCAGCCCAAGCACACAGCTTAAAATGATCGTTGCGACCGTCATGATAAGAAGTGGAATCACTCGCATCACATTAACATGCTCTTGCTTCATGGCTTCTTTACCTGCCGTGTCTTACGATTTGCGGTGCGCGCCGCGTTGCGGTTCTCATATTCATCGTATGCCTGTACGATCTGCTGTACCAGCGGATGTCTCACAACGTCCTTGCTCGTCAGCCTGCATATACCAATATCGTCAATTTTGGAGAGAACCTTAAGGGCAACATCAAGCCCGGACTTCACCCCCGGTGCCAGATCTACCTGTGTGGCATCTCCGGTCACCACGACCTTCGATCCAAAACCGATACGCGTCAAAAACATCTTCATCTGTGCAGGAGTCGTGTTCTGCGCTTCATCGAGGATGATAAACGCATTGTCGAGCGTTCTTCCTCGCATGTAAGCAAGCGGAGCAACCTCGATCAGTCCCTTTTCCATGTTGCGCATAAAGCTGTCGGAACCCATGATCTGATGCAGGGCATCATAGAGCGGGCGCAGATACGGATCGACCTTGCTCTGCAAGTCTCCCGGCAGAAAGCCAAGCTTCTCTCCCGCCTCGATTGCCGGGCGCGTCAGGATGATCCTGCCGACCTCCTCATTTTTAAAGGCGGTGATCGCCATCGCCATTGCAAGATATGTCTTGCCGGTTCCCGCCGGTCCCATGCCGAACACGATCATCTTCTTGCGGATCGCATCCACATATTCCTTCTGTCCGAGCGTCTTGGGCTTTACCGGCTTGCCATTTACCGTATGGCAGATCAGGTCGCGGTCGATCTCAACGAGCGCGTCCCCCTTATCCTCAAGGCAGAGCGCCAGCGCATAGTTGACATTCTGCTCCGTGATCTCATTTCCCCGCTTTGCAAGCTCGCACAGCGAATGAAGCACTTCTGCAGCACCCTTGCAGGCGCTCTCACTTCCTATGATCTTTATCTGATCTTCACGCACAATGACTGTGACGCCAAGTGTCTTTTCGATTTTTTTCGTATGAACGTCAAACTGTCCGAACACATTCGGCATAAGCTCGACCGGGATGTTTACAGATACCTCACTCAGGTTCATCAGTTACTTGTTCCTCCATATCCGGCGGTGTCTCGATCAGTCGACTTGCCATGATCGGCTCTGTGGCATATACCTGCCCGTTTACCTCATAACAATCGCCTATCTCTTTTATCATAACATTTTTATCGATAATTGAAACCCCATTTTCTTCCAATTCTGTAAGAAAATTTGTAAAATCTTTCTTCGCGATCTCCTTTGCCGCTTCTTTTGCAAGCATATAGTACGCCGGCGTGCGTTTCACATACTCCTTTTTTCCCCAATAAATTGGCAGATAGAAGGAATCTGACAGCTTCGCCTGCGTATAGCTCTCCAGAGTATAGTATTCTTCATACGGGATACTGCTATCCCCAAAGTTCAGATTCTTATCCAGAAAACGGATAAAATAGGTGCTTTTTGACTCGCTCGTATCTATGGAGATCAGGCTTTTGATCGGGATCGTCTCGCTGTAAAAATAATTGACATATCCGATGACATCCGCATCCGCCCTCTGGTACAGCGTCTGTTGCACCTCTCCATTGTCATCTAGGATCTCACTTTTTCCGCTTACTAAAAGATCGCCGCTTTCCACCTCATTGCCCGCAACGACGCACGGCGTTCCCCTTCGCGTCACAATCGAGGCAACCGTGGCATTTTTTGCCGCAACAAGATCACTCGCACCATCCGAAGCCTCATCATAAAGATCTTCCGTCTTGATCTGCTCCTTGATATGGATGACGAGCGAGGTTCCGTCCACATAGGTGCTCGCCCATATGATCTGTGCGTAGCTGCTTCTAAGCGTAAGCTCCAGAGAATCCGTATCCACCTGCCGCAGCTTCGTCCCAAGTCCAACACCATTTGCCTTTAGGAAGCGGATGAGATTTTCATCTGATATGTAGGAATTGCCGATGATCTTGATATTCCAGACGTAGGTAGAACAGATCCCGACACCACACAGCATGGCAGCAAATGCCATGAAAAACATGATCCGGTTGCGGTACCGTTTTAAATACCCCGGCACACCGTAGCGCTTTTTGATCCGCACCCTCGTCCTCGTCTTGCGGCACAGCGGGCGCAGCTGCTTGAAGTCGCACATCCGCATATTGCACGAAAAGGAGCCGTCCTCCCTGGAAGTGACATTCCACAGCAGGATGTCGCGGTTGACGCACAGATGTAAAAAGCGCTCTGCCCGGTTTCCGGAAAACTCGACCAGCAGATACCCTTCCAGAACGCTTTTCGCTCCCGCCTTCATGTCCAAAAGCAGATGTTTTTCACCCGCCCCAGAATATGCATATCGTCCCTTGTATACCAGTCGATCACCAGATGCTCTCCCTCGATCCGGATCGGTCCGCGCTTCGTCTTTACAACGATCGCCTCCGGCTGGTAGCTTAGAATCCCAAGATGGTTGTCTATGTGCAGCTCACTGTTGCCGCAGACAGAAAGAAGCGGCAGCCCAAGCAGCACATCCTTCGGAAGCTCCAATGCATTTACAAGATTTTCGGTTACGTTTTTGTTCTGTGTACTCATGGTACACTTTATGAGAAACGTGGCTCGTACTATGCAAGTTATTTGTGATACGGTTCATGATTCATGATACGGTAACTGCGGTAAACCTGTTCTAAAAGGATCACGCGCATCAACTGATGTGGGAAGGTCATCTTGGAGAAGCTGAGCTTATAGTCGGCACGCCCTAGCACCTCGTCCGACAGTCCAAGTGAACCGCCGATCACAAAGTAAATATTGCTCTTGCCTTCAATACCAAGCCGCTCGATCTTCTGCGACAACTCCACCGAGTCGAGCATCCTGCCGTCGATTGCAAGACAGATGCAGTAGCCATCGTCCTTTATCGCCGCAAGAAGCCGCTGTCCCTCCTTCTCTTTGACCATGTCGATCTGTGTCTGCGACGCATTTTCCTCAGTCTTTTCATCTGCAACCTCGACAATGGACAGCTTGCAGTAACGGCTCAGCCGTTTCTCGTATTCCGCGATCGCATCCCTATAAAATTTTTCTTTAATTTTTCCGACACATAATATTGTAATTTTCATGATTTCATTATACCATATATATGTTTTATAACAAACACTTTAAGGAGGATTTGTATGTATATTGATCCGGACACCAAGCTAGAGGATAATCGTTCCACCGCGGTAAGCTTCACGATTGTAGGCGGAGTCGGACTTATCCTGCTGGTACTTGTTGATTTAGGCATCATTCCACTTCCGCTCGCTGACTTCCAGAAGATCCTGATGTCAGTTGTCATGGGAATCCTGTTTGTCATCTTTTTTATCGTTGGACTTCACTCTTTCCTTGCCATGAAAAAGCTAAAGAGCGCAGCCCAGAGCGAATTGTCGCTGGACAAGGAGATCACAGACTGGTTTTTACAGGAGTACACAGGCTTTATGCAGGAGTACACCAGCGAGGATATGGATTCTGACGAGCCGGAAGCGTTATATTACCCAAGATACGACAAGATATGCGCACTGATTTCCGAGAAATACCCTTCTCTCTCCGATGAATTTAAGGATCATCTTGCAGAGAAGCTTTACACCACGATTTTCCCGGAATAATTTAACCGATCACAAAGGAGGTATAAAAATATATCATGAAAGAATTAAAAGAACGCATTGTAAAAGAAGGACTTGTTATCCCACCGAACATCTTAAAGGTCGGAAGCTTTTTAAATCTGCAGGTTGACCCGGTTCTCATGGAGCAGATCGGCGAGGACTTTGCCAACCACTTTGCCGGAAAAGGTGTCACAAAGGTTGTCACCATCGAAAGCTCCGGTATTGCTCCGGCACTCATGGCAGCAAAGGCTATGAAGGTTCCACTCGTTATTTTAAAGAAAAAACCTTCCAAGATCTTAAACAGCAATCTCTATCAGACCGAGGTTACATCCTTCACCACCCAGACCTCCTATGAGCTTACCCTTTCTGCGGAATACATAAATGAAAATGACCACGTTCTGATCATTGATGACTTCCTTGCAGACGGCGAGGCTGCCACCGGAGCAATCCGCCTGATGCGCATGGCTCATGCGACCGTTGCCGGAATCGGTATCCTGATTGAGAAATCCTTCCAGCCAGGTCACGACAAGCTGGTTGCACAGGGCTTCGATGTTTACTCACAGGCAAGAATCGCAAGCATGGACGAAAACGGCGTACACTTCGTTGAAGAATAAGATATGATTTCTTAATTTCATATAAGTAAGATAAAAGCGATGGCAGATCAATTATCCGCCATCGCTTTTTTAGCCCTTTTGAAGGGTTTGCATCGAGATTGCATCTGCATCAAAATCCCGATGCTTTTGCTTAAACTAGTCCTTTTTTTCTTTTCGTTTCAAAACAAACATTCCAAAACCGATGACAACCACAAGTCCAATGCCGATGAGAATTACCCACCAGCCCTTCCATGCAGTATCATGGTTGGTTGCAGTCTGCGTATCATCACCAGATGCCGGAACGTCTCCACCCTGTGTATTGTCGCCGGATGCTGAAACGTCATCACCCTGTGCATCATCGCCGGATGCTGAAACATCACCGCTCTGCGCTTCGTCACTCTGGGTGTCATTGCCGGATACTGAGGTGTCACCGCTTTGTGCATCATCGCCCTTCGAGTCGCCAGTGGTAGCGTCATTTGCTGCCACATTCTCACCGTCCATAATGGTATCACTGATCACGATCGTATAGTCGGAAGCGTGGTTAAAGGTAAGTGCAACATTGCCATCCGCTTCAATCTC
This sequence comes from uncultured Agathobacter sp., assembly GCA_934307695.1. Taxonomy (GTDB): domain Bacteria; phylum Bacillota; class Clostridia; order Lachnospirales; family Lachnospiraceae; genus Roseburia. Next base: position 40,881 of record CAKRCS010000008.1, on the reverse strand, counting down.
TCCTGCGCACATAAACTCCAGTGTATCGTTTTCCGGGTTATAGTAGAAAAGATTTGCATAGTAACCGGCATTCTCTTCTTCCATATTGACGGTAAGTGTTGCCGTAAATCCAAACTCGCCATCGTATGCAAGTGTCAGATTTACCGAATAGTGCTCCCCGGTAACCTGATTGATAACGTCTACCGGAATGTTTTTGCCCGCGTCGCTTCCAAGGGTAACACCGAAGTCGATGTCTCCCCTGATGTCGGTTACATCTTTACCATTGATCGTCCAAGTGATTCCATCCTTCATCTGGAAAACAATCTCAATATCTTTTCCCTGCAACTGTTCAAAGATGTCGGACGGAACGGTGGTCGTACCGTTCATATCGATTGCTACGGTGCCGCCTTCGTTCGTCTGTTCCACCTGATCGGAAATCATCTGCCAGCCGGACTTCTCACTATTGTCTCTTACAAACGGTAAGACAGAGGATGCGTTCTCTGACTGATTGTTAGCGTCAGTCTGGTTGTTCTCGTTGCTCTGTTCAGTCTTATCACTTTCCGAATTACTTCCCGACTGATCACTCTTATCAGACTTGTCGTTCTTGTCACTCTGATTGTTCTTGTCTGTCTTATCGGTCTTATCGTTCTTGCCGCTTCCCGGCTTACTCTCTGACTGATCACCCTTATCGCTCTTGTCAGCATCCTGCGACGGTTTCTGCTCCGTACCGCTATTATCCGGCAGCTTTGCGATGGATGTGGTGTAAGAATGACCGCACCGATCGCAGGTATAGGTCATCACGCCCTCCTCCGTTGTGGTCGGATTCTTGGTGACCTTGGAGGTATAGCTGTGTCCGAGCGCAGCAGTTGACGTTCCGCTTGTAAGCAGTAAGCCGCAGTCCTTACAGTAAGTGTCTCCGGTGTAGCCGTCTGTGGTACAGGTCGGCTCCGCAAAACCGCGAAGCTCTGTATTAACATGGTTACCTGCATCGACTGCTCCGTATTCATTGCCGCACACAGTGCAGACAGCCCTTGCGATACAGGTAGCTGTTCCGCCCTGATGATCTGTCAGCGGGATTACCGTGCCGGATGCAACCAGTTCGCCGCAGTCCTTGCAGTAAGTGTCTCCGGTATAACCGGTTTCTTGACAGCTTGCAGCCTTTGCATTTTTAAGTTCCGTGTTTGCATGATCGCAGGCTGAGCGGGTAACGCTTACCTCAACGCTCTCCGTCTCGTAGTTGCCCTTATCTGCTCCGGTGTAAACAGCCGTTGCACTCACTGTCACTCCAACCTCAAGTGCAGTGTCCTTGTCCGCATCATGCCATACCCAGTTCTTCGGAAGGGTAATATCGCTTATCTTCTCCGTTTTGTTCGGCACATTCATGGTGCTGCCCGGCATATCCGGTGCAACAGGCGCTTTCTTTACCTTGACTGTGATCTGTGTTTCCACCGCCTCATAATTTATGGTATCTGCCGGTGTGAACACTACGGTAAATTTCCTGCTGTTGCTGTCTGCAACTACCGGTTTTGCCGCAGCGTCTTTCCAAGTGAACGCTCCTGCAACAACCGTGTCATCCGAATCACTATACGTTACCGTTCCACCGGTTAAAGCCGCCTTGCCAAGATTATCGCCATAAGTGATCTCAAGAGCGGACGGATTTTCTTTGATCACCGGTGTTGCCTTTGCCACATTTACGGCGATGGTCTTTGTTACCGTCTCGTAGTTGTCGGTATCATCCGGTGTAAATACTGCGGTATAGCCTGTATTGTCAACGGTTGGAACGACATCCCCGTTCTGCCAGCTCCATGCTCCGGCTAACGCCTCTTTATTTACATCAAGCACGGTTCCTCCGGTCAGATCACTGTCCAAAAGAGCTTTTGACGGAGCATAAACCCGGTCTGCAACAGTCGGCAGCTCTGTTACCTTCGGCACAGCCTTCTGTACCGTAAAATGCACACCTCCATCCGTTGGTGCATATTCCTCATTATCCGGTGTAAACCTCCACTGCATGTAATGTTCCCCTGCTGTCGGTTTGCAATCCGGCTCAACCCATTCAAGAGTTCCGGATACTATCTTCTCATCAGTACTTTCAGCCATACTGTCATCGATAAATATCACATCATCAAAGACCAACTTGGACAAAGGCTCCCCATAAGTCAGGGTACCGCTTACCAAGGTCACCGCATCACGCGGTGCAACCTGCTTCTGAGCTATCCGACTGACCGTAATACGAAGATCAATTATATAATTGTCTGAATTAACCCGGACATCAATATATGTTAAACCACCTGCATCTCCTTTCCTGATCGTATAGGAAAGCAGTTCCTCCTGCAGTGTTGGCTCTACACTAAAGAAGCCTTCTCCTGCTAAAACATCTATACGTCCCACTGTTGTCTCGCCACGATCCTCCGGCAGCAGAGATGCAATGTCGATGGTGTCTGAATTTTCTCTGATGCACAGATATTCCCGCTTCTCCTTCAGCGATAAAGCCTTACGCCTAATTACAACATATACCTTTAAAGGCTCAGACTTTGTATAGTTCTTTGATTCCGGCAGCGAGATCGTAATATATGCATCTCCTACATTCTTTATGGTAACGTTGCCATCTGCATCCACGGCAATGATCTGATCATCTGCAACAAGGACGCCCGACGAATTTCGAGAGTTACTAACCGTATAAACCAGCTTTGACTCACTATGATTAGCGATCGCAGCTAACGCAAAGGCAGGATCTCCATATATTACCTTGTGAGTTTCTTCATAGCCTGCACCCTTAATAATCTCGCCCTTTGCCTTGTTGATCGTAAGTGTTCCGGCATCCTTAGAGGTTGCGGGATCATCCAGCTTTCCATAATATTTCGCAGTCACCGCATAGTTCGGGCTATTGGATTCCAAGGTAAACGCATACGTTCCGGCATCCGATCCCTTCTTAGCCGAAGTAACCATGACCAAGGTTGCCGCGATCGTGTCTTTATCATCGCTTCCTACCAACGTGAAGTCATCTGCGAGATCAAAATCAGCCGTGGAAATCTGCGGCAGCTCCTCGCCGTAAGTTACGCTCATGTTCTGATCCTGCACGTTGATCGTAATCGGACGTTTCTCAATGGTCGGAACAACCTCCATGACCACATTCTCGTACTTATCGGTATCCTCCGGGGTAAATGTCACCTGACAGGTCTTTGTCGTACCTACCTCTAAAACAGAAGCATCCGTGTCCGTGATCGTCCATGTTCCAGCAACGGTCTGACCGTTATACTCCGCAACACCATCTGCCGCATTCAGATCCTTAGCAGTATCTCCGTAAACACCGGTCAGCTTCGGTTCGGTTGTAATCTTCGGGATTGCTTTTGTGGTGGTAAGGAAAGTAACACTATATCCCGAAAAATTGCCTGCCTTATCGATAGCTGCAATCCATACCTGAAACCTCTCACTTGGCTGCAATCCGGTCACCGTAATTTCATTTACACCCTTTTTCGCTTCCAACTTATATGCCGGAGCTTTTATCTCTGTTTCACCATCTTTCGCGATAGTTACCCAATCTCCGCTCTGCGCGAAAGGTGCTTCCCATTTTCCATCCACGTTTTTCGTGGCAAGTGGTCCAACAACCGGTCTGGTCTCCTCGTCAGCGTTTGGTCGCACATACTTCCATATCAATCCGGTTGATTGCGCAGTCAGATCGTCATACGAGAGTCCTCCTGCATTCTCCAGATTGTACAGGCTCTCATCCACATAGAAGTACACGAGCGTTGCATCCTCATCCAGAGTAACCGAAACTGTCGCCTCTGTATCCTTTAATGTACCGTCATCTTTGGTCGGCATTTTTAGCGCTACATCCGGTGCCTTTGTATCCACTCCGATTCCCTCTGTGGAAATATAGCCGCTCTTATTTCCAGCCTTATCAACCGCATAGGCATAGATGATATAAGTACCATTCTTGCTTAACGCACCCTTTACTGTTCCTGTGTTGCGCGCATTCGCCGTAACACAAACAAATCCCTTTGTCGCATCGTTTACATCTCTGGATAGCTTGTCTAACTCCGCCCCGGTCAGCGCGGTATACTCTCCGGCAGCAGCTTCGTCAGAAACAGTCTGGATATAATAGTAATACTTGTCAACGCCACTGGTCGGATCAGCTGCGACGATCTGCACATCCAGCGTTTTATCGTTGTAGAATAAGCCGAAACTAACCTTATTCAGGAAGGTATGCCACCAGTTCGTCCTGATGTTGATACCATAACCTTCCGTCTGGTCATCGTCTCCCCAAGTTGGTGCGGTGGTGTCAATGTGTACGGTTACCTCCACTGGTTTGCTGATGTAGCCGGCAGCGTCTTTGACATAGAGCTTCTTTGTAACTTTGCCCTCCCCGGTAATCTCCTCCACCGGATTCGTGCCATTTATTGCATCCGTAAGACTACCGTAATAGGTCAGCGGCTCGGTTAAAATTTCTTCCTCTGCTTCTGTCGTAAAGATTACAGGTGCATCTGCGCTCTCCATCGTAATATCTGCAGCCGCATGACTGTCCAGTTTAACCGGCTGATTGTACCAGACATTCTTAGACGCAGTGGTCTGCTCTGCGGAAAAGGCATAGTCTATATCAAACTTGGCTTTAAGTTCTCCGGTATAATTTCCGGTTCCGGTAAAGATGATCGTTGCCTTGCTGCCATCCTCTGTGACATCTGTATTATCTGAACCGGACACCGTAAAATCCTTGTCCTTGACCAAGGTATAGGTGCCTATGCTTTTGCCCAGACCGGTATCGGTAATCTTCTCGTCCCAATCAGTCGGAATCACCGGCTTGCCGGTATAGTATGCAGTCACATCCGAAAGCTCTTCCAGCGTAATTTCACTTTCCGATAAATCTCTTGGTGTAATCTTTGCAATATACTTCTCTGAAATCAGCGTCTGTGTGCCGCAGTATTCATTGGTCACGCGGATATAGAAAGGATATTTTCCGGCGTCGGTAAGCATGTACATATTTTCATAGTTTCCTGCCGCGCCAGCTTCTCTTTCTAGTATCCATGTTTTCTGATCATCTGTACTGTATTCTATTTTATTTGGATTATTAAAGCCTGCCGAACCATACCAATAATTCTTTGCATCCGTCGGGGTGCAAGTATAAATGTATTCTCTTTCTCCAAACAGTTCTTTATCGTACAGATCTGCTTTAAACAGGATTGCAGTGCTAGATTCCTCCCATGCCTTATGCTGCCGTCCATCGTATATCACCACACTCCTAGATCCGCGTGCTACAAAATCCCCCAGCTGCATCTCTCCTTCCCCAATCGTAAAGTAAAGGGTAAGAGAACCTGCATAATCGCCCTTTCCGGTAATGGTTACCTGAGGTGCTTTTTCCTTGTCAAAGCCTGCATCGCCCTCTTTCAGAGCGTATGGGATTACATTGTTTTTATATACCACGGTATACTCCGCATTGCTATTCGCAGGATTATCTCCGCCAAATCCCAATGTGCCATGCCCCAATCCATATTGAGGTGCGGTAAGCACCTTGCTTCCACTCTCGGTTGTCAATGTGATTGTTGACAAAATCTGCGGATAGGTGTCATAGGTACGCCCTTCCAAGCCTTTGATCGTAAGGTAGCCGTTCGCATAGGTTGCTGAGATACTTGTCTTATGGCAGATTGAGCAAGTACCACCATCCCCGTCCGCATTGTGTGCAAGAAGAATAACCGGATATCCGTTTTCTTCACTTCCACCCATCGTAAACTGATTATCAGTTATTTCATTTATCTGTTCCGAACCAACAAAAGTATATGCACAGATATTATCCCCCACTGTAACTGTTTCCCCTGATGCTCCATAGATATCGCCATCATAGGTGGTAATACTGTCTTTATTTTCTATCAAAGGAAGTGCCTCTTCCTGTGTCATATTATCAGGCAGTGTAATGAGGAACCAATGTTTTACACTAGCTGTATTTTCTGATATCTCAAAAGAATTAAAACTCTCTTCCGTTTTATGATAAATATTTACATCCGCAGCCTCTCCCACTGAAACTTCATGAGTCGCGTAGTCGCTATTATCTTCTGAAACAATCACATTTCCAGTACCATTTATTGTTATATAATATACGTCTGCGTCATCATGTATATACAGTGTTGCATTTTGATCTAGTATCAGATGCTTTACCCTGCCCTCTAAATCCATAGTGGAATTATTTAGAGAAATATCAGCACCACTTTTATTATTTAATCTATCCGTAAATTGCTTATTAACAATAATATTCTTCGCATTATTTATTTTCAGCAATGCCTCGCTTGAATTTCCCCCTACATATCCTCCAATTCCTCCTAACTCAACTTCTGCTCCGTCAAAGTCAATAGAATAAACATTGGAAGTTGTAGTCTCTTTCCACATCAGCTTAATTGTTACTTTGGAATCCTTCAGTGAACCATCTTCAGAAGCTTTTTGTAATGCCGTCATTGCATCATCCCAGGAATCATAGCGGTTGATGTTTCCATTAATTGCGACCTGCACAATTCCGGAATTTACCGTAAAATAGGCATCTCTTGAATCCACCGTATATTCACCACAGGTAATACGGCAAAAATAAGTGTACGTACTATAAGGTATTCCCATATTGATCTTATAGCTATTTTGGTTTTCCCCATTTATCAATCGCTCACACCTCTCAGGTATGTATGAAACGGTATACCACTGATAAGTAAGAGGTTTGCCAGAGCCTGTGGCATCTATCGCCTCTACTGAAAGAACAGGCTGCTCCGTATAGCCGTCAAATACAGTGATGTCCTCCGGCTGCTTTGTGATGATGATATTCCCTTCTGCCGCCGTGTCATCCGCCTGCGTTTCTACCCCGTACTCCTCGAAGAGCGCGTCGTTTCCCGTCTGTGCGTCTGCATCGGACACCTCTAAGCTTGCGCCATTTTCTGCCTGCGCGTCTGCATCGGACGCCTCTAAGCTTGCACCATTTTCCGCCTGCGCGTCCGCATCGTACTCCTTTAAGTGCGCGCCGTTTTCCGCCTGTGCATCTGCATCGGACTCCTTTAAGCTCGCGCCATTTTCCGCCTGCGCATTAGCTGCGCCTGCCTCATACGCGCTCTCCTCCGCCGCATTTACTTCAAGCCCGGATATGTCCACGGATGACAGCATCATCAATCCGGCAAGAAGCAGCGCCGTGCCCCTTTTTACTTTTTTAGCTACTCCATTTACTTTCATAATACCTTGTCCTCTCTAACCCTTTGCAAAATTTATGATCATTTCCTTCTGCAGAACCAGTTCTGCCGTGTAGTCCTTGTTGTCCTCGGCTCCCCAGATAAAACCGCCCGCGTAATGCACACAGGTTGCCATCATGGAATGCAGCGTCACTCGGAAGAAAATCTCCTCCGGGATGTCCGTGCGGAAGGTCTTGTCCTCCTTCGCCTTTTCAAACATCAGGTGAAATCTGGTGTTCGCGGAATACAGCGAGCGGTGGAACTCCTCGAACATTTCCGCCTTTGCCTTCTCATGCGTTACATAGTGGTTAAAATTATCATTGAATTGCAGCAAATCCTTGTGGTTCTGGTACATATCGATGTAGCTGTCCAGCGTAAATATAAAACGTCCGATCGCGGGGATGTCCCCGACGGATGAGATCGGTCGTACCGCATCCAGCACATCGAAGTATTCCTTCCACTTCGCCGAGCATACCGCTATGACAAGCTCCAGCTTGCTGGAATAACAGCGGAACAAGGTCGCGCGTCCAATTCCCACCGCATCTGCGATCTCACCCATGCTGACCGGCTCGATCTTGCGTTCCACAAAAATCTGAAATGCCGTATCAATGATCTTTTTGTTCCGGATCGCCTCTTTTTCTAATCTCTTTGGTGTTTTGTTCAGGTTATTTTCCATTTTGATACACTCCATCTCAATTATTTTATATAATCTTCTTTTCCATGTCAATTACATTTCCGTACATAATCGGTTCGATTCCGTCAGGAAAGGATCAAAAAAGCACCAGCCAGCGCCGCTGGTCTGATGCTTTTAAAGTCAATCCTTCTTATTCCGGGGCATTTATTGCAAAACACCTGAAATACTACTGCGCGCCATCTGCCGCAACACCAGTGTCTGTCTGGCTGTCTGCCGATGCATCTGCGTTGCCATCCACCGGCACGATTGTTCCGGTAGCAGAGGCTTCACCGTCTGCCGACACATCCGCATCCGTAACCGGGTAATATACGAATCTGCCGCGGTAGATCTCGCTCCACTTTCCGGTCTTTTCATCCACGATCATAACAGAGAGGATGTTGTTGCCGTCTGGAACCGGCATCTCCGCGATGTACTTATCGGAAAGCACGCTTGGTATCGTGCCGTCCCAGGTATAGTAAGCGGTGCAATTCTGTGGAACAGTAATGGAAACCAAGGTCTCCTCGTCAAAGGTACCTCCGTTTGGTGTAACCACCGGCATACTCGGTGCCGGAATATCGATCACATAATCCTCCACCACGATGTCGCTATACAGCTTCTTCGTGTTGACGCATACCGCGCGGATGGAGAACTCGCCCTCCTTGTCAAGAGACAACGGCTCGCGGTAGATCCTGCCGTATACGGACGGATCTGTGCCGTCCATCGTGTAGTAGATCGTATTGTCGGCATCAGATGCAAGTGCCACTTCAAGGTATTTATTGTACTTGCCACCCTCCACACTAAAGGTTGGGGCATTGACGATGTAATCCGAAAACAGTGCCAGAATATCCGGGTCTGTGACGTTCTTGCTGAGTGCGATGATCTCATCCGTCTTGTTCTTATATTCATAGATTGCGATCAGATTCTGGTAGCACTTCACATTCTGCGGATCTGCCTCAAGCACCTCCAGATACAGAAGCAGCGCGGAATCGTAATCCTTGCGTTCAAAATACAGCCCCGCAAGCGTGAGCTTTACCTCCAGATTGCTGTTGTCCAAATTGCAGGCATTCTCATAATAGGTGATCGCTGTCTTATAGTCGCCGGCTGCGTATGCCTCCTGTGCCTTCATGATCTGATAATCCGCAGAATTGGCATGCTCCACATCGATCGTATGCCTGATGTAGAGTCCCACTCCGATGCCGCACACAATGAGGACTGCGAGCACACAGTAAAAAATGGTCAGGCGTTTTTTCTTTTTGCGCCGTTCCTGTTCCCTGCGCATTGCCTCCTGCTTTTTGCGTTTTGCCTCGGCGGAAGAAGTTCCCGGCTTGTTCTGTTGTCCCTGCTCTAAGATTCCTGCAAGATACTCATCCTCAAGTGCCTCCATATTCTGAATGATCTGGACTTCTCTTCCGCATCTTGCGCAAAAAACGCTGCCATCCGGCATTTCAGCGCCACAATAAATACATTTCATATATCAAATCCCCTTAAGAAATATTAGGAATACAGTTTCATAGCTTCCACACAGTTTTTCATGAGCATGGCAATTGTCATTGGTCCGACGCCACCCGGAACCGGAGTGATCGCGCTGGTATGTCCGGCAACGTCGTCAAAATCCACATCGCCGCACAGCTTGTTAGCCTCACCACGGTGGATTCCTACATCGATCACAACTGCACCCTCTTTGATATAAGTGTGGTCAATAAACTTCGGCTTGCCGATCGCAACAATCAGGATATCCGCCTCTTTGCAGATCTCCTGCAAGTTCTTCGTGTGTGAATGGCATACCGTGACCGTCGCATTTTCTCGTAGCATCAGAAGTGCCATCGGCTTGCCGACAATATTGCTTCTTCCGACAACCACGCAATGCTTTCCGTCGATCTGGATATTACTTCTGTGAAGAAGCTCGATGATACCTGCCGGTGTGCAGGAGACAAAGCCCTGCTGTCCGATCACAAGCGCTCCCACATTCTGCGGATGAAAACCATCCACATCCTTGTGCGGGGAGATTGCCTTTATGATATGATCCTCACAGATATGCTTCGGCAGCGGGAGCTGGCAGAGGATTCCGTGTACTGTGTCATCTGCATTCAGCTTCGCAACCAAAGCCAAAAGCTCCTCCTCCGTTGTCTCCTCCAAAAGCTCATACGAGCGCGATTCAATTCCAATATATGCACAAGCCTTCTTTTTATTCCCGACATATACGCTGGATGCGGGATCGCATCCTACCTGTATCACCGCAAGACAGCAGGACTTTCCCGCTTTCTTTAATGCGGCAACCTCCGCCTTTAAGTCATCCTTTAAGGCAGCAGAGATTTCTTTTCCGTTAATTATTTCAGCCATAATTCTCCTTAAAACAGTCCGGTGATCGTTCCGTCATCACTGACATCGATTCCATAAGCCGCAGGATTTTTGGATAATCCCGGCATGGTCATGATCGATCCGTTGATCGCAACAACAAATTCTGCACCAGCAGATACATAGATTTCACGAACATTCAAGGTAAAGTTCTCCGGGCGGCCGAGCTTCTTCGGATCGTCGGATAAGGAATACTGCGTCTTTGCCATGCAGACCGGGAAATTACCAAAGCCAAGCTCTGTGATTCTTGCGATTTCCTTCTCCGCAGCCGGTGCGTACGTTACCGCAGACGCACCATAAATTTCCTTTGCGATTGTCTCAATCTTCTCCTTGATGGAAAGCTCATCCTTATAAAGCGGTGCAAAATGGCTCTCTTTTGTCTCTAGCGTATGGAGTACCTTGTTTGCAAGGGCAATTCCACCTTCGCCACCCTTCTCCCATACTTCGGATAACGCAAACTCACAGTCATGCTCCCTGCAGAACTTCTCAACGTAAGCAGTCTCCGCTTCGCTGTCCGTCACGAAGGAGTTTAAGGTCACGATGACCGGCACGCCATACTTCTGCAGATTCTCAATGTGCTTCTCCAGATTGACGATTCCGCGTGCGAGCGCGTCCAGATTCTCCTCGGAGAGGTTTTCCTTTGCAATGCCGCCATTGTATTTGAGTGCGCGGATCGTAGCGACAAGCACGACCGCATCCGGTGTAAGTCCCGCCTTGCGGCACTTGATATCGAAGAACTTCTCAGCGCCGAGGTCAGCACCAAAGCCTGCCTCCGTCACAACATAATCCGCGAGTTTTAACGCGGTCCTGGTCGCACGCACACTATTGCAGCCGTGTGCGATATTTGCAAATGGTCCTCCGTGTACGATCGCAGGCGTATGCTCTAAGGTCTGGATCAGGTTCGGCTTTAACGCATCCTTAAGAAGCGCAGCCATTGCTCCGGTTGCCTTCAAGTCATTGGCAGTCACCGGCTTGCCGTCGAACGTATATGCGACGATGATGTTGCCGAGACGGCGCTTGAGATCCTTCATGTCATCTGCAAGGCATAAGATCGCCATGATCTCGGATGCAACCGTGATAACAAAATGATCCTCACGCACCATTCCGTCCATCTTGCTGCCGAGTCCGACAACGATATTGCGCAGTACACGGTCGTTCATATCCATGCAGCGCTTCCACGTTACCTGTCGCGGATCGATTCCAAGCTCATTGCCCTGCTGGATGTGATTGTCCAGAAGCGCTGCCAACAGGTTGTTTGCGGAGGTGATTGCATGGAAATCCCCGGTAAAATGGAGATTGAGATCCTCCATCGGGACAACCTGTGCGTAGCCGCCGCCTGCCGCTCCTCCCTTGATGCCGAAGCACGGTCCGAGGGAAGGCTCACGGAGTGCGATCACTGCCTTTTTCCCAAGCTTTCCAAACGCCTCGCCAAGTCCGACACTCGTTGTTGTCTTGCCCTCTCCTGCAGGAGTCGGGTTGATCGCTGTCACAAGGATCAGCTTGCCATCCGGGTTCGACTGTACCTGCTCGATCAGTTCATCCGAGAGCTTTGCCTTATACTTTCCGTAAAATTCAAGATCGTCCTCACTGATATCCAAAGAGGCTGCCACATCTCTTATATGCATCATTTCCGCGCTCTGCGCGATTTCAATATCTGATTTCAAACCCTTATCCTCCTGCAATTTAATGTATGTTAATATGTTTATCACTTTCAGCCCATTTCGTCAACAAACTGCTCAAATTCTTCCGGGCTCATCAAAACCTTTCTCGGCTTCGTTCCCTCCTCCGGTCCGACGATGCCTGCCTCCTCAAGCTGATCCATGATACGCGCCGCGCGGTTAAAGCCTACCTTTAAGTAGCGCTGCAGCATACCGATGGATGCCTTGTCCTTGTCGATGATGATCCTGGCAGCCTCGTTGAAATAGGAATCCCTGCCGTCCGCTCCGGTATCGGAATCGGAGATGGACACTGTCTGATTGGCAGAGCTTTGCAGGCTCTCCATCTTCTTTTGTACATCCTCGCTGTAAGACGCTGCGCCGTTATTGGACTTTAAGAAGTCAACCACATCCGCAACCTCCTTGTCGGATACAAACGCGCCCTGCACACGCAGAGGCTTCGGGATGCCCTGCGGATAAAACAGCATATCGCCCTTTCCGAGCAGCTTTTCCGCGCCTACCATATCAAGGATGGTTCTTGAGTCCACACCGGAGGTAACTGCAAACGCGATACGGCTCGGCATGTTCGCCTTGATCAGTCCCGTGATGACATTGACGGAAGGACGCTGTGTTGCGATGACCAGATGGATACCGCACGCTCTTGCAAGCTGTGCCAAGCGGCAGATTGCTTCCTCGACATCCGCCGATGCGACCATCATAAGGTCTGCCAGCTCGTCCACGATAATGACGATCTGCGGCATTTTTTTCGGCATCTCCTGCCCCTCGATCGGTGTAAGCTGCTCCACCTTGGCATTATAGCCATTGATGTCACGCACACCGCACTCCGCGAACATCTCGTAACGGGTGGTCATCTCCTGCACCGCCCAGTTGAGTGCGCCTGCTGCCTTCTTCGGATCGGTCACAACCGGAATCATAAGATGCGGAATGCCGTTGTATACACTAAGCTCAACCACCTTCGGGTCGATCATGAGCAGCTTGACATCGTTTGGATCTGCCTTATACAAAATACTCATGATGATCGTGTTGATACATACAGACTTACCGGAACCGGTAGCACCCGCGATCAGAAGGTGTGGCATCTTTGCAATGTCTGCAACCTTTACCTTTCCGGCGATGTCGCGTCCGACCGCAAAAGTGATATTCGACTTGGCATTCTTAAACTCGCTGTCCTCGATCAGCTCGCGGAAGGAAACCATGACATTCTCTTTGTTCGGCACCTCGATACCGACAGCAGCCTTTCCGGGGATCGGTGCCTCGATACGGATGTCCGCAGCCGCGAGATTCAACTTGATATCATCGGCAAGACCAACGATCTTGCTTACCTTTACCCCCATCTCCGGCTGTACCTCATAGCGCGTTACTGCCGGTCCACAGCTGATGTTCGTGACCGTGACATTCACGCCGAAGGTCTTTAGCGTCTGTTCGAGCTTGGCTGCCGTCTCACGCAGGCTGCTCTCCGAGTTGCCCGCCTTGTTGCCGGAAGGCTTCTTCAAAAGTTCGATTGGCGGGAATACATAGCGCTTCACCAAAGCGGCGGTCTGGTCGATCTCGTCCGACACCTCCTGCACACCCTGCTTGATCTCCTCCGCGGTCTGCTTCGGCTTTCTGGATGGAATCGTCTCCTCCTGCTCTGGTGCCTCCGCCGTTGCAGGATCCGGAAATACCGGCATATCCGGCTCCTCCGGTACGCTTGTCACGGGCTTTGGTGCCTCGTGAAGCGTCGTATTTGCCACAAAGCCGGCTGCGCTCTCTGAACGCATCGGAACGATCTTTCGCATATTGTCGGATTCTGCGGTATGTGAATCCCTTGAAAAATTGCCGGAGATCATCGGTGTGACGGAACGGATCGGCTCAGGTTCCAGCTCAGCTTCCGGCTCCGGGATCGCCTGTGGCTCTGTCGGATGGGTAATCTCGCCGGAAGAATTTAGCAGTACCCTGCTCTCTTCCTTGACCTTCGGGAGGTCGATTGCATTGTCCACGCGAAGCTCGGAAAGCTTATCTGAATTGTCCTGTTCCGCCGTATCGATCTTCGTGTCAGCGGAGACACCGCTTACCTTGTTGTCCAGACGTCGCTTCTCGCGCTCCTGCGCCTTGTACTCGCGGTACTCCTGATAGCGTTCATTACTCTCCTTCGCAGACTCGTATACCTTCTGTCCCTGATGCTTCATGCCTTTCATCGCAGATTTGCCGGTGATGAGAACAAGCGCGATAATGAGGACAATAATGTCAATAATATAAGTGCCGATACGCCCGAATGCCGGAACCAGCAAATATGCAAGCGTTCCTCCACAGATGCCGCCGCCCTTTTTGTTCTCCATGCAGAACTTGAATGCCTCCACCGGCTTCATCACGGTGTCAGCTTCCGACAAAAGTGCTGCGAACAAGCATAAAAACAGCGCCAGCAAAATAGCAGACACGATCTTGATCGTCGCAGAAAAGTTACCCTTGTTCGACACGGCAAAAAAGCTGCCAACTAAAAGGATCACCGGGAAAACATACGCGATAATGCCAAAAATTCCAAAAAGAATCCCGCTGATCGCGTTGCCGACCTTGCCGCCGACCCCGAAATTGCTGATAAACAGGATCAGAGAAACCGCAACCACGATCCAGAGGATGATCTCCTCGCGGAAAGCCGCCTTGCGCTCCATCTCCTGCATACGTTCTTTTTTTGTCTTTCTTCCTGAAGAAGAACGCCCCGAAGCACGGCTGCCAGAAGTTCTTCTCTTTGTTGCCATAAATCCAACCTCCAAAAAAGCGAGAATAAACAGATTATTCTCGCTTTAATTCTCTATTTACCCATCAGATAATTGTAAAGTCCTTCATAGCGGAACTTGGAAGCATTCCATGAGAAATCCTTCGTCATTCCACGCTCAATCATCTGATTCCACTGACGTTTTTTGTCAAAATAGATGTGCTTTGAGTAGTTGATCACGCGAAGCATTTCATCTGCATTGTAATTTGCGAAGGAAAAGCCGTCACCCGTGTTCTCGTACTCATTAAATGCCTCGACCGTATCCTTTAAGCCTCCGGTCTCTCGCACAATCGGAACCGTTCCGTAGCGGAACGAGATCAGCTGGGTAAGTCCACACGGTTCAAACCGGGATGGCATCAAAAATGCATCCGCCGCCGCGTAGAGCTTGTGCGCAAGGTCATCCGAATAGCAGATATTTGCAGATACACGATCCGGGTACTTCCATGCGTAGTGGCGGAACAGATTCTCATACTGTCCCTCTCCGGTGCCGATCACAACGAACTGTGTAAATTCATCCGTGATGCCCTCCATCGCGTAATCGATGAGGTCGAGTCCCTTCTGGTCTGTCAAACGTGAGATCAGACCGATCATGTACTTCTTCTTATCAACCGCAAGTCCAAGCTCTGCCTGAAGCTTTTCCTTGTTCATCGCCTTTTTCTTGCGGAAAGACTCCAAATCATAGTTGATATAGATCTTCGGATCGGTATTCGGATCGTAAACCTTGTAATCAATTCCGTTTACGATTCCCTGCATATCAAAATGTCTCGCAGATAGCAGTCCGTTCAAGCCCTCGCCGTAATATTCGCTCTGGATCTCCTGCGCGTAGGTATCGCTTACCGTGGTGATATAATCCGCATACACAAGACCACCCTTTAACATGTTGGCATCCTTCTTGAACTCCAGCTTGTCCGGTGTGAACAGGTCTGCGGAGAAACCGGTAAAGCCCTGCATCGTCTTGATGTCCCATACGCCCTGGAACTTCAGGTTATGTATGGTCATGATCGTCTTGATTCCCCAGTAGAAATCATCTGCCGAAAATTCATTCTTCAGATATACCGGGATCAGACCTGCCTGCCAGTCATGGCAGTGAATGATATCCGGGCGGAAGTCAATGTGCTTCAGCATAGAAAGAACCGCCTTGTCAAAGAAGGTAAACTTCTCGATATCATAAAGGACATTGCCATACGGGGTAAATCCGTTGAAATACTCCTGATTGTCAATAAAGTAGTAGGTAATGCCGTCCATCTTGTACTGGAGGATACCTACATATTTGTTCTGAATATATGGGCCTGCAGACATCCAAAAATGCGCTACATACTCAAACTGATTGCGGAAATGCTCCGGAATGCAGCTATAATTCGGTATTACAACCCTCACATCCCAGTATTCCTTATCAAACTCCTTCGGAAGTGCCCCGCATACATCTGCAAGACCTCCTGTTTTAATAAATGGTACACACTCTGATGCTGCAAAAAGGATTTTATTCATATATGCCCCCTATAATCATTATATGTTTGAAAAACCTTGCTTACTCTTCCCAGTTGTGGAATACTTCCTGAACATCATCGTCATCATCGAGGAAATCAAGGATCCTTCCGATGTTTACGATGTCAGCTTCATCGGTAAGGGTGACATAATTCTGTGGGATCATGGTCACTTCTGCGGATGCCATTGCGATTTTCGCATCCTCAAGAGCCTTGCGGACGTTCTCAAAATCAGCCGGAGCTGTGATGATCTCGTAGCTGTCCTCCTCCTCGCTGAAATCCTCTGCGCCTGCGTCAAGCGCTGCCATCATCAGGTCGTCTGCATCCATATCGCATTCTTCCTTGTCGATGATGATCTGTCCCTTCTCATCAAACATATAAGATACACAGCCCTGTGTACCGATGCTTCCCTGTCCTTTGGTAAAGCAGTTGCGGACGTTAGCTGCGGTACGGTTCTTATTGTCGGTAAGGCAGCGTACAATGATTGCTGTGCCGGATGGCCCATAGCCCTCGTATGTAGCGGTCTCGTAGTTGACAGCTCCGCCCTCGCCTGCCGCCTTCTTGATTCCACGCTCAATGGTATCGTTCGGAACGTTGTTTGCCTTTGCCTTGGCAATCACCTGTGCAAGCTTGAAATTATTGGACGGATCCGGACCGCCCTCCTTAACTGCAACAGCGATCTCACGGCCGATCATTGTAAAGATCTTGCCCTTTGCTGCGTCGTTTTTCTCCTTCTTATGCTTGATATTCGCGAATTTCGAATGTCCTGACATAAACTGTTTCCTCTTTTCTAAAAATTTTTCTAATTTATTCTAGCAAACTTTATCGTATCGTGCAAGTCCATGCACAAAGCATTGCTTACGATTCTTTGTAGATCAATACCTCGCGGATGATCTTATCCTCTACTTTCTGCACCTCGAACACATAGCCGTAGGCGCGGATCACCGGATGCTCCCCATCGCTTGGGATCTTTTCAAGCAGCGAGATCAAAAAGCCGTTTAGTGTGTCGAACGAATCCTCCTCAACCGGAAGCTTAAGGAGCGATACCACATCCTTTAAGTCTGTCAGTCCGTCGATCCGGTAGCAGCCGTCCGCCTCCTGCTCGATCTGCTGGCTCTCCTTGTCGTGCTCATCCTCGATGTTGCCAACGATCTCCTCTAGGATATCCTCCATCGCAACCAACCCGGAGGTCTGTCCATATTCATCGACCACAATGACCAGATGGCTCTTTTCCTTCTGCATCATGTTAAAAAGCGTATTGATCTTCATTGTCTCCGGAACAAATACCACCTCACGCAATAGTCCCGGAATGTCCTTGATCGAGGTGCGGAACACCTCGTTGCGGGAAAAGAAGCGGAATGCATCCTTAATATGGAGCACGCCGATAATGGTATCGGAATCCTCCTCATACACCGGATATCTGGAGCGTCCGCTCTCAATGATAAAGCCGACCGCATCCGTAAAGGACAGTTTGCCATCTAACATGGTCATCTGCTTGCGGTGCGTCATGATATCCTTTGCTTCCTTTTCGTCAAATTCAAAAATATTATGTATCATTTCGGCTTCGGAGGTTTCTAAGACACCCTGTTCGTGTCCCTCCTTCACCATTGAAATGATTTCTTCCTCTGTCACATCCTCATAACTTTTTCCGAATAATCGTTTCAAAAATCCGGACGGCTTCGTTCGGGGACTGGCACTGTCATCCATAGTAGATTCTCCTTTATTTGTTTAAAATAATTACGTTTATCCTTTTTAAGATACCATTGTATGGAAATTCCGTCAAGTTTATGTATACAGCTCAAGACTGATTTCCAGGGCTTTGTCGATCTTAAGAAGGATCTGGTTATCCAGATGGCACACTTTGTCCTTTAGGCGCTTTTTATCGATCGTGCGAAGCTGCTCTAACAAAACGACCGAGTCCTTTGCAATATCGTACTGATCCGAATGCAGCTCCACATGGGTCGGAAGCTTCGCCTTGTTCATCTGGGACGTGATTGCCGCGCAGATGACAGTCGGGCTGTGCCGGTTGCCGATGTTATTCTGTATGATCAAGACCGGTCGTACTCCCCCCTGCTCGGAGCCAACGACCGGCCGTAAATCCGCGTAATAAATATCTCCTCTTTGCACTGTCATATTGATTCCACTCCATAAATATTGGTTTTTGATGCTTTACAAAAAGTATTTCCAAATTTATCAAGTGTATTCACATCGTATGCAAAAATCTTACGGAGCTGCCTGCTTTAAAAATTACGGCTCATAGAGGCGCGGTACGCGCTGATTGATCAGGCAGGCAAACTCATAGTTGAAGCGTCCGGACAGATTGCCGAGATCCTCCATCGTAATGCACTCCGTACCGTCTCTTCCAAGAAGTGTCACCTTGTCGCCTTCCTTTACCCCCTCAATATCTGTCACATCCACCATGAACTGATCCATGCAGACTCTGCCGCAGATATAGGCGCGCTGCCCCCGGATAAGGACATAGCCCTTATTGGAAAGGCTTCTGGCATATCCGTCACCGTAGCCGACCGGGATCGTTGCGATCTTTCTAGACTCCTTTGTCGTATAGGTCCCGCCATAGCTGATCTGCCGCCCCGGCTCAAGCAGCTTGATAAAGGAGATGTGGCTCTTTAAGGACATCACCGGGCGAAGTGATATGACATCCCGGCGTACCTCATCCGACGGCCACATACCGTACATGGTCACGCCCGCGCGCACCAGATTCATATTTGCCTCCGGAAACTCAATGATTCCAGCGCTGTTTGAACAGTGCTTGAGCGGAATATGGATCCCGCGCTCCTCCACCATGCCAATGATCTTTCTAAAACGTGCGATCTGCTCCTCGGTCGGAAGTTTATCCGCCTCGTCCGCCTTGGCAAAATGGGTAAAAATACCCTCGATCTCCACGTTCGGAAGCTTTGCGATCTTCTCGATCGTCTGTGCCGTCTCCTCCGTCACCTGAAATCCGATACGGCTCATTCCCGTATCGATCGGAATGTGGATGTGGACGGTCTCATTCAGGTCTGCCGCAATGTCCGAAAGTGCCTTTGCGACCTCATAATCGCAGACCGCCGGGCGGATATGCTTCTCCACGATGTCATGGTACTGCTCAAAAAAGCTGATGCCAAGGATCAGGATCGGCTTTCTTCTGCCATTCTCGATAAGCGCGTTCGCCTCATCCACTGTGGCAACGGCATAGCCCCACAGATACGGCAGCTCCTCGATTGCCTGTGCGACTGGAAGCGCGCCATGTCCATACGCATCCGTCTTGATCACAGCGATAAATTTAGTATCCTCTTTTACATTCCGGTGCATGGATTCCATGTTGTACCGCAATGCATCCAGATCGATTTTTGCATATACTCTGCTGATTTCTTCTCTAAACATATTTTACTCCACATTACATAATATTCCGGATAGCCCGTCAATGATATCACTTGCGGTCATTGCTCTTTTACCGCGCTCTCCCGCCGCAAAATCGCCGGCGCGTCCATGCAGATGTACGCCGAGCGCCGATGCAAGCTCTGCGCTTGCGCCCTGCGCCAGAAGTGAACCGATCACGCCCGAAAGGACATCCCCGCTTCCCGCAGTTGCCATTCCGTGATTGCCGCTGGTATTGATGTAGGTCATGCCATACGGCACGGCGGTGATCGTATTGGCATCCTTCAGGACACACACAACATCATAGCGCATCGCAAATTCCTGCGCCGTCTCAACAAGTCTCGTCTGGATCAGCGAGATTGTCTCGTTATTAAGTCTCGCCATCTCACCAAGGTGCGGGGTAAGCACCAGATCCAGATGTGGCCGAAGCAGAAGCTCCGGCTCCTGTGCCAAAAGATTTAAGGCATCCGCGTCCAAAAGAAGCGGTACGGTGATGCTCTGGAGCACAAATTTGAGCATGGCAAGCGCACTTCCCGCCGTTCCGATTCCCGGTCCCATCACGACCGCATCCGCCCATTTCAGTTCATCGGATAGTTGTTTCTCATCGTATTTCTTATCGTAGGTTGAAAGGATCGCCTCCGGCAGCATCGTCTGCAAGGAAACGCGGTTCTCCTCCGCTGTATAGATCTTTACTAGCCCGCACCCCGTCCGGTATGCAGCCTTTGCAGCAAAGAGCGCCGCCCCTGCCATATTGTGGCTTCCTGCGATCACCAAAAGCCTGCCGTAGGTGCCTTTGTTTGAATGATCCATCCGCTTCGGAAGAAGCGAGAAGTCATCGTCGCACAAAGTCGCAAACGACGGCTTTTTCTCCAAAAAGCTCTCCTCCGTGATTCCGATTGGAAGGACGCTTACGCTGCCGCTTGCTTCCCTTCCCGGCCAGATGGTCTGCCCGATTTTCTGAAAGGAAAATGTAAACGTATCATCCGCTGCAAATGCACAGCCCATGATCTCTCCGCCGTCTGCCGATACCCCGGATGCGATATCAACCGCAACCTTCCAGCCGCCCATACGGTTCATGCAGTCGATCGTCTGCTCCGGCGCACCACTTATCTGTCTGGATAAGCCGGTACCGAATACCGCATCAATCACGCAGTCATACACATCCTCTGCGGCGATCTCCGTCACCTGTGGGTAGCCATAGGAGCGGTAAATCTTCTTCTGCATCTGGTAAAGATTATCGTCTTTCTCCTCCTTATCCATACACAGATATATATATGCCGGGATATGGTTCTGGTTCAGAAGACGCGCGATTGCGATCCCGTCGCCGCCATTGTTGCCATATCCGCATACGACCAATACTTTTTTCAGTTGTCTGCCAAATGACAAAAGCTTCTGAACAAATGCTCCGGCAGCCTGTTCCATAAGTACCACCGGTGGCACATGAAAATGGCTGCTGGTATTTTGATCAAGAAGCTTCATCTCTTTTCCCGTAACAAGATATTGCACGAAACGATCCCCTAACTTTCTTTGTTATCCGTTGCTCCGTATTCGGCATCGAAAAGGTCAAGCACCTCCGCGCCGAGCACATCATGTATATACGCATACATCTCATGGCTGTTGATGTCACGATTCTGTTTGCGGATTATGTTTTTCTTCAGTTCAATGCGTACCTGCCTGATCCAGGCATCGATCTCGTCCGATTCCTCTTTGTTAACGCGGAGCTTTTCATAAAAATAATCCATGCTCGCGAGCATAAGTGATTCGTTGACCGCATGAATCTGCTTCGGGAGTTCTAAAAGCTCATCCTCGATCGCCTCGATCCTGGCATTCGTCTCATCGATCATCTTGCGGTCTGCCTCAAGCTTCTGTCCGCGCATGCTGTTCTGCGCCGAATCGTCCGACTCCTGCATATTGAGTACGATGTTGTCCATCAGCTGCCCTTTGAGCTTTTTGAGTGCCTTTTCATCCGTATTCAGCTTGCCCTGCCTTGCAAGCAGTGCGTTTAAGCTGCTCTCTAACTCCACGACCTCCTGTGGCTTGCCATGGATTGCGAACAGGCGGTGCCACTTCTGATCGAGTACTAAAATCGGAATATTTTTCCCTTGTAATGCTTTTTTGAACTCTTCCTGATTTTCCCGCATATAACGTTCCTCATCTTCTCCCCAAGAAGTAAACAAAACACGCTAGTTATGCTGTTTGGCGATATTGTAGGAAAGCTGCATCAGGCTGTCGGATAAGTGGACATTCTCCACGATGACAGACTGATCCTCCAGATCCAGATCAACGTGTGCAAAATTCCAGATTGCGTGGATTCCAAGCCTCACCAGATGCGCTGCATTGTCCTTGGCAAATGTCTTCGGCAGCGTGAGTGCCGCAATATCAACCGAATGTGACCTGCAAAAATCATCCAGTTCATCCATCATAAGGATCGGGATGCCTCGTACATTTTTCCCCTTTAAAGCCGGATCGACATCAAAAAGCGCGATGATAACAAATCCAAGCTTCTCAAACTTCGTATAATTTGTGATTGCCTGACCGAGATTACCGGCTCCGAGCACAATGATATTGTGCTTCTTATTCACGCCGAGGATCTTGCCGATCTCATCATACAGGTACTGCACATTGTATCCATACCCCTGCTGTCCAAAGCCTCCGAAATTGTTCAGATCCTGACGGATCTGTGAGGCCGTCACATGCATGCGGTGACTTAAATCATTGGATGAGATCCGCTCTACACCCTCATCTAAAAGATCTCCAAGATATCTGTAATATCTTGGCATACGGCGAATCACAGCCTGCGATATTTCTTTTTCCACCATCATTCCTCCAACACTCTTAAATGTAAAGAAACCCTATATATGATTATAGGGTTTCTTCTGCAAACTGTCAATGTGTGAAAAGTTTAACAGACTATGTATTACAGCAGCTTTTCAAGCTCGCTGCGGATCGCCTTGATGAAATCTCCGCTGTTCAGCACAACCGGATCAGGAAGTGTTGTGATGAGCGCAAGATCCTTTGTCATCTTTCCGGACTCGATAGTTGACAGACATGCTTTTTCCAGCTTATCCGCAAATGCTGACAATTCCGGAAGGTTGTCAAGCTCGCCTCTCTTGCGGAGTGCTCCCGTCCATGCGAAGATCGTTGCAACCGAGTTGGTGGAGGTCTCCTCGCCCTTCAAGTGCTTGTAGTAATGTCTCTGTACTGTTCCGTGTGCGGCTTCATATTCATAATATCCGTCCGGAGATACCAAAACGGAGGTCATCATTGCAAGAGAACCGAATGCGGAGCTGATCATATCACTCATAACATCACCGTCATAGTTCTTGCAGGCCCAGATAAATCCGCCCTCGGACTTCATAACGCGGGCAACCGCATCATCGATCAGGGTGTAGAAATAAGAAATGCCCGCTTTCTCAAACGCTTCCTTATACTGGGTATCATAGATTTCCTGAAAAATATCCTTGAAGGTGTGATCGTATTTCTTTGAGATCGTATCCTTGGTTGCAAACCACAGCTCCTGATGGGTGTCGAGCGCATACTTAAAGCAGCTGTGTGCAAAGCTCTCAATGGACGCATCCAGATTGTGCTGTCCCTGAATGACACCGGCTCCCGTGAAATTGTGGATCAGCTCTCTTGTCTCGGTTCCGTCCTCTGCGGTATAGACAAGCTCTGCCTTACCGGCACCCGGAATCTTCATCTCCGTTGCCTTATACACATCACCGTAAGCATGTCTTGCGATCGTGATCGGCTTCTTCCAGGTCTTTACGTTCGGCTCGATCCCCTTTACAACGATCGGAGCGCGGAATACGGTTCCGTCGAGCATCGCGCGGATGGTTCCGTTCGGGCTCTTCCACATCTCTTTAAGATCGTATTCCTTCATGCGTGCCGCATTCGGAGTGATGGTTGCGCATTTTACCGCAACACCGTATTTCTTGGTCGCATTTGCAGAGTCAACGGTAACCTGGTCGTTGGTGCGGTTGCGCTCCTCAAGGCCAAGATCATAATACTCTGTCTTTAAATCAATAAAAGGAGTCAGCAATTCATCCTTGATCATCTGCCAAAGGATTCTGGTCATCTCATCTCCGTCCATCTCAACAAGCGGTGTTGTCATTTTGATCTTTTCCATTTTTGTTCTCCTTTTTCTTAATAGTCTGTGTTTAGTTTAAACATTCAAAAAATCAAAGTCAAGACTATCAAAATAATTATTTTAAAAAATAGGAACCCTTAAAAATCCGTCTCATACAATATACTGTAAATAAATAATTTTGGAGGTCACGCATGAGTGATTTAGCTGCAACAAACTGTGGATGTAACGAAGGAGGATGCAGTTCTATTATCTGGATCATCCTCTTATTATTCTTCTGCAACGGAAACGGCTGCGGTAGCGGATGTGGCAACGGCTGCGGTAACGGCCTGCTTAACGGCGACAACAGCTGCTGCTGGATTATCCTTTTGCTTCTCTTCTGCGGCTGCGGTAACAACAGCATCTGCTAATAGGTTTCCATCAAAAAAGGGCCGGTGTCTCGGTCCTTTTTTTCGGTTTCAAAAGCTCTGCTTCTTGTTCTTATCCTTATCCTTTTCCTTTTCCTTCTCCTTCTGCTTCTGGTACGCTTTATATACATCACATTCCCTGGGCGGCGTGCGCTTTTTCATGCATTCGTCGTCGATCTCATACACCATGTTGCCATCTATGATCAAAATTCCCATTGAAAAAACTCCTTTTTCCTCATCTTATGAAAAAACAGCTCATATTGTGCCTTTCCCCACATAATATGTAAAAAAAGGCTAAAATTATGGAAAAAGAAAACATGCCAACACCTTATGATGAGGCGATCCAGACCAGAGAATTACAGATGCTAAAGACGATCGTTCCATACATCGGAAACGCGCAGAAAAAACAGTTAGCGGCACTCATCCAGTACCTCGAATACCGCAATGTCATGTCTGTCCTCGACGAGAGCGACAACCAGTTATCCGCCTGTTCCATACCGGAAGGTGGAAACAGGACAAGTACACTGCTCGGAGAATTGAAGCAATACTGCACCAAAAATGAGCAGGAGGCGATCGACAATCTGTTAAATCTGCTCTGCATCGTCGACAACTACGATATGTTTCACTTCTAGCCGGCACGCGGCATATAATAATACGATCATCCGGAGGTTACCGATATGATGGAGGACATCTTCAAGCAACATCCCGAACTGCTCGGAATGGATAAAAACAAAATGGATTTCATAATGGAGTTTGCCAAGAAAGACAAACCCAAAAGCACCAGAGATGCCATGCCGTTTCTCATGGCATACATGAGTCAGGCGAAAAAGCAGAACATCAATTTTACCAAGCCGGAGGTTCGCTTTATCAGTGAGATCCTCATGCAGGATCTAAGCCCGGATGAGCGGGCTCGTATCCAGAAGGTTCTAAATATGATGGGTGCCTAGCCGGTAAGCGCGCTGCGGCCGAGCACAAGGATCTTATCGATCGGGCTAAGGCTTATCCCCTTGCCATCCGTGCCGTAAAAATACTTTTCTCCGGCAGACTCAAACAGCACATAGATCTCATCCCCGGAAATAGCGATTTCCTCAGATCCGGGTGGCATCTCCACCTGGATCTGAGGTTTATTCGGGTTCCCGGACATTGCAAAAACAGATGCGTACACCTTCAGGTAGGACGAGGCTGCCCGCCCGTAGGACGTGCTCAGATACACACGCCCCGCATCATCAAACGCGATTCCCTGCACCTTCCGCGGTATGCGGTAGCTGCTTAGCGCGGTAAGATCTTCCTTCTTGCTGTTATAATAATATGCGACAAGCTCCGAGTCCCCGGATACCGTGTGCGTCGCTATCCACAGCCTGCCATTGTCATAGGTGATGCAGGACGGCGTATTCTCCACCGGAATGGTATCGACCATCTTGGAGGCATCCACAACCTCGCCCGTATTCTGATCCGCCATCAGCTTCACAAAATCATAAGAAATCCGCTCGATGCTTCGCGAACTCGAATTGCAGATCCACACATTCTGCCCGTCAAAAGCCACCCCGCCGAGATGGCTTTTCGGGTTCATGCCGAGTGTGACAAGGAAATCCCCGCTCTCCCGGTCAAAGACAAACAGTTCACCGAGATCATCCCTGCCCTCCGAGTAGGAGGTCAGGATCACATATTCCCCGGTAAGACAGATTCCCTGCGGGCATTGCGCCGCACTGAATATCTTCTGCGTCTCCAGATCCTGAAGCTTTGACGAAGGCATCCCCGGAATCATCAGTTCATCCAAAAAATCGTAGGAAAGGTTCTTAAGCCACCGGTTCTTCGCGCTCTCCCTGGAACGATACCGGTAGTCCTTCACGCTCGCACGGCTGTCAACCGTATTTGTGGTGCGTCTCTTTGCCGTCCCTGTCCGATGCCAGACAAGCCCAACAGACAAAAACACAAGAAGAAGGAGTACGCTTCCTCCTATGCATCGTTTTACCCGCATATTCATGAAACACACTCCCTTTCTGTCATAAACTATAATTCTTCGTTATCGGTAAGCTTGCCTGCTCTTGCTTCGATTTCCTTCTGTGCCACATCGTCCGGAGCCTGCTCATAGCGGGCAACCTCATAAGAAAACGTTCCGCTTCCGCTTGTCATGGAACGAAGCTGCGTATTGTAGCCGTACATTTCAAGCATCGGGATATCCGCAACAATTTCCTGATAGCCGTTTCCGGTCGGGTTCATTCCCATGACACGGCCTCTTCTCTTGTTCAGATCACCCATGACATCGCCCGTATAGCTGTCCGGCACAATGACCTTGAGTGTTGCGATCGGCTCAAGCAGCACCGGCTTTGCCTCAAGAAAGCCCTTCTTGAATGCCTGCTTTGCAGCCACCTTGAACGCAAGCTCGGAGGAATCTACCGGGTGGTAGGAGCCATCGTAGAGCACCGCTTTTACACCTGTGACCGGATATGCCGCAAGAGGGCCCTTCTTAACTGCCTCCGCGATACCCTTTTCCACTGCCGGGAAGAAATTCTTCGGAACCGCACCACCGACAACGCACTGCTCAAATACATACGGCAGCTCCATGTCCCCGGACGGCTCAAAGGTCATCTTTACATGACCGTACTGTCCGTGTCCGCCGGACTGCTTCTTGTATTTGTACTCCACGTCCGCTTTCTTCCGGATTGTCTCCTTGAATGCGATCTTCGGGCGCATCAGCTCGATATCGACCTTATACTTCTCGCGAAGCGTACTTGCGACAACCTCAAGATGCTGGTCGCCGATTCCGTACAGAAGCGTCTGTCCGTTCTCGCTGTCATTCTCAACGTGCAGCGTCAGATCCTCAAGAA
The DNA here is from genome assembly GCA_934307695.1 of uncultured Agathobacter sp. Classification (GTDB taxonomy): domain Bacteria; phylum Bacillota; class Clostridia; order Lachnospirales; family Lachnospiraceae; genus Roseburia. Next base: position 14,078 of record CAKRCS010000008.1, on the reverse strand, counting down.
GCACCTTCTGAAGTGCCTGCGAGATTTTATCCTCGTCGCCCTTGTTCTTCGCCTTGTAGCGCATGCATACATACGGCTTGGAAATGTTTGCACGGATATATGCAACCGGCTGGTTTCTTGTGGAGAGCGAATCGGTCGTAAAGGTATTTGCAAGCTTTGCAAGTGCCCCGATGTCTCCTGCATGAAGCTCCGGAACCTCCTCCACCTTGTTGCCGCGGATCACATACAGCCGTCCGATCTTCTCGTCCGTGTCACGGTGGAAGTTGTAAAGCACATCGTCCGTCTTTAAGACACCGGAATTGACCTTGATCAGCGAGTACTTGCCAATGTACGGATCAACGATCGTCTTAAATACATAGGCGGATTTTGCCTTGGCGAAATTGTAATCTGCCTGATATACCTCATTCGTCTTGGTGTTGATGCCGGCGCAGGTTCTGCGATCCGGGCTTGGCAGATACTTTACGATATCCGACATCAGCGTATACATGCCGCGCGCAAGGATGTTCGAGCCCATCAGCACCGGGATGATGGAGCCGTCGATCACGTTCACGCGAAGTGCCTGACGGATCTCATCCTCTGAGAATTCATCCCCATTAAAGTAGCGCTCCATGAACTCCTCGCTCGTCTCTGCAACCGCTTCCATCAAAGCCTCCCGGCAGATTCCGAGATTCTCCCTGGAATAGTCCGGAACCTCAAATTTCTCCACGGTTCCGTCCGCTTTCCAGCGTTTTGCCTTCTGCTGAACAACATTGACATAGCCGACAAACTCTCCGTTCTCGCGGACCGGCAGATGGAACGGCGCGATCTTCTTGCCGTACATTGCCTGTAAATCCTCAACCACCTGACGATAGCTGGCATTGTCGATATCCATATCCGTTACAAAAATGATCCTCGGCAGCTTATACTGCTCACAAAGCTCCCATGCGCGTCTGGTTCCCGTCTCGATACCAGCCTTGCCGGATACAACAATGATCGCTGCATCCGCAGCAGAGACAGCCTCCTCGACCTCCCCCACGAAGTCAAAAGAGCCCGGCGTATCCAAAAGATTGATCTTGGTATCCTGCCAGAGAATCGGTATTACTGAGGTGTGGATCGAGCACAGCCGCCTGGCTTCTTCCTTGTCGAAATCGCTGATCGTATTTCCGTCTGCCACCGTCCCCATACGAGTGGTAATGCCGGAAAGAAAAGCCATCGCCTCTGCCAATGAAGTCTTACCGCAACCGCCATGTCCGAGTAAGACTACATTCCTTACTTTGTCCGTTGTGTAAACATTCATGTAAAAACCCTCCTTATGTAATTTCTCATGGATATATTGTACTAATAATCTTTTATTATTACAACACTTTTGTGCAATTACCTCAAAAAATATGGAATTGTCCAACAATATTTGACGTATTCCAAAGATGTAGTAGAATAAATTCAAAGGAACTATTTGGAGGGAATTTCATGGCATTTGAAAAAGTCGGATTCATCGGTTTAGGACTCATCGGTGGCTCCATCGCAAAAAAATTAAAGAGTAATCTGCCGGGCTGCACCATTCTTGCAACCGCCGGACACAAAGAAACCATAGAGACCGCATACAGGGAGGGAATCATCGCAAACAGCTCGCTTCTTGAGCTTAGCGATTTTCGTGACTGCGATCACATCTTTTTGTGTGCTCCCGTCAATAAAAACATCGAATATCTTGCCGGATTAAAACCGGTCATCCGCAAGGACTGCATCATCACCGATGTCGGAAGCACCAAATCCGAGATTCACAAGGCAGTTACCGCACTCGGCCTCGATCACAACTTCATCGGCGGACACCCGATGACCGGTTCGGAAAAGACAGGCATTACCAACGCCAATGTCTCCATCCTCGAAAATGCTTATTACATCATCACACCAACCGCACATACCGCCTCCAGGTACTTAGGAGAATTTCGCGACTTTGTTAAGTCACTTGGCTCGATTCCTCTGGTGCTTGGCTGCGAGGAGCACGATTATGCAACAGCATCGATCAGCCATCTGCCACACATGATCGCATTTTCGCTTGTTAATCTTGTTCAGGAAATCGACGATGAACAGGAAATCATGAAAACGATTGCCGCCGGAGGCTTCCGCGACATTACCCGCGTTGCCTCCTCCTCCCCGGTCATGTGGGAAAACATCTGTGCATCCAACCGCGACCAGATTGTAAAGCTGATGGATCTTTACATGGAAAAGTTCTCATATCTGCGCGGGCTGCTCGTCGATTATGACTCCGACCGGATCATGGACTTTTTCCAGAGCGCGAAGAACTACCGCGATTCCATGTTCATTCCGGGACGTAAGACCGCATCCTCCGTCTATGAGATTTATCTGGATCTGGTGGACGAGGCCGGTGAGATCGCGATCATTGCCAATCTCCTCGCTTACAAGGGTGTCAGCATCAAAAATATCGGGATCATTCACAACCGTGAATTTGAAGAAGGCGTCCTCCGCGTCGAGTTCTACGATCAGACCGCATTGGATCACGCCATCGTCATATTGGAAGAACGCAATTACAAGGTGTATAAGAGATAGAAAAGACGCCGCTTTAATACAAAGCGGCGTCTACTACGTCAAAATAATGTTCAAAGGTCTTGCGGCAGCACGACGGATTCTCGATCACAATGCCCTCTGTCACAAGCCCCGGCAGCGTAAATGCCATCGCCACCCGGTGATCCTCGAAGGTCTGTATCGCCGCGGCATGTGGAGTCCCAGGATAGATTGTGACGGAATCTTGCGTCTTTTCGCAGGCAATTCCCATCGCGGACAGATTCTTATCAATCGCTGCCATGCGGTCACACTCCTGCAGCCGGATGTGTCCGATATGCCCGATCGTAACCGGCGCATCCGCAAACGGTGCAATCGCGGCAAGCGTCAGCGCCTGATCCGAAAATCCCGACAGATCCCAGCTTCCGCCGTGCATCTTGCCATCCTTCGGTGGCAGCACCAGCACGCCGTCCTTTTCCTCCCCGACCGTACAGCCCATATCCTTAAGTACATCCAGAAAATGCACATCCCCCTGCAAGCACTCACTATGTACGCCGTGCACGCGCGCAGGCACGCCTAAAAGCGGGCTCATCGCATAAAAATAGCAGGCAGCGGAAAGATCCGGCTCGATATCATATTCCCTTGCGATGTAGCGCTGCCCCGCCGGGATCACAAAGGTCTGCGCATCCGGTCTTAAAAGCCGCACGCCGAACTGCTTCATCATCGCAACCGTCATCTCCACATACGCCATCCCATGGCTGCCGGCAACATGGATCGTAAAATTCTCCTCAAAAAGGATTGCAACGATCAAAAGTGCACTCAAAAACTGGCTGCTCTTTTCCACATCGATCGTCACCTCATGCTTCTTGCGCCCCGCACAGCCGATGGAAAATGGAAAATGATACGGCTCGTTCTCATACGTTACGTCCGCACCGATCTCCTCCAATGCAACAAGAAGCTCCCTCATCGGGCGCTTTCGCATCTGCTCGGAGGCATCTAAATGAAAGCAGCCCTCCGACATGCCAAGATATGCGGTCAGAAAGCGCGCTGCTGTTCCGGCGCTTCCCACATAGACGCTTCCGGAGTTCGCCCGGTTTGGAAGCCTGCCGCCGCAGCCCAGCACGGTAACGGTGCAGCCTAGCTCATCGATTTCCACTTCAAATCCGAGGTCACAAAGCGCCTGTAAAAAATGGCGGGAGTCATCGGAAAAGAGAACTCCCTTAAGCGTGCTCTTTCCCTCTGCGAGTGCCGCGATGAGAAGCGCACGGTTGGTAATGCTCTTTGAACCGGGAACACATACCTCGATCGGTCTTTTCTTTTGTACTTTTTTAACGTGATATTCCTGTGTCAGCATGATCCATTCCTCGTGTCTGCATAAAATTAGGTACGAAAGAAGGGGTTGTCAAACGACAACCCCTTCCATTCTACAAATCGTTAAAAATCTGGTAAATGTCGATCTTGAGTGCATCCGTATCCGTCATTCCGATAAACACTCCACCGTAGGAATAGCCATCTTCATTCTGGGTGCGTCTTACGATCTCAACAACCGCATCCACCACTTCCTTCGTCCAGATCTGGATCTTGGCATCATAGTATGTACCGGTCTCCAATGCTGCCTTGGACTTAAACCCAATACCGCTGCGGGAAATATCCGTAACATCCACATGTACATATTTCAAGGTCGTGATACCAGCCTCATCCAAACGCTCCAGCTGGACATTCACATCCAGATCAAGTCTCTTGTGCTTTCTCTTTTCTTCCATTATTCCTCCCACCTTTACTTCCCCATAAGATTACTTACATCATATTACATCTTTCGTTTTTACACAAGTAAAAAGTTAATTCTGCGTAAAAACTATTGGATAAACATCGCATCCCCAAAGGAGAAGAACCGGTAACGCTCTTTTACCGCCTCCTCGTATGCCGCAAGGATATGCTCTCTTCCCGCAAGCGCGGAAACCAGCATGACAAGCGTGGATTCCGGCAGATGGAAGTTCGTGATGAGCGCATCGATTACCTTGAACCGGTAGCCCGGATAGATAAAAATCTCCGTCCAGCCGCTGCACTCATGCAGCTTTCCGTTCTCGTCGGCAGCCGCCTCCATCGTGCGGGTGCTTGTCGTTCCGACCGCGATCACGCGGTGTCCGTTCTCCCTGGCATGATTGATCTTGTCCGCAGCCTCCTGCGAGATCATATAAAACTCCGAATGCATGTGGTGGTCAAGAATATTGTCCACCTTGACCGGGCGAAAGGTTCCAAGTCCGACATGGAGCGTTACCTCCGCGATATCAACACCCTTTTCCTTTACCGCAGCAAGCAGCTCCTTCGTAAAGTGAAGTCCTGCTGTCGGTGCAGCCGCCGATCCGTCATACTTGGCGTACACGGTCTGATAGCGGTTCTTATCAGCAAGCTGGTGCGTGATGTACGGCGGCAGTGGCATCTGACCGAGCTGATCTAAGATCTCCTCGAAGATTCCCTCATAGGTAAACTGGATCAGACGGTTGCCGTCCTCCACAACATCTATGACCTCGCCTGTCAAAAGTCCGTCACCAAAGCTGATCTTTGTTCCCGGCTTTGCCTTTTTGCCCGGCTTTACGAGCGTCTCCCAGATGTCGTTTTCCCTGCGCTTTAAAAGCAGGATCTCGATTTTTGCCTCGGTGCCTTCCTTCACGCCAAACAGGCGCGCCGGAATGACCTTTGTGTTATTTAATACCAGACAGTCTCCCGGATTCAGGTAATCCAGAATATCCTTAAAGATCTTGTGCTCGATTGCTCCGGTATTCTTATCAAGTACCATCAGTCTTGAAGATGATCTGTCCTCCAGAGGATCCTGAGCGATCAGTTCCTCCGGAAGATCATAATAAAAATCTTTTACGTCCATATCTGCTCCTAGACGCGAAGTGTAATCGCATGTTTTACATTTAAGTTCTTTAAGATGACATCCACAAATCCATCGATCATCTCCGGAGTGAACTCTTCCTCCTTCGGTGTGAATACAACGGTAAATGCCATGCTCTTCTTGTTGAGTGCAAGCTGTGTACCCTCGTAAACATCGAACAGGCGGATATCCGTTACATATTCGCAGGATTCATAGATCAGATTCTCCACCTCGGAACAGGTAATGTCGCGATCCATCACAAAGGCGAAGTCTCTCTTTTCCTCAGCGAACTTTGGAAGCGGGCAGAAGGTTCTGCTCTTTCCAAACCACTGTGACAGTGCGCGCACATCCAGCTCCATAATGTATGCAGGAGTACGCATATCCAGCTCGTTGCATACCTCATAGCATGCCTTGCCAAGATATCCGATCTCTACGCCCTCACAGAATACCGCTGCGGTCTGATACGGATGTAAGAACGGCTTTTGCGTTCTGTCGTAGGTAAAGGTTACATCAAGCGCTTCTGCGACAGCCTCTGCCATTCCCTTTAAGGTGAAGAAATCCTCGTTCTCGCCAAATACGCCGACGCACAGTGTCTCGCGCTCGTCCGGGTATTCGGTAAGCGGCAGGTCCTTTGGGATGAAGATATTGCCAAGCTCGAAAATACGTCCCTCGATCGTTCCTCTCTTCTGGTTTCTTGCGATCGCGCGAAGCATCTGCGGTGCAAGTGTTGTACGCATCAAAGACAGATCAACGTTGATCGGGTTGATCAGACGGATTGCATGGCGCTCCTTTGCATCCTCCGGCAGACGAAGCAGATCAAGGTCAGCCGGGGAAAAGAAGGAGTAATGGATTCCCTCGTATCCGCCTGCCGCGCATAGTGCATTTTTGATCTTAAGCTCTGTCTTTTGTCTTAAATTAAGTCCGCCCATCGTAACCTGTGCGGTCGGCATGAAGGTCGGTACGATATGGTCATAGCCGTACATACGGATGACCTCCTCCGCAACGTCCGGGTAGGATTCCATATCCTCACGATACGGCGGGATCTGGATGGTAAGCTCGTCCCCGTTGATCTGCGGAGCAAAATGTAAGTTTGTTAAAATACGGACAATGTCCTCATCCGGCACCTTGATGCCGAGCACGCCGTTTACGCGCGCGATGCTGACCTTCATCTCCTTTGGCTCAATGGAGTTGCCGGTAGAAGCCTCAACGTGTGTGGAGGAGATCTTTCCACAGCCTAACTCCTCGATCAGGTGAAGCGCACGCTTCATGGCAAGATCTGTCGTGTATTCATAGACACCCTTGGAGTACATTGCGCTTGCATCGGAGGACTGTCCGAGTGCGCGGGAACTCTTGCGGATGTTATCTCTTGCAAACTTTGCAGATTCCAACATTACCTCTGTTGTCGTGTCAAGGATCTCGGAATTTAAGCCGCCCATGATTCCGGCAAGTGCAACCGGCTTCACGCCATCACAGATGACAAGGTTGGCGTTATTTAACGTAAACTCCTTCTCGTCAAGTGTGGTGATCTTCTCGCCGTCATCTGCTCTGCGCACATGGATCTGATTGCCCTCCAGATAGTTGTAATCAAACGCATGCATCGGTTGTCCGAGCTCTTTCATGATGTAGTTGGTGATGTCGACCATGTTGGAGATGGAATTGCATCCGACAAGTGCAAGACGCTTCTTCATCCATGCCGGGGACTCCTTGATTTCCACGTCATGTACATAGTGTGCGATATATCTCGGACAAATGTCTGTCGCATCGACTTTTACGGTAAATCCGTCCTTGGTCTTTCCGCTCTCCGTATAATTAAGTGCAAGCGGCTTAAGCGGCTTGCCGAGTACGGCAGCAACCTCTCTTGCAATACCGTAGATGCTCTGGCAGTCCGGGCGGTTCGCGGTGATCGCAATATCAAAGATCCAGTCGGTCATATCAAGGATCGGCTTTACGTCCGCTCCAAGCGGTGCATCCTCCGGCAAAACCAAAAGTCCGTTATAGCCTGCACCCGGATAAAGATCCTCGGTCAGACCAAGCTCTGTTCCGGAGCAAAGCATACCGAAGGAATCATAGCCGCGCAGCTTTCCTGCCTTGATCTCCATAACGCCCTCGATCGTCTTGTGATCCTTCGCTGTTGCATAAACGGTAGCGCCTACGAGTGCGAGCGGATATTTTCCGCCTGCCTTTACGTTGTCTGCGCCGCAGCAGATCTGGAAGGTTCCATGCTCACCGGCATTGACCTTGCACAGATTCAGATGGGTATCCGGGATCGGCTCACAGCTCTCCACAAGTCCGACAACGACCTTGCTGATGTCCTTGCCTGTCTCGATCAGTTCTTCCACTTCAAATCCACACGAAAACAGCTTCTCCTCAAGCTCCTTCGGGGTAACATCAATATCTACATATTCTTTTAACCAGCTCAGTGGTGCTAACATAACAAACGTTCTCCTTTCCCTTAATCATCAATCTGCTTTAACACACGCAGATCCGATTCAAACAACTGCTTGATATTATTGATTCCATATTTAAGCATCGCAACACGCTCGATACCGATACCGAACGCAAAACCGCTGTATTCCTTGGTATCAATTCCACAGCCCTCAAGGACTTTGTTATTTACCACGCCTGCGCCAAGCACTTCGATCCAGCCGGTTCCCTTGCAGAGCTTGCAGCCCTTGCCGTGGCACTGGAAGCAGCTAACGTCAACTTCTACGGAAGGCTCGGTGAATGGGAAATAAGACGGTCTGAGTCTTGTTGTCGTACCCTTTCCGAAGATTTTCTGTACGAACTCATCAAGCATACCCTTTAAGTCACAGAGGGTGATTCCCTTGTCTACAACAAGTCCCTCCATCTGGGTAAACATCGGGGAATGGGTAGCGTCATCATCGGAGCGGAATACCTTGCCCGGAGAAACAACCTTGATCGGCGGCTTCTTTGCTTCCATGACATGGATCTGCCCTGCGGAGGTCTGGGTACGAAGCAGAAAATCCGGGGAAAGATAGAAGGTATCCTGCATATCTCTTGCCGGGTGATCCTGCGGGGTGTTCAATGCCGTGAAGTTGTAATAATCGGTCTCGATCTCGGTTCCCTCATAGATGTCAAATCCCATGGAGGCAAAAATATCGGTAAGCTGGTTCCTTACCTGTGTTACCGGATGCAGATTGCCTTTTTCGTTCTTAACTGCCGGCATTGTGACATCGATCTTCTCGCTCTCATAGCGCAGGCGCATCTCCTCCGCCTTAAGCTTGGCATCCAGCTCCTCAAAATGGTTCTGCGCCCATGCCTTCAGTTCGTTTACCTTCTTGCCGTACTCTGCCTTCTGCTCGTTCGGGATCTTGCCCATCTGCTTCATCAATGAGCCGATCAGTCCGTTCTTTCCGTCAAGGATGTTCTTTTTGTACTCGTACACGCTCTTTGAGCTTTCGAGCTTTGCAAGCTCGTCTTGCACTTCGGTTTTGATTTTGGCAATCTTCTCACTCAGTTCTGTAAATTCTGCCATGTTCGTTCTCCTTTTCTTAATACAGTCTTTTTAAATAAGTGGACATGCAAGCGCATCTTTCGTTCCACACGGGACGCATCCTGGTGTGGCATTTTGCTTTATTCGGATATTTTCCAAATCAGGCAAAAAAAATCCCATGATAGCTGATTGCTATCATGGGACGATTCGATCGCGGTACCACCCAAATTCCGGACAACCTGTATCCGGCACTTATCTTCTGCGTAACGTGCAGCGTCCGTCACAGACTACAAAACGATCGTTCTTCATCCGCGCAGCTCCTGTGGGAAATTCAAGCATATCCTTTACTTAAGAAGGCTTGCAGCCGGTGACCTTCTCTCTCTTGCAGCAGTCATATGCTCTACTGTACACATTCATTGCCTTTCACATGTCACATATTTTAGCACAGGGTGTAAAAAACATCAAGGACTTTTTCATCGTGCCTCGTGTGTTGGCTAATTCTGACTGTCTTTGTCTTTTGAAGAAACGCTGTTCTTTTTCGTTCTGCTCTCCCGCATCTTGCGGAGCTTGTCCTTCTCCAGCTCCACCCTGCGCTTTCGCCCGCGGATCATAGCACCGGTCTTGTTGTAAAACCAGAAGGACTGCACCAAAAGATGATTGAACACGCCCAGCTTGTCCTTAGTCGTTCCAAAATAGCGCGTTCCGCCAATCGTCGTCCTGCCGCCGTTTCTGATGTAGGAAATCAGGTCATTCTCATCGCGGATATCGGCATCAAATTCCGTGTAGGCACAGCCCACGCAGTCCGGTCTGTGGGAATCGCTGCCGCCAAACATCGGAAGCCGGTATTTTGCCGCCATCTCCCTTGCGCCTGCGTTGCTTCTTTCATCCTCGCACGCATTGAAGCCCTCCAGGAAGTCAAACTGCAATGCAATGTCTTGCTTTCGCTTGTATTTTCCCGTTGAAAAAAGGCTTAAATAGCGCTCCCCACAAGGATGTGCCGGTCCTAAGATCCCGCCGTAGTGATGCACCAGCCGGATCAGAAGATGCACCGGCATTCCTTTAATTTCTAAAATTTTCAATCCGATATGGTTCGGCAGGATCACAAGAAAATGTCCTCCGTCCACCGTGTCGTATTCCACACCCTTTAAGACAACAAAATCCTTGTACTTTTTCCCACGAATGTTTTTTCTCCAGTAGCGATACCCGTCATAGCTGTCGTGGTCGCTTATAAGCATCCCGTCAAAGCCCTTTTCGTGCAATGTCTTAATGTAATCCTCTATGGAGACTCTCGCATCCACAGAGCCCTCCTTCGTATGGCAATGCATGTCAAATTTCATCTTCTGCCGTTTCCTTTCCTTTTTGTCATTCTCTATGTTATTTCAAACCCTTTGAACCAGCCTATCTGCTCTGCGCAAGAAATGCGTTCTTATAGAAGAACACCAGAATTTCCCGGTAATCCATTCCAAGCTCCGCCATTTTTCCGGCAGCATACTGGCTCATTCCGATTCCATGCCCGAAGCCGCCGCCGGATAAGGTGTATTTTTGTCCATCCTGCCCCGTGATCACGAAGCTCGCGCTCGGAAGCATCGTCATATCCGTCCGCTTCGTCCCGTCTGCCAGCGTGACCTCACACAGCAGCTTTCCTATAAACTTGCGGATCTCGTTCTCATCGGTAAGCGTCTGTGTCATCTTCTCGTAGCAGATATCCATTGAACGGACATAGCCGCTTGCGCTTCGTTTGGTCAATGTAATACTTTTTATTTTTCCAAGGGAGTCATCGGTATATGCATCCAGATCCAAAATTGCGTTCCACCGGTAATACGGCGAATCACTGTCGTAGGACTGCGGTGCCTCCTGCAAAAAATCTATGTAATTGGCGCGCAGACTAAGCCGCCCGACCGACGTATTATCCGAAAGCAGCAGGCTCTGTGCCGCTATATAGGGTGGATTTTCCTCACCCCACACCTCCATATCCTCCGTAAAACCATTGCTGGTCGAAAAATAGTAACAGGTGATCGGCTGGTCATCATACACCATGAGCTGGCCTTTCGTTTCCTCCACCGCAAGATCCGTCATACTGCTTGTTCCAAACCGATTATATACCTGAAATGATGTGCTGTCATCCACATTTGCACCATATGCAGCATACGTTTTGTTCTGCATCTGCGCATAGGCAAATGTCCGCGCGCAGACTGCCTGCGCCTTCTGCGCTTCAAATGGGAACGTGCTCTCCATCTCCGACGGCAGCACATAGCGCACATAATCCTCTATTCCGATCTGATTTATCAAAACCACACCTTCTTCCCATTCCCGCACCAGAAATATCCCCTCGTAGCCGTTGCCAAGCTTTGTGCCATTTTCGTCTGTGATGTACAAAAATCCATCATTGCAGACTGCCTGCGCTGTGTGCACCATTGTCACATCCGGCAGTTGGGTTGTCTGGCTCTGCCGATCTGTTTTCTCCGCGGTCTGGCGGATCACACTTACCATATCTACCGGATCATCTGCCTTCTGTATGGCTCCATTTATCATCCATTCTTTTGAACCGGTAATATACAGCTTCTGATAGGTAATGTTCTCGCCATTTTTTAGCAGCACGCGGATTGTATCTTCCTTATCCGCCACCTGTATGTCATCCTCATTCTGAATGACCGCACAGATTTTCCCCTCCGCCACAACATAGCTAAGGTTCTCCTCCCCGATGAAAAGCCCGGAAAAATCACCTGTTTCCACCTGTCCCTCCACAATCCGGTACACCGCAAGCGACGCTGCTTTTTCCACCAGACCATATCCTTCCACCTCGATCTGATCCTCGCTGCAGCTGAGCAGTGTTCCATGGACAGTGGTTCGCTTTAGCGCGATCTTGTCGATTTTATTATTTAAAAAATAAATGTCTGCGACACCGCTGTAACCGCCTGCAATCTGCCCCCGGAACCTGTATGATCCGCCCTGATACAGGAATGTGATCCAGTTGTCTGCGCACTCGGTGATATAGACATTTTCCACCAGAATCTGCGCGTTTATTTCCTGTGTTGTCCCATTCTGCGGAATTTTTGCAGTCTGCTTCGACACCATGTGCATCACCACCAAAATTGTTATGGAAACACTTACAACCACCAACGCGATCATCAGAAGTATCATCCATTTTACCTTGTCAAATTTCTTTTTCATACAGCAGGCGCACTCCCCCATTTACTCTTGCATAAGCATACGTTTTTTCGTCACACCACACAAATAAGGGAGCCGCATAAAGCAGCTCCCTTTTCTTTGGTATCTTATCCCGTGGGGGTCTTTGGTTGTCTATAATTATTCCTCTTTCGTAAAAGTTCCTCTTTTGTAACTGTTTCTCTTTGGTAATGGCTATCTTTTGTAACGCTATCTTTTGTGTAAACCCAAAATGCCGTTTCCTGCAATTTAGACTCCTAGCGCTATTGCTAGGTGGGTAACCGCAGTCTGCCTTCTGCCTTCCGCTGATACGAGGCGGCCTGACATCCAACAGCTCATATAGGAATCCCATGAAAAGTAAATGTAGGTTCTAAATATACAGGATTGTCGAACATCCCAGGCTGCACATTCTCTTTTGTGACTGCTTTAATTATAATTTATCATACCGCTAAATGCAACAAATAATTCGAGACACATTCTTCCAAAGATGGATTTTAGTTACTGTTCACTCAGCAGTGAAACACATGCTGTTTCGCTGCGTAAGAAAGTGATTCAGGTGTGAGCAGGCTTCTTTTGCGAAGCAAAACTCAAATAAGCCTGCGAATTGTTACTGGAACGCGGGACGCGTGAACAGTAACGGATTATATCGACAATCATATAAATGGATTCAGTTTTTCATCGGATTGACTTTTTCATATTCTTTGTATAGTTCCGTCCGCACAGCTTTATCATTCACGGCTCTTGTGACATCGTCGTTTCTTCCGCTTGCAATAAGCCAGGAAAGCATAGAACTTAGCTGATCCTGCCCCTGTTCGTTTCCCGCTTCGATTCCTTCTTCGAAGCCTTCTTCGTGTCCTTGCTCGCGTCCTTCTTCACGTCCTTCTTCTCTCGCATCCTCACGCTCCAAAAGGATCTGCTGTTCAAACGTATAATCAAGTCTTGTCACTTTTACCACCTCCGAACGATGTTCGATCAAAAAGTCACGAAGCACATTCTCCTCAATGCAGCGGTCTATCGCCCGCTCGATCGCATCGTAAAGCTGCTCGTATTCATTCTCCTTGTGGAACCGGCGGACATAATCAACAAATGTCATATAATCCTTCAAAAACGGACATTTTTCGAGTATATCCTCATTCTTTCCGAAATTGATGTTATAGACCTTGCAGATCAGCTCCAGCTCCGGTTTCTCGACCGGGTGCTCAAAGCAATCCGACAAACGATATTCGTACTGCTCCGGCTGACGCTCCTCGCCATTGTAAAAAACTGCAAACCGCGGCGTTGGGATCTTTACCAGCTTGTGCCCGTATATATTCTTTCCCTTTATCATGCTCTCAAGCATGTTGGAAAAATATACAAGGCTCCGAACCGGCATATTCGGGCACACCGTGGACTGATGCTCATAGACACTTAAACTCGCATCCACGATAAACGCCGCATCATTGTGGACAGTAACCGATACGCCCTTATCCAGCGTACACATCTCGACCAGCGACGGATCAGACAGGTCAGAACCGTTCAGCGCATTGTAAAGCGCCAACGCATTCATCGGATCCTCCATCAGCATGCAAAAAACATCGTTCTTGTACTCCCGGTTTTCTTTCATATAAGTTCCTCCTTAAAAATTGTGTCAAGCAGGAACTATAAACAATATCCGATCAAATTCCTGCTTTTGTTGAATGGTTGTAAAAGCATGAATTTTCGGGATATGTTAAAATATGATTCAGATAAGTGTAAGAACGTGCAGCCCCAATAAATGGCCACGCCTGCCGTGAAAATATGCTTTGTAATTATACTAACATCCTGCGCATAAAAAAGCAATGACATTCGTAAAAAAGAAGCATGTCATTCCCGGCTGAACCGGATCAAGTTTTCCGCGCAGAATATGTAAATCCTCAAATTTTTTCGAGCATAACTTGTTATATCGTTTTATGTTCCACATTCCGATCAAAATTTAAATTTTTTTCAAAAAAGGGTTGCTTTTTCCTTTTCGGCATGGTAATATCATAAATGGTTCGTTGGTCAAGCGGTTAAGACGCCGCCCTCTCACGGCGGAAACACGGGTTCGATTCCCGTACGGACTGCTCA
>CAKRCS010000007.1 GCA_934307695.1 uncultured Agathobacter sp. | reverse complement strand
AATCTTACGATTTGCTTGAATAATTCATTAGAATCTTTCAAGGTTTTTCACTGTTCAGTTATCAATGTTCTGTGTTGCTTGTGTACCGCTCGTCGCGGTCAGCTTGATTATAATAGCACGGTGTTTTGGTATTGTCAACAACTTTTTCAAAAAATTTTATTTCAGCAAAAATGACAGCAAAACAGAGACCAGAAGATTGTTCTGATACAACCAGATCAGCATCGGATTCTCTTCAATATAACTAATGACAAACTTGCCCCATCCGGTTCCCGCGCAAGCTGCCGTAACGGCAAAGAATATCCATACACAGATCAAGCCTTCTATGGAGCCTGCCAGAAAACCAAACACCTGATTTACGCCGCCGACTAGCGGAACCTTGTTCACAAGATGCAATCCGCTTCCGATCGCACGGAATATGATCAAGGAAAGAATCAGTGTCAGTATATAGGAAAGTCCGCTGATTGCAAGTCCACTGATCTTTTCTGCGACTGCCTGATAAACACCCTTCTCCTCCAGCATCCGGTCTGTCATCTCCCCGGTCGTGGACATTGCTTCATCAATCTTATCCTGTGATGTTGCAAATAGCTTTTCCGTGATCTTGTCCGGCAGAACGATTCCGAGTTCTTTAAGCTTCTCTCCGAGCTCAGCGGTCTTGGTCTCGATCGGCACCATCACCTCTGTGGAATCAATCTGTTCACTCTGTGCCTTCACTGAGTCCCGCATCCGTTCAATGCACTGTGCCTCTATGTATGCCGGCAGTCCGGTGTGGTTCGTAAGAAAATCCGCCACATACGGGCTTGCCCATGTCACAAATACCAGCACAAGAATCCATTCTACCAGAGCGTATGCCACTCGTAAGAAGCCCTTCCGGTATCCGGCGACCATTTTCCACGCTATGACCAATATTACTGCTATCAATAACCAATTCATTGCAAACGCACCTCTTCCGTCACTCCATCCAGCATAAATATATAGCTCGGTTCTACGCCGGATGACATAATCTTATGTATCTCTTTGTCAAATGTGTATGAAAACCGCAAAATCCCATGTGCGGTATACAGCTCACAGGAATAATCATTGTTCAGGCAAAGCTCGTGGTTATCTAGGAACTCAATCTGTGAATACTCAAGTGCGGAGTCATTCTCCATCATCAGCCTTCCCTTCATATCATATATCGCGATATGATAGCTGACATCATTTCCCGAATTGTGTGTCACAACGGCAACATATTTATCATCATAAGTGACGCTCTCCAGATCGCCCTGCAAAAAGATCTGACTCTCCGCCTGCGGCTTCTGATCCCCGGTAAACAAAATTATCTGGTTGTCCGCCACCGCGATCATGCGGTCATCGGATATATACTCAATTTCCGGCATCAATGTATCTGCATAGCTGTATACACCCACATTATTATTGATTTCATTCTGTCCGACGGATCCGAAATTGTAAAACGTAACCGTGGATTTTACATTGCCGTCCATGACACTGACCATATCGACCGCGAGCTTCTGCGCATCATGGGAAAGCGCTATATCGATTGGTATGCCGCCCTTTTCCGCGTAAAATACGCCATTTGCCAGCTCATTTCCCTTGCGGTCGTACAATTTGACGTAGGAGGTCGTTCCATCCTTCATAAGAACCGCGACCGTTCCCTGCTTTGCGATGCAGACCGTCTCGATCGGCATGGTCGTCTCGATCTGTTTCTGTGGTCCGTCCTTCTTAATGATGTAAATATTGCTGCCGCCCTTGTCATAAACCGCCAGATATTTCTCGCATACGGTGATGCTCGGCGTGTTCATTTCGAACGCCTGATTCCAGATCAGCTCATTATTCTTATCGGTATAAACGATTCCATCGTTGCTGTATTTTATGATGTTTCCACAAAATGACAGGTACTTTGCCGCATCGCTGTCGCTCCGCTCAATGCTGTTTGACACCTCATAGGAATCGTAGCTGCGGACAGCCATCCACAATTCAAGGCCGACAACCACAATGACCATAATTGCCACCAGCCACACGACTGCATAGAAAATATGCTTCCGGTGTGTTTGTATCTTCTCATCCAATTCATCCAAATCGGCTTCAACGGTTTTAAACCCTTCGCGATTTGTCTTCGCCATAGATGCTTCCTCCTGTTTTGTCCCTGTGCTTTTTCATACTGCACATGACAGATAATACCACATTCCCGATTCTTTGGGCAATACTAATTACTGCCAATCTCGCCGCCCTGTACTTCCTCCACTGTAATATCCTGGCTCTGCTGCGCATCTTCCATATTTCTTAGCATTGTCTCCACGCTCTGCGACTCCTCCTGCGTCCCTGCATCTTTCTGTGCACCCGCCGAAGCCTCAGCTGCATTCTGCGCATCCGCTGAAGTTTCCGCCGTGTTCTGTCCATCCACGGAAGCCTCCGCCGCGTTCTGCACATCTGCCGAGGTTTCCGCCGCAGTGCCCTGCTGTGTATCGGCTTCGTTTTCTGTTTTACCCTGTAAATGCACCCGCTCGCTTAAGCTCTCGACCGCCTGCTGGATTTCCCCGATGGAAAACCGTCCCTGCCGCACTGCTGTTCCGGCGATCGCCACCAAAAGCACGATTGCAGCAATGATCGCCACTGAGCTGATCCAGCTTCCGTTTTCCTGCTGTGTCTGCGCCTGCTGTGCATTTATAATATCGCGGTAGCGCGCCCGCGGCATGGAAACCACGTCGCCCTGCACTTTTTCTTCCGGATCAGGCTGCAGGGCTTCATGCTCCTTCGCCTTTGCCATCCACACCTCCTCCGGAATGATGTTGTTATAGATGCAGTCACTGTCAAAATATATGTAGAACCCCTCCCTTTGGCGCAGATGTCCGGCACGCGCCTGATAAAAATATTCTTCCTGTTCGATCGAGTCGAGTAAAAGGAGCAGCTGATGCGCTCCCCCGAAATGCTCGCGGTGAACCGCTTCAAGCTCTGCGGTCAGCCGTGGCGGTATCCCTTTAGAATCCAGCGCCCAGCCGATGATGACCGAATTTTCAAAGGATCGCTTTACCTCACCGAATACATCATTCCACACATGGTTGTTCCACACCGGGATTCCCTGCGAAAATGCGATGTCCCACACCGGAATGACCGCCTCCACATAGGATGAATACCCTGTTGCCGCACATTCGGTATGCCCCATCAGCACAAATACTCTCCGTTCCGGAAATTCCTCCCGGTGTATTCTCTGATACGCGTTGTTCTCTATAAATATTTTATCTGTTTCCGTAGGAGATCCGATCTGCCGGATATTTTTCAAATCAGCCATACCTGCACACTCCTTTTGCGCCTATGCTATCACAGTATTATGCAAAAATTTGATGGATTATGGCACGCGATCACAAGAATCGTTCGACACGAAAGGAGAACAAAGAGTCATAATGTGACTCTTTATAATGCACAAAATAATGCCTTCAGAACCCGCTCCCGCTTGAATGGGCTTGCTCGCGTTACATACAATTCCTGCGGCATTTCATTTGCAGGAATTTAGTAACGAGTAGCCCATACAGTTCTTCATTGCATTATATTTGTGCATTATGACGGTTACTTTTCAGACGGGTACCTTTTGACACCCGAATCCTATAAAGCGAAAAAAGCTGCGGCGCACGGATCACCTCCGCTGCCACAGCCTTTGCTTTAAAAACAGATATTTATTTTACGAATGCTTTTACTTTGTTGTAGATGCCTTCTGCATCAAGCTCGTACTTGTGAAGCAGCTCAAGTGCCGGGCCAGACTCACCAAAGGTATCGTTGACACCGATGCGCAGCATCCTGGTCGGAGCTTCCTCGCAGAGTACCTCTGCAACTGCGCTTCCAAGTCCGCCGATCACGGAGTGCTCTTCAACGGTAACAACTTTTCCGGTCTTCTTTGCAGATGCAACAACAAGCTCTCTGTCAAGCGGCTTGATGGTGTGGATGTTGATGATCTCCGCATCGATTCCGTCTGCGGCAAGAAGCTTCTCCGCCTCAAGTGTCTCATTCACTTCAAGTCCGGTAGCAAAAATGGTAACATCCTTGCCTTCCTTTAATACAACGCCCTTTCCGATCTCAAACTTATAGTCCGGACGGTCGTTGATAACCGGAACAGCCAGACGTCCAAAGCGGAGGTAAACCGGTCCTACATGCTCGTAAGCAGCTTTTACGGCAGCCTTTGCTTCCACGTCATCGGAAGGATTGATGACAACCATTCCCGGAATCTCGCGCATAAGGGCAAGATCCTCAAGGCACTGGTGGCTTGCGCCGTCCTCACCGACAGAGATTCCTGCGTGGGTTGCGCCGATCTTTACATTTAACTTCGGATATCCGATGGAATTACGAACCTGCTCATAGGCACGTCCTGCTGCGAACATTGCGAATGAACTGATAAACGGAACCTTGCCGCAGGTAGAAAGTCCTGCTGCGATTCCTGCCATATTTGCCTCAGCGATTCCGATGTCCCAATGGCGCTCCGGAAAAGCCTTTCTGAATGTACCGGTCTTTGTTGCGGCTGCAAGGTCAGCATCCAGTACGATCAGATCCTCATGCTCCTGTCCCAGCTCCACCAATGCGTTGCCGTAGCTGTCTCTGGTTGCGATTTTCTTTACATCTGACATAATGCTTCACCTGCTTTCTTTAATTCTTCCATTGCCTGCTCATACTCTGCATCATTTGGTGCCTTTCCGTGCCAGTCAACAGAGTTCTCCATGAACGAAACGCCCTTGCCCTTTACGGTCTTTGCAACGATCGCGGTCGGCATTCCCTTTGTCTCTCTCGCCTCTTTGAAGGCAGCGCGGATCTGGTCAAAGTCGTTGCCATCGATGTTGATCACATGGAAATTAAATGCCTCAAATTTCTTGTCGATCGGGTATGGTGAGCAGACCTTGTCGATCGGTCCATCGATCTGAAGGTTGTTGTTGTCTACGATCACCACAAGGTTGTCCAGCTTTCTGTGGCCTGCCCACATAGCAGCCTCCCAGATCTGTCCTTCCTCGATCTCGCCGTCGCCGAGAAGTGCATATACACGGTAATCCTTATTGTCAAACCTGCCTGCCGCTGCCATTCCGACTGCTGCGGACAGTCCCTGTCCAAGGGAGCCGCTGGACATATCAACGCCCGGAATGTGCTTCATATCCGGATGTCCCTGAAGGTAAGAGCCGGTGTGGCGGAGGGTTAAAAGATCTTCCTTCGGGAAGTAGCCCTTCTGTGCCAGCGTAGAGTATAATCCCGGCGCAACATGTCCTTTGGAAAGGACGAAACGATCACGGTCAGCCATCTTTGGGTTTGCCGGATCAACGTTCATCTCCTCAAAATACAGATATGTAAAAATATCTGCCGCAGACAAAGATCCACCCGGATGTCCGCATTTTGCACTGTGAACCGCAGTCACAATACTCTGGCGAATCTCATTCGCCGTCTTCTGAAGCTCTAAATTATTCATAGTTCCTCCTTTTATAATTCCGTTCGTCCCTCTAAGGCACGAAGCAATGTTACTTCATCAATATATTCCAAATCGCCGCCTACCGGTACTCCGCTGGCAATTCTGGTCACTTTGATTCCCGTCGGCTTGATCAGCTTGCTGATATACATAGCCGTCGTCTCTCCCTCAAGGCTGGAATTGGTCGCGATGATCACCTCGTCCACATCCTCCTGCAGCCGGTGCATCAGTTCCTTGAGCTTGATGTCATTCGGTCCGATGCCGAGCATCGGGGAGATTGCGCCATGAAGTACATGATACACACCCTGAAACTTTCCGGTCTTTTCATACGCCACCAGATCACGGGTATTCTCAACCACCATGATCGTCTTGTGGTCGCGCGTCATATCCTTGCAGATCGGGCAGATATCGGAGTCCGTGAGCGTGTAGCAGCACTTGCAGTAGCGCACATTTTTCTTCGCGTTGATGATCGCGTCCGACAGCGACTGCACAGAGTCCTCCGGCATGTTGATGATATGGAATGCCAGCCGCTGTGCTGTCTTTGCTCCCACTCCCGGAAGGGAGGAAAGTTCTTCGATTAATTTTGATATTTCACTGCTGAAGTATTCCATTAGAATAATCCGCCGCCAAGCCCTCCGGTGATCTTAGACATGGACTGCTGGGATGCCTCATCCACCTTGCGGAGCGCTTCGTTGGTTGCTGCAACGATAAGATCCTCAAGCATTTCGATATCCTCCGGATCTACAACCTCCTCGGACAATTTAACCTTGGTAACCTCGCGCTTGCCGGTCACGGTCACTTCTACCGCACCGCCGCCTGCCGTCGCAGTGATCTCAAGCTCATCAAGCTGTGCCTGAGCCTCCTCCATCTGCTTTTGCATCTTCTGCGCCTGCTTCATCAAATTGTTCATGTTTCCCGGCATTCCGCCCGGAAATCCACCTCTTTTTGCCATTGTGGAATATCCTCCTGTTATTGGTTTGTAAATTTATTCGTTGAAGTCTTCTTCCTCGATATCAAATTGTATCATCTGTGTCAGATCCGGCACAACATCCTGCGCGCGGCGCCCGGATTCATTCTTACGGACGGTAATCTCCACAGACTTGCCGGTTCGTTCCGTGATCATTGCACGGAGATTATCGATACAGCCGCTGCGATTCTCATACAGATATGTGTATGCATTCTCGTCGTCCAGCATGAGCAGCAGATCTCCGTTGTTGCCGAGTGTCGGAACCGCCATCTTCAGATAAGTCTTTGTGATCGCGCCGATCTCCGAAAGGATTGACCGCCAGTTCTGTACGACCGCCTGAATATCTTCCGGGATTGCCTTAGGAAGCTCTATCTTCTGTGCCTGTACCGCCGGAGCAGCCTCCCCGCCGGAAGCTGCCGGTGCCTGTTGCACCACAATGCCCTTTTCCATCTGGAACTCAAGGCTTGCGATACGGTCAAGGATGGAGTCGTAGCTGTTTTCCATCTGTGGCTTGCACAGCTTGATGATCGCAATCTCGATCAGTATGCGTTTCTGTGTCGCGTAGCGGATCTGGTTGCCAAGATCGGAAAAGATGCGGATGTAACGCATCAGTATCTCCGGCTTGACCATCTGTGCTTCTTCTTTGAGCGTTGCCAGATTGTCGCTCGACATATCCAGCACGTCCTCCATGCCATCTGAGCTTTGAACCAGCATCAGATTGCGCAGATACCATGTAAAATCCGTCACCATCTGTCCAAGCTCGCGCCCTTCGTTCACAAGGTCGTCAAGCGTGCCGATCGCACCCACAATATTTTTATCTAAAATCTGACGGAGCAGACGCGAAAATACCTCCGTGTCCACCGCTCCAAGCACTTCAAGTACATTATCGTATGTAAGCGTCTCGCCGAGATGAAACGCGATGCACTGATCCAGCAGGCTGAGCGCGTCTCGCATAGAGCCATCGCCTGCCTTCGCCACATAGCGGATCGCGCGTTCCTCCACGTCTATATGCTCTTCCTGCATCAGCTCGGTAAGACGGTCTGCGATCGTATCGATCGAAATGCGGTGGAAATCGTACCGCTGGCACCGTGACAGGATCGTGATCGGGATCTTGTGTGCCTCCGTGGTCGCAAGGATAAAGATTACATAAGCCGGCGGCTCCTCAAGCGTCTTGAGCAGGGCGTTGAACGCGCCCGCGGAAAGCATGTGAACCTCGTCGATGATGTAGACCTTGTAGCGTCCCTCCGTCGGGCGGTAAGCTACCTCCTCGCGGATCTGGCGGATGTTATCCACGCCGTTGTTGGATGCCGCATCGATCTCGATCACATTCATCGAGGTGCCTGCTGCGATCGCCTTGCAGGAAGGGCACTCCCCACACGGGCTTCCGTCCACCGGATGCTCGCAGTTGACGGCTTTTGCCAAAATCTTTGCGACGGTGGTCTTTCCGGTACCTCTTGTGCCGCAAAACAGATATGCATGTCCGATACGGTCAGCCTTCATCTGATTCTTTAAAGTTGTTACAATATGCTCCTGCCCTTTGACATCCTCAAATTCCTGTGGGCGGAACTTTCGATATAGCGCCGTATAAGACAACTGTTTCACCTACCTCAATCTTTAATCGCCAAAGCTGATTCCGATCCGTTTTGCTTCTTTGATCATCTGGCTGTCCGGATCAACGGTCTTTAACTTGCCCGCAACGTCGCCAAGCGGAACTCTCTTTGTCTTTCCATCGATCATGGCGATCATATACCCGTAATCTTCGTCCATGATCGCTTTTGCCGCCGCAGAGCCAAGTCTGGTGCAGAGCACGCGGTCATACGGGCATGGGCTTCCGCCACGCTGGGTATGTCCCGGAACTGCAACTCTTACCTCGGTTCCGAGCTTCTTGCTGATATGGTCAGCGATCTCATAGGAAACGGATGGATATTTATGCTCCGCAACCTTTGCCTTATATTCCTTCTTAGGCAGGGCTGCATCCTCCTTGGAAATCGCGCCCTCCGCGACAGCAAGAATGGTAAAGCCCTTGCCGTCCCTGGTTCTCTTCTGGATAGCGTCCACAACCTTGTCGATGTCGTATGGGATCTCCGGGAGCAGAATGATATCTGCGCCGCCTGCGATTCCTGCGTACAAGGTCAGCCATCCTACTTTATGTCCCATAACCTCAACGATAAATACGCGGTTGTGGGAGGCTGCGGTCGTATGGATGCAGTCGATTGCTTCCGTTGCGATATTGATCGCGCTCTGGAAACCAAACGTCACGTCCGTTCCGTAGATGTCATTGTCAATGGTCTTTGGAAGATGGATGATATTGAGTCCTTCCTCTCTCAAAAGGTTCGCGGTCTTCTGTGTGCCGTTACCTCCGAGGATAACAAGACAGTCCAGCTCAAGCTCTCGGTAAGTCTGCTTCATGGCCTCTACCTTGTCAAGTCCGTTCGCATCGGGCGTGCGCATCAGCTTAAACGGCTGACGGGAAGATCCAAGGATCGTGCCGCCCCTGGTCAGGATGCCGGAAAAATCTGCTGCCGTAAGTCTGCGGTATTTTCCGTAGATCAGACCTTTGTAGCCGTTCTCAAATCCATATACCTCAAGCTCGTCCACGTTCGCAGAAAGTCCCTTTACCACACCGCGCATTGCAGCGTTCAAAGCCTGGCAGTCGCCACCGCTTGTCAACATTCCGATTCTTTTCATATAACCCCTTCCTTTCTCAATGATGCATGCATAAGAAAATTCGTCTGAGGCTATTATATAATAAATATACTATAACCTCAACTTTAAATTGTTGTCAATTATTTTAGAATTTTCTAAAACAAAATAATTCGTTTTCTTTTTCGTATCCTGCAATTTTCTTTCATCTATACATATCTAATATACTGCAAGCAACCCCACATTGCAATAATTGACACTCGCTATCCTCTTATAATTTTGTCCAAATGCGGCATACTAAATACATTCAATATAAGCCTATTATGATTTGGAAAGGAAGCATTGCTATGGAAAACGTAAATATAAGAAAAGTAGCGGTCATCGGCTGTGGTTTCGTCGGTTCCGCTTCCGCCTTTGCCCTGATGCAGAGCGGGCTTTTTTCTGAGATCGTGCTGATCGATGTCAATGCCGGCAAGGCGGAGGGCGAGGCAATGGATATCAGCCACGGCATCCCTTTTTCGCGCCACATGAAGGTGTACGCGGGAACCTATGATGACATTACGGACGCATCCATCATCATCATTACCGCCGGAGCCGGTCAGAAGCCCGGTGAGTCGAGACTTGACCTTGTGGCCAGGAACGTCTCCATCTACCGCTCCATCATCCCGGAGATCACGCGCCGCGGCTGTCCGGGCATCCTGCTCGTCGTCAGTAATCCGGTGGATATTCTGACCTATGTTACCCTGAAATTATCCAACTATCCGCCGGAGCGCGTCATCGGTTCCGGAACCGTGCTCGACAGTGCCCGGTTAAAATACAGTCTCGGCGAGCTGCTCGGTGTCGATAGCAAGAGCGTCCACGCCTTCATCATTGGGGAACACGGCGACAGCGAGATTGCTGCCTTTAGCTGCGCAAACATCTCCGGAATCGGCATGGATGAGTTCTGCGAGATGCGCGGTTACTCCGATCATGTCAAAAAATGCCACGAGATTGCCTGCGACGTCAAGAACAGCGCCTACGAGATCATACAGAAAAAGCAGGCGACCTACTACGGCATCGCGATGTCTGTCCGCCGTATCTGCGAGGTGATCATCCGCGATGAGAAATCCATCCTGCCGATCTCCTGCATCATGAACGGGGAGTATGGGATCCGGGATGTGGCACTCAGTATGCCCGCTATCATCGGAAAGGACGGTGTGGAGACGCACGTTCCGATCTCACTTGACAAGGGGGAGCTGGCTGCACTCCGCTACTCCGCAGAGACACTGCGTAAGATCCTTGATGCGTGTGCGCTGGACGCATAGCATCCGGGCGTTCGCAAAAAATGCCGCAGACTGGTAATGTTGCCAATCTGCGGCGTTTTTGTATTTTTCATATAAAGCGTATCGGTTATCTGCCCGGACTTCCGGTTACATATTGCGGGATATGTCAAGGCACTTTTCCATCGCCTCGATCACGGCACTTCTTAAGCCCTTTTCCTCCAGCACGCGGACTGCCTGAATGGTAGTTCCTGCCGGAGAGCATACCATATCCTTAAGCTCTCCCGGATGCTTCCCGGTCTCAAGCACCATCCTGGCGCTTCCAAGCACCGCCTGAGCTGCAAAGGTGTACGCCTGCGCGCGCGGCATGCCTCCTGCAACCGCCGCATCTGCCATCGCCTCGATAAACATAAAGACATACGCCGGTGAGCTTCCGCTGACCGCAGTTACCACGTCCATCAGGTGCTCCGCTACCAGCTCGGTTCTGGAAAATCCACCGCAGATGTCGCGTACAAGTGCGATCTCTTCCTCAGTCACCTGTTCATTAGCGCACACACCCATCATGCCCTCCTTGACAAGGGATGGTGTGTTTGGCATCGTCCGGATGATCTTGTGGCTGCCGCCAAACTGCTCTGAAAGCCATGTGAGCGTCTTGCCCGGTGCAACCGTGATAATGATCGCATCATCACTTACCGATCCTTTGATCTCGCCGATCACCTGCTCGTAATACTGCGGCTTGACCGTCAGAAATAGTATATCGGACTTCGCAGCTACCGCACAGTTGTCCACCAAAACGGTAACTCCGTACTTTTCCTTTTTTGCGGCAGCAGACTGCTCCGATGACACGGACACCAGAATATCCTCCGCAGCGCATTTTCCGGAATCCAGGATTCCTGCGAGCATTGCACCGCCCATATTGCCGCAACCGATAAAACCAATCTTTTTGCTCATAGCTTAGCTCTCCTGTTCTCTGTGGTCATTTCTGCGGCGGCGTGGTCTGCGGTAGCGCTTCTCGCCTGCACCGCTCTCTGCGGATGCCGCCGTAAATCCCTGATTGTATCCACCGTTGCCCGCTGCGCGGTCTGTGCTACGATCCTCATTCCGCTCTGCGCGCGGCTCATTGTTCCGGTAATTGGCGCGGCTGCGTCCACGGTTATTGTCACGCTCGCTGCGGTTACTTCCTCTCTCCTGACGGCTGGTGTCGCGCTCGCCGCGGTTGTTCGTGCGCTCCTGTCTGCTGTTGTCGCGCTCACCGCGGTTATTCTCACGCTCTGCGCGCTTTTCGTCTCTTGCTCGTCCCTGCTTGTCCTCCGCAGAGCGCTCCTCACCGTTTCGCTCCTGCCGTTCTGGGCGCTCCGGGCGCTCCTTCTTGCGCCCGATGTAGACGTTCCACCTTGTGTATGCTTCCTGCGCGTTGCGGGACTTGTATACAATGCTGCGCTCCTCACCTACCACATCCGTGATGCTGTACTGTCCGCGGTCATATTGGAATTCAACGGTTTTTCCCTCGAGTTCCTTGTTTCCTAATGTAAAAGAGCGAATCACATCGCCCTGATTCTGGCCTTGTTTCTGTGCCATGTCAGCTCCTCCTGTTGTGCAATACAAAATCGATCGCATCCTTAAGCTTCGGGTTCTTTTCGAGATTCAGATTCGGATCCGCTTCCATTGCCCGTGCCTCTTCTTCGGTAAACATATCGTAGAGTGCGACCTGATGGTCTTCCACCGGAATATAGGAAGTCCCCGCCTTTGCAAAAACGGGAGTCAGCACATAATAGGCGACCGGATTTTCGCGTCCTGCGGAAAGCTGTGTGATGTTGTCAACATGGCAGACGCCGAGCGTTTCACTGTATATGTATTGATTTTTCTGAAACATCTCATCCCTCCGAACTATTTGATTGCATTCATTCTTTTATAATAGCACACCTTTGAAGTTTGCGAAACAAAAAAATATGCGGACTCCCGAAAGAATCCGCATACACTGCTTTGCTTATGATCAATCCTTGAATAAATCGGTTGAATAGTAACGGTCTCCGCTGTCCGGAAGGAGTGCAACGATCGTCTTGCCCTTGGATTCCGGCCGCTGAGCAACCTCGATAGCAGCCTTGAGTGCTGCACCGGATGAGATTCCGACCAGAATTCCCTCTGACCTTGCAATCTCCTTGCCGAGTGCGAACGCATCCTCATTTTCAATCTGAATGATCTCGTCATAAATTTTGGTGTTGAGTGTGTTCGGGACGAATCCTGCACCGATACCCTGGATCTTGTGTGCTCCTGCCTTGCCGGTAGAAAGTACTGCGGAAGTTGCCGGCTCTACTGCCACGATCTTAACCTCCGGCTTCTTCTCTTTTAAGTATTCGCCGACACCGGTGATCGTTCCGCCGGTTCCCACGCCTGCTACAAACACGTCAACCTCTCCGTCGGTATCTGCCCAGATCTCCGGTCCGGTTGTCTTTCTGTGTGCTGCCGGGTTGGCTGGATTCTCAAACTGCTCCGGGATGAAGCTGTCTGCGATCTCCTGATGTAATTCCTCTGCCTTTGCAATAGCGCCCTTCATTCCCTTTGTTCCATCGGAGAGAACAAGCTCTGCGCCATACGCCTTGATGATGTTCCTTCGCTCAACGCTCATCGTCTCCGGGAGAACAATGATCAGGCGGTATCCCTTTGCCGCTGCAATCGCCGCAAGACCGATTCCGGTGTTGCCGGAGGTCGGCTCGATGATGGTAGAACCCGGCTTTAACTTGCCGTCACGCTCTGCCTGCTCGATCATTTCCTTTGCGATACGATCCTTAACAGATCCAGCCGGGTTAAAATACTCTACCTTTGCCAGAAGTCTTGCTTCCAGCCCGTATTTCTCCTCCAGATGCGTAAGCTCTACCAGTGGAGTGTTGCCAATCAGTCCAAGTGTTCCTTTATAAATGTTTGCCATTTTTGATTCCTCCGTCCCTATTTTCAATTCCCTGTATTCCTACTATGTAGGTATGATTTATTGGTTGGTATAAATATACCCCACAACTTCTATTCTGTCAACAAAAAATTGTGAGGTTTTTTTATTTCTTTTTCTGATGTAAAAAATGCCGCCTGATATCGATCTGCCCAAGCAATATTATATAGAAGAAACACGTTCGATCGTGCCGCCGCAGAGGATGTGATCCCCCTCGTAAAACACGGCTGCCTGCCCTGGTGTCATCGCGCGCTGCGGCTCCTTAAACTTACAGCGGAGCAGTCCATCCGGGAGTGCTTCGATCACACACGGAGAACCTCTGTGGGAATAGCGCACCTTGCCGATTGCCTCCGTCGCTCCGTCAAGCGCGGCTCTTGCCATATAATTTACATTGCTGACGATGCACACATCGGAAAAAAGGCTTTCCGACCTGCAGAGGACGACCTCGTTCTCCGCGACGCGAAGCTCCTTGACAAAAAGCGGAGTGTCTGCGCTGATTCCAAGTCCCTTTCGCTGCCCGATCGTATAATGAACGATTCCCTTGTGTGTGCCAAGAATATTACCGTCCTCATCCACAAAATTGCCCGGTATGCTCGGTTCTCCCGTCTCACGCTCGATAAATCCCGCATAATCGTGATCCGGTACGAAACAGATATCCTGACTGTCACTCTTGGACGCAACCGGCAGCCCAGCCTCGCGGGCAATCGCACGGATCTGATCCTTTGCATAAGTTCCGACCGGCATCAGGGTGTGGCGGAGCTGATCCTGTGTCAGATTATAAAGCGCATAAGTCTGATCCTTTACCGCTGTCACAGAATTACGGATGGAGTACCTTCCGTTTGCAAGCTGCTCCACACGCGCATAATGTCCTGTCGCAATATAGTCTGCCCCGATCTCCATCGCACGATGCAAAAGAGATTCCCATTTGACATAACGGTTGCAGGCATTGCAAGGGTTCGGAGTGTAGCCCCTCCGGTACTCGGACACGAAATAATCTATGACCGCTTTCTGAAAATCAGAGCGGAAATTCATTACATAATACGGTATTTCCAATACCTGCGCGACTCTTCTCGCATCATCCACCGCGGACAGTCCACAGCAGCCGCCTTCCTCCGCCTGTTCAAAAATGTCCTGATCCTGCCAGATCTGCATGGTCACCCCGATCACGTCATACCCCTGCTCCTTTAACAGGTATGCCGCAACCGATGAATCCACGCCTCCGGACATTCCCACAACAACTTTTTCCTTTATATGTGCCATGTTATACGCTCGCAATGCCTTTCTTATATCTTGATTTAATTAGTATTGATCCGCCGGATCTTCCTCTTTTTCGCTGATATCGTTGACTGGTCTCTCCAGTCCTTCGATCTTGATGCCATGTTTCTCCGCATAATCCCACAGTGCTGCATGGATTGCCTCCTCTGCGAGAAGCGAACAGTGTACCTTGATTGGTGGAAGTCCGTCAAGTGCTTCCATAACCGCCTTGTTGGTTACCTGAAGTGCTTCCTGGACGGTTTTCCCCTTTACAAGCTCGGTTGCCATAGAGCTTGTTGCTACGGCAGCACCGCATCCAAAGGTCTTAAACTTTGCCTCCTGAATGATTCCGTTGTCGTCGATATCCAGATACATGCGCATGATGTCTCCACATTTTGCATTGCCAACGGTTCCTACACCGCTTGGGTTCTCGATTTCTCCGACATTTCTCGGATTGTTGAAATGATCCATTACTTTTTCACTGTATGCCATATCTGTTTTCTCCTTGTATATGCTATGTGTTTGCCCTGTTCGGCTTATACGTCCGCAGAGCCTGTCCATTGTATT
Source organism: uncultured Agathobacter sp. (assembly GCA_934307695.1). Classification (GTDB taxonomy): domain Bacteria; phylum Bacillota; class Clostridia; order Lachnospirales; family Lachnospiraceae; genus Roseburia. The sequence continues at coordinate 73,055 of CAKRCS010000007.1, read as the reverse complement.
TTACTTCTGATGCTTAACAAAATCCTCGTAAAGCGGGGACATGCTGCGCAGGTGCTCGATGATGCCCTTGAGTCTGTCCACTACGAAATCAATATCCTCCAGCGTTGTGTCATTGGATAAGGTAAGTCTGAGTGAGCCATGCGCAATCTCATGCGGCAGTCCGATTGCAAGAAGTACATGGGACGGATCAAGTGATCCGGATGTACATGCAGATCCGCTGCTTCCGCAAACGCCTGACTGGTCAAGTAAGATCAGCATGGATTCTCCCTCGATAAAACGGAAACAGAAGTTTGCGTTGTTCGCAAGTCTCTGTGTCGGATGACCATTTAACTTGGTGTATGGGATCTCCTCCATCACGCGCGCGATCAGGTGATCACGAAGCTTTGTCTGATATGCGATGGATTCCTCCATATTCTTTGCTGCGATCTCTGCTGCTTTTCCCATTCCGACGATTCCCGGAACATTCAATGTACCGGCACGGCGCTGACGCTCCTGCGCACCACCGTGAACAAAGGAGCGGATCTTGACACCCTTGCGGATATATAAGAAGCCGATTCCCTTCGGTCCGTTGATCTTATGTCCGCTGGCACTTAACATATCGATATGCATCTCATCCACATTGATCGGTGTGTGTGCGAACGCCTGAACCGCGTCGGTGTGGAACAGGATTCCATGCTCTTTTGCGATCTCACCGATCTCCTTTAACGGCTCGATGGTTCCGATCTCGTTGTTTGCTGCCATGATGGAGATCAGGATGGTATCCGGACGGATGGCTGCCTTCAGCTGCTCTAAGTCTACCAGACCATTCTCATCGACATCGAGGTAAGTTACCTCATAGCCCTGCTTCTCCAGCCACTGTGCAGTGTGCAGGATCGCATGATGCTCGATCTTGCTGGTAATGATATGCTTACCCTTGGAAGCGTATGCCTCTGCGGTTGCCTTCAATGCCCAGTTGTCGGACTCGCTGCCGCCGGCAGTAAAATAGATCTCCTCCGGCTTTGCACCGATGACATTAGCAATCTCCTCTCTTGCGGAGGTTACCGCATCATTTGCCGTTCCTGCAAACGTATAAATAGCGGATGGGTTTCCGTAATACTCGGTAAAATAAGGCTTCATTGCCTCAAAGACCTCCGGAAGCACCCTTGTTGTTGCTGCATTGTCGAGATAAATGACTTTATCGCTCATGATTGTTCCTTCTTTCTATATGATATATTGTCCATTTTTAGCACTTTGCCATTCCAAAAGATCCTGCAGGGTGATGTTGTCTACCACACCATTCACCGCGTCGTTGATCTGCTTCCAGACGATTGAAGTCACGCACTGATCCGCACGGTCACAGACAAAATCCTCATCCTCAAGGCATGCCACCGGAGCAAGGCTTCCCTCCATCTGGCGCAGAATCATTCCAACGGTGTAATCCTTCGGATCTCGCCGAAGTGAATAGCCTCCCTGCGCGCCACGGATACTCTTAACAAATCCCGCCTTATTCAATACGGAAATTATCTGTTCCAGATATTTGTCCGAAATGCCCTGACGCTTCGAGACATCCTTCAGGCTGACCGGTTCGCTTGGGTCTGCGCTCGCGAGATCAAGCATCAGCCGTAGTGCATACCTGCCTTTTGTTGATATCTTCATATTCTTCCCGCCTCTCATTCTTATCAATTCCTAGTACCGAAGTATACATTCTTAATTCCTAGTTGTCAATAGGAATTAAAATTAAAAGATGCAGCCGCACAGAACCCGCGCTGTACGGCTGCATCTAATATTTATTTATTCGCGATTTAACATTATTTAATTCCTTCTAAACAAAAGGATTAAAAAATCTGCTGCCATCCGCGTAGGTGATCACGAGGCTTACAATCATAAACAGGATGGAAAATACGAGCACCAGATAATCATTTCTCTTAAGCGGGCGCTCCATGTACCAGCTACGCTTTTTGTGCTTGCCAAATCCGCGAAGCTCCATCGCGTTGCTGATCGTATCGATCCGTCCCATGCTCGAAAAGACAAGCGGGAATATGATCGCTGACGTATTTTTTATGCGGTCGGTAAGCTTTCCCTTGCCGGACAGCTCGATTCCTCTCGCTTCCTGCGCGTTCTTGATCTTGTGGAAGTCATCCTGTACATCCGGGATATAACGCAGTGCAATGGAGATCGCATATCCGATATTGTAGCTGATCCCGATACGGTTTAAAGATGCTGCAAACTCGGACGGATTCGTCGTCACCACAAAGATAAATACGGACGGAACGATCGTGAAATACTTGAGCACGATGTTCAGCTCATAGAAAAGCTGCTCGGCTGTAATGGAATATCGCTCCGTCATGGCAAGAAGCACTGTCCGTGTCCCGTAGATCTGCGTTCCCTGATTTGGGGAGAATAGATAGATTGCAAGCACGTTGATGATCATAAATACCAGCACGAACTTGAATACGGTTCCGACCTGCTTCCACTCGATCTCGGAGATCTTGTATATGCACAGGCTGAGTACCAGCATCACGGCTAACACTCTGGTGTCATACGTCATCATGCTTGTGATCGACCAGCAAAGGAAAAATACCAGCTTCGTCACGCCGCACAAGCCATCGATCCAGGTATCTTTTTTCTCATACGTTAGTAAACGATGCGCCACTATCTCACCGTCCTTTCATACTGGATGAACCGCTCCACGAACTGTGTCGGATCATCGATCCCGCAGTCAACCGCAAGATCGTACAGTGATGTTTTCTTGATGTATGCCCGGTCTGCAAGCGCTTCGTCCGTAAGAATCGCAGATGGTGCATCCTCTGCCAGCAGCTTTCCGTCCGCGATAACGATCGCGCGGTTGGTGTACTCCAGCATCAGGTGCATGTCATGCGTGATCATAATGATCGTGATGCCCTGCTCCTCGTTCAGCCGCTTCAAAAACTCCATGATCTCCGTGTAATGCCGGTAATCCTGTCCGGCAGTCGGCTCATCTAGGATCAGAACCTTCGGCTGCATTACCAGGATCGATGCGATCGTCATACGCTTTTTCTGTCCGAACGACAAGGCGGATACCGGCCAGTTGCGGAACGGGTAAAGTCCGCAGATGCGAAGCGTCTCGTTGACACGCTCCTTGATTTCCTCCTCCGGCACGCCTCTGACGGTCAGCCCAAGCGCTACCTCCTCGTAGATCATCGGCTTGGAGATCATCTGATTCGGATTCTGCATGACAACTCCGATCCTCTCGCCGCGCTCCTTGACTGTAAGCGGTGCGATATCCTGTCCCTCTAAGTAGATCGTGCCCCGGTCAGGCTTCTCAAATCCACAGATCAGATTGGAAAGCGTCGTCTTGCCGGCGCCGTTCTTGCCGACGATCGCGAGCATCTCTCCCTTTTTGACCGAGAAATTGATGTCCGATAGGATCGGCTGTCCCTGCTTGTAGGAAAAGTCCAGATGCTCCACGCGCAGCACCTCTTCGTCCAGTTCCTGTGCCTTCGCCTCCGGCACACGGCAGAACCACTGCTGCACCTGCTCTCTGTAAGGCGCAAGGTTCATGGTGGCAATGCTCGCCGGATGATCCTCCGGGCGGATCGTGCATCCCGCGTGCTTCAGCGCTGTGATATACAGCGGCTCACGGATGCCCTCGCACTCAAGGATATCGCTGCACAAAAGCTCATCCGGTGTCATATCTGCAACGACCTGTCCCTCACCGATCAGGATGATACGATCCACGTCGCGGTACAGCGCATCCTCCAGACGGTGTTCAATGATAAGGATCGTCTTTTTCTCGTTCTTTTTGATCTCATCGATCAGCGCGATCGCGCGCTTGCCGGTTGCCGGGTCGAGATTTGCCAGCGGCTCGTCAAAGAGCAGGATATCCACGTCATCTACCAGAACACCCGCCATTGACACGCGCTGCTTCTGTCCGCCGGACAGCTCCGACGGTGCATGGCTTAAAACGGAGGAAAGCTCCACGATGTCCGCGATCCCGTGTACCTTCTTTTTCATCTCTTCCTGCGGCACAAGGTCATTCTCCAGCACAAAGGCAATGTCCTCTGCCACCGTCAGCCCGATAAACTGTCCGTCCGTATCCTGCAGGACAGTACCGACCGACTTCGCCAGCCCAAAAATGCCCAGCTTCTGTGGATCTTCCCCCTTGATGCGCAGTTCTCCCTCGATGTCACCGGTATACGAAAAAGGGACCAGTCCGTTGATGCAACTGGCAAGTGTTGACTTGCCAGATCCGGATGGTCCTATGATAAGTACCTTCTCTCCGGGATATATTTTAAGATTTATATCCCGGAGGGTTGGCTCAACCTGTGATCGATATTTAAAAGAAAAATTTTTAAATTCAATGATAGGTTCCATAAAATTTCTTCTGCTTTCTTACTTAGTCCTCTTTGGTCAGACTGGATGATTTTGCACCAATCTTAGCATAAGCTGCGCAAAGCAGTGTGCCGAGGATTGCGATGATGATCACGTTTGCAAGGCATGCGATCGCACCCTGTGCAAATGCCTTGTCTGTCGGCTCTGCATAAATTAAGATATCAAGAACAGGTGCTACAACGATCCATGCTACTGCATTGGCAATTACCTGAACGATGTTGAACAGTGCGATCTGCTTGCCGCCGAATCCGCCTTCTTTGATCTTGAGCTTGCTTGCGAATGCGCCGATTGCGATACCAAGCACTGCCTCTGGGAATACCCAGCTCCACCAAACGCTGCCATAGAATAATGCATCACCGAGTGCATGTCCTAAAAGTCCGGTGATTCCTCCTACTACCGGTCCGAATACTGCTGCAAGGAATGCAAGCAATGCTGCACGAACCTGTAATGAAGTGTTCGGCACGATCACGAGAGGAATCTGTACCTCTGTCAGAACGATAAACAATGCTGTTCCGATACCGGTTGCAACGACTTCCTTAATTCCAAATTTTTTCATTTGTCTCCCTCCTTGTTTATATATACGCTTTGTATAACAAACTGTAAAAATCCGAGCGTCCCGCTTCGAATCCTTCCGACAGCCGCTACCTTTATAACCAGCTCCCTCCAGGCGACCCTGCGGCACATGAGAGGTTCTGCTTAGGGCTGCTGTATTCCTACCCTGACCCGGTTCACAGATTCCCATTGCGCAAGACCCAGACGTCAACACTGATTACAAAGGGCTGCACCACCGGTCAGACCCTCCACGAGACATCACCCCAACTCTAGCGGATTGTTGGTTCAAGGTACCGCTACCACCCCAGCTGCTCGGAGACTTAAGTATAATCCATGAAATGCCCCATTGTCAAGGCATCTGCTCTTTTGCGGTCTTCTTTTTTTGACGGAGCTTACGGAAAAAGTCGGAAAGCAGCGCCGCACACTCCTCTTCCCGCACTCCGCGCGTGATCTCGACCTGATGATTAAAGGCTTCCATCTGCAAAAGATTTAAGACAGAACCTGCGCAGCCAGCCTTAGGGTTCATCGTTGCGATCACGACACGTTTCAGCCGGGACTGCACGATCGCTCCCGCACACATCTGGCACGGCTCCAAAGTCACATACATCGTGCAATCCTCCAGCCGCCAGTCCCCGGTCTTTTTGCTTGCCTTGCGGATCGCCGCAAGCTCCGCGTGTGCGAGCGTATTTTTGTCCGTATTTCTGCGGTTGTAGCCGCGCGCAATGATCTTTCCGTCCTGCACGATCACACAGCCGATCGGCACCTCGTTGAGCGCAGCCGCCTTTTTTGCCTGCGTGATCGCAGCTTTCATATATTTTTCATCCTGTGTCATAGACTTTGTACTCCGTCTTGCGATATAATTAGTGTAATTATGAGTTTCACTCACCATATTACCCGAATATAAGGAAGTTGACAATTATGTTGTTTGCATACGAAACAAACCGGCTCATTCTCCGCGTCCCGAAGCCGGATGCGGCTGCCGCAGTCCTGGATTTTTATCTGCGTGACCGCGCATACTTTGAACAGTTCGAGCCGGATCGCCCGAATCAATTTTACACGCTGAATTTTCAAAAGGCAATGCTTCGTTTTGAGTATAATGCGGCGGTAAAGCTCCACTCTGTGCGCTTTTATGTTTTTCCCAAATCCGCTCCGGACCGCGTCATCGGAACGATCTGTTTCCGGAATATCCAAAGCAGTGTGTATTCCTCCTGCGAGATCGGCTATAAATTTTCCACCGATTCACAGCATCAGGGCTACGCCACCGAGGCAATGGAAAAGGTGTTGGATATCATCTTTGACGATCTGCAGCTTCACCGTGTCATGGCTATGGTTCTTCCGGATAACATTCCATCGATCCGGCTTCTGGTACGGCTCGGCTTTCTCTGCGAGGGCATCAGCCGCGAGCACATGCAGCTTCAGGGTGTCTGGCGCGACCATGCGCAGTACTGCCTGCTGGCTTCCGATCACATCTCCAGAGGGCATAGCCAGTAGCCGAATTTGCCGATCGGCTCCTCCTTCGGGGAGTGCTGCGGGCATTTTTCGTCCATCACATCCGTTTCCAGCCTAAAATCCGGGAATCCGAAAAGCAGCGCCATCATACGCTCCGGTCTTTCGTAGATTCCCGGCACGCCTAAGTATGTTCTCTTTTCTCCCCTCTCCTCACATTCCCATACGATCAGATAGTGATAATTGAAAAATCCGTGGATCAGAAAACTATTGTTGCACAGATACCAGTTCCGCTTCGGCAGCTTGCGGATGTCGCTCAAGTCGATCCTGCGCGGCTGCCGTGGGGACGTTCCTTTTGACACGCAGGACTGCTGCTGCATAGGTTCTTCTGCGGGCTGTGGAGTTGGTGCTTCCTGGCTTGGCGCGGCAGGCTGCTGTGGAGCGGCTGGCTTCTCCGGTGCGGCTGGCATCTCCGGTGAGACTGGCTTCTCCGGTGTGGCTGGCTTCTTCGGTGTGGCTGGCTTTGCAAGGTTCTGTGCCGGCGCACCGGCTTCCCTCTGCGCTGGCTGATCCCGTTCGCCGGCTTCCGCCCTCTCCGCCTGCAGGCGCTCCGTCGCAAGGCGCACAAACTCACTCTGCACCGGGGGCGCGTCTTCCGTCACGTCCGGTTCTGATGGTTGCTCCGGCGTTGGTTCCGGTGGTGTGACCGGGCGCGTGTTTTCCGATGGCTGCTCCGGCGTTGGTTCCGGTGGTGTGACCGGGTGTGTGTTTTCCGGCGGCTGCTCCGGGGTTGGCTCCGGTGGTGTGACCGGGCGCGTGTTTTCCGACGGCTGTTCCTGTGTTGGTTCTGGTGGTATGACCGGACGAGAGCTTTCTGATGGCTGTTCCGGCTGCCATACCTGAAAAGCTCCGGTCGTAAATCCATCCTCTATCGTGTCCTTCCAGCTGCTTGCCGCATAATACTGTCCCCCGAACCGCACTCCTACCCCTACAATATCCGCATCGTCAAATGCGTTTTCTCCAAAGGAATCTTTCTGTATCCTGATCCTTGCAGTGCCACGCCCCTGTCCGAGCGAAAACTCACCGATCGGTATTCCCTGTAAACCATCGCCTTTTACGAGCAGATACACCTGTGCCGGTCCCTGATACCGCCCCATTCCCTGCACATGTATTTCCATATCGATCGTATCCTCTCTTTGATCCGTTCTGATAAATCCGATATTTTTTCCTTTTATCCCATTTTCGTAAGTAAATAGATAAGTGATAAATCGCTTCATCACAGCTTTTACTCCTAAATATATCCGTTATTATTCATTAAATGTCTGTCGCATGACATTTATGCATAAAAATGACGGTTGCAACCGATAGTTGCTTTATAGTTGGTGGAATGTGGCGGAATTATACGATATAATCAAGGCATCAACCAGATGGAGGCGTCAATATGGAACAAAAACAATTAGGAGAGAGAATTGCGAAATGCCGCGCCGAAAAAGCAATGTCACAGGAGACTGTTGCCGAATATATGGGTGTAAGCCGGCAGGCTGTCACCAAATGGGAAAATAACCTTTCAAAACCCAGTTCACAAAATCTGATAAAACTTGCGCAGCTTTTTGAAGTAAGCGTCGATGACCTATTGGGAAACAAACAGCCAGCCACCGATATAGGCGAGATTACATACAAAAAGACAAGAGCACCGTGGATTTTTATCGGAATAACCTTGCTGTGCATTATTGCCTACATTATTATTAGCGCTTTGACTGGTACGTTCCATGCCGGTGCTTTTATCTGCATGTTTATAATCGCGATTCCTTCACAGCTTTTTTTGCATATCTACCTGACATACGCCATTGCAAACGATTCTTTTGAAATGCTTGCAGGCTATGACAGCCGTGTAAAATACAATATAGTGGAGCTAAAAAAGCTTTTAACCCGACTGGATATTCATATAGGTACATCGTCCACTGTATTTGTCTTTTTACTTTGCATCGTAAACAGCTTTAACGCAAAAACCGGTTGGATAAACGGAGGACTCATTATTCTATACGCATTCGATTTTATCTTATGCATAATCATAAATAATTACAAAACAATCGATAAGCTATACACCCACGAAGCCGACAAAAAGAGAGCCATTAAAGGTATGCCGGTTACGGTTATTTATGTAATATTATTATTCGCCGGAAGTGTGCTCACTATTTTTTTATTTGAAGTCCGGGGAATTGAGAACAATACCTTGCCCGCGATGCGGCTGGCAGCTCTTTTGATTGCGGGCGAGGGTGCCGCAACTCTCGGCTACTTTGCAGAAAGCAGGCGGATCACGAAATGGAATCCGGATATGCAGGACTATAAAATAGGAAAAGTAGGATTTGTATACGCATTGCTATGTATTGTGCTGCTCATTGCTATGGTTTTGTGAATTGAGAATAGAAAAGCCGCCTGCGGGCATGAAACAGCGGCACAGGCGGCAGAATACTCTATTTTGTGCAGAAAAGCTCGATTTCTTCGCTCCAGCATTTCATGGATACATGGTGGATTCCCTTAACAAGATTCATTTTTATCTCCTTATTTTTTGAAAATTTCTATAAATTAAAGGCAGCAGTGCAACTGCTACTATTACATAAACTGCCATCACAAGCGGAATCTGTCTGAATACATGATTTCCAATCTGATAAATGAGTGGAACTTTTGCACTTGCCTCTACATTCGTTAAAACTGTTGGTATCAAATTGAAAATCATTGCATAGCCAGAAAGTGCCCGTCCTATAAATGGTAATAGGCAATATAGGAAAAATGGGATGCAGACAGCGACACTAATTGTATGCATTTTAGCTGATACCAGCATAGATGATGAAGCAGCCAGCAGACTGGCTATAAATCCACATATAACTGTCAGCAAATAATATTGCCCGTATGACATAATGTAAATACTATATGCCTGGGATATCTGGTATGGCGTATTTATGCCACTGATTCCCATAATCCCAAAACAAATCACGCTAAGCAGGATCATCCCTGCACAATATATCACAACTGTCGTAATTATTCCTGCCAGTATTTTTGTTTTAACAGCTTTTGTACGCCCATATTTCGTAGAAAAAAATACTGCGTCTGCTTTTGTCTGGAAATCGTCTGCAAATATTCCGGCACAGATAAATCCAACTATGATTGCCAGAATAATCGAATATGTCTCTGCATACATAATCATGGTATCCCATGAACCATACGCCTCGTATTCAACCGGTAATTTTATTTCATTATATTTCTTTTCCAAATATTTTTTCTGAACAGAGGTCTTTCCATATTCAGCTGCCATCTTTTGCATATTTTTATGATAGGTGTCATAGAAAGCTTGTACATCTTCTTCTGTCATCTGATCCAAAACACTTTGGTCGTATTCTGAATCCAGTGTCAGTACCGATATCATAAAGTCTCTAATATCCTCTATTGGCTGCAATGTCGTTCCATAATTTGCATCTTCTTCCTCCAAAGATTGCGCCATTGCATTTTTGCTTTGTTCTATAGCTTCTCCAAGCTTATTCTCTGTCAATGTTCCTTTCCATGCACGCCTGTTATCTGTAAGTTTTCGCGTTGCCGTAATCCCGGTACTAACATTTCCACTCTCATCTACATAACGATTACTTGTAACTGCAAATCCGCTAAAAATGACAGCAAGTATCATTGCCAATCCAATCGCAAACAGATTAATTCTCTTTGAAAAAATTCGTTTCAGTTCTAATTTAAGCATCACATTTTTCCTCCGACTTTTCTCCAAAATAAAGCAAAAATGCATCTTCCAGATTTTTTTCTACCGATACTGCGTCCTCCGTTGGCTTTCCCCTGGAAATAATTCTAAGCTCTGCTCCTTTTTCTGTTGTCTTTATATTTCCGACTAAATATTCTTTCGCATACTTCTCCACCATATTTCTCGGCACATTACATTGCCATACCTTTTCTTTCATGGATGACAATAGGCTTTCCGCCGTTCCCGTATAAAAAAGCTCTCCATCCTTCATCAACAGAATGTTATTCGCAATATACTCAACATCCGATACGATATGTGTGGATAAAAGCACCAAGCGTTCTTCCGACAATTCACTGATCAGATTACGGAAACGTATTCTTTCATTTGGATCCAAACCCGCTGTCGGCTCGTCCAGGACAAGAATTTTCGGATCATTTAGCATAGCCTGTGCGATTCCCACACGTCTGACCATTCCGCCGGACAAATTCTTCATTTTTCTTTTACCGAATTTTTCCATTCCCACCTGCCTCAATAATTGCTCTACTTTTTTTCTGGCAAACGGAATTTTTAATCCTTTTATAGAAGAAATATACATCATATAATCATATACGGTCAAATCCGGATAGTATCCAAAATCCTGTGGTAAATATCCCAGGATTTCCCGGTACTTCCCCCCTAGCTTCCATATATCCTTACCTTCCCATAAGATTTGTCCTTGCGAGGGTTGGACAATCGTACAAAGCATCCTCATCAATGTGGTTTTCCCTGCTCCGTTTACTCCAAGCAGTCCATAAATTCCCTTTCCCATAACACAATTTACTTTATTAACAGCATTTACTTTTCCGTATTGCTTTGTTACATTTTTAAATTCTAATTCCATATATGTAGTCCTCCAAAGTTTTTTCGTCAAATGCCAGCGACTTCTGCATACAGAAAACAAAGTATGCAAAAGTCAACAGCAGCAGCGCTACCCACACCGGAGTTACAATTTTCTGATAAATAGCATCATTTGTAACAATCATCATCCAAACGCCAACCCATATCAGGCAGGAAAGCACTGCTATATATTCTGATTTTTCCCATCTGCTATATAGCAAACGAAAGCATATACAGCAAGAAACATTTACTGGAAGTAAAAAATTGATCACTAAATCATTTAGGGAGAGTATTGTTGTCTGATATGCAATTACAAAAAATCCCATAACAATCAACAAATCCACTGTCCCAAACATTAGCATTCTTGCTGCACAAATCTGGCGTAGGGTGTAATAAGACGCCTGTTCAATCTCAACCGCGCCATTCCTTCTGTTTTTCCAGATTTCCGGAATAACCAGAACCACAAATATTGTAGCAAATATTCCCATAATTCTCGTCATATCCTTTATATCCGAGGTATAATTGCTTAACCAGAACCACAGGAGCAAAAGAACACCCCCTTGTAAAATCCACCATCTTTTTTTTATGAATTTTGCCTGCTCATATAAAAATTCAAAGTAAGTTGTTCTATGCGCTTGTCCCAATAGAACGGTCTCGGTCAAAATATTCTGACATGCTTTTATTGTCCTGTCCTCAGCTTCTGGTCTTACATACGTTTCTTCGATCACATTCTTATATTCCTGTATCTGTTGCTTATAATTCCTCATATTTTTTCACCTCCAGCTCTTTCATTAAAAGTTCTTTTGCTCTTCCTATCCGGTATTTTACCAGTGAAAGTTTGATGTGAAGCAGTTCTGCAATTTCTCTTTGTTTTAATTCCTGAAAAAAATATAAAACTGCCGTTTCCCTAATTTCTTCCGGCAGTTTTCTCACTGCCTGCTCAATCGCGAAGCGGTCTCCGATCTCTTCTATGTTGCTTTCACTGCTGCTCCCGGAATCTGGCAGCTCCTCTGATGGAATATCCTTTTTCTTTTTGTAATAATTTTTAATGGTATTTCCAGCAATGGTATAAAGATAATTCCTGGCTTTTCCATATTCTTTATATCTATATAAATTGGAAAAGAAGCATGTAAATACTTCTTGTGTCAAATCCTCCGCTTCATAAGAATCATAAATATGCAGCAAACAGTATTGGTATATACTTGGGTAATATTTTTTTACCAGCATCTCACACGCAGCTTCATCTCCTGCTCTTGCCATGTGTACCAGCAAGGAATCTGTTTTGTATTCCATTCACACACTCTCCTCCTCTGTTTTCTACATAATATAACAACTCTACTACACAAAAAGTTAGGGGTTTACTCTTCCAAGGAAAAGAAATTTCTTATAAGGATTAGGGTGTCAAAAGGTGGTTTTACATTTTTTGATTGGCAAATTGCGCAAAGCTGAACCTTGTTTTGCTCCGATGTCCGAAAATAAGAAAATCTAAGTCTGCCTGAGTTAGGTTGTATCAGAGGAACGTGTACGCCTTAAACGCCCCGTCCATGGGGCGTTAAGACTTTTGCTGCCGTCCTTGGCAGCAAACCACTATGCATTGACAGGCAGATTAAGATTTACTAATTTTCTCCCAAAGTCACAAAAAAGGTTCAGCTTTGTGCAATTTGCCAGCCATTAAGTTTTGAACCACCTTTTGACACCCTAATCTTATAAGGTAAAAAAAGGACAGCCACACATGTGCTGTCCCTAAGTTAAACTACTGTTAAAATGTCGAATCATTTTTGCACTATTATGTACTTCATGGATCTGTATTTCATCTTCCATAATCTCGTATATAATCGTGTAATTATGATAATAAATTTCTCTTATTCGTGTGTCCTTCGTCCACTTTGCCTGTGTTCCTCTCTCCCAGTCAAATTCTAATGATTCCCCCAAATCGATCAGTTTATCAATAAAGTTTGCTGCTCTGCCAGCATCATCTAATGCAATGTAATTTTCTATGTCATCAAGGTCTTTTAAAGCAGGACGTGTCCAGCGCACTCTCATACGAGTACCCTGTCTTTCTCATGTTTTCTTGCAAAGTGCGCCCTCACCTCTTCTGTTGTAAGAGTGCCTTCTTCTACTGCTGATTTTCTACTCTGCTCTAACTTCATCAATTTATATAAACTTTCCAAGACTTCAAATTCATCCTGTACATCATCTGATACATTCAAAAGCTCGTTCATAACCATTTGCTTTGCTGTACTCATAGGCTATATACCCCTTTCACCAATCTATGCTTTAATTTATTATATTTTCTATTTTCCCAAAAATCTATAACAATTTATGCCAAACTCTACTCATTGCAAAAAGCCCTTAACAGGACTCATTTTTATCTCCTTCTGAAACCATACTCGCTTTCTTCCACTGGGATGCATTTTGCGTCCATCCCGGTGATCGTGATATATGTGCCACGGTTGATCATCACGAAGACTTCATCAATCTGCTTTTCGGTTCCCTGGATCTCCATGAGGACGGAACCGTCCGGCTCGTTTTGTACCCATCCGGTCGCCCCGACTAAGCCGGCGGCATGCTCCGCACGGTAGCGGAACCCAACGCCCTGCACATCACCATATACACGGATTCTTTTGCGAATTACATGCTCGTCGTACTCAGCCATCCGAAACCTCCTGCTAATCATGCTTAACGCATTTTACTTCAAGATTTATCCCCGCGCATATCTGCTCATTAACTCTTTTACTCCCTGTGCGCCCAGAAACGGCAGGCATACTAAACATAGTTGTTTTCTCCTTTTTCTATTTGTAACCCGACGATCGTTCAGATTTAATTCCATTATAAGAAAGCAATCGCAAAATGCTATCAAGTGGTAATTGAGTTCCCCTAAAATGCTGTTTGCATAGGGGATTTATATCCATTCATAGTCCCCTCCGGTTATGGCAAGTGACAGCAGTGTATCCATTTTTTCGACTTCTTCCTCGCCGTTTACAACCTGAAGCAGCTTTGCGGTTTCAACAACCTTCGGCATCTCCTCATCCGGTCCGATCTCCATATCCGGCTCCTCGCCGCAGTACGGGCAGACGAGCGTAGGTCCGATCTTAAGCGATAAAAAACGATTCCCGCATTCCTTGCATTCATAATATCCACACATCTGTGTGCCATCCGGTACATAAAACATAGCTTTTCCTCTTTTCATTCATTCTCTGCAAAATAGTATTCGACCGCATACGCGTTTCCTGCAATTATATTTTCCGCTATGCAGTCTACTGCAGCTCTTCCTCGGTATAAAAGGTGCCGGACATCTGCGCATTGATCTCCGCGATCTCACGCTTGCCGTTGATGTAATCCGCATAAATATCCCACAGATCCATGCCCTCGCTGTCGTCAAGCCCGTCATCGTCTGGAAGCCACTGCCGGATCAATGCGATACGTTCTTCCTTTGTCGTATTTGCGATGCTGTAATCGTCCATAGGTTATTTTCCTCCCCATGCTCATAGATTTTCTTTTGCTTATCATAGCACTTAATGCGCGCTTATCAAAGAAATTTCTACCTTTTTTGCCTTTTGTCTACTTACAGTCTGTGCCGGGGTGTTTATAATAAAATCATCAGAAGGTACAAAACGAAAGGGTGGTACAACACATGTTAAAACAAATTTCTATGGAACAGGCTCATCTGCTTCCCGGTCTTTTCAAGGAGCGCGCAGACCTCAACCGGGCATATCTGATGGAGCTTAAGACAGAAAACCTTTTACAGAACTTTTATCTGGAGGCCGGCATCCGCACCGACCGCGATGTTACCGAAATGCATCTCGGCTGGGAGTCTCCTACCTGTCAGCTTCGTGGACATTTTCTCGGTCACTGGATGTCCGCTGCTGCCGCAACAGTTGTCCAGAATAACGACCTTGCGCTGAAGGCAAAGCTCGACTTTGTTGTGGACGAGCTTGCACGCTGTCAGGAGTTAAACGGCGGACGCTGGATCGGTCCGATCCCTGAGAAGTATTTTGAAAAGCTCGAAAAAAATCAATATGTCTGGTCACCGCAGTATACGCTTCACAAGACGCTGCTTGGTCTTTACCACTGCGCTTTGTACACGGAAAATACCACTGCGCTTTCCATTCTCCGCAGCGCCGCAGACTGGTATCTGGACTGGACTGCTGCCATGCAGGAGAAAAATCCTCACGCAGTATACAGCGGCGAGGAGGGCGGAATGCTCGAAGTGTGGGCTGGTCTCTATCGTCTCACAGGTGATGAGGTATACCTGACACTGGCAAACCGATATTCGCATCCATCCATTTACAAAAAGCTGTCCAACGGCATTGATCCGTTATCCAACTGCCATGCCAACGCAAGTATCCCTTGGGCGCATGGTGCCGCACAGATGTATGAGGCAACCGGAGATACGTCATGGCTTACACTTGTGGAGAGCTTCTGGAAATGTGCCGTCGATGATCGTGAGGCTTTTTGCACAGGTGGTCAAAATTCCGGAGAATTCTGGATTCCGCCGCACAAGTTAGGCATGTTTGCCGGCGACCGCACGCAGGAATTTTGTACAGTATACAATATGGTGCGGCTGGCTGATTACCTGTTCCGTTTTACCGGAGATACGGTTTATCTGGATTACATTGAGAAGAATCTCTACAACGGATTCCTTGCACAGCAGAATAAATCCACCGGAATGCCAGCCTATTTCTTACCGATGAAATTCGGCAGCGTGAAGAAGTGGGGAAGCAAGACAAAGGATTTCTGGTGCTGCCACGGAACCACCGTTCAGGCACATACTATTTATCCGTCGCTCTGCTGGTATGAGGATGCTGCTGCAAACCGTCTCGTTGTTGCGCAGTACATCAATTCTTCCTACCGCCGCAGCGAAAATGTCACCGTAACCCAGAGCGTTGATATGAAATATTACAACGACGGAGCTTTCTTTGATGAGCATGATGACAGCCGCATGAACCGCTGGTACATCAAGTTAAACGTCAAGGCAGCTACCCCGGAGCTGTTTACCGTTGCGCTCCGCGTTCCTGCATGGATTCAGGGTTCACCGGTTCTTTCCATCAACAATGAAGAACAAAAAGAGCTTACGGTTCAAAACGGATACCTGGAGCTTGACCGGATATGGTCAGATGACACGATCAACCTTTATTTCCCTGCAGCGCTGACTACCTCCACATTTCCGGATATGCCAAATATGGTTGCATTTTCCGAGGGACCGATCGTTCTTGCTGGACTTACGGACAAGGATCGCGGCATCGTTATGGAAAATGATGATCCGTGCAGCGCGCTTATGTATACGACCGAGCACACCTACGAGACTTTCCCGTGGAAGCAGACGACCTACCGCACGATCAACCAGCCGGAAAACTTTGAGTTCGTTCCGATCTACGATATTGCGGATGAGACTTACACGGTATACTTCACCAAAAGATAATCGGGCTTCATCTCATGCCCGGTGTTAGTTCACGTTCCTTCGGTTAAAGGAGCTGCGATACTGGGCGGGGGTGATTCCCTCCATCTGTTTAAAAACCTTCATAAAATATTTTTCATCTGAGAAGCCGCAGGAATATGCGGCTTCTTTTATGGTTACGTCATAGTTGGAAAGCAGTGTCCTGGCTGTCCGGATACGGATCTGGTTCGCGTATCGCACGATTGACACTCCCATCTGCCGCTTGAACAGCGATGACAGATAATCGGCGCGATAGCCTAAGATCTCTGCCAGCTCCGAAACCTCGAACGGATGGTAATAGTGGTTTTTGATCCATTCCCGTGCAGATATTACCGCCTCCGGCAGCTTGTCCGGCGCTCCTGCCGGCTGTGCATATCCTCTTGAAATCTCCATCAGAAGCAGGCTCATCGCATAGTCGGACATATTCTGTGTATATGCCCCCTCCTCGAAGGAGACATCCATCAACTGACGAAAAAGCTGCGCTGCGCGCCCCATATCGGGCAGATGTCCGGTTTCCGGAAACTGATACATGTACGCTTCCTCTGCGGCGTGAGTCGGCACGCCTGCCAGCCCAGCAGTCGTTGCTTGCAGTGGAGCTGGTGCTTGCAGTAGAGCTGGAGCTTGCAATGGAGCCGGGGCTGGTTCCGGCACTATCTTGCCTCTTAGTTCTTCCATCGGCGTATCCGCTTGAAAATGTACCCACAGATAGGATAGCTTTCCCTCCGATGGGCGTTCCCCGAAGTGCTCCTCTCCTGCCCTTAAGAAAATATACTGCCCCGCACCAACCTTATGCGGGGCATTGTTTGCATGGATAAACAAGGTTCCCTCTGTCACTAAGATCAGAACATGGTATGCAAAATTGCGGCGGTGGTGGAGAAATCCCGCCGGGCTTAGAAGCTGTCCACACACCGCGTAATGAAGCGGGGCTTTTGCTTTACAGCCAAATATTCTGGTATGCGCCTGTTCTGCTATCGCCATTTCCTATCCCTCCTGTAAAAAATCCATCCGACAATATCTGCAAGTACCCACCCGATCGGGATCGCCAGCCAGATCGCCACCACGCCGAGCGGCGTATGTGGTGCAAATATATATGAGAGCACGACTCTCGTTCCGAGCGAAACAACTGTCAGAACCAGTGAAATCTGCGGACGGTTGATACCGCGGAAATATCCGTACCACAAAAACAGCACTCCGATTCCCACATACATCACACCTTCGATCCTTAAATATCTGGCACCTTCCGCGATAACCATATACTCTGTCGCATCTACAAAAATTCCCATCAGACGGTCTGCAAAGATGAAGATTAGTGCGGAGATTATCACACAAAATACCGCAGATGCAACAAAGGATATGCGGCTTCCTCTCCGGATGCGCTCGTCTTTTTTTGCCCCATAATTCTGTGATACAAATAGGGAATAGGCGTTGCCGAACTCCTGCGCCGGCATTATTGAAAGCACCACCGCAAATTGTGAAATTCTAATAACCGTCCGGCGGTTTATTTATGAGTTCTGTCTTTTATAGGTTTGAGCACTCCAGCCCGACGGTTCGTGGCAGAAAGACTTTGCAATTCGAGAACTTTTGTGTTCTTCTTGCGTGCAAGTCTTTCTGTCACGGACAGTCGGGCGGCGGGAGGGCTATGAAATATCTATTGGGATAAAAGCGTATATTCGCTGCCGCGGATCAAAAGCAGGTTTTCGTCCTGCATTCTGCCGAGTTCCCGCGAGAGTGCGCTGCGGTTGACGCACAAGAACTCTGCAAGCGCAGTCTGCGAGAAAGGAACATGCCGTACCCCCTGCTCGTCCGGCTGGATGCTTCCGAGGTAGACAAAGATCCGGTCCCGGAGCGATTTCTGGCTCAAAATGCGCAGCTTCAGGTTGGAAAATACATTCTGGTCTGCCATTCTGCTTGTAAGATTGAGCAGAAGCTGGTGTAAAAAGCCGCACGCATCACAGCACCTTTCCTCGGAAACCAGCACATAGCTTAGATCCACAAACAAGATCCGGCTGTCCGACAACGCCTGTACCTGTATCGGGCTGTATGAGATCCGCTTTAGGGCGAGTGCCTCCCCGAAAATCTCAGATGGAGCAAAGTGATTCACGTTGAATTTGTCATAGTGATTGTTTGTGTAAGATACCTCCACTTTTCCTTCGAGCACGATCCCCGCATAGGAAAACGGATCGCCCAGCCGGACGATCGTCTCGCCCTTCTGATAGGATCGGATATGTCCATGCAGGAAGGAAATCAGCTCGTCCAATTTCTCTTTGGGTATGTTATTAAACAAACGGCAGTTTGCAATCGCTTCTGTATATGCACTTTCCATGCGTTTTTCCTTCATAATGATACTCCTGTCGCTCCGTCAATTCCATCGGATTTCTTTCCCAATTATTGTATGCAAAAATTGTTGCCATAGCAACAGAACAATTTTAAAAATCCATTTAGAATGTGTCTTGTGAACGAGAGAGAAATCGGACTTAATCCGAAAAAAATAAAAATTTATTCAAAAAGGAGATTTTAAAGATGGAAAACCAGATGTTTTGTTTTCAGTGTGAACAGACCGCAGGCTGCAGTGGCTGCACCAAAAGCGGCGTATGCGGAAAGACACCGGAAATTGCCAATTTACAGGATGTTTTGACCGGTGCGATCATCGTCCTCGCGCAGAAGGAGCGCCAGCCACAATATGACGAGCTGATCGTAAAGTCACTTTTTACCACGATCACAAATGTGAATTTCAACAAGGAAACGATCACCAAGCTCATTGCTGACGTACACGCTGCATCCGGCGACAGCCGCAATTATGATATGAAGCGGGTATGGGATGCGGAGGAAGATATCCGTTCTCTTAAATCCCTCATCCTGTTCGGTGTCCGTGGAATGGCAGCCTACGCATATCACGCTGCGGTGCTTGGCTACACCGATGACACGGTTAACGCCTTTTTCTATGAGGTGCTGCGCGCAGTCGGCTCCGACAGCGGTATGGATGAGCTTCTTCCGGTCGTGTTGAAGGTCGGCGAGGTCAATCTGCAGTGCATGGCGCTCCTGGATGAAGCGAATACCAAAACCTATGGCAATCCAGTTCCTACGGAGGTTCCGCTCACCGTTGAAAAAGGTCCTTTTATCGTCATTACCGGGCATGATCTGTACGATCTGAAACAGCTTTTGGAACAGACCCGGGACAAGGGGATCAACATCTACACACACGGGGAGATGCTCCCGGCACACGGCTATCCGGAGCTTAAGAAATATCCACATTTGAAGGGGAATTTCGGTACGGCATGGCAAAATCAGCAGAAGGAATTTGCTGATATTCCGGCGCCGATCGTCTACACCACCAACTGTCTCATGCCGCCAAAGAGCAGTTACAGCGACCGCGTATTTACCACAGAGGTTGTATCCTACCCGGAGATCGTCCATATCGGGGAAGAAAAAGATTTTACACCGGTTATCGAAAAGGCGCTTGCGCTCGGCGGTTATGATCATGATACGGAATTTGCCGGAATCAACGGCGGAAATACCGTCATGACAGGCTTTGGGCGAGATACGATCCTTTCCAACGCACAGACGATCGTTGAGGCGGTAAAAGCCGGAGCAATCAAGCACTTTTTCCTGGTTGCAGGATGTGACGGTGCCAAGCCGGGGCGCAACTATTACACGGATTTTGTAAAACAGACTCCGGAGGATTCCATTATCCTTACGCTTGCCTGCGGAAAATACCGTTTTAACGACTTGCAGCTCGGAAACATCGGTCCATTCCCGCGCATTCTTGATATGGGACAGTGTAACGATGCATACGGTGCCATCCAGGTGGCTGTTGCGCTGGCAAATGCGTTTGAGTGTGGTGTCAACGATCTGCCTCTGTCCATGATCCTGTCCTGGTATGAGCAGAAGGCAGTATGTATTCTGCTTACCCTTTTCCATCTGGGTATCCAGAATATCCTGCTCGGTCCATCCCTCCCGGCATTTATCTCGCCGAATGTGCTTCAGGTTCTGGTCGACACCTACCACATTGCACCGATCTCCTCCCCGGAGGCAGACCTTGCTAAGATCTTAAATAGATAAAAAGCACGCAAGTGTATCTTCAGCCCCGGACTTGAATTGTCCGGGGCTGTCTTGCACAAATTATTTGCTCCAATCGTAGATAGGTCTATCTCCATCGAATGAATCCTGCTCCAGCTTCTGATCCTCCTGTAATCTTTTGACAACAATATAGGGCATGACATACTGTGTGGATGCGAATCTCCGAATTGTCTCTATATCAAAAGACTGCTGCTCCACAAATACCCGATAATCGTGCTTTGATATCAGCATATCGCGTGCAAACGCATCTGCGGCAGCCTCCTTCCGTTCGTCCTCCCCGGAATCAATATAGCCAGTATTTTTGCTCACATCGCCATTTACAATATGTCCCAGTTCGTGAAAAAGCGACATCCAGAAAGCATCCGCGTAAGCATTTCTTATCGTCAGAACTAACAGATAAGTGTCGTCCTGCTTTACAGAGACATAGCCCAGTACCGGTACTCCCGGAAAACTCCTTACGATATAGAAATCGATTCCATAATCTGCAAAAATTCTTTGCAGTTCTTCTTGTACATCTGCGCCCTTGTCCAGCATTACGCCCTTGAGTTCATGTACGAGCATATCAAGCTTCGACAGTTCAAACCGTGTTTCTACGTCGCTTTCTTCTCCGAGAACCTGACACATCCGTATCCATGCCCCCAACGCATAAGCATCTGTTTCCCCTTTTTTATATAGTTGAAATACCGCACCGGGAACCACATCCTTTAGATTGGCAAGATTGCTGATCTGGAGAAATCTTCTCAGAGAAAGTATCGATTCGTTTGTCTTTTCGAGGGAAGATAACCTGCCAAGCTCCTGCAGATATCCAACAATATCCTTCAATGATTTCCGCGCCTTTTTTTCTTCATCGCTTATGGTATTTCGCTCATCCACTTCTAATAATTCAACGTCATAATTTGCCTGAAGGTTGATCCAGAAGGACTTTGAGACTCCCAGCGCATATTCGAGCGCCAATGCAAATTTAGCAGAAATTCCCTTTTTCCCGGCTATGACATTGCTTACATAAGCGGCAGAAACTCCTGTCCGAA
Organism: uncultured Agathobacter sp.; assembly: GCA_934307695.1. Taxonomy (GTDB): domain Bacteria; phylum Bacillota; class Clostridia; order Lachnospirales; family Lachnospiraceae; genus Roseburia. The sequence continues at coordinate 51,547 of CAKRCS010000007.1, read as the reverse complement.
CCGCCAGCTCCGCCTGCGAAATGCCACGCTGTTCCAATACATCCGCAATCGTCTCACCCGGATGAATCAGCAATTCACGAGATATACCAGTTTTCTTTGCTCCCATGATAGTCACACACTCCCTCTACTTCAATCTCCGTACAGATCAATACCGTATCCTGTGTTGCATTCAGCTCCAAAATCAGCCTTGCATGCGGCGCAATATGCAGAGAATACCGAAGATTCCTCTGCCCTGCCAGTTGCTCCGGTTTCCCTAATCCCAACCGTAGGAAATCGCCAAAGTTCTCTGCCGCCTCCAATCGATCTATATGCTTCTTTACTGCCCTTACCCACTCGAAAGGTAACTTCTGCTGCATTTTCTTATAGTCCGTAAAGTATTTTTCTACTTTACTATTGGCATATATAATTCGCAGTCACATTCACCGCCCATATTTTAATTAACCTTTTGGTTAATTTTGTTATAGCATTTTAAGTTACAAATGTCAATATATAATATTATGCTGTACTAACAAACAGCCCCGGACAATTCAAATCCGGGGCTACTCTTTATCCTATTCCTGCGAATATGCAATACTTGCTAATTTTGCATTTACTCTTGTCATTACTTCAAGATAGTATTCACTATCAGCTACTGACATTGTATCAGAATCATATAATTCTGCTTTTTCCGCGAAGTCCGCATATTTTTGCATCAGCTCCAAATATTGAAGCAACATCTCCGTATCTGAAGAATCATAGTTTTGCATGAAATCACAATACTCATTCATGAATACTTCGTAGCCATCTAAAAACTCTTTTAATTCAGGATCAACACCAGACGCATCTGCGTTGTCTCCGGAAATATCTTGCTTATTATCACTTATGCTTTCCTCTGAAGTGTCTTGTATCTCTTCAGAATTTTCCTCATCGAAATTTATCTGTATGAGCGACTTTCCATCGTCACTTGGCGCATAAATGATTTCGTTCTCAGAACCACTGACACTATAATCGCCATATTCGTCCTCTTCAAATTTATCATTAACACCAATTATTCCTTGTGCAAAATAAATACCAGTATTGTCCTCTTTATCTGTATAAATCAATGTTATCCAATTAAAATCATTTTTTTCAAAATAGTTATAATAAACATCCGCAATAGCTTCCTCTGTACAATCATTTGAGTTTGCCATAATTACAGCATACTCCCCTAATTTTTCTGTACGAGTTCCATTCATCACATCTCTTACTTCAGCGTTATCATATATATGACCATCTGTATCCTTGTCTTCATTAGTTGTTTCACTTACTGATACCTGTTCTGGTATGTCTTCTTGCGTTCCTGCATCTGAATCCTTATTTGTCCATACAAGTGCAATATACACAATCCATGCGATTGCAATAATTGCATACCTTATCTTCTTGTTTAACTTACTTGTCGGTCTCAACATAAGAATAGTTAATGGAACTGGAAAAATAAATATCCATCCTAACACCCATAGCCATGTTTTTCGCTTTTTAGTTGATTCCGGATTTTCTATGTACCATGTGTTTCCACAATCCTTGCATACCCCAACAGTAGTGCGAACTACTGTCGTTCCCTTCTTTCCTTTCACTTCTCCTTGCTTTTCTCTGTTAAAAGTAACATTGCTACTTCCGCATTTAGGGCATCCCTCTTTGCTTAGTTGCTCCTGTTCTTTCTTCATCTCCATAGTGATTTGAGATCCACAAAATTCACAGAACTTCGCATTACTCGGAATTTCCGCTCCACAATTTGAACACTTCATGACATAATCCTCCTATTTTTGTCAATACTTTATGATATAATCGACCACCCCTTATGGTCGTTATTCACCCCACTTACTTATCTAAAGTTTTACATCTATTTTTTCAAAAACTTCATCTTTAGAAGTTAGTTTACCATAAAATTATTTTAATCTCAATGTAAAACTTCAACTTTAGAAGGTGTCTATATGAAAATATATTGGGATGGAAAATCCAAAAACATAATTGGCGATAAAGTTAAAATTCTAAGGAAATCAGCAGGTTTAACTCAGAAGCAATTAGCGGAAAAGCTTCAACTTGAAGGACATGATTTCACGGACTTGACAATCTTAAGAATTGAACAGGGAAATAGATTTGTCCCAGATTATGAAGTTCTTATTTTAGCTGATTTTTTTCATATATCCACAGACGAATTGCTAAAGCAAAGATAGCAGGTAACTGATATAGTTACCTGCTATCTTTTTACACTGTTTTGTATGTTGCTTTTCAGGCGTCGTCAAAAAATGCCATCTAACACAATGCTAATAAAATAGCCTACTATTTCAACTGAAGTCCGTCTGCAAATGCCTTTCCAACCACTTCGCCGAGTTCAATGTAGGTGTTGTTTGCAGGATCGTAAGTGATCGGCTTAAGCTTTTTCGGATCGATCTTGCCGTCTGTGACAACAGATTCATCGGCGGTCACATTAACGACCTCCCCGATGAGGATTCCGTTCTCAAAGCTCTTGACCTTGCACTCAAGTGCCATTGGCAGTTCATCGATCAGCGGTGCGTTTACACGGCTGCTCTTTGTTGCGTGAAATCCGGCTTTTGCGAACTTATCCGGCACCTTTTTAGCGGATTCGATACCCACATAATCGCACGCTGCCACAGTGTCCTCGGTTGCCATGCTGACGGTAAATGCGCCTGTCACAGCAAGGTTCTCGGTCGTCTTATGCTCGGAAAGGCTGATCGTGATCTCGCCGAAATCCGTTATCATACCCCACGCCGCATTCATTGCGTTTGGCACGCCGTCCTTGTCGTAGGTGCCGATGATCAGCACCGGCATCGGGAATAACAATGGCTTTGCTCCAAAATCTACTTTACTCATTTTCTATTTCCTCCTTTATTTCCTGCCATAGCTTACAACGCTGCGGGATTTCCGCTTCTATGTCAACTCATTGCTGAAGGCATTCCATCGCGGCTCCCCTGTACATATTATAAGCAGGCTGGTTCTTCAAATTCAATAATGAAAAAAACTTCATGTCCCTGATCTCGCCCGGCTTGGCTTTGTCAAAGCGGATGGCTTTATCCACGGCTGCCTTGAGATAGGTTTTCGCCTGTGCGAAATCACCCTTCATGCAATAGCATTCACAGATCGTCTCCAAGAGCACACAATCATATCTGTCAAAGCGCGTCAGCTCGTCCTCCGGCTGTATTCCCACTTGTAAACGGCGCTGACGCTCACTCCCATTGCCAGCAGTCCGCCGAACATCCAGACATTTCCTACGCAGATCCACGCACAGGACAGCGCGTTAAACAGCGGATAGTTGCCAAACATGCCAAGCGCCATCGCCACAACCATTCCGACCGGGAGTGAGAATACCCAGCACCACCTCGGGTACGGTGTCAGCCCCTTTGCAAATGCCCGGATCTGTGTTATCTCCAGAACCAGGAAAAATATCCAGAACAGCACGAATGCCGGGAGAAGAAAATATGCTGCGTATTTTGCGACGATTTCCGTTGCTACGCCATGCTTTACAAGAAATACCATCGCACACACCGGCACATGGTAGCCACAGGCACCGAAAATAACATATCCTAAGATTCCGCTGCGGTAGCTGTGTGCATATTTCGGCGCGGATTCTGCCATCAGCCGGTAAATCCCAAAATAGCAAAGTCCTTCTAAGGTCATGCCAAATAAGCCAAGCAGCGACGCGGCTAAGATCCCGCCATCCGATGTCCCCGTGTAAGCCGAGAGCATTCTTGCAAGCCCTGTCAAGGTCTCATCCTCCACGCCCCAGCCTAGGATCATGTCTCCGATCAGCGTCAGAAGCGCCCCGAAAAGACCGAGCTTAAACAGATGTAAGATCCGCTCCCAATCCAGTTTTGATGAAATGCCAATATCATTATACATACGCCGTCCTCCCTTTTTCTCCCTGAAACTCCTGTGCGGATCACCGCACCCGGTTAGTCGAGCCTAACATATATGATTTTAGCACATTTCCTTCAAAAAACAAACACGGATTGGAGCGGATCGCTTCATCTTTATAAAATGGACATAAACCATTCCACAGTCTTTGGATCGTAGTGTGAGAAGAACAGACTCTCGCCACCGTCAAGTGCTTCAATCGCAGCCATATCCTCGGCGGTCAATGTGAAGTCAAACAGGTCGAAGTTTTGCTGCATACGCTCTTTGTGGACAGACTTCGGGATAACGACCACATCGCTCTGGAGAAGGAAGCGCAGCGCTGTCTGTGCAGCGGTCTTGCCGTACTTCTTGCCGATCTCGGTCAGCACTGGATTTGTGAACATATCCTTGCGACCTTCTGCAAACGGTCCCCAGGACTCGATCTGGCAGCCATACTTCTTGAGATATTCCTTGGCAACCTTCTGCTGTTGGAAAACATGCGTCTCGATCTGGTTCACCGCCGGCTTTACCTCTGCGAAATGCTGGATATCCAGATAACGGTCTGGTCCGAAGTTGGAAACGCCGATCGCGCGCAGCTTTCCTTCCTTATATAATTCCTCCATCGCGCGGTAGGTGCCGTAGTAATCGCCGAATGGCTGGTGGATGAGCAGCAGATCAAGATAGTCTGTGCGCAGCTTACGCATAGATTCCTCGATGGATGCCTTTGCCTTCTCATAGCCTGCATTTGTGATCCATACCTTGGTTGTCAGGAAAAATTCCTCCCGCGGCAGCCCGGACTCAGCGATCGCCTCGCCGACACCCTCCTCATTGCCATAAGCCTGCGCTGTGTCAATGCTGCGGTAACCTACCTCGATCGCATCCAGCACGCAGCGCTTGGTGTCCGCCGCCGGTGTCTGATACACGCCATAGCCCAACTTTGGCATCTTGATCCCGTTGTTTAAAGTAACGTATTCCATATTGTCTACCTCCTATTTTATGAAAAGTATTTTTCTATCTGAATAATACTTTACGCTGTGTTTTGGATATTGTACACTATCAATATCGTATAGCACTTTTCATAATCTGAAATGTAAGGAGAGAATATGATCGATCTGTATGAACTGAGCCAGCTTGTGGCTTTTGCTGATCTTGGAACCTTAAGCCGGGTTGCAGAGGAGTTTCACATCTCCACGCCGTCTGTCACCCGATCCATGCAGCATCTGGAGGAGGACTTTGGCGTGCCGCTGTTCGCCAGAGGCAAAAATAAAATTGAACTGAATGAGACGGGAAAAATAGCCGTTGAACACGCCCGCAAGCTTCTAAACGAGGCGGAGCAGACGGTGCAGCAGGTGCGCATTTTTGACCAGCGCCAGCGGACGGTCATCGTGAAATCCTGCGCGCCCGCGCCGCTTTGGGAGCTTTTGCCGAGGCTGAATACCCGGCAGCCGAATATGATGGTGTCCTCGGCGGTCTGCCAGAATGAGGATGTCCTTGACGCATGGAAAAATGGTGCCTGTGACATTGCCATTCTGCCGTTTCCGATAGAAGGTGCAGCGCCATTCATGAAGGAAAATCTCTTTGTCTGCGTGCCGCCGGAGCATGACCTTGCGAAGCACAAAGCCTTGTCCTTTGCGGATATCAACGGTTTTAACTTCCTGCTGCGCACGGAGCTGGGCTTTTGGGATGCCCTCTGCCGGGAGAAAATGCCTGCTTCCAAGTTCCTTGTACAGACAGACACCTCGGTCTTTGATGAGCTGGTGCGGGCTTCCTCGCTGCCCTGCTTTACCACGAACTACGGGCAGCTTCAGGGTGGCTATCCGGATCGCGTCAACATCCCGCTGACGGATGATGAGGCTCATATCACCTTTTATATCTTAAAACGCTAAGAAGGAGGAGAAAGCAGCACACTTTCTCCTCCTTCTTTTAAAATCTCACAAATATCTTCCTGTAATACTGTTTTCGTTCTCTTTGATCTCTGCCGGAGTTCCGGTCGCAACGATCCTGCCACCGGCTTCACCGCCGCCCGGTCCCATGTCAATAACATAGTCGGCGTTGCGGATCACATCCAGATCGTGTTCAATGACAATAACGGTCGCGCCATTGTCCAAAAGCGCCTGAAAGACACGCAAAAGCACCTGCACATCCAGTGGATGCAGTCCGATTGACGGTTCATCAAACACAAAAACAGAGTCCGTCTGCGTCTTTCCGATCTCGCTCGCCAGCTTTAAGCGCTGCGCCTCGCCGCCGGACAGACTCGGCGTTTCCTCGCCTAGCGTCAGATAACCAAGCCCCAGTTGTTTGAGGATCTTAAGCTTCTGGCTGACTGTCCTCATATCCTTGCAGAAGTCGAGGGCAGAGTTCACATCCATGTCCATAAGCTCCGGCAAGGAGGCAGATTGTCCGTCCTTGTTTGTGATTTTTACCTCGTATGCCTCCCTCGCATAGCGGGAGCCACGGCAATCCGGGCATGGAATGTTGACATCCGGAAGGAACTGCACATCTAAGCTGACAACGCCTGTACCATCGCAGCCCGCACAGCGGAGCGCGCCGGTATTGTAAGAAAAATCGCCTGCCTTATAGCCCTTTTCTTTGGCACCGGCAGATCTGGCGTACAGCTTGCGCAGTTCGTCATGCACGCCTGCGTAGGTTGCCACCGTGGAGCGGACATTGATGCCGATCGGTGTCGCGTCGATAAGCTTGACATGCGCAATCCCATCCGCATTGACAGATTGGATATGTGCAGGCAATGTGCTTCCGCCGCACTTCGCCTCCAGCGCAGGAACCAGACTCTCCAGCACCATCGTCGTCTTGCCCGAACCGGAAACTCCCGTAACAACGGTAAAGCGTCCTTTCGGAATGTCCACCTCCAACGGCTTTACGGTATGGATCTGCGAAGTCGAAAGATGAATCCTGCCGTTCTCAAATAGTTCTTCTTTTGCAGCGCAGCACCGCAGCCTCTTTTCGGCTTTGCCGGAGAAGAAAGGTCCGATCTGTGAAACCGGATCAGCTTCGATCTCCGGGATCGTTCCCTGTGCGATCACATGACCGCCGTTCACGCCCGCTTCCGGTCCCATCTCCACGATCCAGTCCGCTTCCTTTAAGATCTGCGTATCATGATCTACTAAGATTACAGAGTTGCCGTCAGCCACCAGATCATGCATCACACCAGTCAGCCCGACAATGTTGGACGGGTGCAGACCGATGGATGGCTCGTCTAAAACATAGAGAACGCCTGTCGTCCGGTTCCGCACTGCCCTCGCCAACTGCATCCGCTGGCGTTCGCCGGTCGAAAGTGTGGCTGCCGAACGGTCGAGCGTCAGGTAGCCAAGTCCCAGATCGATCAGCCGCTTTGCGGTACTCTCAAACGATTCGCAGATGCTCTCTGCCATAGGGCGCATTTCCTCCGGCAGACTCTCCGGAACGCCCCGCACCCATGCAACCAGCTCTAAGAGCGTCATCGTGCAGGCTTCGTCCAAAGAAATCCCCCGCAGCTTCGGTGCGCGGGCAGCGGATGACAACCGCGTGCCATGGCATTCCGGGCAGCAATCTTCCTTTAAGAATTTCTCCACCCTCTTCATGCCCTTTTCATCCTTGACCTTGGACAAGGCATTTTCTACGGTATAGACCGCGTTAAAATATGTAAAATCAAGCTCTCCCGCCTGATTTGAGTTCTTGTTGTGGTAAAAAATATGCTTCTTCTCTGCCGGTCCATGGAAAACAATCTCCTTTTCCTGCTCTGTCAGATCCCGAAACGGCACATCTGTCCGCACTCCCATCTCCCGGCAGATATCGACCATCAATGACCACATCAGGCTCTTCCACGGAGCGACAGCCCCCTCGTCGATCGTGAGGGAGTCATCCGGAACAAGTGTCTCTAAATCCACGGTGCGTACAATTCCTGTACCTCCGCATTTCTGGCAGGCTCCCTGCGAGTTGAACGCAAGCTCCTCCGCCGATGGCGCATAAAAATGTGCGCCGCATTCCGGGCAGACCAGCTCTTTTCCGGCGGCAACCAGCAAGGACGGCTTCAGATAATGGTCATTCGGACAGCGGTGGCTTGCCAGACGGGAATACATAAGCCGCAGACTGTTTAACAGCTCCGTTCCGGTTCCGAAGGTGCTGCGAATGCCCGGCACGCCGGGACGCTGATGCAGCGCCAATGCGGCAGGGACATACAGCGCCTCATCCACGCTGGCTTTGGATACCTGCGTCATTCGGCGGCGGGTGTAGGTGGAAAGCGCCTCCAGATAACGGCGTGAACCTTCCGCATACAGTACCCCAAGCGCCAGCGATGACTTACCGGAGCCGGACACGCCTGCGATCCCGACGATCTTTCCCAGCGGGATATCTACATCTATATTTTTCAGATTGTGGACTTTCGCTCCACGAACGAGCATTTTATCAATCACAAATCATACCTCCACCGCGTGCGATTCCCGCGGTTCACTTTTATGATTATAGCACGCTCGCGCCAAAAGGCATAAGGGATAATTTAGCAATCTTGAAAAACTGCTTGCCGAACGGGATTCCGATGATTGTAATGCACCACAGACAGCCTGTGATGACGTTTCCGATTGCCATCGGGATTCCGGAGATGATCAGCCACAGCACATTTGCGATCAGGCTTGCCGCCCCGCCTCCGTAGGTCACTGTTTTGCCGAACGGCCAGAATGCCAGCCCCGCAAATTTGAAGCACTGCAATCCGATCGGAATGCCGATAATCGTGATGCACCATAGACATCCTGCCGCGATCCACGCCAGCCCACTTAAAAATCCGCCAAAGATAAACCATAAAATATTTCCCAGTAAACGCATATTTTTTCTCCCTATAAGTATTTTTTATCTAGTTCTTTTGTGAACAGTTCGCCGCATCGATCGCGATCACCAGCATGAGTGCCATGATCTCGTCCTTCGGATCCGCGATATCGATCACATAGGTATCGCCCCAATGGAACGGCTCCTTGGAGATATGTACAACAGAGCTGCAGCCCTCGTACACATCATAATCCCACGCAAGAAAATTGCCCTCGCAGCGCCATCCGTTGTAGTCCACATCATATTTCGGGCAGAACAGCGAGAACTGCTTTTCGATCGATCCGTAGGCTCTTCCACCGATCTCAATCTCAAACCGCGGAAAGAAAAAAGTAAAATCCTGCTTGATCGTTCCGATCTCATTTCCCTGCATATCCTCAACATGTATCCGGTGCAGGAGTGAAAAAATCTCGTTTTTTACAAAATATTTCGGATTTCCATTCTCATCATAGACATCATAGGTATCGCTCCATGAAAAAACACGCTGCTTGATCATTAAACGCATATCGGTTTCCCCCTTCATCCTTATATACCAAGATTCTACACTATTTCTTCTGACAAATATACTGTTATTGCCGCAAAATATCCGGGGTTATTTTAACACAGAGACTATTTGTGTGCCTATGTACATAAAATAACGGTTCTTCCGCCACGATAACGTGACAAAAGAACCGTCCCTGATTCTTACAGCTCCGCTTCTTCCAGCGGTATGTTCATTGCTTTGAGCCAGTCGGATTCTGACATATTTCTGGTGGCGTTCTGCTTGTTCATGGAGACCGCCTTTAAAAATACGACCGTTCCGATCGCAAACAAAATTGCGATCATGCCAACGCCCACGTTGATGTTGCCGCTTATCTGCGATACGACACTCACGACCGTGGTTCCGACAAAGGACGCGCCTTTTCCACAGATATCCATAAGTCCGAAATATTCGCCGGAGCGCTCCTCCGGGATAATCTTTGTGAAGTACGATCTGGACAGTGCCTGAATGCCGCCCTGGAACATGCCGACCAGAACCGCAAGGATCCAGAACTGTGTCTGTGTTTTTAAGAATATCGCGAAGATTGCGATTCCGAGGTATGCAAGGATGCAGACCATTATCAGCTTTTCGGTCTTGAACTTGTAGGATAACCGTCCAAAAAGGATCGCGCACGGAAATGCGACGATCTGGGTGACGAGCAGCGCCAGAAGCAGCCCTGTGCTGTCCAGTCCGAGTGCGGAGCCGTAGGCAGTTGCCATGTCGATGATCGTGTATACACCGTCAATATAGAAGAAAAATGCGAGCAGGAACATGAAAACGTGCTTTTCTTCTTTGATGTTCTTAAAGGTGCTGCCCAGACGCTTAAAGCTCTGTGCAACGGCGTGTGGCTGTTTTTCCACATAATACTTCTGTTCATACTGCTTTATCAACGGAAGTGACATTCCAAGCCACCACAATGCGACGATGACGAAGGAGATTCCCATTGCAAGCTCCATGCTGATCCCGATCTTATCCGCACCGAGCACCAGCCCAAGGCATGCCACAAACGGCACGCAGCTTCCGATGTAGCCCCACGCATATCCCTGTGTTGATACATAGTCCATGCGTTTTTCGTCGGTGACATCGATGAGCATGGAGTCATAAAAGATCAGGCTGGAAGAAAAGCCGATCTTGGCGATCACAAATACAACCAGAAATGCCAGCCACTGTACCATCGCGCCAAGCACTGCACAGCTTATGGTTCCGATCAGTATGGATATGAAAAAGACCGGCTTCTTGAAGCCTTTGGTGTCTGCGAGCGTTCCGATGACCGGTCCGAGGATCGCCACGATGATCGTGCAGATCGATGCCGCATAGCCCCAATATGCCAGATAATCTACCGATGACAGCCCCGCTTTTCCCGCGAGATAGTTAAAATAGATCGGCATGATGGTTGACACCAACAGCACAAATGCCGAATTGCCGATATCGTACATGATCCATCTTTTTTCTTTTCCTGTTAATTTCATCTTCATTTTTTACACCATTCTTCTTTCTCTTGTTATCATATATATGTCCCGTTCGTCCACACAGGTCTCGCAGATCTTCTGCGCGCCAAAGGTGTAGTCATAGATCCGGTTGAACGGAAACTCCCCCTCGGCAGAATCCTTAAATTCCACGATCAGCGTCTGCGCCATTTTTACCGCATTGGCATAATACTCATGCAATCGCTGCGTACTGTCCGCACACCGCGGATTCGCCTTATAATTGACCAGAAGCCCGTGCATTTCCTTATAGTTTCCGGTGATGGCAAGCAGTGCGTAGATAAGCCCCCGCTTTATGTGGGACGGTGCGATCAACAGCTTGTTGTAGGAGATCATGCTCTGAAGCGCTTTCTCCACATCCTCCGGTGCCAGATAGTTAAAGAATTTGCATATAATCCGCGCATTTTCCAACGATGGATGAATGTGATCCGTGAGGCTGTGCGTGAGCGGGTTATATCCATCCTCCAGCATGAGTTTTCGGTCAAATTCGACCTCGATCTCCGCATGGCTTGCGCCATCTATGGCAATCTTCTCGTCAATGTATCCGTGGCAGCAGACATCCAGTGCGAAGTGACAGCAAAAGCCGTAAATATATGCCAGCGCCGCCTGTGAGTCGCGCTCGTTCATGTACTCAAGCTCGTCTGCCGCTTTTTCAAAAAAGAGCCTTGCGCTTTTCGCGTGCATGTTGTAGCCCTGCTTGTTGATCCTGCAAGGGTATAGCGGCTTGTAATAAAACAGGATGTCCGGTCCATGCAAGCCGATGTCAAACAGTTCTTTGTGCTGCTCTATGAGACGTTTTTCTTTTGCCGGAAGGTTTTTGAGCACTTCCTGCCCCAATCTGTAATGTGCATATGTTGATGGCATTACTTTCCTCCTTTACTTCACGCATTCTGACCTATGGTTCGGCAGAATTGACAATCGAGGTTTTTCTTATTTCTCTTTAAGGATAAAAGTAGATTGTAAAATATAAATGTGGGGAAACGTAAAAGAATGGTAAGAAGTTAAATAAGATAAAAAGACGGTTCTTCCGCCACGGTAACGTGACAAAAGAACCGTCCCTGATTATAGCTGCCAGCCTGCGGCCTCCATCTGGGTTGCTTTCATGTGGTGGTAAGTGCCGCCTAACGCATCCAGCATGGATGGCTCGCCCTGCTCTTCCACAACGCCGTCCTTTAACACGACGATCTTGTCGGCATCTGCGACTGTGCGCATGCGGTGCGCGATGATCATAACCGTCTTGTTTTGGATCAGCTTGGAGAGTGACTCCTGGATCAGCGTCTCATTGTCGACATCGAGCGATGCCGTCGCCTCATCCATCAGGATGATCGGTGCATCCTTTAAGAATGCTCTTGCGATGGAGATTCTCTGGCGCTCGCCGCCGGACAATTCAGAACCGTTTTCTCCGATCATCGTCTGCCAGCCGTTCGGCAGCTTCGCTGCAAACTCATCGCAGTGTGCAAGCCTTGCAGCTGCAAGCACTTCCTCGTCGGTCGCATCCTGCTTACCGATGCGGATATTTTCCATAACCGTGTTGTTAAACAGCGTAACGTCCTGAAATACGATCGCATACATGGACATCAGTGTCTCCGGATCGATCGTGGAGATATCCACGCCGCCGACCGTGATCTTTCCCTTGCTGATGTCCCAGAAGCGGGATGCCAGACGGGAAACTGTAGTCTTTCCGCCGCCGGACGGTCCGATCAGTGCAGTTACCTCACCCTGCTTTGCAGTGAAGGTCACATCCTTTAGCACGGCGTCCTGACTGTCGTAAGAAAATCCGACATGCGAAAACTCGATATCGTAGCCGTCCGGCTCCATCGTGGTCGCGCCGGTCTGGATGTCATGTGATAAAATCTCGTCCAGCCGGTCACATTGCACATCCGTGCTGATGATTGCCGCAAGATTCTGTAGAGCGACCTGCATCGGATCATACATTCTGGATACCAGTAAAAGGAATACAAAGAAGGTCAATATATCAATCTCGCCGCCGACGAGAAGCTTTCCCCCGACCAGAGCTACCGTTGCGATGCCAAGCTTTAGGATCATCTGTGCGCTTCCGACAAAGACTGCGGTTCCAAGCTCTGTGACTACGGCGTGCTTTTCCACGGCGCGTATCTTGCCCTCCAGTCCGTCCATGTACTCTTTCTGCGCGTTGTTTGCCCTGAGATCCCTCACGGTCTCCAGGCACTCCTGAATGCCGTCCGCGCAAGCCATTTTCAGCTTCATCTGTTTTTTGCTCAAGCCCTTCTGCACCTTACTGGAGCAGCCTACAATAAGGAAGGACATCGGAAGCACCCAGAGCGCTGCAATCGCCATTTTCCAGTTCAAGAACAGGGTTCCGATCGCGATGATCGCGGTGGAGATGCAGGAACCTACCAGCTCCGGGATAAAGTGGGAGGATGCCGTCTCCATCGTTGCACAGTCTGCCATGATCGTACTCGTCAGGTCAGACAGATCCTTTTTTCCGAAGAAGGACAGTGGAATCCGGCGAAGCTGCTCCGCAAGCGTGATCCTTCGCACGCCGCTCTCGACATAGGTTGCCAGAAACGTCGTGTTATACTGGATGAATGTGGTTACTGCGATCGCTGCAAGGCAAAGCATACAGCCGACGATATAAAACACGCCTCTCCCTGCCATCGTGCCTTCCAGATAGTCCTTTACGAGGAAGTACAGCATCCACACCGGAAACATCAGTACGAGATCTGAGATCGTGACCGACACAAATCCCTTTATCATATCCTTTGCACCTTTTTCGGAAAGTGCGTATTTGTGTTGTAATTTTTCCTGTAAACGCTTCATGCTATGCACCTACCTTCCAGCTCACGGATTTGTTGTATTCATTCCACATGTGAGCATACAGTTCATTTTCTTCCAGCAGCTGTTCGTGGGTTCCCTGCTCCGTGATCTCGCCCGCCTTTAAGACGCATATACGGTCAGCCCCGACAACGGAGGATAGTCTGTGCGCGATCATAATGACCGTCTTGCCCTCCGCCAGCTTGGAAAATGCCTTCTGCACTTTTGCCTCGTTGTCCGGATCTGCGAATGCGGTCGCCTCGTCTAAAATCAGGATCGGTGCATTCTTTAACATGGCTCTTGCAATGGAAAGTCTCTGTGCTTCTCCGCCGGAGACATATGTACCCTCTGTACCGATAACGGTATCCACACCGTTCGGCAGCTTCGCGATGATATCCTCGCACTGTGCATTTTTCAGGGCTTCCATGACTTCCTCTCTCGCAGCGTCCTTCTTTCCCATCCGCACATTGTCATAGATGGACATTTTCAGCAGCTTGCTGTCCTGAAATACGAACGATACCATGTTCATCAGCTGCGCAGACGGAATATCCTTTACGTCAACGCCTCCGATACGCACGCTGCCTGCCGTCGCGTCGTAAAATCTGGCTGCCAGACTGGCAAGCGTCGTTTTTCCACCGCCAGACGGTCCGACGAAAGCGACATGCTCCCCGGATCGGATGTCGAGGCTGATCTCATGCAGCGCATCCTGCTTTGCATCGTCATAGCGGAAGGACACCTGATCCAGCGTGATGGAATAGTCCTTGATCTCCTGCTGCTTCCCGGATTCCGGAAGCGGTTTTTTATTTAAAATGCTATCGGTTCTGTTTAATGCGTCCTCCACGATCATGGTATTTTCGCCCGCGTACATGATCTTTCCCAAAGTCACGGTGAGGATCGGCGTGATGATAATGTAAAAGAGCAGATTGACGAACAGCTCCCGGTCGCCGCTCTCCCCGCCGAGCCAGTATGTTGCTGCGATCAGTATGGCAAAAATGGCATTGATCAGCGTGGTAAATCCAACCATCGGCCAACGGAGCTCCTTCGTGTATGCGATCGTCCATTTCTCGTACTTTTTGATGGCATCGCGGAACCGCTTAAAGGAAAATACGGACTGTCCGAACGTCTTTACGACCGGAATACCGCGGACATACTCTACCGCCTCGTTGGACATTTCCTCCAGCGCGTTCTGATATTCTTCCATCTTCTGCTTCATGCGCGAGCCTGTCATGGCTCCCATGATCACAAATGCAAAAAGCACCGGAACCAGACTTAACAAGCCAAGCTTCCAGTCGAACACCACAAGCAGAAGCAAAAGTCCTGCCGGTGTGGCAACTGCGCCTGCCTTATCCGGGAGCTGGTGTGCCAGATACGTCTCGGTTGCCGCGGTGGATTCGTTGACGATCTTGCGGATCTTTCCGCTTCCGTCACTATCCATAAATCCCATCGGCAGTGTCAGAATATGCTTCATCAGGGTGCTGCGCATGTTCGCCTGCACATGGAATGCTGCGATATGCGAGCAGAACAGTGCTCCGATGTAGATTACCATTGCAAGCACCGCAAATCCTACTGCGCTCCAGCCAAGTCCGGACAGATTTTTTGCATTTTCGTAATCCGAAGCTGCATTTACAACTTCCTGCATGATGCGCCAGATATAGTAGAACGGCAAAAGCGCGATCAGCGCACTGACCGCAGACAGTATCCACGATGCGATCGTCAGATACTTATAGCTGCCTGCATACGCAAACAGCTTTGACATGGAGCTTTCTTTTGATTTTGTTTCGTCCTTCATCTTCCTACTCCTTTTGAAAAATTTGTTGTTATACACTGCTATTTTGAATTAGTTATAGCTAACCGATGGGTTTTAAGCAAGGCTGCTTCTTTTTTAAGAAACAGCCCTATTTACTTTCCGTTTCAGATATCGGTTGCACCTCGGATAGCCCGTTGCCCGGTGTCAGCCGAGCGTTATGATGGCGCCCCAGCCGCCGTAATGATACTTTTCAAGCATGTGCACATATTTTCTGGCGGTTTCCCGATCCATGCCGTGACGGATCACTTCAAACATACTGTCAAACATGGCGCGCGCCATGATGTGGATAAACTCTTCCGTGATCATGCTGCCTTCCTGCACGAAGTGCGTTGCCTCCATGTATTTGTAGGTATACTCCGTCTCGATCTCCACCAGATGCTCCACAAAGTTCTGATATCTGGTGCCGTAGGAAGCATCCAGCAAAAGCTGAAATTCCTCGAAGTGGTCATAGACGTAATCCAGCATCTCGTCCATTCCACCCACCACATAGCTTTGCATCAGCTTCGGCTGTTCCTCCGCCTTTGTCGCGTGGAATGCCTCCTGCGTCTTTAGGAAAATATCCGTCAGTCCTTCCGCCGCCGGTTCCACGATGGCGCAAAACAGTCCTTCCTTGTCGCCGAACCGGGAATAGATCGATCCGGTCGTGGTATCTGCCTTTGCCGCGATGGTTCTAAGAGATGCATCCGAGTATCCTTTTTCCAAAAACTCCTCTTTTGCACAGGCAAGAATTTTTTCTGAAACTCCTTCGATTGGCTTTGTCACTTTTTCCTCCATACAAATATAACAGTGTTATATAACACTGTTATAAATATAATAACTTTTATTTTTGCTGTCAAGTGGGTGTTTATAATTTCCTGACACCGGTTATCAAACCGGCTGTAAAAAAAGAGGCTTGAAAAAACAAACTTGTTTACAAGGAGACATCAATCGCCGGGACGGAGGCAGGCACCGGTACATCTGCCGTGGTAGCAGCGGGCGCTGATCCACCTAAGAAAGAGACGGTTCCCTGTGACTGACCGGAGGATGCGCTGCTGAGGCGTGCGGGATCAGATCCCTCCTTCTCTCTTTGTAGACGGTTGAATACGGTCTTTAAATAATCGGCATCTGCTTTTACAATGTCCTTCATCTCCTTGTTGCGGTGCTTGATCTTCATTTCTTTTAGATCCGCCGGATCCATATCGCCTTTTGCAGCGGAAAGGGAATCGGACAGTTCATCAAAGCCCATCTCCTCAAGCATCTGGCGCATTCCCTCCTCGGTCTCATCGAACATATCGGAGGTCAGCTCCTGCATGTTGGAGAGCAGATCTGAGAAATCGGATGCAGGCATCTGCTCGATAAAGTCCATGCCGGATATATCTGCCTGACTGTATGTTTCCTGCGCATTGATATAATCCTGCGAAGCCGCATACAGGTCGGAATCATCATAGTAGCCTTCCTCATCCGCAAGAGCCTGCTGGTCATCGTAACGCTGTGCATCCTGCAATTCCTCATCCGAGGTTGTCTCGTCCGTTTCCTCTTCATCGTCTATCATGCTGCCTGCGCATGGTCCGCCGGATGCCTTCGCCATCTCCTCTTCCTCAAGATGCTTGACCTTTTTCTTGGCTACCCGCTCCATGGCTTTGGCGTGGACGATAGCTGCCTCGATTTCTTCATCATCGTAGTTGCCGTTTAAACGTTCGCGTTTTAGCCGAAGAACCTCTCTTCTCGCCTGACTAGCCACCTGTCTTGCCGCGGCGGAAGTCTTGCTCCGGAGGATTTTTGAAGAAATATCCTTAAAGCGGTATCGAAGCTGCTTGAGGGCTGTCCGTGTCTGCTTCGCGTTCGTCCGCTGCATACGCAGGGAATCCCCGTAGCTCTGGGAACTGCTTAGCACGGACTGGGCAAACGAACCCGTACTCTGGGTGCTTCCGTTATCCGTTCCATTCCCGGAAAGTGCGCGCACTTTTTGCCGCAGATTATTGCCGCCGGAATACATAGTGGCAGACTGACCTACGCCATTCGATTGCGTACCGGCTGACTGCCGCCTGCCTGTATTCGTCGCAAAAAACGGATTTGTCTGTGTATATGCTGTTTTCATAAAGGAGCCTATCATTTTCATCCGGTTTCTCCCTAAGTCTGTTATCCTTAGCCTTTGAAGTCGAAGTTCTGACCAACCTTGCTCTCGGATTCTGTCAATACGCTCTGCGTGGAATTGTCATAAGCATATTTAGAAACCATATCGACCAGTTCATCCACAGAGCTTGCCGTAAATTGAAGGTATTCCTTGTCGTCATCCTCGGAATCGATCGTCTGATCCGTCTTTGTATCCTCGGTCTTGTTGGCTTCTTTTCGCTTCTCAAGGCGTTCCTTCTGCTGCGCCTTCTCTGCCTTTTTCTTCTCCTGCGCTTTTGCTTCCTTCTTCTCTGCCTGACGCTTCTTTAATGCTTCGGTCTGTGCCGCATTCGCCTTTTCTACCGTTGCGAAGAAGGATGCTGCTCCGTTTGATCCGATGGTCATTCCAAAGTTCTTTACCTTGGCTCCGCTGCTGACCAGACTGTTTTTTGCCTCCTGCAGCTTGGTCTGCGACATCGCGATAAGTCCTTCGTATTTCTTGCGGTAGGATTCGTCGTTTGCCATGCGCTCAAGTTTTTCCTCGTCGATCAGAACGACCGGCTTGCTGGCATTGCCATAGGAAGCGGCGTTTGCAGCCACCTGCGATTTCATGTCCTTGCTGACAAGGATAAAATCCATTCCGCCAAATTTTCCCTTTAATTTGTCGTAATAGCTTTTTGCTTTGTCGGATAACTGTACATCCCCAATGACAGTTCCGTATCCTTCTTTGGTCGTCGGTGTCAGCGAACTGTTTTTGCTGACCGGTTTCCACTCCGACACCTTTACATTACTGTTCTTTTTTGTCGATTCAGTGCTGCTTGAAGTATCCTTTTCACTTTTGCTTGTCTGATTGTCTTTCCAGATCTGGTTTGTCTGCTGATAGCTTGAAACTCCTGAGATATTACCTGCCATTTTCACATTCTCCTCCCTTAATCTGTACGCGATTCGCGCACTTGTTGTCAAAAGGACAAAATGATTTTGTGCAAGTAAGATAGACTCCCCCTACGGGCAGTTAGAATACAATGTAATCACTTCATCCTTGAAGTTGTTGTGCCTTACATCCTTTTAAGGCTTGTCTTTGATTTGTATATCGGATGGTCGGTGGGATTTTTTTATAGGGGGATTAAAAAAAGAGCCACAAGGTGACTCTTTGCGCACCCGTGTGGACACGCAAGTGCATTTCCCACGGTTAAAGGTATTTACTTAATAGTCTGCTCACGGATTACCTCCTCGATAGATTCAAATGGAACCTCTGTAAACAAATTATCCAGTTCGTCCTCCACTCCAAGCGCTATTGCAAGCTTGGTAAATGATTGCAGCGAGATCTCTCCGCTCTGTTCAAAACGTTTTAATGAGCCAAGACTTACACCGGACTTTGCCGCCAGTTCCTTCTGGGATAGCTTCTTTCTCTTTCTAAGCCGGATCATGCGCTTCGCAATATCTGTATCAATTTCTGTCCATGTTTTTTGAAATAAAGTAATCATGCTAATATATTAGCCCAAATCCATAAAAATATCAATATCTAGCTAATATATTAGTTGCTATATTACACAGATACATCCCTGCGGAGCATTTTTTACTTTATAGAAAAAATTTCCTATAAAGTAAAGAAGAGCCGATAATGCTCAACCTGCCGGCTGAGCGTTATCGGCTCTTTCTCTGTCCCAAATGCTTTTAGTTCTGCGTGTAACGGTTGATAATTTCGTCCGCTTCACTCTGCGTCATGTTTCCCAGTTTCACCTGTTCCTCGCAGAACGGCTTAACCTCGGCAAGAAGCTCCTCTCCGGTCTCATAAGGTCCAAATGTATGCTCCTCTCCATTGTCGAGCTTGATATACAATTCCTTTGCCTCGGTTGAGGTGCCAAGCTCAATATCGGAAGGATCATAGCTCATCATCAGCATATCGGAATCGCCATCCACGGATTTTGAATACATCTTGCCGTTCTTGATGTCCTTCAGAATGCTTTCATACATGGCGATGGTCTCATTGATCTTCTCCTGTGTCCAGACGAAATCTCCATCCCCTCTTGTCCATCCCTTTTCACCGAGCATACTTTGCAGCTGCACCTTTTCATTGTCAAGCCATGCTTTATACTCGTCATACGTCCACCACTCGATATCCTGCGTAGGGTAAAGCGCTTCAACCTCCGCGTCTGTCATTGGCTCGAAAGTCTCTCCGTTGTCAAAGCTGTAATACGTTTTGCCGTCTGTCGGATCAATATAGGACATAACCGTGTTTTCCTCAAGCACAGACTCTGATGGATACAGATTCATGTGCCGGTCAACCAGTTCCCGGTACTGCTTTCGTGTGATGACGGTCAGTTTCTCGATGCTGCCCAGGCTGTTCCTTTCAACATGCAGATAAATGCCATCCTCGACCGAACCATCCATGTAGATTCCGCCGTTGTCATCGTACATGCCCTCAATGGGCTTCTCCTGATAATACCGCACATTGTCCCGGTAGGTGATTCCGGCGGAAAGATATTCCTCAGCCGGTGCCATTCCCTCATCGGATTCCACGGCTTCTGCGGTTCCTGCGGCTGCCGGGACTCCTGCGTTTTCCGCAGAACCTTCATAAGCAGTGGGGGATTCCGGCTCCTCATTTTTTGCAGAAGTGGCAAATACTGTGGCTGTTCCAGCTACAAGAATTGCAGCCACAGTAAGAGATATAATTGTAGGTTTCTTCACTTTCATAATCGCTACGATCCTTTCTTCGATTGCATTTCGACTAAAATGATTGCATAGAGGTGCAAAACCGCTCCGTTTTTCCTCCATACTGATCAGGACCTTTGCATAGGAAGCTCTTGTATCGCTGCCAAAATGGCGAACCACTGTCTCATCGCAGGAAAGCTCTATATCCCTGTTGGCAAGGATATACATCCCCCATACCATCGGATTAAACCAGTGTACGCAGACTGCTGCAACCAGCAGAAGCTTGGATACTGTATCAAATCTTTGGATATGGACAAATTCGTGTTCCAGAACATATCGCAGCGCGTTTTCATCTTCCCAATCCATTTTCTTCGGCACTAAAATCACCGGATGCAGCACGCCAAAGGTAAGCGGCGAGGAAATACGGTCTGACTGCCGGATAGCAATTTTGCGCCGCAGCGGATGTGCCTGCAGCCAGCGCCGGGACACATCATTGTCCACCGGCAGGGATATCTTAAACTCCTGATAGCATTTCCAATAGGCTACACCAAAAATAACTGCGCAGAGGATCAGTCCCGCTGCCCATACAATGCTCCATCCAGGGATCGCTGCCGCAGAGACAGCCTCCTTCTGTGGCACAACCGTAACGGCATACCCCGAAGGCACCGCCGGCAGCACCATTGCCGGAGTATTCCCTATAACCGGCGTGTTTTTTCGTTTCAGCAGAGAATAGATACTCATGCCGGAGGGTAAAGAAAACGGTATCAAAAGCCGCATTAGTGCAACGTCCCAGAGTGCCAAAAACGTCTTTTTCGGCACCCGATTGATTGCCAGAGCCCGGATAACGATGATCGCCAGAATCATTACTGCTCCGGCAACACTCATTTTCAATAAACTCATACCCGTTACCTCATTCCAGCTCCCCGACGATCTGCTTGAGCTTTTCGATCTGCTCGGCGGAGAGTTTCTTCCTTCCCAGCAGCGCTGCAAACAGCTTATCCGCAGAACCGTCATAGACTTTGTTGATCAGCTCGTCTGTTTCCGCCTCCTGTACGGCGGCTTTCGGGATCAGTGCATGGCACATAAATCCCGGCTCACTGCGCTCGATCGCGCCTTTTTTTATACACCGCTTGATCAGCGTATAGGTCGTATTCACATTCCAGCCAAGCTCACTTGTCAGCACTTTGGCAATATCCTTTGCGGGTGTGTCCCCCTCCTTCCAAAGTACATCCATCACTTTCAGCTCAGAATCAAATAATTTAATGTCCATGTCTAAATCTCCTTTCATAAGACTCTGGTAGTGGCCACGGTTTTATAATACTGCGGTCTTATGGTTTTGTCAATACTACTCCAGTCTTAAAAATTGCAATTGCCAAATTATTTTATTTTGAGTGTAAAAAAGCCCCAGTTTATCCCAAAAAATATCCAAAAACCGCCCGACTCTCTTATCATTCGGTTGCGAAAACACTGTCTAGGAAAGATAATATTCTTAGTAATTGCAGGCAATATCGCAACAGGCATTTGGAGTGATGGCTTACAGCTTCATTTTCTTTTTGAACAGATCCGCGATGATCTGCGCAGTTTCATTCACGCCGAAATCATCAGACTTGATGCAGAGGTCATAATTTTTCACATTTCCCCAGTCGGTTTTCGTAAAGTGCTTGCAGTGAACCGCACGCTCGTGGTTTACCTTTTTCACCTTTGCGGCAGCAGCCTCCGGCGAAATGTGGTCGCGCGCGGAGACTCTTACAGCCTCCGATGCGGCATCTGCACTGATAAATATGCGGGAGATCGTGATCACATAATTGGAAGCAGCATCCTCGGCAGCGACAACAGGCTCATCCGTTTTCCCAAGCAGACGGTCACGCTGTCTGCCGAATGCCCGGTTGATGATCCCGACCAATGTTCCAACCAGAACTGCTGCAATGATCGTGCCGATACCGACACTTCCGAGACTATGTAAGATGGTAAGACAGGTAACGGCTGATACGAGAACCATCGTACAGTCAAAGCCAATCTTGACCTTGGCAAATTCGATATGCGTCACGGTGGAAACCGCCTGCATACAACCCTCCCCGGCAAGCGGGATCAGGTCAGCCGGCAGATATAAAAAGATGCCGACTGCAACAAATACCGTGCTGGCAAGCACCATAAGGATGCGGATTCCCAGATTGTCCGGTGTCGGGAGAAAAGATACCATGTAATTACAAAAAGTCGTAAAGTAACCGAATACGACACCGATCAGAACCTGTAACAGCTGAACCGGCTTGAAGTTTTTCCGTAAAACCAGTATCTGTATCAGTACCAGTACGATATGAAAAAGGATCGTCGCTTTTCCCATTTCGATGCCCCAGACGCACGTTATCGTGTACGGAATGGAGCTGACGGGTGATACGCCGAGGTTGGACTTTACGGAAAGTGCAATGCCTATGGTCATTACGAACAGTCCGATAAAATACATGGGGATTCTTACTTTTAAATGTTTCACTTGTCTGTGCCTTCTTCCTTCTGAATGTCTATCATATTTTCGTATACGCGGGTGAGCAGATCCTGCAGCTGCCGTGCCTCTGCCGGCTGAAATCCTTTTAATGCCTCGGATTCGATTCTGGCAAATTCGCAGTTAAGCCTGTCCGCATACTTTTTTCCGGTTTCTGTGAGGTATACATGAAGCGACCTGCGATCATTTCCGACAGTTTTCCGCTCAATATAGCCCTTGCTTTCCATGCCGTTTAGTATAACGGTAAGCGATGCCGGCTCGATGTGGCAGAATATGGCGATATCCTTTTGAATGGCGCCGTCGTGGTGGAGCAGATAATCGAGTATCTTCGGCTGCCCCGGTGTCAGTCCGGTGTCTTTGACGCTCGCGATAAGAGCCTTTTGTACCATCAGATGATCTGCCATCAAAAGATAGTGAAGTGTTTCCTGCATAATAGCCTCCTTAGTTAGAAACCTAATTGTTAGAAATCTAATAGAATATGCATCAAGAAGAAAAGATTGTCAAATTTTCCTTTCGGAATGATACAAAAAACCAGAGCTGCACGGCTGTTTCAACCGACAACTCTGGTTTTCTCTATGTGCCTTAATAGCATAAGGCTTTGATATTTCAGATTTTATTTAATGTTGAATGCCTTGATTCCCGGATAAACAGCGCTTGCGCCGAGTTCTTCCTCGATGCGGAGCAGCTGGTTATACTTGGCAACACGCTCGGAACGGCTCGGTGCACCGGTCTTGATCTGGCAGGTGTTGAGTGCCACTGCAAGATCTGCGATCGTTGTATCTGCGGTCTCTCCGGAACGGTGGGAAGCGATTGCGGTGTAGCCTGCTTTATGTGCCATCTTGATCGCCTCAAGTGTCTCGGAAACAGATCCGATCTGGTTGAGCTTGATAAGAATACTGTTGCCGCAGCCAAGCTCGATTCCCTTGCTAAGACGCTCGGTGTTGGTAACAAAGAGGTCATCTCCGACAAGCTGAACCTTATCGCCAAGCTCCTTGGTCAGCTTCTGCCAGCCTTCCCAGTCCTCCTCATCCAAAGCATCCTCGATGGAAATGATCGGATATTTTTCAACAAGCTGCTTCCAGTGTACGATCAGCTCCTCTGAAGTAAACTTTGTGCCTGCCTTCGGCAAAATGTACTCGCCCTTGGCAGATCCCTTCCACTCGCTGGATGCTGCATCCATTGCGATCATGAAGTCCTTGCCCGGCTCGTAGCCTGCATTCTTGACTGCCTCTAAAATGTACTGGATCGCTTCCTCGTCGCTTGCAAGGTTCGGGGCAAATCCACCCTCATCACCAACGGAAGTTGCAAGTCCTTTGGACTTAAGCAGTGCAGCAAGCGCATGGAATACCTCTGCACACCAGCGGAGCGCTTCCTTAAAGCTCGGCGCGCCAACCGGCATGATCATAAACTCCTGCACATCTACGGTGTTGGCAGCATGTGCGCCACCATTTAAAATATTCATCATCGGAACCGGTAAACGATTGCCGGAAATTCCGCCCAAGAAACGATATAACGGGATATCGAGTGCCTGTGAAGCTGCTCTTGCGGTTGCGATAGAAACTGCAAGGATCGCATTTGCTCCAAGCTTTGATTTATCCTTGGTGCCGTCCGCAGCGATCATTGCCGCATCTACTGCGTAGATGTCGCTTGCATCCATTCCTACAATGGCATCTGCGATCACGGTGTTGATGTTGTCAACTGCCTTGGAAACACCCTTGCCGAGGTATCTGGACTTATCTCCGTCTCTCAGCTCAAGCGCTTCAAATTCTCCGGTTGACGCTCCGCTCGGTGCGGTGCCTCTTGCCACAGTGCCATCTACCAGCGTCACTTCCGCCTCAACGGTCGGGTTGCCTCTTGAATCCAGAATCTCTCTTCCGATTACTTTTTCGATCTCTAAATAATTCATATACCATCTCTCCTTCTGGTTGTTCGACCCTAATCCGGATGCCCGGAGGGTGTTCCCTCCAAGCATCCCATCGTTGCATTCAGCAGTTACAACGGAGGGTCTTATATGATTTACACGATAGTTAGTCTTTGCTAACTATCGTTAGAATAGCATAATCTTATATATGAATCAAGATGGCTAATTGAGACTTTTTTTCTATTCGTCTTTCGTTGGAAATTCCGCTTCCATCTGCGCCTTGACCTCATCCTCAGTTGCAGCCATCGCCTGAAGTGTTTTCGAAAGCAATTCGTCAAGCTCCCAGCCAAGCTGCTCTGCGCCCCTTGCGATCACTTCGCGCGAGCATCCTGCGGCGAAGCCGTTGCTCTTGTACTTTTTCTTAAGGGATTTCAGCTCCATATCCTTTGTGCTCTTGGACGGGCGCATCAAGGAAGCCGACCAGATCAGCCCGGTAAGCTCATCCGCCGCAAAAAGGATCTTTTCCATCTCATGGGACGGTTCCACATCGATCGTTGTTCCGTTTCCGACCGTAATTCCGTATCCATGTGAGCATACCGCGTGGATAATATCCTCGCCGACACCAGCCTCGCGCAACAGCTCCGGTGCTTTCAGGCAGTGCTCGTCCGGGTAAAGCTCAAAGTCTATGTCATGGAGCAGCCCGACGATTCCCCAGTATTCCGCGTCCTCCTCATATCCCTGCTCCTTTGCGTACCATTTCATGACCGCCTCCACCGTCAGCGCGTGCTGGATGTGAAACGGATCCTTGTTGTACTTCTTCAGTAATTCAAATGCTTTATCTCTTGAAATGTAATCCATGTTTTTCTCCTTCCATACAGATCCTTCGTCAAGCTGTCTCTCAATCAGCCATTCATCCGCAACCGACTCGTAGCGCTCATTGCCCTGCCCGTCCGTAAGCGTCACCGTTACCTTTGGGCTTTCGCCGGGTGCAAGCTCCTCGCAGCCGTAGTCTCCGTCAAAAATCTGCTTTATTTTCCACATAGATGTATTCCTTCTTATAATATTACTTTTTCGCCATTCGCTCCCTGCCGAGCGTGAAGTGAGCGAGGATCGTAAGAAGCGCACTCAGTAAAAGCTCTGTGTAGTAGCTGAGCGCCCTGCTTAAGATCATTCCCGGCAGCACAAGCTGCGCACCGAACACCGGAACAAAGATGGTCAGAAACAGCTTCTCGCTGATTCCCATGCCGCCCGGCAGCGGAAGCATATCCACAGAAATGGAAATGACCGCCTGAAGCATCACGATAGTTCCAACCGCATAATCCGAAAGTCCAAATGCCAGATACACAAAGTATGTGGACAAAAAGAGAGCAAACCGCTGCGCAAATGTGATCGCAAGCACGATCAGCACCACATGCTTATGTGTCTTAAAATAGACTGCCGTTTCCTTATACTTTTCCATTGCAGCGTTCAGCTTTTCGTGGCGGCTCTGCTTGTAGTGCATCAGATGCAGCTTTTCCAGAAAGCCCAGCCCTTTTTCCATCAGAGACTGCGCCAACGTGGTGTGAAATACCAAAATCAGCATAAAGCCGACACACAGCACATTCAGCACGATTCCCAGATAGAAAACCGGCAGGATTCCTGTGAGATAACGATGCATAAAGCCCTGTCCAAACACGATGATCGCCAGTCCGACCAGCACCAGAACCGCCTTATAAGTAATGGTGACGATCATAAGCACCAGTGTTGCTACCGGGATCGGGATATTTTTGCGCCGCATATAATAGATCTGCGCCGGTTGTCCGCCGGACGCGGACGGCGTGATGCAGCTAAAGAAAAAACCGATCGATGAAAACAGAAAGCACGTCCATTTTTTCAGCCGCGTGCCGAGCGTCCGCATCAGATAGTGGATGATGATGGATTCGCCCCAGATAAAAAATACGACACATGTCACCGCCGGCAGGAGATAGATCTTCTTCACCTCGCGGATGATCCGGATGCTTTTTCCCAAGTCCTCCCCGTGAAATACGCCGTAAACTGTTCCTGCAAAGACCACGATCAGAAATACGACTTCCCAAAATAATTTCTTTTTATTTTCCATTCTTACTTCTTAATACTCTTTCTATTCTTCCTGCTGCTCCAGGCGAAACGGAGCAATGTAGGTGTGATCCCGGCGCGTCTCCTGCATGATCGATTCAATAAACTCAAAGTTGCGGCTGTCCGATGCTTTTTCCTTCCAGAGCAGGTAGCCCTCATCCTTCTCGTAAACCTCTGCCGGCTCCAGCCTGCCCGCAAAATATGCGATGTTCATCTGCACGATAAAATCACGCATGGCAGAAACCTCATCCTCTGTCAGACCTTCCTCCGAAAATCTGGTGCCGAGCGTCCTATTGGTAGAGTCTAACATATATGCGTAAGAATTTGAACTATGAATTGTGGCATGGGTGGAAAAAGACATCGTTCCGTCCTCCCGGATGTCGAGCTGACCGTACAGATTCGGCCACACACTGAGCGATTCCATTGCGACCTCATAGAACACGCCCCGCCGCTCGACAATGTTCATACAGTGAAGGTGTCCGGACAGGTTGATTGCAACGCCATTTTCTATATATTTTTCCGCGAGGGATGCCCCATCCACGATGGTATAGTCCGATATAAAATTCTCGTTATGCACCAGAAGATTCTGATGCGTGGTGGAAATGACGCGCACGCCCTGCGCCTTTGCTTCCTCAAGCACACCGCTTACCCAGTCTCTGGTTGCCTTGCTCAAAAGTCCGCCGGGCTTTACATCTCCATCCTTGTAAATGCTTGCGTCAAGCATGATCGCCCAGCAGTTTTTTCCAAGATCTGCAACGTAGCTCAAAGAGTCCTCGTCACGGTATATCGCCTCATTGTACCCAAAGTCAGCATAAATCTGTTCAAATTCTTCCGGGGTGACATTCTCGGCCGGGATCGCCCTGTTCCCGCGGATCTCCCACGGGCTTTGACTGTTGATGTCGTGGTTGCCCGGAATGACCAGAACCTGTATTCCATTTTCCTCGAACTGCCGCAGATATGCCGCAAAATCCTCATGGCTTGCCTTCTCCCCGTTCATGCTAAGATCGCCGGAGACGATCAGCACATCCGGGTCATACTGCTGCATCTGCTCGAAAAATGCGTCCAGTATCTCTCCGATATGGAGCGCATCGCGCCCGGCTGCGCTTACCATCGCATTGTGATAGAGTGTGCATTGGTCCGTCAGGCGCGGCGAATAGTAGTGCGGATCGGATATCTGCATTATGCGCAGATCACCCTTCTGCTTCGGCTCTGCCGTGTAGCTGTCCGTCCACTCCGGCGCTGCAACGCTCTCGTCCACAAGGTATAGCTCCGGTTCTTCCGCCACGTCCTGTTTGTCTGTGGTTGGAAGCTGGCAGGCGGTAAGTCCAAGCGCCATGCATAAAATTGCTGTAATAGTGATAGTTTTATTTCTTGTCTGCTTCATTTTAGTTCCCTGCTATTGTCTGTTGTCTCCGGTCATTATATCCCAACCATATATTCTTAGCAATACAACGTCAAAAACAGGCACTGCTTTGGTAAGCAATGCCTGTTATGTGTCATTGGGCGCTGTGCGTGTCAATGGGCGCTGTGCGTGCCATTGGGCGCTCCTTGTGTCAATGGGCTATGGGTGTGTCAAAAGGAACGTCCCCACGTTATCGCAGGAGATGTCCTGCAACGCGCGGAGGGATTCCTCCGAATAGAATGCGCTGTGCGGTGTCAGGATCACATTTTCCCTGCCGACCAGCGGACTTGTGGCAAGATCGGGCGCCTCGGAGGCGAGGACGTCAAGCCCCGCGCCCTTGATCGTTCCGGTATCCAGTGCGTGGATCAAAGCCTTTTCATCTACGGCTGCCCCTCTTCCTATATTGAGGAAAAAAGGCTGCCGGCGCATGGAGTTAAAGGCTTCTTCATCAAAGAACGGAGCGGCGTGCGCGTCCACCGCCATGTGATTTGTGATGAAATCACTCTCTGCAAACAAAGTCTCCCTGGACACAAACGTTACCGGGTAGGACTCGGTATTTACGGTTTTTCCGGTAGGGGAATATACGAGGATCTTCATGCCAAGGGCATCTGCGATCTTTCCGACACGCTTGCCGATTTTTCCAAATCCTGCAATTCCAAGTGTCTGCCCGCATACGCGGTGCAACCCGCTTAAGCTGGCGTACTCCCATTGATGCTGGACATCAATGTCATGCTCGTAATGCTTTAACCCTCTTGCGAGTGCCAGAAGCAGCGCGATCGTGTGCTCGGCTACCTCCTCGGTACAGTACTCCTTGATTGGAATGACCGCGATTCCGCGTTTTTTGGCTTCTGTAACATCAACGTTATCGTAGCCGGTCGCGTTGAGTGCGATGCATCTCAAGCCGGGTATCGCATCCATCACTTCTGCATCGATTGGCAAAAATGCGGTAAGGAGAGCGACCGCATCCTTTACCTGTGATAGCCACTGTTCTTTGTTTTCGTATGGAACTATCTCAATTTGTGCATCCGCAAGGATCGCCGCGATGCGGTCCTTTTCGTACTGCAGATCGCGGCTTAACACCTTCGGATAATCTGTGATTACGATTTTTCTCATTTACTGTGCGTTGTTTACAACGATCTCACTGTACTTTGTAACCCATGTATCAAAGTTGCCTGCATCCTGATTCTCCTTGATGACCTTGTTTACGATCTCAAGAAGGTCTTCATTGCCCTTATCCATAACGATTGCGGATTCCTTCTGTCTGTCGAAGGTTGCATCTGCGAACTGAAGTGTATCATCTGCAAGGATATACTGCTCACCTACGATACTCTCTACAACTACACCGTCAACCTTGCCGTTCTTCAGCTCAAGGATACATTCCGGAACATGCTCAAGCGATACCAAGGTGTTGTCCGGAAGCAGTTCCTGAACAAGTGCTTCCTGTGTGGTGGATTTCTCCGCTGCAAGCGTAGCACCCTTTAAATCATCGAAGGTCTTATACTTGTCTGCGTCTGCCTTGTTAATGATAACGACCTGATCTGCAAACAGATAGCTGTCTGAGAAGTCCATTGTCTCTTTTCTTTCATCGGTCGGTGATACACCGGCGATTGCCATGTCTATCGTTCCTGCCGGAATGGATGCAAGGAGGGATGAAAATGTCATATCCTGGATCTCAAGCTCTACGCCAAGCTCATCAGCAATTGCCTGTGCAAGCTCCATATCTACGCCGATAACTGCCTGATCTGCGGAGGTGATATCCACAAATTCGTATGGCGGATATCCGGATGCAGTACCGACTACAAGCTTTCCGGACTCTTTGATCTTAGAAAGGATCGGTCCCATCTCTCCAGCCGACTCTGTTGCATCATCCGTTCCTGCTGCTTCACTTTCTGTTGCCTCAACAGTCTCTGTCTTTGGCGTTGCATCTGCCGAATCAGAGCTTTCCTCTGCACCACAGCCGGCAAACATCATAGTTCCCATTGCGATTGTCATTACCATTGCCAAAATTCGTCTCTTCATAGTCTTTTCCTCTCTTTTCCTATATATTACTTAAGCAGTCGCCTGCAAAAGTGCTTTGTGTGCTAGGCCCGCTGTGTACTGCGTGCCATCCTCTTCTCGGTTTTCTTTAAAGCAAAAGAAAATACCGATGTGATCAGGAAATATATAAGTGCTACAATGATCAGCGGTGCCATCGGCTGGAAGCTGATTCCCCGCACCGTATCCGCGGCATACATAAGCTCGCCGATTCCGATTACGGAAACCTGTGATGAGGTCTTGATAATCGTGATAAATTCATTTCCCATAGATGGAAGTATGCTTTTCATTGCCTGCGGTAAAACGATGCAGAGCAGTGTTCTTGTCTTTCCCATTCCAAGCGCCAGCGAAGCCTCTGTCTGTCCTCTGTCCACGGAAAGGATACCGCCTCGCACAATCTCGCAGATATACGCGGTCGTGTTGATCGTCAGGGCAATAATACCAGCCGCCAGTCTTGAGATATCCGTGCCGCCGATCATAATACTTGGAATGTGAACACCCATCATCGGCAGTCCGTAGAAAACAAGTGAAATCTGAACCAGAACCGGAGTACCTCGTATAAATTCCACATAGGCATTTGCAAACCAGCGGAGTGGTCTAATTTTGCTCATTTTCATGAATGCCATCAGGATTCCGAAAATTGTTCCCAGAATAATTGTCAGGATGGATACGATCAGTGTGATTTTTACACCGCCGATAAATAGCATTCGATATTTTACTAATATTTTCCAAAAAACTGCCATAACTGATCCTCCTTATAACATCTTGCTGAGAAATGCCTTTACTCTTGGATTCTGTGTATTTACAAAGACATCCTCCGGAGTTCCTTCTTCCATGATGTATCCTTCATCCATGAAGATCACCCGGTCTGCAACCTCTCTCGCGAATCCCATCTCATGGGTGACAACCAGCATCGTCATACCGGTTTTCGCAAGACTCTTCATAACGGAAAGAACTTCACCTACCATTTCCGGGTCAAGCGCTGAGGTCGGCTCATCGAAAAGCAGTACCTCCGGCTGCATCGCAAGTGCTCTTGCAATCGCAACTCTCTGCTTCTGCCCTCCGGAAAGCATCTCCGGATAGACATTCTTTTTCTCCTCCAGCCCGACTGTTTCAAGCAGATTCAATGCTTCCATCCGGATCGTATCCTTTGCTCTTTTCTTGACCTTGATCGGTGCATACACGATATTTTCCAATACGGTCATATGAGGAAACAGGTTGAAATGCTGGAATACCATTCCGACCTCCTCCCGCAATGAAGTGTATTTCTTCATCTTGGAGATCGGCTCACCCTTGTAGTAGATCTCCCCTCCGCTGATCGTTTCAAGTGCGTTCAGGCAGCGGAGCATGGTGCTTTTTCCGGAGCCGGACGGACCGATGATCGCGATCACTTCACCCTTTTTGACCTCGAGATTTATATCTTTCAGAACCGCAAGGGTGCTGTAACTTTTCGATAAATTTTGTACAGAAATAATTACATCTCTCTCTTCTTGCATAGTTCTCTCCTTCTTTTTTGAAAAACAAAAAGGCGCTTCCTCTCCCGAAGAAACGCCTTTGTTTTTGTATACCGTATTCATTTGTTTTATGTGGCATATACTAGCATAATTGAGATTTTCTGTCAATACATAAGTTTAAAATTCTTAAAATTGTATACATTTTTTCATTTTCTTTGGTGCTTCCAAACTCAAAAACAGTTTTACATAGTTCTCAATCAGCTCCACGGTCTTATCTACACCGAGCACACTTGAATCGATCATAAGATCCTTGTATTTCGGATCATCCGGCAGAAATCCCGCATACTCCATGTGGTAGCGTTCGCGCGCCTTATCCACCTCAAGCATCATGCGCTTTGCCTCGACCGGACTCATGCCAAAGTCCTTTTTGCATACCTCGAACCGTTCCTCCTCTGGTGCGTAGATATAGATATGTATGGTATTTTCATATTCGCTCAGAATCGCATCGGCGCACCGTCCTACGATAATGCAGGATTCCTTCTCTGCCAGCTCCTTGATGATGCGCTTCTGGTTCTCAAAGATCTTATCCCGCACGCCTGCTGTTCCAAGTCCAAGTGGATATTTCATCTGGAAAAATCCGCCTTTTACGGATTCCTCCAGCTCCACGATTTCTGAAACTGCCATGTTCATCTCTTTTGCCGTGCGATCCACAAGCTCTCTGTCGTAATAGGCAATGCCAAGGCGCTCCGCCAGTTTCTTTGCGATCGGTCGTCCCAGGCTGCCGAACTGCCGGGAAATGGTGATTACATACTTTTTTTCATTCATATGGCACCTCCTAAATTGAGTCTCTAAGCAGCGGCAGTGTAGAGCAGTGGATTCCGCCACCCAGTTTGTTGATCTCTGTAATGTCTACCGGGATGATATCAATTCCCGCTTTTTCCAGATTCTTCATGGTTCTTACGCCTTTTGCGGAGAACAGTACCTTTCCCGGTTCAAGTGCAATGCAGTTGTTGGTCAGCATCGGATCGTCGCGGTCTGTCTCGATAAGCTCGTAGCCTCTTTCCTGCAAGGTGTGCAGGAACCAGTGCGGCAGGATGAACGTACTGACCAGGAGCTTGTTCTTATCGACCGGGACAAATGCCTCGTCCAGATGAATATAGTACGCCGGCATGTCGATCACGATCAGATCGATACCCTGATAGGACAGCAGGGTGCGAAGCTGCGCGATTCCCTCATCATTGATACGGACAGAGCGCCCGATGATCGCGGTGTGCGGATCTAGCATGGAGAATGAGCCACCCTCGATCGTTCCTTTTCCCTGTATCGCCCCGATGATCGGGATATTCTGCTCCGCGAGGAATTTCTGTGTATAGTAGGTATCTCCCTGATGAAAATACATCGCAAAACGTGTCAGGATCGCGCCCTTTGGTGTCATCAGTGCCACGTCTCTCGTAAAGGTCAGGTTCGTCCAGTAGTTTGTCGGGTCTACCAGATAGTGGATCTCGATTCCTTCGTTCTCAAGGAGTGCCGCCATCGCATGATGCTGCTCCTGCAGCAGCCCCAGATCCGGCAGTTTTTCGTCTTTCCAATAGTTGCGGATGCGTCCGCTCTCGCTTTTTAAGATTCTTGCGCCGGCTTCCTCCTCATAGGCTCCCTGCGCGAGCTGCTTGATTTCCTCTCCCGGACAGTGCAGCAGGATCTTACGGATCTTGCCTACGGAGTTATCTACTCCGAACTGCTTTCCCCAGACTTCCTCGTATACCTCTGATTCAAACATGTTGTCGATTCTGCTCTGATCCATGTACATCTGTAATGTTGCCATAGTGTGCCTCCTTTTCTATCTTCCTCTTGTTATACAGTTACAAACCTGTCTCACAGTTTTTACCACTTGGGGTACTTCCAATTTGGTTGAAAAACATTTTCACAAAAATTACAAAAGCCTTTCAAGCCGTCAGTTGTGTATTACATTTTTCCGCTTCCTCTCTGTCAAAAAGCACCACAGCAAATTGCGAAATTCTAGTACAACCGTCCGGCGTTTTATTTATGAGTTCTGTCTTTTATAGGTTTGAACACTCCAGTCCGGCGGTTCGCGGCAGAAAGACTTGCAATTCGAGAACTTTTGTGTTCTTCTTGCGGGCGGATTTTGGGAAATGTGAGCATGCCCTTCATCTGTTTGAGCTAACCGTGTTCCCATATAGAAAACGTAAAAAGCGAGTTTTGAAGGGCATGCTCTAATATCAACTTCACAAAAACGCCCGCCTAGAAGAACTAAAAAGTTTGAGTGCAATCTTTCTGCCATGGACAGTCGGGCGGGGAGCGTCAAAGCCGACAAAAGACACAACCTTATCACCGCCGGATCGGTTGAAAGAATTTCTGCAATTTTTGTGGAATCGCTTTTTTCCAAGAGGGAAAGCGATTCGTCACTGGCAGCAGGCAAGTGTGCTTTGTATTGTATTTGCGGCAGCTTGTTATGATAGCTTGGTTTCGATGTAGTGCCGCAGCAGGCTGCAGCTGCTATGAAAGCGATCGCTTTCTTCCGCTGTCAGTTGTATCGTCCATATCTGCTTTACACCGCCTGCGCCGATCAGGCACGGGACGCTTGTGTATATTCCGGTTTCGCCGTACTCTCCCTGCAATAGTGTTGAGCATGGTAAAATACGGTTTTCGTCCTGCAAAATAGCATTTGCAAGCTCACATGCCGCCAGTCCGATTCCAAATTCCGTACAGCCCTTGGCTCCGGCGATCTGTGCTCCTGCAAAGATTGTTTTATGTTCCAGCTCCTCGAACGGAAAGTTTTGTGCTTTTCCCATATCCTCTAAGGCGGATGAAAGCGGCTTTCCTCCGATGCTGACCTGACTCCAGACCGGCACCTGACTGTCGCCGTGTTCTCCCATGCTATATGCTTCCACGCTTCTTACGTCTACCGCAAGCTCGTTTGCTATGTATGTCCGGAATCTCGCGGAGTCCAGCATCGTGCCGGAGCCGATCACGGTGGCACGGAGCTTCGTCTGCAAATA
This sequence comes from uncultured Agathobacter sp., assembly GCA_934307695.1. Classification (GTDB taxonomy): domain Bacteria; phylum Bacillota; class Clostridia; order Lachnospirales; family Lachnospiraceae; genus Roseburia. Next base: position 17,159 of record CAKRCS010000007.1, on the reverse strand, counting down.
GTATGCGACCAGGTCACACGGATTGGTAATCGAGATCACAATTCCATGAAATCCGCTTTGCTCAATCTTCGGTGCCACCTCGTCTACGATCTCTACGGATTCGTCCAGTTCTTCCAGCCGGTTCTCATTGAAATATCCGCCACACGCTGAGAAGATCAGTATATCCGCATCCCCGATATCCGAATAGTCCCCGGCTTTTATCTTACAGGTATGCCCCTGATATGCCATCGTATCGGTCAGATCCCACGCATGACCAAATGCTTTCTTTTCGTCCTTATCGATCAGCACCAGCTCATCACACACATGTCTGGTCACCAGCATGCTTGCCACATGTGATCCGACATGCCCCACACCGATAATCGCAATTTTCTTCATACAATCGCCTCCTCGTATATTCTCACTTGCAGTAACAAAACATTCATCACATAATGCATCCCGCTTTTGGCGCTTCTCCTTTTATTAGAAAGCACCACCGCAAATTGCGAAATTCTAATCCAACCGTCCGACGGTTTATTTATCAGTTCTGTCTTTTATAGGTTTGAGCACTCCAGCCCGGCGGTTCGCGGCAGAAAGACTTGCAATTCGAGAACTTTTGTGTTCTTCTTGCGGGCGAGTTTTGGGAAATGTGAGCATGCCCTTCATCTGTTTGAGCTAACTGTGTTACTATATAGAAAACATAAAAAGCGAGTTTTGAAGGGCATGCTCTAATATCAACTTCACAAAAACGCCCGCCTAGAAGAACTAAAAAGTTTGAGTGCAATCTTTCTGCCATGGACAGTCGGGCGGGGAGCGTCAAAGCCGACAAAAGACACAACCTTATCACCGCCGGATCGGTTGAAAGAATTTCTGCAATTTTTGTGGAATCGCTTTCTAACCAAAGGAGAAGCGCCAAAAGCTCGATACACTGTGTGGCGGGATATAATTTGCTTACTGCAAGTGGAACACTGCAAATAGTAGCGGCATGGTGATAACGGATAGGATCGTCGTCAGCCCGATGCCTTTTGATGCGGTGATGTAGTCACCGTCGTATTGGCGCGCCAGCATTGCCGCCATTGATCCGGATGGGGTTGCCAAAGTCACGAAGCAGACACCCAGCAGGAGCGGATCGTGTACGACCTGCCGCAGCACCAGCATTCCGAGTACCGGAATCAGCAGAAGCCGCATAAATACAAAAGTGAGCAGCCTTGCATCCCGAAATACACCTTTCCACTCCACATCCAGAAATGAAGCTCCGATCACCATCATGCTGAGCGGAGCGGTAAGATTGCTTAGCATGGTGATGGTCTGGCTTGCAGCCGCAGGAACCTCGAACCCGGAAAATGCGATCGTCAGGGAGAGGATACCTGCGAAAACTCCGATGTTTAGGAATTTTTTCAGGACATCCCTCCATGAGCCGACCGTTCCGGCGATCCGGAAAATTCCGTAGGTGTAAATCAGCAGATTAAACAGAAGCATAAAAGCCGCTCCGTAGAGCAATGCTGTGGAGCCATACATGGCAGACAGGATTGGAAAACCCATGAAGCCCATGTTGGTGAAGGCGAGCATGACCTTGTACATGCCAGCCTCCTTTTTCTCCATGCGAAACAGCATGACCAAAAGCTCCGACACGCCGATCAGTGCAACATAGAATACGATTGCGAGCACAATGATCTGCGTAAGCTCTTTTTGCCCGATCTGGTTGCCGATGCTTCCGGACAAAATGAGTGCAGGGTTCGCCACATTTACGATCAGCCAGGAAAGAAATTTGCAGTTGTTCTGGTCTAAGATCCGTTTCCTTGCCATTCCGTAGCCGAGTGCCATAAAAAACAGCAGGATCAGCATCTGCTTTAGTAAAATCATACAAGCTCCTTCATAACCTCATCGATGACTGCCATCGCGAAATCGATCTCCTCCTGTGTAACGGTAAGCGGCGCGATAAAACGAACTACATTGTGGTCGCTGCCACAGGTAAGGAGAAGCAGATCCTTCTCCAAAGCCTTTGCCTTGATCGCTCCGGTAAGCGCGGCATCTGGCTCCCCGTCTGCGGTCACAAGCTCCATCGCGTTCATAAGACCTACGCCTCTTACGTCCCCGATGCGATCCGGGTACTTCTTCTGAAGCCCGGTCAGCTTTTCGCGCATGTATGCGCCCTGCTTTTTCGCGTTGTCCAAAAGATGATCCCGCTCTATGATCTCAAGTGTTTTCAGTCCTGCTGCGCAGGCAAGCGGATTTCCGCCGAAGGTGCCGCCGTGTGCGCCTGCCGGCCATTTGTCCATGATCTCGGCTTTTGCGATGATCGCAGAGAGCGGAATGCCACCGCCGAGCGCCTTGGCACTTGTCAGGATATCCGGCTTTACGCCAAATGTCTGGAATGCGTACAGCTCCCCGGTTCTTCCGATTCCTGTCTGTACCTCGTCAAAAATCAGCATGATTCCGTGTTTGTCACAGATTTCACGAAGTCCCTTCAAAAATTCCGGCTTCGGCGGGATGTAGCCGCCCTCGCCCTGTACCGGCTCCACGATGATCGCCGCTACGCATTCCGGGGCGATCTGCTTTGCAAAAATGGCGTCAAACTGCTTCAGGCACTCCATCTTGCAGCAGCCCTCTTCCTTGCCGAACGGGCATCTGTGGCAGTTTGCATATTCTGCCCAATAGACAGACGGCATCAGAGGCTCATAGTATTTGCGGTACGCGCTGCTTGATCCTGTGACGGAGAGGGAACCGATCGTTCTTCCGTGGAAGGAATTGCGGAAAGCGATTACGCCCGGCCGCTTCGTAACATATTTTGCCAGCTTCATCGCACCGTCGTTTGCCTCCGCGCCGGAATTGCTGAAATATACCTTTGTATCGCCACCAGTCAGCGCAACGAGTTTTTCCGCGAGCGCGACATAGGATTCGTTGTATACAACGTTATGTCCAACATGGATCATGGTATCGAGCTGTTCCTTGATTGCCTCGACAACCTCCGGATTCTTTGCTCCAAGGTTATTTACCGCGACACCGCTGGCAAAATCCAACACCTTGTGTCCGTCCTCCGTGTACACATAGCAGCCCTCGGAATTTACAATTCCCAAGGTCGTTGCACGATTTGCAACTGCCGGCATTACCTTACAACATCTTTCATACATACTGCTCATTTTCTTATCCTCCTATCGCGTCTATTTCGCACTGCCCTGATATACCAAGGTCAGCATTTTGTCCATCTCTTCCTCTGTCATCACCACCGGATTTACCTTTGTCGCGCCAAGCATGGCGTGCGCTAACAGCAGATCGTGCTTTTCTGCAAACATCTCTTCTGTTATCCCTGCGTCCTTGAACGTTGCCGGGATGCCGAGATTTTCGCGCATTTTTTCAATTTCCTCCACAATGTCTGCACAGTGACAGCGGTATGACAGCTCACTTAGCTTCTCGGCGACCACCGGATTCTGGCGGTTGTAAGCAAGCACATAAGGCAGGATGATCGCGTTGGTGAGTCCGTGCGCCATATTGTAAATCGCACCGAAGGAATGCGCGATCCCGTGCACCATTCCAAGTCCGACGTTCGCGAAGCCGATTCCCGCCATTGCCTGAAAGTTGTGTACTTTTTCGCGCGCTTCCTTGTCCTCCTCAAGCACAGACTTCGGCAGCCATTTCATGATCCCGACAATGGCAGCACTGCACAGCCCTTCGTCAAAATCGTCCAGATTGTGATTCGTGTATGCTTCGATCGCATGCGTGAGTGCATCCATTCCGGTCTCTGCCGCAACATTTTTCGGCATTGTCATCACGATATCCGCATCGAGGATCGCGATATCCGGACGGAGGCAGTCGGTCATGATCGGAACCTTCAGCTCCTTTTCGGTGTCTGTAATAACGGTTCCCCTTGTCACCTCTGAACCGGTTCCGGATGTGGATGGTACACAGACAAGCGCCGTCCTGCGCTCTGCCGGGATCTCCCCTTTCGCGTTGTATTCTAAGACATTTTCAAAGGTCAGATACGGGAACTCATAAAACAGCAAAATTGCTTTGGCACAGTCGATCGCAGAGCCTCCGCCGATTGCTAAAATGCAGTCCGGCTGGAACCTTTTGCATTCGCTTAAGCCCCTGCGCACCTCATCTATGGAAGGATTTTTCGGAACACCGCTGAATAAAAGCACTTCGGTTTCTTCCTTTTTTATATACTCACTCGCCCGCTCGATCACATGGGAAACGATCATGGATCTTCCGCCGGTCACGATCATGATGCGCTTGTAATCCAGATCCGCGAGTGCAGCTAAGGAACCGGCTCCCGTGATGATCCTTTTTCCGCTAAGTACCAGTTTTCGCATATTGTGCGCCTCCTTTATCTCAGATAAAAATCAATCGTTTTTTCGATCAGCTTTGGCAAAACGCCAAAGGTATATGGCAGATTTACCCGCTCCGTCCACTTGTGGGCGTCTTTTCCGAAGCCTCCAAAATTCACCGCCGGAATGGATAGCTGCCGGATGTTTTCAAGCGGCAGCGGGAACATCTGGTCAAAGCCCGGAAAGTTCTGCGTCAGGGATTGAAGGGATTGCTCCGTCTCGTCCATGCTTAAGTAGCTGCTGTCGGATAAGCTCGGATAAAATCGCATAAAGCGGTATTCCTCGCCATACTCCGCGCTGATCTCAGCGGTGATCTGCATCAGCTCCCCTCGCAGCTTTTCCTGCGCTCCCTGGATCGTATTGTGCGGGCAATATGGTGGCGCATAATACAGCACAATGCAGGGCGATGTGATCCCGACCGTCTGGAGCAGATAGCGGATCACTGCTATCGGAGCCTCCCGCTTGTCAACGCCATGTTCCAGCTCGTCTGCGATCATCTGCTCGATCCTGTCATCGGAAATTGACTCTTTTTTTCTTACCTCCTGTAACAGTTCCTCATAAGTGAGCACGCGGCTCGTATATTCCGGGCAGCTGGTGTGGTCGTGATTGGCATCTGCAAACCACTCCGTCTCCTGCCGTGTTTTTTCATATACCTCTGCAAACACCTCGGTTGCCGCTGTGACCAGCTTCTGCGTGATCACGTCGATCGTCTGATTGTGTACAAAATAGTTGAAGTAGACAAACGCCTCCTTGGTGGTCTGCACGTTGTACCAAGGCTTTAAGTCCTTCATCTTGAGCACGCTCGGCGGATAGCTGTGCTCTCCGTCGTACGCATCGGTGAATGCGTGGCTTAAGTGGATCTTGTGAACCAGCTCCGCCGCCAGATAGGAGGCATCCACGCCTTCGTAGCACTGTCCGACGTGCGTTTCCTTCCCCTGAATGTAAAAGCAAGGCAGCAGCTTCCCGACCATTCCGGTGTATACCGTTTTTACCTGATCTCCCGGAAACAACGGGCAGATATAATCGTTGTTGATTCCCATGATATATGTGAGGTTATATTTTTCCTTAAGCTCCAGCAACACATCGGTTGCCTCGATGATCCCGGTGTGCAGGTTCTCCTCGACCGGATTGAAGGAAACGACGATGTTGCCGGAAAGCGTCTCCGGATGCTCGCAGGCATCGCGCAGGATTCCGAGGAAAACCGCATCCCCGTCCTTCATATCGCATGCGCCACGCCCGAACATGTAGTCCCCGGACAGCAAATCGTCCTTTACCTCCTTGGGAAGTTCCACCTCCAGAAGCCGCTTCTGCAGTTCATCCGGATCGCAGGCGTAAGGCTCCAATGCCCCGTAGCCCTCCAGTCCGACCGTATCGGTGTGTCCGTGGAAAAGAAGCGTTTTTCCGTTCGGCGCCTTCTCTCCGAGCAGGATCGCAAGGACATTTCTTCTATGTAAGTTGTCGTCCTTTAGCTCCCGCACAATGACCTGATCCGGATGTTTTTGAAAATAGGGAATCGCGCGGAGAAAATTCTCAATGTATTCTCCTATCTGCCGCTCCCCCTCCGTCGTGTTGATGCTCGGAATCCTTACCATCTCTTTGGTGATCTGTATCATGTCCTCTCTCATACGGTTTCCCTTCCTCTCTTTTTATTAGATCAAGGAGTCAATTTGTGACTCTTTATGCGCTTGTGCAGGCGTTCAAATACATCTTCCGCCTCACGCCGGTCGCATCTCTGCGGAGCATTTTGTTTTATCGGAAAATTTCTTTCCGATAAAACAAAAAGGAGCTAGAACGAATCTAGCTCCTTCGCTATGTGTACTGTATACATTTTTAGCACGTTTTATCTTAGGTGTCAATACAAAAATTGCCTTTTTATCAATTTTTCTTGCATTTTTCTAAAAAGCCCGTTATTATAAATGTATACAAAAAAAACATAAAGGAGAAAAAATATATGGCATTGACTCCTATCAAGAAAAATTCCACGCTCAAAGAGCAGGCTTACGAGCAGATCCGGCAGGCGATCAATACGAACGCCCTGAAGCCGGGCACCTTCTTAACCGAGGAACAACTGAGCAGCATGCTTTCCATCAGCCGCACCCCGATCCGCTCGGCGCTGCAGCAGCTTGTATATGAGAAATTGCTGTCGCAGGATGCAACTGGTCACATTTACGTCTCTAAGATCACCGAGAAGAATGTCACCGACGCTTCACGGGTGCGCATCGCGCTCGAATGCATGGCACTGGATTGCGCAGAGTTTCCAATCCCGGCGGAAAAGCTCGCCCATATTGACGAGATCTACCATGAGCAGGTGGATCTGGTAAAAAATAATCCAACCGACAATCTGGGATTTGCCGAGTTGGATAAGCTTTTTCACTGTGCGATTGCCGCGTGCTGCGACAACAGTTCTCTTATTGAATTTATTCAGAGCATCAACAATGTGATGGTCCGCATGAACGTCCTGTCCGGCACCCTGTCGAACAACCGCCTGGACGCGCTTGAGGAGCACGCCCAGATCATCCGCTACCTGAAATCCTCCCAGAAGGAATTTGCCAAGCTCTCGCTAAATGAGCATCTGAAAAAAGTAGAAACCCGAATGCTGCAGAGGGACAGCGTGACAGAATAGGCGGTTATTATCTGTGCCGACACGGTTGTACGGAGCGCCCGTGGCACGCCAGTGAAAGTTGTTGCGTGTCATTGGGCGCTCCTCGTGCCAATGGGCTATGGGTGTGTTAAAAGGAACGTCCCTGCTTCAACCACTGCCGGCGGGTCTTATAGTCCGGCAGCACCTTTTCGACCTCCTGCCAGAACGCTTTTGAATGGTTCATCTCTTTTCTGTGGCACAATTCATGGACAACCACATAATCGATCACTTCCGGCGGCATCCGCATCAGCAGACAATTAAAGTTCAGATTTCCTTTGCTGCTGCAGCTTCCCCACCGGGTCTTTTGATGGCGGATCGTGATCCTGCCGTAATCCACCCCGATGATTTTTGCAAAATACGCAACCCTGTCCGGGATGTATTCCTTTGCCCTTGCCGTCAGTTCTTCAAGCTCTTCTTTTGTAAGAGCTTGGGCTTCCATCGGCGGATTCTGCGCCTGCCGTTCCTTCATCTGTGCCAGATGTTTTCTGATCCAAGGCTCCTTTTCGCGGACAAAACGCTCAATATCCCTTGTTGCGGCGCGCCTTGGTGCCCGGACGGTAACCGTGCAGTCCGGATTGATCTGGATCGCAATCGTTCTTCTGTTTGATCTTATAATATTAACTTCCATCCCGGCTTTGCGTGCCTCCTTGTTAAAAAACTATCTTCATTCGACCAACCGGCAGAGTCTGCACTCGGCAGCGGATCACCACTTATATCCCAGTCCGCCGCTCCCGACTCTGCAACCCCTTTGCGCTAATTATAGCGCGTTTTTCAGAGAATTTCGATTCCTATTTGTAGTTTACACGCTGTTTTTGTATACAAAAAGGGCTTTCCCCAAACCTGTTGGAGAAAACCCTTTGTCTGCCTGTTTTTACGGAAGTAAAACTAGATGTTCAGTAAGTCGCTGTATACCTTTAATGCACCGTCTGTCTCATGTGCAAGTACCTTCTTTGCAAGTACCTTTCCGAGCTGTACACCTTCCTGATCAAAGCTGTTGACATTCCATACGAAGCCCTGGAACATAACCTTGTTCTCGAAATGTGCCAAAAGTGCGCCAAGTGCCTCCGGGGTAAGCTGATCGCCGATGATGATGCTGGATGGGCGGCCACCCTCAAAGTTCTTGTTCTTGTTGTCGTCTGCCTTACCACATGCGAAAGCAACAATCTGGGCTGCAACGTTTGCGCAAAGCTTCTGCTGGCTGGTGCTGCCCTGGATGTCTACATCTGTTCCGATCTGGCTGTTCTTAAATCCGATGAACTGAAGCGGAATGATGTCTGTTCCCTGATGCAATAACTGGTAGAAGGAGTGCTGTCCGTTTGTTCCCGGCTCACCGAAGATAACCGGTCCGGTCACATAATCTACCGGCTCACCAAAACGATTGACAGATTTTCCGTTGGACTCCATATCAAGCTGCTGCAAATGAGCAGGGAAACGGGAAAGTGCCTGTGAGTACGGAAGCACTGCGGTTGCAGGATATCCGAGTCCGTTTCTCTCGTATACTCCGATCAACGCATCCATAAGTGCTGCGTTCTTGCGGATGTCAGTATTTTTTGCAAGGGCATCTTCCTCTGCTGCGCCCTTTAAGAAACGATCAAATACTTCCGGTCCGAATGCAAGGGAAAGAACAGCTCCGCCTACCGCAGAGGTAGAGGAGAAACGTCCGCCGATGTAATCGTCCATGAAGAATGCTGCAAGGTAATCGCTGCTTTTTGCAAGCGGTGAAGTCTCGCTGGTTACTGCGATCATGTGCTTAGATGCGTCTAATCCTGCTTTTGCAAGGGCATCCTTGACAAATGACTCGTTGGTAAGTGTCTCAAGTGTGGTTCCTGATTTAGATACCAGGATGAAAATAGAATGTGCAACGTCGGTAGCGTTAAGAACTGCTGCCGCGTCATCCGGATCTACATTGCTGATGAACTTTGCCTCCATCTTGAACAATCCGTTTTTCTTTGCCCAGTTCTCCAGTGCAAGGTACATTGCACGCGGTCCGAGGTCGCTTCCGCCGATACCGATCTGTACAACAGTGGTAAACTTCTCGCCAGCTGCGTTGGTGATCTCTCCGGAATGAACCTTATTAGCAAAATCAGCGATTCTCTGCTGCTGCTCTACATAAAATGCTCTCTTGTCTACGCCGTCAGCGGTAACAGCATCCCCAAGCTGTCCGCGGGTCAGCTGGTGAAGAACGAGACGCTTCTCGCCGGTGTTGATCACTTCGCCATTATACAGTGCGGCGTACTTATCGGTAAGCTGTGCTTCCTCTGCGAGTGCGGCAAGCTTGTCGATCACTTCGTCGTCAACTGCCTTCGCTGCGTAATTATATACAAGTCCGGCGCCCATCGGTATGCTGTAATTCTTAACACGATCTGCTCCGTTGTCCCCCGACATTACTTCTGCAAGATTAACCTTCTTCGTGTTCTCTGTGAGATCCTTATAGGATTTCAAGGTATCAAAATTGTTCCATGCTACCATTTTCTTATATCCTCCGTGTTAAAATGGTTATTTCTTTCTTTGCTACTATAACGCAAAAAGGGGCGGGAATGCAATGGTTATTTGAAGGGAATCTACTTATGTATATTAATATTTTATGTTTTGATGCACATACTACATATACAATTTTCTGTTTCGGAACAATATTTATCTGTTTTTGTCTTGTGCATAGAACAAAAATGCATTATAATTGTTTTGTGCAAAAGGAGATTCTATATGAATAGAGACATATTAAAACAAATCATGGCAGACCAAAAGGATATTTATCTGCATAATCCATTGGTTTCAAGAAACTATCCATTGGAACCCAATGTCAATTATTGTTTTGTCGGTATCCGCCGAACCGGAAAATCATATATGATGTACCAACAGATTAAACAACTAGAGGCAGATGGCACTCCATTATCCCAGATTGTCTATATAAATTTTGAGGATGAGCGCCTTCTCGAAATGACATCCGATGACTTAAATACAATCCTGGAAATTGCTCTGGAAATATCCGGAAGTGACAATAAACCCTATCTATTCCTTGATGAGATCCAGAATATAGACGGTTGGGAAAAATTTGTCCGCAGAATTGCTGATATGAAATATCGAATCAATATTACCGGAAGCAATAGCAAAATGCTCAGTAGTGAAATAGCCTCCACGCTCGGAGGAAGATTTGTAATTATGCATATATACCCATACTCTTTTGCGGAATATCTGGTTGCCAACAATAAGAAGAAAGATTATCTAGGCATAATCAGCACCAGGGACAGGGCGGATGTTCTCGCCCAATATAACACCTATGTAACTTATGGTGCTTTTCCTGAGTTAGTAGAAATCCAAAATAAAAGGGCTTATCTAAGCAGCATTTATCAGACAGTATACCTCGGCGATATCATCACCAGAAATAAAGTAACAAATGATTTTGCCATCAAACTGATTTTAAAGAAAATTGCAGAGTCCATTACAAAGCCTTTATCTTTTAGCAGATTAACCAACATTTTAAAAAGTGCCGGAGCTTCACTCGGTAAGCAGACAGTAATCAATTATGTTAGTTACATGACCGATTCCTATCTGCTCTTTACTTTACAAAATTACGCTGCAAAACTTGTGGAAAAGGAGACATCCCCTAAATATTATTTCATGGATACCGGTCTCCTTGGGCTTATGCTGCTTGACTGTAAATCTGCCCAGCTTGAAAATCTTGTTGCCATTGAACTCGTCCGGCGTTATGGTACCGACAACGTTTATTTTTTTGAAAATAACGTTGAGATAGACTTCTATATTCCATCAGAAAATCTTGCTATCCAGGTAAGCATGCAGGTTCTCGACAATATGGACACCAAAGAGCGGGAAACCCGCGCGTTTGTTAAATTAAACCATTTTATTCCAGATTCCAAATGCATTCTGATAACCAATAGCGAAGAAGGCACTTTGGACTGTGATGGAGTTCACATTGATGTTGTTCCGGTGTGGAAATGGTTACTGTGGGGACAATAAAATTAAAAGTCCCCACAAACGAACAATATCCTCGTCAATGACGAGGATATCTTCTATACTGGTATGCAGTAATCTGCTTAAGATTACAAAATTGTCTATGCTCGGTAATGATCTGCCGGAAATCCATTTATAAATTGCCTGGGGATTCTCAAATCCCATTGCATTTTGAATGTCCCGCACCGTATAACCATTTTCCATGAGCAGTTTCTTAATGTGGTTTCCTGTCTCCTTCTGCCGGATTGACAAATACATTGGTTCCATCTTCGCACCTCCGCAATTTTTGCATCCCGAATCAATCTTGATTATCGTTAGTCATCTATTATATCGGATTTCATTGAGGTTTGCATTAAACTTCCGGTTTAAATCCGGCTTCGCAAAAATTCCGCCGACCTTCTGATGCACGTTTCCTGATCAGCCGCATCAAAATGTTCGATTGCCAGATAGCCGTCATATTGCATTTCATTCAATCTCTCCACTATTGCCGCCACTGGAATGTAACCGTCTCCCACCGCAACAGCTTCATCTCCTCTGTCCTTGCAGTGGACATGGACAATCCGTTCCTTCAAAGAGTCCCATGCCTTCAGAACAGCCTCTCCATGTGTGATAAAATTGCCCGTGTCAAAGGTTCCCCTCAGCTGTGGGATCTGCCCGAAAAACCATAGCAATCCGTTTACGCAGGATATTGGAGATTTTTCGTTGTCAAAATCCTCCAGCGTCACGGTAATTCCCATTTTTGCGCCCTGTTCTGCAATGTAAGCCAGTCCGTCTCTCATGCGCAGCGCCTTTTCATTTCCGTTCAAAAATGCTGCCATTTTCTCAGCATCCGGGACACATTCCTTCATCTTACGCGCTTCTTCCTCTGAAAGGAATCCCGGCACTACGAGTATTTTTCCTGCTCCTGCCTTCTGTGCCGTTTCAAGATGCTTTTTCGCTCTCTCTTTCTCCTCGCGCTTGTCCATCTCATAGAACTCGTAGACGCAGCTAACGCGAAGCTCCGCCTGCCGAAGCAGCTCCAAGGTTTCCTCATGCTCATTGAGATATGTCATGTTTATCTCCACTGCATCAATTCCAGCGTTTTTTGCTTCGGCTAGCAGTTCCGGAACGTTTTTTCCGGTCTGCTCGGCAGCCTGCAGGATATGATCGTAAAAAACAGATAGTTTCATTCCATTACCTCCTGATTATCTAAGTATTTTCTTGTCCCTTCTGGTGGTGCACAAAAACGAACGGCATTTTTGATTATCTGCTGGATCTCCGGTATGTAATAGATTGGGTACTCCTCATGTCCCGGCTGGAAATAGAAAATCTTCCCCAGCCCTCTCGTAAATGTGCAGCCACTACGGAATACCTGTCCTCCCGAAAACCACCCTGCAAAAATAACGTCATCCGGCTTTGGAATGTCAAAGTATTCCCCATACATTTCTTCCTGCGGTAAAAACAGCTTTTCCGGTATGCCCTTTGCGATAGGGTGTGCCGGCATGATGCACCAGAGGTTTTCCTGCTCTCCGTGCTTCCACTTCAAGGTCATGGTCGTTCCCATCAAATTCCGCATGATCTTGGAATAGTGGGCGGAATGCAGGGCGATCAATCCCATTCCCGACAGTACATGCCGTTGCACACGCTCTGCGACCGCATCCGAAAACTCGTCCTGCAGCGCATGGCTCCAGATGATCAGTACGTCCGTATCCTGCAGGACATCCTCCGTCAGCCCATGCTCCGGCATATCAAAGGTTGCTGTCCGCACTGTAAAATCCGGCTCCTCCTTCAAAAAATCCGCGATGCATCCGTGAATGCCCTTTGGGTATACCCGGCGGATGTCTTCCAGCTCCCGTTCGTGTTTAAATTCGTTCCAGACGGTTATTTTTATCATGTTTTCCCCCTGTTGTAGAGTGTTTCGTAGCTGCGCTGATTGTGTTGTTTTCTTAATGTCATTTCCTTAAATAATGTCTTATTTCATTACTTTTCAGATTCGTTCACCGATTGATTGTTTGTTTATTGTTGCCTTTTAGCTTTAGCAGCTTTCAAAATATCTGCAAGATTGTCCCCATTAAGTACCCCTGGATAATCCTCCTGAAATGCAACCAAAACATCTTTATTCTCATGCTCAAGTTCTCTACACTGCTTGTAAAATTCATGCAAGTCTTCTTTCTTGTAGACAGCTTCTATAAAGTTTCTGGAGGTTTCTGGTATCTTGTCATATGAATCATATAAATCGACTACAGCCTTCTGAATTCTTTCAAAGCCCAGTGGTTCATCTCGTTCTTCTTGCTCAACCAATATACCTACTATATCAGATAAATCATTCTTATATTGACGGCCTGCCATAAGTTTCATGGCTACTAGATACTCAGCAGAAACCGTTCTAATCTGCAGTATATTCGAGAAAGTCTTATAGTACTTTGAATGTTCTGCTAACCTCGGCGTGTATGAATTCGTATTAACAAAGTCCGTGTTTAACCATCCAACTGGAAGTCCCAATCTATCTCCAACTGTGTTAATAGCTTCCTTCATTGCTCCTGATGACTTGATAATTGCGTCCATATCATAAGTCATTTCCCTAAAACCATAATTGATAAGAATGGATGCCCCTCCAATAAGTATGATTTCGGCAGGCATTCTAACACCATTCTTTTTACGAAACTCCTTTGCCAATTCCCTTAGATAGCTATCCAAATTTTCCTTTGTAAAAGGCTTATCAGCAGACATTCCGCACCTCACTTTCCACGATATTAAATCGCAAAAATTCAGGTATAGCGTCTGCCAACGCTTTTTCTTTTATACTTTCATCTCCTGTCGCTGCATATGATACTGCAACACCTGCTGGAAAATATGGCTTTTCAAGTTTCTGAGAACGAATATCGTTATAATTAGTACAAATCGGAAGGTCATTCATCCTAGACAAATAATCCATCATTGCCAACAAATATAAGGCTTCTCTATACCAACTACGTTCATAAAGCTTACGGATCTCATCTGTCTCAAGTGTTTCAATAATAAAATCAATATCCCCCATATCTTTTACATGGTGGCATGTATTACTCTTAAATGTTTCAAAAGAACATCTATAATCCACCTCTTCTGCACTATTATTCTCCAGTATAAAATCAACCGTCACCCCGAGAACCTTCGCAATCTTATATAAAGTTCCAGCTGCGCATTTATCAAGATCAGCTTTTCCACTGCAGATATCTGTGATCGTAGTCATTGCTACGCCGCTTTCCTTGCTCAAGCGATATCTTGACATATTTTCTTTTTCAAGCAGGTCATTTACAATCATCAGCTTTCCCCCCTTTTACTATAGTATATCGGTCAGCCGAACTGCTGTCAATAAAATATTATATCCAGACTCAGAAAAGCTATACGAATAAAACATCAACTCTACTTTGATTAATGTCATCGGGGGAGTATCTGCCTGTACCAAATTTGAAAGAAATTTTGAAGCACCTGAACCTTTCAATACAAGCAATTCCATAACTGCACTTCTTCCAAATACTTCATCAAACCCAAACTTCTCAAAAAGTTTATGGATATGTGCTGTCGTTTTTACGGAGAAATTGCCGCCTTTTTCGGAAAGTACATTTTCAATATCCACTTTTCGGACTTGAATATCTACTTTTTCATTCTCAATATCCACTTTTGTGTCCCCAATGTCCACTTTTTCTTCATTCAAAAGTCCACTTATATGAAGTTTTCGATTGTGAAGTTCATTTTTTTCGTTCAAAAGTAGATTTCTGAGAAACGCCTCCAGATATTCTGTTGTTTCGTGAATACCTTTTTGCAGATTCGTATAATTTGCACGGACAAGTGCATTCCTAAAATACCACGCATTTTCCGCAAAAATATCATTGGTTGCAGAGAACCCAAGTGTCCTCAGATATTTAATGAAGAACACTGCCGTTGTTCTCGTATTGCCTTCCCCGAAAATATGGATTTTCTGCAAATTTATACCCTCATTAAATCCATCGCTTATAAAATGCAATCAGCTACTTTTTTCTTCATAATCGCTTACCTTTTTCAAAAATTCAGGAATGCTCGCCTCTAATTTCTCGGCACTATAATCATCACTCCTTAGGCAAGCCATAACCCGATGTGCAGCCTGATAGTTTAAGCGAACACCTTCCGAGTCATTTTTATATGTCACAGCATGGCTTGCGCGTATTCCAATCTTCTGTGCTTCTGTTACGGCATCCATATTTGCTCCCATGAACAAAAATTGCCATCCGTATTCTTGCTTTTCCTCGATCATCTTTTTTACCATATTCACAGAATACTCCTGACTTGCATTTTCCGCTCCGTCGGTTGTAATTACTACAATTACTTTTTCTGCTCTCAGCTCATCCGGCAAGCGCTTCTGGATGTTTTCTACCTTCTTAACAGTAGTTCCAACTGCATCAAGCAATGCAGTACAACCTCTGACATAATAATCTCTTTCCGTAATCGGTTCTACCAAACTAATTGGAAATCTGTCATGAACAATCTCTATTTGATCATCAAATAGTACCGTAGTTACATTTGCTTCTCCCTCTTCTTTTTTCTGTTTTGCAAGCATTCCATTAAATCCACCAATCGTATCCCCTTCGAGACCGCTCATAGATCCACTCCTGTCCAAAATAAAGACCAGCTCTGTTAATCCTTTTTTCATGTGTACTACCTACCTTTCCTATTTGGTAAACACATATTACAAGATTATCATTGTAAAATGGTCGCTTTACAAGAGACATTTATCGGGATAAAGTATCCTCTCCATAATCTGTAAGGACAATATTTGCAAACTGAATATTATATTCCTGATTTTCAATCAGGTAACGAATGATCAAATCAAAACGCGAAGATGCTGATAAGGTATACCCTGCCGTTTTCAATAGCATATCTGCTTCTTCTATATTTAGTTGTAACGCCATGCAAAATGAGATAGCCGTTTTTTTGCTCGGCATATAGTTTTCATCCCCACGGATTTTTGAAAAAAGGCGTCGGTCAATATTTGCTTTCTTATAAACCTCCGAATCCTTTAGCCCTTTTTCATCGATCAATTTGAGCAAGGTGGCGGAAAAAGTTTCTTCCTTTTCGTCAAGTATATTATCTAGCCTTGCTATTTTACCCCTTCTAAGGAAGTCTGGGACTTGTATTTCCAATGGCTCTGGACGCGCCTCTGCCCGTTTCGGCGCCCTCATCATTGATATTGCATCAGATATAGGCTCTACTTTATTTTCTGCAATATCGATTTGGTAATTTGATAAGTAGATATCAAGACTACTCCTTAGTAGTTCTAATTTTTCGTATAAAGGTTTATCGCATATTTTCATAACTATACCCAGCTTATTTATTCAAAAGTTTTCAAGGAAATCAACTACGGTTAAAAGCTCCTTATTATTCGGATGTCCCTTATTCAATGTAATAGCTTTTGAAAACTCCTTCGATTTGCTCATACTGCCTCCCCCCTTATAAGAACTTTCTATAACCACATTTCGCGCAATGTACGTTATCTCCATTATCATATAGGTTGCTTTTACATATTGGACAGCTTAATGGTTTTGTTTTTTTATAAATGCGCTTTCCACAAATTTCACAATGATAGTTTGTTTTATTATTGTACATTTCCTTTCCACAACATTTCAATTCTTTGTTCCTCCTTATTCTGATTATAATAGATATATAACAAAACAACAGGGTTATTAATGGGACACTTCTTGAAAGCATTATAACCTTAATTGTATTTTTAAACGCTAGATTTTGCTTGCAACTACGATTGCAAACTAGCAATTGCTTTTGCAAAGGCTTATATTTAAGATACCTTTGTTTGATCAGGAAGGAGCTATTATGGCTAAACAATTATCCTTACCTGAACGTTATGTTATTGAGCGAATGCTTCATCAAGACTATTCATTCGCCTCTATTGGAAGAAACCTTGATCGTTCTGCTTCCACTATTGCTCGTGAAGTTTTGCATTATCGATGCTTCACAAGCAGATTCCCTATTATGGGCGAAAACGACTGTATTAACAGGCCTAGGGACGCAAAAAAGCCCATCCCTTTGTCGCCAAAGGAACGAGCCCACATAGAATCAATATACTTAACAACAGCCAGCATAAATGGCATTTTGTAGGAAAGAGAATAGTCTCTCTCCTCTAAAAAATCAAAGAAATTATGACAACATCTCTTTCACACAAGCACTCCGATAATCACTCGGTGATATTTTATATCTTTCTTTAAATACTCGGTTAAATGTTCTCTGACTTTCAAATCCAC
>CAKRCS010000006.1 GCA_934307695.1 uncultured Agathobacter sp. | reverse complement strand
GCGGCGCACGTTTCTAACGGGTTAAAGTCCCGAATCCGCCCGGTAGTGGGAAGGATATAGCCGAAAGCAAGGGTGTCTATCGCGAGATGGAATCTGAAGGAAGCTGGATGTGAGGAACATACTAACTCACAGGCAAATCTCTGGTCTGACGAACAGAAATCTCATAGGAGGTCATGCATGTGGGCAAGACAGCAACCCATGTTAAAGCCAAATAACTACACGGAATCATGCATGATAAATGAGGCAGATGGATGGAGAGGAAGAAACGTGTGGTACCTAGGGAGGTCTGTGCGGTATGCCTTGAAAGAGGTAACCATTGCATAAAGCAATGCTGAACGCGCAGAAGTCAGCAGAGGTCATAGTAGCCAAACGGAACAAGTTCCGTTTATATATGGAAACAGTGGAAGAAACCGAGGACGAAATATAAAAATCTAGTCAAGCTCGGAATCCCAGAACACTATGCGTCAACAATAGCAAACAGTCGCAGAAAGTATTGGTATATCAGCAATAACAAAGCTGTGATTTGGGCGCTGAATAAAGAAAGACTGATAAACAGTGGCTACTATGATTTAGCCACAGCCTACCAGTCTGTGCACATCAACTATTGAAAGCGCTGTATACCGAACGGTACGTACGGTGCTGTGAGAGGACGGCGGTTAATCGCCGCTTCCTACTCGATTGCGTGAATTAAAATGAAATTGAGAAAATGTGGAGAATTTGCGAGAGAGTGTGGAAGTTTTGATAAGGGGCAGGCGTGCCGGGGCATAGATATCCATTTTTGCGCGGAAATACCCCGGCGGGAGCAGGCTGCGGGGTATAGACGCCCATATTTGCACAAAAATACCCCGGTAAAAGTTGGCTGCGGGGTATAGACACCCATATTTGCACAAAAATACCCCGGTGAAAGTTGGCTGCGGGGTATAGACACCCATATTTGCACAAAAATACCCCGGTAAAAGTTGGCTGCGGGGGCACAGACACCCATATTTGTATAGAAATACCCCAGCGGGAGCCGATTGCGGGGTATCCGTAGCCATTTCTTGCGATCAAACTATGACTTCCCGTGCAAGCGGGAAGCCGAAAGAGGGGAAACGTGATGAATATAAAACAGCAAAGACTGATCCGCGAATTTCTCCAGAATATATAATAATATAAAAATTATATCTGTCTGCGCAGCTCAGCAAGGGAAAGCTTCTCCTGCTGGGCTATTTTTTTGAGATCCTCGTACTCGTATTTGGATTTGGTGACTCCGTATCCGGTGCTGATCTTGTTGCGGACGGTGCCGTAAGGGGTGGCAACCTCCTCAAAGTGTGAGACCAGCTTGGCGCGGGAATAGTTTGTGTAGCGGACACCGCGCGTCGTGGTGTGCAGAAGCAGAAGCCGGATAAAGCGGTCACGGTCAGCCTCTTCACAGAAGCAATGGAGCAGGATGCCCGGCCGGTTTTTCTTCATCTGGATCGGCTGGTAGAACACATCCAAAGCGCCCTCGGCAAGCAGCAGATCCATGCAGTAGCCGAGATCCTCCCCGGTCATATCATCGAGATTGCAGGAGAGATCTACAATCTGATCTGCCTGCAATGCCTCAGCTGCAGCTTTCCCTGCTGGCTGAAAGCCGGTGTTGGAGGTATCGTCGGAAGCATCGGCGGTCGAACCTAGAAAGATGCGTACACAGTTTGCGACCGGAAAATCCTTCGTCCCAAGTCCAAGCCCAATCTGACTGGTGAGCATCGGCGGCATTGCGCCAAAGCCTGTCGAAAAATGGCGCAGGATAGCGGCACCGGTAGGGGTGCAAAGCTCCGACATAATATTTCCGGTATAAAAAGGAATCCCCTCAAGCAGCTTTGCGGTTGCTGGAGCCGGTACAGGCAGGATGCCGTGCGCACAGTGCACGGTTCCGTTTCCGACATGGATCGGGGAGACGAGAATCCGCTCGGCACCTATTTCGTGGAACAGCAGACAGCAGCCGACGACATCGGCGAGCGCATCGAGCGAGCCTACTTCATGGAAGTGGATCTGATCGAGTGAACTTCCGTGGACAGAAGCCTCCGCCTCCCCGATGAGCCGGTAGACGGCGGCAGCATCCGAAGCAATCTCCGGAGAAACCGGAAGTGCCTTGATCTTCTCCAGGATGGAGCGGTAGCTGTGATGCTCGTGGGAGTGTGTCGGTTCGGACATATCATGCACATGGTCTGGATGCGCGTGCTCCTGTGCAGACAGGTCATGCTCATTATGCACATGGTCTGGATGCGTGTGCTCCTCACTATGCATACACGGCGCTTCTTCCCTGCCGCGGACAAGAACCTGTATATGCGTGCCGCGGATGCCGCACTTGGTATCATTTATCGCATGGACTTCAAGCTCGCCCAAAAGCAAAGTGTTCATTGTCTTTAGAAACTGCTCCTTCTGGGAAGGAGTGAGCAATTCGTACAAGGCTGCCATCAGCATATCCCCGGCAGCGCCCATTTTACATTCGATATATAAGGTCGACATATCCTGATAAATTCTCCTTTATGATTCAACTGATAATTTCATTTTATATCATGGCATGTATGCGGGAAGCTGTTACCACACACATGCGTCCGATTTGATTTCGCTTCGCATATTTTACCACATTTTGCAGCATCTGTCTTGGCTCAGCCGGTGTTTTCTTTGCAATATTTCCTATCGGCATTTCCAACTATTTCCGGGTGGGGCTGTCATTGACAATACAGTAGCGGTATGCTATTTTTATTAAAGTGTTTCATAAGTAAAAAGATGTATATTTGTGTGATGGATTTGATAGAAAAAGGATAGATTACAATGAAAGAATTTTTCAATAAGATAAAGAGCTTCTTCAAGAAAGAAAAGATAAAAAAGGTAACAGACTGGTGCATCAAAAACCGCCGTTTCTTTTTTGCGGCATTTTTATTTATTGCGCTCGTAGTCGTACTGTATGCATGCACGGGACCGAATGCAAAGAAGAATGCGAAGGATAATGCAGCTGACGGCGGACAGACATCGACGGAGAATGGAGCCGCGGCAGATTTTACGCTCGATCCGGACTTTGAGAAGGATGCCCATGCGGATGTCAACGAGCTGATCACCAGCTATTTTGCAGCATATGCATCTGCGGATATCGATGCGCTTGAAGCAATAGCCTCGCCAATCAGCGACAATGAGAAGAGCTATATCCGGGTGTTCAGTGCTTACATAGAGACCTATGAGAATATTTCCTGCTATACCAAGAGCGGTCTGACGGACAATTCGTATCTGGTATCGGCGTACTTTGACCTGAAGTTCTACGGAGTAGAGACGATGGCTCCCGGACTGGATTTCTTCTATGTGGAGACGAAGGACGACGGAAGCCTTTACATCAACAATCTGTACAGTCCATACAACTTAAACCGTACCGAGAATACGCTTGATCCGAATGTCTATGCTGTGATCTTACAGTTTGGACAGCAGGAGGATGCGATTGCGCTCCGCGATCAGGTAAAGAGTGCATACTCGGAGGCAGTTGCCAGTGACGTGGATCTTGCAACGATGCTTTCCACAACGATTCCGAATGCTATGACAGCGTGGATGGAAAGCGTGATCACACCGGCGGAGAACACAGAGGACGGAGAGACGCAGACCGATGAGCCGACAGCGGACGATGGCAGTGATACATCGGCTGACAGCACAGATGCAGCGGATGGCGGCAGTAATACACCGGCAGACAACGGGGACGCAGCCGACAATGGCGGTGATGCACCGGCAGACAACGGGGACGCAGCCGACAATGGAGACGATGCACCGGCAGACAACGGGGACGTAGCAGACAATGGAGGCGATGCACCGGCTGATGATGCGGCCGTTGCTGACACTCCGGTGGACAATACTTCGGATGAGACACCGGCAGTCAATGAGAATAAAGAGGTTAAGGTTAAGGTCAATATCAAGTCGGTAAAGGTTCGAGAGAAGGCAAGTACCTCCAGCGATGTGATCGCCGGGGCAGAAAAGGGCGATACCTTTACAAAGCTTGGGGAAAAGGACGGCTGGACTAAGATTGACTACAACGGGAAGACCGGATATATTAAGTCGGACTATGTGGATGAAGTGACAGAGTAAATTAAGCGCACAGATGCGGAGGCTTCTTAAAGTCTCCGCATTTTACAGTAAGGGAATGTCAAATGCAGGAAAATGGAGTTCGTATCAACAAATATTTAAGTGAAGCAGGTGTGTGCTCACGCAGAGAGGCAGACCGCCGGATCGAGAATCAGGAGGTTCGGATCAATGACCGCATCGCGGTGGCCGGAGACCGTGTGATGCCGGAGGATACCGTGTACGTCGGCGGCGTTAAGGTGACAAAAGAGGAGGAGATGATCCTGCTTGCCATGAACAAGCCGGTCGGGATCGTCTGTACCGCAGAAAAGCGTGAGAAGAATAACGTGATCGATTTTTTAAATTATCCGAAGCGTGTGTACCCGGTCGGCAGACTGGATAAGGATTCGGAGGGGCTGCTGCTTCTTACCAACAACGGCGATATTGTCAACAAGATGATGCGCGCGGGGAACCGGCATGAGAAGGAATATATCGTGACAGTCAACCGGCCGGTGACAGACTCCTTTTTGCGGGGACTCGCCGGAGGCGTTCCGCTTGTGGAACTTGCGACGACCACCAGAAAATGCAAGGTGGAGAAGGTCGCAGGCAGGCAGTTCCGAATTATTCTGACTCAGGGGCTTAACCGCCAGATCCGCCGCATGTGCGAATATTTTGGATATCGCGTGGAAAAACTGGTAAGAGTCCGGATCATGAATATCGAGCTTGGCGATTTGAAGCCGGGAGAGTACCGCCCGGTAACAAAGGAAGAGTATGCGGCACTTACAAAGCTGATCGCAAATTCCTCCAACCAACCGGTCAGAAAGTAGAAGGGGTGTACGGCAATGGACAAAGAAGCAAGAATGGAAGAATTGATCACCCGGCTGAACGAGGCATCGGATGCCTACTATAACGGCAGGGATGAGATCCTATCCAATTACGAATGGGATGCGATGTTTGATGAACTGTCCGCACTTGAAAAGGAAACCGGAGTGATTCTGCCGGACAGCCCGACGCAAAAGACCGGATATGAGGAGAATACCGCCGATGAGGGGCGGAGAGAACCACATGAGTTCCCGGCGCTGTCGCTGGCAAAGACCAAACAGGTCAGTGAATTGCAGGCGTGGGCGGGAGACCGCCCGATCTGGCTGTCGTGGAAGCTGGATGGTCTGACGCTTGTTCTGACGTATGACAACGGCACTCTGACGAAGATCGTCACGCGCGGAAACGGAACCGTCGGCAAGAATATCACGCATTTGAAGGTTGCCATCGGCGGTTTTCCGCAGAAGATCCCGTATGAGGGGCATCTGGTCGTGCGCGGCGAGGCGGCGATCTCCTACACGGACTTTAATATGATCAATGACACGATCGAGGATGAGGACGAAAAGTACGCCAATCCGCGAAACCTCGCAGCAGGAACCCTGAATCTGGATGATGCGGGAGCGGTCGCTGCGCGGAAGGTGCATTTTTATGCGTTTACGCTGGTGTATCTGGAAAAAGAGATCGTTTCGTGGGGAGAGCGGATGCAGTATCTGAAGGATATGGGCTTTACGGTGGTCGACCGGGAGCCTGCAACGGCAAAGACGCTTCCGGCACTGATCGATAAATGGACGGCCCGCGTGGAGAGCGGAGCAATGGATGTTCCGGTGGACGGGCTTGTCATCACCTACGACGATACGGAGTATGCTGCGACCGGAAGCATTACCGGACATCATGCAACGAGAGCGGGGTATGCGTTCAAGTGGCAGGATGAGGCGGTCATGAGCAAGCTGCGCTATATCGAATGGTCATGCGCAGTGTCAACAATCTCTCCGGTCGCAGTGTTTGAACCGGTGCAGATCGAGGGTACGACAGTTTCAAGGGCCTCTCTTTGCAACATCAGCGAGATCGAGCGTCTGGGAGTCGGAAAGGAATGTACGCTTGAAGTCATAAAGGCAAACAAGATCATCCCGAAGTGCATCGCGGTACACGATGCCGTGGGCGAGGTGGAGATCCCGAAGGAATGCCCGGTGTGCCACGCACCGACGCAGATCCGCATCAGCAAAGCGAGCGGCACAAAGACGCTGCACTGCACGAACCCGGACTGCACCGCAAAGCATGTCAAGAAGTTTACCCGGTTTGTCAGCAAATCCGGTATGGATATGGATGGACTTTCCATCCAAACAATGTTAAAGTTTATGAATGAGGGCTTTATCCATGAGTTTTCCGATCTGTTCCATCTGTCAGAGCATTTTGACGTTATTGGTCAGATGGAGGGCTTTGGGGACAAATCCTTACAGAATATGGAAGCGGCGATCGAAAAGAGCCGGGATGTGCATCCGGTCAATCTGATCTTTGCTCTTTGCATTCCGATGATCGGGCTGGATGCAGCCAAGAAGATCGTAAGGAATATCGGCATGGACGGATTTTTGGATCGTCTGGAAAAAGGAATCGATTTTTCGGATATTGACGGAATCGGGGCAGAGAAATCCGCATCGATCTTCCAGTGGTACAGTCAGGAAAAGAACCGTACTGAGCTGTTTCATCTGTTGGATGAGCTTCACATACAGAAGGTGGAGCAGACCGATACCTCACAGGGAAGCTGTGTCGGGATCACCTTTGTTATCACCGGGGATGTCCACAGCTTTAAGAACCGTGACGAGTTCAAAGCCTATGTGGAATCACAGGGCGGAAAGGTCGCGGGAAGCGTATCGAAAAAGACGGCGTATCTGGTCAATAATGACGCGGAATCGGAATCTTCCAAGAACCGGAAAGCAAAAGAATTAGGGGTGCCGATCATCACAGAGGATCAGTTTATCGAGATGTTCGGCAACGGATAGAAAAGAGGAATTGTAATGCCAATCAAAACACAAAATGATCTCCCGGCAAAGGAGATCCTGGAGCGGGAAAATATATTTGTCATGGACGAGAACCGTGCAAGTCATCAGGATATCCGTCCGCTTGATATCGCAATACTGAATCTTATGCCGTTAAAGGAGGATACGGAGCTGCAGATCCTGCGCTCCCTCTCCAATACACCACTTCAGGTAAATGTGACGTTTGTTGCGACCTCAACCCATGAGGCAACCCACACGTCCTCCAATCATCTGAACAAGTTTTATCTTTCCTTTGACGAGATCAGAAATCGGAATTTTGACGGCTTCATCATCACCGGAGCGCCGGTGGAGCTGATGGAGTATGAGGAGGTCGACTACTGGCAGGAGATCTGCAAGATCATGGAGTGGACGAAAACACATGTGACCTCCACACTGCACCTGTGCTGGGGCGCACAGGCGGGACTTTACTATCACTATGGCATCCCAAAGCACATTCTGGACAAAAAGATGTTCGGCGTGTACGAGCATAAGGTCATGAACCGTAAGGTGCCGCTGGTAAGAGGCTTTGACGATCACTTCATGGCTCCGCATTCCCGCCATACGGAGGTGCTCAAGGAGGATATCGAGAAGAATCCGGATCTTACGATCCTTGCGGAATCCGACGAGGCAGGCGTGTTCCTTGTGATCGCAAAGGACGGCGGACAGATCTTCGTGATGGGACACCCGGAATACGACCGCCTGACACTCGGCAAGGAGTACCAAAGAGACAAGGAGAAAGGACTGCCGATCGAGCTTCCGGTCAACTATTATCCGAATGATGACGACACACAAAGACCGCTGTTACAGTGGCGCTCCCACGGCAACATCCTGTATTCCAACTGGTTGAACTATTACGTTTACCAAAATACACCTTACCAGTTTATCAACACCGAGGAGATCGTCGGAAAATAGGCGGTCCTGCATCCGGCTTTGACACTTGGAGAACGGAGTAGTTTTTGTCGTTTTTTCTGGGAAAATGGTCACAAAAACTATTTTACATAAGGGACAACATGTGATAGGATTAGGTTAATAAAGTTTTTGCTAAAAATTACTCAAGGGGGCGTTTTTATGGCTAAAGAAATGGTAGCAATGCTTTTGGCCGGAGGACAGGGTTCACGGCTCTATGCGCTGACACAGAAGCTGGCAAAACCGGCTGTTCCGTTTGGCGGCAAGTATCGAATTATCGATTTTCCACTTTCCAACTGCGTAAACTCCGGTATTGACACGGTTGGTATCTTAACGCAGTACCAGCCGTTTGTACTTAACGAATATATCGGCAACGGACAACCGTGGGATCTTGACCGGTTGTACGGAGGCGTACATGTGCTTCCACCGTACCAGAGAGCATCCGGCTCAGACTGGTACAAGGGAACTGCCAATGCGATTTATCAGAATATTTCCTTTATTGAGCAGTACGATCCGAAGTATGTCATCATCCTTTCCGGTGATCAGATCTGCAAGCAGGATTACAGTGATTTCCTTCGTTTCCACAAGGAGAAGGGAGCGGAGTTCTCCGTTGCGGTCATGGAAGTACCGTGGGAGGAGGCAGGCCGCTTTGGACTTATGGTAACGGATGAGACGGACAAGATCACGGAGTTCCAGGAGAAGCCGAAGAACCCGAAGTCCAATCTGGCATCCATGGGAATCTACATATTCAACTGGGATATCTTAAAGAAATATCTGGAGGAGGACGAGGCAGATCCGGAGTCCGAGAACGACTTTGGCAACAACATCATCCCGAATCTGCTGCGCGACAACCGCAAGATGTACGCATACCGCTTCAACGGCTACTGGAAGGACGTAGGAACCATTTCATCCCTGTGGGAGGCAAATATGGAGGTTCTTGATCCGGAGCACAGCGGAATCGACTTGTTCGATGAACAGTGGAAGATTTACAGCCGCAACAGCGGCAAGACCGGGCACTACATCGGCGACAAGGGCGTTGTGGAGAATTCCATGATCACCGATGGCTGCCGTATCCAGGGCTATGTTAAGCATTCGATCCTCTTTGCGGGCGTTACCGTCGAGGAGGGGGCTGTCGTTGAGGACGCTGTTGTGATGGGAAACACCGTCATCAGGTCTGGGGCAGTCGTAAAGCATTGTATCATCGCGGAGAAGGCAGTGATCGGAGAGAATGCCACCGTGGGAGAGACACCGGCAGATACGGCTGGAGCCGGCAAGGTCGCAACAATCGCTCCGGGAATCACCATCGGCGCAAACGCGAAGATCGGAGCAGATGCGATGGTTTATGATGATGTTGAGGAAGGGGGAATTCGATAATGATCAGTGCAAAGGCAGACGCGCTCGGAATTATTTTCCCGAATAGTTATGACACCTTAGTACCGGAGCTGGTTACGGAACGCTCAATGGCATCCATTCCATTTGCAAGCCGTTACCGTCTCTGCGACTTTTTGATTTCAAGCATGGTACATTGCGATATCAGCAATATATCACTTCTGGTACGACAGAATTACCATTCCCTTATGGACCACCTCGGTTCCGGACGCGAGTGGGATCTTGCCAGAAAAAAGGGCGGACTGAATATCTTCCCGCCATACGCACAGAAGTCCGTTAAGGTATACAACGGATGGATCGAGGCGCTTGAGAGCATCAAGGGCTTCCTGCGGATGCAGCCGGAGGAATATGTAGTGCTTACCGATTCCAACTTCGCGGTTAATTTTGACTTCCGCGCGCTGATCGATTCCCATGTGGAGAGCAAGGCGGATGTGACACTGGTATACTTCAAGAGCCAGATCCCGGAAGTGTTTAAGCGCTCCAATGTCAATATGCATGAGTTCTATTACAGCTTTGACATCGATGAGAATGACAGAGTTAACAAGATCTACCTCAACTCCACACAGGATGGGGAGGTAAATCTCGGACTGAACATCTACATTCTCCAGAGAGAGCGGTTGATCGAGCTGATTGATGAGGCTTATATCCATGGATATACCTACTTCATGAGAGATCTTCTCGCATCCGAGACGAACCATCTGGACATCCATGCATACCGCTATGACGGTTATGTTGCGCATATCCACGATATGAAGAGCTATTTTGAGGAGAATATGCGTCTCCTCAAGGAGGAGAACATCAATGCATTGTTCTCCGGCAACCCGATCTACACCAAGATCCGTGACGATAACCCGACACGCTATATTTCCGGAGCCAAGGCAAAGAATGTGCTCGTTGCGGACGGTTGTGTCATCGAGGGAGAGGTTGAGAACTGTGTACTTTTCCGAGGTGTCAAGATCGGCAAGGGCGCAAGGGTTAAGAACTGTGTGCTGATGCAGGATACCGTGATCGACGAGAATGCCAACGTAGAGTATGTCATTACAGACAAGAACGTACATATCACGGCTGGCAAGTCCTTATCCGGCAATGACGCTTATCAGGTGTTTGTATCCAAGCGCCAGACCGTATAATTTGCATTTTTGATTTGCAAATGAGGGATTGTTTGCTATAATGTGCATAGACTACGGATGTTGCATTCGTTATTAGAAGTAGGAGGCAGTGAGAATGGCAGAGAACAGAAATATCATCCAGATCAAATCAGACCAGCTGGGAGAGGTTAAGATCGCAGACGAGGTAGTTGCGATCGTAGCAGGACTTGCAGCGACTGAGGTTGAGGGTGTAAGCTCTATGGCAGGCAATATTACGAATGAGATCGTAAGCAAGCTTGGAATGCGCAATCTTTCCAAGGGAATCCAGATCGAGGTTGAGAATGACGAGATCAGGGTTTCCGTTGCGATCAATATTGCGTATGGCTATAATATCCCGGAAGTATCTGCAAAAGTGCAGGATAAGATCGCAAGCGCAATCGAAAATATGACAGGACTTCATGTTACGGAGGTCAATGTCAGAATTGCAAGCGTAGATATGAACGGTCAGGCATAATTTATGCTTTTTAATTAAAGTAAGATGTAGTATAATAAAGGGTGTCCTATGGGCATCCTTTATTATTTATGATTCTGGAGATAAAAAATGACAAGAAGAGAATTAAGAGAAAATATGTTTAAGATGTTGTTCCGCGTGGAATTTCACAAAGAGGGTGAGTTGCCGGAACAGCTCAGCCTGTTTGAGGAGGAGCTTGAGAACTTAAAGGCAGAGGATAAAGCGTATCTTACTGCCAAGACCGATGGCATCCTCTCACATCTGAAGGAGATTGATGCGGAGATCAACGACAAGTCCGTTGGCTGGAAGACCAGCCGCATGGGTAAGGTGGATCTTGCAATCCTGCGTCTTGCGGTCTATGAAATCCGCTACGAGGAAGAGATCCCGGAAAAGGTATCGATCAATGAGGCGGTAGAGCTTGCAAAGAAGTACGGAACGGATGAGTCCTCCTCCTTTGTAAACGGAGTATTGGCAAAGTTCGTATGACAAAGAATGTTTATTCGGTCGGACAGGTAAATTCCTACATCAAGAATATGTTTGCGCAGGATTTTATGCTGCGTCAGATCAGTGTTAAGGGCGAGGTGTCCAACTGTAAATATCATACCAACGGACATATCTACTTCACGATCAAGGATGCCGCAGGTGCAATGCGTGCGGTTATGTTTGCGGGCAACCGGAAAGGGCTTTCCTTCCACATGAAGGAGGGCGACCGCGTGATCGTGACAGGCTCGGTCGAGGTCTATGAGCGCGATGGTGTCTACCAGATGTATGCCAGACAGATTGAGGCAGATGGTGCGGGAAACCTGTTCTTAAAGTTCGAGCAGTTAAAGCGCGAGCTGGAAGAGATGGGGATGTTTGCAGCAGAATATAAGCAGCCGATCCCGAAGTACATTCACAGACTGGGAATCGTCACGGCACCGACAGGCGCTGCGATACAGGATATCCGCAACATTGCCACGCGGCGCAATCCTTATGTGCAGCTGATCCTGTATCCGGCTCTGGTACAGGGAAGCGGCGCTGCGGAGAGCATTGTAAACGGAATCCATGCGCTGGATATGCTGGGCGTGGACACGATCATCGTCGGAAGAGGCGGTGGATCGATCGAGGATTTATGGGCGTTCAATGAGGAGATCGTCGCGCGGGCAATCTTTGACTGCCGGACACCGATCATCTCGGCGGTCGGACATGAGACAGATACCACGATCGCGGATCTGGTCGCGGATCTTCGTGCACCGACACCATCAGCAGCGGCAGAGCTTGCAGTGGCGGATGTGCGTGACATCGAGGATGCACTGCGTCAGCAGCAGGAGCGTATGCAGCGGATCTTGCGGCAGCAGCTTCGGCTGGCAAGAGAGCAGACGAACCATTATCTGACGAGGCTTCGCGCGGTAAGTCCGCAAAGCCAGTTGAATGCGAACCGCACAAGGACTGCGGCGCTGGAGGAGAAGCTTACAGACTGTATGCAAAGGCAGCTTGCGGAGAGCCGCAGGCGCACAGCTATGTCAGGCGACCGTCTGCGCCAGCGGATGGAGCAGACCTTAGAGCGCAAGCGGGCGCGTTTTCAGCTTTTGGCGCAGGCACTGGAGGGCAATTCCCCGATCCGAAAGCTCAGCCAGGGGTATGCGTTCGTGGAGGGACCGGATCAAAAGACCGTCCGCTCCGTCGATGGGCTTAAGGTGCAGGATGAGATAACGGTACAGATGTTGGACGGCGGAATGAGAGCAACGGTTTCGGAGGTGTGGCACAATGAAAGAGAAAAATGAATCCATAACACTGGAAGAACGATTTGACAATATCGAACAGATCTTAGAGCAGATGGAATCGGGGGAGGTTTCCCTTGACGATTCCTTTGAACTGTATAAAAAGGGACTGGCGGAGATCAAGGCGGCGAACGATTCGCTGGACCGTATCGAAAAAGCAATGCTGGTATTGAATGAAAACGGCGAATTGGAGGCATTTTGATGATAGAGCAGGAGATTACGAAGCGCGTAGAACAGATCAACCGGATCATCGAGAGGTATCTTCCGAAGGAGGAAGGCTATCAGCGGACGATCTTTGAAGCAATGAATTACAGTGTGCGGGCAGGCGGCAAGCGGCTTCGCCCGATGCTCATGCAGGAAACCTACCGCATGTTCGGTGGAAGTGATGCGGCGATCGAGCCGTTTATGGCGGCAATCGAGATGATCCATACCTACTCACTGGTGCATGATGATCTGCCGGCTATGGATAATGACGAGTACCGCAGAGGCAAGAAAACAACGCACGCGGTATATGGCGAGGCGATGGGGATTCTTGCCGGGGACGCACTGCTGAATTATGCATATGAGACGGCTGCACAGGCGCTTCCTGCTTTGGATAAGAATCCGAATGTCGGAGCGGCTTTCCTTGTGCTGGCGCAGAAAGCCGGTGTATATGGAATGGTCGGCGGACAGGTCGTGGATGTCGAGGCGGATAAGCGCGGTGAGACAACGATCGCGAGGGAAAAGCTGGATTTTATCTACCAGCTAAAGACCGGAGCACTGATCGAGGCAGCCATGAAGATCGGAGCAATCTTAGCGGGAGCAACCACAGAAGAACAAAGAATCGTGGAACAGGCAGCAGGCAGGATCGGACTGGCATTTCAGATCCAGGATGACATTCTTGATGTGACCAGCACGTTTGAGGAGCTTGGAAAGCCGATCGGAAGCGACGAGAAGAACCAGAAATCCACCTATGTGACCTATGAAGGCTTGGAGAAATCGGCTGCGGACGTGGAAGCACTCTCCGAGGAGGCATCGGCACTTCTTGCAACACTTGGGAAGGATGATGCATTTTTGCAGGAACTGATCCATTTTCTGGTTCATAGAAATAAATGATAAGGCATACGGCAGAACTGCCTTATGTTGAGGGGATACATGATTTTAGAGCGAATACAAAAAGAAAATGATATAAAGACGCTTACGCCAAAAGAGCTTGATATTCTGCGGGACGAGATCCGGGAATTTCTGGTGGAGTCGATCTCAAAGACCGGCGGGCATCTCGCGTCAAATCTTGGTGTGGTCGAGCTTACGATGGCACTTCATCTGGCATTTGATCTGCCGAAGGACAAGATCATCTGGGATGTCGGGCATCAGTCCTACACACACAAGCTGCTGACCGGGCGCAAGGATGGGTTTGCCACACTCCGCCAGCTTGGCGGGATGAGCGGTTTCCCGAAAACGATCGAGAGTGAGTCGGACTGCTTTAATACCGGACATAGCTCCACGTCCATTTCGGCGGGGCTTGGAATGGCACACGCAAGGGAGCTGACCGGGGAGGATTACTATGTTGTCTCTGTCATCGGGGACGGCGCGCTGACCGGCGGCATGGCGTTTGAGGCTCTTAACAATGCCTCACAGCTGAAGTCCAACTTCATCATCGTATTAAATGACAACAATATGTCCATCTCCGAGAATGTCGGTGGACTGAACCGGTATCTGTCGAATTTCCGTACCGCGGATGCGTACAGTGGTTTGAAGGAAAATGTCAAGCATTCATTAAGCCAGATTCCGGGTGTCGGCAAGAAGATGGTTCAAAAAATCCACAATGCCAAGAGCGGTCTCAAGCAGCTGTTTGTTCCGGGAATGCTCTTTGAGGAGATGGGGCTGATCTATCTGGGACCGGTCGACGGAAGCAATATCGCGGAGATGCGGAAGACCTTTAACGAGGCAAAGCGCGTGGACGGTCCGGTGCTTGTGCATGTGCTGACCAAGAAGGGAGCCGGGTATCTTCCGGCGGAGCGTCATCCGGCGCGGTTCCATGGAACCGAACCGTTTGAGATAGAGACGGGAATCCCGTCCAACAAGCGCAAGAAAGCAAATTATACCGACGTTTTTTCCACGGTCATGCTAAAGCTTGCAGAGCGCAATCCGAAGGTGGTTGCCATAACGGCGGCGATGACAGACGGAACCGGATTAAAGCGGTTTCATCTGAACTATCCGGAGCGTTTTTTCGATGTGGGTATCGCGGAGGAGCATGCGGTGACGTTTGCGGCGGGAATGGCAAAGATGGGGCTTATCCCGGTATTTGCGGTGTATTCCTCATTCTTACAGCGCGCGTATGACCAGATCATGCACGATGTATGCTTACAGAATCTTCCGGTCGTGTTTGCAATCGACCGCGCCGGACTTGTGGGAAGTGACGGGGAGACGCATCAGGGCATTTTTGACCTGTCGTTTCTGTCGACGATCCCGAATATGACGATCCTTGCTCCGAAGAATAAATGGGAGCTTTCCGATATGATGAAGTTCGCGGTGGCGTTTGGCGCGCCGATCGCGGTGCGTTATCCGAGAGGACTTGCGTATGACGGCTTGAAGGAGTTCCGCGAGCCGGTGGTGCTTGGAAAGAGCGAAATGCTTTACGAGGAATCGGAGGTCGCGCTGTTTGCACTTGGCGGCATGGTTGCGATCGCGGAAGAGGTGCGGAACAGGCTAAAGGAGCGTGGGCATTCCTGCACGCTCGTCAATGCACGGTTTGCAAAGCCGTTTGACGAGGAGATGATCCGCAGGCTTGCCGGTACGCACAAGCTGTTGGTAACGATGGAGGAGAATGTAAAGAGCGGCGGCATGGGAGAGCATATCGAGAGCTTTTTATTTTCGCAGAAGCTGGATGTTTCCATTCTGACGGTATCCGTGCCGGATCAGTTCGTGGAACATGGAAATGTCAATGCACTTAGAGAAATGCTTGGAATAGATGCGGCATCGGTTGCCGCGAGGATTTTAGAGGTGTTATGAAAGAACGTTTGGATGTATTACTCGTAAAAAAGGGACTTGCCCCTTCCAGAGAGAAGGCGAAGACCATGATCATGGAGGGCAACGTGTTTGTCAACAATAACCGGGAGGACAAGGCTGGTTCCACGTTCCCGGAGGACTGCCAGATCGAGATCCACGGTGCGACGTTAAAGTACGTCAGCCGTGGCGGACTGAAGTTAGAGAAGGCAATGACGCACTTTGGCATCACGTTGGAGGACAAGGTCTGCATGGATATCGGTGCCTCCACGGGAGGCTTTACCGACTGCATGCTGCAGAACGGCGCGAAGAAGGTCTATGCCGTGGATGTCGGATACGGACAGTTTGCGTGGAAGCTGCGGCAGGATCCGCGCGTGGTCTGCATGGAAAAGACGAATATCCGGTATGTGACTCCGCAGGATATTGCGGATGTGCTTGATTTTGCGTCGGTGGATGTTTCCTTTATCTCACTGACAAAGGTGCTTCCGGCGGCAAGGGAGCTGCTTGCACCACACGGACAGATGGTATGTCTGATCAAGCCGCAGTTTGAAGCCGGAAGGGACAAGGTCGGCAAAAAGGGCGTTGTCCGTGACATTAAGGTGCATGAGGAGGTCGTGTCAAACATCCTTTCCTTTGCACGGGCAAACGGATTTTCCGTGCTGAATCTGGAGTTTTCCCCGATCAAGGGACCGGAGGGCAATATCGAGTATCTGGTTTATCTGGAAAAGGCAGAAGAGACGTCTATGGCAGAGAATGTCGATATGATGGCAGTGGTTGCGGCAGCACATGAGGAGTTGGACAAATAGCATGAAGCATTTTACCCTGATCACAAATGCGTATAAGGATAAGGAGCTGCGCTTCACGGAACAGGTGAAGGCGTACATCCGCGCGCGCGGAGGAACTGCGGTCGGGCTGCTCAGCAATTCCATCGGGCAGCTGAAAGAATTTCAGATCAGTGACATTCCGAAGGACACCGAGATGATCTTTGTGCTTGGCGGGGACGGAACACTGATCCGTGCGGCGACTGCGGTACAATCGCTTGGCATTCCGCTTATGGGAGTGAATCTCGGAACGCTCGGATATCTGTGCGAGCTGGAGGAAAGTACGGTTTTTCCGGCGATTGACCGGCTGATGAAGGACGATTACAGCGTGGAGGAGCGCATGATGCTGTGCGGGCATCTTGACGGAGTAAATGAAAGCCGAGCCGCGATGAATGATATCGTGATCCACCGCACCGGAGATCTTACGATGCTAAGCCTCATCGTGTATGTAAACGGAAAGATCCTTTACACCTACCATGCGGACGGCATCATCGTGGCGACACCGACGGGATCGACCGGTTACAATATGTCTGCCGGCGGGCCAATCGTAGATCCGAAGGCGAAGATGATCCTTCTTACCCCGATCAACGCACATAATCTGAATTCAAAGAGCATCGTGCTAGACGCGGAGGATGAGATCGTGATCGAGGTCGCAAGGCGTCGCTATGAGCATGAGGAGGAAGCCTGCGTCAGCTTTGATGGGGATCAGGTCGCAGAGCTTAAGGTGGGAGATCGTTTTGTGATTTCAAAAGCACCAAATATCACGAAAATATGTAAGTTAAACAATCTGAGTTTTTTGGAACTGCTTCGCAAAAAGATGGAAACCTATACATAGGAGGGTGGCATGAAAACAAAACGTCAATCAAAGATCCTTGAACTGGTGCAAAAATATGAGATCGAGACGCAGGAGGAGCTGTCCGCATATCTGGAGAAGGAAGGATATACGACCACGCAGGCGACGATTTCCCGTGATATCCGGGAACTGAAGCTGACCAAGATCCCGATGAACAACGGGAAGCAGAAATACGCTGTTCTCAACGAGGCGAGAGAGCAGATGGCAGAAAAATACGTCAGAGTGCTGCGTGCCGGATTTTTATCCATGGACATGGCACAGAACATTCTGGTGATCAAGACGGTTTCCGGCATGGCGAGTGCGGTGTGCGCAGCGATCGATGCGATGCATATTCCGGGGATCGTTGGATCGATCGCGGGAGATGATACCATTATGTGCGCAGTCCGCACGGTCGAGGAAACCTCGGACATCATGACACATCTCCGCAGGATCATTGAACAAAAGTAAAATGCG
The DNA here is from genome assembly GCA_934307695.1 of uncultured Agathobacter sp. GTDB lineage: Bacteria > Bacillota > Clostridia > Lachnospirales > Lachnospiraceae > Roseburia. Next base: position 149,808 of record CAKRCS010000006.1, on the reverse strand, counting down.
CCGGATGGGGAGAGTAGAAGGAGAGTTTTATGTTACAGAACCTGCATGTGAAGAATCTTGCGCTGATCGATGAGGCAGATGTGGAGTTTACGGACGGACTGAATATCTTAACCGGAGAGACCGGTGCCGGAAAGTCCATAATCATCGGCTCCATGAACCTTGCCTTGGGAGAAAAGGTTCCAAAGGAGATCCTGCGGAACAATGATGACACCGCGCTGGTCGAGCTTATTTTTCAGGTAAAAGAGGAAAAGACGATAGAGGCGCTGCGCGCGCTTGAGGTTGAGCCGGAGGATGATATGGTCGTCCTGACCAGAAAAATATCCGGAACGAGAGCGGTCGGACGCATCAACGGGGAGACGGTATCGGTTTCCCGCATGAAGGAGGTTGCGGCGCTGCTGATCGACATCTGCGGACAGCAGGAGAGCCATACGCTTTTGTCCAAGAAGAAGCATCTTGAGATTCTGGACGAGTACGCAAAGGAGGCGCTTGGCGATAAAAAGCAAAGGCTTGCTAACGAATACAAGGAATACCGGCGCTTAAAGGAAGAATGGGAGTCTGCCAATCTCGATACCGAGGATCAGAAACGGGAATTGTCCCTGTTAGAATACGAGGTACATGAGATAACGGAGGCTGCACCGGTTGCCGGTGAGGATGAGGAGCTGGAAGCAGTCTTCCGACGTTTTTCTAATGGAAAAAAGATCATGGAAGCACTCGGCAGCGCCTATGCTGCGACCGGAGGCGAACTGGAGAGCGCATCCGAGCTGATCGACCGCGCGGTGCGCGAGCTTGGAACAGTCAGCGGCTTTGACAAGCCGATCGAGGAGCTGGAGCAGCAGCTTGTGGAGATCGACAACCTGTTATCCGATTTCAACCATGAGATCAGCAATTATATATCCTCCGCGGAGTTTGACGAGGAGACGTTTTACGAGACACAGAAGCGTCTGGATGTCATCAATCATCTGAAATCCAAATATGGAAATACGATCGGGGAGATCCTTTCTTCCTGCGAGGAGAAGGAGGCGCGGATCGCAAAGCTGTCCGATTATGAGAGCTATCTATCCGATCTTTCGGAGCGTATCAAGAAGAAGGAGAAGATCGTGTGCGGGCTGTCGGACGAGATCTCGGATATCCGAAAAGAATATGCACTTAAGCTGTGTGATACGGTGACGGAGGCATTAAAGGAACTGAATTTTCTGGATGTCCGGTTCGAAATGCAGTTTGAGCGGACGGCGGATTACACCGCAAACGGCGTGGACGATGCAGAATTTTGGATTTCAACGAATCCGGGTGAGCCGACTAAGCCGCTCGGAAAGGTGGCTTCCGGCGGTGAACTGTCGCGTATCATGCTTGCAATCAAGACGGTGATGGCAGCCGGGGACGATATCGGAACGCTGATCTTTGACGAGATCGACAGCGGAATCAGCGGTCGTACCGCACAGATGGTTTCCGAGAAGCTGAATGTGCTTGGAAAGAGTCATCAGGTTATCTGCATTACGCATCTGCCACAGATCGCGGCAATGGCAGATACGCACTTTTTGATCGAAAAGGAAGTGGAGAACCAGTCGACGGTTTCCCGCATCCGCAGGCTGTCGGACGGAGAATGCGTAAACGAGCTTGCGAGGATGCTCGGCGGTGTCGAGATCACAGAGACGGTCTACAAGAGTGCCGAGGAAATGAAGCGGATGGCTTACATGAAAAAATAAATTTATCGCATACTATTACAAAAGATTTTTGGAGTAATGGTATGCGATTTTTTTGTGCGCGGTTTTATAAAAATGTAGTAGTGATCTATTTAAGTGTTGTGTTCTGCTTTGCCTACACAACGCTTCTTGGTGCGATCCCAAACCATATCTATGTGTGTGAGGGGGAGGCACCAAAACTGAATCTGCAGGTGCCGGTCAGTGTAGAGCAGAAGGCAACGCTAAAGAGCACGGCGGCACTCCGGCAGCAGAGTGCATCGGGGAATATTGTGTCCGCGGCGGAGCAGGGCGGAATACAGCCGGACGTGGAAACACAGGAGCTTTTTTCGGAGAGTGTGACACAGGATGTGGACTATATCATAACCTGTAAGCTCTTTGGAATCGTGCCGATCAAGGAGGTGGAGGTCAGTGTGATCTCCGCACAGTCGGTATATGCGTCCGGGCGTGTGATCGGCATCTACGGACAGACGGAAGGGGTACTTGTGTTAAAGACATCCGAGGTGCTGGATGCGCAGGGCGTACGGACCAGCCCTGCGGAGAATAAGGTGCTTCCGGGTGATTACATCTGCGCCGCGAATGGTGTGCCGGTCGGGACGAAGGAGGCACTTATCGAGGCGGTGCAGCAAAACGAGGAGGAAAGGCTTGTGCTGACCTTGGAGCGCAAAGGAAAATCCATTGATGTTGCGGTGGAGCCGGTCTGCACACAGGAACATAAATATCTGCTTGGAATCTGGGTAAAGGACGACATGGCGGGAATCGGAACTCTGACCTACTACACAAGGGAGGGCAGCTTTGGAGCACTCGGACACGGCATTGGCGATGGCGAGACGGGGGAGCTTCTGACAATATCCGAGGGGCGTGTATACAATATGCGCCTGCTCGGCATTCAAAAGGGCGAAAATGGCGCTCCGGGGGAGCTGGAGGGCATTATCTACTACGGGAACGACAATTACCTCGGAAGTATCCGGACGAACAGCAGCATGGGGATATACGGCGAGCTGGACGAGCGTTGTCTGGAAAATTACAAGAACTCGGATGCGTGCTTCGAGATCGGATACATGCAGCAGATTGCCTGTGACAAAGCGTACATCTTATCCGATATCAGTGGCGAGATAAAGTCCTACGAGATTTCAATCGACAGCGTGAACTATCAGGCTGCCAATACCAACAAGGGAATCCAGTTCCATGTGACAGATCCAACACTTTTGGAGCTGACCGGCGGGATCGTGCAGGGGATGAGCGGCAGCCCGATCATACAGGACGGCAGGATCATCGGCGCAGTCACGCATGTGCTGGTGAACGATCCGAAGCGCGGGTATGGGATTTTTATAGAGAATATGTTACGAACTGTCGACAAATATTGACAAATTCCTCCAATTAAGTTTATATATAGTTACAATGATAAAAAGTGACAAGCATTGGAGGCAGATATGGAGACACTAAAATGTGTGATTGCAGATGACAACGAAAGAATGCTACAGTTACTTGGAGCGATAGTTTCAGGGGAAGATGAGTTTGAAGTAGTGGGAGCAGCAAAGGATGGGGAGCAGGCATATAAGCTGATTCAGGAGAAGCAGCCGGATGTGGTGCTGATGGATGTTGTTATGCCAAAACTAGATGGGCTTGCGGTCTTAAAGCGGATCAGCGAGGACACATCCATGACAACGCATCCTTCTTTTATCATGATCAGTGCGATCGGACAGGAGAAGATCACGGAGGAGGCATTTTCGTATGGCGCGGATTATTTCATTATGAAGCCATTCGACAACAATATGGTGATAAACCGCATCAAGCATGTGCGGGATGTAAAAACCGATCAGGACAAGCGCAAGATCAACGCCTATGAACGCATGGAGGAGCAGGGACCGGATGACTTAGAGCACACCGTCACGGAGATCATCCACGAAGTCGGCGTGCCGGCGCACATCAAGGGCTATCAGTACTTAAGAGAGGCAATTATGATGTCGGTAAATGATATGGATATGCTCAATTCCATAACAAAGGTGCTTTATCCGACCATCGCAAAGAAGTTTGACACGACCTCAAGCCGGGTGGAGCGTGCGATCCGCCATGCCATCGAGGTTGCATGGAGCAGGGGCAAAATGGACACGATCGATGAGCTGTTCGGCTATACAGTGAACAACGGAAAGGGAAAGCCGACCAACTCGGAATTTATCGCGCTCATCACAGACAGGATACGGCTGCAGATGAAGCAGACGGCAGGCTGCGCGTAATAAGGCGATGGCGGGATTGCGTAATGAGGCGATGCCGGATGACTTCGTTGTCTGTCTGTGCGGACGCACATGTGCAGCTTCAACTCCGCCGGGAAGTGGTTGAAAATAAGGGTTTCCAATTTATAAAAAAGGGAATATAATATTCTTAATAATCGGATTGGAGTTGGAGGGTTTTTATGAAGAATATTTTATTCGTTTCATCGGAGGCAGTTCCATTTATGAAAACGGGCGGACTTGCAGATGTAGTCGGCTCGCTCCCACGATATATCAACAAGAATGAATTTGATGTGAGAGTCATTCTCCCAAAGTACGCATGTATGGACAAGTCCTTCCTGCCGGATCTGAAGTTCAAATGCCATTTTTATGTAGATCTTAACTGGCGCAGGCAATATGCCGGAATCTTTGAGACACAGTACAAGGGCATCACATACTATTTCGTCGATAATGAGTTCTATTTCGCCGGAGCTTCGCCGTACAACAACATCTATGAGGATGTGGAAAAGTTCGCCTATTTTTCCAAGGCGGTGCTGTGTGCGCTTCCGTTTTTGGAATACCACCCGGATGTGATCCACTGTAACGACTGGCAGACGGGACTTTTGCCGGTATTTTTGCACACATCCTTTGGAAGTGATCTGTTTTATTCCGGGATCAAGACAGTTTTCTCCATCCACAACCTGAAGTTTCAGGGACGCTGGCGGATACAGGAGGTTATGGACATCACCGGACTTCCGAAGCAGATCTTTAATTCCAACGAGCTGGAGGCGTATGGCGAGGCGAATTACTTGAAGGGCGGTGTCGTTTATGCGGATGCCGTGACAACGGTAAGCCCGACGTATGCGCATGATATTACCACACCTGAGGGCGGAGAGGGACTGGACGGACTGATGTTTGCCCGCAGAAATGTTCTTTCGGGAATCATCAACGGACTGGATTATGAGGAGTACAATCCGCTGACCGATCCGTACATCGACTATCATTTTTCCGAGCGCGATGCCGTGGAGGGCAAACGCCTCAACAAGAAAAAGTTTCAGGAGACCGCAGGAATCTCTGTGGATGAAAATGCAATGCTGATCGGAATCATATCGAGACTGACCGACCAGAAGGGCTTTGATCTGGTTGCCTATGTGATGGACGAGATGCTAAGCACGATGAATGTGCAGCTGGCGATCCTTGGAACCGGGGAATCCCGCTATGAGAATATGTTCCACTATTTTCAGAACAAATATCCGGACAAGGTATATGTGCACATCGGATATTCAGAGAAAAAGGCGCATCAGATCTATGCGTCCTGCGATGCATTTTTGATGCCGTCGCTCTTTGAACCGTGCGGATTAAGCCAGCTTATTTCCATGCGCTACGGCACAGTGCCGATCGTGCGGGAGACTGGCGGACTTAAGGATACGGTAGAGCCGTACAATGAATATACGCAGACCGGAACGGGATTTTCCTTCCGCAACTACAACGCGCACGACATGCTGCATGTGATCCGCTATGCGAAGCAGACTTTTGATAACGACAAGCCGAGCTGGAAGGGCATCATGGAGCGCGGCATGGATATGAACTTCTCGTGGAATGCGTCAGCGGGCAGGTACGAGGAGCTTTATAACCGGCTGACGGAGTAATCCGCGGTGCAGCTATTATACCGTAAGAGACATAGGAAATCATATAACAAATGAAAACGGCATTATCCGGATATACATCTTTGACAGATGCATATCTTTGGATGATGCCGATTTCTTTTTTATACCGCGGCGCTGGTAAGCAGATGGGTGGCGCGGGTGTAGAGGTAGGCATGGTCGGACAGGATCTCATCATCGGCAAGCTGCGTTGCGTTGACCTGCTGCACCATATCGGCGTAGTAGTCCATATCCGGCGTGCCGCCCGTCGGCAGAAGAAGCAGCTCATGGACACTGCTTGGCAGAATGACCAGATCCTTTTCAAACCGGTCCGCGAGCGAGGAAATCAGGTTCGGGTACAAAAGGACGGATGCCCCGTAGGTGCGGTACTGGTTGGACAAGACATAGATCGGAAAGACCTCCTGATCCGCGAACTCGGAGGAATCCGAGATCACCTCGGTCAGGATGCTGTGCAGGTTGTCGAGGCGGTGTGTCAGCAGCTTTGGCGTGTTGGACAGTGCAATCTCGTAAAGCTCCTCCTCGTCAATATTCCAGAAGCGCAGATGATCGTCATAGATCAGGATGCTTGCCTGGTTGGAATCATCCGCCTGCAGCAGGCAGTAAAAAAGAATGGCAAAGTCTAAAAAGCGCTTGTGCGGAACGGAGGCAAGAAGCTCCTTGTTGCGCTCGTAGCTGACCAGACGCAGGATGATGTTATGTCTGGCCTTTTCAAAATCGGTAAAAACGGAGGTATCAAAGTCGTAGGACGGAAGTGCGCGGGAATAGGTCGTAAAAATGTCCTCGACAATATCCTCCGTGGAAACTCCATCCAGATAGCGGTGATAGTAGGGCAGAAGGTAAATGGTCGGACAGAGATTTGTGTCCGGCGAGGAAATGATAAAAGCGTCCTTGTCCACGCCGTTGTTCTTGGTGATCGTGCGGAACTCCACCGAAGCGCCGGGATCTAAGAGGGCGCAAAGCTGCCCCTTGATGTCATGTAAAAACTCCTGATAATTCATAGATTCTCCTTTGTCTGTCAGGAACAAAGAAAATACTGGGAAAATGCACGAAACTGTGCCGGGATAAAAGAAAACACGGAACAAAAGATGTCCCGTGTAAGAGCCGATAATGGGAATCGAACCCATGACCTACGCATTACGAGTGCGTCGCTCTACCGACTGAGCCATATCGGCGTGCTCTTGCAAGCAAGACTTATCATAACAAATTCCAAAACGAAAATCAACCTTTTTTTGTGAAACAGGTTGTCCTTTTTCTGAGGAATTGATATAATCGGTAATGAATTGTGCAGAGAGGTAGAAATTATGAGCAGGAACAAAAAGAAAACAGAACATACAGATGTGAAAAATACAAATAAAGTGCAGGAAAAGGCTGCTCGGATTGGCAATTTTTTCAAGGAGAACAAGAAGCTGGACGTGATGCTTGGCTTTGGCGTTCTGGCGCTTGTGCTGATCTTGATCGGAACACTCGGACTTGGAGAGCCGGTCGTTCCGGTATGCCTTGTGATCATCCTTGAGGCGGGAATTGCGGTAATGCTCCACAACGTAGAGCTGTGGGTGCATGGGATCGCCGTGATCGTCCAGATCGTTGCGGGTGTCTGCATCCACCGTGCGCCGCTTATGCTCCTGTGCGTGGTGCTGTATGTGCTTGCGATCATTGCATTGCAGCTTTGCAGCCGTCTGGACAAGTAGGTCTATGAACAAGATAAATTACCAGAAAATGATGGAGGACACCATCGCGAATATATGCTCCGAGGGGAAAGTGCCGCGGCTTCTGTTACATAGCTGCTGCGGACCGTGCAGCTCTTACTGCCTGCAATGCCTGTCGGAGTATTTTCAGATAACGGTGTTTTACTATAACCCGAATATCTATCCACCGGAGGAATACGCGATCCGCGCACAGGAGCAGGAGCGCTTTTCGCGTGAGTTCCCGACCAAATACCCGGTACAGTTCGTGGAGGGAAGCTATGACACCGCGCGCTTCTATGAGACAGTAAAGGGGATGGAGGATCTGCCGGAGGGAGATAAGCGCTGCTTTGCCTGCTATGAGCTTCGCTTGCGCGAGACGGCAGAGTATGCGAAGAAAAACGGGTTCGATTATTTTACGACGACACTTTCGATCAGCCCGCTGAAAAATGCGCAGAAGCTCAATGAGATCGGAGGGCGGCTTGCCACCGAGTATCAGATCCCGTATCTTTTTTCGGACTTTAAGAAAAAGGAAGGCTACAAAAAGTCCACGGAGCTGTCGCGGGAATATGGGATGTACCGCCAGTATTACTGCGGATGCGTTTTTTCAAAGGCGCAGAGGGACGAAGAGATACGGCAGAAGGAACAAAACAATAGCTCAATATAAATATTATGCAACAGAAAAGAAAGGCAGGATATCGTTATGGCACAATTATGGGGAGGACGCTTTACCAAGGAGACTGATAAGCTGGTTTACAATTTCAATGCGTCCATTTCATTCGATCAGAAGTTTTACGCACAGGACATTGAGGGCAGCATCGCGCATGTCTGCATGCTTGGCAAGCAGGGAATCCTCACAAACGGGGAGATGCAGCAGATCGTTGCATGTCTGGACGAGATCCGGCAGGATGTGGAGAGCGGCAGGCTGGTGATCACGGATGAATACGAGGATATTCACAGCTTCGTGGAGGCAAATCTGATCGACCGCCTTGGCGATACCGGAAAGAAGCTGCATACCGGACGCAGCAGAAACGATCAGGTCGCATTGGATATGCGTCTGTTCACCAGACAGCAGGTGCTTGAGACAGACGAACTTTTGAAGGAGCTGCTTGAGACGCTTCTTTCTATTATGAAGGAAAACACGCAGACGATCATGCCGGGCTTTACCCATCTGCAGAAGGCACAGCCGATCACGCTTGCACATCACATGGGTGCATATTTTGAGATGTTCAAAAGAGACCGTTCCCGTCTGTATGACATTTTTATGCGCATGAATTATTGCCCGCTTGGCTCCGGTGCGCTTGCCGGGACTACATACCCGCTTGACCGCGAATACACCGCGGATCTTCTGGGCTTTTTCGGACCGACCTTAAACAGCATGGACGGCGTTTCCGACCGCGATTATCTGATCGAGTTTCTGGCGGCACTTTCCACGATCATGATGCATCTGTCGCGTTTTTCGGAGGAGATCATCATCTGGAACTCGAACGAATACCAGTTTGTCGAGATCGATGATGCGTACAGCACTGGAAGCAGCATCATGCCGCAGAAAAAGAACCCGGATATCGCGGAGCTTGTGCGCGGAAAGACCGGGCGCGTATACGGTGCGCTCATGTCGCTGCTTACAACGATGAAGGGCATTCCGCTTGCTTACAATAAGGATATGCAGGAGGACAAGGAGCTTTCCTTTGATGCGTTTGATACGGCGAAGGGCTGCATCGCGCTGTTCAACGGAATGCTAAAGACCCTGCGCTTTAATAAGGATATTATGAGAAAGAGCGCGAACAACGGCTTTACCAACGCAACGGATGCGGCAGATTATCTGGTAAATCATGGAATCCCGTTCCGCGATGCGCACGGGATCATCGGACAGATCGTGCTTTACTGCATCGACAGGAAGATCGCGATCGACGATATGAGCCTTGAGGAGCTGAAAAAGTTCTCCGATGCGTTTGAGGAGGATATCTATGATGCAATTTCCATGGAGACCTGCGTGAACAAGCGTCTGACGATCGGTGCGCCGGGCAGGGAAGCAATGGAAAAGGTCATTGCGATCGAGGAGGAATACCTCGCGAAGGACTGGGAGATTCCGGGCTGGGAGGACGATGCTTCGGATGACGGGGACGAATGGGACGAGGACGACGACGCTTCGGATGACGAAAACGAGTAATTTTGTTCCAGTTTGTGCATATTTTACAATAAATAGTAAAATAAATTGGTAATTTAATAAGGTTTGTGAATTGTATTTTTTAACAAAGTCAAGTAATATTTTTAATACAAAGACAAATGTTTGCGAGAGACGGACAGAACAACTCACAGACGGAAGAGAATAGGAGAATTCATAACATGAGCGAGAAGTTGAAAGTTGGTATTTTAGGCGGAACCGGAATGGTTGGTCAGAGATTTATCTCTTTATTGGAGAATCATCCATGGTTCGAGGTTACAACAATAGCTGCCAGCCCAAGAAGTGCAGGCAAGACATACGCTGAGGCAGTCGGGGATCGCTGGAAAATGGATACTCCAATGCCGGAAGCCGTTAAGAACATCGTAGTCAGGAACGTAAACGAGGTTGAGAGCGTAGCAGCAGAGGTTGATTTCGTATTTTCCGCTGTCGATATGACAAAGGACGAGATCAAGAAGATCGAGGAGGCTTACGCAAAGACAGAGACTCCGGTTGTCTCCAACAACAGCGCACACCGCTGGACACCGGATGTTCCTATGGTAGTTCCGGAAATCAACCCGGAGCACATGGAAGTGATCAAGTATCAGAAGGAGCGTCTCGGTACAACAAGAGGATTCGTTGCAGTTAAGCCGAACTGCTCCATCCAGTCTTACGCACCGGTTCTTACCGCATGGAAGGAGTTTGAGCCATACGAAGTCGTTGCTACGACCTATCAGGCGATTTCCGGAGCAGGAAAGACCTTCAAGGATTGGCCGGAGATGGTAGGAAACATCATTCCTTACATCGGAGGCGAGGAGGAGAAGTCTGAGAAGGAGCCGCTTCGTATCTGGGGACATGTAGATGATGAGAAGAAGTGCATCGTTCCGGCAGAAAGCCCGGTCATCACTTGCCAGTGCATCCGCGTGCCGGTATTAAACGGACATACCGCAGCGGTATTTGTAAAGTTTAAAAAGAAGCCGACCAAGGAACAGCTCATCGAGGCACTTGTCAATTACTCCGGTGTTCCGCAGCAGCTTGAGCTTCCGAGCGCACCGAAGCAGTTCATCCAGTACCTTGAGGAGGATAACCGCCCACAGGTCGCCCTTGATGTCAACTTTGAGCATGGCATGGGAATTTCAGTCGGACGACTCAGAGAGGACACCGTATACGACTGGAAGTTTGTCGGACTTTCCCACAACACCGTGCGCGGTGCTGCAGGCGGCGCAGTATTGTGTGCAGAGCTGTTAAAGGCACAGGGATATATTACGAAGAAATAATAAAAGCGAGCTTAGATGAAAGGAAACTGCTGTTTTTCCACGAGAGTGGGAAAACGGCAGTTTTTTAAGTTGCTACAAAAATTCAATCGTGATATTATATATTAAAAGGGCAGTGCCCTCCATACGGCAATTACAGGAGAGAAACGATGAACGCGAGAACAACTGATTTGAAAAAGCTGGAAAGCTACTATGAAAAATCAGGCAACCAGATGCTTTTATTATATGGAAGAAGAGGCTGCCAGAAGGAAGAACTGATCAAGGAGTTTGTCAAAAATAAAAAGCACTTTTACTATCGCTGCCGTCAGGCATCCGCGTTAGAACAGCGCAGGATGATGGGAAAAGAGATCGAAAGACAGTTCAATGCAAAGCTGCAGCGGGATACCTATGATGAATACTTCAACCGGATCAAGTCCGGTGATCCAAGCAAGCTTGTCGTGGTGATTGATGAGGCACAGTATGTCATCAAAAAGGATCCGGAGTTCATTCAAAGCATCGTAAAGCTGCGCATGAAGCGGCTCTATCCAGGGCCGGTTCTGATCCTCTTGGTATCGTCCTCACTTGTCTGGGCGAGGCAGGAGGCCGCAGAGGCGTTCGGGGAGGATGCCAAGCGCATCGACGGACAGATCGAGATTGAAAACTATAATTTCCTTGAAGCAGTGCGCGCATTTCCAAGGACGAGCGTGCGCGACTGCATCAAAATCTACGGAGTGCTCGGCGGCGTTCCGGCATATCTGGATAAATGGGATGAAACGCAGGATATCCGCTCAAACATCTGCCGTCTGGTGTTAAGCCCGGAGGGAGCCTTGTTTACAGAGGCAGAGGATGTGATCGCCGCAGAGCTGAGAGAGCTTTCTGTTTACAGCACGATACTTGCAGCAATTGCGCGCGGGGACAATAAGTTAAATGAGCTGTTCCACTCAACGGGATTTTCCCGTGCGAAGATCAGCGTATATATGAAGAATTTAAGCCATTTTGATATCGTGGAGAAGCTGGTATCCTTTGAGACCGGAGGCTGGGAAAATGCGAAAAAGGGCGTTTACCAGATCAAGGATACATTTGTTAATTTCTGGTTTAAATTCATCTATCCGAATCAGTCAGACCTTTATCAGATGGACCCGGAGCAGTTTTATGATACATATATCGCACCGGAGCTGGATGCATACTTAAAGCGTTATTTTAGGGATGTCTGCACGGAGTATCTGATGATATTAAATCAGATGGGAAAATTGCCGCTTCGTATCCATAAGGTCGGAACGTGGGTTGGCAAGAATGGTAATATTGACATTATCGCACAGAGCGCAGACCGCCAGAACATGATCGGCTTCTGCAACTGGAATCAGCCGCTTATGACAATGCAGATGTGTGAGGATATGGCGACTGCAATGGAGCAGGCAAAGCTGAATTCGGATCACTATTACCTGTTTTCCGCTACGGACTTTGAACCGGAGCTGAAAAAATACGTTACAATGGATCAGCGGTTTGTACTGATCGATATGAATGAACTGTAAGTGAGTGCAAGTATGGGAAAATCGTTAATCATAACCGAGAAACCGTCGGTTGCGCGTGAATTTGCGAATGTGCTTCATGTGAGCGGACGGCAGAACGGTTACATAGAGAACCAGGATTATGTCATAACCTGGTGCGTAGGTCATCTGGTCGGGCTGGTGTATCCGGAAGCCTACGATATGAAATACAAGAAATGGCGGTTGGAAGACCTGCCGTTTTTGCCGAAAGATTACAAATATGATGTGATCAAAGAAGTTAAAAGTCAATATGATATTGTGCACGGAATGCTCCAGAGAGAGGACATTGACCGCGTATACTGGGCGGGCGATGCCGGAAAAGAAGGACAGACGATTGAGGAGAATATCCGAAATTACGGCGGAGTGCGAGAAGGAATGGAGGAGCTGCGCGTCTGGATCGATTCGCAGACGGAGGAGGAAATCCTGCGCGGAATCCGTCAGGCACGGCCGATGGCGGATTACGCAAATCTCGGACGCTCCGGCATCATGCGGACAATCGAGGACTATGCGATGGGAATCAATTTCTCGCGTGTGATGTCTGTTAAGTACGGAAATCTCTTAAATGATGCCGCCGGTACAAAGTCGTATACGGCGATTGCAGTAGGTCGTGTAATGACGTGTGTGCTTGGAATGGTAGTCATCCGTGAGCGCGAGATCCGCAATTTCAAGGAGACTCCCTTTTACCGTGTGGTAGGCAGTTTTACGAAAGCGGGTGTTGAGGGAGAGTGGAAGACCACGGACACCTCAAAGTATCTGGACTCTCCGCTTTTATACAAGGAAAACGGCTTCCGCGAGGAAAAGGATGCCATTGCGTTCATGGAATCCCTAGAAGGCAGACCGGCGAAGGTACTTTCCATCGAAAAGGGAACGACAAAAAAGCGCGCACCGTTACTGTTCAACCTTGCGGAGCTGCAGGCAGAGTGTTCAAAGCGATTTAAGATAAGCCCGGATGAGACGCTGCAGATTGCGCAGGATCTGTATGAGAAGAAGCTGACGACTTATCCGAGAACGGATGCGCGAGTGCTTTCCTCTGCGATCGCAAAGGAGATATCCAAGAACATCAGCAGGCTCAGAAACTATGAACCGACCGCTTCTTATGTGGAAGCAATACTGAACAAGAAATTATATGCAAATATAACAAACACACAATATACGGATGACAGCAAGGTTACAGACCACTACGCGATCATCCCTACTGGACAGCTCACAGAGCTTAACAGTCTGAACTCTTTACAGCGGGCTGTTTTTGATGTGATCGTGCGCCGGTTCTTAAGCATCTTTTATCCACCGGCAGAATATGAAAATGTGAAGCTGGTCGTAGGGGTTGCGTGCGGGGACAAGACGGAACAGTTTTTTGCAGGCACGAAGGTGTTAAAGAAGCCGGGCTTTTTAGAGGTGGCAGCACCGCCGAAAAAGAAATCCTTCGAGGAAGAAAACGCAAGGATCCTGGGCGGACAGACACTTTCGGATCCGGAGAATGAGGATTCGGAAAATACGGAGCCGGTCGTCAACCCGAAGGTGCTACTGGAGCTTGCCGATACACTTAAGAACGAGGATGAAGTTGACGTAAACGGATACAGCATCAAGTTCGGAAAGACTTCACCTCCGAAGCGCTACACCTCTGGTTCGATGGTGCTTGCAATGGAAAATGCCGGACAGCTGATCGAGGATGAAGAGCTTCGTGAGCAGATCAAAGGCTCCGGAATCGGAACCTCCGCGACGCGCGCGGAGATCATTCAGAAGCTGGTGCGGATCGGCTACCTGAACCTAAACAAAAAGACACAGATCTTAAGTCCGGAGAATCTCGGCGAGATGGTTTATGAGGTTGTGAACATGACAGTTCCGGCGCTGCTTAATCCGAAGATGACCGCCTCCTGGGAAAAGGGACTTGACGGCATAACGCAGGGAACGGTAGATTTCTGGGATTACCGCAACAAGCTGGAGGACTTTATCCGCAAGGAAACCCTTTCCATGATCCAGCAGGACATCCGAGGAACACTTGCGGAGCGGATCAGTGATTATGCCGGGAGAGATGCAAGGGGAGCCGGCGCCAGACGAAAGATCGGCGCGAAGTGTCCGGTGTGCGGCGGCGAGATCGTGACCACCCCGTTTGGATACGGATGTGCAAATTATAAGAAAGATAAATCTGGATGTAATTTTAATATCGGGGAGATCGCGGGGCTGATCGTGCCGGAGGAGCAGGTAAAGCTCCTTCTCGGAGAGGAACGGCATACCGAGGTGATCAAGGGCTTTAAGTCCAAGTCCGGGAAACGCTTTAACGCGATGTTAAAGTTGGAAACGGAAGATGAAGGAAGTCGGTCTGCCGGAGACAATGCACCAGCAGGCGACAGCACACACGATGGCGACAATACGCATGCCGGAGACAGCACATCTGCCGGAGATGCTGCGAAGCGTTCCGTCCGTATTGTATTTGATTTTGCAGACGTAGAGCCGGAGATCCTGCCGGAGGTTGTCTGCCCGATCTGTGGTGGACAGATCCGAAAGACCTCGTTTGGCTTTGGCTGCGTCAATTTTAAGAAGGACGATCCGGATAGCTGCCGCTTCTCCATCGGACAGATCGCGGGAAAAAGTCTTACGGCTGCGAATGTCAGGCAGCTTCTGACGGAGAAAAAGACAGATACGATCCGCGGCTTCAAGTCGAAGAACAAGAAAAAATTTGATGCGTGCCTGATCCTGACGGAGGATGAGAGTGGAAAGCCAAGCATCCAGTTCGACTTTGAACATGTTGAAGCAAAGAAGGTTGCCGGAGTTGTCTGCCCGATCTGTCAGGGCGAGATCATCGCAACGCCGTTTGGCTTCGGCTGCGCCAATTACAAAAAGGATGATCCGGACAGCTGCCGTTTTGCAATCGGAAAGATGTCAGAAAAGTCACTCACGGAATCACAGGTAAAGCAGCTTTTGACCGATGGACGCACGGAGACGATCCGCGGCTTTAAATCGAAATCCGGCAAGAAGTTCGATGCGCGTGTCGTACTTGCAAAGGACGAAGACGGAAAAGTGACGGGCTTAAGGTTCGACTTTGAAGATCTTGAACCGCTCACGTTAAAGGATGCCGAATGCCCGCTGTGCAAGGGCAAGATTGTGATCACACCGTATGGGTACCGCTGTATCAACAACGTTAAGGATAAGGAAGACAGCTGCAAATTCGCGATCGGTCAGATCGCGGGCGTTAAGCTCAAAGAGAATCAGGTGCGTGAGCTTTTGACGAAGAAGAAGCTCGGACCGGTTTCGGGCTTTGTCGCAAAAACCGGAATGATGTTTGAGGCGCCGCTTAAGCTGACGGAGGAGGGCAACGTCGAATTTGACTTCCCGGAGAAGCCCAAGCCGCAGGATTCCAATGTGCCATGTCCGAAGTGCCATGCATTGATGAAACGCGGACAATGGCAGTATGAATGCGAGTGCGGCTTCAAGCTGTGGCACACCGTGGCGAAGGTTTCGCTGCCGGAGGAGACGATCCTTACCTTATTGACGGAAGGAAAATCAAAGGAAAAGATAAGCGGTTTTACGTCAAAGGCAGGGAATGTTTTTGATGCGTACCTTAAGTATGAGGATGACACGATAAAGTTTGACTTCGACCGCAAGGATGAACCGGCGGCGCAGAACGTAGAACAGTCATCAGGCAATGAGGCGGAAACGCAGTCGGCGGTACAGCAACCGGAGAGTGCACCGGCAGAAGCCCAGCAGCCGGTTACACAACAGCCCAGCAATGAAGGGGCGGAAGATAACCTGACTTCGCAGGAACCATGAAGCATAAATTAGATATTAGAACAGAAAGGGAAGCAGCATGCAGACAGCAGAGATTAAGAACCTCTACAACTTAGAGGAAAGCATCGCCGGAGAGTATCTGGCACAGTTTACATACCCGTGGGAGGCATTAAACGGGATCGGTGATTTTATCCGGGAGCTTGGACCGACACTTGACCCGGAGATCTACGAGCAAAGAGGAGAGGACATCTGGGTGGCAAAAAACGCGACCGTATTTGAGAGCGCGTACCTCCACGGACCGCTCATCATTGACGAGGAGGCAGAGATCCGCCACTGTGCATTCATCCGCGGCAGTGCGATCGTCGGAAAAGGCTCTGTGGTAGGCAATTCAACGGAGCTTAAGAACGTGATCATTTTTAACAGCGTACAGGTTCCGCACTACAATTATGTCGGAGATTCCATTTTGGGCTACAAATCCCACATGGGTGCAGGCTCGATCACATCCAATGTGAAGTCCGATAAGACGCTTGTTGTCGTAAAAGACCTTTATGATACGAAGGAGGAGATCGCGACCGGAAGAAAGAAGTTCGGCGCGATGCTCGGTGATTATGTGGAAGTCGGCTGCAATTCCGTCTTAAATCCGGGAACCGTGATCGGACCACACTCCAATGTGTACCCGCTTTCGCGTGTCCGGGGAGTGATCCCGGCAGGCTCTATTTTTAAGGATGCCGATCATGTGGTGAAGAAAATCGAAAAATAATGTGCATTTTTTGGATGAAAGATACACTTACGGAAATGTTTTGATAAATAATTAACAAAAATCAAAAAAAGAATATCCTTGGTACTAGACTTATGAAAAAAAATGTGCGAAAATGAGGTCAGTGTGTCGAGTGAAAATCGATACGACAGAATAATTATTCTTGAAAGGAGTCTTATAATGATTTACACGAAAGAAGTTCAGAACATGTGTCCTGTTGCTAAGGGCGCAAAGCATGAGCCAGCTCCAATCCCGGAAGAGGGAAAATGGGTACATGCAAAAAAGATTGAGGACATTTCAGGCTTTACACACGGTGTAGGCTGGTGTGCACCACAGCAGGGTGCCTGCAAGCTCTCACTGAATGTTAAGAATGGTGTTATTGAAGAGGCACTCGTTGAGACCATCGGATGCTCAGGTATGACACATTCTGCAGCTATGGCAGCAGAAATCCTTCAGGGCAAGACCATTCTTGAAGCTCTTAATACGGACCTTGTATGTGACGCGATCAACACAGCAATGAGAGAGCTGTTCCTTCAGATCGTATACGGACGTACCCAGAGCGCATTTTCCGATGACGGTCTTGCAGTAGGAGCAGGACTTGAGGATCTTGGAAAGGGACTTCGTTCTCAGGTTGGTACGATGTATGCAACCAGAGAGAAGGGTGTCCGTTACCTTGAGATGGCAGAGGGCTATGTAACCGGAATTGCTTTGGATGAGAACAACGAAGTTATCGGATATCAGTTCGTTTCCCTTGGAAAGATGACTGACTTCATCAAGAAGGGTGATGATCCGAACACCGCATGGGAGAAGGCAAAGGGTCAGTACGGCCGTGTTGCGGATGCAGTTAAGATCATCGACCCAAGACAAGAGTAGTCGGGGAAAATAACGAAAGGAGAACGAAATACAATGGCTTTATTTGAATCATACGAAAGAAGAATTGACCAGATTAACGCTGTTCTTAACAGCTATGGTATCAGCTCTATCGAAGAAGCTGAGAAGATCACAAAGGACGCTGGACTTGATGTTTACGATCAGGTTAAGAAGATTCAGCCGATCTGTTTTGAGAATGCATGCTGGGCATACGTTGTAGGTGCAGCTATCGCGATCAAGAAGGGATGCACAAGAGCAGCAGACGCAGCAGCAGCAATCGGAGAGGGACTTCAGGCATTCTGTATTCCGGGTTCCGTTGCAGACCATCGTAAGGTAGGTCTTGGACATGGTAACCTTGGCAAGATGCTTTTGGAAGAGGAGACAGAGTGCTTCTGCTTCTTAGCAGGACATGAGTCTTTCGCAGCAGCAGAGGGTGCGATCGGTATCGCTGAGAAGGCAAACCGCGTTCGCCAGAAGCCGCTTCGCGTTATCTTAAACGGACTTGGAAAGGACGCGGCACAGATCATTTCCCGTATCAACGGATTTACCTATGTTGAGACCAAGTACGATTACAAGGCAGCAAAGCTTAACATCGTTTACGAGAAGGCATATTCAGATGGTCTCCGCGCAACCGTTAAGTGCTACGGCGCAGATGACGTTCAGGAAGGCGTTGCAATCATGCATCACGAGAACGTTGGCGTTTCCATCACCGGTAACTCTACCAACCCGACTCGCTTCCAGCATCCGGTTGCAGGTACATACAAGAAGGAATGCATCGAGCAGGGTAAGAAATACTTCTCAGTTGCATCCGGCGGTGGTACAGGACGTACCCTTCACCCGGACAACATGGCGGCAGGTCCTGCTTCCTACGGTATGACCGATACCTTGGGACGTATGCACTCTGACGCACAGTTCGCTGGATCATCTTCCGTACCGGCTCACGTAGAGATGATGGGACTTATCGGAATGGGTAACAACCCAATGGTAGGTGCTACCGTTGCAGTTGCCGTACTTGTTGAGGAAGCTCACAAGGCTGGCAAGTTCTAAATCAAAAATAACGTAAAACAGTCAGCTTCAGGGCAGATCAAATTCGATGGGAATCGGTTTGGTCTGCCCTGATTTTTTTACGTTGCTCATCACAACGTAAACGTTTTCGTAGAAACAAGTCTGAAAAAACAACGAAAAAATACGAAAAAACACGAAAAAATGTACAAATGTATGGACAATACCCATTGCCTAGCCCTCCCTTTTGTTATATAATAACAATAATAAGGGAGAGAGTTTGCTTATGAAAACGAACTGGAAGAAAATTTTAATTTGGGCGGTGCTATTTGTACTGATCATTTTATCCATATTGCAATGCAACCGGCAGATACGGAGCAACCATGAGACACAGCTTGTCGAGAATCTCCGTATCGTGACGAATCAGAGCGTTAAGACGGTTGAGACGGAGATACATACACAGGAGACACTTTTATCCGCTATGGCTGTAGCCGCACAGGCTTCCTTTGACAGGGGAGCGACGGTTGAGGAGGTTGTGTACATACTGGCTTCGCTTAATCAGGCAACAGAGTTCAAGCGGGCAGGGTTTGCAGACCGGTATGGTCATGCAGCAACAACAGACGGCTTTTACGGAGATATAGGTGCGACTCCGTTCTTCCGCAAGAGCGTAAAGGGAGAGTTTGTCTTTACCAACACTTTGATTGACACGATGGGGGAACCGGAACCGATCAATGTGTTAAGTGCACCGGTGTATGATAAGAATGAAAATATCGTTGGAGTCGTGTATGCGACATACCGTACCGAGGAGTTCCAGAGACTCTTTGATGTAAGCAGCTTTGAGACAATGGGGAGCAACTGTATCGTAGATGAGGACAGCACCGTGATTACAGAGACGGAGAATCTGCCGTTTGATTCCAGCGAGGACAGCCTGTTTTCCTTTTTGGAGAGCCTCGGACCGGATGCGTCACAGCTCATGGGAGATTACTATGAGAACGGCGCAGATGAGCAGCAGCGGTATTTCCGGGTGGATGGAAAGGACGCCGGGGACTACTATCTATACTATCAGACACTTGATATGGGGCAGGTGCGCAATCAATGGTATGTTGTCACGATCGTATCTGCGGAGACCTTAAGCAGGGAAGTATCTAAGACGATGTTTGCCATTAGCGCCATGCTGTTTGAGATCCTTGCACTGGTTATCCTGAGCTTTATACTGTTTGTATACGGAGTGACCGGAATGGAGCGGAAACAACGCAGGGAGCTGGAAAAGATCGCTTACACGGACGCGCTGACCGGCGGCAGGAACTACGCATATTTTAAGGAGAAGGTCTCCAAGGACGACCGGGTCGGCTATCTGGTATCAATGGACATCCATTCCTTTAAAATGATCAATTCCATCTGCGGCAATGAGAAGGGTGATGAGGTGATCTGCCAGATCTATCAGTGTATCTGCGAGATGGTCGCGCCGGAGGATCTGGTCGCACACGTCAACGCGGATCGTTTTGTAATGTTCTTTCCAAGACTGGACAAGGATATGGTCGTCGACAAGCTTGTGCAGATCAACCACAGGATCATCCACGAGATGAAGCACGCGGATGTACCGCAGCTATCGGCATATTACGGAATCACACGCTTCGAGAGAGGCGACTCCGTGGAAAAGGCATTTTCGGATGCCAACTTTGCAAGAGACAGCATCCATGAGAAAAAAGATGTGTGCTATTCCTTCTTCGACCGTTGTGCAACCCAGCATATCCTGGAAGAGAAGAAGATGGAGGATGCCTTTGACGAGGCAATCGCAAAGCACGAATTTGAAGTGTGGTATCAGCCGAAGATCTCGCCGGATTCCGGAAATGTCGTCGGCGCGGAGGCACTGATCCGGTGGAGAAAAGCGGACGGTTCGCTTGTGCCACCGAACAAATTTATCCCATTATTTGAGTCAAACGGAATGATCCGCATCTTAGATGAATATGTATTTCGAGAGGTGTGCAGGGAGCAGCACAGACTGAAGGAAAAGGGCTGCCCACTGTTTCCAATCTCTGTCAATCTGTCGAGAGCGAGCCTGTATTCCATGAATCTGGTGGAGCGCTACAAGGAGATTGCGGATCAGGTTGGTGTGGCACCGAACATGCTTCCAATCGAGATCACTGAGAGCGCAACGGTCGACAACGGACCGATCCAGATCCTGACGGAGAACTTCCACAGGGCGGGCTTCCCGCTTCACATGGATGATTTCGGCACCGGATATTCTTCCCTGTCGTCACTCAACAGCCTGCATTTTGATACCTTAAAGCTGGATAAGAGCCTGATCGATTACATCGGCAATTCCGGCGGCGACCAGTTGATCCGGCACGCGATCGCTCTGGCGAAGGATCTTGGCATGCATGTGACCGCAGAGGGTGTGGAGGACGAAAAACAGGTAGCGTTCTTACGACGGCTCAAGTGTGACAGCATTCAGGGCTTTTTCTATTCCAGACCGCTTTCGGAGCAGGAATTTGAAAAGCGCTTCGTGTTTGGCGAAGCAACAGCACCAGACCGGGAATAGAACAAAAACGACCTCAAGGGTGCTGGATATAGGGAAAAATGACTAGATAAATAGCCTTTACATCACAGGCTAAATCACTTAAAATATTTATTTAAGTAAGTGAAACAGGAGACAGGAAATGGCACTGCGGAATCAGAAGAAACGAATTGGAGACATGCTGATCGATGAGCATGTGATTACTGAGGAACAGCTTTTACAGGCACTTCCGGTTGCAAAGGAAAAAAAGAAAAAAATTGGTGAGACCTTGATCGAGATGGGCTTTACCACCGAGAACGAGATCGCGAAGGCTCTTTCGGTACAGCTTGGAATCCCACGCATTGACCTGTCGGCAATCACGATCCCGGAGGATGTGCTTGGACTGGTAAGCGAGTCGGTTCTCCGCAAGCATATTATGGTTCCGTATGCATATGATGATGTGAACCCGAATATCATTCATGTAGCGATGTCTGATCCGATGGATCTTCTGGCGCTGGATGATATTTCCATCGTTACCAACCTGCAGCCGGAGCCGGCGGTTGCCACGGCGCATGATATTCTGATCGTGCTCGACAAGTATTATGGCGATTCCGAAGCACAGAAGATGGCGGAGGTGTACGCGGCAGAGCGCAAGGAGCTGCTGAACAGGAATCAGGAGGATGAAGCCTACAATCAGGACGTCAACAATTCCCCGGTTGTTCTTCTGGTCAACTCCATGATCGAGCAGGCAGCCCGCCAGAGAGCGTCCGATATCCATATCGAGGCGCTGGAAAATATCGTGCGTGTCCGTTTCCGAATCGACGGCGCACTCTATGAGAAGTTCAAATATGACATCCACCTCCTTCCGGCGATCATCGCACGACTCAAGATCATCGGCGGAATGGACATTTCCGAGAAGCGTAAGCCACAGGACGGACGTATCACGATGGTGATCGACCGCGTGGAATACGATATCCGTGTATCCATACTTCCAACGGTATTCGGTGAGAAGTGCGTAATGCGTCTTGCACAGAAAAAGGCGCTGACGCGCAATAAGAAGGATCTGGGACTGGCGGAGGACGATCTTCGGGCATTTGACAATATCCTTAAGAACCCGAACGGAATCCTGCTTGTAACGGGACCGACCGGTAGCGGTAAGTCAACCACACTTTACACCGCGCTGTCCGAGCTGAATAACGAGGATGTCAACATCATCACCGTAGAAGATCCGGTCGAGGCGAACATCGATGGAATCAATCAGGTACAGGTCAACCCGAAGGCGGAGCTGACGTTCGCGAGTGCGCTTAGGTCCATTTTGCGGCAGGATCCGGACATTATCATGATCGGTGAGATCCGAGACGGCGAGACCGCACAGATCGCGGTACAGGCGTCCATCACGGGACACCTTGTTGTAAGTACCTTACATACCAACAGCGCGGCGGCAACGATCAGCCGTCTGGAGGACATGGGAATCGAGAGCTATCTGCTGGCAGATTCGCTGGTCGGCATTATCGCACAGCGACTGGTGCGCAGGCTCTGCCCGAACTGCAAGAAGGAACATTATGCAACCGAAGAAGAAAAAAAGGTTATGAATATCGATGAAAATGGCGATATATTGATTTATGAGGCAACCGGCTGCGAGAAGTGTGACAACACCGGATATACCGGACGAATCGGTATCTATGAGATCCTGACCGTCACGCAGAATATCAAGAAGCTGATCAGCAGACGGGCGACCGCGGATGAGGTCGCACGCGCGGCACAGACCGAGGGCATGCACACGCTCCGGCAGAGTGCAACGAAGCTGGTGCTTGAGGGAACAACCTCCTACAAGGAGATGCTCCGCACAACCTTTGAAAATTAATTATACATTTGGAGAGAACAGCTATGACAATAGAAGACGCACTGACACTGGCAAAACAAAAGGACGCATCCGATATCCATTTCTCACCGGGAAATCCGCTGATGCTGCGCATCGACGGAGAACTGATCCCGCAGAGTGAGTTCATCCTAAAGCCGACGGAGATCAACGGGATCTTACGCCCGGTCATGACGGATGAACAGTTTGCACAGCTTGAGGAGATCGGAGAACTGGATTTCGCGTTTTCTGTTCCGGGATTTTCCCGTATCCGTGCCAATGTGTTCCGGCAGAGAGGAACCTACGCGGCTGCACTTCGTATCTTATCCTACGAGGTGCCACAGCCGGAGACACTCGGAATCCCGAAGCCGGTCGTAGACCTTACGCTAAAGCGCCGTGGGCTTGTCCTTGTGACGGGAGCTACCGGCAGCGGTAAGTCAACCACCTTGGCGAGCCTGATCGAGATCATCGCCAACCGTGACCGGAAGAATATCATCACGCTGGAGGATCCGATCGAGTATCTGCATTCCAATAAGAAAGCAATCGTAAGCCAGCGAGAGATCGGCTGCGATACCGGAAGCTATGCGAGCGCGCTCCGCGCGGCTCTGCGGCAGGATCCAGATGTAATACTGGTAGGAGAGATGCGAGATCTTGAGACGATCTCCACGGCGATCACCGCCGCCGAGACCGGACACCTCGTATTTTCAACACTGCATACCAACAGTGCAGCAGATGCCATCGACCGTATGATCGATGTATTCCCGCCACACCAGCAGCAGCAGATCCGCATCCAGCTTGCGGGCGTGCTTGAGGGCGTGATCGCCCAGCAGCTTATGCCAAGAAGTGATACGAGCGGACGCGTGGCAGCGTTTGAGGTGCTGCTTGCCAACTCCGCAGTGCGTAACCTG
Organism: uncultured Agathobacter sp.; assembly: GCA_934307695.1. Lineage (GTDB taxonomy): Bacteria > Bacillota > Clostridia > Lachnospirales > Lachnospiraceae > Roseburia. The sequence continues at coordinate 125,976 of CAKRCS010000006.1, read as the reverse complement.
ATCCGCGAGGGCAAGTCCTTCCAGCTCCCGTCGATCATCCAGACCAGCAAGAAGGAAGGCATGCAGACGATGGACGATGCGATCACGAATATTTTCTATCGCAGTCAGATCTCCGCGCTGACTGCCATCACCTACGCGCACGACTCGGAATCCATGCAGAGCAAGCTACAGATCATATAAGGAGGGTTTTACCCGTTGGCAGAGTTTAATTATCTGGTCGTCGACAAGACCGGAAAAGAAAAAAAAGGAAACATGCAGGCGGAGACAGTAGATGAGGTCAGAGCCAAGCTCAAGAACGAGGGCTTTACCGTCGTCAATGTCACAAAGGCATCCGCACTTACCAAGGAGATCAATATCACGATCGGCAAGGCGGTAAAGCCGCGGGATCTGTCCGTGTTCTGCCGCCAGTTCATCAGCATGGTGCGTGCGGGCGTTACGATCCTTGACTCGCTCGACATGCTTGCAGAGCAGACCGAAAATGTCGCGATGGCGAAGGCAATCCGCGGCGTACATACCGAGATCCGAAAGGGCGAGACCTTGTCGGAGGCGTTGTCCAAGTATCCGAAGGTATTCCCGGACATCATGTGCAGCATGGTGGCTGCCGGCGAGGCATCCGGTAAGCTGGATGTCGCATTTGAGCGGATGGCGACACACTTCGAGAAATCCGCCAAGCTCAAAGCAATCGTAAAGAAAGCAATGATCTACCCGATAATTGTTATGATTGTTGCGGTTATTGTTATTATTGTCATGCTGGTTAAGGTAATCCCGGCATATGACAGTTTATTTGAACAGCTCGGAGGAGAACTCCCGGGACTGACGAAAGCCGTTGTAGCGGTCAGTGATTTTATCATGCATGACTGGTTCTGGATCATTGTGGTGCTTATTGCTGCCGGTGTTGCATTATCCGTATTTAAGAAAACGATTACCGGACAGATCGTGTTCGGTACGATCAGCCGCAAGCTGCCGGTGTTCGGAAAGATGACCATCAAGCAGGCGGCCTCGAACTATGCGCGTACCCTAAGTACCCTGATCTATTCGGGACTTCCGATGATGGACGCGCTTGCCATCACAGCGAACACGATGTCAAATTACCTATATAAACAGGCACTCAATCATGCAAGGGATGAGGTTGCAAAGGGTGTCTCCCTTTCCGAGCCGATCATGCAGAGTGGATTGTTTCCGCCGATGGTCGGACATATGACAAGAATTGGAGAGGAGACCGGTGATCTTGAGGGAATGCTCTCCCGGCTGGCGGATTACTACGACGAGGAGGTCGAGATGGCGACACAGTCTGTCATCGCAGCCTTAGAGCCGATGATCATCCTGGTGCTTGCCGCGATCGTTATCGTTATCATCGGTGCTGTCATGCTTCCGATGATTGAAATGTATGGTCAGATGGATAATCTGTAATTACAATTAAATGAATTAAAGGTTCTGTGATATAGGGCACAGGATTTTTAAGATAAAAAGTTTTCAGTAAAAAGGAGAATGGAAATGATGAAAAAGAAAAAGAACAACAAAGGTTTCTCTCTCGTAGAGCTGATCGTCGTTATCGCGATCATGGCTGTATTGGTTGGTGTACTTGCACCGCAGTTTATTAAGTATGTAGATCAGTCAAGAGTTAGCACCGATGTACAGAACCTTCAGGAAGTTATTACCGCTTGCCAGGTTGCATGTGCTGACGAAACTGTTACTCCAACTAGCGGTACACTTGCATTTGCTGCAACCGGAGCACCAACTGCTACCGGCTTGGGTTGGGCTTTGACTAATGCGGGCATTCAGGCTCCAACAGTAAAGAGTTCAACGTTCAAAGGAAAAACATTAACAGTTACAATAACTAATGGCGCTCCGGAATTTTCAATTAACGATTCAGATTGCGCATCTAGACTGGGAATCGCTGTAACTCCGTAATACTTTTGAAAGGACACTAACCCTATGATACCTGAACTGATACCCATATATATCGTGATCTTCTTATTCGGGATCGTCATCGGAAGCTTCTTAAATGTATGTATCTTCCGCATCCCGGAGCATGAGACGGTGGTAACCGAGCGTTCCCATTGCATGAAATGTGGGTATCAGCTTTCCTGGTATGACATGGTGCCCGTTTTCAGCTGGCTTTTCCTACGGGGAAGATGCCGCAAATGCAAAGAACCGATTTCACCTCAATACCCTATAATTGAGGCGGCAAACGGTTTCCTGTATGTACTGGTATTTGCAGTAAACGATTTCTCATTGCAGAGCATTCTTTACTGTCTGCTGATGTCAGCACTGCTGGTACTTAGCGTGATAGATTGGAGAACCTATGAAATTCCAATTGGTATCAACATTTTTATACTGTGCCTAGGAATCCTGCAGGTCATCTTAGATCATACGAACTGGGGGGACTATGTGATAGGATTCCTTTGCGTCAGTATCATTCTTGAAGTGCTTTTGCTCCTTAGCCGGGGCAGGGCGATCGGTGGCGGCGATGTCAAGCTGATGGCTGCTGCCGGATTATTACTGGGATGGAAAAAAATCATTCTGGCATTTCTGCTAGGATGCATCATCGGATCGATCATCCATCTGCTTCGCATGAAGCTTAGCAAGGCAGACCATGTCCTTGCAATGGGACCGTATCTGTCCATCGGGATCGCGATCGCGGTTCTGTGGGGAGAAGCGCTGATCCGGTGGTATTTGGGCTATTTATTTTAAAATCGAAAAATACAACGCAAACAGTTGCGTTTTTTCGCCGGGACAACATACCGTTTACACCCGGCAGCATAATATTTCTTGGAGGAGATCTCGCACATGTCGAATAAAATCTTAAGCATTGAGATAGGGCAGGGGCTGACCAGAGTAGCGGAAATCGATTACAAGGTCAAGAACCCGAGAATATACAATATTTTCTCAATTGCGACAACACCGAATATCGTCAATGAAGGAACTGTGACGATCAGCAATCTGTTTATATCGGAGCTGACGAACGCAATCCGCAGGCATGGAATCTCCACCAAAAAGGTTGTCTTTGTCATGAACTCCTCGCGCGTGGCAAACCGTATCGTCCAGATCCCGTTTGTAAAGGCGAACCGTATCGCGGATCTGCTTGCAGCCAACGCATCGGATTATTTCCCGGTGGATATGGAACAGTACCAGCTCATCCATGAGGTGATCGGAACCATAGAGGACGCAGGGGAGAAGAAGATCATGCTTTCGGTGCTGGCAGTGCCGAAGGATCTGCTTGCGGCATACTGGGAGCTTGCAAAGACCTGCGGGCTTACCGTGATCGGTTACGATTATATCGGTAATTCCTTAAAGAAGATGATGATCCGCGAGATTCCGGAGGAGATCAAGGCAACCTTAAAGATCGAGGACAATTCCTCTATTCTTACGATCATCGAAAACGGCATCGTAAAGCTGCAGCGTACCATCAACTATGGCGTGTCGGATGCGATCGATTCCGCGATCAACTCACAGCTTTTCGGTTATGCGATCGATCCGATCGAGGCAATCGAGGAGCTGTCGCGTAGAACCTGTGTCTTTTCTTCCTTCGACAAGATGGAGCCGTTTACAGACACGGAGAATCCGGCCAATCCGGAGGAGATGGTTGACCAGCAGAAGCTGCAGGCACTCCGCGCGGAGATCACCGACAACTTCCGCATACTGATCGGAAGTATCTCACGAATCCTCGACTATTATCAGGCGCAGAACCCGGATAAGAAGATCGAGCGCATTTACATGGTTGGTCTTGGCTCTGTGATCAGCGGTTTAAGCCGTCTGATGACCAACGAGCTTAGCTGCAAGGTGGTTGCAAACCAGCAGTACAACGACCTGACACTTGTCAAGAATGCGGCAAACGAGACGGTACATATCGCAGAATACTTTACGACCATTGGCGCAGCACTGGAACCGGTCAGCATTATCGCAGCCGAGAAGAGGACACAGAAGGAAATCGGCAAGGGCAGGGAGAATGCTGCAAAGAGCGGCTCCTTGACCGGTGCGGTCATTATCTGCCTGCTTGGAATCGTCGGTGCGGTCGCGATCGCATTTGCGGGCAGGATGCAGCTGCTGGAAGCCGAGAATGAGAATAAATTTTTGACGAACAAGATTGCAGGACTTGAATATGTGGACGGCGTGTATGACGACTATCTGCAGGTGCTTGCGAATTACAACTGGGCGAAGGGCGTTGATGATGCCATTTACAGCCCGAACAATGAGCTGGTGGCATTTATCGAGGAGCTTGAGGAGAAGATGCCTTCGGAGATCATCGTCTTTACGTTAAATGCAACCAGAAGCGGCGTTTCCATGAATATCCAGGTGGAGAGCAAGTCGGCGGTTGCGGATGTGGTTTCACAGCTTCGCACATTCTCCTCCGTGTATGTATCGCATCTTTCAACCATAACGGAGAGTGTGGAAGAGAGCGGGGAGACAATCGTAAGCTTTGACATTGATCTTTCGTATGTTCCGCGCGAAATGCGCAATCTGATCGAGGAGTAGGAGGTAAGACATTATGTCATCAAAGGATAAGAAATTACTCATCATGCTGGCTGGCATCCTGTTTTTGGCGCTTTCCTATTTCACGATGTATCGGGGAAACGTCACCAAAGCGGAGAATTTACGGGCAGAGAACGCAACCTTAAGTGCCCGCGTGAGCGAGCTTGAGGCGGTGCAGGATAAATGTCCGCAGTATGAGTCGGACATGGAAACAATGAACGCCGGGATCGAGCAGATCATCGACCAGTTTCCGGTATATTTAAGAGAAGAGAATAATATCATGGATGTTGTGCATCTGGAGGATGAGACGAATGTGTTTGTATCGTCTCTTACGATTGCCGATCCGGTTATCGTTGACACCTCGACGGCTTCACAGGGAACCGATGCTTCGGCAGATGCGGCAGAACCGGATGCGGCTGCGGATACAGCAGGAGATGCTTCGGCAGATACGTCAGGAACAACGGATGCAGCGGTTACTGCGGATGTTGGACTCTATAAGCTGTTTGATATTGTATCCACCGTTATCTTTGACGCGGATTACGACGGAATGAAGGATATGGTTTCCTTTATCGCAGGAGCCGATGATCCGATGTCCGTGGAGCAGATCAGCATGACCTTTAACAGCGCCAATGGCTTGTTAAGCGGCACGATGGATTTTAATACTTATTATCTGTTCGGTCAGGATAAGGCTTATGTTCCGGCAGAGATCCCGGCAATCCCGCATGGCGTGGACAATATTTTCGGACAGATGATCGAGCGGAAGGACAGCTCAGACAATTCGGCAGATGCTGCACAGGCGGATAATTCCGCTTCTGACGCGGAGTAGTAAAAGAAATATGGATTTATAGAAAGGAGGGAGCCACATGCGTAAGAAGAAACACAATAATTCGGGATTTTCTTTGGTAGAACTTATTGTTACAATCGCGATTCTTGCGATTGTCGTGTTCCCTCTTTTAAATGCGTTTGTTCTCTCGGCGAGGACGAATGCAAAGGCAAAGGAGCGTCTGCGGCTTACCTCCATCGCGGAGAACATGATGGAGGGCATCGAGAAGATGAGCTTAGAGGAGCTGGCGTACCAGTTTGATTACCCGGAGGAGCGGTTCAATCTGATCTCAACAAGCCTGCTCTCGACGGATGAGTCCGGTGCGCTTCCGGTTTACGAGCTTACGAACGAGGGAACGACCTACCAGAGGACGTATACCTACGAGCAGATCAAAAAGAAGATCGAAGATGCGGGGTATGAGATTCCGGGCTGGGATACGATGATAAACAGCAGTATCCGGACGCATGGAACCGAGCGCGTCTTTGAGGGGCAAAGCTCGCGCAACTATTACTTTTTCCTCAAAAATATGTCTGCGGGAGGCGGCTCCAAGAAGTACAGTGCGCTGATCTCGGTTAAGCCGAATGATGTAAAGTCTTATAACGATACGGCAATTGCAGACCTGCAGTCGATCGATCCACAGACGGATGCGCTGTATGCGGATGCGATTTCAACCTCGACGGTGCTTGCACTGTTTCCGGTCGAGGAGACCACGGCGACCACAGATGAGCATGGCAATGAGGTCGCTCCGGCGATCACAACGGATAAGATCACCAGAAGCATCGAGGTGAATGTAAGAAATATTTCCGGTGTCGAGACGGTGGAGCTTGTCTATTATTATTCCGCGGTGGACAGCACCGGCAATACATTGGTCTATCATCTAAGCAGCGTGCTTTTTGACAACGCGGATAATCCGGATCAATCGCTTAAAAACGTGTATCTGCTGTATTTCCCGTGGTATCAGGGAGCTTCGGATTCCATCACGGTCAACAACCCGGATGATGTGGATTTTACGCTGCATCTGATCAAGCAGAAGGGCTCGGATCAGGCACCGGATGATACAACGCTTGCGGTGCGTGAGGCAGCTTACAAGCTGGATCTGTATGTCAAGGAAACGACTGCGGATGCAAAAGGGCATTCCCACTGCGATATCCAGTCCAACCTGAATACCAACCTTGCGACAAAGGGCGCGATCGATCAGATCCGGTGGTGCCAGTATAACAGCAATGCGGCTTCCAACGTCTGGAGCAATGTCCTGCAGGGGCGGTCGATCACGACACCGATCACAAAGTGGGACCGCATCTTTGATGTGACGGTTGAGATATATGACGGTTCGGCGGATGTTGGCTCACTGATGGGAGCAGAGCCTTTGGCAACGTTTACGGGAGGTATGACGAACTGATGAAACGAAGAAACAATAAAGGATCATCCATTGTTCTTGTATTAGTCGTCTTTGCGATCGTTGGCATTCTTGCTACTGCGGCGCTTCGTTTGTCTGTCATGAATTTTCAGATGAAGGCGACGGATTCACAGATCAAGAACAATTTCTATTCGGCGGAATCTGTGTTGGATCAGGTTACGGTCGGATTACAAAATTATGTGTCAGATGCGTATGTGACTGCGTACACAGAGATGATGGAGGCATATTCGCAGAGTCTTACCTCGTCCGCGCGCGAGGCACAGTTTAAAGCAGCCTTCATGACACAATTAAAGTCGAAGCTTGCGGATCCGGCGGATGCGGCGTTTTACAATGCGGCGCTGATCTCGTCGATGGTGGATTCCCCGTCCGCATCCGTGGACTGTGGTTCACATCAGCTGATCGACAATGGCACAAGCATTACCTTGTGTGATATCAAGGTTACTTATACGGATGCAAAGGATATCACATCCATCATCCAGACGGATATCAATATTGCGGCACCAAGTATGCGTTCGGTAACATCCACTTCCTTACCGGACTTGTTTTCGTATTCGCTGATCGCCAATTCCGGTATCATTATCAGGCAGGGTAATGGTCAGACGGTTACGATCGCAGGCAATGTCTATGCGGGGTCGGATAATGTTACCAACCGGTATAACTGGAATCAGGATGACCGGTCAAAGAGTATTACTATAAGAGATGGCTCAACTGTCATCTTTTCCGGCGGAAGCTATATCACGGCGGAGGGAGATTTATATGTAGGCAATGGCTCCAAGGCAATCATAGATTCCACGGCACAGCTCTGGGCGAATAATATCGTGGCAGACAATGCGGAGATCGATCTTTTTTCCAATACCTATGTGTCCGATGACCTTACCTTAAAAGGCAGCTACAACACGAAGGTGATTGCCGGAAGCGGCAACAGCAAGTATTACGGATATGGCAATTCCACGACGAATGCCGCAGAGAGCAGTGCGATCATCCTAAACGGCAGAAACTGTGATCTTGACATGAGTGGGCTTGATGAGCTTGTGGTCGCAGGCTATTCCTATATCGGCACAAGCAGCTTTGACGCGGGGGCAGCAAACCCGGCAAACGAGAATGTACAGATGGGTGAGTCCATAAGCGTCAAGGGCAACCAGATCGCATACCTGATTCCGGGAAACTGCATCGGCACGAACGGGGATACTGCGAGTGCTGCATCATCCTTGTATTCCAAGAATCCGATGACGATGACGGAGTATCAGGCGCTCAAAGCGCTTGTTGATGCAGCAGACAGCAGTTATGTGTTTGTAAATGGAAGCATCCCATATACAAAGACCGGAAAGAGCTTGGGCGATTATTTAAACGGAGCTTCGGTAAGCTCCTGCGTCCAGACGGTATTTGACAATGCAAAGGGGCTTGTGTATTTCTATGCAAATCTCCCGGCAGATGCTGCAAAGAAGTATTACAGTGACTATTATGCGGCGGATAAGAATGATGGTGGCAAGCTGGATACATACACATCCTTCTATTCCAACCAGATCAAGTATAATGACAGTCCATCCATGCTCTACACCGCGGGAACTTATGTGTCCTACGATGGAAGCACGGTAAATCTGTATGAGGCTTCCACGGAGGATATCTCCGCAAAGATCAGCCGTATGCCGCGAACCTTTGAGGCACTTTCCACGATCCTGTCTCCAAACTATTCCGCGATCGAGCCGGAGCAGAAGGATAAGACGGTTTTTGAGAACTTCATCAATACGGATGTTCTGAATGATGTCTTTGCACACGGTGACAGCCACGGTATCGACTTCTCTTATGTTGATCCGAACACCGGCTTTAAGTATCGCGTTATCATTGCAAAGCAGGGACCATATAACCTGACCATAAATACCGCAAATGAAGTCGCAATCCTGATCACCTCCAGCGATTGTGATATCAGATTGAATTCCGGTTTCCGGGGAATTGCCATCTGTGATGGTAAGATTGAAGCGATGGGTAACAGCTATGCAATCGAGGGTGTCACCGAGCAGGAGGCGAGACGGCTTATGGCTGCAACCTTTACGGCGGGCGGAAAGACCTATCACGCTTACGAGCTGTTCAAGGGTGGTAACGCTTCCTGGATCGGAAGTCTGGGTGATAGTTCGGACGGCACGGGCGGCGGTTCCGGTGGCGGTTCCGGTACTACGGAGGCGACCAGCAGCTACGGGGATCTGATCACCTTTAGCAACTGGCAGAAAAAGTAACTTGCAACATAGATTTGGGAGACTGGTATGAAACGAAATCAAGGATATTCTTTGGTGGAGCTGATCGTGGTCATCGCCATCATGGCGGTGCTGACGGGTACGCTTGCAATCTCCGTCAGTGCGATCGGGGGCTTCAAGGCAAAGGAATGCGCCAAGAATATACAATCTTACATCAACAAAACGCGCGTCAATACGATGGGGAAGAACTCTGTCGTACTGCATCTGTATAAAGGGGCAGACGGTGCTTTCTATGCGCAGACGATCACGAATGGGACTGCGGATGCGGCACAGGTCATCGGGAAAAAGACCGTTACCGTCCGTTACACGGATGGGGATGATCTTAGCGCGGCAAGTGAGCTTGACGATACGGGCGTGTACATCCTGTTTGACCGAAGCTCCGGCGCGATGCAGCTTCCGGCGGTCGGACCTTCTATCTATGTGCATAAGATCTCGGTTTCACAGGGAAGCAGGACGTATGTCCTGACAATTTATAAAGAGACCGGCAAGGTCGTATCGGAGTAGGAGGGAGGCTTTTTATGGACAATCAAAAAGGATTTTCACTGATCGAATTGCTCGTGGCAATCGCGATCCTTACGATCGTGGGTGGCGCGGTGGTTGGATTTTGTATGTCCGGAACCAGTTCCTACAAGACGGTCAGCACGGAGGTCGATCTGCAATACGAAGCGCAGCTTGCGGTCAATCAGCTTTCCGATCTTTTGATCGATGCAAATCACGGTGTCGGGTTTGATTCCGCAAACAAAACATTTTTTATATGTAACGACAGCGTTGCATACACGGTCGTTTGGAATGCAACAGATCAGAAGCTGACACTGAACAAATACAATGTGACGGCGTCTGCGGTGACGTTCGAGTCCTCCAACCTGATGGCGGAGTACGTCACGGATTTTTCAGCAACCATACCAACCGAGGATAACAACAATCACCAGATGGTGAACCTGACGATCAAATTTACAAAGGATGACAAGGAGTATCTTGGAGCGAAAAATGTTACGCTGCGCAACAAGGTGTCTGCCTATTCATCACTGGCGGAGGCTTATCCGTCTAAGACGATCGGATAATGGGAGCGAGGAAAGCCGGAAAGCGGCTTTTTCGTTCTTTTCCGGAGGACAGATCCATGAAATGGAGAGGAAGTAATGACTATGCATAGATCACACAAAAAAATCATTGCATCGGTATCACTGCTGCTTGTGGCAGTGCTTGTGGTCACGACAATTTCAATCAGCCATACGAATACGGTTTCGGCGCAGCCGTCTTTTCAGGGCATTCAGTCGATTGTTGCGGGAAATACGGTGGACGCTCCGTTTTCTGTTATGGAGCTTGTTCCGAGCACCGATATGGCTGCGTTTGGTTATCTGGTGGATGGCAATGAGCCGGTCGCCGGGATCGATGCCGAGACGGGCAAGGCTGTCCTGTGGCAGGATGCCGTAAAGCAGATCTCCGGAACGGACAATCGTGTCCATTGGATGGAGGAGAAGCAGGAGGCACTGAAGAACATCTGCGGAACAGATGAGGCACTCACCTACAAAACGTATGAGGAGACGTATGCTGTTGTGGAGGATGACGAGGAGAACTGGACGAAGGTTTCCCTTACCACGGAAGACAGCATTGCAAAGGATACAGCCGGCTACAGCATGCAGGATGTTGGGGATGGCTTCGGTGCGTATGTGTTAAACGAGAGCTTTGCGCTTAGCGATGCGGCAAACGGTGACTATGATGAGAACCCGGATTATTTTGTATATTCCAACAATGGATATTATTCTTTGGCGTTTGCGGGAATCGCCGGAAGCAAGGACGCAGATTCACTTGAGAGCCTGCAGGCACTTGTCGGCGGCAACGGTGCATACGCGGTCACATCTGCGTCCATCTATACCTCTGAGGATGCATTTGATGCGTTCCGCGCGGACGCGGCAAACAAAAAGTGTGCGATCTACGCGCTCCCAAGATCCGACCTGTCCGCGAACTTTACTTATATCGGACTGGCAGACGAGGTAAAGCTGCCGAAGGATATGGATTCCGGCAGCACAACCAATCCGGGTACCGGGGATGGAAGCGGCTCTGGAAGTGAAAACGGAGACGGAAGCGGTTCTGGCACCGGGGATGGATCAGGAACAGATACCGGCGACGGAAGCGGATCAGGAACTGAAACCGGAGATGGAAGTGGCTCTGGAACTGAAAATGGCGACGGAAGTGGAACAGATACAGGCGACGGAAGCGGAACAGATGCCGGAACTGGCACTGAAGCTGGCACGGGCGCAGGCACAGAAAACGGAAGTGAATCCGGAACCGGCACAGAAAACGGAAGTGACTCTGGAACCGGCACGGAAAATGGAAGTGCGTCCGGCGGGGATAATACGGCTTCCGGAACAGAGGAGAACGCAACTGACGCGCTGGCTGCGGATGACGGCGAGAGCGTAGATGCCGGCACTGGAACAGATACGGGAGATAACTCCGGAACAGATACCGGCAACGGAAGTGGCACAGACAACGGAAACGGAAGCGGCACAGACAGCGGAGACAATTCCGGTAATGGAACAGATACCGGCAACGGAAGTGGCACAGATACCGGAGACAACTCCGGCACTGGAACAGACAATGGAAACGGAAGCGGCACGGATACAGGAGAGAACTCCGGCACAGATACCGGAAATGGCTCCGGCAACGGCGACAATACCGTAACGGATCCGCTGGTTTTGGACTTTGGAAATTATTGGTATTACAGCGTAATTTTTGAATATGTTCCGAATGATAATCTGCAGGTTGGCAGCTATTATTATTCCGTCATTCCGGGCAGGACGGTGTTTAACCGTGCGCAGGATGCTCAGTACAGCGCATCCCTTAATGTGGCAAAGCCTTATGTGAAAAACGAGGCGGGAACCGGTAACTTTAAATGCACCAGTGAGCCGATGTACCGCTATGTGGGTGAGTGGAACGGCAGATATACGCTTGCCTTAGATCCGGCGGGCAAACTCGATTACGGCGTACAGATCCCGTATTACTATTACAAGGGCGGATTCTCAAGCAACAATCTGTTCAAGGATCAGGTATTCAATCAGGACGGCACACTCGACGCAAGAAATATGTATTTTGACGTGACGACCACAGTTCCGACTGCATTCGAACAGTATCTGGAGCAAAAGGGCACTTCACAGATCGATCTGCTTTTTGTTTCGGGAAGCGGCTCGGCATCCGGAACGTTTTCCGCTTCGGATGACATTCAAAAGAGCACGGTGGAGTCGATCATAAAACAGGTGTATGACAATGCGGTGTGCCTGCCGGTCATTGCAGATTATTCAATCATTGCTTCGGAGGTTGATACTACTGGCAGACTAAGCAGGGGAGCAGCGTTTGGAACGGCTTCGGATGTGACGAATGTGCAGCGGCTTGTGGCACTTTTGTGCGCAGCCAACTTTAGCAGCCTTGTCACGGATGTAAGCACGTTTGATCTCGATGCGGTGGCATGGGAGTCCCTGACGTTTGCGCAGGATGCGGATCACCACTACATCAATAAGAATATCTATGTGATTCCGGGCAATGCGGTGGGCGAAGTGCCGTTCATTCTGACGGATATTTCGGACACGATCGTTTCCGGAGGCAGCGATACCGCATTTGAAAACGATGCCAAGAACACCGGCTTTGAGGAGCTGGTAAGCTACATTATCAATGAGAACTTTATCCGTCAGGCAGAATCGATGGGTACAGATGCGTCGTATGAGCTTTTTGACCGCAAGGTGACAAAGGCAATCGCAATCGAGTACTGTATCAGCTATCTGCAGAAGCGTGAGCAGACGGTTAAGCATGATATTCATGTGCTGGATATCGAGCCGCGGCAGACTAATTCGGATCATGAAGGCAAGCTGCAGACGAAGATCACAAAGTGGTTTACGGATGCGGGATATCAGCTGGATTCCCTCACGGTCACTACGGTTCCGATGGCGGAGTTTATCGGAAAAATCGACGATCTTACCGCTTATGACATGGTATATTTTGGTTTGAACACGGACTATTACCACAAGGATGGCAGCGGCCTGACGGTATATAATGACACCGCGATGAATGGATTGGTTTATTCCAATGTCGGGGATATTACGGTTGTTAATTCAGACGGGTCTACTTCTGATCAGTGGCAATGGAGCTATTCCGGAATGCTGGAGAGTGATTACCAGCATTCATTTGACAATGCAACCGGATTGTTGAACCGGCTGTATGTCAGAACCGCGAAGTCCGCCGTAGAAGATTGGGATAAGAAGGCTGTTTTGGATGAAAATAACCGGACAGAGACCTTCCGCCTTTCCGGCAATGACCTGACCAAGCAGAAATACAAGGAGATTGTTAACTATATCAAAGGTGGCTTTCCGGTCGTATTTGCAGATGATTTTATGACCGGAACCGATGTCAATGAGGTAAAGATCGACAACTGTACCTACATCTACGAGCTGGTGAAGGATCAGCTTGCGAATGAGAATGTGATGACAGAGACGACTGCAATCACCAATACCGCAAAGCTGTACCGCTACATTTCCTTGAACAAACCGGTGGTTACAGTGTCTGGACTTACCAAGACAGCCGGGAAAGAGTATGTGACCTTAAAAAGCTCCAAGGTCAGCTTTAATTTCCAGATTGAGAATCTTTCTGCCGCAGAAGGAACATCCGAATTTGATTGCGGCCTGTATTTTGACAATAATGCGGATGGAAGATTTTCTGCAACGGAGGCAGTAATTGCTTCTGACATCACCATCAGCAGGAACGGCAAGCGGATTAAGCCGGTAAATGGGCATTACAGTCTGCAGGCAGGGGAGGGGATTACATATTCCCTAAGCTATCATCTTCCGGATTCCTATATCGGTATCATTCCGTGGAAACTCAAAATCTGCCAGAATGACAATGAATACCGCTATAATTCGGTGAATGGATATTTTTATATCAAAAATACATCTGCAAAACAGGTTGTCAATATTTTGCAGATTAATACCAAAAATGGCGCGCAGAAGCCGGTAACCTTGAATATGCAGGCGGAAATGCAAAAAGGTTCATCCACCTTCAAATCCCTTGTGGAGTCTCTGGAGGATTTTACACTTAACATTAAGACCATTTCCGGTGATCAGTATACAAACGGTTATGAGCAGGTGGATGGAATCTCGTATGTATATATTGACGGAAACCGGGTAAGGCTGGATTCCTTTGACATGCTGGTGCTTGGCTTTGCGGATATGTATTCTCTTGACAAAGGATCCAAGAATTGCTATAAGGGACTGCAGGATTATATAGATACAGGAAAACCGGTGCTTTGTACACATGATACTACATCACCTTCAAACAACTCTGTAGCACCGTACTGGGGGTATGATTATAATACGCTGCTTCGCAATTATGTTGGCATGGACCGCTATGGCATCCTGGATAATCAGGCATTAAAGCTGGGACTTACGCTCTCGAATGCAGCCGGCTCCGATGCCAAAGCGTGTCTGGAGGAAAAAGCCGGAGATGGTTCAAAGAGGCGCTATTATATTATCAAAAATGCAGACGGAACATATCGGTATACGACCAACAGCCATGCCAGCGGAACGGTTACGATCCGGCAGCTGTTTGAGGATGCAGTTGCCGCTGCTGCCGCAGATGGAACCGACATTGCCTATGAGCCGAGGAGTGGAAAGACAAAAATTGTAAAGCAGAATCAGGGACTTACAGATTTAAGCCTGATGTATCAGGCATATGGCTCTGATAATTCGTGGGACAGGGGCAGGAATTATATCAATTATACAAGTAATTCAAAGCTTACGCCAAGCGTGATGGCGACTTCAACCGCAGTCCGTGTCAATGAGGGACAGATTACAACGTATCCGTTTGAAATCGGTGATACACTGCCTGTTTCAAGTACGCATTACCAGTATTATCAGCTTGATATGAATGAGGATGAGGATAATGATGGTGAGAGTGATATTGTCGTATGGTATACATTGGACGGAACGAAGGAAAATAATTCGCTTTATACAACGGCAGAGAAAGATGTCCGTAACAATTATTACATCTATACCAAGGGAAATATCACATATTCCGGTGTCGGACATAGCGATGTAAATTCAGAGGCTGAACTAAAGTTATATATTAACACGATGATTGCAGCATATAGTGCCGGTCTGCAGGCACCTTCTGTTTCTATCCGCCAGAGCAGTGACGAGGATGCACCGGCCGTAGACACGATTTACCTTTCCTATGATGCGACTCAGAATATGATCTTGGAGGAGGAGCTTGGACGTGGCGGTTCCAGCCTGGCCCGTCAGAAGTTCTACTTCACGGTAAATGACAGAAACCTGATAAAGAATATGCGCTCCAAGGAAGAATTTGTCGATTTTTACATCGAGGTGACGAAGGAAGAATACGATGCAAACCGGTATACGGGACCTTACATCGAGCACGATGGCATTTATCTGAAGAAGCAGAACTGGACGATTTATGCGGCAGATGGCAGTTCTCTCAGCACGACCAATAATACGGAGGGGATTGATAACGGCTGGTATGATGCTTCGTCCGGCAAGTATCATCTGGTCAGCGGAACTACGTATTGTGTTGATCTTGACATAAGCAGCCTGATCTCGGCGGCGTCCTACAATGGACAGCAGTTTAAGGGCAGCACAAGGGCAATCAAGGTTTACCTGGGCGCGTACACGAAGATCACCTACAACAATAATGCATCGAGAGTGACGAACACCGATATCAGCTACTATGGCTTTGAAGTGCGGCAGCTTGAACTTGTGGATCTGGATTAACTGGGATGTATGGCGGCTTTTGGTTATGGATATGAAGCCGCAGATATGAAGCAACCACAATGATTTTATATCGTACAGTTATTGATGATATACTTACCATAACTTCGGGTGATTATAAGTATAACAATCGAGCATTCTTGCAAACCTTGACGAAGGTATGCAAGAGTGCTAAGATAACTCGTGTGTGAGTGAGTATATTTACATTGAAAAGGGGACTTTTTCGGATGGAAAGAATTGTTCTATCTCTTTTAGTTGACAATAATCCGGGTGTGGCGAGCCGTATTTCTGGATTGTTCAGCCGCAGAAGCTTCAATATGGAAAGCCTTGCTTCCGGAATCACCGCAGATCCGCGTTTTGAGCGCATTACGATCGTGGTCAACGGAGATGAGCAGACGATTGAGCAGATTGAGAAGCAGCTTGCGAAGCTTGAGGATGTTCGTGACATCAAGCGCCTTGAGGCGGGAACCTCCGTCACGAGGGAGCTGATGCTGATCAAGATCCGTGCGAAGGACACCGAACGTCAGGCCATCATGAACGTCACGGATATTTTCCACGGACGCATCGTGGATGTGTCGAAGGATTCCATGATTGTGGAGCTTACCGGCAAACAGGACAAGCTGGAGGCTTTTCTTAATCTTTTGGATGGCTATGAGATCTTAGAACTGGCGCGTACCGGAATTACCGGTCTTACCCGCGGTTCTGGGGATGTTACATTTATTGAGTAGGCTTTTTAATAATTTTTATTATTT
Source organism: uncultured Agathobacter sp. (assembly GCA_934307695.1). Taxonomy (GTDB): domain Bacteria; phylum Bacillota; class Clostridia; order Lachnospirales; family Lachnospiraceae; genus Roseburia. The sequence goes on along the minus strand of CAKRCS010000006.1, from coordinate 109,498 downwards.
TTAGGAGGACAAATACATGTCAGAAGCAAGAATTTTTTATCAGGAAGATTGCAACCTTTCTTTACTGGAGGGCAAGACAATCGCAATCATCGGCTATGGCAGCCAGGGACATGCGCATGCATTGAATGCAAAGGAGTCCGGATGCAACGTCATCGTTGGACTTTATGAGGGCAGCAAGTCCTGGGACAAGGCTGTAAAGCAGGGATTTGAAGTATATACCGCTGCAGAGGCAGCAAAGAAGGCTGATATCATCATGATCCTTATCAATGATGAGAAGCAGGCAGCCCTTTACAAGAATGACATTGAGCCGAACCTTGAGCCGGGCAATATGCTTATGTTTGCACACGGATTTAATATTCATTTCGGATGCATCGTTCCTCCGAAGGATGTCGATGTTACCATGATCGCACCTAAGGGACCGGGACACACCGTTCGTTCTGAGTATCAGGCCGGCAAGGGTGTTCCTTGTCTGGTTGCTGTTGAGCAGGATGCTACCGGAAAGGCACTTGATATCGCACTTGCATACGCTCTTGCAATCGGTGGAGCAAGAGCCGGTGTTCTTGAGACAACCTTCCGTACAGAGACTGAGACAGACCTCTTTGGTGAGCAGGCAGTTCTTTGCGGTGGTGTTTGCGCACTTATGCAGGCTGGTTTCGAGACTCTTTGTGAGGCTGGTTATGATCCAAGAAATGCATACTTTGAGTGTATCCATGAGATGAAGCTCATCGTTGACCTTATCTACCAGTCCGGATTTGCCGGAATGAGATATTCAATCTCTAACACCGCTGAGTATGGCGATTATGTAACAGGTCCTAAGATCGTTACAGAGGACACCAAGAAGGCTATGAAGAAGATCCTTTCTGATATTCAGGATGGTTCCTTCGCTAAGGAATTCTTACTTGATATGTCTGACGCAGGAAAGCAGGTTCACTTCAAGGCTATGAGAAAGCTTGCTGCTGAGCATCCTTCTGAGAAGGTTGGTGAGGAGATCCGTAAGCTGTATAGCTGGAACAACGAGGGCGACAAGCTCATCAACAACTAATCGTTACATAGAATTGTGCATAAGGGCATGGGTTTATCCCATGCCCCTTTTTTTATAGGGAAATTCGTTTCCAATAAAGTAAATGCACCGCAGGAATGCGACCCGTGCGCATCGGAAATGAGGGAAATAGAGTAAATAGATGCTTTTCCTAAAAAGAGTAAGTCTGGGCGACTTAATAGATGACTGTCAATTTATTTGCTGCCGTCCATTTATGCAGAGAAACAGCAGGTGTCACTGCTGATAGAACAGTAGCGCATGTGTGTCACTACTGAGGGAACAGTAATGCATGTGTCCCTGCAGAGGGAACAGTAACGTTTTTTATGTATTATTTTTGTGCCTATTGAGGGAAAATATTGATTTGATAAGAGAGAAACGATATAATAGATATTATATATTGGGATTATTATAAGCATATACAAAAACAGGGAGAAAGGCTATGAACATCCAATTACAGTGTTGTGGGCTTGTAATTATTGCATTGCTCATTTTTTTCTTTTTTAATCAGCGGAGAGTCGGGCTTTTTTCGGAGCAGATTTTCCTCCAGACGATTACACTTACGGGGATTAGCCTGATTCTTGATATTTTGTCAATCGTTGCAATCACATACATGGATTCCTTACCTATGATTTTGGTGAAGGGAATCTGTAAGGCCTATCTTGCGAGCCTCGTTATGGCGGCAGCCCAGGCGCTGTTTTATGTACTTGTCGATATGCATGACGAGAAGGGGTATTTGCGGATTGTTGGATATATCCGGATTGTTACATTGGGACAGGTCTTGTTCGTCCTGCTGACGCCGATTTCCATTTATCGGGATGGGGAGGTTATGTATACTTATGGACCGAGTGTGCTTTTGACGTATCTGTTTGCAGTTTCTTATGTGATCGCAGCTCTTGTATGTGCGGCGGTGTTCCGCCGTATGGTCGTGCGCAACCGGCGCATCGCGGTGCGCATCTGGATGACCATGTGGATGGGTGCGGCAATCGTACAGTTTTTTAACAGTCAGCTGCTACTGGTCGGATTTGCATGTGCGCTTGGCATGATGGTACTGTACCTAAAACTGGAAAATCCGGAGTCCAATATGGACAGGCAGTTTGGATGCTTTCATGCACATGCACTGACACAGTATCTGGATCAATGCTATGAGCGTGAAGCGAGACAGAGCGTGTTTTTGGTTTCCCTTGCAGGAAAAAAGCCGGATGAAGCGCACGGAGTTTCGAGAGCAGAGGGATTAGAACTCCTGACCAGTTATCTGGCGCGGTTTCCCAAGGCAAAGGTGTTTAAGAATAATGATCCTGAGCTTGTTGTTCTTTTGCCCGATGCGGACGAGATGACGCGCGTCTACCAGCAGGTGAGGGAAACTTTCTGGCCAGAGCAGCGCAAGGCTGGCACACAAAAAGATGATAAGAAAGGCATGTATCCGTTTTCTTTTATAGCGCTGATCCCGGACATCCTGCTGCTTGAAAATACGGATGAATTTTATCAGATGCTTCAATATCTGCGTGCGGAGAACCGCAGAAAAAACCGTGCGGATATCGTATATGTGGATGGCACGATCTTCGCGGCAATGCGGCAGCGCGGGGAGATCAAGGAGAGCGTGCTAAATGCGCTGGACGAGGATCGCGTGGAGGTGTTTTATCAGCCAATCTACTCGACCAAGCAGAAACGGTTTGTGTCGGCGGAGGCGCTGGTGCGTATCCGCAACACCGATGGAACGATCATCCCGCCGGGAAAGTTTATTCCGGTGGCGGAGGAGACGGGAATCATCACCCAGCTTGGCGAACGTGTTTTCGAAAAAGTGTGTGAGTTTTTGCAGAACAGCAATGTGGAACAGCTTGGAATTTCTTACATAGAAGTGAACCTTTCAGTTGTCCAGTGCGAGCAGAAGAATCTCGCGGAGCGCTACATTACAATCATGGATAAATACAAGATCAGACCGTGTCAGATTAACCTTGAAATCACGGAGTCTGCATCCGTCAAGACGAAGGAAATCCTGCTTGACAACATGAAGCGGCTGATCAATTACGGAGTGACTTTTGCGCTGGATGATTTTGGAATCGGACAGTCAAATCTGGATTATGTGATCGAGATGCCGGTTTCGCTTATGAAGTTTGATATGAATATGACGCAGGCGTATTTCCGGGATCTCAAAGCGCAGTTTGTCGTGCAGGCTGCGATCCATATGGCACACGGAATGGATTTGCTTCTGGTGGCAGAAGGCGTAGAGACGGAGGAACAGCTAAGTGGAATGAAGGACGAGAATATCGACTTTATTCAGGGCTATTATTTCTCAAAACCACTTCCACAGCAGGAATTTTTAAAATTTCTTGAAGCGTCTGCTTAAGAATGATATAATTCCTGCCGAAAAATAATTTATAAGTTATAGTGTGCAGTTAGAGGCTGATAATCTGTGATTTGCAGTTTGTGATATACAAGTTGTAATCTGTGAGTTGAAATCTGCGATTTGTGATATGCAAGTTGTAATCTGTGAGTTGTAATCTGCGAGTTGTAATCTGCGAGTTGTAATCTGCGAGTTGTAATCTGTGAGTTGCAATCTGCGAGTTGTGATATGCAAGTTGTAATCTGTGATTTGAATTCTATGATTTGTAATTTGTGATTTGAAATCTATAAGTTACAATCTGTAATGTGTAATTTATAACTTGGAGTTTAAATTTAATTCTAATATTAGTTTGGAAAGATGCCAACAAAAGGGACATAGAGATGCAAAATGTGCGGTTGATGCCCCGGCAAAAGTCAATGATGGGGCATAGAGATGCAAAATGTGCATGTGATGCCCCGGCAAAAGCCAATGATGGGGCATAGGGATGCAAAATGTGCGATTGATGCCCCGGCAAAAGCCAATGATGGGGCATAGAGATGCAAAATGTGCGGTTGATGCCCCGGCAAAAGCCAATGAGAGGGCATAGAAATGCAAAATGTGCATGTGATGCCCCGGCAAGCGTCAATGAGAGGGCATAAAGGTACAATAAGAAGTAAAAATGCCCCAATCATACCAATATTAATTCGGTTCTTATTTGAATTTATAATAACTTAGGAAGGTGTAGGTGGAGGAACTTATGCAAAAGAGATATCTGTTTTATTTTCTGATGGGTGCTGGTTTGTGTATGGGGATTACAACTGCAAAGCAACCAGTTATGGCAACAGAGACAGTGACCACAACCGAGACAGGAAACACGACAGAAGCGGAGAATACAGCAGAAGCGGCTGCTACGGAGACACCGGAGGTCGTAATCACAACCGAGGCGGATGATGCGGCAGACGAAGAAAGCGCAGCGAATGCAGCCGGCACAGCAGATGAAGCAAACACAACTGCGGCAGACAATACAGAAGAAAAAGCCAATGCAGCTGCAAAGAATGGAGAAAACTCAGCCGCGGCAGGTGCAGCCGGCACAGCAGATGGAGCAAACACCACCGCAGCCGACAATACAGAAGAAGCGGTCAATGCAGCTGTAAAGAATGGAGAGAACACAGCCGGCGCAGACACCACAACAAATGCGGATGATGAAGAAGGCACAACCACCGCAACCGAAGCCGACACAGAAGAAGCTGACACCGCAACCGACACAACCGAAGCTGACACAACAACCACGGACGACGCCGAAGAAGCAGACACCGCAGCCGAGGAGGACGCAGCAGCTTATGCGAACGCTTCAGACGATGCTCTTTATAGTGGTATTCAGATAGATGGAGATTTCAGCGACTGGGCGGCGATCGACAAGGTTTATGATTTCAATACCAATCTGACGGAAGCTGCCATGGTCTGGGATCATGACTATGTGTACCTGTACTTAAAAGAGGGTGTGAAGCACCCGGATGGCTGGGAAATGTACGAGGGTAACATCCATGCGGCAACACCGTATTCAAACGGTAATTTCTGTATCGAGACAAATACCGGATACAAATCCAGCGTGATCGTGCAGGGACCGAACAGCGGCAGCGTGACCGCAAAGGTAAATGACACCTACGTTGATATTGCATACAAAAAGCATATCTACGAGATCGCGATCCCAGTAGAGCTGTTAAAGGGCTACAATGACAAGACTTCTTCTTTGAACTTAGGTACAATGGGAGGCTGGAACGACACTCCGAATTATATTATGATGGGGGTAAGCCACTGGAACCCGGATGCGGGGACAACCGGTGGTGGCGAGAACCAGGATAAGGACGACAACAATTCCGATCTCTATGACAAGACAACCTACATCAAGTATGATTATGATTTTTCTGACTGGGATGATTATCCACATCAGACGATCGATTATTCAACCGGTGGTTCGCACGGAGCTGATGCGGAGGGCGCATTGTACTCCGACGGAGAGTATCTGTACGGTCATATCAAGTATTATGGCGGATATTACCCGGATATCTTTGGGTTCTTTGAACTTGCAATCAATGAGAAGTATCATCGCACATTAATGTTGAACGCAAGAGCAGTAGACAATGATGGGAATATCTTATGGAATTACAATACAAGCGATCTGAAGCCGGGCAGCTATGAGTTCCATATTTATGGAGCAGAGACCATTGACGGAGGCGCATGGGATACCGATTACGGCGTACTTTACATCGAATTGCAGAAGCATGGCAGATTAAATGCGGAGTTTCGTCTTGATCAGAGTAAGATTGCTCATTATTATAAGTGCGACCAGACCGATATCAAGTCTCTTGACATGAGATTTATCCGCATCGGATACAAGTGGATCTCCTGTGCGGGAACCTCGACCGGACCGATACTTGGAATGGCGATCAGCGGTTTTGCGGTACTCGGAAGCATGTGGTTCTATAATCGCAAAAAGAAGAAAGGAACAGCAGCATGAGTATAATGCTGGGAATTATCTTTGCTATCGTATGGCTCTTTTTCCTTCATGTGATGCGTCAGGCAAAATTAAAGGCGTGGAAGTTTATATGGGGAAGCTGTGGCCTGTTCGTACTTATGATGATTTTTATCCGGCCGTATTTTACGGAGCCCCTTGCAAAGGTCGTCGCATCAATCGCAGGTGTGTTTGGCAACCTGACCGGGATGTATTCGTCATTCTTTAAATATGGAGTTATTTTTGTGGATTCCGCATCGGGTTCCATCTCACTTTTGATTGACTTTGAGTGCTCCGGCATATTGGAGATCATGGCGTTCGTGGCGCTGCTTGCGTTTTATGATGTATATACCGTGTACGAGCGGATACTGATCGGGCTTGTCGGAACGGCGTATATCATCTTAGCGAATGCGCTGCGCATCTTCATCATCTGCACGATCATTTACTTTAACGGCATTTCCGCATACAGCTTTGCACATACCATTGTCGGGCGTGTGGTGTTCTATGGATTGTCGGTTATTTTGTACTTTATTGTATTTACCAAGGGACATATTCGTCGCCAAAAGGTGGGGAACTTTACTTATGGAGTGGATAAGTAGACTTTCAAATTCATTTCTGTTTTGGGCTGCGTGGATCATCATTCCGCTTATCATGGAGATCATTCCGTCGATCGGAAGCTTTCTCCTTCTGATGCGGAAACAGAAGAAGCATCCCAAAGCAGAATTGACTTATTATCCGGAGATCACGCTGATGATCCCGGTATACAATTCGGAAAAAACGCTTGCCGCGTGTATCGGTTCGATCAACGACAGCCTTTATCCGAATGACAGGATTCATGTATATCTGATCAACAATCAAACGAAGGACAACAGTTTCTCGGTTTTCTGTGAATGTCAAAATCTTTATCCGGATCTTATCATGCAATGGCTCAATGCCAAGCAGGGCAAGTCAAGAGCCTTGAACATGGCGTTGTTTAACAGTGGGGGCAAGTATATCATCAATATTGACAGTGATGGCTTGCTTGAGCCGTCTGCGCTTAAGAACCTTGTGGCGAAGTTTGAGGCAGAACCGAAAATCCAGTGCATGACCGGAGCAATCCTGATCGATCCGAAGCAGATTGAGGAGTATCCGTGGATCTTCCCGAAGCTGCTGCGCAAGACCGAGTTCATGGAGTATGCGCAGGCGTTTCTTGCAGGGCGTAACTACGCATCGGAGACCAATTCGGTCTATACCTTGTCCGGCGCATTTTCTGCGTTCCGCAAGTCTGCCGTGCTAAGCTCACACATGTACAATACGGATACGATCTGTGAGGACACGGAGATCACATTCCAGATGCGCTACAACAAAAAGACGCGGGTGGATATCTGCACCGATGCGATCTTTTTCGTTGATCCGATCGAGGACATGAACAAGCTTTATACGCAGAGACAGCGCTGGCAGCGAGGCAGCCTTGAGGTGTCATCGATGTTTTTGAAGGATCGAATGAAGCTTCGCAAGATGTTTATCGATCCGACGGTGCGCACGCTGGTGTATGACCATACCTTTGCATTTCCGCGTATGATCTGGTATCTGGCATTGCTCTGCCTGCTGTTTTTGAATTATTCGTTCCGCATGATCGTGCTCTCAGTGGCACTTTTGTTTGCACTGTATTTCCTGACGGGATTCTTTTACTATTTCTCAACACTGGGATTTTTGAAGGAATTTCCGGATATAAAAGCTTATTACAAGAAGCAGTGGTATGTGATATTCTTGCTGCCGTTTTTCAATCTGCTGGTGTTCTTTATCCGCTTTGCCGGAATCATCAACAGTATCAATACGAACAGCGCGTGGCGTACCAGGAGCTTTACCGAGGAGAAGCACGATTTTAAGAAACATCTGCTTGCAGATCTGACCATTTTTAAAAAGTGTATTACAGGTATCCGTTGCAAGGTAAACAACGGACCCGTAGATGAATAGGCGTATGGCTGGAAAAAAGAAAAATAACGATTTGGATACAATAAACAGAATAAAAAAGAGCAGACAAAGATTCCGTGTTATTCTTGCAGGAACGCTCGTGGGCGTGTTTTTGATCACATTTGCAGGCGTGCTTTTGATGCGGCAGTATGAGACGGCGATGCTGCGGGTGTATTCCGAACAGCAGGATGCGTATGTACAGCTCGTTGTGGATCAGATCAACCTGCAGCCGGAGCGTACCGACGAGGAGATCATCTCCGGAATCGTAGGTACACTGGACAGCGGGGATTCCCATTACTGGACGTTGTCCAAGAACGAGACGCTTATTTTCGTAAAAAACGTTACGGAGACAAACCGTTATCTCGGTATCCGTAATGATGAGTTCTACGGAACGGATTCGGCGGCTGCGTTCATGGAGCAGATGACACTGTACCGGGTACAGCATGACATCATCCTCATCGACGGCGTGCGGTTCGTCGCGTCCGGCGTATTGTTTGAGTACGAGGGCAATATCTACAAGATCTGCCTGCTGACGAACGAGACGGTCGTGCTGGACAACAACGATTTTTTGTCCACAAAGATCAATCTGTGCATCTATGTGATCCTTCTGATCTTGCTGATCCTTGTTGTGATGCTTGCGGCAGAGAATATTGTCCACAGAAAGCAGAAGCAGCTTGTCAGGCTTGAGCAGCGCATCCGCAACCAGAATATCCACATGAGTAATCTGGAGCAGGAGCTGGAGAGTGTCAATTCTTACGACAGCAGATGGAATCTGTACAATTACAAGCTGCTCGGAAGGTTCGTGGAGACGTTTGACAAGAAGGGCATCAAAACTGTCACCTATGTGTGCTTAAAATTCCCGTCGGATTCGGCGTGCAGCCGCTTTTTGCAGGATACGCAGATGCTTCTGGATGCAAGGGTGCTGCGGTTTGACAAGTCAAAGACGGAGCTTTCCCTTTTGTTTGTAAATGAGGGAGAGCCGGAGGCGCTCCGGCAGTTAGAAAGAGCCGGTGTGACAGATAGTATGGTCGCGGAGGTCCGGCCGTTTGATTACGATTACGGCGGACCGCTCGCACAGCAACTAAAAGCGTATTTATAGCGGGGAAGAATTATGGCTAGTCGATTGAACAGGGTATACCGATTTAAATTTTATCTGAATGCAAATCATTTTATCATCATCAACGGTGTGGAGGGCGAGACGCACCCGCATACTTGGGAATTCACGGTCGACATTCTGATCGACAATGATGAGTTTGTGCAGTTTACTGAGTATGAGAGTGCGATCAACGAATTTCTGGACAAGTACCAGAATCAGGTCATGAACGATTTTCCACCGTTTGACCATCTGGTTCCGACGCTTGAGAATATTTCGGAGTATTTTATCCTGGAGATCCGCGATCTCGTTGAGAAACGCAACGGCCATCTGGTTAAGATGGAGAGCAGCGAGACTCCTACAAGAAGCTACATCATAAGCTTTGAGGAGGATGAGGATTTCCGCAGACTTTCTGCCGCAAAGCGTATGGAGCACATTGATGAAACCGTCGATAAGATCGTTGACAGATTGGTGTAGGGATATGAAAAAGACAGTTGGAGTATTGGCAATGACGGTGATCTACGCGGTCATTGCCTTTTGTATTGTATATAGTATTTATATCGGCGGCTATTATCCGCAGGGCTCCGATACGATGTGCCATCTGTATAAGGGGGAGCAGCTTCTAAACAGCATCAGATCCGGCAACTGGTATCCGCTTTATGACCAGTATTGGTACAACGGCGTGCAGATGATGCGTTACTGGGCGCCGCTTCCGGTGTATGTGCTCGCGTTCTGCCAGTTCCTTGCAGGTGGGGACATCTTCGGCGGCTATCTGGTGTTTGTCGCACTCGTATTTTTCTTCGGCGCGCTGGCATGGCTTTACATCGGAATCAAAAAGGATCGTTTCTGGATGGGAAGCTTTCTCGGAGCGTTATGGTTCTTTATGCCGAACAACCTGTTTGCCCTGTTTGACGAGGGCAATCTGCCGAGATCCCTGTCCATGATCTTTCTGCCGATCCTGATCTATCTGGTGAATGAATATATGGTGGAGGGAAGATGGAAAAAGGCGGTCGCGATCGTTCCGGTCTTTTTCCTTATCATCCTGTGCCATACCGGATATGCGGGCATGATCGCGCTTGCGCTGTTATTGTTCTGCATTTTCTTCCTGATCGTATACAGGAAATGGGCGCGCGTGGGCGGACTTGTCGTATCGCTTCTGACTGCGTTTGCGCTTACGGGACTTTGGCTTGTTCCGTCGCTTAAGGGCGGAATCTCTTCAACAGACAGCTCACAGGTTATGAAGGGCTTCTTTCAGGATGCGGTGATCTCGCTAAATCCGCTGCTCCGCTTAGACCCACAGAACAAGTATTTTTACTTTGGACTTGCGGCATTTTTGCTTTTGGTGTTCGGGCTGCTCGCCGCCGGGAAAAAGACGCGCATCGGTATGTGGACGGCACTTGTGATCTTTATCTGCACGACAACAACGATGTATGATGTGCTGGTGCATCTGCCGGGCAGCCAGTATCTGTGGATGCTGCGGTTTATTTCCATCGCGCTCTGCATGGTTCTGTACGGCTTTTTGCTCTGGAAATCGCTAAAGCCGGTATATATCGTTATCGCGTGTGTGCTTCTGGTGCTCGATGTGATTCCATCCACGGTGTATCTGCACTCGGATGGCAGCCTGACGGCGGAGGATCGCATCGAGAAAAATGCCGAGGAGCTACTGATCACGGAGGCGCGCAGGCAGACCGTGCAGCGCGTGGCACTTCTCGATGCCAGCACGCTCGGCTCGTATGGACAGTACCAGCTTACGGCGCTTGACGGCACCTATGTGAGACAGACCTTCGGTGCAGGCTGGCAGTCGGCGGCGACCGCTTCCAACATCGTAAGTCTTAACGAAGCGGTAAGCTATGGCTATTATGATTATCTGTTTGACCGCTTAAAGGAGATGGGGGATGACACGGTACTGATCCAGAAGCAGCAGCTCCGGTTTGGCGCAGATGATGTGGAGCGTCTGACGGAGGCTGCAGAAAAGAACGGCTATACACTGACGGCACAGAATGAGGATTATGTGCTGCTGCATCTGGATGTGGATTCTGGCTTCGGTGTGATCTCAGAGTACAGCGGAATTGCGATTGGGGCATTTGCGCCGCTCATGTGCTATGTGTATCCGGATCTGTGTACCGGAGCGTCGGATACGATCAATGATTATACATTTGAGGAGCTGTCCGGGTATAAGGTGATCTATCTTTCCGGCTTTTCCTATACGGATAAGGAAACAGCAGAGGAGCTTCTGTACAGCCTTTCGGACGCGGGTGTGCATATCGTGATCGCGGCGGACGGACTTCCGACGGAGCGGACGACCGGACAGAAGGAGTTCATGGGCGTGTACTGCCAGACCGTCACTTTCCAGAACGGTTACCCGATCCTGTATTACAAGAACAAAGAGGTTATCACGAATCTGTTTGCGGACGGGGATGCAAAGTGGAATGTCACTTACTTTTTGAATCTGCCGGAGACGGATGCGTATTTTTATGACAACAATCAGGAGCTTTCCTTCGTTGGAAGGGTTTACAATGATAATATCTCGTTTATCGGTCTGAACCTTCCATATCATGTGTTTGAGTCAATGGATGAAAAGGCAAAATACATTATGGACTGCGAGCTTGGCGCATACTTAAATGAGCTTCCGGGCAGACGGATCGTACCGATCACCGTAGTAACCGGTGCAAAGGGCATACGGATCATCTCGCCGGAGGATGGTGTCGGCACGACGCTTGCGTACCACGACATCTTTTCGAGCGAGCAGCACATATATAGCGAGAACCATCTGCTGTATGTGGATGCGGGGGAGACGCAGATTACGTTTTCCTATCCGTATTTTGTGCAGGGGCTTCTTGTCAGTCTCTTCGGTGTGGCGTGCTATGTGGCATTTATCATTTTTCTGTGCCGCAGGAACAGGCGCGAAGTTGACAAACAAAGTGTCAATGTGTAGAATGAACGTATTGTTATTGAAAGATTAAATAAGATAAAAGAGGCGAAATTATGGCAGAAGCATACAATCACAAAACGATTGAGAAGAAATGGCAGAAATACTGGGAGGAGCATGAGACCTTCAAGACAGACGTCTGGGATTTTTCCAAGCCGAAATACTATGCACTTGATATGTTCCCGTATCCTTCAGGAGTAGGCCTTCACGCAGGACATCCGGAGGGATATACTGCAACGGATATTATGTCACGAATGAAGCGTATGCAGGGCTACAATGTCCTTCATCCGATGGGATATGATTCCTTCGGGCTCCCTGCAGAGCAGTACGCAGTTACGACCGGACACCATCCGGCAGGATTTACCCAGAAGAACATCCAGACCTTCTCCAAGCAGCTGAAGGAGCTGGGCTTTGATTATGACTGGTCAAAGATGATCGCTACCTCCGATCCGAGCTTTTACAAGTGGACACAGTGGATCTTTAAGAAGCTGTATGAGGCAGGATATGCAAAGCATATTGATATGCCGGTCAACTGGTGTGAGGAGCTTGGCACGGTTCTTTCCAATGACGAGGTCATTGATGGAAAGTCTGAGCGCGGCGGCTACCCGGTTGTCAGAAAGAATATGAAGCAGTGGGTTATCGACCAGCCTGCATTCGCAGAGAAGCTCTTGGAGGGCTTAAACGAGATCGACTGGCCGGAATCTACCAAGGAGATGCAGCGCAACTGGATCGGAAAGAGTACCGGTGTCGAGGTTGATTTCCAGATCGTGGGTGGTGGACAGTTCTCTATTTATACCACCTGTATCGAGACGATCTATGGTATCACCTTTATGGTTCTGGCTCCGGACGGAGAGATCGTAAAAGGACTTATGGATCGTGTTGAGAACAAGGAGGAGGTTCAGGCATACATCGATGAGACCTTAAAGAAAAACGATATGGATCGTACCGAGTTAAATAAGACCAAGTCCGGCTGCATGTTAAAGGGACTTTATGCGATCAACCCGGTCAACGGCAGGGAAGTGCCGCTCTTTATCGGCGATTTTGTTCTCGCAAGCTACGGAACCGGTGCTGTTATGGCTGTTCCAAGCCACGACCAGCGTGACTTTGAGTATGCGATCGCTCACAATATCGATATGATCCAGGTTATCGATGGCGCGGACGTATCCGAGAAGGCATTCGAGAAGCAGGATTACCTTGGAAAGGGCTGCAAGCTGATCAATTCCGAGGAGTTTACCGGTCTTACCGTTGAGGAAGCAAAGGAAGCAATCACCCAGAAGCTTGAGGGCATGGGTGTTGCAAGAAGAAAGACCAATTATCATTTCCGTGAATGGATCTTTGCCCGCCAGAGATATTGGGGCGAGCCGGTTCCTTGCGTATACAAGGAGGACGGAGAGATCTACTTCCTTCCGGATGATGAGCTGCCGCTGATCCTTCCGGAGCTTGAGGATTACAAGGGCAAGAATGGCAAGGCTCCGCTTGAGAATGCAACCGAGTGGAAGCAGTATGACAGAAACGGTATCAAGGGTGTTCGAGAGACCTCTACCATGCCGGGGTCTGCAGGTTCTTCATGGTATTATATGCGTTATATCGATCCGAACAACGACAAGGAATTTGCAAATCAGGAGCTGTTGAAGCACTGGCTTCCGGTTGACCTTTATGTAGGTGGTCCGGAGCATGCGGTTGGTCATCTGATGTATTCACGTATCTGGAACCGTTTTCTTTATGACAGCGGCTTGTCTCCGGTCAAGGAGCCATTTAAGAAGCTCGTTCATCAGGGAATGATCCTTGGCGAGAACGGTATCAAGATGGGTAAGCGTTTCCCGGAGTTCGTTGTCAATCCAAGCGACATTGTGGAGGAGTTCGGTGCAGATACCTTACGTCTGTATGAGATGTTTATGGGACCGCTTGAGGTTTCCAAGCCGTGGAACTCAAGCAACGTGCAGGGGGCAAAGCGTTTCATCACAAGAGTATGGAACTTCTTTACCGAGCCATCTAACATTACCGAGGAGGATGATGGCACACTTACCAAGATTTACAACCAGACCGTCAAGAAGGTCACAAACGACTTTGAGGTGCTTGGCTACAACACCGCGATCAGCCAGATGATGATCTTCGTAAATGAGGTATACAAGGCTGCCAAGTGTCCGAGAGCGTATGCAGAGGGACTGATCAAGATGCTTTCCTGCGTATGCCCGCACGTCGGCGAGGAAATCTGGAGCCGTCTCGGTCATGACGACACTATTGCGTATGAGAGCTGGCCGACCTATGATGAGGCACTTACCGTAGATGATTCCGTTGAGATCGCAGTACAGATCAACGGCAAGATCAAGGCAACCATTTCCATCGGAAAGGATGATCCGAAGGAAGCGGTTATCGCAAAGGGCAAGGAAGCAATTGCCGACAAGCTCACCGGGAATATCGTAAAGGAGATTTATGTTCCGGGAAGAATCGTCAATATCGTAATGAAATAAGTAATAATATGTAATAGAAAGGGGCGTGCAGGAAACCAACCGGTTTTCTGCACGCCCTTTTTGTGTCAAGCGCTGCCTTGCGGCACATAGCACCTATTTTTTGATCTGGTATGGTGGCAGGGACGGATCGCTGCCGCGAAGCTTCTGCATACCGCGCTGGATAGCATCCTTCGAGTTCTTCCAGTCGGCATCCTTGTTTTTGTAATCGTATTTTTCAACGAACCATGCGATATCCTCATAGACACGCTCCATGTTCTCCTGCATCAGCGGGAGCATCGTGTTATAAAAGTCCGCGCGATCCTTATCATTTAGCTCGGCATCGGCACCCTCACACAGCACCTTAAAATGGGACAGGCAGAAGCCCTGCGTATTGGCAACCTGCTTGCGGAAGTCTGCATCGTCCCGGTACATGCGGAAGAATGTCTTCATGTAGGCGGAGAAGGTATTGTTAACGGAGGTACAGATAAAGCAGGTGGACTCGCGCTTGTTGATCCAGTCGACGATCGAGTTGCCGGAAGCGTCCTTTTTGGAGAAAAGTCCTTTTTTGCCGACAGCGTCCGGCTTGAAATTCTGAAATTCTTTTTCCATCTCGCCAAGGTGACGCAGATAGAGCGTCTTTAAGATCCACGCATTGCCGAGCGAATTGCCGTAGTCGAACATCTTTTTGAAATGTCTGCGGCAGAAGCCCTCGCGGTCGGTCATATCGCGGATGTCTGCCTCCATATAGGATGCACCGTGACCGAGCACATAGTCCATGGAGTGCTCCTCGGTTCTGCGCTCGATATAGCAGAATGGGCATTCGCCGGCATTTGCCATTGCGTCAGCGATCGGGATGGTGTGAAGTTGTTCTTTCATTGCGTTACCTCCGGGGTATAGTTTGTGTAAAAATCGATAAAGGATTGTAAGGTCTTGGTAGGGGTGGTGTGTTCCTTGTAGGCAAAGCCGACCTCGCGGTTATGGATCGGAAACGGCATCTGGACTTCGACGAGGCTGCCGCTTTCAAGCTCCTTGGTTACAAAGCTCTTGATGACACAGGCAATTCCGACACCAATCTTGGCGAACTCGATCAGGAGATCCATGTTGGACGCATCGATGGATTCCGCTACCTCGATGTGGTTCTCGGTCAGATAGTCGTCAATGTACTGGCGTGTCATGTTATTCTTGTCGAGGAGCATGAGCGTCGCGTTGGATAGGATCGCATCTCCCTTAATGCCGCGGTCGTTGATGTGTTTTAGGTATTCGTTGGTTGCGACAAAGATATCCTCGATGTCTTGCACATAATCAAAATGGATTCCCTTTAAGGAGTCCGGGCGTCCGATCAGCCCGATGTCGATCTGGTTCTCGTCAAGCAGACGGAGCGTCTCGTTGGTGGAATGACACTGGATCGAGATGCTGACATGAGGGTTGCGCCGGATGTATTCCTTCAGATAAGGGAGCAGGATATATTTGCAGAGCGTCGTGCTGACACCGATCTTGATGTGTCCGACACCGAGCGAGAGCGCGCGCTTTAGTTTGTCCTCACCGGTGGTCAGCGACTCAAACGCTTCCCTTACATGATCGTAGAGAAGATTGCCCTCCTCGGTCAGAAGAACACCGCGGGAGCTTCTGGAAAACAGGCGGCAGCCGAGGCTTTCCTCTAGCTTCTGGATGGATTTGCTGATCGCGGGCTGGCTGATGTACAGCTCCTTGGCTGCCTTTGAGATATTGCCGGCGTTTGCAACCGTGTAAAAGATCCAATATGATGACAGGTTTTGATTCATGGGTACCTCCGTAATCTGGCTTTATGATAGGGAGATTATATCATAAAACATAGTTATGGTAAATATGTTTATTATGTATTTTGATTATGATTTTTCCTGTGCTAGAATGACATTGAAAAGAATAGCAGGGCGGGAGCCACTCACACACATTTCCCGCAGGACTATTGGAAGAATGTAAGTAAATTTTAGGAGGAACACTCATGGGAATGACTATGACCCAGAAGATTCTTGCCGCACATGCAGGACTTGACTGCGTATCAGCAGGACAACTGATCGAGGCAGATTTGGATCTTGTTCTTGGAAACGATATTACATCGCCGGTCGCGATCCACGAAATCGAGAAGATGAAGGTGGACGGTGTTTTTGACAAGGATAAAATAGCGCTTGTCATGGATCACTTTGCACCGAATAAGGATATTAAGTCTGCACAGCATTGCAAGTGTGTCAGAGAGTTTGCATGCAAGCATGAGATCAGCAACTATTTTGATGTCGGGGAGATGGGAATCGAGCATGCACTTTTGCCGGAGCAGGGACTTACGGTTGCGGGAGATGTGATCATCGGTGCAGATTCGCACACCTGTACTTATGGTGCGTTGGGCGCATTTTCTACCGGTGTCGGAAGCACGGATATGGCAGCCGGCATGGCAACCGGGCAGGCATGGTTTAAGGTTCCTTCCGCGATCAGGTTCAACATTGTCGGAAAGCCGGCAAAGTGGATCAGCGGCAAGGATGTTATTTTGCATATTATCGGAATGATCGGCGTGGATGGCGCGCTGTACCGCTCCATGGAGTTTGTCGGCGAGGGTATCCAGTACCTTACGATGGATGATCGTTTTACGATCGCGAACATGGCAATCGAAGCCGGCGGAAAGAACGGAATTTTCCCGGTGGATGACCTGACAAGAGCGTACATGAAAGAGCATTCCAAGCGTCCGTTCGTGGAGTATACTGCGGATGAGGATGCAGAGTATGACGAGGAGTACACGATCGATCTTAGCACCTTAAAGCCGACCGTTGCATTCCCGCACCTTCCGGAAAATACGCGCACCATCGATGAGGTGGGAGATGTGAAGATCGACCAGGTTGTCATCGGCTCCTGCACCAACGGAAGAATGGATGACCTGCGCATCGCAGCATCTATTTTAAAGGGCAAAAAGGTTGCAAAGGGACTTCGCGTTATCGTGATCCCGGCTACCCAGAAGATTTACCTTCAGGCAATGGAGGAAGGACTTTTGCGCACCTTTATCGAATCAGGCGCGATCGTGAGCACCCCGACCTGCGGTCCTTGCCTTGGCGGATACATGGGTGTCCTTGCCGAGGGCGAGCGGTGCGTTTCTACCACCAACCGCAACTTTGTCGGAAGAATGGGACATGTGGAATCAGAGGTATATCTTGCAAGCCCTGCGGTTGCAGCGGCAAGTGCGATCACCGGTAAGATTTCCGGCCCGGATGAAGTGATGTAAGGAGGAGCGAAAATGAAAGCAGCACATGGACACGTTTTTAAATATGGAGACAACGTGGATACGGATGTTATCATTCCTGCAAGATACTTAAATTCATCCGATCCGAAGGAGCTTGCGACACACTGCATGGAGGATATCGACAAGGATTTTGTCAAGAATGTAAATGCAGGTGACATCATCGTGGCAAATAAGAATTTCGGCTGCGGTTCGTCGAGAGAGCATGCACCGTTGTCCATCAAGGCAGCGGGGGTAAGCTGTGTGATCGCAGAGACGTTCGCACGCATTTTTTACCGCAATGCCATCAATATCGGACTTCCGATCATTGAATGCCCGGAGGCGGCAAAGGCGATCTCGGCAGGGGATGAGGTTGAGGTGGACTTCGACACCGGAGTGATCACGGATATGACCAGCGGACAGTCGTTCCAGGGACAGGCATTTCCGCCGTTTATGCAGAAACTGATTGACTGTGAGGGATTGGTAAATTATATTAATACCAAGAACGCATAAGAGGAGTCAGTATGTTACCCGGTGTATATCAGGCGACAAAAAAAGATGGTACAACGTATTACCGCGCAGGGATTACGTTTCGATGTAAGCATATAAGCCTCGGCAGCTTCCCACTCGAACAGGAGGCAGGCGAGGCTTATTGTGATGCACAGCATATTTTAAATGACGGGGTGACACTGGAGCAGGCAATCACGCGCTATCATAAGAAGCCGTATCGGCTTTCGTTCGACAAGTGCGTTTCTTTGATCAACTTCCGCGACAACAATCTCTATATTGCCAACCCGATCTATATGCGGAAGAATTTTTTCAGCTATTATCTGTCATTGGATGAGGAGCTGAAGTTTGATATTGACGATCTTTTTTATTATGCCAGGCACAAGATCATGCGCAGACAGGGGCATCTGTTTGTCAATGATTACGGTATGCAGGTGACAATCCTAAGCCGCTACGGGATACGAAGCTATGCGGTCTGCAAGCGGGATTACGACTTTGCCAACAATGATCCGCTGGATTTAAGATACTCCAATATCAAGGTATATAACCGCTTTTTCGGGGTGCAGGCGTATGAGAAGAACGGTACGAAGCGCTACCGCGTCAAGATCCACCTCAATGGCAATTACACGGTGGGAACCTACCGGAGTGAGGAGAAGGCTGCGGTTGCGTACAATAAGGCGGTAGACCTTGCTAAAAAGGCGGGGTATGCGCGCAATTTTCCGGAGAATTATGTCGATACGCTCTCGGCGAGCGAATATGCAGCATTATATACCAGGATAAAGATTTCACAGAAGTACATGGATTATCTGGCAAAAGAGGTTACTCCGATGCGACAGACCGGTGTGCAGCAGGAAAATCCGCAAAATGTATAATCTGATGTCCCTGTATTGACAGAAAAATCGGATTTCTCTATAATGAACAAAATAAGATAGTTATGGGCAGTGCAATAAAAAGAAAAATGAGGTTAAAAAAATGGGCGTAATGTATTCAAGTACCAGAAATGCAGATGTAAAGTATCGTGCTTCCGAAGCAATCTTGAAGGGGCTTGCCGATGATGGCGGACTGTTTGTACCGGATTCCATCCCGGCGCTGGATGTCTCTATGGATGAGCTTGCAAAGATGTCTTATCAGGAGACTGCTTATGAGGTGATGAAGCTGTTTCTTTCCGATTTTACGGAGGAAGAGTTAAAGGGCTGCATCGAAAAGGCGTATGACAGCAAATTCGATACGCCGGAGATTGCGCCGCTCGTATCGGCAGACGGGGCATATTATCTGGAATTGTTCCACGGCTCTACAATCGCATTTAAGGATATGGCATTGTCTATATTACCGTACCTTCTTACGACCTCTGCAAAGAAGAATCAGGTCAAGAACGATATCGTTATCCTTACGGCAACCTCCGGAGATACCGGTAAGGCTGCACTTGCAGGATTTGCTGATGTTCCGGGAACTAAGATCATCGTATTTTATCCGAAGAACGGTGTCAGCCCGATCCAGGAGAAGCAGATGGTAACCCAGAAGGGGGACAATACCTTTGTTGTCGGCATCCACGGCAACTTCGATCAGGCACAGACCGGAGTAAAGCAGATGTTTAATGACAAAAATCTTGCAAAACAGCTGGGCGATGCAGGATTTCAGTTTTCTTCCGCAAATTCGATTAACATCGGACGCCTTGTTCCGCAGGTTGTCTACTATGTATATGCGTATGCAAAGCTGTATGCAAACGGCGCGATCGCAAAGGATGAGAAGATCAACGTGGTTGTTCCGACCGGTAACTTCGGCAACATTCTTGCCGCATTCTATGCAAAGAACATGGGAGTGCCGATCGCAAAGCTCATCTGCGCTTCCAATGAGAACAAGGTGCTGTTTGACTTCTTCCGCACTGGAACGTATGACCGCAACCGTGACTTTATCCTGACAAGCTCACCATCCATGGATATTTTGATCTCCTCGAACTTAGAGCGTCTGATCTACCGCATTGCGGGCAATGATGCCGCAAAGAACGCCGAGCTTATGAAGAGCCTTTCCACTACCGGAAAGTATGAGATCACACCGGAGATGAAGGCACTTCTGGACGATTTCTACGGCAATTACACAAGCGAGCAGGAGACCGCAGATGTGATCGCGGATCTTTATGAAAAGACCGGATACATCATCGACACCCACACAGCCGTTGCTGCCGGTGTATACCACAAGTATAAGGCGGAGACGAAGGATACCGAGACCAAGACTGTCATTGCTTCCACCGCAAGCCCGTTTAAGTTTACGAGAAGCGTCATGGATGCCATCGACAAGAAGTACGACAGTATGAGTGATTTCGAGCTGGTTGACGAATTAAGCCGCATCGGCAATGTCGCAGTTCCGCAGGCGATCGAGGATATCCGCAGTGCTGCTGTGCTCCATGATACGGTATGTGAGGTGGAGGAGATGCCGGCCGTTGTGAAAAAGTTCCTCGGTGTGTAGGATAGGGCATTGGTAAACGAATAACAAGAAGAACAAAGAGTCACTTTGTGACTCTTTGCGCGCCCGTGTGGGCACGCAAGTGCATCTTCAACTCCACACGGGTCGCATCCCTGCGGAGCATTTTTTCTTTATAGGAAAAGGAATTTCCTATAAAGAAATAAAACCTCCTTGGTGTGGAAGTTCCACAGAACCAAGGAGGCTTTTTCTATTCCGGCAGATGTACGACCTCAAAGAGGAAGTGGACAAGCCCGAATGAGTAGAGGATCGGGAAATGATACGTCCGGTTTGTAAATTCAAGAACCGGGGACGCTGTCTCAAGCGGAGCGGTAATGGACAGCTCCTTCGACTCGATATTGGAGGTGTTGACAATGAAGAGACCGTTGTGCAGATTCAAAAAGTCTGCAAGGGATGCCTGCACATATTCGTCGTATTCGGTAAATTCTTCGTTGACATAGCGGGAGGCAAAGGCAATGGCGGTTGCCTCATCCATGCTCAAATAGGAGGTGATGGAGTAATCTCCGAGTACCTTCTGGCTGACGCAGCATTCCGGCGGATATGTACGGATCTGCTCCGGATCAAGCGCGGTGAAATCCTCGCCGATAAAGCGCACAAAGTTGTTGAAGAGAAGCTCCATATACCGTCTGCCGTGTACCGTTACCGGCTCCTCGGAGACAACGAGGAAGTTCTCAAACAATCGTGCAATGTTGTCGTGGCTGTCCTGTGTCATGTCGAGGTTGGTCAATTCGTTGGCAGAGCGGTAGTCTGCGATGATTTTCTCAAAATCCTGATAGGTGAGTACGCCATCATCGACAAGTAGTTGGCCGAGCAGCAAAAAGTCAGGGCTTTGTTCCTGCAAAAGTTCAACGACCTGCTGTTTGGATAAGAAGCCGAGATCAATGGCAAGCTCTCCGAACTTGCGGTCAACATGTGTCTGTTCGATGACGACCTGATCGACCTCGCCGGAGGTCATGTATCCGGCGTTGATAGCAAGGGTTCCAAGGCGCATGTGCTCATTGGACATTCTGCGCATGGCAGAGAAGAGCTGCTCCTTGGTGATGAGATTGTTGGCAAGAAGATAATTTCCGAAAAACTGTGTATACATGGGCTATTTATCTCCCTTCCAAAAATCTGGTCACGATATCGATTACCTGCTGCTGGTCGATCGGCTTCTGGACAAAGTCCGTAGCACCTGCTTCGAGCGCACACTTAAGCTGTGACTGTGTGCCGACGGAGGAGCAGATGATGATGGTCGCATCCGGGTCATAGGAAAGGATCTCCGCGATCGCAACATTGCCGTCCTTTTGCGGCATTACGATGTCGAGAAATACCAGATCCGGCCGGACCTCTTTGTATGTGCTGATCGCCGCCTGACCATCGCTGGCTTCAAAGAATGTCGGCGTTCCCATTGTTAAAAGAATATCTTTGATCTGTTTGCGTGCGAGAATCGAATCATCGCAAACCAATACCTTCAAATCTTCTATCTTCATAATGCAAAATACTCCTTTGCTTCATATATTATAATTCTACATGAAACGATACTTTTTATCAATGATTTTTCTTGTTGTTTTTTGTGGTACTTTCGGGTAAAATGGCACCGGAAGGAGGTTGATGGGATGGATGCTTTGAAGAATATCAATCCATTGCTGCTCATTGACATTGTTAGTATCGGTTTTGGCATTTACATGCTGTGCATTTGCATTTTCATGAAGCGGACAGGGAAGATCCATTCGGTGCTTCTGACCGAGCCGGAAATCAAAAAGTGCAGGCACCCGGAAAAGTTCATCGCATATATGAATCCGAGACTGCTTGGATTTTCGATCATCACGCTGATCGACGGTGTGATCGGGCTTGCGGATGTGCTGGTCATTTCGAGCCGTTATCTGGATTTTGCATATATGATCATCTTTTTTGCGGCGTTTCTGTGGTTTACAAGCGCTCTGAAAAAGGCACGCGAAAAATTCTGTTAAAGTACATAAAAATTCTATTAAAATGATTGACAAAAAAATAACATAGTGTATCATATAGGTGTGTTTTTAAGGCATAATCTGGCAAGAAATTGCCGGTTAATGATTCACAAAATAAAAGAAGAGAGGAAAAAAAGATGGCAGAAATCAATTTAAGCAAGTACGGTATTACCGGAACAACTGAGATCGTTTACAACCCTTCTTACGAGTTACTGTTTGAGGAGGAGACCAAATCCGATCTTGAGGGATATGAAAAAGGACGGGAGACAGAGCTTGGTGCTGTCAACGTTATGACCGGAATCTATACCGGACGTTCACCAAAAGACAAATATATCGTTATGGATGCAAATTCCAAGGATACTGTTTGGTGGACATCGGATGAGTACAAGAACGACAACCACCCAATGACAGAAGATACATGGGCAGCTGTTAAGGAAATCGCTAAGAAAGAGCTTTCCAACAAGAGACTGTTCGTTGTTGATGCATTCTGCGGCGCGAACAAGGACACCCGCATGGCTGTTCGTTTCATCGTTGAGGTTGCTTGGCAGGCTCACTTCATCACGAACATGTTCATCGTTCCTACCGAGGATGAGCTGAAGAATTTCGAGCCGGATTTCGTTGTATACAATGCATCTAAGGCTAAGGTTGAGAACTACAAGGAGTTAGGACTTAACTCTGAGACCTGTGTAGCATTCAACATCACAAGCCGCGAGCAGGTTATCATCAACACATGGTACGGCGGAGAGATGAAGAAGGGTATGTTCTCTATGATGAACTACTACCTTCCACTTAAGGGCATCGCTTCTATGCACTGCTCAGCAAACACCGATATGAACCGTGAGAACACCGCCATTTTCTTCGGACTTTCCGGAACAGGTAAGACCACACTTTCTACCGATCCTAAGAGACTTCTGATCGGTGATGACGAGCATGGCTGGGATGACAACGGCGTATTCAACTTCGAGGGAGGCTGCTACGCAAAGGTTATCGGACTTGATAAGGAGTCTGAGCCGGATATCTACAATGCAATCAGAAGAGATGCACTTCTTGAGAACGTAACTGTTGACGCTGAAGGCAAGATCGACTTCGACGACAAGAGCGTTACCGAGAACACCCGTGTATCTTACCCGATCGACCATATTGAGAATATTGTTCGCCCGATTTCTTCAGCACCGGCTGCAAAGAATGTAATCTTCCTTTCTGCTGATGCATTTGGTGTACTTCCTCCAGTATCTATCCTTACACCGGAGCAGACACAGTATTACTTCCTTTCCGGATTTACTGCAAAGCTTGCTGGTACTGAGCGTGGAATCACCGAGCCTACACCTACCTTCTCCGCTTGCTTCGGACAGGCATTCCTTGAGTTACATCCAACCAAGTATGCTGAGGAGCTTGTTAAGAAGATGCAGAAGAGTGGAGCAAAGGCTTACCTCGTAAATACCGGATGGAACGGAACCGGAAAGCGTATCTCTATTAAGGATACCAGAGGAATCATCGATGGAATCTTAAGCGGAGACATCAACAACGCACCGACCAAGAAGATCCCGATCTTCGATTTTGAAGTTCCTACTGAGCTTCCGGGCGTTGATCCTGCAATCCTTGACCCACGCGATACCTACGCAGATGTTTCTGAGTGGGAGGAGAAGGCAAAGGATCTTGCTTCCAGATTCAACAAGAACTTCGTAAAGTACGAGGGCAATGAGGCTGGTAAGGCATTAGTATCCGCTGGACCACAGTTATAATCTGAATTTAAAATGATTTCTACAATAGCGAGGCAGTCAAGGCTGCCTCGCTATTTTGGGATAAACAGGCACGAGCAGGCAGGGCGGTAGTCCGGATTGTGAGTGTTTGCTGCGATTTTGGGAGTGCAATAGGTTTTTATTTTCTTGGAGGAGGTATAGGAATCATGGGAAAAAGTCTGATGAAAAAGCTACTTTTTATGTGTATGCTCGTCATTGCGGTGGGCGTTTTGCCAAAGCATCCGGTCAGTGCGGAAACGACCGTTACGCAAAAGGCAACAAAGTATACAGAGATCCATAATGCGAATGAGGGAATGACCCGGCTGAAAAAGAATGGCAAATACGGCTTTATGAATAGCGACGGCAAAATGGTCACAAAGTGTATCTATGACAAGACCGGAGATTTCTGGGATGGGGTTGCACGGGTTAAAAAGGACGGCAAATACGGCTTTATCAACACGGATGGTGAGGAGTTCATAAAGTGTTTGTACGATGAAGTTAATGCCTTTCACAACGGCAAAGCCAAAGTGAAAAAGGACGGAAGGTACATTCTGATCGATATGACAGGCAAGATGGTCTTTGATTTTGGCGATTGCGATCCAAGCCTGAAAGAATATGAGAAAACGTATGAGTATGACCGCGATGGGGAGGTCGTATGCGTTTTTGACGATAACGAATATTTTTTTGTGGACAGAAAGACCGGAAAGCGGATCAATGAAGAAACCTATGATGATTTATGGAGCAATACCTATGAGCTGTTTAACGATGTTTATACTGTGACCATGGACGGACAGTACGGCATTGTAGGAAGCAAAGGACAGGTGATCGTGCCGTGTATTTATGATGGTGTAGGAACGTTTAAAGATAATGTCGTAAGAGTGAACAAAGATGGCAAATATGGTTTTTTCGACAAAAACGGAAACCAGATCACAGACTTTGTGTATGACAGAACATGGACGTTCACGAATGGAATGGCGAGAGTCGAAAAAGACGGCAAATATGGCTACATCAATACCAAGGGCAAGCAGGTGATCGCCTGCAAGTATGACAGCGCCGGCATGTTTTACGAAGGGCTGGCAAGAGTGGTAAAAAATGGAAAATACGGCTATGTGAATAAGAAAGGCAAGCTGGTTGTTAAATGTACCTACGAATATGTCGGCAATTTTCACAAGGGCTTTGCGTGGGTGAAACAGAATGGCAAGTACGGCTATATCAACAAGGATGGCAAACAGATTACCGAATGTGTTTATGATACCGCATGGGATTTTCAGTACGGCTTCGGACATGTTGAGAAAGACGGAAAATGCGGCTATATAAATCCGGAGGGAAAAGAGGTCGCAGAATGTCTCTATGATCGGGAGGATGTGTACGAAGATTGTGTCATAAGATATGAAATCGCAGGGGAGTATGGCAAATACGGCTTCATCAGTCTGGATGGAACTGTGGTCACGAAGAATATTTATGATGGGGGTTATGGATTTGGCGCGCATAATGGGCTGCTGTTTTTGGAAAAGGACGGCAAGTATGCACTCTACAATCTTCCGGAACAAAAGCAGCTCACAAAATACGCTTACAGTGACATTGCATATATTTATAAGAATGTTGCAGCTGTAAAGAAAGGCGGCAAGTACGGAATCGTCGGTACAGAGGGACAGAAGCTGGTAGGCTGCACTTACGATAAGATCAGCAAGTTTGTAAACAACAGGGCAATCGGTGAAAAGGGCGGCAAGCTGTATCTGCTTGAGATTAAGGAGGATTAAGGACAGCAATTTTTAATAATACATTCTGATTCAGATGCTGCCTTTTTTGACAGATGGTAGATTTTTCAGAGAGAGTCTGTTATACTTTACCTGATCAAAGTGTGAAAATTGAAGTCAAAGGGAGAAAAATATGTTTTGTACAAAATGTGGAAAAGAATATGCGGAGGGACAGCGCTTCTGCACCGGGTGCGGTAATAAACTGGATCTGACATTTGAACCGCAGCAGCCACCACAGGATAATAAGAATAACCGTAAGCTCCTTATTATTATCCTTGTGGTTATTTTCGTAGCGCTGATCGGATGCAGTGTTTTGGCGTATGCGCTGTTAAACGGCAGCAAATCGGCTGGCGCTGGCAAAGGCAGAGACACCGAAGAAACGCAGGAGGAGATGGAAAGCTCCGAGGATGATTCAAAGGTGGAGGACACAGAATCAGAAACGATGACCGAAGAACCGGAGACGGCTGCGGAGAAAATTTCGGCAACCGGGGAACCGGAGACGCAGGAGCCACCGTATACGGCAGACGAGGCGGAGTGGAAGCAGGCGTACTATGATTTTGTTACCGGAAATGAGGACTTGCAGTATATTTATCAGGACGAACGGGATCAGGTGAATTTTTATCTGGTTTACATGGATGACAATGATGTTCCGGAGCTTTATATGGATAGCCTGAACGGTTACATTGGCGACATGGTTGCAACGTACCATGGCAAGGTGGACTATATGATGTATATCGGACCTTACGGCGACTGTGAGTATGTGGAGCGTTCCGGCATGTTTGCCAATTCAGACGGCAGGATGGGTTACTACACAGACACGATATACAAGATCGAGAATGGCGTGATCTCAATCGCGGATGGTGGAACATGGACGGAGGATACGAACCCGGACAACCCGGATGAACTGCTGCATACCTATTCGTGGAACGGGGAGACCGTTGACGAATCTACCTATTATACCTATAAGAATCAGGCATACGATTACGCGCAGAGCAGGTATTGCAATTCGACCTCACAGGCTATGACGTTTGACGAACTGCTTACTTACCTAAGCCCGGAAAGCGTCAGCACAAGCGCGGAGCAGGAGACAACGGAAGCGATTACCATGATTCCGAATGAGTATTACTATACGGATCTCGACGGTGACGGAAGCGATGAGGAAATCTATTGTGAGGTCTACACGGATTTTGAGGACGCGTATGGATGCGAAGTATATGTGTATGTGGACGATATCTGTGTGATCAATGTTTACCGGGAGAGTGCGATCGGCGTGGAGCTTTCCGTACACGATTTTGAAAAAATGGATACATGGCAAGAAATCTGCCTGTCTTTTTATTCTGACAGCGATTGCTTTGATGCAATATTAGCTTATCGTATCCGCAACGAAGCTGCTGATCTATATTTCGATGAAGAATACGCAGATGCACTTATTACGCGCGGAAGCCTTGATCCGGTTCAGCCGGGAGATGGAACGGTTTGTCTGGATCAGGAATATTATGCAATGTATCTTGGACAGGGATATGCGCACCGCAGATTCCGCGTGGAGAATCAGAAGTGGGTACAGATCCCGGCGAATATATACGACGTGACCGATGCATGGCAGGAGCAGGAATACCATGCAACCATTGCGCTTCCGGTACTTTCTGACGTTACAAGCACAGAGCCGGTCGCAACGATTCAGGCTGGTGAGCTTTTCCATGTGCAGAAGCTCTATACAGAGACGGAGAATGGAATTTTATCCGATGATATCCGCTACATTTATGTGACTTCAGAGAACGGCGCTGCCGGATGGATTGAGATCCCGGATGAAGATTTCTTTGAAGAAATGTATGCGTGGGGCTGAAAACTCCGTTTTTTACTGGAAAATCTTGCGAATAAGGCTTGATTTCTGGTAAGAAGAATGGTAAGATAATTTACAGTAACATGGTAATTGTAGTTGAGAGAGGGCATACGTCCTCTCTCAATTCACGTTTATCGGAACTTGGCAGGAAGGCTTTTCGCGGGAGAACCGCACGGAGGCTGCGCTCGCCGGGAATTATATATGGAAAAGAGGTGCAGGAGATGTCAAAAGCAAGTGAATACGAAGCAAAGACGGAAAAACTGATACAGCCGATCCTGGAGCGGCTTTCCTTTGAACTGGTCGATGTTGAGTATGTAAAAGAGGGAAGTATCTGGTACTTAAGAGCTTACATTGACAAGGAGGGCGGGATCACCGTAAACGATTGCGAGACCGTCGCAAGAGAGATGAACACGCTTTTGGACGAGGAGGACTTCATTCCGGATTCATACACGTTTGAAGTAAGCTCGCCGGGGCTTGACAGACCACTTAAGAAGGAAAAGGACTATGTCCGCAACATGGGTAAGAAAATCGAGATCCGTACCTACCGATCCATCAATCACAGCAAAGACTTTTGCGGATTTCTAAAGGCATACGATGCCGCAAGTGTGACGATCGAGACCGAGGAGGGCGAAGAGCTTACCTTTGAAAAGTCAGATATCGCTTTGATCCGTCAGGCGATCGATTTTTAAAAAGCAACCACAAACTTAACGTAAGATAACAACAAAATAGGAGGATAAAAGAAAATGAACAATGAATTGTTAGAAGCGTTAACCATATTAGAGCAGGAGAAGAACATCAGCAAAGAGACTCTTTTAGAGGCTATTGAAAATTCGCTTGTAACAGCATGTAAAAACCATTTCGGCAAGTCTGATAACGTAAAGGTCGTAATCGACCCGGATACCTGCGAGTATCACTGTTATCAGGAAAAGACGGTTGTTGAGGAAGTAACCGATCCGGTTATGGAAATCTCACTTCCGAAGGCACAGATGATCGACACCAAGTATGAGCTTGGCGATGTCGTACAGGTTGAGGTTATGTCCAAGGAGTTCGGACGAATCGCAACACAGAATGCAAAGAATGTTATTTTGCAGAAGATCCGCGAGGAAGAGCGTAAGGTCATTTTTGACGAATACAATAGTAAAGAGAAGGATGTTGTTACCGGTGTCGTACAAAGATACGTCAACAAGGACATCAACAAGAACGTCAGCATCAACTTAGGCAAGGCAGATGCACTTCTGACCGAGAACGAGCAGATCAAGGGTGAGGTATTCAAGCCGACCGAGCGTGTAAAGGTATACATCCTTGAGGTAAAGCCAACCTCCAAGGGACCAAAGATCTTAGTTTCCAGAACGCATCCGGAGCTTGTTAAGCGCCTGTTTGAGTCTGAGGTTGCAGAGGTTCGCGAGGGTATCGTAGAGATCAAGGCAATCTCAAGAGAGGCAGGAAGCAGAACCAAGATCGCAGTATGGTCCAACGACCCGGATGTAGATCCGGTTGGAGCATGTGTCGGAATGAACGGTGCGCGTGTCAATGCGATCGTAAATGAGCTGCGCGGTGAGAAGATCGATATCATCACATGGGATGAGAACCCTGCAATTCTGATCCAGAACGCACTCAGCCCGGCGAAGGTTATCTCCGTTATTGCCGATGCGGATGAGAAGTCAGCAAAGGTTGTTGTTCCGGATTATCAGTTGTCACTTGCAATCGGTAAGGAAGGTCAGAATGCAAGACTTGCGGCAAGACTTACCGGATTCAAGATTGATATCAAGAGCGAGACGCAGGCGCGTGAAGCAGGTGATTTCTTAGACTACGAGAATGAGTATGAGGATGAGGAATATTACGAGGATGAGGAGTATTCCGATGAGTACGAAGAAGGAGAAAGCACTGAGGCAGATGAATAAAAAAGATCCGTTGCGCAAGTGCGTCGGATGTGGTGAACCCAGATCCAAGAAGGAGCTGATCCGGGTGATCAGGACTCCGGAAGACGCAGTTACCCTTGATTCGACAGGCAGGAAAAACGGAAGAGGAGCTTATATCTGTCCGGATCCGGAGTGCCTGAAGAAAGCGAAAAAGTCAAAAGGATTAGAGCGATCCCTTAAGATTTCAATCCCGGAAGAGATTTACGCTTCCCTGGAAAAGGAGATGAGTACACTTGAAAAATAGAGTGCTATCCATGATCGGAATCGCAGCCAAGTCCGGAAATGTGGTAAGTGGAGAGTTTTCTACCGAAAAGGCTGTCAAGACAGGAAAGGCGTGGCTTGTCATTGTCTCCGAGGAGGCATCTGATAACACCCGGAAGAAGTTTTCAAACATGACAGATTTTTATGAGGTTCCGATGTACGCATTCGGGACAAAGGAAGAACTTGGACACTGCATTGGGAAAGAGTTTCGTGCATCGCTTGCAGTTGTCGATGAACGTCTGGCAAATGCAATCGTAGAAAAGATCAATGCATATACCGCAGGGGCAAAACTGAATAATGGAGGAAACAATTAATGGCAAAAATGAGAGTTCATGAACTTGCAAAAGAATTAGATATAAAATCACAGGATATTATCGATCTGTTAAGCAATACCGAATATGCGGTAAAGAGTGCGTCCAGCGGTCTTGAGGATGAGACTCAGGCAAAGATCAGAAGCAAATTCGCAAAGTCTGCGCCAAAGGCAGAGGCACCAAAGACGGAAGCTCCAAAGGCTGAGCCTGTAAAGGCGGAGGCACCAAAGGCGGAGGCACCAAAGGCAGAAGCTGCTAAGCCTGCTTCAAAGCAGGAGGGCGCTGTGCCGGAGAAGGAAAGACCGAAGAAGAAATCCAGCATTTCTGCGGTATTTAACGCACAGTACAGCAAACAGCAGCAGAGACGTCCGGGACAGGGCGGTAATGGTCAGAGACCGGGACAGCAGAACCGCGGACCAAAAAGAGATGCTGCACCGGCAAGACCGGAGAATCATATCATCCGTCCAAGACCGGTCGGCGAGCGTGCAATGCGCCCGATCAGTGAGCGCACCGCAGGAAATAATGATGATTTTGTAATGGAAACAAAGCCAAGCGCACAGAATAATATGGAACGTCCAAAAAATGACCGTCCGAACAGACCGCAGGGTGACAGAAGAGACGGCGACCGCCCGAACAGACCACAAGGCGACAGAAGAGACGGCGACCGCCCGAACAGACCGCAGGGCGACAGAAGAGATGGTGACCGTCCGAACAGACCGCAGGGCGACAGAAGAGACGGCGACCGCCCGAACAGACCGCAGGGCGACAGAAGAGATGGCGACCGCCCGAACAGACCACAGGGTGACAGAAGAGACGGCAACCGCCCGAACAGACCACAGGGCGACAGAAGAGACGGCAACCGTTCATTCGGCGATCGTCCGGCAAGACCGGGCTCTGACCGCCAAGCTGCAGGCAACAAGGGTCGTTTCGATCGTGAGATGGATAAGTTTAACAAGGAGTCCGCAGCAGCCGGCGAGGAAGTAAGAGGTAAGGAGAGCCGCGAGCGCAGCAACAGTGATCGCAAGAACAATAACAGACATCAGGATCACGATAAGCTCGGAAGCAAGAAACAGGAGAACTACATCAACTTAGAGAAGCATGGCGGCAAGAAGAAACCGCAGCAGCAGCCACAGCAGCCGAAGGAAGATGAAAACGAGATCAAGACGATCGTTCTCCCGGAGAAGATGACAATCCGTGAGCTGGCAGATGCCATGAAGATCCAGCCGTCTGCAATTGTTAAGAAGCTGTTCTTGAAGGGACAGATGGTTACGGTAAACCATGAGGTAGATTTCGCAGCGGCAGAGGATATTGCACTTGAATTCAATTACATCTGTGAGCCGGAAGAAAAGGTGGATGTCATTGCAGAACTTCTTAAGGAAGACGAGGAGGATGAGGCTGATATGGTCAGCCGTCCACCGGTTGTCTGTGTCATGGGACACGTTGACCATGGTAAAACATCCCTTTTGGATGCGATCCGTTCCACCCGTGTAACAGACCGCGAGGCTGGTGGTATCACCCAGCACATCGGTGCATCTGTCGTATCGATCAACAATCAGAACATCACGTTTTTGGATACACCGGGACATGAGGCATTTACCGCTATGCGTATGCGTGGTGCCAATTCCACCGATATCGCAATCCTTGTAGTTGCCGCTGACGACGGCGTGATGCCGCAGACAGTTGAAGCAATCAACCATGCAAAAGCAGCAGGTGTTGAGATTATTGTTGCGATCAACAAGATCGATAAGCCGAGTGCTAATATTGACAAGGTAAAGCAGGAATTATCCGAGTATGAGCTTATCCCGGAGGACTGGGGCGGAAGCACCATCTTCTGTCCGGTATCTGCACACACCAAGGAAGGTATCGACAATCTTCTTGAGATGATCCTTCTGACCGCTGAGGTGCTGGAGCTTAAGGCAAACCCGAAGCGTAAGGCGAGAGGTCTTGTCATCGAGGCTCAGCTTGATAAGGGACGCGGAGCTGTTGCAACCGTTCTCGTACAGAAGGGAACACTTCACGTTGGTGATCCAATCGCCTGCGGAAGCTGCTACGGTAAAGTCCGTGCAATGGTTGATGATAAGGGACGCAGAGTAAAAGAGGCAACTCCTTCCACACCGGTTGAGATCCTTGGATTAAACAATGTACCGGCAGCCGGAGAGACCTTCGTATGCTGTGATTCCGACAAGGAAGCAAAGGCATTTGCGGATACCTATATCGCAGAGGAGAAGAATAAGCTCCTTGAGGATACCAAGGCAAGAATGTCTCTGGATGATCTGTTCTCACAGATCCAGTCCGGCAATATGAAGGAACTTAACATCATCGTCAAGGCGGATGTCCAGGGTTCTGTCGAAGCAGTTAAGAACAGCCTTGTAAAGCTGTCCAACGAGGAAGTTGTCGTAAAGGTTATCCACGGTGGTGTTGGTGCAATCAACGAGTCCGACGTGATCCTTGCATCTGCATCCAACGCGATCATCATCGGATTTAATGTCCGTCCGGATCCGGTCGCAAAGCTTACTGCCGACAGAGAGGGCGTAGATGTGAGACTTTACAAGGTCATCTACAACGCGATCGAGGATGTGGAGGCTGCCATGAAGGGTATGCTTGATCCAATCTTCGAGGAGAAGGTCATCGGTCATGCGGAGATCCGTCAGATCTTCAAGGCATCCGGTGTCGGCAACATTGCAGGCTCCTATGTGCTTGACGGCGTGATCGAGCGTGGCTGCAAGGTTCGTATCACCAGAGAGGGTGAGCTGATCCATGAGGGCGAGCTTGGCTCCTTAAAGCGTTTCAAGGACGATGTCAAGGAAGTTAAGACCGGATTTGAGTGTGGTCTTGTATTTGACGGCTTTAACGATATTCAGGAATTTGATATCGTGGAGGCTTATAAGATGGTAGAAGTACCAAGATAGGAAGATAGCATGAGAAAGAATAGTATCAAAAATATCCGGATCAACGAAGAAGTCATGCATGAATTGTCAAATATCATCCGCGGGGAGATCAAGGACCCGCGGATAAATCCCATGACAAGCGTGGTTGCCGTAGAAGTTGCACCGGATCTTAAGACTGCCAAGGCTTACATCAGTGTCTTAGGCGATGAGGAGTCCCGGCAGTCCACAATGGCAGGACTAAAATCCGCCGAGGGATATATCCGCAGAGCGCTGGCAAAATCCATCAATCTGCGCAATACTCCGGAGATTAGATTTATTTTGGATCAATCCATCGAGTATGGAATTGAGATGTCCAAGAAAATTGATGAGCTTACCAAAGGACAAGAGGATGAGTCAGACGACTAAGTATCTGGATCGCATTCTGGAAGGAAAAACATCGGTTGCCATCGCAGGGCATGTACGCCCGGATGGCGACTGTGTTGGTTCTACGCTTGCGGTCTACAACTATATCAAAAGCTATTATCCACAGATTTATGTGAAGCTGTTTTTGGAACCGATCCCGAATATCTTCAAATTCCTGCAATATTCTGCTGAAATTGACAGCAATTATGCAGATACAACAACTTTTGACTTATTTATTGCATTAGACTGCGGGGATCTGGGGCGGCTTGGCAATGCTGCGGCGTTTTTTAATGCGGCGAAGCACACGCTCTGCATCGATCATCATATCAGCAACCAGAGCTTTGCAGAGGATAATTATATCTATCCGGATGCTAGCTCAACCTGTGAGCTTGTGTACGAGGTGATCGATCCGGCGCGTGTTACTAAGGAGATCGCAGAGTGCCTTTACACCGGAATCGTCCATGATACCGGCGTGTTCCAGTATTCCTGCACCTCCGCAAAGACGATGAATGTTGCAGGAATCCTGATGGAAAAGGGGATCGACTACCCGAAGATCGTGGATGAGACGTTCTACACCAAGACGTTTGCACAGAACAGGATCTTGGGACAGGCATTGCTAAACAGCAGGCTTTATCTCAATGGCGCGTGTATCGTCAGCGTGATCACCCAAGAAGAAATGGAGCGGTTTGAGGTTCTGCCGAAGCATCTGGATGGAATCGTCAATCAGCTGCGCATCACAAAGGATGTGCGAGTGGCACTTTTCTTATATGAGAATGAGGATGGCACGTTCAAGGGAAGCCTGCGCGTAAACGGCGAGTTTAATGTCGCGGAGGTTGCGATCTGTTTCGGGGGCGGCGGTCATGTTAAGGCGGCAGGCTTTACGATCGACGGACCGGCAGAGGAAGCGGTAGAGCGCGTGCTAAAAGAAATCGAAGCGAGATTGTAGGTAAATTTCATGGTAAATGGAATCATAAACATATACAAGGAGAAGGGGTATACCTCCTTTGACGTGGTTGCCAGAATGCGGGGGATCACACATCAGAAGAAGATCGGCCACACCGGAACACTGGATCCGGATGCCGAGGGCGTTCTTCCGGTGTGTCTCGGCAAGGCAACGAAGGTGTGTGACCTTCTTACGGATAAGGACAAGGAGTACGAGACAGTACTTCTGCTCGGTGTCATGACAGACACGCAGGATATGACCGGACAGGTTCTGGCAGAGCATCCCGTGGATGTGACCGGGCAGGAGGTTACGGCTGCGATCGTATCCTTTCTTGGTGCATACGACCAGATCCCGCCGATGTACTCAGCACTCAAGGTGGACGGGCAGAAGCTGTGCGACCTTGCCAGAAAAGGAGTGACGGTCGAGCGCAAAGCAAGGCGTGTGGAGATCCATGCGATCGAGATCTTATCCATGGAGCTGCCGCGTGTGCGTATGCGCGTGCATTGCTCAAAGGGAACGTATATCCGCACTCTCTGTCAGGATATCGGGGAGAAGTTAGGCTGTTACGGCTGCATGGAATCCCTGCTTCGGACAAGGGTGGCCGGCTTTACATTAGATAAGGCACACAAGCTGTCGGAGGTGGAAGAACTCTTTTCGAAGGGGCGGGAGGCGGAAATCCTTTATCCGACCGATACCATCTTTGACAGGTACAAAAAATGCTATGCTGTAAAGGAAGCAGCAAAGCTGCTGGAAAACGGCAACCGTATTCCGGCGGACCTGATACCGGATGCCGGGCGGGAGGCATCACCGATACGTCTGTACAGTGATGCGAACAGATTTATCGGCATCTATGCATATCAGAACGAACAGGATGACTATAAACCAATCAAGATTTTTATGGAATAGACGATGAAGTACATTCATGATACCTTGGATTTTCATGTGGGGGAGGAGAGTGTGATCACTCTCGGAAAGTTCGACGGGCTGCACCGCGGCCATGAGCTTTTGATGCATGAGATCCAGAAACAAAAAGAACAATACGGACTTAAGACCATCGTGTTTACCTTTGATATACCGCCACGCAAGCGCGTGTACGACACAAAGGCAAAGGAGCTTACCGTAAATGAGGAAAAGCGATACATCTTTGAACAGTCGGGGATCGATTATCTGGTTTCCTGCCCGTTTACGGACGAGGTGATGCACATGGAAGCGGAGGCATTTATCCGCTGGATCGTGGAATCACTTTCGGTCAGATGCTTTGTGGTGGGAACAGATTTCCACTTCGCGCATAACCGCTCCGGCAATTATGAGGTCTTACAGCAATTTGAAAAGAAATACGGCTACCGGACGATCGTCATGCCGAAGGTTCAGGAGGACGGGCGCGACATCAGCAGCACATTCGTGCGCGAGGAGATCGAAAAAGGGAATATCCAGAAGGCAAATAAGCTCTTAGGCTATCACTTTTTTGCAAAAAGTGACGTGATCCACGGCAGACGGATCGGACATACAATGGGAATTCCAACGGTCAACATGGCGATACCGGAGGAGAAGATGATCCCGCCGTTCGGCGTGTACGTCACCCGGACAAAGGTGGACGGTGTCTGGTACAAGAGCGTATCCAATATTGGCAGGAAGCCAACGGTCGGAGCGGACAATCCGATCGGACTTGAAACATTCTTACTTGATTTTGACAAAGATGTTTACGAACAGAATATTTTGGTCGAATTTCTTGATTTTATCAGACCGGAAAAGCGGTTTGAGTCGCTGGAAGCCTTGAAACACCAGATCTTTTGTGATATTGAGACAACACACAAATATTACGAAAATATTACAAAAGTGTGTTGACAGTGTAAAAGCCAACTGCTATACTCTGTAATGAAATAAACGATATGTTTCGTGGAGGTTTACATGAAAGCGAACAAAGAAAAGCTTGGAAAGATTGTCGGCGGCGTGGCGGCAGTGGCTGTATGCGGTGTGACGATCTTTTCCATTTCCAATCATAAAACAGATGCGACCAGTGATACAGCCTCTAAGCTGACGCTGACCGCAGGTGTAGCCGATGTCCTGAATGCAGATGAGGTGACAATCCCGATTTTTACTTCAGGTGTAGCCAGCGTTTTAAATGACTTTCCGGATGTCTCCATCTCAAACAGTGATCTTTCACTGGTGACGATGGGAATGCCGGAAGACGGACAGACGGTTGCAGATGATGCTGCGGATGGAGCAGTGGAAGACGGCAAGGATCAGGCGGAGGATGCAGCAGACGCGCAGAATTCGACGGACGCGGAAGCGGCAGATACACAAGAGCAGACCGCAGAGTCCGATAACTCAATCTGTGGCTATACGAATATCGGTATCGCAAATGTCGAGACCAGCAACTTAAATGTAAGAGAAGAACCAACCACAGACAGCAAGATCGTCGGCAAGATGACGCATCACAATGCCTGTGAGATTCTGGAGGTGACCGGAGACTGGTCAAAGATCAAGTCCGGAAGTGTGTCCGGTTATGTAAAGAGCGAGTATCTTTACACCGGCGAGGAAGCACTTGCAGTTGCAAGGGAAGAGGTGTGCACTTATGCGACCGTTACGACAGAGACACTCCGTGTCCGCAGTGAGGCTTCTACGGATTCTTCGATCGTTTCCCTTGTGAACAACGGAGAGGATCTTGTCGTTGTCGAGGAGTCTGATGAGTGGGTGCTTGTCGAGATCGATGATGAGACCGGATATGTGTATAAGGATTATGTCACGATCGCACAGAAGCTGCCGACCGCAAAGACGATCACCGAGATCCGCTACGGCGAGGGTGTATCGGATGTGCGTGTAGACCTTGTACAGTACGCACTCCAGTTTGTCGGCAACCGTTATGTCTGGGGTGGTACAAGCCTTACAAAGGGTGTGGATTGTTCCGGATTTACAATGAAGATCTATGAGAAATACGGCATCTATCTGCCACATTCTTCGCGTGCACAGCCGAGCTACGGAACCAAGATCAAGGCATCCCAGGCACAGCCGGGAGATCTGTTCTTCTACGGAAGCGGCAAGCGCATCAGCCATGTGGCAATCTACATCGGCAACGGTCAGATCGTACACGCAAGCAACAAGCGTGATGGAATCAAAATCTCCAGCGCATATTACCGTACTCCGATCTGTGTGGCACGTTATCTGGATGATTAAAAGTTTTTGTTTACAAGCTATGCATGCTATGTTATACTATGCAAGTATGGTTTTTGCCCATATTCGGTGAATGGACACTCCGACCTTTCGCTGAGTATCAGATACATCGGGCGCATAATATTTTAAAGGAGGATCACAACATGATCGCAAAGGAAAAGAAGCAGGCAATTATCAATGAGTATGGAAGAACACCTGGTGACACAGGCTCACCGGAGGTTCAGATCGCAATTCTTTCAGCAAGAATCGCAGAGCTTACTGAGCACTTGAAGGAGAACCCGAAGGATCATCATTCCAGAAGAGGAATGCTTAAGATGATCGGTAAGAGACGTGGTTTACTTTCTTACTTAAAGGATCTTGATATCGAGAGATATCGTTCCCTTATCGAGCGTTTAGGACTCAGAAAGTAATTGTAAAGACAGAGCGGAGTTGTTTTTCGACTCCGCTCTTTGTTGTGAAAAATGCGGGAGATTTTTACCGAAGCCACTGAAGAGGCTATGCACCTGCGGCATGGATTGTTCAGTAGTTTCGGAGCTCCTGCAATTTGCAGATTATAAAATAAAGGAGAACAAACATGTACAAAAGTTATTCAATGGAACTTGCCGGCAGAACACTTACCGTAGATATCGGAAGAGTTTGTGCTCAGGCAAATGGAGCTGCACTTCTTAAGTATGGCGAGACAACCGTTCTTTCCACAGCAACAGCATCCGATAAGCCGCGCGATGGCGTTGATTTCTTCCCGCTTTCCGTAGAGTTTGAGGAGAAAATGTATTCCGTAGGAAAGATCCCTGGCGGATTTAATAAGAGAGAGGGAAAGGCATCTGAGAATGCAATCCTTACCTCCCGCGTAATCGATCGTCCGATGCGTCCGTTATTCCCGAAGGACTACCGCAACGATGTAACCTTAAACAACATGGTTATGTCAGTTGATCCGGAGTGCCGTCCGGAGCTTGTCGGCATGATCGGTGCAGCACTTGCTACCACAATTTCCGATATCCCGTTTGACGGTCCTTGCGCAATGACACAGATGGGACTTGTCGATGGCGAGCTTATCGTCAATCCGTCCCAGAAGGTATGGGATGAGGGCGATCTTCAGCTTACCGTTGCATCTACCTCAGAGAAGGTTATCATGATCGAGGCTGGTGCTAACGAAGTACCGGAAGCAAAGATGATCGAGGCAATTTACAAGTGCCACGAGGTAAACCAGACTATCATCGCGTTCATCAACAAGATCCGCGAAGAGGTTGGCAAGCCGAAGCATGAGTACACAAGCTGCGCAATTCCGGAGGAAATGTTCGCTGCAATGAAGGAGATCGTTACTCCGGAGCAGATGGAAGAGGCAGTATTTACCGATGAGAAGCAGAAGAGAGAGGCTAACATCAAGGAAGTAACTGCTAAGCTTGAGGAAGCATTCGCTGACAAAGAGGATTGGCTTGCTGTTCTTGGTGAGGCTGTATATCAGTATCAGAAGAAGACTGTCCGCAAGATGATCTTAAAGGATCACAAGCGTCCGGACGGCAGAGCACTCAACCAGATCCGTCCGCTTGCTGCAGAAGTTGACATCATTCCGAGAGTTCACGGCTCTGCAATGTTTACCCGTGGACAGACACAGATCTGTGATGTTGTAACACTTGCACCGCTTTCTGAGGTTCAGAAGATCGACGGCCTTGATGCAAACATCACCACCAAGAGATATTTACATCAGTACAACTTCCCGGCTTATTCCGTAGGTGAAACCAAGGTTTCAAGAGGACCGGGACGTCGTGAGATCGGACACGGAGCACTTGCTGAGAAGGCACTCGTACCGGTACTTCCGAGCGAGGAAGAGTTCCCATATGCAATCCGTGCCGTATCCGAGACCTTCGAGTCAAACGGATCTACCTCCATGGCTTCTACCTGTGCATCCTGTATGTCCCTTATGGCTGCCGGTGTACCGATCAAGAAGATGGTAGCTGGTATTTCCTGCGGTCTTGTTACCGGAGATACCGATGATGATTTCGTACTTCTTACCGATATTCAGGGTCTTGAGGACTTCTTCGGTGATATGGACTTTAAGGTAACCGGTACTACTGACGGTATTACCGCAATCCAGATGGATATCAAGATCCACGGACTTACCAGACCGATCGTTGAGGGCGCTATCGCAAGATGCCGTGAGGCAAGACTCTTCATCATGGATACCTGTATGAAGCCTGCAATCGCAGCTCCAAGACCTGAGGTTAACCAGTGGGCTCCGAAGATCGAGCAGATCACCATCGATCCTGCAAAGATCGGAGATGTTGTCGGACAGAAGGGCAAGACCATCAATGAGATCATCGCCCGCACCGGTGTCAAGATTGACATTACCGACGACGGCGCTGTTTCCGTATGTGGAACCGACAAGGCTATGATCCAGAAGGCAATCGAGATGATCAAGACGATCGTAACCGATTTCGAGGAAGGTCAGATCTTTACCGGAACCGTTGTAAGCATCAAGGAGTTTGGTGCATTCATCGAGTTCGCACCGGGCAAAGAGGGAATGGTTCATATTTCCAAGATCGCAAAAGAGCGTATCAACCGCGTTGAGGATGTTCTTACGCTTGGAGACAAGGTTACTGTTATCTGCCTTGGCAAGGACAAGATGGGACGTATCAGCTTCTCTATGAAGGATGTTCCGGAACAGAACTAATATAGAATACCGCATAAGCCTGCTTCCAAGTGAAGCAGGCTTTTTTGTTTTATAATTCTTTCCCTAATTTCTTTTAATCTTCTCGGCACCCCCATCACAGTCCGCCTGCCCTCTATATTTTTTCAATCTGTCACAAAAAGTTGTGAAATTCTAGCTCCCCCTCGCACCATTTTGCTTATAAATCGCGTCTCCTAAAGGTTTGAACACTCGCAGCCCGTCGGTTCGCGGTAGATGGACTACGCTTCCGAGGGCTTTTGTGTTCCCCTTAGTGGGCGCGCCGAGCGAAATGGGAGCATGCTCCGAGTTGTCTGAGCGCAAAGTGTTTATATATAGAACAGCTTAAAAGCGAGTTTCGAGGTGCATGCTCCTAATATCAACTTCGCAAGGCACCGCACTTAGGGGAACTAGAAAGTCCGACAGCTAGTCCATCTACCACGGACAGCCGGGCGTGGAGTGTCAAAGCCGTTATGAGACACGATAACTTTAATGGTGCGTCGGGGGAGAGAATTTCTACAATTTTTGCGAAAAGCTTTCAAAAATATAGAGGGCAGGCGGACTGCCGGGGATGATGAAAATGCTTGATAAAAGAAATTAGGGGAAGAAAAACGGACACTTGGAAGCTGTACGATGCATAAACTAAAATAAAAAATGAATCGTGCAAAAAGAATCGTACATGCAGAAAATGTATACAAGAAGGGATATAGCGGCAAAGGTGTAACGATCGCGGTGTTAGATTCCGGGGTGGCGGTTTCGCATCCGGATCTTAGTAACCGGGTGGTCTATTTTGAAGACTATGAGGAGCATAGAGTTTCCTGCTATGATGACAACGGACACGGAACGCACGTTGCGGGGATTCTGTGTGGAAACGGTAAGTTAAGCCGGGGAAAATATGCCGGGATGGCACCGAAAGCAAATCTTGTGGTGCTCAAGGTGCTTGATGCAAAGGGAAACGGTAGCACGGAGCGGGTGCTGCGCGCGCTCGACTGGATAAAAAAGAACCATGAAAAATATCAGATACGGCTGCTTAATTTTTCCATCGGGTATCTGCCGAGCGCAAAATATGAGGAGCAGAAGCGGCTTCTCGACGCAATCGAGGATCTGTGGGATATTGGGATCATGGTCATAGCGGCGGCGGGCAACAAGGGACCGAAGGAGCAGACGGTCACAGTGCCGGGAATCTCGCGTAAGGTGCTTACCGTGGGAGCAAGTGACGATGAGAAGGAGCTGCCGCAGTACCTAAAGCCCGGATACAGCGGGAAGGGCCCGACAAGCTGCTGTATCATCAAGCCGGAGGTGCTCGCACCGGGAACGAAGATCGTAAGCACCGGTATCGACCGTGCAAAGCATTACGGCTATATCGAAAAAAGCGGGACTTCGATGGCAACTCCGATCGTCTGCGGGGCAATGGCGTTAGCCTTTGAAAAAGATCCGGAGCTAACGCCGGCGGCATTAAAGCTGATCACCTATAAAAACTGCAAGCCGGTCGCTGCCAGGCGCAAGAACTCCTGGGGACTGCTTCAGGTGGATGACCTGATAAGCCAGATCTGACCACCCGGCAGAGAAATAAGAATACCGGGTGGCAGCAGCTGGCGGTAACCGGTTAAGCCGGCAATAGCATTTTTAAGAGATCCAGGTATGCAGTTCCAAAGGTCAGAGCCTCGATGTCCTCGTCACAGACGATATCGACGGTTCCAAGCTGCTTGCTGCCGGACAGATAGACTGCATAGCCGACCACATCCCCCTTTGCGAGCGGTGCAGTCAGCTGCTCGTTCCACACGATATTCTTGGTGATGGAGGCGGCATCCGTTCCCTGCGTGAGAACCGCCTGAAATGGCGAGCGGTAGGAGACGGACGTTGTTTTTTTCGTTCCTCTGGCGACTGCCTGATCCGCAAGAATATCGGTGTTTGGATCGTTGTACATGAGGCAGTTGGCAAAACCGTAATTCATCAGGGTGACAACCTCCTTGTTTCGCATCGTCGGAGATTCCTCCGCCATGACGACCGCGATCAGATGGATGTCGTCCTTGCTTGCAGTTGCAGAAATGCAGTATTTGGACTGCGAGGTGTAGCCGGTTTTTAAGCCGGTCGTGTAGGAATAGTAGCGGAGCAGCTTGTTGGTGTTCGTCAGACCAAACTCTGTGGTGCCGCGCCTTGTCGTGTGATAGATGGTATCCATCCAGATCGTGCAGTAATTGAAAATATCCGGGT
The DNA here is from genome assembly GCA_934307695.1 of uncultured Agathobacter sp. GTDB lineage: Bacteria > Bacillota > Clostridia > Lachnospirales > Lachnospiraceae > Roseburia. The sequence goes on along the minus strand of CAKRCS010000006.1, from coordinate 66,923 downwards.
GGCTGCGGATCAGTTCCATAGACATCAGCGCGATATCGTAGGCACTGGTCAGATGTCCCTCCGCCTCAAGACCACAACAGTTGACAAAGGTTGTATCATTCATCTGCAATGCTGCAGCCTTTTCATTCATGCGCGCAACAAACGCTTCCTCCGTTCCGCATATGTATTCAGCCATTGCCACGCAGGCATCGTTGGCACTTGCGATACTGATGCATTTGAGCAGATCTTCCACGGTCTGTTCCTCGCCGGCCTCTAGGTAAACCTGTGAGCCGCCCATGCTTGCGGCGTGTTCGGAGACTGTCACAACATCAGATTTGGAGATCGAACCGGTTTCAAGCGCTTCAAAGATCAAAATCAGAGTCATGATCTTGGTGATGCTTGCGGGGCGGAGGCGCTCATGGGAATTTTTTTCGTAGAGGATCGTGCCGGTGGAGGACTCCATCAGGATCGCGGACGGAGTAGCAAGGGTAAGGGCAGATGCTTCTTTTGTATCGGCTGGTGTTTCTTCTTCGGATAAGACAGGAGTAAAGGCATAGGCACATCCGGGCTGCGCAAGGAGCACGCAACATGCCAGTAAAACAGATAGGAATGTTTTCATGGGATACCTCCTTCATTGCTATATCTTATGTGCGATGGCATATATTTATGAGAAAAGAAGGTGGCAACTAAATCTAGTTGTATATTATGATGAAAATACTAAATATTGTAAATTTGGCTTGAAATTTCTACATATAGATTGTAAAATAACTAAGGATTCCAAAATGAGAGGATATACAGATGGATTTGAAGGTTAAGCTGCAGGTATTCGAAGGTCCGCTGGATCTGCTTTTGTACCTGATCGAGAAGAATAAAGTAAATATTTATGATATTCCGATCGTCGAGATCACGAATCAGTACATGGAATATATTGCGGAGATGAAGCGCAGGGATTTAAACATCTTAAGCGAATTTCTTGTGATGGCAGCAACACTGATCGACATCAAATCCAAGATGCTCCTGCCGCAGGATCCGACCAGCGAGGAGGAAGAGGAGGATCCGAGAGCCGAGCTGGTACAGCAGCTTCTGGAATACAAGATGTACAAGTGCATGGCGTATGAGTTAAAAGACCGTCAGATGGATGCGGAGCGCATCATGTACAAGCAGCCGACGATCCCGGACGAGATTCTTGCCTACGAGGAGCCGGTGAATCTGGACGAGCTGGTAGCGGATGTCACACTTGCAAGACTAAATGAGATTTTCCAGAGCATCATGAAAAAGCAGGTGGACAAGATCGATCCGGTGCGTTCAAAGTTCGGCAAGATCGAAAAGGAAGAGGTTTCTCTGGAGGACAAGATGACTTATCTGGAGAACTTTGCAATGAAGAACCGCCATTTTTCATTCCGGAGCCTTTTAGAATCACAGGCAAGCAGAACGGAGATCGTTGTGACCTTCCTGGCGATTCTTGAGCTTATGAAAATGGGTAAGATATTTATATCACAGGAGCACATCTTTGATGACATCAAGATCGATTCAAAGATCGCTGCGTAGTTGGTTTTGGGGACAGTTATGGAAGAAAAGAACTATCAGGCAATTATAGAGGCAATATTATTTACGATGGGCGAGGCAGTGGAACTTGACCGCATTGCCGCAGCCATCGAGTTAGATAAAAAAGAGACAAAGAAAATCATAGAGGGCATGATGGAGGAGTACAGGAGCGACCGCATCGGCATCGAGCTGATCGAGCTGGACGGCTCTTACCAGATGTGCACCAAGCCAAAGATGTACGAGTATCTGATCAAGATCGCAAAGCAGCCGAAAAAGCGCGTGCTTACCGACGTACTTCTAGAGACGCTTTCCATCATCGCATACAAGCAGCCGGTCACAAGAACGGAGATCGAGAAGATCCGCGGAGTCTCCTGCGACCATGCGGTAAACAAGCTGGTGGAGTACAATCTGGTCAAGGAGCTGGGAAGACTGGATGCACCGGGCAGACCGCTTCTGTTTGGAACAACGGAGGAGTTCTTGCGATCCTTTGGGGTTTCTTCTATCGATGATCTACCGGTATTAAGCTCTGTACAGATCGAGGAGTTTAAGCAGGAGGCGGAAGCCGAGATGGAGATCGAGCTTCCAATCTAGGCACGGAAGCCTGCCGTTCGCATAAATTGCATAAAAAGGTCATATACATTATCAAATTTGTGATGTATATGGCTTTTTTTATGGGAAAAAGAATTGGATTACGAATGACCGCAGCGCTGCTTGCGGTTTTTACATTGCTTACACTGCCGCAGTATGTTGTGGCAGATCCGGTCGAACCGCCGAAGGAAACGTCTCTTTATTCCAAAGCGTGTGTGCTGATGGACGGGGAGAGCGGGAGAGTCCTCTATGGCAAAAATGAGGCGCTTGCGCTTGCAAATGCGAGCACCACAAAGATTTTGACGGCGATCGTGTGCTTGGAGCAGACAGAGCTTACCGATGTTGTTACGGCATCGAAGAAGGCGGCATCCCAGCCGAAGGTGCATCTTGGAATGCGGGAGGGCGAGCAGTTCTATGTGCAGGATCTGCTCTATGCCATGATGCTAGAATCCTTTAACGATTGTGCGATGGCGCTTGCGGAGCATGTCGGCGGGAGCATGGAAGACTTTGCGGCACTGCTGAATGAAAAGGCGGCACAGATCGGCTGCACGGATACTTATTTCATCACACCGAACGGGCTGGACGCGGAGGATGACAAGGGCTTTCACCACACGACTGCCACGGATCTTGCAAGGCTGATGAAGTATTGCTGCTGGGATTCCCCAAAGGCTGCGGAGTTCCTTCGGATCACGCAGACCGCGAGCCATTCCTTTACAAATCTGAGTGGAAAAAGCTATGCGGTCTCCAACAAAAACGCCTTTTTGTCCATGATGCCGGAGGCGATTTCCGGAAAGACCGGCTTCACCTCGGCTGCGGGCTATTGTTATGTGGGGGCAATCGAGTCGGAGGGACGAAGGTACACGATCGCGCTTTTGGCATGCGGCTGGCCGAACCATAAAACCTATAAGTGGAGCGACGCAAAGACGCTGTTTCGTTATGGAATGGAGCACTACCGGATCGAGGAGATCGCCTTCCCGGAAAACACATACTCGGTCGAGGTGGTAAACGGAAAAAGAGCGGACGCGGCACTTGCGGACTGGGGCAGACCGGTGGTGCTTACGGCGGGAATGGAGCTGCCGGAGGCGGTGCAGGCGTATCTGTTGTCCGAGGAAGAAGCCTTTTCGTATGAGCTGGAGCTTCCGGGGCAGGTCTGCCGCGCGGTAAATGCCGGGGATATTGTCGGAAAAATGCAGTGTTACTTAAACGGGGAATGTGTTGCAGAGGTGGAAATCTGCTTAAATGAGGGCAGTGACCAGTGGGATTTTCGGGGACTGCTTTCGTGTTTTTGGACTGCTTATTTTACAATGTAAGAATTTGGAAAAAATAGTGAAAAAATTAACAATTTATATTGAAAATATGCCTCAAAAGGATTACAATCACAATGAGCAAAATTTTTTATTTTTATAGATGGAGGGCATAAAATGAGTACTAACAATGCAAGCTTGGCAATGCAGCGTATCGCCAAGTTGGTCGATGAGAACAGCTTTATGGAAATTGGTTCTCTCGTAACAGCACGCAGCACAGATTTTAATCTGTCTGCACAGAAAGCACCTTCCGATGGCGTTATTATCGGTCATGGTCTTGTTGAGGGCAATCTTGTGTTTATTTACAGCCAGGATGCTTCCGTATTAAACGGAACGATCGGCGAGATGCACGCAAAGAAGATCGCTTCCGTATATGACATGGCTATGAAGATGGGCGCACCGGTAGTCGGATTTATTGATTGCGGAGGTATCCGCCTTCAGGAGTCCGTGGACGCGCTTGACGGATTTGGTCAGATCTATGCAAAGGAAGTAGCTGCTTCCGGCGTGATTCCACAGATCTCTGCGGTATTTGGCAACTGTGGCGGCGGACTGTCCGTTGTTCCGGCACTTGCTGACTTTACTTTTGTTGAGGAAGCAAAGGGGCGCATGTTTGTCAATTCACCGGATGCGATCAAGGGCAATTTCACTGAGAAATGTGACACAGCTTCCGCAAAGTTCCAGAGCGAGGAGAACGGATGCATCGATGCAGTCGGAACCGAGGATGAGATCATCGCGCAGATCCGTGAGCTGATCACCATGCTTCCTTCCAACAACGAGGGAGACGTTTACACCGATGAGTGTGAGGATGATCTTAACCGCGCATGTGACGCAATGGATAGCATGTCCGCGGATCCGAGATACCTTTTGAGCGAGCTTTCCGATGACCATGTATTCTTCGAGACAAAGAAGAACTATGCTAAGAACATGGTTACCGGTTTTGTAAAGTTAAACGGCATGACCGTTGGTGCAGTTGCCAACTGTGCGGCTGTATATGATGAGGAAGGCAGGAAGGCAGAAGAATTCGAGTCAGGACTTACCGCAAGAGGCTGCAACAAGGCGGCTGAGTTTGTACAGTTCTGCGACGCTTTCTCTATTCCGGTACTTACACTTACAAATGCAAATGGCTTTAAGGCCTGCCAGTGTTCTGAGAAGAACCTTGCAAAGGCGCTTGCAAGAATGGTTTACGCATTCGCAAACGCTACCACTGCCAAGGTTAATCTCATTACCGATGAAGCTTATGGCAGCGCATACGTTGCAATGAACTCCAAGTCCATCGGCGCAGACCTTGTATATGCTTGGAAGGATGCCAAGATCGGAACCATGGAGCCAAAGCTTGCTGCCAAGATCATGTATCCGGAAGCAGGAGCGGACGAGCTTTCCGAGAAAGCTGCCGAGTATGCCGCAAAGCAGTCTTCTGCAAGTGCAGCAGCCGGACGCGGATATGTGGATCTGATCATTGAGCCGGCAGATACCAGAAAGTATCTGATCGCAGCCTTTGAGATGCTTTACTCTAAGTATGTAGGAGAGCCGGACAAGAAACACGGAACAAAATAGAAAGGTGAAGTTTTATGAAGAAGAAAATCGCTTTGATGCTTTGCATCCTGACGGTTCTCGCAGGAATGCTCAGCGGATGTGGAACGGATCCTAAGACGGTAGATTACAATGGCTACACATACGACGAACTGTTTAATGCTGTATATACGGATTTGCAGGTGGTACAGGGACTTTCCGAAGATCTGGTAAAGAACGAACTGACCGTTGACGATCTGCACAATCACAATTATTCTTCCATCTATGATTATCTGATCTCAAGCGGAGTTACAGATGCACAGATCGAGGCAACAACAGCGTGGAACGGTGTCGCAGATGAGTTTGGAACATTTACGTCTGTGGATGATGACAGCTTTAAGGTGGACAAGGCAGGTAAGACTCTTACCACGGATATCAACCTCTTGTTTACCGCTGATGATGGTTCTACAAAGACTATCGTTTTTGAAGTAGTATATGAGTATTACTCAATGGAAGTAACCGGTATTTCCATTAACCCACAGTATTCGATGGGTGAGAAACTTGCAAAGGCAGGACTGAATACAGTGATTTCCATGTCCGTTGTTTTTGCAGTACTGATTTTGATCAGCCTGATCATTTACGCATTCAACCTTTTCCCGTATCTGGAGAAGAAAAAGCAGGAGAAGGCAAAGGCAAAGAAGGCAGTTGCTGAGAATGCGGATGTTGTTACCCAGATTGAGAAGCGGGAAGAACAGCAGAGTGTTACCGATGACACAGAGCTTATCGCCGTGATCGCAGCAGCGATCGCTGCAAGCGAAGGAACCTCTACAAGTGACTTTGTAGTACGTTCAATCAATAGAAGATAATTTTAGGAGGATTTAATTTCATGAAGAACTATACAATTACCGTTAATGGAAATGTTTACGACGTTACTGTTGAGGAGACCGGAAGCACCCCTTCCGCAGCCGCTCCAAGACGCGCAGCAGCTCCGGCAGCTCCAAAGGCAGCAGCTCCTGCAGCAGCTTCCGCAGCAGGAAGTGTTAAGATCGAGGCTGGTGCAGCAGGAAAGGTATTCAAGCTTGAGGCTAAGCCTGGCGATGCTGTAAAGAAGGGAGATCCGGTTCTTGTTCTTGAGATCATGAAGATGGAAACACCGGTTGTTGCTCCACAGGATGGAACAGTTGCCAGCATCAATGTAGCTGTTGGCGATACGGTTGAAGCAGGCGCGTTACTTGCAACCTTAAACTAATACCTTAGGAGGAAAAAAACGTGAGTTATGTAGGTGAAACCTTATTAAACCTCCTACATCAGACAGCCTTTTTCAGCCTCACCTGGGGTAATTATGTAATGATCGCAGTTGCATGCTTGTTCTTGTATCTCGCAATCAAAAAAGGCTTTGAACCATTGCTTCTCGTTCCGATCGCATTCGGTATGCTTCTTGTTAATATCTATCCGGATATTATCGCAAGCCCGGAGCAGACAAGCAACGGTGTAGGTGGTCTGTTGTATTATTTCTACACTTTGGATGAGTGGTCTATTTTACCGTCCCTGATCTTCATGGGTGTCGGTGCGATGACAGACTTTGGACCATTGATCGCAAACCCGGTCAGCTTCTTAATGGGAGCCGCTGCACAGTTTGGTATCTTCAGTGCATACTTCCTTGCAATCCTGCTGGGATTCAATGACAAGGCTGCTGCCGCTGTATCCATTATCGGTGGAGCAGATGGACCGACCTCCATCTTCCTTGCAGGTAAGCTTGGACAGACCGGTCTGATGGGACCGATCGCGGTTGCTGCATATTCGTACATGGCACTTGTACCGATCATCCAGCCGCCGATCATGAAGCTGTTTACCACGAAGAAGGAGCGTGCCATCAAGATGGCAAACCTTCGTCCGGTCAGCAAGCTTGAAAAGATCTTATTCCCGATCGTTGTTACGATCGTGGTTTGTGTACTTCTTCCGACCACAGCACCGCTTGTCGGCATGCTGATGCTCGGTAACCTGTTCCGTGAGTGCGGCGTTGTACGCCAGCTTCAGGAGACTGCAAGCAATGCACTTATGTACATTGTTGTTATCCTGCTCGGAACCTCCGTTGGTGCAACGACAAGTGCGGAGTCCTTTATCAATGTCAGCACGATCAAGATCGTTATTCTCGGACTTGTTGCATTCATGGTTGGTACTGCTGCCGGCGTATTGTTCGGTAAGCTGTTATGCCATATCACACATGGAAAGATCAATCCGCTTATTGGTTCTGCCGGTGTATCTGCCGTTCCGATGGCTGCGCGTGTTTCCCAGAAGGTCGGAGCAGAAGAAGATCCTACCAACTTCCTGCTCATGCATGCCATGGGACCTAACGTTGCCGGTGTAATCGGTACTGCTGTTGCAGCCGGATGCTTCATGGCAATATTCGGAATCTAAAAGAAGATAACAGAAAGGAAATAAAAAAATGGGTGTTAAAATTACAGAAACCATTTTGCGTGATGCACATCAGTCCCTGATCGCTACCCGTATGACCACTGAGCAGATGCTTCCGATCATCGACAAAATGGATCAGGTTGGATACAACGCAGTAGAGTGCTGGGGTGGTGCGACATTTGATGCATGCCTTCGTTTCTTAAAGGAAGATCCGTGGGAGAGACTTCGTAAGTTAAAGGACGGATTTAAAAAGACTCCGCTCCAGATGTTATTCCGTGGACAGAACATCTTGGGTTACAGCCAGTATCCGGATGATGTTGTTGAGTATTTCGTACAGAAGTCGATCGCTAACGGTATTGATATTATCCGTATTTTCGACTGCTTGAACGATGTGCGTAACCTTGAGACCGCAGTAAAGGCATGTAAGAAGGAAAAAGGACATGCACAGGTTGCTCTTTCCTATACATTGGGAGAGGCTTACACCTTGGATTACTGGATGGAGACCGCAAAGAAGATCGAGGATATGGGTGCAGATTCTATCTGTATCAAGGATATGGCAGGACTTCTGGTTCCTACCGCAGCAACCGAGCTGGTTCAGGCATTGAAGTCCTCCACCAGTCTTCCGATCGACCTTCATACACACTATACCTCAGGTGTTGCTTCCATGACTTACCTCAAGGCAGTTGAGGCAGGCTGCGATATCATTGATACTGCAATGTCTCCGCTTGCACTTGGCACTTCACAGCCGGCAACCGAGGTTATGGTCAAGGCATTTGAGGGTACTCCATACGATACCGGACTGAATCTGGATCTTCTTTCTGAGATCTGCGATTACTTCCAGCCGATCCGTGAGGAGGCATTAAAGAGCGGACTGTTGAATCCGAAGGTTCTCGGTGTCAATATCCAGACCTTAAAGTATCAGGTTCCGGGCGGTATGCTTTCCAACCTTGTTTCACAGCTTAAGGAGCAGGGCGCAGAGGATAAGTACGAGGAAGTATTGAAGGAGGTTCCGAGAGTTCGTAAGGATCTTGGTGAGCCACCTCTTGTTACACCTTCATCACAGATCGTTGGTACACAGGCTGTATTCAATGTCTTAACCGGAGAGCGTTACAAGGTCGCAACTTCCCAGACCAAGGATATTCTTCTTGGAAAGTACGGACAGACGGTTAAGCCATTCAATCCGGAGGTTGTCGACAAGGTACTCGGTGAGGACAAGAAAAACGCAATCACCTGCAGACCTGCAGATCTTCTTGAGCCGGGACTTGCAAAGTTCGAGGAGGAGATGAAGCAGTGGAAGCAGCAGGATGAGGACGTTCTCTCTTATGCATTGTTCCCACAGGTTGCAACAGAGTTCTTCAAGTATCGTGAAGCTCAGCAGACCGGGGTAGATGCAAAGACTGCGGATACCAAGAACGGAGCATATCCGGTTTAATTTCATAGTGGACGATATAACGGGTATCTGGCTGGCAGCTGGATACCCGTTATATTTTTTGCTTTATAGGAAATTCCTTTTCCTATAAAGCAAAAATGCTCCGCAGGGATGCGACCGATCATTGTTATGGGGCTTCAGCTTTTGTTTTAAAAGTGGAAAAAACAAAGAGTCACAAAATGTGGCTCTTTGTTTTTGGATAGGAAGACTATTTTTCGTAGATAGAAACAGCAGGACTAGTTGCTGGCTTTATCTGCGTCAATTACTGCCTGAATCTGTTCCATAAGAGAATTGTAGTTATCCGTATTATCAATTCCACCCAGCATTGGATCGCCTACAATGTTTCCATTTCTGTCAACTAGAATTGTTGTAGGAAATGCCATGATTTCAGAGGCATATTTGCCAGCATCGGAATCAGAGGAAATGGAAAGATTGCGATAGTTAGCTCCCTGGCTTTCAAGGATTTCCTTTGCTTCTTTGATTGCGTCTTCATTTCCGTCAAAGGTTTCAGTGTTGATTCCGACAACCTCTCCGCCCATTTCCTTGAGTGCTTCATTTAAATCATTGAGTGCAGATAATTCTGCAACGCAAGGTTTGCAGCCGGTAAACCAGAAGTTTACAACGGTTACTGCGTTTCCGGAAAACAGGGTGTCATCAACAGAATTACCATCCAGATCCTGAGCGGAGAAATTCTTGAATGGGGAGGCTTCTCCGGAATCGTTTGTTTGGTCTGAGGTATTGGATTCTGTCGTCTGCTTTTCCATTTCAGCGATCTGTTCTTCTATTTTGCGGATGGCTTCAATATCACTGGTAAGCGTCTGATACTCGTCATCCGTAAAGGCGTCTTTGTTGGACTCTACCGTATCGGCAAGAAAATCAGCATAATTTCCACTTGGATCAGCAGTGCCTTTATTCATCATGCCAAAGGCTTTGTTCCATGCATCGCTGTGGTCAGCGAAAAGCTGGTTCTCCTGCTGATATAAATCCTCAAGTGTTGCATCGCTCATGTCTGCGGATTGTTCTGTGCCGGTGGTAGCAGCTGCATTCTGGGTGCTTTGTGTTTCTGGGTTTTCTTTTCCGGCGCATGCAATCAGTGAGAATGCCATGCAGAGGGTAAGAATTGAGAGAATGGTTTTTCTTGTTTTCATGATAAAATACTCCTTTACATAATAGAATTAAAATAAATGGTTGCCGATAGGTTATGATTGGCTACCGGTATCCTTGTGTTTACAGGTTTTCCCGATGAACTGGTAGTGGATAGCATCTGTTGGACAAGCCTTTATGCAGGCACCACAACGTATACATTCCGGATGATTTGGCGTTTTGCGCACATCAACATCCATTTTACAAGCGTTTGCACACTGGCTGCATCCGACACATTTACTGCTTTCAACCTTAATGCTGAGAAAGGATATCTTATTAAATAGTGAGTAAATTGCTCCCAGCGGACAAATCCATTTACAGAAAGGTCTGTAAAACAAAATGCTTAAGACAACTACTGCAATCAGAATAAGACATTTGAAAGAAAACAGTTTTCCCAACGCGGATTGAATAGCGGCATTTCCAAGTGATAACGGGATAGCACCTTCCAAAACTCCCTGTGGACAAATATATTTGCAGAAGAAAGGATCTCCCATTCCAATAGAGTTCGTAACAAGCATCGGTAAAAGTATAACGAAAACTACCAGAATAATATATTTCAGGTATCGGAGAGGTTTCAGCCTTGCTGTGGAAAATTTCTTTCCGGGAATTTTATGAAGCAGATCCTGAAACCATCCGAACGGACATAAAAATCCACAGATAAATCTTCCTAATGTTACACCAAGTAAAATGAAAAAACCAGTTATGTAGTATGAAAATTTGAATTTGGAAGAACCGACAACTGCCTGAAAAGCACCAATCGGGCATGCACCCGTGGCAGCAGGACAGGAATAGCAGTTCAAGCCCGGCACACATACCGTTTTGGCTTTTCCCTGATAAATTTTCCCCTTAAATAAATTGGGAATATGAAGATTCGTAAGCAGCGTGGCAGCTGCCTGTATCCACCCGCGCAGCCGGGCTAATTTTTTTGATCGTATCTTTGACTTTTTATCCAATTCCTACACACTCCAGACATAATTTTATTGCTTTGCCAAGCACGGTAGCAGCTTCGCCCCGGATTGCCCCATAGCTGATCATCGTTATACCTGTGATAAGCAAAGCAAATTGAGTAATTTTTCTACGCTTCAAGATATTGTAACTCCTTTCATTCGTTGTATTTATTGACCAGCTGACTTTTGTATTATACAATAATTGTTGTAAAATTTTTGTTAAGAAACGGGTGAAAATATTTTGAGATTATTAATCGTTGAGGATGAGAAAAAATTATGTGATACGGTCGCCAAAAGCCTGTACGATGCAGGTTATGAGGTGGATACCTGCTATGATGGACAGGAGGCTCTGGAATATATCCTGGCTGAAAATTATGATCTGATTGTGCTCGATTTAAATCTGCCGGGGATGGATGGCATGGATATTTTAAGGGAGCTCCGGCTGAAAAATGAGGAGACGAAGGTTCTTATTTTATCTGCAAGAAGCCAGATTTCGGATAAGGTTGAAGGGTTAGATGCGGGTGCGAATGATTATATGGAAAAACCATTTCATCTGCAGGAGCTTGAGGCCCGGATCCGAAGTCTTACAAGACGGAAATTTGTGCAGAAGGATGTCTGCCTGGAATGTGGGGACGTTGGATTTGATACAAGAAAGCGGGAGGCTTATGCAAAAGGAAAGCCGGTATCATTGACTAGAAAAGAAAATGGCATCTTGGAATATCTGCTTCTGAATCAGGGAAGACCGGTAAGTCAGGAGGAATTGATTGAACATGTCTGGGATGCTTCTGTGGATAGCTTTAGCGGTTCTATCCGCGTCCACATGTCATCGCTTCGAAGAAAACTCAAGGCGGTGCTTGGGTATGATCCGATTCTGAACAAAGTGGGCGAAGGCTATAAATTACGAGGTGTGTGAATTATGAAAAAAATGTCCCTTCAGTGGAGGCTTACGATCATTACTACTTTAGTTATAGCGGTAATATGTGGATGCCTTACCCTTTTTATTTATAAGAGCGGTGTTTATTACATTGATTCCCTGCAGAATACTGTGGACGCTAAAGGCGATGATAATGGGAATGGCTCTGACGAAATTTATATCAGTATTCCGGATGATAAGTGGGATGAGTTTGCAAGTGATTTTTCGGTCCAGGTGTATAACAATAAGGCTGACTATAAAAAGAATAGTCTGGTATTTTCAACCCTGCTGGCTCTTATCGGAGGTGTTGTTACCTATTTTATAAGCGGACATGCACTTAAGCCTTTGAAAGAATTCTCTGATAAAATTGAAGAAGTACAGGTGCAGAATCTTGCGGATTCAAGAATCGAGGAAAATAAGGTAAAAGAATTAAATCAGCTTAGTGTTTCTTATAATAAGATGCTGGAGCGCCTTTCGGAAGCATTTGCGATGCAGCGTCAGTTTACGGCAAATGCGGCACATGAGCTACGGACACCATTGGCTCTGATGCAGGTACAGCTTGACTTGTATCATTCGACCGGGCATCCATGCAAGGATGAATGCGCGGAGCAGACGATCGCAATGGTTACGGAGCAGAGTGAGCGGCTTAGCAGGATGATAAAGACACTTCTTGATATGAGCGAGCTTCAGGTTGTAGTACGTGATGACAACATCCTCGTGGATGCCCTTGTTGAAGAAGTGCTCGCAGATCTTGAACCGCTTGCTTTGGAAAAACAGATAGCACTTGTTGGAAACTGTGATGCTGTTGTAATGGTGGGCAGTGATATACTTCTTTACAGACTTGTATATAATCTTGTGGAGAATGCAATCAAATACAACCATTCAGGTGGGAGCGTTACCGTAAGTGCGTTTCAGAAAGAAAAGCATATTTATCTTTTGGTAGAAGATACGGGAAACGGGATTCCTAAGGAGTTGCGGGAGAGGGTGTTTGAACCGTTCTTCCGTATCGACAAATCCAGAAGCCGGGCACTGGGAGGTGTAGGTCTTGGACTTGCCCTTGTCCGTGAAATTGTCAGGGCGCATGATGGCAGTATTGAAATCCGGGATAATCCTTCTGGCGGAACCATATTTGAAGTTGTTTTTTAATCCCTTATAAAGTGCCGGAGTGCCGGAAGGGGTGAACCGGATGGCAAAAGATTTACAACTTATTTCTTGCATTTTACCCTCAAAGTGATACGATAGTAGATAGTGGGCTTATGTGACCATAAGGAAATTGGAAAAGAAATTGAGGGAATTGTATGTCAAATACAAACGAATTGTTAAATAGGATCAATAGCAGATACAGCTCCATGAGCAAGGGCCAGAAGCTGATCGCTACCTATATTACCGATAATTATGACAAAGCAGTATTTCTGACCGCGGCAAAGATGGGAGAGACCGTCGGTGTGAGTGAATCAACGGTTGTGCGTTTCGCTACCTGTCTTGGATATAAGGGCTATCCGGAGTTCCAGAATGCACTTGAGGAGATGGTGCGCACGAAGCTCAATTCCGTGCAGCGGATGGAAGTGACCTATGGGCGGATCTCACAGTCAGAGATTTTACAGACAGTACTCGCTTCAGATGCGGACAAGATCAAGTCGACCTTGGAGAAGATCGACCACGCGGCATTTGAGTCTGCCGTTGACACGATCCTCGGCGCAAAGTGCCTCTACATTATTGGAATCCGCAGCTGCGCACCGCTGGCAAGCTTTCTTGCATTTTACTGCAATCTGATGTTTGAAAATGTACATCTGCTTACCACCAACAGCTCCAGCGAGCTGTTTGAACAGATGCTCCGGATCGGTGCGGAGGATGCAATCATCGGAATCAGTTTTCCGAGGTATTCCATGCGTACCCTTAAGGCTTTGGAATTTGCCAATAACCGGAATGCCAAAGTTATTACCATTACGGATAGTGTGCATTCCCCGATGAACCTGTATTCTTCCTGCAATCTGATTGCGGATAGTGATATGGCATCCATCGTCGACTCGCTTGTCGCACCGCTCAGCGTCATCAATGCACTGATCGTTGCCCTTTGCATGAAAAAGCAGAAGGAGGTTGCGGGAACACTTACCACCTTGGAGGACATCTGGGGAGAGTATCAGGTATACGAGAATGATGAGATCAACTATATCAACGATTCCGTCAAGATCCATTATGCGAAGCTGGATGGACAGAAGAATGAGTAGCGTGATCGTAATCGGAGGTGGCGCTGCCGGTATGTTTGCTGCATATCAGGCTGCAAATTGCGGGCATCGGGTATGCCTGCTCGAACAGAACGAGAAGCTCGGCAAGAAAATCTATATTACCGGAAAAGGTCGCTGCAATCTGACCAATGCCAGTGACATGGAGACAATTTTTGCCAATGTGATGAGCAACCGGAAGTTTTTATATAGTGCATTCTACGCGTGTACGAACGACAGCGTACTCGATTTTTTTGAAAGCTATGGGCTTGCTACCAAGATCGAGCGTGGTAACCGCGTGTTCCCGGTGTCGGATCATTCATCCGATGTCATAGCGGCGCTGACAAGGGCGCTAAAGGACAAGCAGGTGCAGATCTGCCTGAACACAAAGGTGCAGGAGCTTCTGACGGAGGAACTGCCGCAGGATCCGTCCTTATCGGAGGCAGAGCAGAAAAAGCTTCCGGCGAAGAAAGTAACCGGAGTCCGTCTGACAGGCGGCAGGGTATTATCCGCGGATGCGGTGATCCTTGCAACCGGAGGTGTTTCTTATCCGTCCACCGGAGCTACGGGTGACGGATACCTGTTTGCGGAAAAGACCGGACACAAGATAACCACGCCGACACCGGCACTTGTTCCGTTTAATATCAGGGAAGAATGGTGCAAGGAATTACAGGGCTTATCGCTCCGCAATATTTCCATCCGCATCTGCAATGGAAAAAAGGAATTGTATCAGGACTTCGGGGAGCTTTTGTTTACGCATTTTGGCGTGAGCGGTCCGGTCATCCTGTCCGCAAGCTCGGCGGTAAAGAGCGAGATGTGGAGTAAGGAGCCGATGCTTTACATTGACTTAAAGCCTGCACTTGATCTTGAGGAGCTTGACAGGCGTCTGCTGCGGGATTTCGATGAGCAGAAGAACAAGCAGTTTAAAAATGCGCTCGGACATCTGTTCCCGGCGAAGCTGATCCCGGTGATGATCACACTTTCGGGAATCGATCCGGAGAAGAAGGTAAACGAGATCTCAAAGGAGGAACGAAGGACCTTCGCACAGCTTATCAAGAAGCTGCCGCTGACCATTGCGGGTACGCGGGGCTGGAATGAGGCAATCATCACGCGGGGCGGCGTGTCTGTAAAGGACGTTGATCCGTCCACGATGCAGTCCAAGAGGGTGAAGAATCTGTACTTCTGCGGTGAGGTACTCGATGTGGATGCGATGACCGGCGGATACAATCTGCAGATCGCATGGTCGACCGGCTTCCTTGCCGGATGCAGCATCGAAGCATAAAAAGATTATTAAAATATAGAAAGAACGAGGAACAGCTATGAGTAACAATATCGCGATCGACGGACCGGCAGGTGCGGGAAAGAGCACCATCGCCAAGAAGCTTGCAAAGGAGCTTGGTTATATTTATGTGGATACGGGAGCTATGTACCGCGCGATGGCATACTATTTTTTGCAGAACGGCATCGCTGCGGATGATGAGGCAGCGATCGCAGCCGCAACCGATCAGGTGGACATTTCCATCGCTTATCAGAACGGGGAGCAGTGTGTGCTTTTGAACGGGGAGAATGTAAATCCGGTCATCCGCAAGGAGAAGGTCGGCAAGATGGCAAGCGCGACCAGCAAATATCCAGTCGTGCGCACAAAGCTTGTTGCACTCCAGCAGCAGCTTGCCGCAAAGGAGGATGTGATCATGGACGGAAGAGATATCGGAACGGTCGTACTTCCGAATGCCAACGTCAAGATCTATCTGACTGCTTCCTCCGCAGTCCGCGCAAAGCGCCGTTTCGATGAGCTTACCGAAAAGGGGCAGGCGTGTGATCTTGCGGTGATCGAAAAAGACATCATCGACCGCGATTATCAGGATATGCACCGCGAGACTTCCCCGTTAAAGCAGGCAGATGATGCGATCCTTTTGGATTCTTCCGACCTTGACATTGACGGCGTGGTCAATAAAATGAAAGAAATCATCAAAGAGGCAGGATGCTAGTATGAACGTAACACTTGCAAAGAGTGCGGGCTTTTGCTTTGGCGTCAAGCGGGCGGTAAGCGTTGTGTACCGTGAGATCGGGAAAAAGGAAAAGCCAATCTATACCTATGGACCGATCATCCACAACGAGGAGGTCGTAAAAGACCTCGAAGCAAAGGGTGTCCGTGTCATCAATGAGCTTTCGGAGCTTTCCAAGCTGCCATGCGGAACCGTCATCATCCGTTCCCACGGAATCAGCGCCGCAGAGTACGAGGCAATCGAGCAGGCGGGCTTTGAGATCGTCGATGCCACCTGTCCGTTCGTCCTTAAGATCCACAAGCTGGTAAAAGAGCACAGCGAAAACGGGGACAGCATTATTATCATCGGGAATCCGGAGCACCCGGAGGTGCAGGGAATCCGCGGCTGGGTTAAGAAAAATGCCCCGGTTTATGTGGTAAAGGGCGCAGAAGAAGCCTCACTTTTGCCAAATTTCGGCAAAGAAAAGGTGTGCATTGTTTCGCAAACGACATTTAACTACAATAAATTTCAAGAATTAGTTGAAATTATCAAACAAAAAGGGTATGATATAGTTGTTTTAAATACTATCTGCAATGCAACAGAGGAACGTCAGAGTGAGGCACGGAAGATTGCGTCCGAATCCGAGGCAATGATCGTCATCGGTGACAGGAAGAGTTCCAATACGCAGAAGCTATTTGAAATATGTAAAAATGAATGTGAAAATACTTACTATATTCAAACAAGCAGCGATATGGATTATAGCAAGCTTAAGTCAATCAATAACGTAGGTATTACCGCAGGGGCATCAACCCCAAACAATATCATTGAGGAGGTTTCAAAGAATGTCAGAAATGAGCTTTGAACAAATGCTGGAAGAATCTTTAAAAACAATAAGAAATGGAGAAGTGGTTGAAGGTACCGTTATTGATGTTAAGCCGGACGAGATCGTACTTAATATCGGATACAAATCAGATGGAATCATCACTCGTAACGAATATACAAACGAACCTAATGTTGATCTTACAACTGTTGTATCCGTTGGCGATACCATGGAAGCCAAAGTCGTTAAAGTAAACGATGGCGAAGGACAGGTGGTTCTTTCCTACAAGAGACTTGCTGCCGAGAAGGGAAGCAAGAGATTAGAAGAAGCCTTCAATAATCAGGAAGTGCTTACCGCAAAGGTTTCACAGGTACTTGACGGCGGTGTATGCGTCAATGTGGACGAGACCAGAGTATTTATCCCTGCAAGCCTTGTATCCGATACTTTTGAGAAGGATCTGAGCAAGTTCAAGGATCAGGAAATCGAGTTCGTTATTACTGAGTTTGATCCGAAGAAGAGACGTATCATCGGTAACAGAAAGACACTTCTTGCTGCAAAGAAGGCAGAGGCTCAGAAGGAGCTGCTCAGCAAGATCGCAGTCGGTGATGTTATCGAAGGAACTGTTAAGAACGTTACTGATTTCGGTGCATTCATCGATCTTGGCGGTGTAGACGGACTTCTTCATATTTCCGAGATGTCCTGGGGACGTGTTGAAAGCCCGAAGAAGGTATTTACCGTTGGCGAGACCGTTAAGGTATTTATCAAGAGCATCAACGAGTCTAAGATCGCTCTTTCCAGAAAGTTCCCGGAAGAGAACCCATGGAATGGTGCTGCTGAGAAGTATGCAGTTGGCAATGTAGTAACCGGTAAGGTTGCCCGCATGACTGATTTTGGTGCTTTTGTTGAACTGGCTCAGGGAGTTGATGCACTTCTTCATGTATCACAGATCTCAAAAGAGCACATTGAGAAGCCATCCGATGTTCTTAAGGTAGGACAGGTAGTAGAAGCTAAGATTGTTGACTTCAACGAAGATGAGAAGAAGATCAGCTTGAGTATCAAGGCGTTACTTGCTCCGGAAGAGAACGAGGATGAAGAAGTTGCAGATGTAAATATGGAAGAAGCAGCTTCTGAGACAGAAGAGTAAGATACGATTATTAGGGGGCTGCCTGTTTGGTCAGCTCCCTTTTTTCAATTTATTGGGAGATGCACCTGCGCGCCTGTGTGGGCACGCAACGAGTCACAAGGGGACTCGCTGTTTTCGAAAAATTTAAAGTTTTGTCTGGAGGGAAGGAAATGCTGGATAATTACGAGTGGTTTAAGAAAGAGGTATACAAGCTTACCGGTATTGACCTGAATTTTTATAAAGAAAAGCAGATGCGCCGGCGTATTGATACGCTCGCCAAGAAAAATAAGACCGATTCATATGAAGCATATGTACAGCTGTTAAAGAGCGACAAGATACTGTTTGAGCAGTTTGTCAATTTCCTTACGATCAATGTTTCGGAGTTCTACCGTAACCCGGATCAGTGGAAGCTGATGGACGAGACGGTGATCCCGAAGCTGTTAAGGGAGCATAAGCGCCCGCTTCGGATCTGGAGTGCCGCATGTTCGACCGGTGATGAGCCGTATTCGATCGCAATGGCGTTTTCCAAGCATATCCAACTGTCCAATATCCAGATTCTTGCGACCGATATTGATAAACAGGTATTAGAGCAGGCACAGGCAGGCCTGTACAATGAGAAGAGTATCGCCGGCGTTCCGGCTGACTTAAAGCGCAAATATTTCACGCAGGTCGGCAATTCTTATAAGATTTCGGATGAGTTAAAAAAATGTGTTACCTTCAAGCAGCACAATCTGCTGAAGGATCCGTATCCGCGTGACTATGACATGATCCTTTGCAGAAACGTCGTGATCTATTTTACGGATGAGGCGAAGGACGAGATCTACAAGAAGTTTTACCAGACGTTAGGCAATCACGGCGTGCTGTTTATTGGAAGCACGGAACAGATCATCAATTACAAGGAAGTTGGATTTTCGAGACTGAGTTCTTTTTACTTTGAGAAAAACGAGGGTTAAGCAAAGAGGATTTTAGGTATGAAGCACATCCACAAGGAGCAACTGTATATCCGGAAAAGCCAACTGCAGGATCAACTGTTTGATGCAGACGCTGTTTTCTTTGATATTGAGACAACCGGATTTTCGCCGGCACATTCCACCATCTATTTGATCGGATGCGCCAGACATATCGATGAAAAAGTACATATTGATCAGTTCTTTGCGGAGACACCGTCGGATGAGCGGGAGGTGATCATTTCCTTCCTGGAGATCCTGAAAAGCTATTCGACACTTATCTCGTTTAACGGGGTTGGCTTTGATGTGCCTTTTTTGAAAGCCAAATGTGATACCTACCAGCTGGAGGAACCGTTTAAAGCCCTTAATTATCTGGATATTTTTAAGTCCGTATCCGAGCTGAAATTCCTGTTAAAGCTTCCGAATTACAAGCAGAAGACAATCGAAGGCTTTTTGAATCTCTCGCGGGATGACCTTTATTCCGGTGGCGACCTGATCAATGTCTACCAAGAATATTGCAAGGAACCGGATGAAGCAAAGGAAGAAGTGCTTCTGTTACATAATTATGAGGATGTTGCCGGGATGCTAGACCTTCTTCCGGTGCTTACCTACAATGAGATTTTTCACGGACAGTATGCGATCACCGAGACGAAGACCGGAACGTATCGCTCGGTTGACGGGACACAGCAGAAGGAGCTTCTGATCACCTTAAAGAATGATTATCCTGTGCCGAGGCGTGTATCCTACCAGTTCCGGGACTATTATTTTATCAGCAATGGGGATACCTCAACACTGCGGATCCCGATTTATTGCGGGGAGCTTCATTTCTTCTATGCCAATTATAAGGATTACTACTACCTCCCACAGGAGGATATGGCGGTACATAAGAGCGTAGCCGCCTATGTGGACAAGGGTTATCGGGAGAATGCGAGAGCCTGCAACTGTTATACCAGAAAGGAAGGGGAGTTCCTTCCGCAGTATGACACCATCATGAGTCCGGAGTTTCGCAAGGATTATAAGGATCCGGTATCTTATTTTGAGATTACCGATGATTTTTGCACATCGGACATCATGCTCCGCCGCTATGTTGAGCATATTTTGCAGCTTATGATAAAAGCAAAACGCTAGTCTGCATGACGAGTAGAACCAAACATACCAAGGGGCAATCTTCGGATTCGCCCCTTGTGATTGTGAAAGGATAAAACCGGAATGTTATACTTTATTGTAAATCAGACCGCGCGGACGGGAAAGAGTTCCAAGGTCTGGAAGAGGGTGCAAACGCTCTTAATGGCGGAAGCTGTTCCTTATGAAGCGTATCTGACGGAATATGAAAACCACGCCACCGAGCTTGCAAGGATGATAAGTCAAAAGGATGATCCGGACATCTGCCTTGTTGTTGTGGGTGGAGACGGAACAATGAATGAGGTCATAAATGGCATCACAGACTTTGAACGTGTGCGCTTTGGTATCATTCCCGCGGGCTCCGGCAATGATTTCGGCAGAGGGCTTGGCATCGGCAGGAATACGGAGGAAAACGTCAACCGTATCATTCGGGCGTACCGGCTTGGAAGTGCGCGCTTTCAGCCGATGGATCTTGGCAGGGTAAATTGGGAGAACGGTACAAAATCGCGGCTTTTCGGGATCAGCAGTGGTGTCGGGATGGATGCGATCGTGTGCAAAAAGGCACTGCATTCCGGCATGAAGAACTTTTTGAATAAGATCCATCTTGGAAAACTGACGTACATTCTGCTCACCGTGCAGACACTTTTTTCAATGGATACCGGAACGGTTGAGGTCGAGTTTGACAAGGAAACGAAGCATTTTGACCGTCTGATCTTTATGGCGGCGATGAATCTTCGCGCGGAGGGTGGCGGAGTGCCGATGGCACCGAACGCAACCCCTTTTGACGGCGTGCTTTCTTTAAGCAGCGCATCCGGGATCCCGAAGTGGCGCACTTTTTTCTGCCTGCCGCTTCTGGTTGCTGCCAAACATGAGCGGATCAAGGGCTTTCATGTGGCAGACAGCCGGGTTACGAAGGTTTCTATTTCCAAGCCGTTTGTGCTTCATGCGGATGGTGAATACTGCGGGGATGTAACGGAAGCGGTGTTTACCTGCGTTGCGGATAAGCTGCACATGATCTTATAAGCTGCAAAATGATGGAAAACAAGAATATTATTTTGTATTTTATGAAAAGGTATGGTAGAGTAAATTAGGCATTTTTTGTTGCCAATATTATTTGAGGATAAAAGTATGAGAGTGGTTATTAAGATCGGTTCTTCTTCGCTTACGCACAAGGAGACCGGAAGTATCAATTTGTACAAGATCGAGCTTTTGGTGCGCTCATTGTGTGATCTGCGCAATCAGGGGATGGATGTCTGCTTAGTCAGCTCCGGAGCAATTGCGGTCGGACGCGATGCGATCGGATTATCCGAACGGCCGAAGGACATCTCAACAAAGCAGGCGTGTGCGGCGGTCGGTCAGGCAAAGCTGATGATGACCTACCAGAAGATCTTCGGTGAGTACAACCAGACGGCAGGCCA
This sequence comes from uncultured Agathobacter sp., assembly GCA_934307695.1. Taxonomy (GTDB): domain Bacteria; phylum Bacillota; class Clostridia; order Lachnospirales; family Lachnospiraceae; genus Roseburia. The sequence continues at coordinate 45,514 of CAKRCS010000006.1, read as the reverse complement.
GGTGCTTATGACGAAGAACACCATGATCAATCCGGTATCCAGAAGCAACGCACAGAACACCTTTGAGGAACTGTTCCGTCTTGGTGTGATTCCGGTTGTCAATGAGAACGACACGGTAAGCACCTACGAGATGCAGTTTGGTGATAATGATACGTTGTCTGCACTGGTTGCATCACTTGTACATGCAGACAAGCTGATCCTGCTTTCGGATATTGACGGCTTGTACACCGACGATCCGAATTCCAATCCGGACGCCCAACTGATCCGTGATGTAGAGAAGATCGATTCTGTAATCCTTTCCATGGCAAAGGAAAGCTCTGGAAGCGATGTCGGCACCGGTGGAATGGCAACGAAGCTGACTGCAGCAAAGATCGCAACGTATTCCGGCGCGGATATGATCATCGCAAACGCCTCCGATCTTGGGGTTATTCATGATATTTTTGCAGGGGATTTTGTCGGAACAACCTTCCACGCAGATCCAAACCCAAGCTTTCATCTTGAGAATTTTATAATGGAGAGTATAGGTTAATGACCGAGGAAAAGATAAAACGAATCAATGAATTATACCACAAAGCCAAGGCGGAAGGGCTGACAGATGCTGAGAAGATGGAGCAGTCTATTCTCCGGCAGGAATATATTGCGAGTGTCCGCAATAATTTCCGCAGCCAGTTAAACGCGATTGACATTGTCAACCCGGACGGTTCCATTGAGAACCTTGGTGAGAAATATGGAAACAAAAGATCAGGTTCGTAAGAAATGCCGTCTGCTTCGCAATGATATTTCTTTTATGTACCGCCAGTATGCCAGCTATGAGATCTGCAGGAAGCTGCTGGCTTCTGACTGGTACGAAAAAAGCGAACAGATACTTTTATATATGGCAACACAGAACGAGGTAGATCTGACTGCGCTTATCGAGCGGGCGTGGGAGGATAAGAAGAAGCTGTATTTCCCGAAGGTATATGGCAACGAGATGGAGTTCTATCCGGCATACTGCATGGAGGATTTTGTGCCCGGTGCATACGGGATCGCGGAGCCAAAGGCGACCGAACCGCTGGAGCGGATGATCGTAGACCGGACACCGATGCTTGTTCCGGGTGTCGCATTTTCCACAGATGGCTACCGGATCGGGTACGGAAAAGGCTATTACGACCGGTATCTGACTGCAAACCAGAAGAATAAGCGGCTGATCCCGATGGGAATTGCCTACTCGTTTCAGGTGGTGGAGGCTTTTGAAACAGAGCCGCACGATTATCCGATGCGTGCCGTTATCACAGATGCCATACAACCCAATCCGCTGGATCATATTTAAACAGGAGGATCTTTCATGGAAGAACTTAGAGAGCTTTGCAAAAACGCGTCTGATGTAAAAATTGCCGTTGGAATGCTTGATTCCGACACCAAAGACAGAGTCCTTACGGACGCTGCGGATGCACTTCTTGCCAATGAAGATACGATTTTGCAGGAAAACAGGAAGGATATTGCACGTGCAAAGGAAAACAATATGCCGGATGGCCTGCTTGACCGTCTCACACTAAATCACGACAGGATCGCCGGAATGGCAGATGGCCTGCGTCAGGTCGCAGCGCTTGATGACCCGATCGGGGAAGTCCTTTCCATGAAAAAGCGTCCGAATGGTCTGATCATCGGAAAGCGCCGTGTGCCACTCGGTGTGATCGGCATCATATATGAAGCAAGACCGAATGTGACCGCGGATGCGTTCGCACTCTGCTTTAAGACCGGAAACTGCGTGATCTTAAAGGGTGGAAGTGACGCGATCAACTCTAACATTGCGATCGTTGGCGCGCTAAAGGCGGCGCTTGCAAAGAACAATGTCACGGAATATGCACTGAATCTGATCACCTCAACCGATCGCAGCACGACGATGGAATTTATGAAGATGGATGAGTATGTGGATCTTCTGATCCCAAGAGGCGGGCATGGACTGATCCAGAATGTTGTAAAGAATGCAACGATCCCGGTCATCGAGACCGGCACCGGCAACTGTCATATCTATGTGGATGCCGAGGCGGATCTTCCGATGGCAGTCCGCATTATAAAGAATGCCAAGACGCAGCGGATCGGCGTGTGCAATGCCTGCGAATCCATCGTGGTACACAAGAGTGTGGAGAAGGAGTTCCTGCCGATGCTCTATGAGGCACTTGCACCGAAGAAGGTTGAGCTTCGGACGGATGCAAGCGCACTCGCATGTCTCGGCGCAGACCAGCCGCTTGTCAAAGAGGCGGGCGAGGAGGACTGGGGAACGGAATATCTCGACTATATTCTTTCTGTAAAGACGGTCGGGGATATTGATGAGGCGATCGCGCACATCAACCGTTACACCACCCACCATTCTGAGGCGATCATCACGAACAATTACGACAGGGCGCAGCACTTTCTGGATGCGATCGATTCTGCATGTGTCTATGTCAATGCCTCCACACGTTTTTCAGATGGCAACGAGTTTGGCTTCGGTGCGGAGATCGGTATCAGCACGCAGAAGCTTCATGCCCGCGGACCGATGGGACTTGAAGCGCTCACAAGCTACAAATATATTATTTACGGAAACGGACAGATTAGAGAATAACAGGAAAAATATGAGAGATTTAGAAGAAACACGTTTACAATATGACTATATCGAGAAGGCAAAAACGTATGTAAAGAAGGAGTCCGAGAAGCTCGGACGCCCGCTTACTTACTGTGTCCACACCTTCGGCTGCCAAATGAATGCCAGAGACTCCGAGAAGCTTGTCGGAGTGTTAGAGCAGGTTGGCTATGTGGAGGGCAAGGATGAGCATGCCGATTTTGTGATCTACAACACCTGTACCGTGCGCGAGAACGCAAACAACAAGGTATATGGCAGACTCGGCTATCTTTCCAACTACAAAAAGAAGAATCCGGTCATGAAGATCGCCCTGTGCGGCTGCATGATGCAGGAGAATACGGTCGTTGAGAAGATCAAAAAGAGCTACCGCTGTGTAGATCTGATCTTTGGAACACATAATATCTATAAGTTTGCGGAGCTTCTCTGCCGCATGTATGAATCCAATTCCATGATCATCGATATCTGGAAGGATACAGATAAGATCGTTGAGGAGCTTCCGATCAAGCGCAAGTTCTCATTCAAATCCGGTGTCAATATCATGTTCGGCTGCAACAATTTCTGCAGCTACTGTATTGTGCCGTATGTAAGAGGGCGCGAGAGAAGCCGCGAGCCGCAGGACATCATCCGCGAGATTGAAGGGCTTGTAAAGGACGGCGTATCCGAGATCATGCTGTTGGGGCAGAATGTCAACTCCTACGGCAAGAACTTAGAACAGCCGGTCACCTTTGCCGAGCTGCTCCGTGAGGTCAACAATATCGAGGGCTTAAAGCGTATCCGCTTTATGACGTCCCATCCAAAGGATCTCTCCGATGACCTGATCGATGCGATCCGCGACTGCGACAAGGTGTGCCGTCACATGCATCTGCCGCTTCAGTCCGGAAGCTCAAGACTGCTTAAGATCATGAACCGCCACTATGACAAGGAGCATTATCTTGCACTTGTAGATAAGCTCCGCAAGAAGGTTCCGGATATTGCGATCACAACCGATATCATTGTCGGTTTTCCGGGTGAGACGGACGAGGATTTTGCGGAGACGATCGATGTGGTAAAGCGTGTGCGCTATGACAGCGCATTTACGTTTATCTACTCCAAGCGAACCGGAACACCGGCTGCTGCGATGGAGGATCAGGTGCCGCAGGAGGTGGTAAAGCGCCGTTTTGATGAACTTTTAGCTCTGGTGCAGTCCATCTCTAACGAGAAGGCAATGGAGCTGGAGGGCAGGACACTTCCGGTTCTTATCGAGGAGCCAAACGAGCAGGATTCTGCGCTTGTGACCGGACGGCTCGACAACAATTCAGTTGTTCATCTTCCGGGAACGTCTGACATGATCGGCAAGATCTACAATGTCAGATTAAAGGAATGCAAAGGCTTTTATTATTTAGGTGAAGTAGTAAATGAATAAACGTTTTGGAAAGAATGATCTTATTTTGCTGGCCGTTCTTCTGGCAGCTGCCGCTTTGGGCTTTTATTTTTTCTATTTCCAAAATCGTCCGCAGGGGGATCAGGTTCAGATCACGATCGACGGAACGGTTTACGGAACGTATTCCCTTAACGGGGAGCAGGAAATACAGATCCCGGATGCTTCCGGCGCTACCACGAATGTCCTGTCGATCAGGGATGGAAAGGCTAAAATGATTGAAGCCAGCTGTCCGGATAAGCTTTGTGAATATCAGAATGCGATATCTAAAAGCGGTGAGAGCATTATCTGTCTGCCGAACAAGGTGGTTGTCACAGTCACCGGCGGGCAGGAGGATGACACGATCGATGCTTTTTCCAAATAAGATCTTTGGGTAATTTATAGAGGTAATTCCATGAAAAAAACAGCATATATGGGAATATTTCTGGCACTTGCACTGATCTGCAGCTATATCGAGACGCTGATCCCGTTTCATATCGGCATTCCGGGCGTGAAGCTCGGACTTACCAATATCGTTATCGTGTGGGCACTTTATCTGCTGGGGACAAAGGAGGCACTTGCGATTTCTATTATGCGTATCGTTCTAAGCGGTATGATGTTCGGAAACGCATTCAGCATCGCGTATTCACTTGCAGGAGGTCTGCTCAGCTTTATCGTGATGGTTCTGCTGAAAAAGACCGGCAGATTCAAGTGCATATCGGTCAGCATCGCAGGCGGTATTTTCCACAATATCGGACAGCTGCTTGTAGCTGCAGCGATTGTCCAGAACCTTTCCGTATTCTATTATATACCGGTATTGTTTATCTCCGGCACGATCACAGGACTTGTGATCGGCGTGATCTCGCAGGAGCTTATCCTGCGTGTCAAATTCCGGTTTCGTTAAAAAGGAGCGTATATGTTTTCTTATATCCGAGGAGAACTTGTTGAAGTAAATGCCGACCACATTGTCATTGATGTTGGTGGGATCGGTTATATGGTTGTCATTTCCGGGCAGGCAATGAATGATCTGCCGCCAATCGGCGATGTGATAAAGGTTCATACCTATCTGTATATCCGGGAGGATATCCTGATGCTGTACGGCTTTTTGGAGCGGGACGAGATGGCAATGTTCAAGCAGCTTCTTGCGGTCAGCGGGATCGGACCGAAGGGGGCAATCGCAATCTTATCCGCGCTTTCTACGGATGATTTAAGATTTGCCGTACTGTCGGGGGACGCCAAGGCAATCGCAAAGGCTCCGGGAATCGGTGGCAAAACCGCTTCGCGCATCGTGCTTGAACTAAAGGACAAGATCTCGCTGGAGGATGCGTTTGAGCAGAAGCTGTCAAACACGCAGAATGCCGTTGCAAGAGGAGCTGCTTCCACAATCAAGAACGACGCAGTGCTTGCCCTTTCCGCACTCGGATATTCCTCTGCGGAGAGCTTAAAGGCGGTCTCTAAGGTAGAGATCACCGAGGCGATGGATGTTGAGGACATTTTACGGGCGGCGCTTAAGCACCTGTAAAGCAAAGCGGCATCCGCTGATCCATCAGCATAGAATCATTAAGAGGGAAGAACAGTAGAATTATGGAGCGCAGAGTCATATCCACGCAGATGCAGGAGGAGGATATCTCCATCGAGACAAATCTCCGCCCGCAGCTGCTGACAGAATACATTGGTCAGGAAAAGATCAAAGAAAATTTAAAAGTCTACATAGAAGCGGCAAAGCAGCGTTCGGAGTCTCTGGATCATGTTCTGTTTTACGGACCGCCGGGACTTGGAAAGACAACGCTTGCGGGGATTATCGCAAACGAGATGGGAACACACCTTAAGATCACGTCGGGACCTGCGATTGCAAAGCCGGGTGAAATGGCAGCAATCCTTAATAACCTTGCGGAGGGTGATGTACTATTCGTTGATGAGATCCACCGGTTAAACCGTCAGGTGGAGGAGTATCTGTATCCGGCGATGGAGGATTTTGTGATCGATGTCCTGATCGGCAAGGGAGAGACCGCACGCTCGATCCGGTTAAATCTTCCGAAGTTTACTCTGGTCGGTGCTACGACGCGTGCCGGAATGCTATCTGCACCGCTCCGTGACCGTTTCGGAGTTGTCTGCCACATGGAATATTACACGGTGGAGGAGCTGAAAACAATCGTCCTGCATTCCGCAGCCAAGCTTGGCGTGGAGATTGACGAGCAGGGCGCATACGAGCTTGCACGGCGTTCACGCGGTACACCGCGTCTTGCAAACCGCCTTTTAAAGCGTGTGCGCGATTTCGCGGAGGTCAAGTACGATGGCAGGATCACCTACGAGGTGGCGGCATTTGCACTTGATCTGCTTGAGGTAGATAAGCTCGGACTCGACCAGAACGACAGGAACATCCTGCTTACGATCATTGAGAAGTTCCAGGGTGGTCCGGTCGGACTTGACACCCTTGCGGCGGCACTCGGAGAGGATGCCGGAACGATCGAGGATGTCTACGAGCCATATCTGGTCAAGAATGGTTTTATCAACCGCACACCAAAGGGGCGTGTCGCAACCGCATTCGCGTATGAGCATTTTGGAATCCATTAAGCTATTGTGTTCTTTCTGCGACAATGATACAATATGTAAGGATAAGTTACGAAAACAAAAGAGTCCGGAGGATAAGTTATGTCAGCCAAGACAAGTGCCGAAGTGGTAATAGATGGTAAGGTATATACATTAAGCGGTTATGAAGGGGAAGAGTATTTACAGAAGGTAGCTGCTTACATCAACAACAAGATCAGCGAGTTCGATGCCATTGAAGATTATCGTCATCTCCCGCTCAATATGAAGAGCACCTTGATCCAGCTCAATATTGCAGATGACTACTTTAAGGCGAAGTCCCAGGTGGAGAAGCTGGAACGGGATATCGAGCTTAAGGACAAAGAGATCTATGATCTTAAACATGACCTGATCACCAATCAGGTAAAGACAGAGACTGCGGAAGCATCCGTAAAGCAGCTGGAGGCTGAAAATCGCGAGCTGCTTTTAAATAAAGCGAGACTGGAAGCAACCCTTGAGGATTCGCTTTTGGATAAGGACAAGAACAAGACAAAGAAAGCACAATAACATATAAGCGGGGCAGAGCATGAGACTTCTGCTCCGTTTTGTTTTTTTGACGACTTTACAAGACAGATAGGAGAAATCAATGGAGCCTGTAATGGAATTGCTTGCGCCTGCCGGATCACCGGAGACGCTTTGGGCGGTGATCGATGCCGGAGCAGATGCGGTATATCTCGGTGGAGACCGTTTTGGTGCGCGTGCATACGCAAATAATTTTTCGGAGGATGCCCTGCTCGAAGCGCTCGATTATGCGCATCTTCGCGGCAAAAAAATATATCTGACCGTAAATACCCTGCTAAAAAACCGAGAGATCGGACAGTTGTACGACTATCTGCTGCCTTTTTATGAGCGGGGGCTGGATGCAGTTCTGGTGCAGGATTTCGGAGCACTTGTGCAGATACATGAATGGTTTCCGGATCTGCCGATCCATACGAGCACGCAGATGACCGTAACCGGTGTGGAGGGTGTGCGTTTTCTTCAGCAATACGGGGTGACGCGCGTGGTGATGGCAAGGGAAGTGTCTCTTGCCGAGATGAAAAAGATCACGGAGGAGACAGGCATGGAGCTGGAGGCTTTCGTACACGGTGCCTTGTGTTATTCTTATTCCGGTCAGTGCCTGTTTAGCAGTCTTCTTGGCGGAAGAAGCGGCAACCGCGGCAGATGTGCGCAGCCTTGCCGCCTGCCATACAGTGTCTATAATGAAGATAAAAGTCTGCGCAAAGGTGAGTCCTATGTGCTTAGTTTAAAGGATTTCTGCTGTGCCGGACATCTGAAGGAAATGTCAGAAGCGGGTGTCTATTCCCTAAAGATCGAGGGAAGAATGAAAAAGACATCCTACGCCGCGGGTGTTGTTGCCATGTACCGCAAGTATTTAGATGCGGTATTATCCGGCGGCAATGGAAGCCTCTCAAAAGAGGATTATGCGACGCTTTCTTCCTATGGAAACCGCTGTGGCTTTACCGACGGCTACCTGACCAGGCACAACGGAACGGATATGATGACCTTTGAGAAGCCTTCCTTTACGCAGGAGAGTGAATATGACAGCCGTGAGAAAAGCTACCGGAAGATCGGCGGTCATCTTACGATCCGGCACAATGCGCCGATGACCTTTACGGTCTGGGATCTTTCAACCGATTGCAGGGTGACGGTATCGGGGCAGGAGCCGGATCTGGCGCAGAAGCTGCCGGTTACGGCCGAAGACGTGAAGGCGCGTATGCAAAAGACAAAGGATACCGCGTTCGCCTTCGATTTTCTTGAGGTTGAGCTGGACGAGGGGCTGTTTGTTCCAAATGGGATATTAAACCAGTTAAAGCGTGATGCGATCGAGCTGCTTCAGGAGAGAATCCTGCTGGTCTGCCGGAGAGAAGCACCGGATAGCACCGCGCTTGGAACATCAAAAGAGGCTTCCGGAGCATATACCGGGCAGGGCGTAAGCGAGGAGCAGATCGTCTCCTTGGAGAATCGCAGGCTTCTTCCTGCGGTACTTTCCTTTGACTGGGTAAGCACGGTCTATCTGGATGCAAGCGCCTACGACAGGCAGGGCTTTTTCGAAGCGCTTTTAGAGGATTGCAGGCGCTGCAGGGAGAAGGGAAAGCGGGTATTTTTCATCCTGCCTGCAATCTGCCGTGCTGCGACGATGGAGTTTTATCATAGCAATCTGGATGGACTTAGAGCCTGCGGGCTTGACGGCTTCGTGGTCAAAAACTATGAGAGCTTTTTCTTTGTAAAAACTAATTTCCCGGATCGTGCGCTTGTGTGTGACCACAATCTGTATACCTTTAATGATGACGCTGTACGGGCATTTTTACAGGCGGGCGCGGATACACTTACGGTTCCGCTTGAACTTAACCGCAAGGAGATCGCCGCACGCGCAAATGCAAGCAGTGTGATGTGGGTGTACGGCTATTACCCGCTGATGACGACCGCGCAGTGTGTCTGCAGGAATACTGGCGGCTGCCGTCACACACCGCAGGTGCTTTACCTTCGCGACCGCTACAAGAAGGATTTCCCGGTCCGGAATTGCTGTCCGGATTGCTACGATATCATATACAATTCCCTTCCGACGATGCTGATTGCGGCGATGGATGAGCTGCGTTCCTACGGCATCTGCAAGTTCCGGCTTCATTTTTCTGTGGAGTCAGAGCAGGAGGCTTACCGTGTGCTCGAAGATTACGGGCGTGCGCTTGCCAAACAGCCGATGAAGCATTTTGGTGAGGGGGCTTTTCCATATACCAATGGTCACTATAAAAGAGGAGTAGAGTAATATGGTTCATTTACTGGTACAGCTTGCCAAATATCTGCTGATTTTTTGTTTTTTGTTCTATACCTTTGCCTGCTTCTGGGTATTCCGCTACCGCAAAGATGCCTCGGAGCAGTCCTACATCTTTCATCTGCAGAAGGCGCTTTTATACCTGATCCAGTTGATCGGAAACGGTGTGCTGTATCTGACGGGCAAAAATACACAGATCCTTGTATTTTACCTGTTACAGGTACTTTTGGTTTCGCTGATCTTTATCTTTTATCATATTTTTTATAAGAAGGCATCAAGACTGGTGCTGAACAATATGTGCATGCTGTTTACGATCGGGCTCATCATGCTGACACGCCTGTCCATTGACAAAGCATACCGGCAGTATCTGTTTCTGGCTGCGGGGGCGGCGATCGCCATGCTCATTCCGGTATTTTTGCAGAAGCTGTCTGTTTTCCGCAAGCTCACCTGGGTGTACGCGGTGGTCGGAATCCTTGCTCTGATGGCAGTCGCGGTCGCAGGAACGACCAGCTACGGGGCAAAGCTTTCCATCTCGATTGCCGGCATCTCAATCCAGCCGTCGGAGTTCGTCAAGATCCTGTTCGTTTTTTTCATCGCGTCCATGCTTTATCAGAAGCATGACCTAAAACAAGTGCTGCTCACCAGCGTGATATCGGCGCTTTTTGTGCTTGCCCTTGTGATTTCCAAGGATCTTGGCGGGGCGCTGCTGTACTTTGTGACCTATCTGGTCATGATCTATGTCGCAACGCAGAGGCTTGGGTATTTTCTTGGCGGATTTGCCCTTATGGGGATCGCGGCGGCTGTAGGAGCAAAGCTGTTCCCACATGTCCAGACACGTATTCTTGCATGGAAAGATCCGCTTTCCGTGATCGACAATGAGGGCTATCAGGTCAGCCAGTCGCTCTTCGGAATCGGAACCGGAGGCTGGTTCGGGCTTGGACTGAATCAGGGAATGCCGAAAAAGATCCCGGTCGTTGAGAATGATTTTATCTTTTCTGCGATCTCGGAGGAGCTTGGAGGCGTGTTTGCGATCTGCCTCATTCTAGTGTGTGCAAGCTGTTTTATCATGTTTATGAATATTGCAATGCAGATGCGGGATTCCTACTATAAGCTGGTGGCACTCGGACTTGCGACGGTTTACGCCGGTCAGGTGTTCCTCACGATCGGAGGTGTGATCAAGCTGATCCCCTCCACCGGTGTGACACTTCCGCTGATCAGCTACGGCGGAAGCTCGTTACTCTCAACCATGATCATATTCGGCGTGATCCAGGGGCTGTATATGCGCCCGCGCACAGCCGCCGAAAAGCCGGTCAACAGACCGAAGGAGGAAGGAGAGGAAAATGGCAAAATCCAAGAACCATGAGTATGTCGTTGTAACATATCTGTTTCTGGCGCTGTTTATCGCGCTGATCGGATATTTTATCTATTTTATGGTTTTCCAGAGCGAGAGCTTCATCAATAATCCTTACAACTCGCTGCAGAATCTGTTCTCGGAATATGTTGTCCGCGGTGATATTGAATCTGCGGACGGATATACGCTCGCGACAACAAAGACCGATTCCGATGGGAACGAGACACGTACGTATCCGTACAAGGATCTGTTTGCACATGCGGTCGGATATACCGGTCATGGAAAGTTCGGACTTGAAAATCAGGCGAACTTTCTGCTGCTCCGCTCACATTCGATGTATGCAAATCAGCTGCTCAATGATATAAAGGGTGAGAAGAATCCGGGTGATACGGTGGTCACCACCTTAAATTACAAGTTACAGCAGACGGCTTATGATGCGCTCGGCTCGCATGACGGTGCGGTGATCGTCATGGAACCGTCCACCGGAAAGATTCTTGCGATGGTTTCTAAGCCTGCATTTGATCCGAGCAGGATTGCGGAGGAATGGGACGATATCGTCTCCGGCGAGGATGCGCTTTTGGTCAACCGGGCAACACAGGGAAAGTACGCACCCGGATCGGTGTTTAAGATTCTTACCCTGCTGGAATATTACCGGGAGCAGGAGGGTGATGTATCGGATTTTTCCTTCGATTGTGAGAGCTACTTTACATACGATGGGAAAACGATCCACTGTGCTTCAGATAAAACACACGGCACCGAGGACTTAGAGCAGGCGTTTGCAAACTCCTGCAACAGTGCGTTTGCCTCCGTGTCCCTCGCACTTGACCGGGCGAAGCTCCAAAAGACCTGTGAAGGGCTGCTGTTCAATCGTGATCTTCCGGTGGCGTTTGAGTCAGGGCAGAGCCGCTTCCAGATTTCTTCGGAGGATAGCAGCTCCCTCGTGATGGAGACGGGAATCGGACAGGGAAAGACGCTCATGTCACCGCTTCACATACTGCTTCTTGCAAGCGCGATCGACAACAACGGAAGCCTGATGACACCGTATCTGATCGATTCTGTAAAAAATACCGATGGTGAGGTGATAAAGACTTACAGCCCGGCTGTCTGGGGAGATCTGCTTACCGCACAGGAAGCCTCCTTCCTGGAGGACTATATGCGTGCGGTCGTCACGGACGGAACCGGAAGCAAGTTAGACTGCGAAGAATATACCGCGTATGGCAAAACCGGAACCGCGCAGGTATCGGACACGACAGACCAGACCAACGCATGGTTTGCAGGGTATGCAAAAAGCGATGGTAAGGAGGATATCGCGGTCGCTGTGATCGTTGAAGACTCCGGCTCCGGAAGCAGATATGCGGTCCCGGTTGCCAAAAAGATCTTCGATGCTTATTTTGAATAGTTGCATAACCTTCGAAATTAGAGTATACTATTTTCTGGCATTAACACCACACATTAGGAGGTAGTGCAATGATAGAGGCAACGAGTTGTGGCGGTGTGGTAATTTTTCGTGGAAAGATTTTACTCTTATATAAGAATTATAAGAATAAATACGAAGGTTGGGTTCTTCCGAAGGGTACTGTTGAACCGGGAGAAGAGTACAAGGATACCGCAATCCGTGAGGTGAAAGAGGAGACCGGAGCAAACGCAACAATCATACAATATGTCGGCAAGAGCCAGTATACGTTTACCGTTCCGGAAGATACCGTTGAGAAGGAAGTACACTGGTATCTTATGATGGGGGAGAGCTATTACAGCAAGCCCCAGCGTGAGGAATTTTTTGTGGATTCCGGCTTTTATAAATATCACGAGGCGTATCATCTTCTCAAGTTTTCCAATGAGAAACAGATTCTTGAAAAAGCCTACAATGAGTATCTGGATCTGAAAAAGAGCAATCTTTGGGGCACACATAAATATTATTAGAGTGAAGCTTTTATGAAATGGTATGACAAGCTGTACATCGGAGAATCCTTACAAGGAAAAGAAAAACGCATCAGATGGAAGATCGAACATAATGCCGGAACGCTTTCTGTCTATGTGATCGCGCTTGCGTCCAATCCGGACAACCTTCTTGATATGATCCCGGCGAAGGAACTTTTGCAGCGGGGCTACCCGAAGGAGCAGCTGCGTATCATCGGACTTGCAGGCGGGTATGACGAGGGTGTCGGGCTTATCACCAAGATCATCGATGAGGCATACCAGACTACCGGGAATACGGACATCTATACTTACTTAAAAGAAAATCGGGGGAACGGCAAATGACAGTTATCCTTGCGATTCTAAAGATAATCGGATGGCTGCTTTTGATCCTGCTTCTGCTTTTGATAGCGGTTGTGCTTCTGATCCTGTTTTGTCCGGTCGGATACCGCGTCAGGGGCAGTATCCGCCAGAAGGAGATCGACGGAAGCATTCGTGTTTACTGGCTGTTTCACCTGTTTTCCTTTTGCCTGACCTACACCGAAGGCAGGAGCAGCATGTATGTGCGGCTGTTTGGCTTTAAAAAGAAGCTGTCGCCCGAGCAGGAAGGGGAAGCTGGTGCGGGATCACCGGAAGCGGATTCTGTGGTGGAGAAAGAGGAAGAAGAGCCGCCGCAGGAGCAGACAATCCCAAAGACAGATACCAGGGAGACGGCAAAGGAACATGTATCATCCGGGCCCAAGAAGGACACACTATTTGAGAAAATCCGTCAAAAATGGAAGCGTTTTCTTCGGAAACTGTCGGATATCCGGCGCACGGCGGAGCGTTTCAGGCAGATGGCAGAGGACACCCAAAACCGCGCAGCGGTATCTCATCTGAAAAAGGAAGTGTTTCGCCTGCTCAAATGCATCCTGCCCGGCAGACTGTTTTTGGATATGAGCTATTCCACAGGCTCGCCGGATACCACGGCACAGGTCTTTGGAATTTTGGCATTGTTTCCGATCGGGTATCAGAACCGCTGGCATATATGCCCGGATTTTGAGGCGGATGCAGCGTACATCGAGGGCAGTACCGATACCAAAGGACATATTTATATGGTACAGCTGGCCGGGATTTTTCTCCGGCTGATAACCGATAAGAATTGCAGAAGATTATACAGACAATTTACCAAGATCAAATCATAGGACTGGAGGAGCGCAAGATGGCAGAGAATAACTTCAAAGAAACCGTGGAATCATTGTTTAAGGGAATGGACAGCTTTATCACCACCAAGACCGTTGTGGGTGATGCGATCCACATTGAGGACAAAATCATCCTTCCTCTTGTAGATGTATCTTTTGGTGTGGCGGCAGGTGCGTTCATGCAGGAAAAGAAAAATACAGGTGCCGGCGGTCTCGGCGGCAAGATTACACCGAGTGCTGTGCTTGTTATTTCCAATGGAACCACAAAGCTCGTTAACATCAAAAATCAGGATGGACTGACCAAGGTGCTTGACATGGTGCCGGATTTTGTAAATAAGTTTTCCGGCGGGGCAAAGACCGGTGCAGATGATGTGACGGTTGAGGATGCGGAAGAATAATTGAATATTTTACGAACCATAGAAAGAGGGCGGCATATACTGATTATGATATATGCCGCCTTTTTTTGGAGCTTCTATGAAACGAGTGCTTGGTTATACGTTGTTCTGGTTTGCGATGGGAATGCTTGTGATGCTCGTATTGTCCAACGATTTTGTCGGAATACTGATCATCGCGGTCTGCCTGTGCCTGAGCTACTATATATCCGGGTGCTGATTTTGAGATAAAAAAATCACCCGTCCGAAGACGAGTGATTTCGATGCTTATTCTTAAGCTCTCTCAACTTTTCCAGATCTTAAGCAGGAAGTACATACATATAACTTCTGTGGTACTCCGTTTACTTTACAGCTAACACGTTTGATGTTAGACTTCCATACATGATTGGATCTTCTATGAGAATGGCTTACATTATTTCCGTAATGTACACCTTTTTCACAAACTGCGCATTTTGCCATGATTCGCACCTCCTTGCCAATTCTTAAGCCCGGAATATAGTATCTCCGTGCTCACAACATGAACATTCTAACAGATTATATTTCCCAATGCAAGAATAATTTTCAAAAAAATAAAGAAATTACAATACGTATTTGCTTTTTTTACGAAAATGGGTATAATAGCAATAGCTATGTCAGTATTTCATGGAGGTATTAGTATGAAGGGACAAATGGACACCAAGTTTGGCAAGATCATAATTGATAAAGATGTTATCGCAACTTACGCTGGTTCTGTTGCAGTTGAGTGCTTCGGAATTGTTGGAATGGCCGCTGTCAATGTTAAGGATGGCCTTGTTAAATTACTTAAGCGTGATTACCTGACACATGGTATCAATGTTGATGTAGACGAAGACAATGGAATCACGATCGATTTTCATGTGATCGTTTCCTACGGTGTGAGTATCAACACGGTTACGGACAATCTGATTTCCACGGTAAAGTACAAAGTGGAGTCATTTACTGGTATGCAGATCAAAAAAATCAATATATACGTCGAAGGCGTACGGGTAATTGATTAAGGAGGACTATTACATTGGAAATTACAACGATAAACGCACAGACTCTTTCAAAGATGTTCCTTGCAGGTGCAAAGAACCTCGAATCTAAGAAAGAATGGATCAATGAATTGAATGTATTCCCGGTTCCGGACGGAGATACCGGTACCAATATGTCTATGACGATCATGTCAGCAGCAAAAGAGGTATACGCACTTGAGAATCCGTCGATGGAACAGCTTGCAAAAGCAATTTCTTCCGGTTCCCTGCGCGGTGCAAGAGGAAATTCGGGTGTAATTCTTTCCCAGCTTTTCCGTGGTTTCTGTAAGGTGATCAAGACACATGACGAGCTCGATGTCATGATTATCAGCGAGGCGTGCCAGAAGGCAGTCGAGACCGCCTACAAGGCAGTTATGAAGCCGAAGGAGGGAACAATCCTTACCGTTGCAAAGGGCGCCGCTGACAAGGCACTTACACTTGCAGACGAGACGGATGATCTTGTGTTTTTCTGCGATGAGGTCATCAAGGAGGCAGAGTATGTGCTCAGCCAGACACCGGAGATGCTTCCTGTCTTAAAGCAGGCAGGCGTTGTAGATTCCGGCGGACAGGGACTTGTCCAGGTGTTAAAGGGTGCTTTCGATGCTCTTATGGGCAAGGAAGTTGACTACACGATCGAGAGTGCTCCGGCAGGGGAAGCACCGGCAGTAGGCGGGGACGCTGCTCCGGTTGATATCAAGTTTGGATATTGTACCGAGTTTATCATCCTGCTCGATCACCCAATGTCAGACAAAGCGATTGCAGAGTACAAGGCGTATTTAGAGTCCATCGGTGATTCGATCGTTGTCGTTGCCGATGATGAGATTGTAAAGACCCATGTACATACCAATGACCCGGGTCTTGCAATCCAGACTGCGCTCACGCACGGCGCATTATCACGCATCAAGATTGACAACATGCGGGAAGAACATCAGGAGAAGCTGATCAAGGATGCCGGGAAGCAGGCTGCCTTAGAGGCAGAGCAGGCAAAGGCTTCCGCAGAAGAGCTTCCGCATAAGGATATGGGATTTATTTCTGTCTCCATCGGAGAGGGAATGAATGAAATCTTCCGGGGACTCGGTGTTGACTACATCATTGAGGGGGGACAGACCATGAACCCAAGCACCGAGGATATGTTAAATGCGATCGGGCATGTAAACGCAGACCATATCTTCATCCTTCCAAACAATAAGAATATTATCATGGCTGCAAATCAGGCAGCATCACTGGTTGAGGACAAGGAGATCATCGTTATCCCGACCAAGACGATCCCGCAGGGAATTACTGCGCTCGTCAACTTCATCCCGGATTACTCCGTTGAGGCGAACACCGAGGCAATGAACGCTGAGATCGAGGTTGTAAAGACCGGTCAGGTGACCTACGCTGTCCGCGATACCGAGATCGACGGTAAGACGATTAAGCAGGATGACTTTATGGGAATCGGCGACAAGTCAATCCTTTCTGTCGGAACAGATTTAAAGGAGACCACTTTGGATATGGTCGAACAGCTTGTCGATGAGGATTCTGCAATCATAAGTATTTACTATGGATCTGATTCTTCCGAGGAAGCAGCAGAGGAGATTGCTTCCCTGATTCAGGAGAAGCATCCGGACGTAGAGGTAGAGATCAACAATGGCGGCCAGCCGATTTATTACTATGTAATTTCTGTAGAATAACCGTTTTAAGGAGTCTATATGAACAACAGCTCACCGATTCAGGAGCTTAAGGGTATCGGCACCAAAACAAGTGAATCTTTTGAAAAGATGGGAGTATACACCGTTGGTGATATACTCCTTCGTTTTCCCAGGGATTATGTGCAATATCCGAAAGCACTTCAATTTCCGGACGAATATTATGCAGCGGAGGGCTTCTGTGCGATCCGGGCAGCGGCAGCGCACGCGCCGGTCGTAAAGAAAACCGCGAGCATGCCGGTCACCATTCTTATGCTGGAGCGCGGGGAGACGAATTTACAGCTCGTCTGGTATCGCATGCCGTATATCAAGAGCCAGATCCAGCCTGGAAAGCAATATGTTTTTTATGGAAAGCTCCGCAAAAAAGGCACTCTTATGGTCATGGAGCAGCCAGCGATCTACACGGCGGAGCAGTATGCACCGATGGAGCTTTCGCTCGTTCCCGTATATGCGCTGACTGCCGGGATCACCAACAATCGGATGATCAAGACAATCCAGACGGCGCTAAGTACGGAGGAGCTTTTTAACGATTACCTCCCGCCGGCGATCCGTCAGGAAAATGGCTTGTGTGAGTACAACTATGCGATCAAGCAGATCCATTTTCCGGATGAGATGGACAGCCTGATCATCGCCAGAAAGCGGCTCGTATTTGACGAATTTTTCCTTTTTATCATGGGGATGCAGTACCAGAAGGAAAAACAGCAGAAGGAAGCCAACTCCTATTTATTCTCGGATGCTTCTTTTGTGTGGGAGCTTATGAAGAAGCTGCCATATTCCCTTACAGGGGCGCAGCAGCGGACGATAAAGGAGATCCTTTGCGATATGCAAAGTCCTTATGTGATGCAGCGTCTGATCCAGGGGGATGTCGGCTCCGGCAAGACGATCATCGCCTTTCTTGCAATGGCATGGACCTCGAAGAACGGGTATCAGTCTGCAATCATGGCACCGACCGAGGTGCTTGCGAGACAGCACTATGTGTCGTTTGTTTCCATGTGCGAGATGTTCGGGCTTGACATTCCGGTCATTCTGCTTACCGGTTCGCTGACTGCTTCGCAGAAGAAGAAAACGTATGCACAGATCCTTGCCAGCCCGAATGCGATCATCATTGGAACGCACGCACTCATTCAGGAGAAAGCGGTGTACAGCAATCTTGCGCTTGTCATCACCGATGAGCAGCACCGGTTCGGCGTGCGGCAGAGGGAGACGTTTTCCGAAAAGGGACATGCCACACACATCCTTGTCATGAGCGCCACCCCGATCCCGCGTACCCTGGCTATTATCCTCTATGGGGATCTGGATATCTCAGTCATTGACGAGGTGCCCGCAAAGCGGCTTCCGAACAAAAACTGCGTGGTAAATACCGCATACCGCCCGAAGGCGTATTCCTTCATCGAGGAACAGGTAAAGGCGGGACATCAGGCGTACATCATCTGCCCGCTTGTGGAGGAATCCGAGAACGCCGATGCCGAAAATGCAACCGATTATGCAAAAATGCTTCGGGAATATTACGGTGGACGCATAACGGTCGGCCTGCTTCACGGCAAGATGAAAAACGAAAAGAAAAACGAAATCATGGAGCGGTTTGCAAGGAATGAGATTTCGGTACTGGTCTCCACCACAGTTGTCGAGGTCGGAGTCAATGTACCGAATGCAACAGTCATGATGATCGAGAATGCTGACCGGTTCGGCCTGGCACAGCTCCATCAGCTTCGCGGGCGTGTCGGGCGCGGCGATGCACAGTCGTACTGCATCATGATCAATACATCCCGGTCGCAGACTGCAAAGCAGCGTCTTGAGATATTAAACCACTCAAATGACGGATTTTATATTGCAAGCCAGGACTTAAAGCTGCGTGGTCCCGGAGACTTCTTTGGCATCCGCCAGAGCGGGGAGCTCGCTTTCCAGCTTGCGGATATTTATCAGGATGCCGATATGTTAAAAAGTGCCTCGGAGGCGGTACGAGAGGTGCTTGACGATGATCCGCTTCTTGAAAAGGAAGAACACCGCGGATTGTATATCCAGATGCAGCATTTTATGGATGAACAGATCCGGAAAATGAATTTATAGAGAACTTCAAGGAGACATTATGGCATTAGATGGAATTGTAATATCGAGTCTGGTTCACGAATTGAACACAACCATTCTCGGACTAAAAATCAGCAAGATCGCACAGCCGGAGGCGGACGAGCTGCTACTTACCATAAAGGGAAACAGCACGCAGCACCGCTTATGCCTTTCCGCAAGTGCGTCACTTCCGTTTGCGTACTTAACCGGCACCAATAAGACGGCACCGCTTACTGCGCCGACGTTCTGTATGGTGCTGCGCAAGCACATTGCAAACGGCAAGATCACCCGCATCTACCAGCCGGGGCTTGAGCGCATCATCCATTTCGAGATCGAACACTTAAACGAACTTGGTGACCTGTGCAAAAAGGAGCTGATCATTGAGCTTATGGGAAAGCATTCCAACATCATTTTCTGCAATGAGGACGGAATGATCATCGACAGCATCAAGCATGTATCCTCCGCGATGAGCTCCGTGCGCGAGGTACTTCCGGGACGGCAGTATTTTATCGCGGCGACGCAGGATGACAAGCTTTCCCCACTTGAGGTGGATGCCTCTGTGGTCGCGGCCACGCTGCGCCAGAAGCCTGCAACCGTCACCAAGGCGATTTATGGCTCCTTTACCGGTATCAGCCCGCTGCTTGCCACCGAGATCGCGTTCCGCGCGGGAATCGATGCGGATACGCCGGTTGCAGGCTTAAGCGAGGATCAGCTTTTGCATCTTGCCAATCATTTCTGCTGGTTCATGGATGAGGTGAGAGAGCATCGCTTTGCGCCTGTCATCATCCGAAAAGACCGCGAGCCGGTAGAATTTTCCTGCATGGAACTAAAAGAATATGCAGATTATGATGTGGAGCATTGTGATTCCATCTCGCACGTCCTCGAAGTCTTTTACGCGGAGCGCAGCAGCTACACCCGCATCCGTCAGAAGTCCGTCGATCTGCGAAAGATCGTGACGACCGCGCTTGAGCGCAACGTCAAGAAATACGATCTCCAGCTCAAGCAGCTTAAAGATTCCGAGAAGAAGGAAAAGTACAAGCTGTACGGCGAGATGATCCAGGCGTATGGCTACGGACTGCCGGAGGGCGCAAAGGAGCTGCTTGCCGAGAATTATTATGACAACAACAATATCGTCAAAGTACCGCTTGATCCCACGCTGTCAGCGATGGACAACTCCAAGAAATACTTTGACAAGTACGGAAAGCTGAAAAGGACTGCGGAGGCGTTAAACGAGCTGATCCTGCAGACAAAGGCGCAGATCGATCATCTTGAATCCATCCAGAATGCACTTGACATTGCAACCTCTGCCGATGACCTTGTGCAGATCAAGCAGGAGCTGGCAGAGTACGGCTTTATCAAAAAGAACCGCTCCGCCAAAAAGGAAAAAACAAAGAGCAGACCGTTCCATTACCGTTCGACCGACGGATATGATATCTATGTCGGAAAGAACAATTATCAGAACGATGAGCTGACCTTTAAATTTGCGACCGGCAATGACTGGTGGTTCCACGCGAAGGGAATGCCGGGCTCGCACGTTATTGTAAAAGCAAATAATGAGGAGCTTCCTGACCGCGTATTTGAGGAGGCCGGAAAGCTTGCGGGATATTATTCCAAAGGACGCGACAGTGACAAGCTGGAGATTGATTATCTGCAAAAGAAAAACGTCAAAAAGCCGAATGGCAGCGCGCCGGGATTTGTCGTGTACTATACCAATTATTCGCTGACGATCCATCCGGATATCCGGGATCTTACTCTGGTGGAAGAGTAGGAAACGGACTTCCTTAAGTTACCAGCATAGACTTTTTCCCCTTGGTCATACTAAGATTGTAACCAGATGAGGTTACAAAACACCACACGAAGGTTATCAGACCTACAACAAGGAGGAAATTGTCATGAGCAATAAAAGTACAAAAAGTGCATTAAATCGTTTTAAGTATGAAGTAGCAGGTGAGCTTGGCGTACCACTTAAGGACGGCTACAATGGGGATCTTACCTCTAAGCAGAACGGTTCTGTCGGTGGCTACATGGTCAAGAAAATGATCGAGGCACAGGAGAAACAGATGGCGGGCAAGTAATTATTTTCCGCCCGGAGGGCTGCGGTATCTACCGCAGCTCTTTTTGCGCAGAAAGTAGATAAAAAAATTGACGAAACCATATTTTAGCATTATAATATTTGCATCTATGCGAAGAGGTACAATCCAATGATCAAAAGCATGACCGGATTTGGACGCGGTGAGTACGCAGATGAGAAGCGCAAGTTCACCGTTGAGATCAAATCTGTAAATCACCGGTACTTAGATGTCAATATCAAGATGCCGAAAAAACTTAATTTCTTCGAGAGTACGATCCGCAATCTGTTAAAGGAATACATGGAGCGCGGCAAGGTAGATCTCTACATAACCTACGAGGATTATTCGGAGGATAATTTTTCCTTACAGTATAATGAAGCACTCGCAGGGGAATATTTGAAATATCTGCGCCAGATGGCACAGACCTTCGGACTTGAGGATGATATCCGCGTAAGCACATTGTCCCGCTACCCGGATGTATTTGTGATGGAAGAACAGAATATCGATGAAAAAGAGCTTTGGAGCGGACTTGAATCCGCACTCCGCGATGCCTGCAGCCAGTTTGTAGACAGCCGGATCCGGGAGGGCGAACGCCTTAGGGATGATCTGATCGGCAAGCTTGACAATATGCTCACTTATGTGGATTATATTGAAGAACGGTCACCGGAGATCATGAAGGATTACCGCATCCGTTTGGAGGAGAAGCTAAAGGATATCCTTGCAGACCGCCAGATCGATGAGAGCCGTATCGTCACAGAGGCTGTCATCTACGCCGACAAGGTATGTGTGGATGAGGAAACCGTGCGTCTGCGCAGCCATATCCAGTCCACGAAGGATACGCTGATTGCCGGAGGCGGCATCGGACGCAAGCTGGATTTTATCGCACAGGAGATGAACCGCGAAGCCAACACCATACTGTCAAAGGCAAACAACCTTGAGCTTTCCGACATCGGGATCAGCCTTAAGACGGATATCGAGAAGGTGCGCGAGCAGATTCAGAACATCGAATAACAACAGGCAGGAAGGACTATGGCACAACTTATCAATATCGGGTTTGGCAACATGGTAAGCAGCGACAAGGTGATCTCGATCATCTCGCCGGAGTCTGCACCGATCAAGCGGATGATCATTCAGGCAAAAGAGAGCCGGACGCTGATTGACGCAACACAGGGACGCAAGACCAAGAGTGTGATCTTCACCACCAACGATAAGCTGATCTTATCTGCCCTGCAGCCGGAGACGTTAGCCGGCCGTTTCCATAATCCGGGCGGAATACAAGAGGTAAAGGAATGAACACAAATAACAAGGGAATATTAGTTATCGTTTCCGGTTTTTCGGGAGCCGGGAAGGGAACGCTCGTCCATGAGCTTATGACCCGCTACCAGAATGAATATGCGCTTTCCATCTCTGCGACCACGCGCGCGCCGAGAGCCGGAGAGCAGGAGGGTGTCCACTATTTTTACAAGTCCAGACAGGAATTTGAAGCGATGATCGCCCACGGGGATTTTCTGGAGTATGCCCAGTATGTCAACAACTACTACGGCACACCGAAGCAGTATGTTCTCGACCGTATCAGCGAGGGAAAGAATGTCCTTCTTGAGATCGAGATGCAGGGTGCGATGCAGGTCAAGAAGAATTTCCCGGACACGACGCTTATCTTTGTGAGCGCTCCCGGCGCAGTTGAACTGCACCACAGACTTACCGGACGCGGAACAGAGGAGGCGGATGTGATCGCCAAGCGTATGCAGCGCGCCTGCGAGGAAGCACAGGGGGTTGAGCAGTACGATTATCTGCTCATCAATGACGATCTCGATGCGAGCGTCACCCTATTACATGAAATCATTACAAACGAAAAGAATCATGATGGCACAAAGAACGAACCGTATCGGATGTGCAATCATATCCCGTTTGTTGATAATATGCGAAAAGAGCTGAAAAGCTTTTCGAAAGGAGAATAAAAATGATACATCCATCTTATGTTGAACTTATGAAAGTCGTTAATGACGCATCTGCTGAAATTGGAGAGGAGCCGGTTGTAAACAGCCGTTATTCCATCGTTCTTGCAACCTCTAAGCGTGCGCGCCAGTTGATCGATGGAGCAGAGCCGCTTGCAGATGCACCTTGCAACAAGCCTTTATCCATCGCTGTTCAGGAATTGTATAAGGGCAAGGTCAAGATTCTTTCAGACGAAGAAAATAACTAGAAGGAGAAAGGAATGACGAGGCGACAAGTCATTCCTTTTTTACAAGTGGAATACTTATGAAATTATTATTTATCTCTCTCGGCTGCGACAAGAATCTTGTTGACTCCGAGAATATGATTGGAATGATGACAGCGGCAGGCATCGAGATGACCGATGAGGAAGCAGAGGCAGATATCATCGTTGTCAACAGCTGCTGTTTTATCGGAGATGCAAAGGAAGAAAGCATCAATACCATATTGGAGATGGCGGAATACAAGAAGTCCGGCAGCTGCAAGGCACTTATTGTTACCGGCTGCCTTGCACAGCGCTATCAGGATGAAATCCGCACGGAGATACCGGAGGTCGATGCGATCATCGGAACCAATTCCTACGACACGATCCTGAAAGCGGTCGATCAGGCACTGGAGCATCAGTTTTTCAAGAGCATGCAGCCGCTTGTCGGACTTCCACAGATCGTGGCCAGGCGTGCGCTGACCACCGGAGGACATTTTGCATACCTTAAGATTGCGGAGGGCTGCAATAAGAACTGTACCTATTGTGTCATTCCATCTGTCCGTGGGCGTTACCGCAGTGTGCCGATGGAAGAACTTATTGCACAGGCAGTCTCACTGGTCAACGATGGGGTGAAAGAACTTGTTCTTGTCGCACAGGAAACCACGCTTTACGGTGTCGACCTCTACGGCGAGAAGTCCCTGCATAGGCTGCTGGACGCATTAAATGAGATTCCGGGGCTTTTCTGGATCCGCATTTTGTATTGCTATCCGGAGGAGATCTACGAGGAGTTGATCGAAGCCATGATCCGCGACAAGAAGGTCTGCCACTATCTGGACATGCCGATCCAGCACTGCAATGATGAGATCCTGCGCCGGATGGGACGAAAGACCAACAAGGCGGAGCTTACCGGGCGTATCGCTTATCTGCGCAGCCGCATCCCGGATATTGCACTTCGGACAACCCTCATCTGCGGTTTTCCGGGTGAGACGGAGGAGATGCACGAGGAGCTGATGCAGTTTGTCAATGACATGGAATTTGACCGTCTTGGCGCATTTACCTATTCCGCAGAGGAGGGCACTCCGGCAGCGGAGTTCCCGGATCAGGTGGACGAGGAACAGATGCTTGACTGGAAAGATGCCGTCATGGAACTGCAGGAGGAGGTCATCTTCGACAAGAATGAGAGCATGGAGGGAACCGAGCTCTATGCTTTTATCGAAGGAAAGGTTGCGGATGAGAATGTTTACATCGGACGAACCTACCGTGATGCCCCGAATGTGGACGGATATATCTTTGTGAATACTGAAGAAGAGCTGATGACCGGAGATGTCGTAAAGGTCCGTGTCACCGGTGCTTATGAATATGATTTGATAGGAGAGATTTTACCATGAACCTGCCGAATAAATTAACGATTTTTCGTGTGATCTTAATTCCGTTTTTTGTATTTTTTCTGATGGCTCCGTATTTTGAAGGATACGGCAACTACATTGCACTGGTCATTTTTGTCATTGCCAGTCTGACTGATCTGTTTGATGGCAAAATTGCCCGCAAGTACAACCTCATCACCGACTTTGGCAAATTTATGGATCCGCTTGCGGACAAGCTGCTTGTCTGCTCGGCACTGATCTGCTTTATCGAGCTTGGACTTCTGCCGGCATGGGTCGTACTTATCATCATTGCAAGAGAGTTCATCATCAGCGGTTTCCGCCTTGTCGCATCCGACAACGGCATCGTGATCGCCGCAAGCTACTGGGGTAAGTTCAAGACCGTTTTCCAGATGATCATGGTGATCGTGCTGATGTTCAACCAGTACCTGTGCAATCCCGTACTTAACGTCATCGGCATCATTCTGATCGTTGTTGCAACCACACTCACAGTTATTTCCCTGGTGGATTACATCTGGAAGAACAAGAGTGTCTTAAAAGAGCAGAAATAACGGAGGTACATTATGCACATTATTGCCGGAACAGCACGAAGCCTTCCGCTTAAGACCATCGAGGGGTTAGAGACACGTCCGACCTCGGACAAGATCAAAGAGACCTTGTTTAATATGTTACAGCCGTACCTTCCGGGATGCTATTTCCTTGATCTTTTTGCGGGAAGCGGACAGATCGGACTTGAAGCGTTAAGCAGAGGTGCAGAGTATGCTGTGTTTGTGGAAAATTCCAAAAAGGCTGCCAAATGCATTGAGGACAATATTTCATTTACCAGATTTGACAAGGTATCCAAGCTTTATCAGGCGGATGTAAGGAGTGCACTTTCCATGATGGAGGGCAAATACCGGTTCGACATCATATTCATGGATCCACCGTACAACCACGGGCTTGAGAAGGAAGTGCTTGCTTATCTTGCGGATTCAAGCCTTGTAAAAGCGGATACGATCATTATTACGGAGGCATCCCTGCAGACCGATTTTTCCGATGTGGATGACCTTGGATATGAGATCACGAAATACAAAAAATACAAAACCAATGCGCATGTTTTCCTGCGCAGGAAATGAGGCATTATGAAAAAGGCCATATACCCGGGAAGTTTTGATCCGTTGACCTTCGGACATCTTGACATCATCGAGCGCTCCTCAAAAATCGTGGATGAGCTGGTGGTCGGAGTGCTGAATAACAGTGCAAAAAATTCGTTGTTTTCTTTAGACGAACGTGTTAGTATGATTAAAGAGATGACAAAAGATCTGCCGAATGTTACGGTAGGTTCGTTTGATGGTCTGCTTGTGGATTATATGCGTGAAATCGGCGCCACAATCATCATCCGTGGGCTTCGTGCCGTCACGGATTTTGAGTACGAGCTTCAGATTGCCCAGTCCAACCATGTGCAGGCTCCTGACATCGAGACCGTCTTTCTTACGACCAACCTGCAATATTCGTATTTGAGTTCTACAATCGTTAAAGAATTTGCCTCGTACAAGGGCGATATATCCAAGTTTGTTCCGGCTCCGTTTGTCGACCGGATCTATGAAAAGTATGAAAAAAGATAAGGAGTATTTCTTATGAGCAGCAGAATCGAACAGATCATTGACGAGATTGAAGACTATATTGAAAAATGCAAGCCGCAGATCCTTTCAAGTACAAAAATCGTTGTGGAACGTGAGGAGCTTGAGGAGCTGATTGCGGAGCTTCGTTCCAAGACACCGGAGGAGATCAAGCGTTACCAGAAGATCATCAGCAACAAGGATGCAATCCTTGCAGATGCACAGGCAAAGGCGGACGAGATCATCGCGCAGGCACAGATCCAGACCAATGAACTTGTATCCGAGCACCAGATCATGCAGCAGGCATACGCGCAGGCGAATGAGGTTGTCATGATTGCAACCAAGCAGGCACAGGAGATTCTTGACAATGCCACCAACGAGGCAAATAACATCCGCATGGGTGCAATGGCATATACAGACAGCCAGTTGAAGGGTGTGGAGGATATTCTTTCCAACGCTATCGATACTTCGCGCATGCGCTATGACAATCTGATCTCATCCCTTCAGGGATTTTTGGATATGGTTTCTACGAACCGTGCACAATTGTTCCCGGCAGAGCCTGAGACCGATTTAGAACAGCCGGACGAGCCTGTATCCAGCACCGTGGAGACCGTCGATCTTTCCGGACTTGGCGCATCAGGTGATGCCGCCGAAGAGTAACATACATAGGCATACGAGCACGGAACAGGCTGCATAGAGCAGTTTGAATCGGATATAACTGGTGATGGGAAGATTGGTCTGCGACAGCATGGAGTTCGTCTGTGCCAGCCCGGACAGCCCGCCAAGTGCCAGAAACAGTACCGCCATGAGCATTTTTACTTCCTTGGAACAGGAGATATACGCAAGCTGGGCTGTTCCGTTTGTGACCTCGGTGATTCCAACCATCAGGCAGCGTATCTGTTCCGGCAGGAAATGGATATGCATAAACAAATCTGCGGTGATCGAGAACATGACAATATATCCGCACAATTTAATAAGCGTAACAAAGCTGCTTACAATTCCGGCGTCAATGATTTGCATGTCTATTTGAAATCTTGATGCCGCTTTTTTATGAACAGATAGGGTAAGCGGCTGCCTTGACAGCAAAAAGCAGCCAATGAGAAGCGGCGGCATATACAGTGCGAGAAACATCGGAACAACAAGGGAGCTGTCCTTTAGTATATTACAGCAGACGAAGCTGCTTACAAATGCCGGACTCATGTTGTTGGTAAAGGCACACAGAATGCGTGCGCGCTCCGCGGAGATCGCCCCGCTCTTATAAATGTCGGCGGTCAGCTTGCTTCCGATCGGGAAGCCGAAAAACATTCCGCAGGCGATCACGAACCATTCCCAGCCGGTGATCCTTGCAAAGCTTCTTTGCGTGTTCTGCGAAGATGCGCCGCAGACGGCAAGCAGCACATTCGACAGGATGGAAAAGGGCAGAAGCGTCGGCAGTATCTGGTTAAACCAGAGCAATATCCCATTGGAGGATGCATAGAATGCTTTGGACGGATATGCGATAAAATAAAAAAACATACAGCAGGAAAATATATAAAATATTTTTTTCATATTACAATTTATGAATACAAGGAGGATACTATGAGCGTTTTAGAAAATTTACAGCCACAGAAGGTATTTCACTTTTTTGAGGAGATCTGCAATATCCCGCACGGTTCCCGCAACACCAAGCAGATCAGCGATTATCTGGTACAGTTCGCAAAGGATCGCAATCTGACCTGCTATCAGGATGAGTTAAATAATGTCATCATCAAAAAGGATGCCACCGCAGGCTATGAAGCTTCAGAGCCGATCATCATCCAGGGACACATGGATATGGTCTGCGAAAAGGAAAATGACTGCGATATCGACTTTGAGAAGGACGGAATCCGTCTGATGATCGATGGCGATTTTGTCACTGCAGACGGCACGACTCTGGGCGGCGACGACGGGATCGCGGTTGCATACGCACTTGCGATATTGGATTCCGATGATATCCCGCATCCGGCGCTCGAAGTTGTCATTACAGTGGACGAGGAGATCGGAATGCTCGGAGCCTTTGATATGGATCTTTCCATGTTAAAGGGGCATAAGATGTTAAACATCGACAGTGATGTTGAGGGACATTTCCTTACCAGCTGCGCGGGCGGCATGAGCCTTATCGCAGACATTCCGGTAAAGAGAACCACACAGGTCGGACTTGCCGCAGAAATCGTCCTCACCGGGCTTGTCGGCGGTCATTCCGGCAGCGAGATCGATAAGGAGCACGGTAACGCAGACATCCTGATGGGACGTGTTTTCTCCGCTCTTGCAGACGTCACTCCGTTTGGTGTCATTACAATGGCAGGCGGCTTGAAGGACAATGCGATCCCGCGTGAATGTAAAGCAACCATTTTGCTTCCGGAGGAGGGCCTTGCCACAGCAACCGATGCGCTAAAGGCACTGGAGGCTGCCTTAAAGAATGAATATATCAAATCCGATGCAGGAATCCAGATTCTTGTACAGCCGATGGGAATCCAGAAGGCTGATATTCTGGATTATGCGTCTGTCAACCGTGTGCTGTGTTACCTCCGCATGGTTCCAAACGGCATCCTGCACATGAGCCAGGTTATGCCGGGGCTGGTAGAGACCTCCTTAAACCTTGGAATCCTAGAGCTTACCGATGAGTCACTGCATACCGTTACCTCCATCCGAAGCAGCGTTTCTTCCCGCAAGGAGGATGTAAAGAACCGTGTCGCAATGGTGGTAGAGCTGCTTGGCGGTGAGATCACCATCGAGGGCGATTACCCAGCATGGGAATATAAGGACAAGTCCGATGTGCGCACAGAGATCGCCGCTGTCTACAAGGATCTGTTTGGTGAGGAGCCTGTCTTTGAGGCAATCCACGCAGGCTTGGAGTGCGGTATCTTTTCCGAGAAGATCAAGGATCTGGATTGCGTATCCTTCGGTCCGAACAACTACGACATCCATACCCCGAAGGAGCGCTTAAGCATCTCCTCCACCGAGCGTATGTGGAGACTCATCTTAGAGTTCTTAAAGCGCGCTTAAGCGGTAGAATCTTATGATGCGACTTGACAAATTTTTATGCGCATGCCGCGTTGGTACGCGCTCAGAGGTTAAAAAATATATCAGGCAGAGCCTTGTGACGGTAAACGGGCAGACCGCCGCTAAACCGGAGGATAAGGTAGATGAGAACAGTGACAGCATCTGTTTTCGCGGCAAGCCGTTACAGTATGAGCAGTATCGTTATTATCTGCTGCACAAGCCGGCGGGCTGTGTCACCGCTGTGACGGATGCCACCCATCAGACGGTCATGGATCTGTTTCCTGCCGATATCCGCGGGGGACTGTCCCCGGTGGGACGTCTTGACCGCGACACAGAAGGACTGCTTCTTATCACAAACGATGGGGAATTTACCCATCACATTTTAAGTCCAAGCCACCATATTCCAAAGACGTATCTTGCCGAGCTGGATTATGCCCTGCCGGAGGATGCCGTCGCACGTTTTAAAGAGGGGCTTGACATCGGGGACGAGGATCTGACGCTTCCTGCGGAGCTTGAATTGTTAGATCCATACGTCCATGAGAACGGATACGTTCGTCACCGGGCGCTTGTGACGATCCATGAGGGACGTTACCATCAGGTCAAGCGGATGTTTCATGCCGTTGGCTGTAAGGTGTTGTATTTAAAGCGGCTTTCCATCGGAAATCTGACCTTAGATGGTCTTGGATCAGGTGATTTCCGGCGGCTTACCGAGCAGGAGCTTGCCGATTTAAAGGGGCTTTAAAAAGTTTTAAAAATGCAATGCCATGTTTACAATGATTTTTCATTTGCATAGATATAGTATAGCCTGTTTTTGATATACCATATCTTGACAAAACTCGACGCTAAAGTTGCAGGAGATGCCTATGAATGCAGGATTTATGCCAATTTCAAAAGAAGATATGAAGGCTCAGGGAATCGAGCAGCTCGATTTCGTATACGTTATCGGGGATGCCTATGTCGATCATCCATCCTTTGGATATGCGATCATTTCGCGGATGCTCGAAGCCCACGGTTACACCGTTGGGATCATCGCACAGCCGGACTGGAAGGATGATGCGTCCATCACGAGCCTTGGTACACCGAAGCTTGCTTTTTTGGTTTGCGGAGGCAATATGGATTCCATGGTCAATCACTATACCGTTTCCAAGAAGCCAAGAACCATGGATGCCTACACGCCGGGCGGAGCGACCGGAAAACGTCCGGATTACGCCACGGTCGTCTACTGCAATCTGATCCGCCACACCTACAAGGATATTCCGATCGTTGTCGGCGGCATTGAGGCGAGCCTGCGCCGTCTGGCACATTACGATTACTGGTCCAACAAGGTAAAGCGTTCCCTGCTTCTCGATTCCGGGGCTGATCTGATCTCTTACGGAATGGGAGAGCATAGCATCGTTGAGATCGCGGATGCCTTAAAGGCAGGAATCGCGGTTAAGGATATCACCTTTATTGACGGAACCGTATTTAAGACCAAGGACAAGGAGCTTATCTACGATGCGATCATGCTGCCTTCTTACGACGAGATCAAGGCAGACAAGCGCGTGTTTGCACAGAGCTTCTATACACAGTATCAGAATACGGATGCCTTCACCGCAAAGCGGCTGTGCGAGCCGTACGACCATGTATATGTCGTGCAGAATCCGCCTTCCAAGCCGCTTACCGTTGAGGAGATGGACGCCGTGTATGCACTTCCGTATATGCGCACCTATCATCCGTCCTACGAACCACTTGGCGGAATCCCTGCCATCAATGAGGTAAAATTCTCCCTGATCAGCAACCGTGGCTGCTACGGCGGCTGTAACTTCTGTGCGCTGACCTTCCATCAGGGGCGGATCATCCAGTGCAGAAGCCACGAATCAATCATAGAAGAAGCAAAGAAGATCACACAGGAGAAGGATTTCAAGGGCTACATCCATGATGTCGGCGGACCGACTGCCAATTTCCGTGCGCCTGCCTGCAAGAAGCAGTTGACCAAGGGCGCCTGCACCAACCGGCAGTGTTTGTTTCCGACACCTTGCAAGAACCTGATCGTTGACCATTCCGATTATGTTGCACTGCTTCGGAAGCTGCGTGCGCTCCCGAAGGTCAAGAAGGTGTTCGTGCGTTCCGGCATCCGCTTTGATTATCTGATCTATGACGAGGATCAGACCTTCTTACGCGAGCTGTGCGAGTATCACATCAGCGGGCAGCTTAAGGTCGCACCTGAGCATATTTCCAATGCTGTCCTTGAAAAGCTCGGCAAACCGCGTGTGGAGGTCTACAACCGCTTTGTCGAGGCATATAAGAGGATGAACCAGAAGCTCGGAAAAGAGCAGTATCTTGTTCCGTATCTGATGTCGTCCCATCCGGGTTCCACCTTAAAGGAAGCCGTAGAGCTTGCAGAATATCTGCGCGATCACAACCTCTCCCCGGAGCAGGTGCAGGACTTTTACCCGACACCGTCCACCATCTCGACCTGTATGTACTACACGGGACTCGATCCACGGACGATGGAGCCGGTATATGTGGCGACCAACCCGCACGAAAAGGCGATGCAGCGAGCGTTGATCCAGTACAAGAATCCGAAGAATTACGAGTTAGTCAGGGAGGCACTGATCAAGGCGGGACGTGAGGATCTGATCGGATTTGATAAGAAGTGCCTGATCCGTCCAAGGAAGATGGGCTATGAGACATATTCCGGCAAGCCCAAAATGGCAGGAGCTTCCAAACAGAATAAGAACACCCCGGCGGGGACTTCAAGACAGAAACACCCGGCTGCAGGCAGTTCAAGGCAGAACAGTGCTGCGGTAAACCATGCACCGCATAAAAAGACGATACGAAACGTCCACAAGAAAAAATCAGGCAGATAGAAGACCGGATATCATAATATGAAAGAATTTACCATTAAACGCAACGAGGAGAACCAGCGCTTTGACAAATATTTAAAGAAGCTTTTGCCGAATGCCGCTACGAGCTTTCTCTATAAAATGATGCGCAAAAAGAATATAACCTTAAACGGCAAAAAGACGGAAGGAAACGAGATTCTGCAAAGCGGGGATGTTGTCCGGCTCTTTTTTTCCGACGAGACGTTCGACAAATTCGCCGGAAGCGCCATCCAGACGGATGATGAGTTTTCCAGGCTGTCAGAGCTTCCGCTAAAGGGCATCCGGATCATCTACGAGGATGACGACATCCTGATCGCGGATAAGCCGTTTAACATGCTTTCCCAGAAAGCCACACCGACCGATATTTCTGCAAATGAATATCTGCTCGGCTATCTGATCCGCACCGGAAAGCTCACACGGGAAGCCTTTGCAACCTTCCGCCCGTCGGTCTGCAACCGTCTTGACCGCAATACAACAGGACTGATCCTTATGGGCGTGTCCTTAAAAGGCTCGCAGGAGCTTTCTGCAATGCTTCGCGAGCGCACCATCGGAAAATACTATCTTGCGGTCGTAAGCGGAACACTCACAAAAGCCGAGCGGCAAAAGGGTTATCTTGTCAAGGATGCCAAGAGCAACCGCGTACAGATTGCTGCCACGGCAGACCAGCCGGATGCAAAGCCGATCGAGACGGCGTACCGCCCGCTTTGCAGCGCAAGTGGCACAACGCTTCTTAAGGTTCACCTGATCACCGGCAAGACGCATCAGATCCGTGCGCACCTTGCGTCCATCGGACACCCGATCATCGGAGATCCAAAGTATGGTGATCCGATCGTCAACCGAAAGTTCTCACAGGATTACAGGATCAAGGCACAGCTTTTGCATGCGTACCGGATCACGTTTCCGGATGGACGCAGCTTTACAACAGAGACACCAAAGGAATTTTTACGCATCTCACAGGATTATAAGATATAGGTTATAAGATTTAGGGGAAACCAATGCCGACATGGAACTCACGCGGTCTTCGCGGTTCGACGCTCGAAGATCTGCTAAACAGGACAAATGAAAAATATCTGGAGAATCACTTGGGACTGATCCAGAAGATCCCGACACCGATCACTCCGATCAATATTGACAAAGAGACAAGACATATCACGCTTGCATACTTTGACCAGAAGAGTACGGTGGACTACATCGGCGTTGTGCAGGGTGTTCCGGTATGCTTCGATGCCAAGGAATGCAGTACCGATACCTTTCCGCTTCAGAACATCCACGAGCATCAGGTCCGTTTCATGGAGGCGTTTGAGCGGCAGGACGGTATCGCCTTTCTCCTGATCTATTTTTCCGCACGCGATGAGTTCTATTATCTGCGTTTCCGGGATATGATCCGCTTCTGGGAGCGTGGACAAAGCGGCGGGCGCAAGAGCTTTCGGTATGATGAACTGGATGAGGAATTTTTTCTTCCGGAGATATCGGGAATCATGGTTCCATACCTTCATGGGATACAGAAGGACTTAGAAACAAGATAACAGGTTGACAAATAATAGTTCTTTTCATATAATTGGTTTTGTTTTACGTGGTAGCATATTATCACTGCACCATATTAAAGTTCAACAAGATCATTATCAAACACATCACACAGTAGGAGTATTTATGAGAGACGAATTATTACACACCCCCGATGGTGTCCGTGACATCTACAACGGAGAATGCACAAAAAAGCTGATCATTCAGGAAAAGCTGCATCAGGTTCTGCTGCGGTACGGATATCACGATATCCAGACACCAACGTTTGAATTCTTTGATATTTTCGGAAGCAAGATCGGTACAACACCGTCAAAGAATCTGTATAAGTTCTTTGACAAGGAGGGAAACACGCTTGTGCTGCGTCCGGATTTCACACCGTCCATCGCGCGAAGCGCAGCTAAATACTATGTGGACGAGGATATGCCGATCAAGCTGTGCTATATGGGCAATACCTTTGTCAACCATTCCGATTATAAGGGACGCCTGAAGGAGACGACACAGTGCGGTGCCGAGCTGATGGGCGAATCCGCGACCTCCTCCGACGCAGAGATTCTTGCGATGGTGGTAGAGTGCCTGCGTGCCTGCGGCTTGAAGGAGTTCCAGATCTCGGTCGGACATACGCAGTTTTTAAACGGGCTGTTAAATGCTGCCGGGCTTGATGAGGACAGCATCAAGGAAATCCGCGAGCTTCTTTTTAATAAGAACTTTTTAGGTGTGGAGGAATACATCCAGCCACTTTCTATTTGCGATAATCTGAAGGAATTGTTTGCGCTTCTTGGAAACTTTAACATTTCCCCGGACGAGCTTGCCGAAGCCAGGCGCTGCGCGGCAGACTATCCGCAGATCGCCGAAGCCATCGACCATCTGATCGAGCTTTATTCCTTTTTACAGATATACGGAATCGAAAAATATGTTTCCTTTGAGCTTGGCATCCTAAGTGACTACCAGTATTATACCGGCATCATTTTCTCCGGCTATACCTACGGAACCGGGGAGCCGATCGTAAAGGGTGGAAGATACGATAAGCTGCTCAGCTACTTCGGAAAGAACACACCGGCGATCGGTTTTGCCATCGTGGTCGACCAGCTTATGGCAGCGATCACCCGACAGAAGATTGAGATCGACACTACAAATAATTCCGCTCTTTTGGTATTCCATCCGGAGAACTCCGCGGAAGCGATCCGCAAGGCGATGGTGCTTCGTATGCAGGGTATGCTTGTCCAGACGACACAGTTTGATGACAAGAAATCCAAAGACGATTATTTCCGGTATGCCGTCAAGCAGCATATCAGCCGCGTAGAGTTTATGTAGGACAGCATCAGGGAGGAAACGAAAATGGATGAAAAGCGTTATTTAACATTTGCCCTCGGAAAGGGGCGGCTTGCAAATAAGACCATGGATCTGTTTGAAAAGATCGGTATCACCTGCGAGGAGATCCGGGACAAGGACACCAGAAAGCTTATTTTTGTCAATGAGGAGCTGAAGCTTAAATTTTTCCTTGCGAAAGGTCCCGATGTGCCAACCTACGTCGAATACGGGGCGGCAGACATCGGAATCGTCGGAAAAGACACGATCCTTGAGGAGGGGCGCAACATATACGAGGTTCTCGACCTCGGCTATGGCAAGTGCCGCATGTGCATCTGTGGGCCAGAGAGTGCCAGAGAGCTTTTGCAGCACCATGAGCAGATACGGGTGGCGACCAAATACCCAAATATCGCCAAGGATTACTTTTACAACAAAAAACATCAGACCGTCGAGATCATCAAGTTAAACGGTTCCATAGAACTTGCTCCGATCGTTGGACTTTCTGAGGTGATATGTGATATTGTAGAGACAGGAACAACGTTAAAGGAAAACGGACTGATGGTTCTTGAGGAGGTATGTCCGCTGTCCGCGCGCGTTGTGGTCAACCAGGTCAGCATGAAGATGGAAAACGAGCGCATCACCAAGCTGATCCGCGATCTTAAAACAGTTATTTAACCAGAAAAGGAGAGGTCGAAAATGAGAATTGTAGAGTTAAATGCCGAGTCCAAGAAGGATCTGTTAGAAAATCTGTTAAAGAGAAGCCCGAACAATTACGGCGAATTTGAAGGCCGTGTCAACGATATCATCCAAAACGTCAGAGAGAAGAAGGACGAAGCGATTTTTGACTATACGAAGCGCTTTGATGGAGCAGATATCAATACCGGCAATATTCTGGTAACAGAGGAGGAGATTAAGGAAGCGTACGCACAGGTGGACGAGAAGCTGCTTGGCGTCATCCAAAAGGCACTTGTCAATATCAGAAAATACCACGAAAAGCAGATGCAGAATTCATGGTTTACCTGTGAGGACGGCATCATTTTGGGACAGAAGGTTACTCCGCTTAACATCGCCGGTGTATACGTGCCGGGCGGCAAAGCCGTATATCCTTCCTCCGTTCTTATGAATGTTCTCCCGGCAAAGGTTGCAGGAGTTCCGCGCATTGTCATGTGTACCCCTCCGGGAAAGGATGGCAAGGTATATCCATCCACCCTCGTTGCAGCAAAAGAGGCTGGCGTTGACGAGATCTACAAGGTCGGCGGCGCACAGGCGATCGCTGC
Organism: uncultured Agathobacter sp.; assembly: GCA_934307695.1. GTDB lineage: Bacteria > Bacillota > Clostridia > Lachnospirales > Lachnospiraceae > Roseburia. The sequence continues at coordinate 9,302 of CAKRCS010000006.1, read as the reverse complement.
GATGGCGTTCGGAACCGAGAGTGTGCCGAAGGTTGACAAGATCGTCGGACCGGGCAACATCTATGTTGCTCTTGCAAAAAAGGCTGTGTTCGGCTATGTCAGCATCGATTCCATCGCCGGGCCGAGTGAGATCCTTGTGCTGGCAGACGAGACCGCAAACGCGCGCTACGTCGCCGCAGATCTGTTGTCGCAGGCTGAGCATGATGAGATGGCATCCGCGATCCTCATCACCACAAGCAGGAAGCTTGCAGAGGAAGTGTCAAAGGAAGTAGATCAGTTCGTTGCCGTGCTTTCAAGAAAAGAGATCATTCAGAAATCCCTCGACAACTACGGGTATATTCTGGTTGCCCCGACGATGGAGGATGCGATCGATGCGACCAACGAGATCGCTTCCGAGCACATGGAGATCGTTACCAAAGATCCGTTCCATGTGATGACACGCATCAAGAATGCCGGTGCGATCTTCATCGGGGAATATTCTTCCGAGCCGCTTGGTGACTATTTTGCAGGACCGAACCATGTACTTCCGACAAACGGCACCGCCAAATTCTTCTCCGCGCTGTCCGTTGACGACTTTATCAAGAAATCAAGCATTATTTCTTATTCAAGAGAAGCACTCGAACCGATCCACAAGGATATCGAGACCTTCGCAGAGTGTGAGCAGCTGACCGCCCACGCGAACTCGATCCGCGTGCGTTTTGAATAGACCGTTGTTTTCTTATTGGGAAAGGATAGGTGATCGTCTATGACCACAAATAACACGATGAAAAAGATACTGCTTGCATTGTGTGCAGTGCTTGCTGTAATGATGGCTGCGCCAACCCCTGCCAGCGCAAAGACAAAAACCGATACAGCAGCCAATGACAATGACACAGCCGCCGTTTTTTCTGCAATTACGATCTCAGAAGAACTTAAGATCGAAGATGTTACCGACGCTTCTTCTTTAGAAAAGATAGGTGCTGCGTATGATGCCGAAACGAATACGCTGCGTTTCCAGTCTGACCTTAGCTTAGAGCAGCGCCTGATCATCAGTCCGAAGCAGACACTCATCATCGATTTAAACGGTCATACGGTTACCGGGAGTATCTTTGAGATCCAAAACCGTAAAAAGGCGCCTGTAACCCTGACCGGAACAGGAACCTTTCAGAAATGTAAAGTTGACAAATATGGGGATGGCAAACTGACTCTGGATGGAGACATCGAGTATTATGCCGGTGATTCTACCGCGTTTTCGGCCGTTCAGGGTGAATCGGTTATTAAAAACGGTAACTTTTATGCTGCAGAAAATCATTGTGCTGTCTGTGCGGATTACGATTACGAGCTGGGAGATTCTTATCTATACATCAAGGGGGGAAATATCAATGGTCCTCTTATTCTGGATAATATACGAACAACCATTTACGGCGGCAATATCAATGGGCGCATAGAAAACTGTTGTGGTCTCTATATCAAAGGTGGCGTCATTCAAAAAGGAATTGTCACTTACGTCGGATCGGAAGATGCAACCGGAAGTATTACGATCTCCGGCGGTAAAGTTTTGGATCAGATTCTTATTGATGATCATTGGGGTTCAAGACTTACCATCACAGGCGGCGTGATCAAATCCGATAAGGAGGCGGTCATTGAGGCGCTCATTCCCAACGATGAAGAATACTCACACGCTGATATTACCGTCACCGGAGGCAAAATTATTTCTACCTGTGAAAATGGCTATGGAATCAAGGCGGTTAATTCAGAGATCACCTTCAAGGGCGGCTCCATTACCAATACCACCAAAAAAGGAAATATCGGTATTTACAGCGAACGATATAATGATAAACGCAAGAATGTCAAGACATCAAAAGCAGCCAAAGCTTCCATAAAGGGCTTTTCCACCACAATAAAAAATAAATATTTCAAAGACTATTGTGGAGAAAATGTTTTTTTCAAACTGGATAAGGATGGGACACTGACCATTTATGGCACCGGTGAATTGGAGCCCGCTGTACACTTCTATTCCATGAATATTAAAAAGGTCATTGTGGAGGATGGAATTACTTCTGTTAATGGATTTGGGTGTTGTGAAAAATTAGAGTCCGTTGTTCTCCCGCCGAGTGTTAAGGAAATAAAGTATGGCGCATTTTCTGAATGTAGAGCTTTAAAAGAGGTCACCTTATCATCCGGTCTGGAGGTCATTGGCAATAATGCTTTTGAACGTGATTTTGCCTTAGCAAAAATCAATATACCGGATAGCGTTACCACCATAGGAGAATATGCATTCAACGATTGCAGAAAGCTAAAAAACATTCATCTGCCGGATAAATTAACCACTTTGTCAGATAGCAGTTTCGCTCATTGCAAATCTTTAAAGAGTGTTGAAATTCCGGAGGGTGTTACGCACATTTATTACGGTGCCTTCTATGGCTGCACCAAGCTGGAGCGTGTCAAGCTGCCTTCTACTTTGGAATATATCGATGCCGTTGCTTTTATCAGCTGCGTCAAGTTAAAAGAGCTTGAGCTTCCGGCAAATCTAAAGGAGATTGGACGGTCTGCGTTTAAAAATTGCAGAAGGATAAAGACAATAGAGCTTCCTTCTTCCATCGTGGAGATCGATAAACTCGCCTTTAAGAACTGCGAGAGCCTAGAAACTGTTATAATGGATAACGTATCCAAGGATGCCAAGATAAGTAAGTCCGCCTTTGATAACACCCCTTACAAGCGGAATATGCAAAAATAGCGAGGTATTATTATGTCAGAACGAATTTCAAAATTGACACGAAAGACAAAAGAAACCGACATTGCGATTTCTTTTTCCATCGATGGGAGCGGAAAGAGCCAGATCAACACCGGTATCGGCTTCTTTAATCACATGTTAGATGGCTTTGCCAGACACGGCTTTTTTGATCTGGACGTAAACTGCGAGGGAGACCTTGCGGTGGATTGCCATCACACCATCGAGGATTGCGGTATCGTTCTCGGAAACGCGATCAAGAACGCTCTCGGCGACAAAAAGGGCATCAGGCGCTACGGAAGCTGCATCCTGCCGATGGATGAGACGCTTGTTCTGTGCGCGATCGACCTGTCCGGCAGACCATATCTGAATTTTGAGGCAGAGTTTACCGTCGAGAAGGTCGGATATATGGATACTGAGATGGTAAAGGAGTTCTTCTATGCGATTTCCTACACCGCAGGAATGAACCTGCACATCAAGGTATTAAACGGCGGCAACAACCATCACATGATTGAGGCAATGTTTAAAGCCTTCGCGCGCGCACTGGATGAGGCAACGACCATCGATCCGCGCATCACCGATATTTTATCAACGAAAGGAAGCTTATCATAGATATGGAACAGAAAAATATTGTGGCGACCTTGTACTTAAAAAACGGAAAGGCAGTGCGGTCCTTTGACGATTTTACCGAGATTGAAAATGTCTATGATCTCTGCCGCCTGTACAACGACAGCGGAATCGACAAGATCATCATTTTTGACCTTTCCACCGATGATGATGAGCATGCCAAGAATATCAATACCATCAAGATCATCAACCGCAACATCAGCATTAAGGTATGTGCCGGAGGTAACATTAACCGCATCGAGGATGTTAAGAAATTACTTTATGCCGGCTGCCTTCAGGTCATCATTAACGGCTCCAAGCAGGGAAGTGTAGAGCTTGCGGATGAGGCGAGCGAGCGTTTCGGTAAGGACCGCATCCTGGTATCGGTGTCCACCGTCGACTTTTTATATAAGCATCAAAAAGGACTTGAGGATGTCATCCATGAGCTTTTAGTATTAAATATGGACATCATGGATGCCATTGAAAATATCACATCGGTTCCTTACGTTGTAAATATGCCGGAATTTAACTATGACACGATCGTGCAGATGTTAAAGCGCAGCACTATCCGCGGCATTGCCGGCAATTTTATCAATGATCCGACAACAGACATTATGAAGCTAAAGTCGCGCCTGTCCGGCGACGGAATAAAGATGGACAATTTTGCCCCGGATCTCAAGTGGTCTGACTTAAAGTTAAACTCCGACGGGATGGTTCCGGTTATCGTTCAGGACTACCGCACGGACGAGGTCTTAATGTTAGCCTACATGAACGAGGAGGCATTCAACACCACCATCAATATCGGAAAAATGACCTATTACAGCAGAAGCCGCAAGGAGCTTTGGACGAAGGGACTGACCTCCGGGCATATTCAATTCGTAAAATCATTGACGGCAGACTGTGATTTTGATACCATTCTTGCGAAGGTTTCACAGGTGGGCGCAGCGTGCCATACCGGAAACCGTTCCTGCTTCTTTCACAATATTGTCAAGAAGGAGTATATTGAGAAAAACCCGCTCAAGATCTTCGAGGAGGTTTATGCAACGATTGCTGACCGCAAGGAGACGCCTCGCGACGGTTCCTACACCAACCATCTGTTTGAGCAGGGAATTGACAATATTCTAAAGAAATTGGGCGAAGAGTGCACCGAGATTGTGATCGCTGCCAAAAATCCGGGAGAGAACGAGATTAAATACGAGATCTCCGACTATATGTACCATCTGATGGTGCTGATGGTCGAAAAGGGCGTTACCTGGGAAGATATCACAAACGAGCTTGCACAACGATAATATACACAAGTTAGGAAAACAGACATGACAAAATTAGCATTAAGCGATGAAATATTGATGCAGATCGATAAGCCTGCGCGCTATATCGGCAATGAACTGAATGCGGTAAAAAAGGACAAAGCGGATGTTGACATCCGCTTTGCTATGTGTTTCCCGGATGTTTATGAGATCGGTATGTCGCATTTAGGCATCCAGATCCTGTACGATATGTTCAACAAAAGAAGCGATACCTGGTGTGAGAGAGTCTATTCCCCGTGGCCGGATCTGCATGCCATTTTAAAGGAGCAGAATATCCCGCTTTTCGGGCTTGAATCACAGGAGCCGTTAAAGAACTTTGATTTTATCGGGATCACGCTCCAGTATGAGATGTGCTATACCAATATTTTACAGATCCTTGACCTGTCCCAGATTCCGCTTTTATCCAGGGAGCGCACCGAGAAAGATCCGATCGTCATCGGTGGCGGACCATGCTCCTACAACCCGGAACCGATCGCAGATTTCTTTGACATCTTCTACATCGGGGAGGGCGAGGTTGTATACGATAACCTGTTAGAGCTTTACAAGGAACACAAAAAAGGCAATTATGACCGGGCGGCTTTTTTACATGAAGCGGCAAAGATTCCGGGGCTTTATGTTCCTTCTCTGTATGAGGTGACCTACAAGGAGGACAATACCATTGCCTCCTTTACGCCGGTCTATGACGATATTCCGCGCACGATCAAGAAGCAGGTGGAGATGCAGCTTTCCGAGGCTGTCTATCCGGAGAAGCCGGTCGTTCCGTTTATCAAGGCGACACAGGATCGTATCGTCCTTGAGATCCAGCGCGGCTGCATCCGTGGCTGCCGTTTCTGTCAGGCGGGCATGATCTACCGCCCGAACCGCGAAAAGCGCGTCAGCGACCTGAAGGAGAAGGCGCGCCAGATGATCCGAAACACCGGATACGAGGAGATTTCGCTCAGCTCATTAAGTTCCTCCGACTACAAGGAATTGCCGGAGCTTTTGGACTTTTTAATTGATGAATGCAAGGATCAGCATATCAACATTTCCCTGCCGTCCCTGCGTATTGACGCATTTTCACTCGATGTCATGAGCAAGGTGCAGGATGTGAAGAAGAGCAGTCTTACCTTCGCACCGGAGGCTGGTTCCCAGCGAATGCGCAATGTCATCAACAAGGGACTTACCGTTGAAAATATCTTAGGTGGTGCCAAGGAGGCGTTTAAGGGCGGCTGGAACAAGGTAAAGCTGTACTTTATGCTCGGACTGCCGACCGAGACCGAGGAGGATATGCGTGCGATCCCGGAGCTTGCCAACGATATTGCGGCTTTGTATTATGACACGGTTCCGAAGGAGCAGCGCAACGGCAAGTGCCAGGTTACGATCAGTACCTCATTCTTCGTGCCGAAGCCGTTTACCCCGTTCCAGTGGGCAGGCATGTTCACACCGGAGAATTATCTCGGACGTGCGAAGATCGTAAACGATCACTTAAAGGAGCAGCTAAATCACAAGAGCATCCGTTACAACTGGCATGAGGCTGACGTTACCGTTTTGGAGGGACTTCTCGCAAGAGGCGACCGCCGCGTTGCCAAAGCGATCCTGTATGTATATGAGCATGGCGGATTTTTTGACGCTTGGCGCGAATTTTTCGATTATAACCGCTGGCTGGAAGCGTTTGAAGCGTGCGGGATCTCCATTGATTTCTACGCTTTGCGCGAACGTCCGCTCGATGAGATCCTGCCGTGGGATTTTATCGACATCGGCGTGACCAAGGAATTTATGATCCGTGAATGGAATCAGGCGCACAAGGAGACCGTTACCCCGAACTGCCGCATGCGCTGCTCCGGCTGCGGCGCAAAAGAATTTCACGGAGGTGTCTGCTATGAAGATAAGAATTAAATTCCGCCGATTCGGCACGATGAAGTTCCTCGGACACTTGGATCTTATGCGCTATTTTCAAAAGGCAGTCCGCCGTGCACAGATCGACATCTGCTATTCGGAGGGCTATTCCCCGCACCAGATCATGTCCTTCGCTGCACCGCTCGGCGTTGGGATCACAAGTGACGGAGAGTATTTTGATATTGAAGTAAACAGCACGATGAACACGAAGCAGGCACTTGAAGCACTTAACGCAACGATGGTTGAAGGGATTGAAGTCACCGGATATGTGGCACTTCCCGACAATGCCAAAACGGCGATGGCGATCGTTGCCGCAGCAGATTACCGGCTGACCTTTAAAGAAGGCTATGAGAGTCCTTGCAGCACATTGGAGTGGCAGGAGCATATCCGCACACTGTTTTCGGAGCAGGATTCCTTTACCATTTTAAAGAAAACCAAAAAGAGCGAGCGTGAGGTTGACCTAAAGCCTCTTGTATACAAGCTTTCAGTTGAAGAGGACGAAAATGGGAAGCCTGCATTTTTCCTTCAGGTGTCCACCGGAAGTATTGACAACATCAAGCCGGAGCTGGTGCTTGCATCCTTATATGAAAAGCTCGGCTACACCTACGATGAGCGTGCGATCCAGATCCACCGCCTTGAGGTCTACACCAGAGACGATGCCGGAGCACTGGTATCGCTTTTGAATCTTGGCACTCCGATCGAATAGCCGCCATCCCGTATATCGTAAGAAGAAAGAATCATGAAACGACTTGCCATAACAAATGTTACGATCAAAGAGAAAAACTATCTTGCATATATCGCGCTGAATGAGCGGCGGGATTTTGTGGACTTCCAGCTGTATCCTTCCGATGGTGCTTCCCTGACCGGAAGCATCGTGATCGGGCGTGTGGATCATGTTGTCGCAAATATCTCTGCCGCGTTTGTCCGCATCACGCCGGAAATCACCGGCTATCTGCCGCTTTCGGAGCTTTCAAATGCTGTTTTTACAAAAAAGCAGTCCAAAACTGCGCCAATCAGTGAAGGGGACGAGCTGCTTGTCCAGATCGAGAAGGATGCCGTCAAGACGAAGGCACCGGTTCTTACCACAAGACTTACTCTCACCGGGCGGTACGCAATCCTTACCCGCGGAAATACCACACTCGGCGTCTCCAAAAAGATCGAGGCGGTAAAGCGTCAGGCACTTACCGGGCTGCTTATAGGGGCAGTGACCGATAACTTAGAGTACAATTACGGGATCGTTCTTCGCACCAATGCCTCCAAGGTTTGGGACGAGGCGATCGTTTCCGATCTGTCGGAGCTTACCGATGCCTACCGGGGTATGCTAGATACCTGTACGCGCCTTTCGGCGTTCACAAGACTGTACACCCCGGTCCCGGATTATCTGCGCCGGCTTCAGACGCTGCGCGACTTTGACCGGGCGATGGCCGATGCCGATGCATCCTCCGGTACAGTGGGGGCGGAATACGATGGCATCTATACGGATATCCCACAGGTGTACGAGCAGATCCGGGCATTTTTGCCCTATATCGACGCTTCGCGGCTTATCCTGTATAACGATCCGGAGCTGTCGCTTGGCACGCTCTACAACGTTCCCGGCAATATCGAGAAGCTCTTATCCAGCAAAATATGGCTGAAATCCGGTGCAAACATCATCCTTGAGCAGCTTGAGACACTAACGTTTATCGATGTTAATTCCGCCAAGAACATGAAGAAGGACAAAAAAGCGCTTGCCGTCAATAAGGAGGCTGCTGTGGAAGCGGCACGCCAGCTAAGGCTCCGCAACATCAGCGGAATGATCCTGATCGACTTTATCAATATGGACGATAAGGAGCAGGAGAGCGCGCTGATCGCCTGCCTGAAGGAGGAACTGAAAAAGGATATTGTTCCCTGTCAGTTCATCGATATTACAAGGCTTGGACTGGTTGAGCTTACGCGCAAAAAAATCAATAAATCTTTGAAAGAAATAGTTGACGTCAAATAGGACTTATGCTATTATACATGAGTATGCCGCACAGTGTGGTTTAAAGTCTGCCCATTTTTAGGCAGCACCGAAACTGGCGAGTAATGATAAATAGGAGGTGCCATTATGTACGCAATCATAGCAACAGGTGGTAAACAGTACAAAGTATCCGAAGGCGATATCATTACCATTGAAAAGCTTGGTGTGGAGGCTGGTGAGAAAGTTACTTTCGATCAGGTCTTAGTTGTAGGCGGAGATGATCTTAAGGTTGGAGCTCCAACCGTTGACGGAGCATCCGTTGAGGCTTCTGTAGTTAAAGAAGGCAGAGGCAAGAAGGTTATCGTTTACAAGTATAAGAGAAAAACCGGTTACCACAAGAAGAACGGCCACAGACAGGCGTTCACCCAGGTTAAGATTGAAAAGATCAACGCGTAATCGATAGGAATTGTTATGATCTATATAACGATTTTTCAGAATCAGGGAGAGATCCGCGAGTTTAACTGCATCGGACATGCTGAGTATGCTGAGGCAGGATCGGATATTGTGTGTGCCGGAGTTTCCGCTCTGGTCATCAATGCGATCAATTCCTTGGAGAAGCTGACCGGGACGAAGTTCTCGCTTGTGACGGATGATGAGACCAATAGCGGTCTGATCGATGTTACATTTTCAGAGGATTTATCTTCAGGCGCGAAGCTTCTTATGGATTCCATGATTCTGGGCTTACAAGGAATACAAAATGATTATGGGGACGAGTTCCTCATGTTAGAATTCAAGGAGGTGTAAGACATGTTGAATATGAACCTTCAGTTTTTTGCTCATAAAAAGGGAGTTGGTTCTACAAAGA
>CAKRCS010000005.1 GCA_934307695.1 uncultured Agathobacter sp. | reverse complement strand
ATTGCAAGCATCACCATGATAAAGAAAATACCCACAAAAAGCACCAGATAATTGACACTGTTCTGGATCATGATACGCAGACGGAAGCGTGCAAAGAATGACCATTTTGGCAGACGGATCGTCTTTTTGTGCTTTGTCTTTTTCAGATCGTGACGTAAAAACTGAAGCGGTGTATGCTGCATCATACGCACGATCACGATCAGATTGATGACAAACATGAGTAGGACTCACCTTTATTATTATAAGACTCAAAAGGAAAAAATAATCCATACATTTTATATAATTTTTCGCAATACTATATCACCACACCATTGCAATGATCGATCTCATGCTGGATGATCTGCGCGGTAAAACCTGTGTACTTGCCGTGCTGTGGTTTGAAATTCCCGTCCAGATAATCCACTTCGATCTGCTCGTAGCGTGTGCAAGCGCGTTCCCCATCTAGTGAAAGGCAGCTCTCCTTTGTCTGGTATTCTCCTGTTTTCTCTGTGATGACGGGATTGACCATCGCAAATTGAAATGGTCCCGCCGCAACGACGATAATTGATTTGTTCACGCCGATCATGTTGGCAGCCATTCCGACACAGATTTCCCGGTTTGCCCGCAGCGTGTCCAAAAGATCTGTTACGACCTGCCGGTCTGTTTCCGTAGCCGGCTGTGCCTTCCTCGCAAAAATATGTTTGCCTTTTACAATACTCTTAACCATAGCGCTGTCCTGCTAGAAGCCAAGTGTATCGTTTACTAAGATCACATGGATTCTTCCTTCATGACGGGAGTATCTGGTGATCAAAAACTGGCAGCAGATAGTGTCCGGAGATTTGCAGTCAAAGCATTTGCCCGTCTCCTTACAAGGCGTTTTCACATCAAATCTCTGCGCGTTTGCCGGTGCTGCTACATTTCTGGCGCGCTTCATCGCCTCGTCCAAGTCGGAGCACACCTTGTTCATTCCGACAATGAATACGACTTTTCTCGGTCCCTGTGCGATGCAGGAAACACGATTGGAATTTCCGTCAATATTTACCATGATCCCATCGCTTGTTATCGCATTTGCACTGGAGAGAAAAACATCTGAATCGTATGCCGCCATAAGTCCTTCTCTCGGTGATAGCTTGGCACGGTCGATATAATTGTAGTTGCCGTCCTCCAGCGCTTTTATCAGTCCGATCTCATGTGCGCTCTGGCAGCCTCCCATTGTTACGGTGCTTCCCTCGCCGATCAGTTCAAGTGCCTGCTTGACGGCGTCTTCTCTGCTTGCGGCATAATATCCGGACATATTCCGGGACTGCAAGCCCTTGATAACTACCTGTGCAAGCTTTTCATTTCGCATTACCATATTCTCGTTCATCTTATTATCCCCGCTTAATTCTCGTCAATCGTCAGTGTCCGTTCGCTCACATCAAAATGCATCGCATCCGGGTTGGTTTTTTGAAGCTCTAAGATGGAAAGCCAGAGCATGTGGATATTGTAGGTAAGCATCTGGTCAGCCTTCACCGCATACGGCAGCAAAGAATGAATATCAAAGAACCGGATTCCAAGCGGCGGCAGAAATACCAGATTCGTGGTCTTTTTCTGCGCTCCCTTGCTATGGATCATCTCGTAGGTGATCATCAGAAACTCCGATCCATGAAATTCACAGTGATAGGACACAAAGCACTCGTCAACCTTCCAAGGCTCTCCGTCCTCGCCCTCGACCACCGGTTTTTGATCGTCCGGGTTGTATTCCGTTGTCTGGCATTCCACATCCCAATAAATTTTTCCGGACTTTGTATCCTTTACCATCTCCGGAAGCTTATGAAGTAATTCTTTCTCTTTACTCATCATCTTCTCCTTTGTCCTCAAATCCATTTTCCGGCTGAAGCTTCAACATCTCTTCCATGTAATATTCTACCGCTTCCTTAGAGTTGTCAAACTCGCGCCATTCTTCCGGTTCGTTCTCTCTCTTTACGCAGACCTTGTTGTAATTGTAAAATGCGACTTCTGCCTTTATGCTGCCATCCGGATTCAAAACCTGTTTCTGCATGACAGGGGCAGTTTCCTGCAATGTTGCTTTCTGTGTCACCGGTTCTTCCTGCACTTGTTTCTCTTGCACAGTCTCTTCCGGTTTCAGATCCATTCCCGTCGTTCCGGCATCCACTGTTTCAAAAGTCTCCGCTTCCGGCAAAACCGCTTTCTGTGCCACCGGTTCTTCCTGCGCGGTTTCCTCATCTACTTTCTCCGCATGTTCCTGCTTCGGCTCCTCCTCCGGGATCAGGGAGACCATCTGCACCTGACCGCCATCCTCCGGCTGCACCAGATTGTCCCAGAAATCGAACATATTCAGTTGCCCCGCCATCGAACGTCTCGCCATAGAAAGCCTACTCCCTTACATAAATGTCGGACAGATTGTTAAAGATTGCCTCAAGCACATCCGGCTTATTCATCGAATAGATATGGATGTGGTTCACGCCGTTTGCGATAAGATCAATGATCTGCTCTGTCGCATACGCGATTCCTGCCTGCTTCATCGCATCTGGGTTGTCCGCAAAACGCTCCACGATCCGAAGGAACTTCGGTGGAACCAGGTTGCCGGAAAGCGTTCCGATGCGCTTGATCTGATTTGCATTCGTCACCGGCATGATACCCGGAACGACCGGAACGTTGATTCCATTCCTCAATGCCTTGAACATAAAATTGTAATAGATATTGTTATCAAAAAACATCTGGGTTGTCAGATAATCCACTCCGGCATCGACCTTCTCCTTCAAGTGGACAAGATCCTCCTCCACGGAAGCTGCCTCCGGGTGTCCCTCCGGATAGCAGGCTGCACCGATACAGAAATCTCCACCGGACTGCTTGATCTCCCCGATCAGCTCCACCGCGTGATGGTACTGGTTCGGCAGCGGAAAATCCGCATTTTCCGGAATGTCGCCGCGAAGTGCAAGAATATTTTCAATGTTGCGCTCCTTCAGTTCTTCGATCACGCTGCGCACCTTCTCCTTGGTGGAGGACGCACAGGTCAGATGTGCCACAGCCGGAACACCACAGGCATTGATCGTCTCTGCGATCTCAACCGTGTAATCACTCGTCCCGCCGGTCGCACCGTAAGTACAGCTTAAAAAGGATGGCTTTAACGCTGCCATCGTTGCCGCAGTCTCCTTATATTTTTCCAGCAGGATCACCTTTTTCGGTGGAAACATCTCGCAGGAAATTGTCACATTATCGCTCTTTAAAATTTCTGATACCTTCATGTCAACCTCTTTCTTATGTATGTTAGAATTTGCGAAGCTCGTCCGAGCCGTCGTCAACCGTATTCTCGATCCGTTTGATCTGCACAAAGTAGGAATAGTCATCATTGACCTTTACCTCGCAGCGGTCACCCACCTTATGTCCGAAAATCGCAGCACCGAGCGGTGACTCCCGGCTGATCAGATTCTTGAGGGAATTGCTTCTGACGGTCGTTACCAGCTTGTAGGTCTCCGTCTCGTCGTCCTCCTCAAAATACACATCCACCGTGTTATTCATTCCGACCTCATCCTCCGCGGAATCCTCAGATACGATCACGGCGGTGCGAATCATCTTCTCCAGATAGCGGATACGGCGCTCATTCTCATTCTTAAACTGCTTTGCAGCCTTATATTCAAAGTTCTCGGAAAGGTCGCCCTGCGCCCTTGCCACCTTGACATCCTCAAGCGCTTCCTTGCGGACAACCAGCTTGCGGTGCTCAATCTCCGCCTCCATCTTCTGTATATCTTTTTCGGTCAATTCATCATGCATGATTTTTCGCCTCCACTTATTATCGTACCATTTCTTGCGGCCGAACGCAAACCGGAAATTCAACCGGACACCCTGCGTCGGAATAAGTGCTGATCACATAGCCATCTGCCATGCGATAGGACGCAAATCCCGGTTTGTCCAAGACCGGAATTCTGGAAAAATCCATTCCAAGACCGGCACCACACGCCTTCGCATAGCTTTCCTTGCGCGTCCAGATCTCCGTTGCAAGCATATATGCTTCCGCCGTCTCGCTTACAAGCATCACCTGCGCCCGCTCCGTCTCGGTAAAGCACCGCTCCATCACGCCAAAAAAGCGCTCTTTTCCGTGCCTTCCCTCAAAACGGTAAAGCAGGCACTCAATATCGATCCCCGCTTCCGCATCTCCGGTCACGATTGCTGCGAAATCCCCGGAATGGCTCAGATTAAAATGCATATTTTTTGCGAGCGGCTTATGGTTTTTCCCTTCCGAAAAACACATCGTGTCATAATCATATCCAAGCTGCCCGCAGGCATAGCGCACCAGAAGCCCTGCTGCAAGTGAACGGCACCGATCTGCCTCTTTCTTACACGCAAGCACCTTTTTCCTTCGCGTCTCATGTACAAGAGAAAGACCTTTCTCAAAAAGGTCTTTCTCCGTAAAGCATTTGCAGTTTGTGTAATAAATCTTCAAGGCAGCCTGCTGTTCCATTAAATCACTCCCGCAAGCCCTGCTGCCAGCACGATCGCGCCGAGCACGATACGATACCAGCCAAATACCTTAAAGTCATGTTTGCGGATGTAATCCATCAGGAAACGGATCACGATGATAGATACAACGAACGCCACGAGCATCGCAACTACAAGGATTCCCGCCTCGGTCGCGGTAAAATGGAAGCCGAACTTATAAAGCTTCAGGAGACTCGCTCCAAACATTACCGGGATTGCAAGGAAAAATGTATATTCTGCAGCCACGGAGCGGGATACACCGATCATCAATGCGCCAACGATTGTTGCGCCGGATCTTGAGGTTCCCGGAAATATTGCAGCAATAAGCTGGAACATACCGATCAGGAATGCACTCTTGTAAGTGATCTCGGTCAGCGAATTAACCTTTGCGCTTTTGCCCTTATTGTGATTCTCCACCACGATGAAGATAACGCCGAACAGGATCAGCATGATCGCAACGGTCTGGTAATTGTAGAACAGTTCCTCCAGCTTCTCATCAAAAAGCACACCCACAATGGCAGCCGGAACACAGGATACCAAAATGTGAAACCACAGCTTAAAGATGTCGCACTTGATCCATGCACCCGGACCATGCTGCGTAAGCGGCTCCTTGTTGCTCTTTTTACCAAACGGCCAGATTTCATTCCAGAACAGCAATACAACCGCAAGAATCGCGCCGAGCTGAATTACGACCTCAAACATACTGTAAAATCCGTCCGGATTGTCACCCACGCGAAGCGGCAGGATCTCGTTCAAAAGAATCATATGTCCCGTGCTGCTGATCGGAAGCCACTCTGTGATTCCCTCTACAATACCAAATAAAATTGCTTTCAAAAATTCAATCATTGCTTCGTTCCTTCTTTTCTTTCATAATATAGCATATGCACTCTTCCATTTTGTAATGTAATCCGTTATAATATAGACAATCTTAAATCTATGGAGGATTCTATCATGGAAGAAAAAGCATACAAGACAATGGGTTCTGCCGGAGTTTCCAGCCTTATCATTGGAATCTGCATCATTGCCGGCGCAGTTACTTCAGGGATTCTTTTAATTGTACATGGTGCGCGTCTGTTAAGCAGCCGCAAGAATATTTTAATCTAAGTGCCAAAGCATCGTTGCGCTGTCCCTTAGTGAGGTCTTACAGTCCTGCTTCCCGCAGGGCTGTATTTGTTTTATCGGGCAGCCGCCCGTGTGGAGTTGAAAATGCACTTGCGTGCCCACACGGACGTACTAAGCGGCTCTTTGTTCTCACTTCAATACAACAGCCTCATACCCCTCAAGTGTTCCCGAAAATGCTTTGCCTGTCAGCAGATCTACTTTTCCTTCATATTCAGGCACATTCACCTGACCATCCCGGAAATGATATAGCAGATGAATCGGAGTACCCTCCAGTTCCCTTGTGATAAAGAGTGTTCCATTCTCATCATCGATGCGTTCTTCCGTAATCGTTCCATCGAGCAATGCCGGATTCTCCTTCCGCACCGCGATCAGCTTCTGATACCATTCCAGCATCAGCCGATCCTGCCGGTTTTCATCCCAGAGCATTCCGCGGCGGCAATCCGGATCCGGACCGCCTTCCATTGCGACCTCGTCCCCGTAATAAAGCATAGGCATCCCCGGCATCAGCAGCATGACCGCTGCCCCCAGCTTCTGTTTCTCCTTACGGTTGCCACAACTATGTAAAAATCGCTCCGTATCATGACTGTCCATCATGTTAAGCAAGAGCGGAAATACCTTGCTATGCAGATTTCCCTTTAAAAATCCGATTCTGCCCCAGAACTCGGAGACAGGGATGCTCTCATCCGCAAGCACCGCCTTAAGTGCCTTATAAAATGGATAATTCATGACGGTATCCCACTCGTCACCCTCCAGAAAATCCGGTGCATAGTGCCAGATTTCCCCGATGATGATCGCCTGTGGATTTACTGCCTTTACCTCCCTGCGAAACCGCTTCCAGAAGTTGTGGCTGACCTCATCCCCGACATCTAATCTCCATCCATCGATATTGCACTCCCGGATCCAGTATGTCGCGGCTCCGATTATATAGTCCTGTACCTTCGGATTGGATAGATTTAATTTCGGCATTCCACCAAAGTAGGAAAAGGTCTTGAAGTTTGGCTTTTTGCCCCACTCTGTTACAAGCGGGAAGCCCTCGATATAATACCAGTCCACATACTCAGATGAGGATTCCTTTTCCATAATATCGGCAAACGCAAAAAACTTCGGCGAAGTGTGATTGAACACGCCATCCAATACCACACGCATCCCCATCTGATGTGCGCGTTCCACCAGCGCCTTCAGATCCTCCGTATCGCCAAAGGACGGATCAATCCGGTAATAATCAATGGTATCGTACTTGTGGCTCGAGTCCGATTTGAAAATCGGAGTCATATAGATCACATCAATTCCAAGCTCCTTCAGATAATCCAGATGCGCAAGAATTCCTTTCAGGTTTCCCTGCAGGTTATCCATATGCCCAATCGGAGCTTTATACCACAGGTCATCGCCAACCCTCTCTGTTGTTGCAAACCTTGATGGAAAAATTTGATAAAATACCTTGTTCTTCGCCCAATCCGGGACGAGGAAGGCTTCTTCCTCCCGCAGATTCTGCGGGCAGTCAAACATATTCTCGATATCCTCAATCATATGATTGTAAAAATCATAATTGCCGTAAAAAGTACGATTGCCATCCTTGTCGACCAGTTCAAAAAAGTATCTAAGACATACCACATCCATTCTTACAACGGTCTCAAAGTAATCATGATACACGTCCGAAGTCCGGCGCTCCATCTCCTGTGTGCTTCTGGTATCCTTGACACGAAGCGGCAGATATTTATCCTGCATGTGCAGGATTACCTGCCGGATATCACCCTTTTTTACCTGAATGCGGAATAAAAACTGCTTGTCGCCAAGTGAAAAACAATAGTTTTTGTCGCTCTTATGAAAGATTGCTGCATATTCCATGTTCTATTCCCTCCATCTGTTATTTTACACTTAAATTATGAATCCAGACACCCTTTTTTACAAGAATAAATCCGACAACACACTTGATGATCTCAAGCGACTGGCAGATCAGATACATCGGCAGGACCGGAACGTCCGTACAAAATGCCAGAAGCACGGCTATCGGCACACATATCGCCCACGCATAGCAGCTGTCAAACAGGAACGTGATCACCGTCTTTCCACCCGAACGCAGTGTAAAATAGGATGCGTTTGTAAATGCGCAGAACGGCATCAGTCCCGCCATGATCAGGATAAACCTGGTGGCAAGCTGCCGTACCTCCTCCGTTGTATTGTACAGAAGTGGGAACAGCGGAGCGGTCGCCGCCATCACAAGTGCGATTCCCGCACAGAAGCATACGGAAAAAGTGATCAGCTTGCGTGCAGTATCCTTCGCCTCATCAAACTTTCCTGCACCTAACAGCTGTCCAACGATGATGGATACCGCATTGCCGAGCGAAATCAGCCCGATATTGAATACGTTGTTGATCGTGTTGCAGATATTGATCCCGGCAACCGCCGCAAGCCCTCTCGTAGAATAGCAGAAGGTAAGAACCGTCATAGCTGCCGACCACATAAATTCATTCATAAGGAGCGGGGTTCCCTTTGCGATCACTTCCTTAACAATATGTCCCGGTATCGAAAAATGGTAGAAAATACGATGCAGATAATCGTAAGTCTCACGCTTTGCCATAACCCATGCAAGAATGATCACACACTCCGTCACACGCGCGATCACTGTTGCGATCGCGGCACCCTTTACGCCAAGCACCGGCATTCCGAATTTTCCATAAATAAGCATATAGTTAAAGCAGAGATTGACAACAACGGACGCGATTCCCGCCTTCATCGGAAGAAGTGTCTCGCCCGTCTCTCTCAGCGTGCTGGCATAGCACTGTGAAATCGTATATGGAATCAGTCCGATCACCATGATATCTATATAATCGATTCCGTATTGCAGTGTCGCATCCAGATTTCCGGTCACACTTCCATCATGCAGAAACTGCGAGATCAGAAACGATTTTCCGAAAAACAGAATACTGACACCAAGGATCATGATCATTCCTGCGATCAGTACCTTCATGCGGAATACATTTTTCATGCTCTCTCGGTCATTGCTCCCGTAATACTGTGCAATAAAGATTCCCGCACCGGATAATGCCCCAAAAACACTTAAGTTAAATACAAACAGAAGCTGGTTTACGATCGCAACTCCCGACATCTGATCCGTTCCGATCCGTCCGACCATCAGATTGTCAAGCAGATTTACGAAGTTGGTAAACCCATTCTGCACCATGATCGGCAATGCGATCCAGAGCACCTTTTTGTAAAATGCGCTGTCTCCGAAATAGCGCTGTCTGATACGTTCCATTTTTTCTCCTTCGTTCCGTAACAAAAGGCATCCAGAATTAAACATATACTTAATCCTGAATGCCTTCTGACCGCGCTTTTTCCGCGCGCATGCATCCTTAATATTCGATTATAATTGCCTTCCAACCGGCTGTCAAGACTGCATCGCAGCACGGATGATCGTTTCTGCTTCCTTCGCCTGCTCCTTGGTAAGCTGCGGCGTATCCTTTAGCGGATAATCGATTCCAAGGCTGTCATACTTGACCTTTCCCATGGAATGATATGGAAGCACTTCAAGCTTTTCCACGTTGTGAAGCGTCTTTAAAAAGGCTCCCAGCTCCGTAAGTTCGTCCCTTTCGTATGTGATCCCCGGAACAACCACATGCCGGATCCAGACCGGCTTCTCTATAGAATCCAGATACCTCGCGAACGCAAGGATCCCGGTGTTGGAATGCCCGGTAAGGTGCTTGTGCTGTGCATCATTTATATGCTTGATGTCAAGCATCACAAGATCCGTCACTTTCATCAGCCGTTCCAGCTTGTCTGTGGGAGTCCTGTCCATCCCGAACAGGATCCCTGAGGTGTCCAGGCAGGTGTGGAAGCCACTTTGCTTAGCAAGCGTAAACAGCTCGGTCAGAAAATCGATCTGAAGCATAGGCTCACCACCCGTTGCCGTGATCCCGCCCGTCCGGTAAAAGAATCGGTTGCGCTCCAGACGACCGATGATCTCCTCCGCCGTCATCTCCTCCCCGCCGTTTACATCCCATGTGTCGGGATTGTGGCAGTAGAGGCATCGCATCGGACATCCCTGAAAGAACACGACAAATCGTACTCCCGGACCATCGACCGTACCAAATGTTTCTAGTGAGTGGATCTTGCCCATATCAGACTCCTTTTTCTACATCCGCTCGTGGAAGGTACGCGCGATGACCTCATCCTGCTGTTCTTTGGTCAGCTTGATAAAGTTTACCGCATATCCGGACACGCGGATGGTAAGCTGCGGATAAAGCTCCGGATGCTTCTGTGCATCTAAGAGTGTATCCCTGTTTAATACGTTGACATTCAGATGGTGTCCGCCCTGTGCCACATAGCCGTCAAGCAGTGAGACAAGGTTCTGCTCCTGTCCGTTTTCATCCTTTCCAAGAGCATCCGGCACAATGGTAAAGGTGTTGGAGATACCGTCCTGAGAATCCATGAACGGGATCTTTGCAACAGATGCAAGCGAAGCGACTGCACCATGTGTATCGCGTCCGTGCATCGGATTTGCTCCCGGTGCAAACGCAACGCCCTTCTTTCTTCCATCCGGTGTTGCTCCGGTGTTTTTACCGTAGGACACGTTGGAAGTGATGGTAAGGATCGAGGTGGTCTGGATACCGCCGCGGTAGGTGTGGTTGCCCTTTACATAGCCGATAAAGGTGTGAAGCACCTGCTTTGCGATTTCATCCACACGGTCATCATCATTGCCGTATTTCGGGAAATCTCCCTCAATCTCGAAGTCGACGGTCACGCCGTTCTCGTCGCGGATCGGCTTCACCTTTGCATACTTGATCGCAGAAAGGGAATCCGCTACAACGGAAAATCCTGCGATACCGGTTGCAAACCATCTTCTGACGTTCTTGTCATGAAGCGCCATTTCAAGCTTCTCATAGCAATACTTGTCATGCATATAGTGAATGATGTTGAGTGCGTTGACATAGACACCTGCCAGCCACTTCATCATATCCTTGTACTTATCCCAGACCTCGTCGTAGTCCAGATACTCGGAGGTGATCGGACGATACTTCGGTCCGACCTGCTTTCCGGTCATCTCATCCACACCGCCGTTGATCGCGTAAAGGAGACATTTTGCAAGGTTTGCTCTTGCTCCGAAGAACTGCATCTCCTTTCCGATCCGCATGGAAGATACGCAGCAGGCAATGCCGTAATCATCCCCATGAACCACACGCATGATGTCATCATTCTCATACTGGATGGCAGAATGCTTGATGGAAGTCTCTGCACAGAACTTTTTGAAATTGTCCGGGAGCTTTACAGACCAAAGAACGGTCATGTTCGGCTCCGGTGCTGCGCCGATGTTGTTTAATGTATTTAAGTAACGGTAGGACATCTTTGTTACCATGTGTCTGCCGTCAACACCGATTCCGCCGATCGACTCGGTTACCCAGGTCGGATCTCCCGCAAAAATGGTGTTGTATTCCGGTGTACGTGCGAATTTTACCAGACGCAGCTTCATGACAAACTGATCTACGATCTCCTGGATCTCCTTCTCTGTGAAGGTTCCCTCTGCAAGATCTCGCTCCGCATAGATGTCAAGGAAGGTCGAGGTACGTCCGAGTGACATTGCCGCACCGTTCTGCTCCTTTACAGCTGCGAGATAGGAAAAATAAACTGCCTGCGTTGCCTCTAATACATTATTTGCAGGTTTTGAAATATCACAACCGTAAATTTCTGCCAGCTTCTTTAACATCTCCAGCGCGCGGATCTGCTCGGACAGCTCCTCTCTCTCTCGGATAACATCAGAATACATGATGGTACGGGTGGTGTTAAGCTGCTCCTTCTTGTCCTCGATCAGACGATCCACACCATAAAGTGCCGGTCTTCTGTAATCGCCGATGATACGTCCGCGTCCGTAAGCATCCGGAAGTCCGGTAATGATGTGGGCGCTTCTGCACGCGCGCATCTCCGGTGTGTAAGCATCAAAAACGCCGGCATTGTGTGTCTTTCTGTGTGTGGTAAAATACTCCACAACTTCCGGATCCACGGTATATCCGTTGTCCTCGCAAGCCTTTACCGCCATGCGGATTCCGCCATACGGCTGCAATGCACGCTTGAACGGCTTGTCTGTCTGAAAACCAACAATTTTTTCTTTGTCTTTATCTAAATATCCCGGTCCGTGGGAGGTGATCGTGGAAATGATCTTTGTGTCCATATCTAAAACACCGCCGGCCTCACGCTCCTGCTTGGATAACTCTAATACCTGATCCCAAAGATCGGTTGTATCCTGTGTCGGTCCCTCCAAAAAGGAATCATCCCCATCGTATGGACGATAGTTCTTCTGGATAAAATCCCTCACGTTTACTTCTGTTTCCCAGGCTCCGCCCTGGAAGCTTCTCCATTCTTTCTGCATGTTTCTCTCCTTCTGCTACCCGTGTAGCCTTGCATGATGCAAACCTGCTCATTCTGATTTTTGAGGAATGCATAGTACCCTTTGGTTAGGTTAGACTACACTAACTAATATAGTTTGTCAAGAGTCCTACCTATGTATTTCCAGCCGTATTGAAAAAAATACATAAGCTCCAAAACGGTCTTTTCCCAGAAAAAAGGAACAAAAAAACCGACACGCCCGGACTCTCTCGCCCAGACGGTCGGCATTTACTCGTTATACTCCATGTGGTGCTCTCCACATCATTCCGTCAGTCATATAACAAACATATTGTATAATGAGCGAAAAAATTTTTCAAGTATTATTTTTCATCCATCTCTTTCTTTTTTTCGAGCATTTTTCCATAAAGTTCATTTAACAGATTCCGATAACATACAAAATGCTGCTTAGACTGCATCAAGCCCACATATAATGTCACCGGGATTTCCTGCCCCTCATAATTGATTGGCTGTCCATTTTGCGCTAAGAGCTTCTGTACAATCTGCTCTGCATACGCAACATCCCTGCTGCCTGTCAGCATCACAAATTCGTCCGCGCCGATCCGAAACACATAGTCCTCCTGCGAAGCCGCTGCATTCATGCGGTTAAGTGCCTCAAGGATCGCAAGGTCTCCCGCTTTTCTGGAAATATCGTTGATCCGCATCAGAAACCGGATGTCGCAATACACCAGATAGCACTCCTTCCTCTCCGTAAACAAGTCGTAAAGCTCACTGATATCTACATTTTTCCTTTCCATCCGAATACCTCCATCACCAACTTGAACATAGCTTACATACTTTGGAAACAGCTCCGCGAAATGATCTTTTTTACGAAATTCCGACGGTGTGCAGTTCCATACCTGATAGAAGGAACGGGTAAATGCTTCATTGCTGGTATAGCCAAAATCCATCGCGATATCAATGATCCGCTTGTTGGGATGAACAAACAGCTCCCGCCCCGCAAGCGTCATGCGTCGTCTTGTAATATAATCGTGAACACTGATATTCTGCAAACTCCGAAAAATATTCTCAAGCGAAGTTTTTGAGCAATAGCAGCTTGCTGCAACCTCCTCCGTTTTTATCGGTGCCGCAAGATTCTTCTCGATATACTCCAATGCATTTGTCAGGATTTCCAGTTGTTGCATATTCCGCTCCTTATGTTGATCATCGATGATAGCTATACTATAACAGATGATTGATGGAGAGGTTTGATCTTTTGACCAAAATTCCGGTCTACTCAGTTCCGATGAACCGTTTCCAGTTCTGCCGGTCTTTGAAAAGGCGGGAAAAGGCGATAAAGAGCAGATACCCGATCGCTCCGCCGCAGGTATTTAAGAGAACGTCATCCACGTCTGCGGATCTTCCAATGAAATACTGCATGGACTCGATGCAGAAGGATACGCCCATCGTACAAAGGATTGTCCATCTGCATCTGCGCAGCCGCTTATACACCGCCGGAAAAATAAAGCCAAGCGGAACAAACATCATGACATTGGCGATTTCCTGCGTGATCTGCTTTCGCGTGCTCATGCCCCACTCCGTGGTGATAAACTGGAACGGGATCAGGTTGAGCGAGTGCGTGGCAGACAAAAGCGGCATGCCGTCCGCGATCCGGATGATCACCGTCTCCAGTACCGTTGCGCCTGCGATCACAAGCACGCACCCGATAAACAGAAAATACGCCAGCTGCCGTGGCATCGAGATGCGATTTTTCAAGATAAAATAGACCGGCAAATACAGCACTGCCAACAGGATCAGCCCGACAGCACCGATCAGAACATAGCCAAGTAATTCCTCCAGCATTAACATATTTCTTCTCCTTACTACGCTTTCGCAGGCATTTGAAAAGTGCCTGCCTTTGGGCTATTGTAGCATCTGCACCGGGTGCATGCCATCAAGATTCCCTTAACTTTCCTTAAGAATTTCTTATGTTTACGGCAGCCAAGAGTTTCTTTGCGCCGCATGAACTCGCAAGCACATCCTTACCGCAGCGAAGAACATCCCGTTGAAACAAAAAGACAGTTTTTCAGCCATCAATAGCTGAAAAACTGTCCTTGTTAATCTAAAAAGTATTCCCTTGTCTTTTTCCTCTGCTGCGTTGCAAGAATTGTCCGGGCTTTGTTGCATCGATTTCTTTTTCCAAAATGACTTTCGATGCCCAAAAAATCCCGATGCTTTTTAAAAAATGCCATTGATTTTTCGTATTCAATGGCATTTTACGGCTATTTATTTTTCACGCTGATGATTACTGCAATGCGTTCTCCAGGTTCTTAAGCAGGTCCGCCTCGTCAAACGGCTTGGAGATAAAAGCATTCGCGCCAAGCTTTAAGGCTTCGAGAATCCGGTTCTTCTGCCCTGCGGCGGTAACCATGATGACCTTTGCCTGCGGATCAGCTTCCTTAATCTGCCTGAGTGCTTCAACACCATCCATCACCGGCATCGTGACGTCGAGCGTCACCAGATCCGGCTTAACCTTCGCATAAAGCTCCACCGCCTCGACTCCGTTGACAGCCTCGGCAGCCACCGTGTAATCATTCTTTTCAAGCAGTTGTCTTAGCATCTTGCGGATCAGGGAAGAATCATCCACGACAAGAATCCGCTTTGCATCTGCGGATGCGTCTGCGATCGTATCATTCTTAGAGATTGCAAGCTTGTGCTCGTTCGTACCCGGTACGAACTGTGGATCGGTGGAAATGACCAGATCAAGCTGCTTGTCCCGGATAAAAATCGGCATCACATACGCAGTTCCCGTGATCTCCTGCTGCAAAAATACCTGAGGTGGATTCATATCGGAAAATTCGTCATGCTTGCTAAGCTCGGAGGACAATAATCCATTATTTAAGTTGGCGAACTCGCACAGTGCATCGTACACCTCTTCACTGCCGCTGATGGCAACGCCTCTTGCATAGCCCTTCGCCAGCTCAATGATTCCTTCCGGATCTTCCTTCGCTGCAAAACCAAGATACACTTCATTGCTGCCGTAGGTTTTCTGTCCTGCAAGAATATTGTAGCTATAATCCGTGCAGCGCTTCATTCTTCCAAAATAGAAATCACTTGAAACAAACCTTGTCAGGTTACGCATGACAAGTCCCGCAAGATCCGTAATCAGTTTGTCCCTTACCAGTGCAAAGAACGAGATCAAGGTTCCATAATCATCATTCTTTATCGCCTCAAGCTCATTATCCGTAAATCCGTAGCTCTTCTGGAACGCCTTTACATATCCATCGATCTGCTCCATGGAAATGTCCTTTTTCTCATTGAGAATCTGATAATATTTCATGGAAGCATTCCCCTGCTTCGACAGCATCCCATCCAGACGAGCCTCATCGATATACCCAAGCTCGATCGCCAGATCCCCGAACCGCTTGTCCTTCTGCGTCTGCAGATGATTGATCTCCTCCACCTGTGCCAGACTTAAAACACCATCCGCGACCGCGATCGTTCCCAGCTTTACTCTGGTCTGATTCATCTCCTCATGGATCGCGCGGTTGTCCTCCGCCGAGATTACACTCTCGTCAACAAGATACTTTCCAAATAACTGTGTAAACATTGTATTACCCCCTAAATGATCTCTGAAATATCCGACAAATTCTGACAAGTATTTCAAAGTGATACTTAAATATTACTCTATGTGGGCGGGTGTGTCAAAGGGGAACTTACGCTTTGATAGCTTTACAAATAAAGCGTCTCTCGATTCCTGCCTGATGTACTCGGTTTCTCCTGATGTACTCTGTTCCCCGCCTGATGCACTCATTTCCTCCTCTGCTATCTCTTAGCGTAATCTTAATTGGCTCTCCATATAATAAAGGTATTATACACATTTTGCGAATTTCTTTGCACGCTCGTCCTTTTCTGCATGGAAAAAGGGCTGACATTGCTGCCAGCCCCGTAGATTATTGTTCCATTTTAAATTTCCGTTTTTTGCCAGATTCCTATTTCGTTTTTGCGATCTTTTTGTCGATCCGCTTTGCCTGCTCCTTTGACACAAGCACATACCGCTTGGTTGAGCTGGTCTTGTTGAAATCGCACTCGATATTGGCATCCGCGTCACTCTTTACGGTCTGATATTTCTTCTTGAGCTTTGAATAGGTCAACGTCTTTTCGTTATATCTGTATGCGCTCAATGTAGTATTTTTCTTTACATACTTTGTGTTGATCTTGACCTTGTAAAGAAGTTCACCCTTTGCGTTATGTACGAATACAAGCAGCGGCGCATTTTTCTTCTTGGCAAGCTCCTCTGCCCGCTTCGCCTGTTCCTTCGTGATCGTAGCATTCTTTGTAAACAGGAACACAGAAGAATAGGTTATCGTGCCGTCCTTCGTCTCAGTGGACTTAATGACATACTGATCACCGGTTGAAGGCTCCCACATAACAACCTTGGTCCGGATTGTTCCGGTGGCGGTATCCTTGGTCGTGGTTTTCTCGATGATATTGCCCTCTGCATCAGTCGCAAGCTCTCTTGTTTCCGTCTCCTGCGGCTCGGTTTCTGTCTGGGTTGTCTGCTCCTGCTTTACCTCGTCCTGTTTTGGATTTTCCGGCTTGGTCTCGTCCTGCTTCGGTTCTTCCGGTTTTGAAGGAGTGCTGCTATCCTTTACCCACTTTGCATAAAGCGTTGTATCTCCGGTTACTGTATCCGTAGCAAAATTCCACGCATTTGCTTCTGTGCATTCCTTATCCTTGTACCAGCCCGCAAATGTACATCCTCTGTAGGATGTCGGATTTTCCGGCGGATCGATCACGGTATCTTTTCCCGCAGTCATATATTGTGGCATTGAGTATGTAATTTCATTGCCATTTTCATCAAAAGAAACAACAAACTGCTTGTTTTCAAATACTACCTCAAAATCAGCAGCGCCATCCTTCCAGCCGGATTCAAA
Source organism: uncultured Agathobacter sp. (assembly GCA_934307695.1). GTDB lineage: Bacteria > Bacillota > Clostridia > Lachnospirales > Lachnospiraceae > Roseburia. The sequence continues at coordinate 178,842 of CAKRCS010000005.1, read as the reverse complement.
CTTGATGCTATGGAATCTTCCCGAAAAATCATTTGCCCTGCTCAGTTTATTGTTCCACTGGGCTTCGGTTCCTCCATAATATATTTTCTCCAGACTAGTGCAATTCTTAAATGCTCCAGGATAGATCTCTGTCACAACACCTTCGAGTCTTACTTCCTTTAAAGATGTGCAACCGCTAAACACATTATAGGAAATCCATTTTACCCCTGCCGGAATTGTTATTTCCGTCAATGCGGTACACTCACTAAAAGCATTCCCGGAAATTACAGTTACGTTGTCCGGAATGGTAATGCTCTTTAAGGTTGCGCTTCCGTATTCAAAAATATCTTCTATCCTTGTGACATTCGCCCCAACTTTTATGGTTTCAACCTTATCCTTTACACCAAGAAAAGAATCCAGTCCCAATTCGGTAACCGGTATTCCATCAACCTTATCCGGAACTACGATATCCGTTTTGCTGTATTTCCATGGTACACTCCACAATCGAAAGCTATTTCCACCATATAACAGCGTGTATGTGATATCGTCATACTCTTTCTGCCATACTGCATACAGTGTAATATCCTCTGTAAGAGCTTTCCCTTCCTGCACATTTTCATTATAGGCGCTGTCCTTATTCGTTGACCATTCGTAGAACGTATAGCCCTCCTTGGCCGGTTTCTCAAGCGCCGGGATCTTTGTCTGCCCGGTCAGCACCTTAACGTCTCTTCCGTCACTGTAATCTAAGGTAATCGTATACCCATTGGGATTTTCTGGTTCAGCAGGAATGCTATTGTCTATCCACTTTGCATAAAGTGTCATATCCCCGGTTACTGCATCCGTGGCAAAATTCCACTTGTTTGCTTCTGTGCACTCCTTATCCTTATACCAGCCGGCAAATGTATATCCGTCTGCGGTAGGTGCCTCCGGCTCCGTGATCTTTGCTCCTTTTTCAGCCACCATGTACTTCGCTACTGCTGCCGGATAACCACTCAGATTTTTGTCAAAATCAACAACAAAACGCTGGTTTTCAAATACCATCTCAAAATCAGGCGTATTCAACTTCCACTCATCGGCAAATTTGATGCCATGATAATACCCGTCATTATCGTCTTCCCGGCTAAGCTCATTGTTCCACTGTGCCTCCGTTCCGCCGTAGTATATTTTTTCCAGACTGGTGCAGGCTCCAAACGCACCTACCTTAATCTCCGTCAGTACCCCTTCAATTCTTACTTCTCTCAACGCACTGCAACCATAAAAAGCAAAGTCTTCAATCTCCCTTACCCCTGCCGGAATTGTAACTTCAGTCAACTGATCACAAAATGCGAAAGCATCAACACCAATTTCTGTCACGCTATCCGGGATTGTAATGCTCTTTAAGGTAGGGTAGCACTTCCTATCATTCAGGTTATAACTTAGACAATCTTCAAAAATTGTTCCTATCTTTGTAACATTCGAGCCAACTTTTATTGTTTCAACGTTGTACGCCACAGGATAAAAAGAATTTTTTCCCAATTCCGTAACCGGCAGCCCATCAATCTCATCCGGAACGACAATATCTTTTTGGGCGTATTCAGAAGGTACATTCCACAAGCGCAAGCCATTACCGCCGTACAAGAGTAAATATATCATGTTGTCATACTCCTTGTACCACATTGCATATAGAGTAGTATCTTCCGTAAGAATCATTCCGTCCTTTTTTATGGGTGCTTTTCCCCATTTGCAATAAGAAGTATCCTCAGTGTCTATCCACCCATAAAACGTAAATCCATTCTTGGTTGGCTTCTCAAGCTTTTGGATCTCTGTCTGCCCAGTTAGCACCTTAACCGGTCTCCCATCACCATAGTCATAAGTAAGCGTATATCCTTCTTCCGCAGCCTGCACCTTCGTCTGCATAGCCGGTATCAGCGTAACCACCATTGCAAGTGCAAGCATCACACTCCATAATCGCTTCATTAACCTTTTTTGTTGTGTCATAGGATTCTCCTCCTTTTCGCGTTTCGTACTTATGAGCTAATTATAACTGTTTTGTGCTCCGAAATAAGTTTACTTCGCGAATGGTAGTTTTTCGGGTGTGAATTGCACAATCTCATCTTGAAAACGGATTCATTTGCAAGTACACTATATTTATACCAAAGAGGAGTTAATGCGATATGCGGATTGCTGTATGTGACGATGATAAGACCTATTTGCAGGATCTTGTCGATATGATTGAAAAATGGGCTGATCAGAGCGATGTCTCTGTGGAATTGTTTTCTTTCAATAACGGTGATGAGCTGGTGGATAAGTGCAAAAATGTCTGCATGGATGTGGTCTTTCTGGATGTTCTCATGCCACTTTTAAACGGCATAGATACCGCAAGGGAGCTGCGCAAGACCGACACTGCTGCCAGGATCGTTTTTCTGACCTCCTCGCCGGAATTTGCACTCGAATCCTATTCCGTCAGAGCCTTCAATTACCTTTTAAAGCCGGTCTGCTTTGACACCTTAAAAGAAGTCCTAGACGAATGTCACAGTGCTTTCATTGAGGAGCCGCAATACCTTGTGCTAAAGACGCACTTTGGTTATCAGAAAATATACTGCCACAACATCGAATATATCGAAGCGCAGAACAAAAAGGTCGTCTTCTATCTCTGCTCCGGGGAAGAGCTGGAGGTATACGAGCCTTTAAAGGTCTTTGAGGACAAACTCATTGACGGATTTTTCAAATGTCACCGGAGCTATCTGGTCTATCTGCCGAATGTAGACCATTTTAATAATTCCAAGATCATCACGAAGTCCAAACGCACGATCCCGATTGCCCGCTCTTACAGCAAAGCTTTTCAGGAGGCATATCTGGCTTTTGCGTTTGCCTGAGGAAGCGGATACACCTCTTTCTGTGAGAATGTTGTCAACGATTTTTCTTAACTACCTCGGTTACCTGATCCCGCATCTCCAGAAATGTCTCAGCAATGACCGGATCGAAGTCCTGTCCACTTCCGTCTGCAATGATCCGGAAGCATTGGTCGAGCGGCATTGCATCACGGTAGCAGCGCTTTGCCGAAACAGCATCAAACACATCCGCCACTTCCATAGATGACATCAAGCAGTCCCACAAGGCAGCCGCAGATACCAATAACAGAAAATATAAACGCTCTCCTTTTTCCAATTATTCCGCCTGATTTTCCCTCACAAATGGGTATTCAATGTGCTTCTCCAGCAATGTGTGATACGCATCGACCTTCCGGTATGTATTTCCAAGCATTTCGCGCTCGCGATAGCTTCGGATCTTATCCATATCAAACTCTGCATAAAACAAGCCCTCTGACAAAGCATCTGCCATCAGGAGCACATTGTCGACGCACTTTCCGTCTCCGTCCCAGCAGATCGGGCTAAAGGCGCACGAATTTCCCGCATTTTCTCCGTTCGGATTTGCCATTGCAACTCCGGTCATGTTCTCATAAGCCCGTGTTGACAACGCACATAAACGCGGTTTCATCGATCCGCAATCATTCGGAACCAGTATGATTTCGGCTCCCTTTAGCATCAGTATTCTTGCGCATTCCGGATATTCGCGGTCATAACATATCATGATTCCAAGCTTCACTCCGTGAAAATCGCATACATAAAAATCACCGCCACTTTCCAGACACGCCTCATCCGCAAAATCACAGGTGTGGACTTTAGAATACTTCATCAGAACATCGCCGTTCTTATCAATGACGATCGCAGAATTTTGTGGTTTCTTCTTCCCCTTCGTAAAAGCGGTTGCGACCACGCCGATCCCTAATCTTTTTGCCGCATCACATATCTGCTGTAAATATACGCTATCATCCGCCAGTGCCTCGTCGTTATCCATAGGCAGCCCATAGCCTGTTATAAAAGCCTCCGGCAGAAGAAGAATGTCTGCTCCGTTTTCCGATGCTTCTGCCATTTTTTCAATCACAATATCTGTGTTCTTCTGATACTCCCTGTTTTCTGATCTCATCTGTAAAATAGCGGTTTTTAATTTCATAGGTCTGCTCTCCTCCAGTTCTTTCAGTTCAGCTTAGCGTCTGGCTCATTTACGATCCGCTTCTCTTCCTACCCGGTCACAATCTTTGACTGCTCCCGTCTGCGCTTTCTGATCTTCTCATTGATCTCGGATGCAGTTCTCGCACTGATTCCGTAGTCGATCAGATGCCAGAGTATTTTCGCCGCCAGAATAAATGACGCATAGATAACCGCATCAAGCTTTCCGTACCAGAAATGCCAGTGATGCGCCAGCGGAAGGTACACCGACTCCAGCACCACAAGATGCAAAAAGGATTCTTCCACCGCATTTACGGCAGAGCATCCTTTTTTCGTCCGGCATATAGATATTCAGCACGATCATCTCATATCTATCACACCGTCTTCATTTTTATACACAGCTATTCTTCTTTATGTAGTCAACCAGTTCGTCCACCTGGGTAAATGCAAGCGCTACGACTGTATCTGCTGCGCCGTAGTAGATCGCAATTCTTCCGGTCTCGGCATCACAAAGTGTTGCACATGGGAAACATACGTTAGGCACGTCGCCCACACACTCATATGGTGTTTCCGGATGCAGAATGTATGGATAGCAACGATATTTTACCTTCCAAGGCTCATCCTTATCAAGGATCGCAGCTCCGATATTGTAGATCATTCCGTTACAGGTCTGTCCAACGCCGTGGAAGATCATAAGCCATCCCTCGTCGATCTCGATCGGGATCGGACCTGCACCAACCTTTGTCCATGCCCAGTCTCTCGGCTCCAACACATGATGATGCTCGCCCCAGTGAACCATATCCGGTGACTGGCTGATAAATACATCACCGAACGGAGTGTGTCCGTTATCGGATGGACGCGAGAACATCACAAACTTGCCGTTGATCTTTCTTGGAAATAATACACCGTTTCTGTTATATGGGATGAACGCATCCGGCAATCTGTAAAACTTCTTAAAGTCATAAGAATAAGCAACTCCGATGGTAGGTCCCTTGCCCTTTTCAAACTGTGTACACCAGGTTACATAATACTTATCCTCGATGAGGCACACGCGCGGATCGTAGCCATCTGCCGTTCCGACACGCTCACCTGTCTTTTCATCGTAGAGCACCAGAATATCCGGCTCGATGTCCCAGTTGATCGCATCCTCACTCTTTCCAAGGAAAAGATGAGACTTCATTGCCTTGTCGTCACTTCTGAATACACCGACAAAAGCGCCGTCCTTTGCAACTACTGCACTGTTAAATACACTGTTTGCACTTGGAATGGCATGTCTTTCAATAATCGGATTTGCATTGTAGCGCCAAACCACATCTGTGCATCCTTCCGGTCTGTCCTGCCAAGGAATGTTTGAGAGCTTTTCTCCAATAATCATTTTGTCACCTCGTAATTTTTTAGTTTTTGCTAAGTAATTTTAACTTAGTTTTTAATTAAACCGCGCTTCGTTTAAGCTAATTTAATTATATTTTATAAACTAAATTATTGCAACAGATTCTTTAAAATTTTTATGCAGTTTAAAAAGTTTATGCAGTTTTGAAGTTTATGCTCCTTTACGAAATTATCCTCATTCAAAAATTTGTGCAGTTTCGCCAAAAAATGGTGGAAATTTCTCCAACCAACAATGTCATGCGGTTCATTTTTCCTCAAAAAAGCAGCAGATCATTGCTGATCTGCTGCTTGATTCTTGTGGTATTTACTTGGTGCCTATACCATTGCAGGTTCTTTCTTCTTGATAATTGCCTCTACAACATCTACGTTCTTTTCTACGACATCTGCAATCTGATCTAATGTATAACCTTTCTTATACATATTCAAAATAAATTTTTCGTTTGCTTTCTCAGTGGCTTTTTCAGTGGCTCTTTCTTCAATACCTGTACTCAGGTTACACATAACGCTCACATCCTCTCTTATGCCGTATTTACTTGTTGTCTATACCAAAACAGGCTTATTCTTTTTAATAATTATTTCTATCTCAGATATGCTCTCCTCTGTTACGTCTGCAATCTGCTCCAACGTATAACCTTTTTTATGCATGTTCATAATGATCTTCGCTTTTGTATCATCTACAATTCCCTGACTCAGATTACACATAACGCTCACATCCTCTCTTATATCTTCCTCTAATGGAATATCATACTCTTTTTCAATTATATTCAGTTTCTCGCTCTGCGTAAGGCTTTTTGAAAGCAGCGCCCCTAACAGCCGATGTAATTCATGCTTTTCATCCTGATGAGGTAACTCTCTTGCCAGTCCGATCAAAGCAATATTAAGCATATTCTGCTTGCCTTCCCACCTGCAGTTACCTAATACCTTTTTGTTTGCAAGGTAATAATAATCCGTACTGTCCTCCAGCATATTCATACAAATCCATATTGTATAAACCTGTTTAATGTCATCATATTTTTTGCTGACAAAATCTCTTTCCTTTTGAGATGATACAAGTCTGCACGCATAAAAGATTGCTCTGTTTAAGATATGGTATTCGGTCGGCATATCTTTCTGCGCTTCCACATTTACTATCATTTGCGATAAGCCGTCCTTCATCCGCACATAAAACACAATATCAAAATTTATTGTTCCTTCATTGATTTCTGTGTTTTCTGTATTCATTCCAACTAAACGTTTTCCATTGACATTTACATTCGTAAGTCCGGGTTCCGTTGGAACAACTCCAATTACCGGTTCTCCTTCAATGTATTTTACTACATCTTTTGGATTCATATTCTTAAATTCTTCTACTGCATCTACAAGAATATGTGCGAGTATACTTTTATGACCTAGTAACCTTTTGGCTCTCTCGTCATATTGCGACCGGTCATTTGCTGCATTTACAGCATTTACTACTTCCGTATTCAAGTTTTCCTCCTTTGTGCAATCCCTCCCCGATTCCACAAAAGATACTCTGTCCAATATTATTATAAGTGAGAGACTACGCAGAAGCAACTGAAAATTCGCATGAAATATTCGCCTCTGCTTTCACTGTTCTGTAAATACAAAAAACCCTCAAGGAATTGCTTCCCTGAGGGTAATTTTTGCACAAAGTAATCAGATATACTACTTGTTGTTGATAGCAGCCTGTGCTGCAGCAAGTCTTGCGATCGGCACACGGAATGGTGAGCAAGATACATAATCAAGACCAATCTTGTGGCAGAACTCTACGGAAGAAGGATCTCCGCCGTGCTCACCACAGATACCAACGTGAAGGTTTGGATTAACCGGCTTACCAAGCTTGATAGCCATCTCCATTAACTTACCAACACCGGTCTGATCCAGCTTAGCGAATGGATCATTCTCGAAGATCTTGGTATCGTAGTAAGCTCCTAAGAACTTACCAGCGTCATCACGGGAGAATCCGAAGGTCATCTGAGTAAGGTCGTTGGTACCGAAGCAGAAGAAATCAGCTTCCTTAGCGATCTCATCAGCGGTAAGAGCTGCACGAGGGATCTCGATCATGGTACCTACATGGTACTTAAGCTCAACACCTGCTGCTGCAATCTCAGCGTCAGCGGTCTCAACAACGATATTCTTAACGTACTTAAGCTCCTTAACTTCGCAAACGAGCGGAATCATGATTTCCGGCTCAACTGCCCAGTCTGGATGAGCTTTCTTTACTTCGATAGCTGCACGGATAACAGCCTTTGTCTGCATCTTAGCGATAGAAGGATAAGTAACTGCAAGACGGCATCCTCTGTGTCCCATCATTGGGTTGAACTCATGAAGTGACTCGCAGATAGCCTTGATCTCTTCTACGGACTTATTCTTAGCCTTTGCAAGCTTCTCGATATCAGCTTCCTCAGTAGGAACGAACTCGTGAAGTGGCGGATCTAAGAAACGGATGGTAACCGGGTTGCCCTCAAGTGCTTCGTAAAGAGCCTTGAAGTCTCCCTGCTGATATGGAAGGATCTTGTCAAGAGCAACTTCTCTCTCTTCCTCAGTATCAGAGCAGATCATCTCACGGAATGCTGCGATTCTCTCTGGATCGAAGAACATATGCTCTGTACGGCAAAGACCGATACCTTCTGCACCAAGCTCACGAGCCTTCTTAGCGTCAGCCGGAGTATCTGCATTGGTACGAACCTTAAGAGTTCTGATCTCATCAGCCCAAGCCATTACACGGCCGAACTCACCAGCGATCTGGGCATCTACGGTTGGGATAAGACCAGCGTAGATGTTACCGGTTGTACCATCGATAGAGATCTCTGATCCCTCGGTGAAGGTCTGTCCAGCTAATGTGAACTTCTTGTTCTCCTCATCCATAACGATGTCGCCACAACCAGATACACAGCAGGTACCCATACCACGGGCAACTACTGCAGCGTGAGAGGTCATACCACCACGAACAGTTAAGATACCCTGAGCAGCCTTCATACCGGTAATATCTTCCGGAGAGGTCTCAAGACGGACAAGAACAACCTTCTCGCCTCTTTCAGCCCATGCCTCAGCGTCATCTGCTGTAAATACAACCTTACCACAAGCAGCTCCCGGAGAAGCGCCAAGTCCCTTTCCAAGTGGAGTTGCAGCCTTAAGGGCAGCAGCATCGAACTGTGGGTGAAGTAAGGTATCAAGGTTACGAGGATCGATCATAGCAACTGCTTCTTCTGGAGTCTTGTGTCCCTCATCAACAAGGTCACAAGCGATCTTAAGAGCTGCCGGAGCTGTTCTCTTACCGTTACGACACTGAAGCATGTACAGCTTCTTGTTCTCAACGGTGAACTCCATATCCTGCATATCATGGTAGTGATTCTCAAGAGTCTCACAAACCTTGATGAACTCTGCGTATGCTTCTGGGAATTCCTTCTCCATCTGAGCGATTGGCATTGGTGTACGGACACCTGCAACTACGTCCTCGCCCTGTGCATTGATAAGGAACTCACCCATAAGCTTGTTCTCTCCTGTTGCAGGGTCACGGGTAAATGCAACACCTGTACCGGATTCATTATTTAAGTTACCAAATACCATAGGCATTACGTTAACAGCGGTTCCCCAAGAATATGGGATATCGTTGTCACGACGATATACGTTTGCACGTGGGTTGTCCCATGAACGGAATACAGCCTCGATAGCAAGCTTTAACTGCTCAACAGGATCTGAAGGGAAATCTGTTCCCAACTGGTTCTTGTACTCAGCCTTGAACTGCTCAGCAAGCTCCTTAAGGTCAGCAGCGGTAAGCTCAACGTCATACTTAACGCCTCTATCCTCTTTCATCTTGTCGATAAGCTGCTCGAAGTACTTCTTACCAACTTCCATAACTACGTCTGAGAACATCTGGATGAATCTTCTATAAGAGTCATATACGAATCTCTCAAATGCAGGGTCCGGGTTACCAGCGATCATGGCTGCTACTACTTCGTCGTTAAGACCAAGGTTAAGGATGGTATCCATCATACCTGGCATTGAAGCACGAGCTCCGGAACGAACAGAAACAAGAAGTGGATTCTTAAGATCACCAAACTTCTTACCATTCTCCTTTTCCATCCAAGCTACACCTTCCATAGCCTGTGCCATAATTTCGTCGTTAATCTTGCGTCCATCCTCATAATACTGGGTACATGCCTCAGTTGTGATGGTAAATCCCTGTGGTACTGGAAGACCGATTTCAGTCATCTCAGCCAGGTTGGCACCCTTTCCACCGAGAAGGTTACGCATGGTCATATTACCTTCTTTGAAGGTATAAACCCACTTGTTTGCCATTTGACAATTCCTCCTATATAAAAATATATTTGCTGAACAGGTCGCCCCATTCATTGACATGTTTCGATGCGCGCCTATATTTGCGCGCACACATTTATAATATCATAATTTTCGCAAAAGGCAACCAAAAAATGGACAAAATCTGTTCACAGATTGCTCCGTGAACAGATTTAAAAGCCGCATCCTAGTCGTCGCTTACCTCAATCTCTTTGATGTTAAATTCATTGCCCCGCAAAAGGAACGTATGCTCGCTTCCGCAGTACGGACAGATTTTGGCATATTGGATTGTCGGATACTCCTGTTTGCAGTCCTCGCAGAAGGAAACTGCTTCCATTTTTTCGATGCGGAGCTCTGCATTTTCCATAACAGGCTCCTTTTTTCTCGCCCAGTTCCAGCAGTCAACCAGATACTCCGGTATGACTGCGGAAACCTCGCCCAGTTCGATCGTGACGGCAGAAATATGCCTGACATCGTTCTCCTCCGCCACTTTTTTTACATCTTTTACAACGTAGAATACTACACCAAGTTCGTGCATGATTCCCCCTTAGTTCTTTTTGTGTAATAAAATCTTTCCGGCGCGCTTTAACTGGTAAGGGAGGATTGCCTTAAACTTATCCTCGGCAACCACCATCTTAGAGCATTCCGGATGATCGCGGTGGAGGGTGATCGCATCAAACGCACACTTTGTCGTACATACACCGCAGCCGATACACTTATTCGGATCAACGATCGTAGCACCACAGCCTAAGCAGCGGGCAGTCTCGATCTTAACCTGTGCCTCGGTCAGCGTGCGGTGGGCATCCTTAAAGGAGTTTGCCGGAACGGTATCGTCCACGCCAGCCTCCTGACGGGAAGAATTGTCGTAGCTTGGCACAGAGATATTGTACTTGTCAAGCTCGGTGAACTCCCAACGGTTACGTCCAATCTTCATGTGTGCGTCATGCACATAGCGGTGCAGGGATTCTGCAGCGATCTTTCCTGCTGCAATCGCATCGATCGCAAACTTCGGTCCTGTATACACATCACCGCCGACAAAGATATCCGGCTGGGTGGTCTGGTATGTAAGCTTGTCAGCAACAACTGCCGGTCCGTTGAACTCAAGCTTCTCGTTCGTTACGAGATCTCCCCAAACAGAAGCCTGTCCGACTGCAAAGATCACGCGGTCACATTCGATTGTGATCGTCTCATTCTCATCATAGACCGGCGCGAAACGTCCCTCTGTATTCTTAACAGATAAGCATCTCTTAAATACGATTCCGGAAACCTTGCCATCCGTTACAAGGACTTCCTTCGGTCCCCATCCGCACTTGATCTTTACGCCATCCTCTGCTGCCTCTAATACCTCTTCCTTGGAAGCCGGCATATCAGCCTCAGACTCTAAGCAAAGCTGGGTGATCTCGGAAGCACCGTTTCTTGAAGAAACTCTTGCAGCATCGATTGCAACGTTTCCACCACCAATCACAACCACACGGCCGGTATATTCAACACCGCCGCAGTTCGCCTCATGCAGATAATCGATCGCGGTAAAAGTTCCCTCTGCGTTGTCATTCGGGATTCCCGGACGGCGTCCTGCGCTGCATCCGATTGCAATATAAAATGCCTTATAGCCCTGCTTGCGGAGGAAATCGATCGTAATATCTTTTCCAACCTCAATACCAGTCTTGATTTCAACACCCATCTGGCGCATAACATCAATCTCGGCATCGATCACATTCTTCTCAAGCTTGTAGGATGGGATACCATAGCGGAGCATACCGCCGGCATACTCGTTCTTCTCAAATACGGTTGGGCGATAGCCTTTTTCTGCAAGATAGAATGCTGCGGTAAGTCCAGCCGGACCTCCACCGATGATCGCGATCTTCTCGTCAAAGTGATCCATGTGGATACTTGCCGGGATGACTGTCGGCGGAATATATCTTGTCTCAGCGTTCAGATCCTGCTCAGCGATAAACTTCTTAACTGCATCGATCGCGATAGCCTGATCGATGGTCGCTCTTGTACATGCATCCTCGCAGCGTCTGTTACATACACGTCCGCAGATTGCCGGGAATGGATTCTGCTTCTTGATAAGAGCAAGTGCATCCTGATATCTTCCCTGGGAAGCCAGCTTCAAGTAACCCTGGACAGCGATATGTGCCGGGCATGCGGTCTTACATGGAGCAGTACCGGTCTTGTGGGTGTTGATGCGGTTGTTGTCGCGGTAATTGTAATCCCACTTGTCCTCACCCCACTTGGTTGCATCCGGAAGCTCCTGTCTTGGGTACTGGATCTCCTTGCCTTCCTTGTCGCACAGCTTCTGTCCAAGCCTTGTAGCACCGGCTGGGCAATACTCTACACAGCGGCCGCAGGCAACGCACTTCTCCTTGTCAACGTGTGCAACATACGCAGAACGTGACATATTCGGAGTGTTGAACAGCTGTGAGGTACGCAGCGCATTACAGATCTCCACGTTACAGTTACAGATACCAAAGATCTTGTTCTCACCGTCAATATTGGTGATCTGGTGTACAAAACCGTTCTCCTCGGCTCTCTGTAAGATTGCAAGTGCTTCCTCTTTGGTGATATCGTGTCCCTTACCGGTCTCACGGCAGTAGTCCGCGAAATCGCCGACACCGATGCACCATCCGAAATCATCATCTGCACAGCCGTCACCGATCGCTTTTCTGGAAGCACGGCAGGAGCAGCGTCCAACACCGATCTTGCCCTCGTACTTGCTTAACCAGTACGACAGCTTCTCGATATCGATGGCTTCGTTCTCCATAGAGATTGCCTTCTCAACCGGAATAACATGCATTCCGACTCCGGCACCTCCCGGAGGAACCATCTGTGTAATTCCGGCAAGCGGAATAAATGTCATACGCTCAAAGAAAGATGCGACATCCGAATGATCCTTCAGACGCGGATTGCTCTTATCCGGAAGCTCTTCCATGTTAAACAGCTCGGCAGAACCCGGCACGAACATCGGAAGTGTATATCTTCTCTCAGACTGTGGAGCGGTACGTCCGTTGTGATCGTAGTGATATCCGTAATCGTACTCCAAAAGTCCAATGTAGCTCATCTCATCCAAAAGCTTCTGGAAGCCCTCGGTTCCAAGCCTCTCCACCTTATCCGGATTCATTTTGCAAAGCTCGCCAAACGTGTAGTGTACACGCTTTTTCATGGTCAGTCCGACCTCTGCCATCTCCTCGGTGACGATCTCGGCAAGTCCCCAGTATTCCGGGTCCTCCACCTTTACACCACCAAAAATGTGTCCGGCTACATCTGTGATTTTTCTTCCAAGCTTGATGATCTTGTCGCTTGGCGCCTTATCATTCTTGTGATTTGCAGCCCATTTTGAATAATCTTCAAAATTTGTGTACTTGTCCTCTCTCATTTTATACTCCTTTAAATAAATAATTACCACCCTCCATGGCAGCTTACAGCCTTGCGGATATCATCGATCGTCGCCTGCGCTTCAATTCCGAGCGCAGTTGACAATTCCACCGCAGATATAATCTGTATGCATAATAAGTATAACATATATCCCCCCTGTAAGGATATTGTAAAACATGCACAAATTACCATTTCGCTTTTGCCAAATATAACAGCGGGCAGGATTCCCCGTATTGTATTTTCCTATAAAGGAATTTCCTATAATGTGAAAAAAGCAGGACATCACACCCCTTAGGTGTAGTGCCCCGCCTTCTGTCTCATGCAGATTGCATTTTAATTAAAACTCAAACTTCTTTGCAAAGTATGCCTCAAGCTCCTCGATCTTGACACGCTCCTGCTGCATGGTATCACGGTCACGGACGGTAACTGCGTGATCCTCCTCGGAATCGAAATCGTAGGTAATGCAGAATGGTGTACCGATCTCATCCTGACGGCGGTAACGCTTTCCAATCGTTCCTCTGTCGTCAAACTCGCAGTTGTAGGTCTTAGACAGCTGGGTAAAGATCTTTTCTGCGCCCTCATTCAGCTTCTTAGAAAGCGGAAGCACACCGATCTTAACCGGTGCAAGTGCCGGATGGAAGTGGAATACGGTACGGACATCGCCGCCCTCAAGCTCCTCCTCATCGTAAGCTGCACAGATGAATGCCAGTACGACACGGTCAGCACCGAGTGAAGGCTCGATAACGTACGGGATATATTTTTCGTTCTTGGTGTCATCAAAGTAAGACATATCCTGACCGGATGTGTTCTGATGCTGGGTAAGATCGTAATCGGTACGGTCTGCAATGCCCCAGAGCTCACCCCAGCCGAACGGGAATAAGAACTCGATATCGGTTGTTCCCTTAGAATAGAAGCAAAGCTCCTCCGGAGAGTGATCGCGGAGTCTCATCTCATCCTCCTTGATGCCGAGGGAAAGCAGCCAGTCACGGCAGAAGCCTCTCCAATACTGAAACCAGTCCAGATCGGTTCCCGGCTCGCAGAAGAACTCAAGCTCCATCTGCTCAAACTCTCTGGTACGGAATGTAAAGTTACCCGGTGTGATCTCATTACGGAAGGACTTTCCGATCTGACCAATACCAAACGGAATCTTCTTTCTGGAAGTACGCTGTACGTTCTTGAAGTTGACAAAGATTCCCTGTGCGGTCTCCGGACGGAGATATACGGTATTCTTTGCATCCTCGGTAACACCCTGGAAGGTCTTAAACATCAGGTTGAACTGACGGATATCTGTAAAATTGTGCTTGCCGCAGGATGGACAGCATACATGATGCTCCTCAATAAAGTTCACCATCTGCTCATTGCTCCAGCCGTCGACAGAACCGCCAAGGTCGATGGAATTCTCATCCGCATAGTCCTCGATCAGCTTGTCTGCACGGAAACGCTCATGACACTCCTTGCAGTCCATAAGAGGATCAGAAAAGCCTCCGAGATGTCCGGATGCCACCCAGGTCTGCGGGTTCATAAGGATTGCACAATCCACGCCGACATTATATGGATTCTCCTGAATGAACTTCTTCCACCATGCGCGCTTAACGTTGTTCTTCAGCTCTACGCCGAGATTTCCGTAATCCCATGTATTTGCAAGACCACCGTAGATCTCAGATCCCGGATATACAAAACCTCTCGCCTTTGCTACCTGAACAATTTTGTCCATTGTCTTTTCCATAACACTTTTCCTCGCCTTCTTATTATTTGTATATGATATATGTGTATTTGTTGGTATAGCTGCTGTTTACCGATACAGCGGAATCCTCCCGCTTCTGATCGTCCTCATCAAAGACAAAAACGACCTCGGTATCCTCTTCATCTAACAAAAGATCGTCCTCGCCAACGCTTCCCTCGTCCGCGTCGCTTGGGCTGTCCGTCATTGCGTCAACCACTTCCGTCTGCGTATCCGCTGTCTCAGTGTCCTCCGCCACAAGCGTATCGTCTGCCCCATTCTCATTGGAAATGGACACAGTGCTTGTGTCGAGCATCGCAACATTGTCTGCGGAAACATACTGTACCTTTCCGTTTACATGTACGTTGGTGTTCGCCTTGATGATGACCACCTTGTAGCCGTCACCATTCAAAAAAGCGGATGCATCGCAAAGTGTCTTGGTATCATCCTTGATCTGTGCGAACTCGCCGTCAAACGTATACCCTGCGGCAAGCGCCTCGGCAAGACTGCCGGAAAACAGCTCGATCTCATTGAAAGCCGTATAGTCGGCAACAGACGCATACTGGATCGTAAGCTTCGCCTGCCCCTCCTCAAAGGTCAGATCCTTCAAGGAAACGGAAGCATTGCCATGCTCTGCGGTATACGCATCGATTGTCTCTTCCACAAATGACTTTAAGCCACTCTCATCATAAGTTGCAGGATCGAAGGATTCAATATCTGTCGATAATACGCTTCCGTCCTTCTCGATAAATACCGTGCTGTCAACAGCCTCGTACTTATCCCCACAGCCGGTCAAAAGCCCTGCTGCAAATGCAAGGACAGCCATAACAGTAATCTGTCTCTTCATACTCTGTTCCTCATTTCATTTAAGAATCCATGCTATTATACACTTTTCGCCGTATCGCTTCAAGTCAAAAATGTCGCCCCGTCGGCAATTATCTGCAATGATTTGAAGGTATGCCGCACATAGTGGGAAATATATGCCGTTGCGATCTCGCAAAGCTCCTTTGCCACCTCATCGGACACCTTAAAGGAAAACAGTTTCTCGACCGATGACGACACGATGTACTGCAATGCGTATCTGGTGGAGTTGCACACAGCGATGCCTTTTTGCGTATGCGCGCAGTTCTCGCAGAGCATCCCGCCTCTTGGAATGGAAAAGCTTACCAGCGAGGCATCCTTCTTGTGGCAACTCATACAGGAAAACACCTGCGGTCCCTCACCGTTTATTGTCATCGCCTTCAGCTCAAACACCGCACGCACCAGCCGGTTGTCATACGCCGGGCTCTCCACCGCCCGGAGCGACTGGTACAGAAGCTTAAGCATCTCCTTCTCGTCGTTGTTCTCCTGACAGAAATACTCCGCGAACTCCAAAAAATAAAATCCGGTGTACGCCCCTTCAACATCGAGCGTAAGCTCCCGGAAATAATTATGTATACTTGCTTTGGTAAGGTTGTAGGCACTTTTTCCCTCGAACAGTTCAAACTCTCCGAAGCAGAACGGATTGGTTGCGGCAAGGAGCTGGCTCTGGGGGCGTCTCGCCCCCCTTGCAAACGCCGTTATCTTCCCCCGCTCCCTGGTCAGGATCGTTATTCGCTTGTCATAGTCACTGATTGGCATGGCGTTCAGCACCATGCCTGTCAAAACGACAGACTCACTCATCGCTCTCTTTCCTATTCTCCCATTCCTTTGCAAATTCGCAGTTGTCCGGCATATATCCCGCGTGCATTCCCTGCTTTGTCTGCCTCGTCTGCTCCTCTGCCATTGTGCCTTTATACTTTAAATAATCTGTTACTTTTCCTGTGGTCAAAAATGCTTCCCAGAATTTCTCCATTTGCATATCCTCCAGTCCTAAAACCGATCTTACTGTTAGGATTTGCATTTGGCTAAGGTCATATTCCTATCAAAAAATGGAAGTTTGTTCCCGGTTAATCCTCTTCGCGGTATCCAAAGTTTTTGATCAGGAAATCACTGTCTCTCCAGTCCTTCTTAACCTTTACCCAGAGCTTGAGATTGACCTGTGCATCCAGCATTTTCTCCATCTCATAGCGCGCATTAGAACCGATCTTCTTTAGCATCGCGCCCTGTTTTCCGATGATGATGCCCTTGTGGGAATCACGCTCGCAAACGATCGTTGCATCGATGTCCACGATGCCGCCGCCCTTGCGGAACTTCATCTGGTCGATGGCAACCGCGATGCCGTGCGGTACCTCATCATTTAACGCGTGAAGTGCCTTCTCGCGGATGATCTCCGCACAGATTGCGCGCTCCGGCTGATCCGTGATCGTATCCTCATCATAGAACTGCGGACCATACGGCAGATACTTAAAGATCGTGTCGATCACATCCTGCGTATTCTGTCCGCGCAGCGCCGAGGTCGGGATGATCTCGTCAAAGTCATACAGCTTCCGGTAGGTATCGATGTACTCAAACACCTTGTCATGCTCCACGGTATCTACCTTGTTGATGACGAGGATCACCGGTGTCTTAACCTTTTTAAGCTGCTCGATGATATGCTGCTCGCCCGCACCGACAAAGTTGGTCGGCTCAACCAGCCACAGGATCACATCCACCTCATTGAGCGTCTTTTCCGCCACATTGACCATGTATTCTCCAAGCTTGTTCTTCGCCTTGTGGATTCCCGGCGTGTCCAAAAACACGATCTGTCCGCGCTCCATATCCGTATACACGGTCTGTATACGGTTGCGCGTCGTCTGCGGTTTGTTGGATGTTATTGCAATCTTCTGTCCGATCAGCCGGTTCATCAGCGTGGACTTGCCGACATTCGGGCGTCCGATGATCGTCACAAAACCGGATTTAAAATTATCATTCATTCTTTTTCCTCTGTTATCTTCTATCTTAATTAAACGTACAGCTTCTCGATCTTGTCAAACATACCGGCTGCCTCGCGGATCATGTTCTCATTGCCAATGACGCAGAGATTGCCGTCGGAAAGAACTGCCTCGATGCGGTCTGCAAGTGCGCGGATATCCTCCTTCGTCGCAGCAAGGATCTCATCACGCTCTCTCTGTACATCCTCAAAGGTAAGATCCTCCAGATATGCAGCCATCGATCTTGAGCCCTTTGCCTCCGGGTTGAGCGGTGTGTCAAGGCTTCCGAACGTTCCGATGATATACTTGGTCATATCGCGCTCATCCGGATCAAAGTTCTTTACATACTCCGGGATGCCCTCATAGACCTCGTTGGTCTTGGCAAGGTTCGGATCGCGGTAAGAAACAAAATACGTCTCTCCGGTGCGCAGGAATGCAGCCATACATCCGTATGCACCACCCTTTACACGGATATTGATCCACATGTAATCATACTCAAGGATCAGACGAAGGACTTTTAATGCACCGTGATAAGCAAGTCCATGCTTCGTAAAGCTTCCCGCACGCGCAACATACTGGATCTGTGACGCATCCGTAAAGCCCTCATTCTTCTTCGTAAGCGGAAGCTCGGCTTCTTTTCCAACAGCGGACTTATCATTTAACAGATTGATCGCAGCCGCAAGCTCACCTGCTGCCTTCTCGTAGCTTGCGCGGCTTGCAGTAAAGCTTACGATGAGACGATTCTTTGCAAAAAGCTTGTCGGAAAGCTCTTTTAATTTTGCAACCAGCTTCTGCGGATCATCCTTTAACAGCTTCTCGATCTCGCAGATCACGCGGTAGAACTCCACGCCGTACATTGCATCCTGATAATATGCATACTTGGAGAAGTATGACATTGCACGCATCGTTGACACGCGATGACCGGTTCCGCTCAGGGTAGACTGCAATCTTGCCTTGGTCTGTGCAGTGATCTCGGTCAGACGCTTGATGTCGGTAAAGTCAGAAGAATGGATGATCTCGTTGAACAGATTCATCGCATCCTTTAAATTCTCCTCAAGGACTTTGATCTTGACCTCATACTTGACCTCGATCACATCCTGCTTCTTCACATTCGGGTACACACTCGCCCCGGTATTGATTCCGCCGGTGTAGATGTTGATTGCATTGGAAAGATCCGCAAACTTGTAGGACTTGGTATCCACATAGCCGAGCACGCCGGATAAAAATGCCATATACCCGATATCCTCTGCCGCAACATCCTTCGCCTCAAACAAAAAGTCGATATAGTCGATTCCGTTTGCATCCACATCATGCAGGACAACCTTTGTCCCCGCAAGTGTTGTCTCCTCGTTGGAGAACGGCATTGCTTCCTTCTTCATATCGCTTCTGGAAAGCATCGGGATCTTCTTCATATCCTCCTCTGAAGTCGGCTCCTCCTGATATGCCTTCAGGCTCTTAGTATCTGCGACAAGCTGTGCCAGCTCCTCCTTGGAGAGGCTTGCCTTGTACTGTGCAAGCTTTTCCTTGAGCGCATTTTCTTCCTCGGTATTCTTGTTGCGCTTCGGCACGATCATGACCATTGATCCGTGTGTGTTGTCGAGGAGATATTTCTTTACCAGCTCCTCAAAATAGTTGGTCTTTACCTGCTCCTTCAAAAATGCAAAGGTATCTAAGCACTCCAGATGGATAAACGGCTTTCTGTCATCAAACAGCCAGCTGTCCATACAGGTAAGTCCATATAAAAGTCCCTTCGGAAACTGTCCGAAATCAGCCTCGCGGAAACGGAACTCTGCACTGTTGATTCCTGCCAAAAGCGCATCCTTGTTGATTCCGTCCGTTACCAGCTTCTCCAGTGTCCCACGGATGATCTGCTCAAAGCGCTCCTTGTCGGAAGCGTTTGCATTTTTTGCCATAACGGAAAATACCGGCTGCTTGACGCCGCTCTCGAAGGAGCCGGACACATCATCACCGATTCCCGCATCGATCAGTGCCTGACGGACCGGTGCTCCCGGCGCGCTGAACAGCGCGTAATCAAGTACATCGAATGCGCGGTACAATACCGGATCAGTAGACTCGCCAATGACACGGTTGTAAGAAAGATAGGTCTGGTTCTCCTCCGGGTCATCCGATGCGATCGAATAATCCGCAACCACATCCTTCGGCTTATCGAATGGCTTCTGCATTGGGATATCAGACTCCACCTCGATCTGCTCGTACTTGCTCAAATACTCCTCATCCATCCATGTAAGGCGCTCCTCGATATCCATATTGCCGTACAGATAAATGTAAGAGTTCACCGGATGATAATACTTGTGGTAAAATGCCAGATACTCCTGATAGGTCAGTGTCGGAATATATGCCGGATTACCGCCGGAATTTTGGCTGTAAGTGTTGTCCGGGAAAAGTGACTTGAAAATATAATTTGCAAGCACCTCCTCCGGCGAAGAATATGCCCCCTTCATCTCATTGTATACAACACCGTTGATCGTAAGCGGAGCATCCTCGCTCTCAAGCTCGTAGTGCCAGCCCTCCTGCTTGAAGATTTCCTCGTACTTGGTGATGTTCGGATGAAAAACAGCGTCCATGTAAACATCCATCAGGTTCTTATAGTCCTGATCGTTGCAGCTTGCGATCGGGTACATAGTCTTGTCCGGATACGTCATCGCATTTAAGAACGTATTCAGTGAACCCTTTACCAGCTCTACAAACGGATCCTTTAACGGGAACTTATCCGAACCGCAAAGAACGGTATGCTCGATGATGTGCGGCACACCGGTCTCATCCTGCGGTGTTGTCCGGAACCCGATATAGAATACCTTATTGTCATCATCGTTGGACAGGATCGCAACTCTTGCCCCACTCTTCTTATGCCGTAAAATATAACCGCGGGATTTGACATCTCTTACCTCGCGATCCTCCAACACTTCATATGCCTTCAGATCATAAATACTCATGCTTGTTTCTCCTACTCTTTGTCATTTTGACACAATATGGTAATAGTATAGCCCAAAATGTGGTATTTGAAAAGTAAAAAAGAGACAAGCGGTCAATGCATAACCGATTGTCTCTTTTGCTGTCATTATTGTACCGCTCTATGCGGCTTTGGACTAAGCCAAACGTGATACGTTTGCTGCCTGTGGTCCCTTCTCGCCGTCAACGACTTCAAACTCAACCTTCTCGCCGTCCTTAAGCTCCTTGAATCCATCCATGTTCAAAGCAGAAAAATGTACAAACACATCGTTTCCAGCTTCATCTGAGATAAATCCGTAACCCTTCTTTGCGTTAAACCACTTTACTGTTCCCTGCTGCATAACTCTAAAAACCTCCTGAATACTTATAGATCCACGACACTATTGTCGATAAATTGAAACTATCACAAGAAGAACCATTTGTCAACAGTTCAAGCAGTGAAAAAGCGCTATTTTATAGGGTTTTTGGTGTAATTTTTCTCCACAATACTCCCACACCCCGGATCAATAGGAACAACAGGAACGATACTGCTCCAATTTGCATAGGAATAACTGCTATCCCGGAAAGTTCTGCCGCTATTCCCTCGATCAGCAAACCCGCGCCTCCTGTTAAGGAAGCGCGGGCATTTCCCTCACTGCTTCATATTGATTTCCACCTGTGGGAACGGGATCGAGATATTATGCTCATCAAACGCGTTCTTGATGCGCTCCTGCAAACGCCACCTGGTCGTCCAGTAGTCGGCATTTTTTACCCAGACGCGCAAGCCCATATGGATGCTCGAATCGGCAAGCTCATCCACAAACACATCGATCGGCTCATCCTGCATGACGGCTTCGTCCGTGCGGGCGATGTTTTCAAGGACTGCCTTGACCTTGGAAAGGTCGGACTCGTATGCCACACCGATCACCAGATCCACCCTCCTGTTTTCCATCCTTGACACATTGGTGATGGTTGCATTGGACAGCGTGCCATTCGGGATATTGATCATCTTGTTGTCGATGGTAAGCAATCTCGTATAGAATACGGACACCTCCGCAACCGTTCCCTCCTTACCGCTCGCGGAATCTATGATGTAGTCCCCGACCACAAACGGCTTTAAGAGAATGATCAGCACGCCTCCTGCAAAATTGGACAGGCTGCCCTGCAGCGCAAGACCAACCGTAAGTCCTGCCGATCCAAGCACAGCAACGATCGTTCCTGATAAACCAAATCCGCTCAAAATAAACATAACCAGAACAAAGTCCAGCGCATAATGGATCAGTGTGCATAGGAAAGAGGTAACGCCGACCTCTGTTCCGTGCCGCTCCATTGATCTGCGGATCAGCTTGACAACAGCCTTTATGATCCTTGTTCCAATCCAGAAGATCAAAAGTGCGATTGCCACCTTGATGAGGAAGCTGATCACCTCCGGCAGCTTATCCTGAAAATATGTCTTTAGGATGCCGGGATTTTTCGTCACATCGTTTAGCACTTCCTCCGCCTCTGTCATTGAAAAAATCTCTGTACCAGCCTCTGTCAAAAGTCCAAATCTCATCTTTCTATCCATCCCTTATATTTCATGTATAAATAATCCGCTGCGAAGCTTCGGCTCAAACCAGGTAGACTTCGGTGGCATCAGTCGTCCGGCATCCGCCACGGCAAATAGTTCTGCGATTGCTGTCGGATACATGGCAAATGCGACTTTGCAATCCGTATTGCATCTGCGCTCCAATTCTGCCAAGCCGCGGATTCCTCCGACAAAATCAATCCGCTTGTCCGTCTTTGGATCTTTGATTCCAAGCACCGGATCTAGCAGGCGGTTCTGCAGCACAGAAACATCCAGTCCCTCAACCGGATCGTCCGGAATATCCTGCGGGCGCATCTGACAGCGATACCATTTTTTGTCAAGATACATGGAAAACTGTCCTTTTTGAACCGGGCTTATGTAATTGGCAGCCGGATCTAATTTTCCCATTGTCCCCTTTACTTCCGAAACGTCAAACAGCTCCTGCATTTTATGTAAGAACTCCTCTTCCGTCATCCCGTTCAAGTCCTTTACAACGCGGTTATAATCCATGATCATAAGCTCGTCATCCGGGAACAGAACCGACAGAAAATAATTAAATTCTTCCGTTCCGTCATAGCCCGCATGCTCGGCGCGCCGCTTCTGTCCCACCTTTACAGCGGAAGCTGCCCTGTGATGCCCATCCGCAATATACACGGCTTCCATCGCCGCAAATCCACTCCTGATCTGTTCGATCTGCTTTGGATCTGCAATGCGGTATACCGTATGCCGGATGCCATCCTCCGCGCAGAAATCGTAGAGCGGCTGCTCCTTCTGCTCCTGCAATACCTCCCCGGTCACCTTGCGCATCTGCTCGTTATTCCGATATGCAAGAAAAATCGGGCCGGTCTGCGCGCTGCAGGTATCCACATGATGAATGCGGTCAAGCTCCTTGTCCGCTCTTGTATTCTCATGCTTTTTTATAATCCCATTCTCATAATCATCAATCGATGCGCATCCGACGATTCCGCTTTGCGTCCTGCCATTCATCGTCAAAGAATAAATATAGTAGCACTCCTGCTCGTCCTTGATAAAGGCGCCCTTTTGAATCCATTCCTGCAGCATGGATGCCGCTTTCTCATATACACACGGATCGTAGGTGTCAACCTCATCCCCAAACTGCGTCTCCGCGCGGTCGATTGCCAGGAATGACTGTGGATTCCTCTTTACAACTTCTTTTGCTTCCTCACGGTTGTACACATCATACGGCAAAGCGGCGATTTTCTCCGCCATCCCCACTGCCGGTCGTACACACTGAAACGGTTTAACTGTTACCATAATCTTCTCCTTTCAGAAAAAGCGCCATACCCTACGATATGACGCTTCTCATTCGTTCAAAAATTATTTGATCACTCTCACGCGGAGCACTCCGTCGATCTCAAAAAGCTTTGCGACAACATCCTCCGTTACCGGGGAATCGACATCGATGATCGCATACGCGAAATCACCCTTGCCCTTGTCGGAAAGGTCGGCAACGTTGATGCCCTCCGCACCAAGGATCGTGGTGTACTGTCCGATCATACCGGTTACATTCTTGTGGAGAATGCCGACACGGCCTGCATGTGTGCATGCACCCATGTTGTTGTCCGGGAAGTTGACAGAATGAACAATATTGCCGTTCTCCAGGTAGTCTCGGATCTCGCGGACAGCCATGATCGCGCAATTATCCTCGGACTCTTCTGTGGAAGCTCCAAGGTGCGGGGTTACGATACAGCCCTTTGCTCCAACGGTTGTTGTGTTCGGGAAGTCGGATACATACTTGCGGATCTTTCCGGCAGCAAGTGCATCGACCATCGCCTCCTCGTCAACCAGCAGATCTCTTGCGAAGTTGAGCACGATCGCGGTCGGCTTCATCAGAGCGATCGCATCTGCATTTATCATCTTCTTGGTAGAGTCCAGAAGCGGAACGTGGATCGTGATAAAATCGCACTCACGGTAAATATCGTTGACATCGGTTACATGCTTGATCTGGCGGTTCAAATTCCATGCCGCATTGACAGAGATATATGGATCATATCCGTACACTTCCATTCCCATGTGGATTGCTGCGTTTGCTACGAGCACACCGATCGCGCCAAGTCCGATAACTCCGAGCTTCTTGCCGGAGATTTCGGTTCCTGCGAAGTTCTTCTTCTGCTTCTCGGCAGTCTTTGCGATATTCTCATCGTTCTGATTGTCTAAGCACCAGTCGATACCACCGACGATATCACGGGAAGCATACAGCATTCCTGCAAATACCAGCTCCTTTACGCCGTTTGCATTGGCACCCGGAGTATTGAATACAACGATACCTTTCTCTGCGCACTTGTCGAGCGGGATGTTGTTGACACCTGCTCCTGCACGGGCAACTGCCAGCACCTTATCGCCAAGCTCCATGTCATGCATTGCTGCACTTCTTACGAGTGCGGCATCCGCATCTGCAATAGTTTCTACCTTTTTGTAATCGTCGGAAAAGAGATCAAGTCCCACTCCTGCGATCGGATTTAAACAAGTATAATTAAACATAACTAGGTTCCCACCTTTCAACTCCAGACAACATTGTCTTATTTATGCGTTTTCCTCTTCAAACTTCTTCATGAAAGCAACCAGCTTCTCAACGCCTTCTTTCGGCATAGCATTGTAGATGGAAGCTCTCATACCGCCAACGGTACGATGTCCCTTGAGGTTTACGAAGCCTGCTGCGGTAGCTTCCTTGACAAACTTCGCATCCAGTTCTTCATTTCCGGTAACAAACGGAACGTTCATAAGAGAACGATCCTCCTTGCGGACGGTTCCGTGGAAAAGCTTGCTCTCATCCAGATAATCATACAGGATCTTCGCCTTCTCCTCGTTCTTCTGCTGCATAACAGAAAGACCGCCCATCTTCTTGATCCACTTAAATACCTTGCCGCAGATATAGATTCCGTAGCACGGAGGGGTATTGTAAAGGGAATCATTGTCTGCCTGTGTCTTCCATTTTAACATGGTAGGAGTTCCCGGAAGAACATCATCTGTGATCAGATCCTCGCGGATGATCGCGATAACAACGCCTGCCGGTCCGACATTCTTCTGGACACCGCCGTAAATGACGCCATACTTTGTCACATCAACCGGCTCAGATAAGAAGCAGGAAGAAACATCGGCAACAAGTGTCTTTCCCTTTGTGTTCGGGAGCGTCTTAAACTTGGTTCCGTAGATCGTGTTATTCTCACAGATATACACATAATCCATATCGTCGGTGATCGGAAGGTCTGAGCAATCCGGGATATAAGAAAATGTCTCATCTGCCGATGATGCAAGTTCCACAGCCTCTCCGTAGATCTTTGCTTCCTGATAAGCCTTCTTTGCCCACTGACCGGTGATGATGTAGCCTGCCTTTTTATTCTTCATCAGGTTCATCGGCACTTCGGCAAAGAACTGGGATGCTCCGCCCTGCAGGAACAATACCTTGTAATTGTCCGGAATGTTCATCAGCTCTCTAAGATCTGCTTCTGCTTCCTTGATGATGTTGTCATACACCTTCGATCTGTGGCTCATCTCCATAACCGACATGCCCGATCCTCTGTAATCCATCATTTCATCGGCTGCTTCCTGCAATACTTCCTCCGGCAATACCGCCGGTCCTGCGGAAAAGTTGTAAACTCTGCTCATTTTATTTCTTCCTCCTTGGGTTTTATTTTGTCAGCTAATTATTTAGAAGTTGTATTGACGTAATCCTCCTCGTCAAACGATTCGTTGATCGGTGCTCCCGGTGCAACCATCGGCCATACCTTGTCATCCGAATCAATGATACAGTCAATTACAAACGGCTTTTTGCTCTTTAATGCTCTTGCAAACGCCTCTTCAAATTCTTCCTGCGACTGTGCTCTTGCACTCTCAGCGCCCATCGCCTCGGCAAGCTTTACATAATCTACGCCATCATCCAGCACGGTTGCCGAGTAGTGATGGTCGTAGAATAAGGTCTGCCACTGGCGTACCATTCCAAGGACGTGATTGTTGATGATGACCTCGATCAGCGGAAGCTTCTCGCGAGCTGCAGTCGCGATCTCATTCATGTTCATGCGGAAGCATCCGTCTCCGGCAATATTGACTACCTGCTTATCCGGCATCGCCGTCTGCGCACCGATTGCCGCGCCAAGTCCATAGCCCATCGTTCCAAGACCGCCGGATGTAAGAAGTGTCCGTGGATTCTTGTACTTGTAGAACTGTGCAGCCCACATCTGATGCTGTCCGACTTCCGTAACCATGATCGCATCACCCTTCGTCATTTCGTAGATCTTCTCAATGACAAAAGGACCGCTAAGCCCCTCTTTGTTGTATGTAAGTGGGAACTTCTCCTTGTACTCTTCAATATGTCTGCGCCATGCTTCATGCTCCGCCTGCGGAAGCTTTGCATTCAACGCTTTCAATACCTCATTGACATCCCCGATGATATGTGCAGCCGTCGGGATGTTCTTGTTGATCTCCGCCGGATCGATATCGATCTGAAGGATTTTTGCCCGGTGCGCAAACTTGCTCGCATTGCCAAGCACGCGGTCAGAAAAACGCACACCGATTGCAACGAGAAGATCACACTCGCTGACACCGAGGTTGGATGCCTTCGTGCCGTGCATACCCAGCATACCGGTATAGTGCTCATCTGTTCCGTCAAATGCGCCCTTTCCCATCAAAGAATCACATACCGGCGCATCGATCGCATAGACGAACTTTTTCAGTTCTTCGCTTGCTCCGGAAATCACCGCACCACCACCGACAAATACGAATGGCTTTTTCGCCGCCTCGATCATCTTGAGTGCGTGCTCGATTCTCTCCTCTGTAATATATTCCGTAGAACGCTTCGGATATTCCGGTGCCTTGTAAGTATATTCGGTAACTGCTGCCGTAACATCCTTCGGAATGTCGATAAGAACCGGACCCGGACGGCCTTTCCGCGCGATGTTGAACGCATTGCGGATAATGTCGGCAAGCTGGTTTACGTCCTTTACAATATAATTGTGCTTGGTGATCGGCATGGTCACTCCGGTGATATCAATCTCCTGAAAGCTGTCCTTGCCAAGCAGCGGCACTCCGACGTTGCAAGTGATGGCAACAATCGGAACGGAATCCATATACGCGGTCGCGATACCGGTTACCAGATTGGTTGCTCCCGGTCCGCTGGTTGCAAGACACACCCCGACTTTGCCGGTGCTTCTCGCATAGCCGTCCGCCGCATGGCTTGCTCCCTGCTCATGGGAGGTAAGTACATGCTTGATCTCGTCCTTGTGTTTGTAAAGTTCATCGTAAACATTTAAGATTGCACCGCCCGGATACCCGAAAACGGTATCTACGCCCTGCTCTTTTAAGCATTCGATTATAACCTGTGATCCTGTTAATTGCATGTTCAATCTAATCCTCTATTTCTGTGTATTTCAGTGCGCTTTGTCCTATTTATTCTCCTCTGGAATCTCTAAAATAGCTCCTCTGTTTCCGGAGGTGACCAAAGCTGCATATCTCTTTAAATATCCGGTAGTGACCTTCGGCTCACGCGGCTGCCACTTTGCCTTTCTTGCAGCAAGAACCTCGTCCGGCACATCCAGCTCCAAGGTCATCTTTGGAATATTGATCTTGATGATATCGCCCTCTTCCACAAGTGCGATCGGACCGCCAACCGCTGCCTCCGGTGACACATGACCGATGGAAGCACCTCTGGAAGCACCTGAGAAACGTCCGTCCGTGATAAGCGCAACGGAGCTTCCGAGTCCCATTCCTGCGATCGCGGAGGTCGGATTTAACATTTCACGCATACCAGGTCCACCCTTTGGTCCCTCGTAGCGGATAACAACAACATCACCCGGAACGATCCTGCCGCCCTTGATTGCAGCGATCGCATCCTCCTCACAGTCAAATACCCTTGCCGGTCCCTCATGTACCAGCATCTCCTCAACAACTGCGGAGCGCTTGACAACAGATCCGTCCGGAGCAAGATTGCCCTTAAGTACGGCAAGTCCGCCGGTCTTACTGTATGGATTGTCCACAGTACGGATAACTTCCGGATTGCGGTTGACTGCGTTTGCAATGTTCTCTCCGATCGTCTTTCCTGTTACGGTCATACAATCGGTGTTCAAAAGTCCGATGTCAGCAAGCTCTTTCATGACCGCATACACACCGCCTGCCTCGTTTAAGTCCTCCATGTAGGTCGGACCTGCCGGAGCAAGGTGGCACAGGTTCGGTGTCTTCTCGCTGATCGGGTTCGCAAAGCTGATATCGAAATCAAATCCGATCTCATGTGCGATCGCCGGAAGATGAAGCATGGAGTTGGTCGAACATCCAAGTGCCATATCAACGGTAAGCGCATTCAAGATGGATTCCTTTGTCATAATGTCTCTTGCGCAGATATTCTTGCGGTACAGCTCCATAACAGCCATTCCGGCATGCTTTGCAAGCTTGATACGCTCAGAATATACTGCCGGGATCGTTCCGTTGCCGCGAAGCCCCATGCCGAGCGCCTCTGTCAGGCAGTTCATGGAGTTGGCGGTATACATACCGGAGCAGGAGCCACAGGTCGGGCAGACCTTGTTCTCAAACTCCTCAACGTCCTCCTCGGTCATTGTGCCGGCTGCGTAGGAACCAACCGCCTCAAACATGGAGGAAAGGCTTCTCTTCTGTCCCTTTACATGGCCTGCAAGCATCGGACCACCGGATACAAATACGGTAGGAAGATTTAATCTCGCTGCCGCCATCAAAAGTCCCGGTACGTTCTTGTCACAGTTTGGAACCATGACAAGTGCATCAAACTGATGCGCGATTGCCATACACTCGGTGGAATCTGCGATCAGATCTCTTGTCACAAGGCTGTACTTCATTCCGACATGTCCCATTGCGATTCCGTCACAGACTGCAATCGCCGGAAATACGACCGGAACGCCGCCTGCTTCTGCAACGCCGAGCTTGACTGCGTCAACGATCTTGTCAATATTCATGTGTCCCGGAACGATCTCATTGTAGGAGCTTACGATTCCGACCATCGGCTTTTTCATCTCTTCTGCGGTAAAGCCCAACGCATTAAACAAACTTCTTGCAGGTGCCTGCTGCATTCCTGCTCTTGCATTATCACTCTTCATTATCTATGTCCTCTCTTTTGTCCAAAGACTATACTCTCTCTGCGATAAGGTCGCCCATCTGCGCGGTTCCTACCTTTGTGATGCCATCTGACGGCATTCCCGCCTGCGGCATGATATCAATGGTGCGGTAGCCTTCTGCGAGCACCTGCTTGACGGCTGACTCGATCGCATCCGCCTCCTTGTCCAGATCAAAGGAATAACGCAGCATCATCGCTGCGGAAAGGATCGTTGCGATCGGATTGGCAATTCCTTTTCCCGCAATGTCCGGTGCAGATCCGCCGCTCGGCTCATAAAGACCAAACTTGGTATCATTTAAGCTGGCTGAGGAAAGCATTCCGATAGAGCCTGTTACCATGCTCGCTTCATCTGATAGAATATCACCAAACATATTTTCTGTCAAAATAACGTCAAACTGCTTCGGATCTTTGACAAGCTGCATTGCACAGTTATCAACCAACATGTGCTCGTAGGTAACCTCCGGATAGTCCTTTGCGACTTCCTCCACAATCCTTCTCCAAAGTCTTGAAGAATCCAGAACGTTCGCCTTGTCAACGGAAGTAACCTTTTTTCTACGCTTCATCGCAATGTCAAAGCCGCGCTTTGCGATTCTGCGGATCTCGTTCTCATTGTAGGTAAGTGTATCGGTCGCAGTCACAACGCCGTCCACTTCCTTCGTCTCCCTTGCGCCGAAATAAAGTCCTCCGGTCAGCTCACGCATGATCATCATATCGAAGCCGTCCCCGATAATGTCATCCCGAAGTGGGCACGCAGCCTTTAACTCTTCATAAAGATATGCCGGGCGGAGATTCGCAAACAGATTCAAGGATTTGCGAAGCTTTAAAAGTCCTGCCTCCGGGCGGAGATTCGGTGCCAACTTGTACCACGGTGAGGTCGAAGTGTTGCCGCCGATCGAGCCCATCAGGACTGCATCGCTTGCCTTTGCCGCCTCGATTGCCTCATCGGTAAGCGGAACTCCCGTTGCATCGATGGAACAGCCTCCCATTAAAATATCCGTATACAAAAAATGATGACCATACTTTGCACCGATCTGGTCAAGCACCTTTTTGGCTTCTGCCACGATTTCCGGTCCAATACCATCGCCGGAGATTACACCTATACGACAATCCATATCAATACCTCTCTTCATATAATAAATCCATTGTTACTATCATGTGCTTTCGCACATGATAGATGATGCCTTATGCGCATCCGTGCTTCGCACTCCGCGTCTGATATAATTTCGCTACGCTCATTATATCATATAGTAAGGGGGGTAATTTTTCAACTGCATTCTTTATCGCACTTTGTTATAAGTTTCATAACCGTATGTTATGTTTTTATATTACTATCATTCATTTATTGCATATCAATTTCATATAAAGCAAAACCGCCTGTCATTCGACAGACGGTTATCGTTCTCTATAATAAATTCGTTATAAGCAAGCCTCCAGTACACGCTCCTCGATTCCGTTTTCGCCCTCCACAGCCAGACATGTCTTGGCATTCTTCGGATCTGCCTCTAAGATCAGCTTCAAAAAGTGCATTGCCGGGATCTCGACACCGCCATTTTTCCATACACATACCACATAGGCAAGTTCGGTCTCTCCCTTGTCGCAGAGTCCCTTCAAAAAGGTGCGCTCGTCCTTCTCCCCTTTGCCCAACACATCATTGGCAAAAGCGTATACGTTATCCTGTGCCGTTTTTACCACAACGACCTGTTCCGCAGCCGGAAACTCTGCTATCTTTTCCTTCGCTGTCTCAACAAGTGCGCTCAGTTCTTCCTTCATACTTATACTCTCCTCGTTAATATTGTAATTTATATTCCCTGATGTAATTGGCAAGTGCATCCCCCTTTATAAGCAATGTAAAACACGGATTCCTCTGTTGTCTTTATGGAAAGAGCTTTTACGCTCCCACCCGGATAACTTCATCATAAAGTTCAGCCAGCTTTTCAGGCATTTTGTGTGCCACGGAAATCACCGTTTTCCCCTCCAACGCAAGAACGGTTTTCTCAATGAAATCCGTAGTTCCTCCATCCAAATTGGCAGACACTTCATCCAAAAGCAATATTTTACTATCCCTGATAAATGCTCTCGCCAAATTGATCCTCTGCTTTTCCCCACCAGAAAAATTAGAACCATTCTCGCTAACTAATGTATCCAAACCATCCGGAAGCTCCCGGATCAGATTTTCCAGCCCGCACTGCCTTAAGACATTATGTATCTGCTCGTCAGAATAATCTCTGAACAGTGTGATGTTATTCCGAATGGTATCGTTAAATAGAAATACCTCCTGACTTGCCAGACTCACCAAGTTGCTTAGGGAGTTTCTTTCCACCTGTTTTAGATTCTCATCCTCCAGCATGACTTCCCCCACATATCCGTCATATAAACCCGAAAGAATATTTAACAGCGTACTCTTACCGGAACCGCTCTCTCCAACCACAAGGTATTTCTTTCCCTTTTCAAATACAGCCGAGAAATGGCTGACTCCTTTCTTCTCGCCAAAAGTAAGCGAAACATCCGTCAGTCTAATGTCTCCGTATACTGCTTGTTTTTCTCGCTTTTGATAATCACGCTCTTCGCTCTTGAGGATAGTCATATATTTTTCTGTCAGCTTTTTTGATGATTTGAATCGAATCCAGGTATCCGATGCTGTCATAATAGGAGAAATAATTTTCCCGGAAATTTGTCCGAAAGCAATGACCATTCCGACGTTGAAGCTTCCTTTAATTGCAAAGTAAGCCGCAAATGCCATGATAATCACGGTAGATGTCAGCCCGATAAGTTCATTCAGGCAAAGAAACGCCGTCTTGTCATTGCCGTTTATCTCTTTTGCCCTTTCCAGTTTTTCATTTGCTTGATTGTGCCTCCGGATGATCTCATCATACAAAAGATAAGAGCTGATGATCCGATAGCCGCGAAAATCATCCTTAATTTCTCCCGAATAAGATGCAGACTGTTCTGCATAACCACCTGTGCTCCGCTCCAGCCTTTTCCCGGCATGCTTTACAAACAGCGCTGTAAAAACACCGATCACAAGGATCAGCAGAAGCATCAATGGCTTTATATATATACAGGTAATTACCGCCACAAAAAATGAAAATGCGATCATCGGTATCTGCAAGATATTATTGAAATACAGATCCTCATACATATTGAGGTTGTTCTGCAGGTCATTCATGTAATCCCCTGTATTCCTGCTTTCAAAATCAGTTACGCGCTTGTGCAGGATTTTATCAAACAAATCATGCTTTAAGTCCTGTCTGGCGCTGCGAATCAGCTTGTTTTTTGTGATACCGTAAAAGTATTCCGAAAATACAGTCACTAATAAAAAAACAATTCCGACAACCAATACCCGCACAAGCCTCTGCAAGTTTCCTTCCGCAGCACAATTAATAATCTCGCTTAAAACAAACGCAAAGAAAATACTCATCGTAGAAGAGATAACAAGTAAAATCGCATACCCGAAATATAATCCCTTGTTTTTAATAATATAACGATACACACCCTACCTCCGTACATCACAAAAACCATTACAATAAATATCCGATAGTTTACTGTCACTTTCCGTTAAGATATCACCTATTGTCTTTACAGCATCTTATCATCCTTAAGGTACACATCCAGCCAGATGCCCTTGTACTCCGGATTATAAACGATACTCTTCTCGTATGAAATATCAAGATATTACGCTGAATCACATAATCATAGCTTCTAAAAAATATATCATTATATTCATGTGTAATGCAACTATCAATAATCCAACAGTTTATTTTTGCTTACACTATTTTATAATAATACCGACCCATCCAATTTACAAATAGTACTCTCGCTCAAATGATGTGAAATAATTATTACACACACTTCAGTATCAGATAACAATGCATCCTCAATTTGAATTGCACTTTTTCTATCTAAGGCAGATGTTCCTTCATCTAAAATTATGTATGAAACATTTCTTATTAATGCTCTAGCAAGTGCTAATCTTTGCCTTTGCCCTCCTGACAAATTTCTTCCGCCCTCCTCTAATACATATTCGAGACGCCCCTCTAAATTATTAACAAATTTGTCCAAGTTGCATCTCTCTAACACACTCCATATCACATCATCTGGGAAATTCTTTCCTAAGGTAATATTAAATCTAATACTTTCTCCAAATATATATACATTCTGATCTACATATGTTATATAGTTGAACAATGATGTTTTCGTTATTTGGCTAAGTTCTAGATCATCAAATTTAACACTTCCCTCATAATTTTTTATCATACCGGAAAGAATTTTTCCCAATGTGGTTTTTCCAGCACCACTTTCTCCGATAATTGCATAATTTTTTCCTTTTAAAAACTCGAAATTTATATTAGATATAACCTTTCGAGTATCATATGAATAATTTAAATGGCTAACCTTTATTGATTTATTTGCTTTTGTTATCTCTTTTCCAATTTGTTTTCTTTTATCAACTCTATATTTTTCCCATATTTTTTTAGATGACTTAGCAGTAATTATTGCCTCTACGGAAGATCCTACATTACTAAAAAAGGTCTGTCCAAGATTTCCTACTGACAAAACCGCACCTACTTGCGTTGTACCAATCAATGACATTCCTATCGTAACAACTATCATTACAATTTGGCTTAATAAACTTATCGATGCTCCGGCTATATCAACACTAACTGCTTTTCTTTCTTTCTTAAATACCGCATCTTCTTGCCTTTGGGATATATTTTTCATTTGATTCACAAAATAATTTTGTCTATTAGACAAATAGAAAAGAATATATCCGCCTATATATTCTTTGTATTTCTCGGTTGCCACCTCACTTTCTTTAGACATAATCTCATTCTTCTGCTCTAGACCTTTCGCCGCTAACTGTGGAACTACCGCCATAAAAGCAAATAATATAATAGCTGTAATTCCTATTCCAATACCTAAATAAAATAGGGCAAAAAGTGAGAATACTGTTTGACCAACGGCTTCAACTATGCCAAATAAATTATAAAAAACCTGTTTACTAATCTGTTCAACATCATTTGTCATCCAAGATAAATAGTTTCCTGTATCTCGTTGAGAATAGTCCTCACAATCCATAGATATAATTTTATACGCCATAAGTTCCCGTAAATCGTTTTTCATTTTACATACAACTTTTTGCTGTAAAACTGAATATATATACATAATTGTCAACGTACAGATCCAAATAAGCAGTACCATGAAAGCGTTTTTTATTAATAATGTCCACTTCATATTTTTATCATAGTCTTTAAATAAAAAAGATAGGGCATATCCCGCGTATACATACATTCCCGAATTGAAAATCGACAGCACTACTGTAACTATAATTACAATTTTGTTTTTTCTTAAAATCTCTTTATACATAATATTATCCATCCCTTCAAGCTTTTATTGCATTATTTCATCTAAAAAAAAGCAAAAATTATATTTCTCCCGTTTAATAATTCTGTTTAGGAAAAGCATTATTCCAGCAGCACCGTATCCCAAATCCGCAGATAATTTCATATTAAAAACATCTGCCACTAGATAAGAGTCTTTCCCAATTTTACTTTTGTACAGACAACATACATCTGCCATCTGAATTGCCTCATCATAATATTTCCTATTTCCAGTATAATAGTAACAGTCTAAAAGCGTATTACCAATTCCTGACAGTCCATAAAAAAGTGTAGCTGATGTAACCTGTTTATAGAAAATTCCAGTTGCCAGTTTATCAATCCAGGGCTCCAATTTCTTATTTGAATCGCAAAAGTTATATCGTACTATTACAGCCAATAGTCCTGCTGTTCCTTCCAAGAAATAAGGAGAAGCCTTTAGCCCATCTATCTCATCTGGAAGGTCTATTCTTCCATCATTTCGGGGGACTATAAAGGTTAATTCTTTGAATAATAAGTCATATGTCTTTTCCATATATTTCTGTTCTTTAGTTACAATAGCTAAATATAAATAAAATAAACTCACACCCGCTCTTCCAAATTTTAAGCCAATATTCTTTATATCATTTAGTTCTAAAAACGAATCGATTTTTCCTTCTATATCTAGGATAGAATGCATAATTTCTTCATTTTTATTAATAATATAGAATTTTAATAGAGCAATTCCAATTCCTGACATTCCAGAATACAACGATATATCTTTGCTATTAATATTATTCATAATATAATTCTGAAACAAACTTTCTGCACCAAAGATATTTTCATTTTCCAGGAAGATCCACATAGCTCCTGCAGCCCCAGTGTACAATCCTGGAAGAGTATAATTGAAGTTGAATTTTTCAGTATTTTTACCCGAAACCCTTTTTAACGAAAATTCTATTCCCAATGCACCATTCGATATATTACATTCATTTTCAATAAACGGGTTACACGGATATATCGTACCCATTACTTGTCCCTTTGATATCCGTATTCCATTATACAATTCCGTAATACACTTATTATATGTGTCCATTCGCTCTTGTAAAGTCATTTTTCTTTCTTTTCGAGAACATCTGGTTTTAATCTGTCTTAAGACCTCTGACACATTTCTAAATTTACTATATTCTCCATTTACTAATTTCTTTGAAATATTATAAAGCGTATCTGTCGCACCTATATACTCACTAAGTAACTCTTGCCAAAAAACTTCAAAAAAGGATATATCAATTTCTAAAATTTCTCCTTTTCCAAAAATACAATAAAAAAGTAATTTTGCAAATTCTACAAAAGAAGTATTTTTCTTACCACTTGTGTGTTTTGATACAGCCAGTTCCTCTACGTTTCTCCCCGCTCCTTCTAAATCAATAAATTTAATTACATTATTAGTGCAAATCAAAATATTGTCTGCTGTTAAATCATTAACTTCAATATCATCTTCCTCTAGTCTTGCCAAAAAATCAGCTAATTGCCCAAATATTTTAATTATACTCTTTATATATGCCTCAATCTTGTCTATGCCTTGTTTTCTTAAATAACTGTTATTGAACATTATATAATTATTAAGAGTTTCTCCTTCACAATATTCCTCAATCAAGAAAAAATGTTCTGTGTCCCAAAAAGCATCTTTCAGTCGCGGAATGCACTTTTCTTTTTTTAGTAAATCTAATACCTCAACCTCTTTCTGTCTAAGTTTTACAGCATCTATTTGGGATGTCACCAGAACTGTATATGGTCTTGCCTCCTTTATAATATATGGTATGCTATCCTTTTCAGCTCTATATATACCCCCACTATTTTTAAATTCTATTGCCTCAATGACTTTGTACTCTTTTAACAATTTCGATTTTTTAATTTTTTCTTTTGAAAAAGGATCTTTCACAAACTCAGGTAAATTATAGAAAGGGTATCTAATATCTTCAATTTCTCTTTTTTTATCATCGCAAATATAAGTATGCAATCTCCCCAATGAATCAAGTTTACAAATAGGCTTTATTCCACCATACCTATAATATAACGTAGTACAATCATATTTATATCTGCGATCCGATAAAATTCTAGGGCCTTTATATATTCGCAATATCTTATATAATTGTTTTATAAGTTTCTTAAATTCCTTTTGGTTTTTAGGGTATATTGTTATTAGCTTTCCATAATTTTCACGTGGAAACATCTTTTGAGAAAATAATGTATATAGTTCTCTACACTTTATAATTTTGAATGATACGTTTTGATCTATAATATATTTCACAGTATTGTCTATAACCGCATCCATATCTTCCAAGCAGGTCGAAACATGAATCTTCCACCCTTGCATTGGGAGATCGGCATCCTTTTTACTAAAAAATATATAAACATCATCCTCTGAAATAACATAACTATTATCGACATATTTCTTTACAATCGACAAGAACTTCTTGCTGTTATTCCACTTTGCATATTTAATTCCATCATAATATTTTCTATTAGTAAATAAATAATATAACATTTCTTCTATCATAATATTTAAATCTCCTTAATCAGCAATGAGCAATTAATGGATTTTACTTCACCTGAATATTCTTGTGCGATGAAATCGCACTTCCGGAAATTTGGAAATCAGATGTCCGAAAGTGGAAATCATCTATGCGAGTTTATTCTCGTAGCGATTTATCTAAACCATATACTTCACTCATGGATCTGTCATGCTCTGTATCAATGCTTGTGATGTTGATTTGATAACTATCGTGTGCGATGCGATCAATGATTGCATCAGCCAGAGGACTTGCTTCTCCGCCAAGCTGGTCATACCATTCTCCGAATACATACTGTGAACAGAAGATAGTGGATGATTTCTTACGTCTCCGATGAAGGAGTTCAAAGATATCTTTCTGTTCTGTATCAGTCGGTTTCAAAAGCATCCATTCATCCAAGATGAGAAGCACCGGGTTGGTATACTTATCCATTACTTTGCGGTAGGTGTCCTCTGAATGGGCAATGTCCAGATCCATAAGTAAATCCGGTACGCTTTTGAGTGTAATCGCCTTTTTGGGGATAAAACAAGCCTTCAAGAACTTCATCCGTTTGATTGTCTGATAACGGCCAAGAGATCTTTAATTCTTGCGCACGCTTTAAGACTTTTGCAACGGTATTTCTTGAACGCGGAACACTCAATGCGATGTTCCTGTTACTAAATCCCAAGCTTGATAATCTTAGGATTTCACGGTAATTGGTCATAATGATGACCTCCTTCATAATAGATTTACACAATGATTGTGCATGATTCTATTATAAAGCAAGTGGCTCATTGCGACCGGAATGCTGGCTCAAGGTAAAACGGAATGGTGGCTCACTCTCACCGGACAGGTGTTTCATTTTGGCGCAGATTATTTTTGAGGCGGAAAATTATAATAAATAATAAGCCATCGTGTACAATGGTACGATGGCTTATTACTGCAAAAATTTTACTTTTTTACATGGCAAACAATGCTAAAAATACTTGCCCACTTTGCACATAATTTAGAACGTCCTAACTTCTGTAAAGATAAAATATTCATATGTTTTCCTCCTCTCTTGCATGGGTGTCATGCGTCGAATAATAGTTTCCACCTACGGGCAGGCTTCCTGCAGATTAAATTCGGCATTTCCTTCATACATTATATAAACAATATATATTGTACCTATATACTACTACATAATCGAACTAAATCCATAACAAAACTGGCACATTTAAAAAAATTATGACTTTTTTAGTCAAATAAATAAAATGTGCCAGTTTTGTTATGGTCTTATTCATTTTTTATCCGTATCATTACAACTACAAACAAGGGGATTTACATCTCCAAATACAAAAGACGAAAGGAAATATAGAAAATGAAAAAATTCACGCGCAAATGTATGGTTATTTTACTCACTGGGGTATTGTTATTTGGAACAACAAAATCATTTTCGGATTACTTTACCAACCTATTCGGTATACAAGTTTATTCTGACTATGATAATGAGCATTTCTGCAATTAGTCACTTACGAGTATATCTTTTCAATATGATTTCTTATAAACTCGCTTTCATTAATAGCACCGAAAAGCCGCTTAAGATTGTAAGAAGTCTCCATATACTGTAAACTTTCTTCTCTCGAATAAATTCCGAACCTCCATAAATGCTCCATATTCCACCCACAATCATAAAGCATTGTGCTTAAAATTGGTTCGGAATTTGCTTTGAGAGCACATCTTATACCGTTAATTTCAATTCGTATTCCCTCCTCATATTCTTCATTATTTCCAAGAATATCTCCAAGTTCACGGCACACACCTTCATAATGTCTTGCATAATGTTGCACGCCTAAAAAATTAAGTTCATATTGTTCTTTTATTGCATAAAGCAACTTAATATATGGTTCCCGATTACCAAGTCTATCCTCTGCATGTGCCAGTGATAGCATACATCCCATTTCACCTTCTGAGAAAAACCACTTTTCTAATTTATCAAGCGGTAAAGTAGGCGTTGTTAGGTGCAGCGCCTCTGCCTGCATATCCCGTCTCTGTTCCCACGAAATCAATTTCATATTCCCCTGCGCAGTCGTTTTAGCATTTAGAAGAAATTGTTTCTCATGCTTATTTGGATTTTCAAGCATTGTATCCAACTGTTCAATAACAGGCTCGGCTTCCTTTGATTTTTCTTGATTTAATAAAAGTTTTATTTTAGTTGCCACCCTCAATACCGGCAAAGATCTTATCGGTAACTGTGTATCATACCCACATCCAGTCAGTCCTACCTTCTGCATCAGCGCCACGAAGTTCTTCCGCTTCGGTGCAACACGCCCGCATTCAATTCTGGATATCGTTACCGGATCACAGATGCCATCTGCCAGTTCCTCCTGTGACATGCCGAGAGTCTCCCGTCTCGCCCGGATAGCCTTTCCGCACAGGAAATACTCACTCATGGAAAAAGAAACATCCCATTCCCAGCGCCACTCTTCCACCGCAAACCGTTCATACAGCCATCGGATTCCTTCACACGCCTTCCCCACGAAATCCTTTTCGGATGGGCTGAGGTCGCCGTACTTCTCAACAATCGACAGGAAAAAACGGATATAGCTCATCCGTGCCTGCTCCCGCAGGAGTCTGATCATCCGCTGCGCAAGCGCCAGTGCTTCTCCGGTATGTCCACTTTGCAAGTAGATATTGGTCAGCCGGTATGCGATCTGCGGATAGATCCTCGCAGCATCCCGCTGTTCAAAAAGCTTATCCATGTACTGCAACAGGCTCTCATAACAATGCTTTGCCGTTTGGACATCTCCGCTGTCCTCGATCGCACGCGCCCGCATCATCGCAATGCTAAGCTCGGTCAAAGACAGTACCTTTCCGTCATTTTCAAACATCGGTTCTCCCGGATGTGAGATTTTCCACGCTTCATCGAGCATTTCCATGATCCCATCCATCGGCTTTTTATTCTGCCAGTCGAGCACTGCCTGATAGTACAGAAGGATCTGCCCGTGCAGCTTGTTCTTTTGCGTAGTCAGCTTCTTATACTTGACAAAAGCCTTCTTAGCCCATGCCACATTATTTTTCTCTACCACGTCATACATCTTTTCCCGGCAGATCAAAACGACCTGTTCCTCCGGGTCTGCCATATAGCTGAAGCGATCCGCCGCCACACCGGCGCGTTGCAAAAAAGCATCGGTCAGGATCTTCTCGCATTCTCTCTCGCCTGCCTCCACACGCGCCAAAAACGTGCGGGAGCAAAGCCCCCTGCAAAGAGTATCCTGACTGATGCCATTTCGTTCTCTTGTATCTTTGATTACACTTCCTATGATTGAATTTGCATTCATTCCTATAATCCCGCTAACATATCCACCATTTCCGCAAAGGTTCCCTGCTTTCCGTTCCACGGATGCTCCAGGTTGTCGATCCGGCAGTCTGTTACCAGATAGCAGTCCAGTCCGGCTAATGTTCCCGCGTACATATCCTCGCCCTCATCATTTCCGATCAGAAGGCATTCCTGCGGCTTGATGTCCAGACGTTCACAGATCGATAGAAAATACGATGGGTTGGGCTTGCAGTAGCCGTCGGATTCATAGCTTGTAACAAGGTCAAAATCCTTCGGGCAAAGCCCTACCCAGCCCATTCTCGTTTTCTGCCCCACAAGCGGGAAAATAGGATTTGTTGCGAGCACCACCTTATCTGCCTTTTCGTGCGCGATGCGGACTGCTTCGACTGCAAGCGGATTTTCCCCGGTATATGCCTTTGCTGCTTCAAATTCATTCCCGTAAAAATCGATGCAGTCTGGATTGACCTGCTCCATCTTAAGCCCGGTCGTCTGCTCAAACACACGCCAGAATGCAGTCTCATTCGAGCAGGTTCCGTCATTTTTTACCATCGCCTTTGTGCCGGTCCATACCGCCTGAACCAGCGCCTCCGGCTCGATGCCGTACTTTGCGAGCTTCGCGGAAAGTCCCTTAAAATATCCCTTGGTAAAGGCTTCCATATCCATCGGAAGCAGGGTTCCATCCATATCGAATAAGATTGCCTTGTATTTCATGTAGTCTCTTTCCTTTCTTTTCCCCTCTGTGGGCGTTCTGTAAGACTATGCTTCTGCGATTGCCTGAAACAGCTTCTCACGGAGATCGCGCACATATTCCATTACCTGATCTACCGGAACGGTCACATCTACGGACTTATCGCGTGTCTTGACCTCAACCACATTGTCCTTTAAGTTTCTCGGACTTACAACGATGCGGATCGGAGCGCCGATCAGGTCTGCATCGGAGAACATTGCGCCCGGACGGACACCCTCGCGGTCGTCATAGATCACATCTGCACCGGAAGCTGACATCTTTGTATACAGATCATCCGCTACCTTCTTGGTCTCCTCATCATCCACACGCAGGCAGCAGATCTCGATCTCCCACGGTGCGATTGAGATCGGCCAGATCGGACCGTACTCATCATGGTGTGCCTCACAGATGGATGCTGCAAGTCTGCCGACACCGATTCCGTAGCAGCCCATGATCGGATACTGCTGCTTGCCGTTCTCATCCACATATGTCATGTTCATGCTCTTTGTATACTTGGTGCCGAGCTGGAAGATATTGCCGACCTCGATACCACGCTTGATGGTGATGGTCTTTTTGCCGCAGCATGGGCAGACATTTCCCTCTTTTACCTTTGTGATGTCAACGTACTCTACATTTCCCAGTTCACGCTCAAGGTTCAGTCCTGTATAGTGGTAGCCCTCCTTGTTCGCGCCTGCTACAAGGTTTCCGATATTCTTAAGTGTCACATCAATGTAATATTCTACTTCCCCGGAAAGCCCGAACGGTCCGATATAGCCTGCAACAAGCGGATCATTCTCTGTGATGTCTGCTGCGTGGATATCCTCTCCGACCAGATTGCGGAGCTTTGTCTCATTGACCTCATAATCGCCGCGGACAAATGCTACCACGAACTTGTCGTCAGAGTTCTTCTGGTATACGACAGCCTTGCAGGAGTTCTTGACATCGCTCTTTAAGAAATCACAGACAGCCTCGATCGTCTTGCAGTGTGGAGTCTCCACGCAGGAAAGCTCTGCGGTTGCCTCGTTATTTTCATTGACCATATGGTTTGCTGCAGCTTCCATGTTCGCGCGGTAGTCGCAGGATTCGCAGATGACGATGCTGTCCTCTCCGACCGGGGTAAGAAGCATATACTCATGGGACAGATTTCCACCCATCATACCGGAATCGGATGCGACCGTGATAACCTCCGGTGCGCCTGCGCGGCGGAAAATACGATTGTATGCGTCATAGCATACCTTGTAATAAGCCTCCA
Organism: uncultured Agathobacter sp.; assembly: GCA_934307695.1. Taxonomy (GTDB): domain Bacteria; phylum Bacillota; class Clostridia; order Lachnospirales; family Lachnospiraceae; genus Roseburia. The sequence goes on along the minus strand of CAKRCS010000005.1, from coordinate 136,447 downwards.
GATCCTCCTGTGAGGTGTGGAAGGAATATGCGTCCTTCATGGTGAACTCCCTTACACGGATCATTCCTGCACGCGGTCTTGCCTCGTCACGGAACTTGCGCTGGAGCTGATAGATCATAAACGGATACTTGGTGTAGCTCTGTGCATAGTCGCGCACAAGCTGTACCGCTGCTTCCTCATGTGTCATTCCAAGTACCATGCGTGCCTTATTGCGGTCGGTAAAACGAAGAAGCTCACTTCCTACGGATTCATATCTGCCGGACTCATCCCACAGATCTGCAGGAAGTACAACCGGGAACAGCACTTCCTGTCCGTCGATCGCATCCATCTCCTGACGGATGATCTCCTCGATTTTTCTGGTCACCCTTCTCATGGTCGGAAACTCGGAAAAGATACCGTTGCTGACATACTTGATATAGCCGCCTCTTACCATAAGTGCATGGCTGTCGATCACGCAGTCTGCCGGTCTCTCCTTGAATCTTGATCCTACTAAATTTGCTACTTTCATGATTTTTCTCCCTTCCTGCTCTAAAACCTTCATAAAAATCAAAGAGTCACTTGCTGACTCTTTGCGCGCCCGTGTGGGCACGCAAGTGCATCTTCAACTCCACACGGGTCGCATCCTTGCGGAGCATTTTTATTTTATAGGAAAATATTTTTTCTATAAAATAAAAAGCCCTAAGCCAAACAAATGACTTAGGGCGAATACAAACGTATCCGTGTTACCACCTAAATTCAGGCTGTTCTTACAGCTCTGCACTCTGCGCAATCCGTTTCTACGGCTGCCTGTCCATGATAACGGGGACCTCCGGTACAGGTTCATCCCTGCACTGCTCACAGGCCGGTTCGACATACCTTCTGCCGGAAACTCGCACCAGATGTTTCCTCTCTGTGGGCTCCGCTATGCCTACTATTCTGCTCATCGCATGTAAAGACATTTTTTCATAAGAACGGCAAAATGTCAAGATAGAAATTCCGACAAACTGCTCCTTTATCGTTTTATTTCATTCCCATGCTGTTGTTCAAAAGCAGCGTGCTATACAAAAACAGCACATCCGCATCGGAAAAATCGACAAGCTCTCCAAGCACTTTGCTCTGCACATAGCGGATATCAATCATCACGATCTGCCGATAGCCCGACACCAATAGGGGTGCAAGACTGCTCGCATAGGAGTCCCGGAAAATGATCAGCCGCTTATCGCTCGTCGCATTCGGATTGTCGATAGAGAGCAGCGCGACCGTCCCGGATAGGAAAAGGTCATACGCAAAGTCCTCTTTCGCCTTTTCGACATCATATATGGCGAGCGGCTTTCCCTCCCCGATATCCGTCACCGTACAGCTTTCCAGCAGATCACTGTCCAGATAGCAGATCGTATCCGGACTGACACGGTTCTCGCCGTCCTCATAATAGGCACCGTAAAACGGCTCGTCCAGCTTCGTCAGCCTGTACTCGTCATCTAAGGTTGCTCCCATCTGCTCTGCAAGAAAATCCGCAACATCCGTGATATCCTCCTGCCGCCAGTGGGAATCCGTAATGTAATAATCCGAGATCGTCAGAAGCTGCGTGATATCAAGATATGTCATATAAGGATTTGCCTCTGTGTAAGCGCGGACAAGAGCCTCGTAGTCCAAGGCTCTCTCCTGCTTATCCTCCGTCAGATAGTAATTCTTATCCGGGATGACCGCCAGATATGGCGTGATCTGTTCCGGCTTGAGATAGCTCTCATAGACCTCGTTAAACAGCCGCGAGGCATGTGCGACCATCTTGTCGTTTAGCGGAGCTTCCATTCTGGTAAGATGTCCCTGTGCCAGATAGATCTCGCCTTCCTTTACCTTCCTGTGTGTGCCTGCGTAGAAGATTCCTGCCCCCACCACACACACTGCCAGTATTGCGGTCACGATAACCGGCAGCCACCGTTTCCTGCCATCTGCCCATCCCATAAACGTAATTAATCCTCAAATGAGATCGGACACATCACGAAAAATACCTTGTTGCCGACATTCTCGGTGACGGTCTCATCTGCTTCCGTGCAGATATTCCAGCGCGGATTTGCACTGTCGGAAAGCATCTGCTTAAAAGAATCCACATCCGTATCATCCCCAAGGGTAAAGATATATCCGACAAACGGGATTGATCCGATAATCGGTGCAAACATGGTTCCATCCTCAAATCCGGTAATCTCCTCGTTGCCAAAGCCGGTTAAAAGCCCCGGCTCAACCGCCATCGTATCTCCGGAAAACTCGATCATATCACTGTTTATCAGTTCACTTGCGATATCTGCGGATGTGGCATCCGGGTTCTCGGATACGATATTTACAAACATATTGTACAGAGACTGTCCGAGAGAAGCCTGATCCTCACCTGTGGCTGAGTTCTCCTCTGCCGGAGTGTCCACGCCGGTATCCTCCGTGTTGCTCTCGGTCGGTGTCACCTCTGTATCTGCAACATTCTCGGTCTCTGTGTTATTGTCTGCCGCATTATTTGTTCCACATGCGACAAGTGAAAGACACATTCCTGCGGTAAGCATTGCTGCTATAAGTTTCTTTTTCATGGTAAAATCTCCTTTTGCTGATATTTTGTTATCCATATCTTATCCATTATTTCAAAAAAAATCCTCTGGCGCATGCCAGAGGATAAAAAGCTTTATTCGGTCGCTTCGTCCGGCTTCTCAACAGCAGAGATTGCTGCCTTCTGCATCGGGATACGGCAGTTCTTGTTGCTTCCGAACTCTACGATAACCATGTCATCATCCAGATCAATGACGGTTCCGTAAAATCCGCTTGTCGTAAGAACGGTATCTCCAACTGCAAGTTCACTGAGCATGAGATCTTTCTTCTTCTGTTCCTTCTTCTGTGGACGTATCATGATAAAATACATGAATACAAATAAGATTACCAGCCAGATAATCATGGAAATCATGCTGGCACCGGTTCCGACTGAAGCATCAGACGATAATAATAATGAACCCATCCTTTTTTCCTCCTGATTAAAATACTATTGCTATTGTACACAACTTAAGAAGCAAGGGCAAGCCTTAATTTCTTAAGAGTTCATAAACTTATGACATCTGTCCCATTCCGTAGAGCTTTTCCTGCTTGTAGGAAGCGAACCGCCCCTCGTCAAGTGCGTCCCGGATTTCCTCCATCATCGTGTTGTAGAAGTAGAGGTTGTGCAGCACGCAAAGACGCATGCCGAGCATCTCCTTCGCCTTTAACAGATGGCGGATATATGCGCGGCTGTAATGCCTGCATGCCGGACACTGGCAGCCCTCCTCGATCGGCTTCATATCCTTTTCGTACTTCTGGTTGAACAAATTTAACTTGCCCTGGTTGGTGTATACATGACCGTGGCGTCCGTTTCTGCTCGGATATACGCAGTCAAAGAAATCCACTCCGCGCTCAACGCCCTCCAGAATATTTGCCGGAGTTCCGACACCCATCAGGTAAGTCGGCTTTTTCAGTGGAAGATACGGTACCGTCTCATCTAAGATGTGGTACATCTGCTCATGTGTCTCGCCGACAGCAAGACCTCCGACAGCATATCCGTCAAGCTCCAGCTCCGCGATCCTCTTTGCATGATCGATACGGATATCCTCGTAGATCGCACCCTGATTGATTCCAAACAAAAGCTGCTCCCTGTTGATGGTATCCTCCAGACCGTTTAAGCGCTTCATCTCATCCTTGCAGCGCTGCAGCCAGCGTGCCGTCCGGTTCACGGAATCGGTCACATATTTGCGGTCTGCCACGCTTGGCGGACACTCATCGAATGCCATCGCGATCGTCGAGCCGAGGTTCGACTGGATCTGCATGCTCTCCTCCGGTCCCATGAAGATTTTTGCGCCATCGATATGGGAATTAAAGTATACACCTTCCTCCTTGATCTTGCGCAATCCCGCGAGGGAAAACACCTGAAATCCGCCGGAATCGGTAAGGATCGGCCGGTCCCATACCATGAACTTGTGAAGTCCGCCGACCTCCTTGATCAGCTTATCCCCGGTGCGCACATGCAGATGGTAGGTGTTAGACAGCTCCACCTGACATTTGATCTCTTTCAGATCCTGTGTCGATACAGCACCCTTGATCGCGCCGACCGTACCGACATTCATAAATACAGGGGTCTGGATGTCGCCATGCACCGTATGGAAAACACCGCGCTTGGCACGCCCTTCCTGCTTTAACAATTCGTATGTTGCCATAGATTACTCCATTTTCTTATCATAAAAATCAACAATTCTGTCCACTCTTGCAGTCATGTTGGACAACAGCAGATCTAAGATCGTGATTGCCGCCATTGCCTCCACAACAACGACCGCTCTCGGAACAATGATCGGATCATGCCGTCCCTTGATATGGATGGAAATCTCCTCGCCATTCTTATTGACCGTCTGCTGCGTTGCCGCAATGGATGGTGTCGGTTTAAATGCCGCGCGGAATACTAACGGCGTTCCGTCGCTCATTCCGCCGAGCGTACCTCCCGCATGGTTTGTCCGCTTTCCGATCTTTCCATTCTCCGCCACATAAAAGGCATCGTTGTTGTTAAGTCCCGTACTCTTTGCCACGGCAAAGCCGTCCCCGATCTCAAAGCCCTTCACAGCGCCGATGGATACGATTGCCTTGGCAAGATTGGCATCCAGCTTATCAAAAACCGGATCGCCGAGTCCGACCGGAAGCCCTGTCACCACACACTCTACAACACCGCCCACGGAGTTGTTCTCCTTTAAGCAGCTCACCAGATAGTATTCTGCCTCCTCCGCCGCCGTCTGATCCGGCATATACAGGGCATTTTTCGTCATAGCAGCTATATCAAAGCGCTCCATATTGATCTCGACCGGTCCGATCGACTTGGTGTAGGCCGTGATCTCGATGTGCATCTCCTTTAATAGCTTTGCTGCGATCGCGCCTGCTGCCACACGTCCGATTGTCTCCCTGCCGGAGGTTCTGCCGCCGCCTCTGTAATCGCGGAAGCCGTATTTTTCATCCATACAATAATCTGCATGGCCCGGACGATAGTACGATGCAATCTCGCTATAATCCTTAGACTGCTGGTTCGTATTCCACACAACCATGGAGATCGGCGTTCCCGTTGTCTTTCCCTCAAACACGCCGGAAAGGATCTCCACCGCATCTGCCTCCTTGCGCGGAGTTGTATACTTCGACTGTCCCGGCTTTCTGCGGTCGAGATAGCTCTGGATATCTGCCTCACACAGCGGCAGTCCCGCCGGACATCCGTCCACAACGACACCGATGCCCCTTCCGTGGGACTCTCCCCAGGTTGTTATGCGAAAAATATTGCCTAGTGATGAACCTGCCATGCTTACATAGCCTCCATGATCTCGTTTGCAACATAGACACCGCTTGCGGATGCGTGGGAAAGGGAATGTGTTACGCCGCTTCCATCTCCGATCACATACAAGCCCGGATGTCTGGTCTCTAAATGTTCATCCAGCTTGACCTCCATGTTGTAGAACTTGACCTCCACTCCGTAGAGAAGTGTGTCGTCATTTGCAGTACCCGGTGCGATCTTATCGAGCGCATAGATCATCTCGATGATGCCATCCATGATACGCTTTGGAAGAACAAGGCTTAAGTCACCCGGTGTCGCCGCCAGTGTCGGGCGGACGGTGCCCTCCTCGATACGCTTTGCGGTACTTCTTCTACCACGCTCAAGATCACCGAAACGCTGGACGATAACACCGCCGCCAAGCATGTTGGAGAGTCTTGCGATACTCTCGCCATATCCGTTACTGTCCTTAAACGGCTCTGAGAAATGCTTTGCGACCAGCAGCGCAAAATTGGTATTCTCGGTTCTCTTCTTCGGATCCTCGAAGCTGTGTCCGTTTACGGTCACGATTCCGTTTGTATTCTCATTTACGACACTTCCGTATGGGTTCATACAGAAGGTACGCACACGATCCTCGAATTTTTCCGTGCGGTATACGATCTTGCTCTCATAGAGCTGATCAGTCAGATGTGCAAAGATGACTGCCGGAAGCTCCACGCGCACACCGATGTCTACACGATTGGAGCTGGTCGGGATCTCAAGATCGTTGCAGACCGTCTCCATCCACTTGCTTCCGCTTCTTCCGACGGAGATGATGCACTTCTTGGCATCAATGCTTCCGTCCTTGTAGATCAGGTGATATCCACCATCGCTCAGCTCGATCTTCTCCACCGGTGTGTGGAAGTAGAAATCTACCTTATCCTTCAGCTCATTGTAAAGGTTCTCCAAAACAACATAATTGATATCCGTGCCGAGGTGGCGCACAGATGCCTCAAGAAGTGTCAGCTTATTCTGCATACAGATCTTCTTGAACTCACTTCCGGCAGTTGAGAACATTCTTGTCTCACTGCCGCCGTGCCTGACATTGATGTCATCCACATACTTCATTAGCTCAATGGCTTTGTCCTTGCCGATATACTCATACAAGGTTCCGCCAAAATCGTTTGTGATATTGTATTTGCCATCGGAGAATGCTCCCGCACCTCCGAATCCGTTCATGATCGCACAGGTCGGGCATTTGATACAGCTCTTTACCTTGTCGCCATCGATCGGACAATGCCTCTTGTCCAGTGAATACCCCGCCTCAAATACTGCAACCTTAAGATCCGGTCTCTTCAATGCAAATTCATACGCCGAGAAAATACCTCCCGGTCCCGCACCGATTATTGCCACATCATAGTTCATCTATAAATCCTCTCCGTTTCTTTTTGTTATCTCTCTTTCATTCTATTTCGCTCCGTGCCCCACAAGCACCTGTTATCGTTCCTCTCTGAAGTACGACAGTCCAAGTGAAGCCGGTGGCTGGTTTTCCCGCTTGTTGCGCATACTTGTGATCACAAGTACGACCATTGTTACCAGATATGGGATCATCTTATAGATCTCCTTGTATTCCATGTGATCCATACCGGTCGGAAGATACAGATACAGGATATAAAGTCCGCCAAACAAAATGGAGGAAAGGATTCCGATATTCGGTCTCCAGATACAGAAGATTACAAGGGCGATCGCAAGCCAGCCTCTGTCACCGAACGCATCGTTTGACCATACGCCGCATGCGTAATCCATAACGTAGTACAAGCCGCCAAGTCCGGCGATCATACAGCCCGCGCAGGTCGCGACATACTTATATCTGGTCACATTGATTCCCGCTGCATCCGCAGTTGCCGGATTCTCTCCGACAGCACGCAGATGAAGTCCGATCCTTGTGGACTTTAAAATATATCCGCATACGAGTGCGATCACGATCGCAAGATATGCCAGAAATCCATACGATAAGAAGATCTTGCCAAACCATCCTGTCTTATCCGCAAACGGAAGCGACTTTGAAAAATAGGCGCTCGTTGCAGACAGCGCAATGGACGGCACATCCGCATCGACAAGCTTGATCAAAGATCCTCCGAAGAAGTTGCCGACTCCGATACCAAACGTTGTCATTGCAAGACCTGTCACATTCTGGTTCGCCCGAAGGGAAACCGTAAGGAAACAATAGATCAGTCCCATGATAAGGGAACCGAGCAAAGAGCACAGCATCGGGATCGCGATTGCAAGGAATGCATTCATGTTGGCAGCTCCGCCTGCTGACTGCTCATAAAAAAAGGAACCAATGACACCACTGATGGCACCGACATACATAACACCCGGAATACCAAGATTTAAGTTACCGGATTTCTCGGTCAGTATCTCTCCCGTACTTCCGAACAGAAGCGGGATTCCCTGCCCTACTGCTCTTGGAATAAAAGCAACCAGATCAAACATTATGCTTCCTCCTTTCTCTGTGCCTTCTTGCGAAAGCTGATCTTATAGGTAATAAAAAATTCAGAACCGATGATAAAGAACAAAATGATACCGGTTAAGATATCCGCAAAGGACTGGTTCAGTCCGAACACCGTGGAGATCTCGCTTGCTCCGCGATCCATAAATACGATCAAAAAGCTGGTAAAGATCATTGCAACCGGATGGAACTTGGCAAGCCAGGAAACCATAACAGCGGTAAAGCCCTGTCCGTCCGCGATCGTTGTGGTCACGGTGTGGTTGATCCCGCCAACCAGAAGCAGTCCTGCGATTCCGCAGAGTGCACCGGATAAGATCATCGTCCGGATGATAACCTTCTCGACCTTGATGCCGACATAGCGTGCGGTGCGCTCGCTCTCTCCGACAACCGAGATCTCATAGCCGTGCTTGCTGTATTTCAGATAAATGTGCATAAACAGCGTGATCGCAAGTGCTACGATGATTGCTAACAGATAGCGGTTGCCAACCTCCGGCAGCCATCCGGTGTTGGTGTTCTGGTTGATGATACCGATCTTGCCGGAGCCCTTCGGCACCTCCCATACAACCGTAAAGAATGCGACAAACTGCGTCGCGATATAGTTCATCATAAGGGTTGACAATGTCTCATTCGTGTTCCACAGCGTCTTAAAAAGAGCCGGGATAAAGCCCCACAATGCGCCTGCTGCCATGCTTGCAACGATCATACAGAGGATGACTGCCGCATTCGGAAGCCTGCCCTCCAGACAGATCATACATGCCGCGGATGCAAGTCCACCGATGAGAACCTGTCCCTCTCCTCCGATGTTCCAGAAACGCATCCTAAACGCCGGTGTAAGTGCCAGTGATATGATCAAAAGGATCGCAAGATTCTGGAATGTGATCCAGGTCTTTCTTGCAGAGCCGAAGGCACCCGATACCATAGTCGCATACACGCTGATCGGATTGTCTCCGGTTAAGATGGTCGTGATCAGCGCACATACGATAAGTGCCGCTATGATACCGATCGCGCGCACCTTCCATGCCGTTGCATTCGATACATCCCCTCGTTTTACAATGTGAAATAAGGGTTCTTTTTTCTTCTCGTTCATTCGTTTGCTCCCCCTACCTTAGTCATCATCAGACCGACCTCATTCTTGTCTGCACCACGGCCGTCCACAATGCCGCTGACCTGTCCGTCACAGAGGACTAATATGCGGTCGGACAGCTCTAAGAGGACATCCAGATCCTCACCTACATAGATAACTGCAACGCCCGCCTGCTTCTGCCGGTTGATCAGATCATAGATGGTATAGGAAGAATTGATGTCAAGTCCACGCACTGCATACGCGGTAAGCAGTACGGTAGGTGCCGCTGCAATTTCACGTCCGACAAGTACCTTCTGTACATTGCCTCCGGACAGCTTGCGCACCTGTGTGTCAATGCCTGGGGTTGCGACCTCCAGCTCGTCAACGACCTCCCTGGCAAGCTTCTGCGGTGCCTTGCGGTCGGTAAACGCCGAATGCCCCTGACGGAATGAACGAAGCATCATGTTGTCGGCAATATCCATGCTGCCGACCAGCCCCATACCAAGACGATCCTCCGGCACGAAGGATAACACAACTCCAAGATCTGCGATCTTAAGCGGATCTGTCCCTAAAATCTCCTCCCTGCTTCCGTCATCGGAAATATAAGAAATACTTCCGCTCTCCGCAGGCTGAAGCCCTGCGATCGCCTCAAGCAGCTCCTTCTGACCACAGCCGGAAATACCAGCAATACCAAGGATCTCCCCGGAATTTGCAGTGAAGCTGACATCCTTTAGCTTTAGGTTGCCCTCCGGTCCGCGGACATTTAACCCCTTTACCTCGATCCTTGCCTTTGGATTTACCGGCTCCGGACGCTCGATATTCAGGCTTACCGTATGTCCGACCATCTGATTGGTCATCTCTGCCGCATTTGTCTCAGAGGTCTTCATCTCACCGACGTATGTGCCCTTTCTAAGGATTGCTACACGGTCGGACAATTCCTCCACCTCATGCATCTTGTGTGTGATGATGATGATGGATTTGCCATCATCGCGCATGGCACGAAGCACCTTAAAGAGCTTTTCTGTCTCCTGTGGAGTCAGTACGGCGGTCGGCTCGTCAAGGATCAGGATATTTGCCCCGCGGTAAAGCACCTTGATGATCTCTACTGTCTGCTTTTCTGAAACTGTCATATCATAGATCTTTGCAGATGGATCGATGTTAAATCCATATTTGTCGCAGATCTCCTGTACCTTTTTCTCTGCCTCTTTCAGCTTAAGTCTGCCCTTTAACCCCAAGATGATATTCTCGGTTGCGGTCAGCACATCCACCAGCTTAAAGTGCTGATGCACCATGCCGATCCCAAGTGCGAATGCATCCTTCGGTGAGCGGATCAGTTCTTCCTTTCCATTGATAAAGATCTGTCCCTCATCCGGGTAGTAGATTCCGGAAAGCATGTTCATAAGTGTTGTCTTCCCGCTTCCGTTCTCTCCGAGCAGAGCTAAGATCTCCCCCTTGTAAATGTCCAGGGAAACCTTGTCATTTGCCACAACCGATCCGAAGGTCTTTGTGACATTTCTCATGGATACCGCTGCTGTCTTTGCCTCCACTGTGTTTTCCTCCATTATGTATGATATCCGGCAACTTTTGCTTTATAGGAAGTCCCATCCCATTTCCTATAAAGCAAAATAGGGCGACTATCTTCGGCCGCCCTAACTATGCTCTCTAACTTAATTTATAACAATTAGAATTTGGTGTCAAGAAGTGTGATACCATCAATTTCAACATTGAAGAACGGAGCTGAACGAAGTCCATCGCCAGACTCGTTGAAGTATCCGTCAACGATTGCCTCATGATCTCCTTCATAAGCTGCATCGGTATCAACATCTGCCATGTAGCTGGTAAGCTGCTCACCACCTACGGTAAAGGTAGCGGTATCAAATACATGAAGCGTTCCTGCCTCAAGCTCTGCCTTTGCTGCATCGATTGCTTCCTGTGTTCCTTCTGCTGCTGCAGTTCCAAGATCGGTAAGGACTACAGAACCGGTAGCAAGTGTTCCGGTCCAGTCTGCTGCGATCTCAGTACCGTTTGTCACGCTCTCGATGAGGTACTTGAAGTACGGAGCCCAGTCGATTCTGGAAGAAACGATGAAGGTGTTCGGGCAGGCACTCTCGGTGCTTCCGTTGTAAGAGATATTCGGAACACCTGCAGTCTCACATGCGGTAGGAGCACCCATGGAATCTGCATGCTGGCTGATCAGTACGCAGCCGTCATTGATCAGGGTGTTTGCGCCTTCCTTCTCAGCGGTCTCATCATACCAGGAACCGGTAAAGGTAACTTCCATGGTAGCGCTCGGGCATACAGAGCGTGCGCCTAAGAAGAAAGAGGTATATCCGGAAATAACTTCCGCATAAGTAAATGCACCAACGTAGCCGATCTTTGCCTGATCCTCAGTGATGGTACCGTCTGCGATCATCTCGTTTAACTTGTAGCCTGCAGCGATACCTGCAAGATAACGTCCCTCAAAGATTGTAGCAAACGCGTTGTGGAAATTGCTGATATTCTCGGTATGAGCCTTTGTTCCGGTTGCGTGTGCAAACTGGACATCCGGGTATTCCTTTGCAGCTTCGATCACATAATCCTCATGTCCAAAGCTGTCTGCAAACACGATGTCACATCCGCTGTCTGCGAGCTCGCAGGCTGCATCGTAGCACTCCTGTCCCTCCGGAATGTTTGTCTTGATCACATACTCAACTCCCATCTCATCGCAAGCCTCTTTTGCTGCGTTGATGAAGTTTAAGTCGTAGGTGGAGTTCTCATCATGAAGACAAATGAATCCCATCTTAATGTCACTCTTTGCGGTTGTCTCCGCGCTGTTTCCGTTTTCAGCAGTTCCATCATTTCCATCTTTGGTAGATGCGGTATTACCACATGCGCCAAGTGTGAAAACCATGGCAAGGCTGAGCGCCAATGCACATAACTTTTTCATTTTTGTTCTCCTTTTTGAGTTTTTTCTGTCGTACAACTGACATAAAAAAGAGTAGCAGACAATTTGTAAAAAAACAATAAAAAATTTTTACAATATTTTACACATTTCACAAATGGATTTGTGGAAAATAATTAAAGAGGCTTTCTGCCACAAAGCAGCCCCCGCTTAAAGCTGATGATACAGCTGCGCAACGGTCTGTCCCAGCACCGGATGGCGGTATCCCGGACATAGCTGCATCAGCGGCTCAAGCACAAATATGCGGTTGTGCATATCCGCGTGCGGGATGATAAGGTCCTCGCTCTCATACACCAGATCATCATAGAAGATGATATCCAGATCCAGCGTGCGCGGTCCCCAATGGATCTCACGCCTGCGCCCGGCTGCTGCCTCCACCTCATGCAAAAAGGCAAGCAGCTCCTCCGGATCGTAAAGCGTCTCGATTCTCATGCAGCCATTCAAAAAGTCGTCCTGCTCCACCGGTCCATACGGTTTGGTGGTGATAAGCTCCGATATTTTAAGCATTTTGATCTTCGGATTTTCCTGAAGCGTCTGAACTGCCTCCTCGATGATCGCCCTGCTATCTCCCATATTAGAGCCGACCGCGAGGTATGCCGTATGCCAGCTTCTCACCATATTGACGGAGACATCCCCGAACGGCAGCCCGATCGGCGCGTGCGGTTTGCGAAGCGTAAGTGCTACCTTTTCCAGTGCCGGATAATGCAGCAGAAGAGCCTCACACAGGTGCTCTGCCGCAGCCTCGATCAGGTCAAAGCGTACCTCCTTAAAAACTGCAGTCATATACGCACATGCATCCGCATAGTTTAATGCCTGCTCCAGCTTGTCGGACGTTCCCGCCGGATGCATATCATAAAACAAACGGGCATTCACAAAAAAGTCCTGCCCGTTTTTCTTTTCCTCCTCCAACACGCCGTGATAGGCGAATATCTTCAGTCCTGTAATCTCTATATAATCACTCATATCAGATTCTCTTTCCATTCATAATCGCCTGCGTCATCCGGATCGCGCGCAGATTCTCCTTAACATCATGCACACGCACAAACGCGCAGCCCTGCAGCACACCGTACACAGAGGTTGCCACCGTTCCCTCCACACGCTCGCTGCGGTCGGTATCCAGCGTCAGACCGATCACGGATTTTCTCGATGTGCCGAGCAGCACCGGATATCCAAGCTCCTTTAATCTGCCGACCTTCTGGATCGCCTCCAGGTTGTTCTCGTAGGACTTTGCGAAGCCGACACCTGGATCTAGCATGATCTTGTCGTCCGCGATCCCTGCCTGCTTTGCAAGTGCGACCGTCTCACACAGATCCGACAGCAGATCCTCCATAAAATTGTCATACACTTCATTTGTGCGGTTGTGCATCAGGCAGCATGCCGTCTTGCTCTCAGCGATCACCCCCGCCATATCCGGGTCATACTTTAGCCCCCAGATGTCATTGACAAGATCCGCACCCGCATCCACTGCCGCCTGTGCCACACGGCTCTTGTAGGTATCAATGGAGATCGGGATATCGAACTGCTCACGGATCTGCTCGATGATCGGTGCTGTCCGCTCGATCTCCTCCTCATCGGAGATCTTTGTGTAGCCCGGTCTCGTTGATTCCCCGCCGACATCGATGATGGCAGCGCCATCCGCGATCATCTGCTGCGTGTGAAAAAGTGCCGCATCCCTGTTGTTCCATTTGCCGCCATCGGAAAAGGAATCCGGAGTCACATTTAAGATTCCCATAACATATACCTGATGGTCTGTGTCAAATTGTTTTGTTCCGATCTGCATCTTACATCCCCCGATCCTGCTTCTTATTTTACCAGCTGGAAAAACCGGTCTGCCAGCTCCTTCTGTTCAAACACGCCTCTTGCCGCAAAGGTCACCGTCCTGCTTCCCGGCTTTTTGATGCCACGCATTGTCATGCACATATGCTCTGCCTCGATCATGACGATCGCACCCTTTGGCTTTAAGTATTCCATGAGCGCATCCGCGATCTGCGCGGTCAGCTTCTCCTGAATCTGCGGGCGTTTTGCATATACCTCGACCGTTCTTGCAAGCTTGCTGATTCCGACCACCTTGCCATCCGGAATATAAGCGACATGCGCCTTTCCGAAAAACGGCATGAAATGATGCTCACAGGTGGAGTAAAAGGTAATATCCTTCTCGATCACCATCTCGTCATTCTCTACATGAAATGTCTTGGAAAGCGGTTCCTCTGCGGTCTGGTCCATACCCGCAAATATCTCTTCGTACATGCGCGCGATCCGGTCTGGTGTCTCTAAAAGTCCTTCCCTTTTTGTGTCCTCACCGATCCCCTCAAGGATCAGCTTCACGCCTTCCATTACTTTTTCTTTATCTACCATAATCGTTTTCACCTCTTACAGCTCTTTCTGTTGCAGTCCTACTGCTTCTGCTGTACCGCTTTCTGATAAGCATCCCTGCATTCCTTTAGATAGGACAGGGAGCCGAACGCCAGCACCGGAAGTTGCAGCCGCTCTGCATCCTTAAGGGCGGATGTCACTGCCTCCTCCACGCTTTTGCACGCGCGCACCGATTCACAAAATGCCGCCGCCTCGTCTGCAAGTGCCTCTGCTTCGAGTGCTCTTGGATTGTGCGGTGTGACGGTATACACCGTCTTAGCGTGTGGCAGCATGATACGCAGCATCTTTTCATGCTCCTTATCCGCCAACACCCCTATTATATAGACAAGCTTTGTATTTGTAAAACAATTTTGTACCGTCTTTTCCAGACAGTATGCGGCATCCTCGTTGTGTGCGCCATCCAGCACGAAAAGCGGCTCACGTCCGATCACCTCGAAACGCCCCTGCCATACGGTGCGGGCGATCCCGTCACAGATCAGGCGCTTGCGCTGCTCCGCGGGAATCTCCGGCTTTAACTGCTCCAGGCAAAAAGCCGCCACCTCCGCGGATAATGCTGCATTTCTTATCTGGTAGCTTCCCGCCATCGAGGTGGTAAGCGCAAATCTGCCGTACTTTTTAGAGTCATACGTCATGCGCAGGCAGCCGGGCTTCTGAGCCTCCGGAGAGACCTGACTGTTTTCCAGCATGGTGACCGGAGCGTTCTTTCCTTCTGCCGTCTGAAGCAGTACCTGTGCTGCCGCTTCTTCCTGCGGTGCGCAAAAGACCGGACAGTCCTCCTTTATGATCCCTGCTTTTGCCCTTGCGATATCGGAAAGCGTGTTCCCCAGAAACTGCATGTGATCCATGCTGATCGTGGTGATCACGGACACAAACGGCTTTTCGATCACGTTCGTTGCATCGGTGATCCCGCCCATTCCGACCTCAAGCAGTACCACATCCGGCTGCTTCATGGCAAAATAGACAAAAGCGGCTGCTGTCTCCACCTCAAACACGGTCGGAGCCGGATAACCTTTAGATACCACAATGTCACAGGCAGACTTTACCTGTGACATTACTTTTGCATATTCCTCTTTGGAGATATTTGCTCCGTCATACTGCCATACCTCAAGCGGATCAAACACCGCCGGAGAGCAGTATCTTCCTACATGAAGTCCAGCCTCTGCAAATGCAGCGGCAAGATATGCGCCGGTAGAACCTTTTCCGTTTGTTCCCGCGATATGGATGATCCGCAGTCCCTCCTGCACATCGTGCAGCTCCGTCATCAATCGCCTGATGCTTTCCAGTCCAAGCACACTTCCGGTTTTTGACACCTCCCGGATGTATGCACGCGCTTCTTCATAGTTCATCATTCTTACCTCTTAACCCCTTTTGTATCACGGTTGCCGATATGAAGCCGGTTCAAGGCGATCTCTCTGCCCTTGACCTCCACATTCTCATTGTCACCGTCCGGCAGATAGTAGATTGCAGACAATTCATCCCCCGCATCTAACTTCATGCCGCGCACACCGACAGCTCCCTTTTTCTTCTCCGGGATCTGTCCACAGTCGATCCGAAGGAACACATCCTTCTTTGATCGCATGACGATCGTATCTCCTGCCTGCGCCTTTCCGATAAGCAGCACCTCATCTCCGTCGGTAAGCTTGGTTGCAGCCGTCGTCTTTTTCCCGACGATAAACTCGCTTCCATCCACCAGCTTTAACATCGCGGTCCTGGTTCCGAAGAGCAGCTTGCAGCCCTCTAATGCCTCCATCGCACAGACATAGATGTAATGCTCCGCCTTGCTGTCATAGTTACTTACATTGTCGATTGGCGTTCCCTTATCCTTTAACCTGCCAAACGGCAGATCCATCACTCTCACCCAGTGCATCTGTCCCTTGTCGGTAAAAATGCAGATACGTCCGGTGTTGCGCACCGTAAATACATAACGGTTCTCCGCATCCGCCGTCTCTCGGTTTCTCTCATACAAAGAGACATCGATCGTCTTGGCATAGCCGAAACGATCCATCAGGAATACAACGTCCTTCTCCTCGATCGCCTTCTCGACAACCACTGCCTCCGCAAGGTTGTCGATCTGCGTCTTTCTCGGAACTGCGTACTCCTTTTTCAGATCCTTAAGCTCCTTGATGATCGCCTTCGCCATCGCAGAACGGCTCGAAAGCAGCTCGCTGTATCGTGCGATCTTCGCAAGCGTGTCCTCATGCTCCTTCATCAGGGCATCAATCTCTAATCCGATCAGGCGGTACAGACGCATCTCAAGGATTGCAGATGCCTGACGCTCCGTAAAATGAAGCTGCTTTGCCATGCGCTCGGATTCCCTGGACTTAAATTTAATGTTATCTGTCTCGCCCCTTGTCAGGCAGGCCTTTGCATCTGCGATATTCTTGCTGCCGCGCAGGATCTCAATGATCAGGTCGATGACGTTGCAGGCTTCGATAAGACCTTCCTGTATCTCCTTCTTGTCAAGCTCTTTTGCAAGAAGTGTCTTGTATTTGCGCGTTGCGATCTCATACTGGAAGTTCACATGATGGCGGATGATCTCAACGATTCCAAGCGTCTCCGGTCTGCCGTCTGCAACCGCAAGCATATTGACACCGAAGGTATCCTCCAGCTTTGTTTTCTTGTATAGCAGATTCTTAAGTGCCTCCACATCTGCGCCCTTTTTCAGGTCGAGCACGATGCGGATTCCCTCCTTGGAGGACTGGTTCGTAATATCTACAATGTCACTCGTCTTTTTCGTCTCGACCAGAGAGTAGATGTCATTTAAAAATTTACCGATGTTGGCACCGATCATCGTGTACGGAATCTCCGTGATGATCAGACGTTCCTTGCCACCCTTCTGCTGCTCCACCTCGATCTTGCCGCGCAGCTTGATCTTGCCTGTTCCTGTCCGGTAGATCTCAGTCAGCTCGTCCTTGTTGGCAACAATGCCTCCGGTCGGGAAGTCCGGCCCCGGAATATACTGCATCATCTCTTCCGTCGTGATGTCCGGGTTCTTCATGTATGCAACCACGCCGTCGATACACTCGGCAAGGTTGTGCGTCGGGATGCTGGTCACCATGCCGACACCGATGCCCTCCGCTCCGTTGATCAGAAGGTTTGGCACCTTTACCGGAAGTACGACCGGCTCTTTTTCCGTCTCGTCATAGTTTGGCACGAAGTCGACCACGTCCTTGTCCAGATCCGCAAGATATGCTTCCTGCGTGATCCGCTGCAGACGAGCCTCCGTGTATCGCATGGCAGCCGCTCCGTCTCCCTCGATGGAGCCGAAGTTACCATGTCCGTCAACAAGTGGAAGTCCCTCTTTAAAATCCTGCGCCATGACAACCATTGCCCCATAGATGGAGCTGTCGCCGTGCGGGTGGTATTTACCCATCGTATCACCGACGATACGCGCGCTCTTTTTATATGGCTTATCGTATTTTACACCCAGCTCATTCATATCATAGAGGATACGTCTTTGAACCGGCTTAAATCCGTCCCTGACATCCGGGAACGCTCTGGCAATGATAACACTCATCGCATAGTCCATAAAGGATTTTTCCAGATGCTCCGAATATTCTGTTTGAATGATATTACTGCTTTCCATACAGTTCTCCTACATTTCCGTTCGTGTCTGCCATCCGGCAGTATCGTTTCGCCCTACGCCTGATTGTCTACCTCTGCGTCCTGTGCATGCGCATAGATAAATTCCTTACGCGGCAGGACATCATTCCCCATCAAAAGCGCCGTCATGTCGGAAGCCATCATGCTGTCCTCGATCTCAATGCGCTTTAACATGCGTGTCTTGGGGTTCAAGGTCGTCTCCCAGAGCTGGTCTGCGTCCATCTCTCCAAGTCCTTTGTACCGCTGCAGCGTAAACTTCTGGTTGGCGTGTGTCTTGCGGTATTTTTCAAGTGCCGCGTCATCATACAGGTATTCTTCCTCGCCCTTTTGCGGTACGACCTTGTAAAGCGGCGGCATTGCCACATACACATGTCCCGCGTAGATCAGCTCCGGCATAAACCGGTAAAACAGCGTCAGCAGCAGCGTGGAAATATGCGCACCGTCTACATCGGCATCCGCCATGATAACGATCTTGTCATAGCGCAGCTTCGTGATGTCAAAGTCATTGCCGTACCCTTCGGAAAAGCCACAGCCGAAGGCGTTGATCATCGTCTTGATCTCGGCATTTGCAAGCACCTTGTCAATGCTTGCCTTCTCAACGTTTAAGATCTTGCCACGGATTGGAAGGATTGCCTGGAACATACGGTTTCTTGCAGTCTTTGCGGAACCGCCCGCAGAGTCTCCCTCCACGATAAAGATCTCGCACTGTGATGCATCACGGCTCTCACAGTTGGCAAGCTTTCCGTTGGAATCAAAGGAGAACTTCTGCTTGGACAGAAGATTCGTTTTCGCCTTCTCCTCGGTCTTACGGATCTTGGCAGCCTTTTCCGCACAGGAGATCACCGCCTTTAAGGTATCGAGATTCTTATCGAAAAATAGTACGATCTCGTCCCCGACCACCTTCTTGGTCACGCGGTCGGCATCCTGATTGTCCAGCTTGGTCTTGGTCTGTCCCTCAAACCGCGGATCCGGGTGTTTGATGGAGATAACCGCAGTCATTCCGTTTCGCACATCCGCTCCGGTAAAGTTCGGATCTTTCTCCTTTAAGATGCCAAGCTCTCTCGCATAGTTATTGATAACTGTGGTAAATACGGTCTTAAAACCGGTGATGTGTGTTCCGCCTTCTGAATTGTAGATATTGTTACAGAATCCAAGGATATTCTCATGGAACTCATTCGTATACTGGATTGCCGCCTCAACAACGATCCCCTCGCTCTCACCCTTGAAGTAGATCACATCATGCAGCACTTCCTGATTCTGGTTTAAGTCCTTGACGAACCCGATGATTCCATCCGGCTCATGGTATTCGATATGCTCAACCTCTTCGCCTCGCCGATCCTCGTACACAATGGTAAGGTTCGGATTTAGGTATGCAGTCTCATGCAGTCTGCTTTTTACCTCATCCTCCTTGAAGCGTGTCTTTTCAAAGATCTCCGGATCCGGCAAAAAGTTAATCTTCGTTCCGGTCTTTTTCGTCTTTCCGATCTTCGGCAGCAAGCCGTCCTCCAGCGGGATCACCGGGTTGCCGCGCTCATAGCGGTCATGATGTACATAGCCATCTCTGCTGATCTCCACATCCATATAGGTAGAAAGCGCATTTACAACGGAAGATCCTACTCCGTGCAGACCACCGCTCGTCTTATACGCCGAATTATCAAACTTACCGCCGGCATGCAGCGTCGTAAATACCACGCGCGCCGCGGACATTCCCTTTGCATGCATTCCGACTGGGATTCCTCGTCCGTTATCCTCAACGGTACAGGAACCATCCTTCTCCAGAGTTACCCAGATCGTATCACACACTCCCGCAAGATGCTCGTCCACCGAGTTGTCCACGATCTCATAGATCAGATGGTTGAGTCCCTTTCTCGTAACGCTTCCGATATACATTCCCGGACGCTTACGGACTGCCTCAAGTCCCTCCAGAACCGATATGCTGCTTTCATCGTATGTCGCTTTCTTTGCCATACGCCTGCTCCTTTACTTTTTATTCCTTTATAGGGCTATGCACTTCCCGCATCCCCCGTTCATCTATTTATACCATTTTACAGCCCTTATCTCTATCGGAAAAAAGCACCACTAAAATAGTGAAATTCTATTTCAACCATCCCTGCGGTTTCTTCATTAGTTGTGTCTTTTATAGGTTTGAGCACTCCAGCCCGTCGGTTCGCGGATAGAGGGATTTTGCTTCCGAGAACTTTTGTGACTCCCTTAGTGGGCGCTTTTGCGAAATGTAAACATGCCCTTCAACTGTTTGAGCACACAGTTTTCATACATAAACCACATAAAAAGCGAGTTTTGAAGGGCATGTTTTAATATCAACTTCGCAAAAGCGTCCCACTTAGGGAGACTAAAAAGTTTGAGAGCAAATCCCTCTACCACGGACAGGCGGGCGGGGAGTGTCAAAGCCGATATCAGACACAACAGGTTCACCGCATGAATGGTTGAAAGAATTTCTACTATTTTTGCGGAATGACTTTTCCCCATAGAGATAAGGGCTGTAAAATTATTAAACTATTGATGGGGGATGAGAAATTCATAGCCCCATCAAGGTTATATACTACCTGAGTCCCTTGGCATCGCGCATGTGGGCGATGACCATCACCGCGATGCGGAACGTCATAGCGTCATCGAAGGTGCGGATATCAAGCCCGATTGCCTTCTCGATACGCTCCAAGCGGTACACAAGGGTGTTTCTATGAACGTATAATTGGCGCGCCGTCTCCGAAATATTCAGGTTGTTCTCAAAGAATTTGTTGATTGTGGACATAGCCTCCTCATCAGTGAGGATATCCGGGATCCCGGTGCCGAATACTTCCTTTATGTACATGTCGCATAAGCTCATCGGAAGCTGGTAGATCAAGCGTCCAATGCCAAGCTTCCCATAAGAGATTGTGTCATATTCCGCATAGAAAACCCTGCCAACCTCAAGGGCAAGCTTTGCCTCCTGATAGGAATCAGTCAGGTTCTGGATCTGGTTTACGATGTTGCCATAGCCGACACGCACCTTGATCATCGCCTCCATGTGCAGGTTGTCCACCAGATTATCCGCAACCTCCTTCGCAAAGGTCTCGCGCTTCTTCTCCGGGACAGCACTTAAGGACTTGATCAGTACGATGCTGTGTTCGTCCACACTGGTCACAAAATCTCCGGCTCTGGTGTCGGATAAGTTCTTGACCAGCTCCAGTGCGATATCGATATTCTTTTTTCCGGTATCCACAACAAAGACCTGCCGGTCCTCGGATTCGATGTGCAGTTTTTTGGCTTTGCTGTAAATATCGACCGCAAGCATATTGCCAAGAAGAACATTGCGGATAAAATTGTTGCGGTCAAACTGTTCCGCATAGCTGATTGCCAAATTGCGGATCTGGCATACCGCCATCTTGCCGAACACGCGGGAATGCTCATCCTTATCCTGCATCAAAAGAACATATTCCGTCTCACCTTCCACGACAACACGGAAAAAGAAATAGTTCGGTAAAGAAAGCTCGTCGGACAATGAATCGGCAAAATTCAATGCGCTCTCCTCGTATACCGGATCCACATCAAAAGTACTCGCCGTCAAGCGCCCTTTTGTGGTAAAAAGTGCGGTGTCATGACCTGATATCTCTTTGATCTCATTCAATGCGCTTTGCAGTTTCTGGTTAGAAATCATCCTCTGCCTCCTTGGTGCGAAATAAAACCGGGTGCATTTACACCCGGTTTTGTAAATTACAACTATTTAATTTTATAAGACTAGTTGGTAATTGTCAATTCAGTTTCTTTGTCGAATACATGAATCTTGCTAGGATCTAATGCAAGCTTGATGTGATCGCCATAGCGAGCCGGTGTATCAGAGTCAACTCTTGCGGTCATGTTAGCGCCTGCAACGGTGTAGTACAGTAATACTTCTGCACCAAGAAGCTCGTATCCGGTAACATCAGACTCGATGGTGCTCTCCGGGAACTTCTCAAGTGTCTCAGCATCATCAGAGATATCTTCCGGTCTGATACCGAAGATAACCTTCTTGCCAGCATATCCACCGTCAATAAGCTTCTTAGACTTAGCTTCCGGTAAGGTGATTGAGTAGTTACCAAACTTAAGAACAGCCTTGTCGCCTGCAACCTCAACATCAGCGTCAACGAAGTTCATCTGCGGAGATCCGATGAATCCTGCAACGAACAGGTTGTTTGGCTGGTTGTATAACTTCTGTGGAGAGTCAACCTGCATGATGACACCATCCTTAAGAACTACGATTCTGGTACCAAGTGTCATAGCCTCTGTCTGGTCATGTGTAACGTAGATGATGGTAGCGCCAAGTCTGTTGTGAAGAGAAGCAATCTCAGATCTCATCTGTACACGGAGCTTTGCATCCAAGTTGGAAAGTGGCTCATCCATAAGGAATACCTTAGGATTACGAACGATTGCACGTCCCATGGCAACACGCTGTCTCTGTCCACCGGACAAAGCCTTTGGCTTACGGTCAAGTAACTTCTCAAGGTCAAGGATTCTTGCAGCCTCTTCAACCTTTGCCCGGATCTCATCCTTCGGAACTTTTCTTAACTTAAGACCAAATGCCATGTTATCGAATACGGTCATATGTGGGTACAGAGCGTAGTTCTGGAATACCATTGCGATATCTCTGTCCTTTGGCTCTACGTCGTTCATGATCTTTCCGTCGATAGAGAACTCTCCGGAAGAAATCTCCTCAAGACCTGCGATCATACGAAGGGTGGTAGACTTACCACATCCAGATGGTCCTACGAAGATGATAAATTCCTTGTCTTCAACTTCAAGGTTGAAATCCTTAACAGCCTCAAAGCCGTTCGGATATACTTTGCAAATGTTCTTCAAAGATAAACTTGCCATTTTAAAAATACCTCCTGATGTACTTTACATTATGTCCTACCGGACTTGATATACTAATCATACAAAAAGGATTCCAAAAATACCATTGGACGAATTGCCAAATATTTTTGAAATCCTTTGTCAAGTTGACGAAACTATAATTTGGAATAGCCGAATCCGTTGACCATCGCCTCAATCGCATGACCTTTCTTGCAGAACGGGCACTCGGAAACCGGGTATGCTTCATAGTTGACTACATCGGAGCGGTCGAACAGATGCTCAACTGCTACCCCGTCCACCTCATCGACGGTACTGAAAATGGAAGCTACGAACTCCACGATTCCGCCGTAGTAGCGGATGCACTCAAGGCTTCTGCGGATCGTCTCACCTGTCGTCGTGGTTGCCAGAAGCAAAACGACGTGCTTTCCGGCAATTGCGCCCTTGATATTGTCGCGGAACAGCATCTGGTTATTGTTGTTGAGCTCCGGTGAAACGACATATGCTGTCTCATGCTGGTTGGTGGACAATACACCGCCGCGCTCGATCTGCTGACCTAAAAAAGCACCGATGACTTCTGTTCCGTCCATGCATACAATCGTGTCGATATAATTGTACTTCGGCATCTTGGAATACAGAATCTTTGCCGCCTCATTTGCCTCGGACACACGCGTCTTAACACTTGTCACATCCACATAATAATTGATGTGTGAATGGCTGGTTGCAAAATGTCCCGGCATCGCATGCACTGCAAGTGAACTGCTGTCTTTTGAGTAGAACTTTACCATACGCGATTCCATATATATCCTCCTTTTGCCCGTCTTCGGGACTTTTTTAATTCACTCCGGTTGAGCCGAAACCTCCGCGGTCAGCTCCATTTAAATGTGCCACCTGGTCAAAAACGATCTTCGGCTGATTGGCAGCGATACGGAACTGTGCCACGCGGTCATTCACATGGATCACGGTATCTCTCGTTGCAAAAACCGGCATTCTCCACATATCGTTGTCCCCACAGTAGGAGCAGTCGATCACGCCCATGCTGTTGGTCTGCAAGATTCCCCAGGTCTTAAACGTAGAGCTTCTCGGAACCAGATGAGCCTCATAGCCCTTCGGCAGTTCCATCGCCACGCCGAGCGGAATCAGTTTAAAATCGCCAGCCTTCAGTTCTACTTCCTCGCTGGCACGCAGATCGATCCAGTCCGATTTGCCATCAATATAATCAAGCTTTTCGATCTCATCGGAAAAATATTTGATTTTTATCGTCTCCACGCCGTTACCTCTCTTCTGTAAGTTTACATGTGTCTGCTTTGGCAGCCGCAAAATTTGCTAGTTCCAATCAAGCGCCGCATGCTCCACACGCTTGTCGCGCAGCATCAGCTCCATCACAGCATCCTTCGCCGGCTTATTCTCGAACAGGACTTTGTTGACCTCCTCGATGATCGGAAGGGTGACGCCATACTTTCTCGCAAGTCTGAGTGCCGCTTTTGCAGAGTAGATTCCCTCCACGACCATCTTGACCTCGGCAGTCGCCTGCTCCATCGTATAGCCCTGTCCCATCAGCATTCCCGCCTTGCGGTTACGGCTGTGCTTGCTCTCACAGGTAACGATCAGGTCGCCGATTCCGGTCAGTCCGCTTAACGTCTCCGCCTTTGCTCCCATCTTGACTGCAAGCGGAGCAATCTCCGCAATGCCTCTCGTGATAAGTGCAGCCTTCGTGTTGTCTCCGTATCCAAGACCGTCTGCCATTCCCGCTGCAAGTGCAATGACGTTCTTTAGCGAGCCGCCCAGCTCCATTCCGAGCATATCCGGACTGGTATACACACGGAATACCTCATTCATAAAAATATCCTGAATATGTTCTGCTGTTGCACGTGTCCTTGCTCCTGCAACAACGGTGGTCGGAAGCCCGATTCCTACCTCCTCCGCATGGGAAGGTCCACACATGATCGCAACATCCGCGTTCGGGAGTTCCTCCTCGACGACCTCAGAGATCGTCTTGAGTGTATCCTCCTCGATTCCCTTTGCCACGCAGACAACAATCTGTCCGTCCCTCACAAAAGGAGCCATGCTCTTTGCCGTGCTTCTGGTAAATACGGACGGAACAGCCAGCACCAGAACATCACTGGCTTCGATCGTCTCTTTTAGATCTGTTGTAAAGGAAATATTCTCCGGAAGCCGGACTCCCGGAAGCTTATCTACATGTTCCCGCTTTGTCTTTAGCATCTCAATCTCGTCCGGCATGATCGACCATACCAGAACATCATGTCCATTCTTTGCAACAACCGTTGCCAAAGCGGTTCCCCAGCTTCCCGCACCGATTATCCCGATTTTTTCCATATCCAAATCCTTCCTTACTACTTTTGCTTCCTGATGCTCAGTTTGTTCTCGTTGCCATTTATCAGCCGCACGATGTTGGCACGGTGTCTCCAGATCGCCATTGCAACAAAACAGCCGACAACAATATCAAATTCTGCCAGGTATGTATCCGGCACGCCAAGCCAGCCGTAATGGTTGGAAACAAGCGCGCTCACAAGGAAAACAAGCACCATCAGGATCGAGCTTAAAGAAACATAATGTGAGATCGCAAGGCAGATCAAAAATACTGCCAGACAGATGACCGCCGCTGCCGGAAACAGTGCCACAATCACGCCCGCCGTGCAGGCGATTCCCTTACCACCACGGAACTTCAGATAAAAAGGGAAGTTGTGTCCCAAAACCGCTCCAAATCCCGCGTACAGCTCTAAAAGCTTTGCGCCTTCCGGATATCGGTTCCTGAAGATGAGCGAGGTGACAACCACTGCAAGGATCGCCTTGAGCAGATCCCCCGCGAAGGTGATCGCGCCTGCCTTCATGCCGAGCACGCGCAGCGAATTGGTCGTTCCTGCATTGCCGCTGCCCTCTTTCCGGATATCGATGCCCTGACTCATTCCGTAAAAATACCCGGTCTGAAACAGACCAAACACATAACCGATTGCGATTGCAATAATCCTTGCAACGATCATTCCTTATCTCCCTTCCGCTCTCTCGTAATGAATTTGAGTGCAGTTCCCCGGAAACCAAAGGTATCACGGATACGGTTCTCCAGATATCTTGTATAGGAGAAATGCATCAGATTCTTGTCATTGACAAACACAACAAAGGTTGGCGGTTTGACTGCCGCCTGTGTGATGTAGTAGATCTTAAGCCGCTTGCCCTTATCTGTCGGCGGCTGCTGCATCGCAACTGCCTCCGCAACGATCTCATTCAAGACACCGGTAGCGACACGCATACTGTTATTTTCCAATACCATATCGATCATCTCAAAGATTTTTGGAAGTCTCTGACCGGATTTAGCGGAGATAAACAGGATCTCTGCATACGGCATAAAGCTTAAGATCTGGCGGATCTTCTGTGTATGCTCTTTTACCGTGTCGTTGTTCTTCTCGATCGCATCCCACTTGTTGACCGCGATGATGATTCCCTTGCCGCGGTCATGTGCGATCCCGGCGATCTTTGCATCCTGCTCCGTCACGCCCTCCGTCGCATCAATGACGATGATGACGACATCTGCGCGCTCCACAGCGGTAACTGCACGGATGATACTGTAACGCTCGATTTCTTCCTTGATCTTGCTCTTTCTGCGAAGTCCTGCCGTATCAATAAAAATATATTCCCTGCCGTTGTATTTGATGTCCGTGTCGATCGCATCGCGCGTTGTTCCTGCAATGTCAGAGACGATCACACGGTCCTCCTGCGCAAGCTTGTTGATCAGGGATGACTTGCCGACATTCGGCTTACCGATGATTGCAACCTTCGGGCGCTCATCCTCCTTCTCTCCCGCGTTGCCCTCCGGAAAATACTTAACCACTTCATCAAGCATATCTCCGAGTCCGAGCATGGAGGATGCGGATACCGGATGCGGTTCCCCGATTCCGAGATTGTAAAACTCGTACACATCGCCCATATATTTCTCGAAGCTGTCAACCTTGTTGACCACCAGCACGATCGGCTTGTGGGAGCGGCGGAGCATATCCGCCACCTTGGAGTCCGCGTCCTGAAGTCCCTGCCTTACATCGGTAAGGAACATGATGACATCTGCGGTATCGATCGCAATCTGCGCCTGTTCCCTCATCTGGGAAAGGATCACATCGCCGCTGTCCGGCTCAATGCCTCCGGTATCGATGAGTGTAAAGTTGTGATCGAGCCATGTTACATCCGCATAAATACGGTCTCTTGTAACGCCCGGAGTATCCTTGACAATGGAGATGCGCTCTCCTGCCAATGTGTTAAACAATGTGGACTTACCAACGTTTGGGCGTCCAACAATCGCAACGATTGGTTTACTCATTTTTTCACCTTCCTGTTCTGATCTATTCCGAACCGCACTCTGCGGTCATTCATTCTCTAAATGATTGCCAGCCATCGCATCAAGCAGATTCTGACCGCTTGATTTTACAATAACGGCCGGTACTTGTAAAGCCTTTTCAACCTCTTCCAGCGTCCAGTCATCCAGAAAAACATGCTCTCCCATGCGGAGCATATTGCAAGGGATTCCGATATACGCGCCGTTGTCACGCTCCTTTAACTGTGCGACAAGATCCTGCGCCGTCACAAGCCCGGACACTGTGATCCGCTCTCCGAAAAAGTCGTTGCGGATTGCCACCACATCGATGGTGCGGTTCGGAAAGCTCTTCATAAATTCTTCTGCAAGCTGTTTTATAAACGGTGCCGCAAGCATTCCGGATGCCAGCGTGATATGCCCGTCCGGCGGCTGCTTTCCCTTCATCTTTTTCTTATAAGCTGCAAGCGCTTCGTGAAATTCAACGAAAAGAAGCCGGAGCATGCCAACGCCATTCTCCAGCTGTATATATCCATCGTATCGTTCTTCCTCCGGGAGCGGAAGCTCTGCGGTCAGATACCATTCGTCACTCGCCTGCACAAAATGCACACCGTAGTGCTCCATGCAATAGTCCTGCCACTTTTCAATAATGGCGATTACTTCCCTTGCATCCTCTTTTTCAAACGGTTCTAGCGGATACAGGCCCTCGCGGTATTTTGTCAGGCCAACCGGAACGACAGAAAGGCTCTGCATGTACGGCATATAACCCACGAGATCGCGGATCGTGCGGTCAAGTTCTTCGCCGTCATTGATTCCCTTGCAACAGACAACCTGCCCGTTCATCTCAATCCCGGCTTCATAAAGACGGTCGATTTTTTTAAGTGCCTCGCCTGCGAAACGGTTGTGAAGCATCTCACAGCGAAGCTTTGGATTGGTCGTGTGCACCGAAATATTGATTGGTGCAAGCTTGTACGCGATGATACGATCCAGGTCCTTCTCTTTCATATTGGTAAGTGTCACATAATTGCCCTGCAAAAAGGAAAGACGGGAATCGTCATCCTTAAAATATAGCGTCTCGCGCATTCCCGGCGGCATCTGGTCAATAAAGCAGAAAACGCATTTGTTCGAGCAGGACTTGTAATCGTCCATAAGCCCATTCTCAAACTCAATTCCCAGATCCTCGGAATAGTCCTTCTCGATCTCAAGCTCCCATTCTTCCCCGCTTTTTTTCTTAACGATCACATTCAGGTAATCATCATTGATCAGATAATGGTAGTCAAACACATCATTGATCTCGGTTCCGTTGATAGAGACAAGGATGTCTCCCGGCTCAAGCTCCATCTCCTCGGCGATGCTTCCCTGCTCTATCTTGTATATAACATGTTGTTTCTTTTTCAAAATTATTCTCCTGTGTCTGCTTCAATCACTTACCTCTTATTTTACCAAAAAGACACAGAAAGTCCATAGCTTTTAGTTAATCGATCCCACTACCTCTGCATCCTGCTCCTTTAAAAGAATCAGGTCATCCTCCGAATTGATCAGTCCGGTCTCCACCAGTGCGTCAATCAGGTTTCTGCATTTCTTGCCAAAGCTGATTGAGCAGTAGTCGCCCGCCTGAATATATTCGTCTAAGTATTCGTCATACTGTGTCGTTTTATTCGGGATCTCAAACCCGAAATTGACATAGCCGGAATACTGATCCTCCGGGCTGTCCCAGCTTCCGTCCGCGTGGATCAGGTTATAGTCCTGTATATTTCCCTCTTCCACATCCTGTTGTATCGCGTCAAGAAGCACCTGTGCCGTGTCATCTCCGAACGGGATATAATGTGAGTAGTTAAGGTCAAAACCGCCGGAGGTATAATACCGGTTGTTATAGTAATCCGACAGATAATATTTCTCAAACTGTTTTGGTGTGCGCTCATAGCTTGTAAGCTTTGCAAGCATTGCAAGTCCGCTCTCCGTGTATGGGATTAAATAGGATCTGCGCACAGAGTTTCCGTTTTTCAGCTTGTAAGAGAACCTTACCATCGTATAATCCACGGTCTTTTTGGACGCACTGTTCCATTCATCCGCATGTGCAAGTATCTCCTGCTGCAGCGCAAGCACATCGCCTACCGCCTCCTCATCCAGTGCCATCTGATAGGAAAGCGCAAATTCGGCAGAATCGACCGCCTCCTGCTTTGGAACGTAGTTCTCCTGTATTTTTGCAACGCCCATCACGACCCCGAAGCTTGCAAGCATGGCTCCCGCAAAGATCACGCTCTCCCTCAGGATTTTCTTATTCAATACACGGAAATTCTTGCGTATCAGCATCTCTGCCAGATAAAAGGCCAACAGCCCCGCAGCAATGACGATCCCGGCCATCACCATACGCGGCAGAAAAATTCTCGCCTCCTCCAAAAACATGCAGGCATACATCACAAGCGTATAGCCCGCCATAACCCCCATCAGCCAGCGGAAAAACGGATTGAGCACGGAGAAGATTACCACATCTCCTGCCTTTTCCAACGGACGTTTCCGGTAGAGTGCTGCCGCTGCCACAAAGAACACAATAGCCGCCAGCAGATACCAGCCCATCATTTGAAAGCCTTCCGGTGTGATTCCCGTCATATACTGTATATTGTCTCCCTGCGTATATTGCGGGGTGAATTTGACTCTGCGCATAAAATAGCTGATCGGTGAGAAAAAGAGCAGTCCATGATCCGCTCTCGTCGTATATTCGGTAAGCCCGTATCCGATCAGGCAGAGCACCTTTCCAATAACGATCCTTATCCACACATACATCATATTGAGCACAACCGCAATCACCGGAAGTCCGAGCAGCTGTCCGGTAAGCATCGCCGCCACAGCACTTAATGCCAGGAACAAAACCGAAGCGGTTGCCACAAACAGATAAAACATTGCCACATACTGTACGCAGGTTACTCCGTAGGACAGGCATACAAGCACCGTTGCAAAAAATGCGATCAGTTCCGGTATCAGCATAAAGCAGAGTGCATTTACGACTGATGTGCCAAACAGTTCTCCTCTTGTCACCGGAAACGCATGCATCATGTTGGTATTTCTTGCGGTAAACAGATAGTTAAACAGTGCCATCATCGTAAGCACCGCCATCACGAATACCACCATGCTGTACACATCCGTCCTGGACATGGTCTCCCGGAAGTAGTACATAAGCATGCTCCTTTTTTCCTGCTCCGGAACGCTTGCAACATAATAGCTTATGTAGCTGTTAAAATCCATCCACAGACGGATTGGGAGCATTGCAAGAAGCGCGATCAGGTATCCAGCCCACAGCGGCCAGTATAACACCGTGTTCTTGCGGAATACCGCCGGATTAAAACAAAATGTCTTTGACTTCATAATCCGCACCTCCCATCTCATAGATAAAAATTTCCTCAAGCGTAAGCGGAAGGATATCCACGATATTTAAATTGTCCCTATCCGCCGTAAGCACCTGTGCCGCCGCCTTGGGATCGCCCTTTACAATGATCGTGTACACACGCCCGGTATTTGCCATGTGCAATACCTGAAACTGCTCCGGCAGCTTCGGCATCCCGCTCTGGCACGCCACCTGGATCTTGCAGATATTCCCCTGCAGCTCCGACAAGGAGCGTTCAATCATAATCCTGCCTTTGTTTAAGATGCCAACATGGTCACAGACATCCTCAAGCTCTCTTAAGTTGTGCGAGGAGACAAGCACCGTCATGCCGCGCTCCTCCACCGCCGCGATGAGCAGGCTCCAGATCTGCCTGCGCATGACCGGATCAAGTCCGTCCACCGGCTCATCGAGGATCATCACATCCGGCTGGCAGCAGATAGACAGCCAGAAAGCAACCTGCTTTTGTGTTCCCTTTGACAGTCTGCGGATTCCCCGCCTGACATCCACCCCCGGAAAGAATTCCTGCATCCGGTAGAACTGCTTTTCGTCAAAGCCGGGATAAATACCCTTGTAATAACGCATCATCTCCAGCGTATTTGCCTGCATAAAATAAAACACTTCGTCCGGGATAAAACCGATTCTGCTTTTGACTGCCCGGTTTTCAAACACTTCCTGTCCGTCGATGAGCACCTCGCCCTCATCCTGCCGGTACACTCCGGTCAGATGACGGATCAGCGTGGACTTTCCGGCTCCGTTTGGTCCGACCAGCCCATAGATATTGCCCTTCTGCACCTGCATATTTACCCCGTCAAGCGCCCGGAATCCATCAAAATTTTTTATAAGATTATTTACCTGAATCATGTGTGCCTCCCTCAATTGCCTCCTCTACCCGCTTTACCAGATCCTCCTTCGGTACTGCAAGATAGGCAAGCTCTCCGACAATCTCATCCAGCGTCTCCATCAGCTCGTCCTTCCGGTAACCATCGATCTGTGCGCCATTTCCCACAAAGGTTCCCTTACCGCTTTCCGTGTAGAGATACCCCTCCTGCTCCAGCTCCTGATATGCTCTTGCAATGGTATTGGGATTGATGGCAAGATTGGCAGCCAGCTCCCGCACAGAAGGCAGCTTGTCCTCCGGTGCCAGACCGCCTGTGACGATCAGATGCCGGATTTCCTCTTTGATCTGTTCATAGATTGGTTTTGCATCCCGAAAATTGAGTTGTATCAATATGGCTCTCCCCCTACAAAAACCACCCAGCCGTACAATGGGCTGGGTGTATGAATCCAAGTTGTACACTATGGTTAGTGTAGCATATTTCCTATGGCATGCAATTATTTTACTTGTAATATTTTCTTAGGATTTTCTTAATTTGTCCGCAATTTTCTGCGTTTACTCTGTCGTGTAGGCAACAAGCAGGGCAAATGTATTCTTAACACCATCCCTGTGGCTTCTCTCGTAGCCGTGTGACGCATACACACCTGCTCCGATCAGACCGTGGCGGATGTCATAGCCTGCCTTTAGGGTACAGTCTACGTCCGAACCGTAAAATGGATACACATCGACCGCATAGCCAAGATCATGTTTCTTTGCAGCGGCAACCAGATCCGTAACCACCTGATAATTGTACGGTCCCATGGAGTCCTTTGCACAGATGGATACCATGCGTTCATCGCACCGCAGTCCATCGCCCACGCATCCCATATCCACAGAGATCATCTCGGTCACTCCGTCCGGAAGGGAAGCCGCGCCGCCATGTCCAACCTCCTCGTACACGGTGATGTGATGGTAGATCCTGCGCTCCGGCTCGATCTTCTCGTCACTTAAATATTTTGCATATCCGAGCAGGATTCCGACGCTTAACTTATCATCTAAGAAACGGCTCTTGATGTAGCCGGACTTAGTAATGGTTGTGCGTGGATCAAAGCAGACGATATCGCCGTTTTCAATGCCGAGCTTTCGGGTATCCTCCGCGCTCTCCACCGGCTCATCAATGACGACCTCCATGCCTGCATAGCTTCTCTTGGTATCATTGTATTCTCCGTTTACATGGATGGATGCATTGTCAAGCTGGAAGGTTCCCTCGTAGATCCCATCAAACTTTGTGATAATGCGCACATTCTCTGCCTCTGCATTGTTTGCATTCATGCCGCCAAGCGGTGAAAGGCGGAGCCGTCCGTTCCCCTTGATCTCACATACCATTCCGCCGAGTGTGTCCGTGTGTGCTGCAAGCATCAGGGCGTTTTTCTTATCCTTGCCGCCGAGGTCGACGAGCACACCGCCTTTTGCCGTAAGGGCTGGCCTGTAGCCGAGCTTTTCGTATTCCTTGCAGATAAACTTCGTGGCATTCTCCGTGTAACCGGTCGGGCTGTCGATTGCCAGAAGCTCCTTTGTCACCTCAAGAATATAGTCCACATATTTTTTCGTTTTCATTTTCCGCTCTCCTTTTTTATATACATAAACGCGCCGAGATTCCCGCGCATTCCATTGCTTGCCCGATGGGAAAACAGCAGGTCACTGTTGCAACAGGTGCAAAGATCCGTAACCGCCAGATGCTCCTGCCGGATTCCTGCCTCCGTAAGCACGATCCGGTTGGCACTCCACAGGTCAAGCAGGTACTTCCCCTGCCCTTTATCGGTAAGGATCTCGCCCTCATGTCCCGCAAATTCTGCCGCAAACTGCTCCGCCACATCCGCGCTGACCTCATAGCATTCCCTGCAGATCGATGGTCCGACCGCCGCATAGACCTCCGCCGGCTCTGTGCCAAATTCCGTATGCATCTTTTCCAATGTCCGTGCACCGATCCGCTGTACCGTGCCGCGCCAGCCTGAATGGCTTAGCCCGATTGCCTTATGTACCGGATCGATAAAGTAAAGCGGTACACAGTCCGCAAAGAACGCGGAAAGCACCACACCGGATTCGTTTGTCACCAGACCGTCAACCTCCGTATACGGACGCACTCTTGTGATGCCGCAGCCGCGTTCGCCCGCGCCGACACGGTTCACATTTGCCGTGTGCGTCTGGTCGGTAAACACAAAATCCGCCACCGTAACGCCCAGTGCCTCCGCCAGCCTTCGGTAGTTCTCATCCACGTTTGCCTTGTCATCCCCCCTGTTGTAGCTTAGGTTTAACGATGCCAGATGCTCCCGGCTCACGCCGCCTGCCCTCGTTGTAAAGCAGTGCCTTACGAAATCAAACTGCCGCAAAAGTGGAAATTCCAGCAGCGGCAGCGCCTCCCCTGATTTCAGCGGGTAAGACACCAGTTGTAATATTTCCTTTTTCTCTGTCATTTTAGCTTGCCTCAAATGCATTCTTGTAGAGTGTGATCCGCTCCCCATCCACCGCCACCACATCAAAGCGGCAGGGTGTCCACTCATCCATGCCATGTTTCATAAGGTAATATTCCGCGACGCGCAGGATCTTTCTCTGTTTGCGTGCGTCTACCGCCTCCGCCGCCTCCCCGGCAGCCGGATTCGCGCGGTACTTTACTTCCACAAAACAGATATATTCTCCGTCCTGTGCGATAATGTCTATCTCTCCCTGCCTGCACTTAAAATTGTACTCCGTGATGTGATATCCGTGCAGCTTCAGAAATTCTGCAGCCTTTTTTTCGTAGGAAGCTCCGACCGTCCTGTTGTTTTGTCTATCGTTCAAATACTATTTCCTCAATTACCCAGCTTGGCTTTGAGCCGGTCCATATCATCCACAAACACAAGAATCTCCGCAACGACCTCATACAGCTCCGGCGGTATCATATCCCCGATCTTTAGCTTGGAAAGTGTCCCCGCCAGCTTGTTATCCTTGTAAAGCGGCACGTTGCTCTCCTTCGCCTTCTCGATGATGCGGTCCGCGGTAGCTCCCTTTCCTGTTGCAAGGATCTTCGGTGCCGCCTCGCCCGGCACATATTCGATTGCGACCGCCGTCTTTGGTTCTTCCTGCTTTGCGCCAAACAACGGGTGAAACTCATTCTTCCCTGCCATGTTAAGCCCTCATATCAAACGAATATCTGTGTACCAGACCAGCCGACGGCTGATCCTTTTTCAAAAAGTCCTCAACGAAATTAACATTTTTCGGTTCATTTACCACCTGAATGTCACAGTTGTACCCCTTCGCCTCCAGACGAGCCTCCAATAGCGGCGCGTTCGCCTGCACCAGTGCATACGCCTCGTCGTTGTCAAAATAGAAGTTGGTCTTGACATTCTTCCGAAGCATCCTGACCGACACATCCGTTGAGCCGAGATGTTCCAGATCCAGATGTAAAAAGGCGGTCAGCTCCTTGTCCGGATCGGACAGGTTCTTTTTATTGGTGTAGACATACAACTGTCCGCTCGCATTCTGCCCCGCCATTTTCAGCGGAAGCTGGACATAGGTGTATGCCTGATTGATCTGATCCATAAACTGCACATTATTGCGGATGTCCGCCGCAAGCAGTGTGACCTTCTCCGCGGATTGCCCGCTTGCTTTGACCGCGCTCTCAAGGCGGTTAAGCTGGTCTTCGATTTTGTCATATAGCCGCGTCAGCTTATCCTTCTGTGTGATCTCCTGCGGCTTCACCAGCCACTGCTGCTCCATCACATCTTTGACAAGGGCTGCAAAGCCTTTCCCGGAAAGCAAGGAAAGCATCGTTTCCTTGTCCATGCCTCCTGCGGTAAGCTGTGTGCGGATTGCATGTAAAAGCGCGGTTGCGCTGCCGTCCGGCACAAGCCCCCCGTCTGCAAAAACGGAAGTATTCTGCTCCATGCCCGGAAGCCTGCTAAGAAGCTCTGTCAGTTCCTTCCTCTGATCCTCGTTTAGCACAGCTCCGATCGTGTGCTGTGCATAAGGCGTATCCTCCGCAAGCACCTCTTTCAGCAGCGTCTCGTCCAGCAGCTCATACTGTGAGCTTACCTTTGCCTGTGCAGCCGCTGCATCCGGCTCTGCCGCACCCGGATTCTGTACGGTCTCCGCTGCCGCACCATCCTCCGTTGCCAGTACAGCCTGCTCCGCCTGTTTCCCGGCAATCTGCTCCGGCTGTTCCCCGGTATTCTGCGCCGCCTGTCCTTCCATCGTCTCAGCATCCACGAGTGTCTGCGCACTGTCTGCGCCCACTTCCGGGGCTGCGATCTCCTCTGGAAGCCCCTCTGTTAAAATGCGCACCACCTCTTCGGCAGTCTTGCCAATCTGCTCCGCGGATAACTCACCGTTTGCCAGCGCTTTCGGGAGTTCCTCAATAAAGTCCGACATTGCCTGTCCGATCGCCTGTTTGTCATCGAGATAATTCTGGAACTGCGACGCCATCTCCGGTGTGATCGGAAGGTCGAGTCTCTGCATCTGCACAAGCGTCTTGACATCAAAATCCGGATTGCTGTTTATAATGCGCGCCATTTGTCCTAAACTGTTGCGGTCGATCGGCATCTGTTCCTCCATCATGGCGTTGACCATGGACAGATTCCGTCCATCTACCGGAATATTGGCACTCTTTAACGCTTCAAGCAGCGTTAAGTTCATGCTGTTGCCCTCGACCGTATATGGGCGTATGGCAATCTGGGTGCCATCATTGCTCTTTACCTGAAAAAACATGGACTGCCCGATCGTAAGCTGCACTTTTCCATCCATCCGCGCAGTAACCTCCTGCCCGTTCGGAAGTCCGAGCGTCACCTTGCCGCCCTTGACCGAATTGACCGTCCCCTCAAAAATGTTGCCGGACTTCATATCACGCAGGGTTGATACCAGCTTGCGGATTCCCTTTGTCCCGGTCATTTCCGGGCGTGCCGTTGCATTATTGTATTGTTGCACCAGATCTGATACCTGCATGTGTTCCTTTCCCGGCTAGCCGATAAAATTCTTGATAAAGGTTGCCCGATGGATCGGGGATGGACCATACTTCTTAAGCGCCGCGATGTGCTCCGCCGATCCGTAGCCCTTGTTGGACGCAAAGCCATACTCCGGCAGGATCTTGTCATATTCCTCCATCAGCCGATCTCTTGTCACTTTTGCAATGATGCTTGCCGCCCCGATGGAAATGCTCTTTGCATCTCCCTTGATGATCGGAACCTGACGGATCGCAACCTTCGGGATCGTAACTGCGTCATTGAGCAGGATGTCCGGCTGTACGGACAGATTTCCGATTGCCTGCCGCATTGCCTCATAGGTTGCCTGCAAAATGTTGATCTCATCGATCCGATCCGGTCCTGCCATTCCGATTCCACAGGCAACCGCCTGCTCCATGATGACATCATATAACTCTTCACGTTTTTTTTCGGACAATTTCTTGGAATCATTTATATATAAAATGTGACAATCTTTTGGAAGGATCACTGCGCCAGCCACAACCGGACCTGCAAGCGGGCCTCTGCCCACCTCATCAATCCCGCAGATATACCCGCATGTCTCGTATTCCTTCTCGTAACGTTTCAGTGCTTCGATCCGGTCGTACTCCGCGTGCAGCCGGTCAATCTTCTTTGCAGCGCTGTCCACGAGCTTAAGCACACTCGCGCGCGTATCCTCCCTGTGTTCCCGGATAAACGCCTGTAAGCCTGTCTCATCCTCCGCTGCGATTGCCGCGAGTTCTTCTTTTATCGTCTGGATTGCCATCTGCTGCATATATCATTCTCCTCTGGATTTTTCTGTGGTTTTACGGGCGCTCCAGCGTGATCCTTCCGAGTGTTCCACTCCGGAACTCATCGATCAAAAGCGCTGCCGCCTTGCTGTAATCCAGCTCTCCGCCCTTTGCGACGCACTTGCGGCAATCCGCAATCCCGTAAAGGATCTCAACTGCTTCTTTTGTCTCATCGACCTGATAGCGTTCATGAAGCATCCCCGGATACATCTGGATCAGTATCCTGATCAGCTCCAGTGCAAGCTCATCCGTGTTTAATATCTCATCCTTGATGGAACCGATCAGTGCCAGACGGAGTCCTACCATCTGATCCTCAAACTTCGGCCACAGGATACCCGGCGTATCCAGCAGCTCCACGTCCTTACTTAAACGTATCCACTGCTTTCCCTTGGTAACGCCCGGCTTGTTTCCGGTCTTGGCGCACGCCTTGCCCGCGTAGGAATTGATAAAGGTCGATTTTCCTACATTCGGGATTCCGACTACCATTGCCCGCACCGGACGATTCTTGATTCCTCTTCTTCGATCCCGCTCGATCTTCTCCTTACAAGCCTCCATGATCACGTCCGTGATCTGCTTCATTCCGTTCTTTTTTCTGGCATCAAGCTGTACCACATAATAGCCCTTTTCCTTAAAAAAAGCGCCCCACCGATCCGATTCCGCCGGATCTGCCAGATCTGCCTTGTTCATAAGGATCAGGCGATACTTATTCTTTCCCAGCTCATCGATGTCCGGATTTCTGCTGCTAAGCGGAATCCTTGCATCCACCAGCTCAATCACCAGATCTATTAACTTAATATCTTCCTGCATCTGACGTTTTGCTTTCGTCATATGCCCCGGATACCACTGAAAATTCATATTAACCTCATTTCTTATCCATCATGCCCGCTTACATCCCCTGCCCGCGTAGCCGCATCCTCTCTGCCTGCACCTTTGTACTTATCCTTATTTTAATATATCTTACCATGTCCGTATACACCCATTTTAAAAAGCATACGCAAAAATTGCAAAATTCTAATCCGACCGCATGGCGGTTTCTCTATCAGTCGTGTCTTCTAAAGGTTTGAGCACTCCTGCCCGGCTGTTCACGGTAGACGGACTTTTCTTCCGAGGGCTTTCGTGTCTCCCTTGGCGGGCGTGCCGAGCAAA
This sequence comes from uncultured Agathobacter sp., assembly GCA_934307695.1. Lineage (GTDB taxonomy): Bacteria > Bacillota > Clostridia > Lachnospirales > Lachnospiraceae > Roseburia. Next base: position 98,429 of record CAKRCS010000005.1, on the reverse strand, counting down.
ATGGGAGCATGCTCCGAGTTGTCTGAGCTTGAAACATTCCCATATAGAATGCGTAAAAAGCGAGTTTCGAGGAGCATGCTCCTAATATCAACTTTGTGAGGACGCCCGCTTAGGGAGACTAGGAAGTCCGACAGAAAAGTGCGCCTACCGTTGGACAGTCGGGCTTGGAGTGTCAAAGCCGTTATAAGACACAACAAGTACACCGCCGTAGCGGTCGAAAGAATTTTTGCAATTTTTGTGTGAATGCTTTTGTTTAAATTGGGTGCATCCAGACATGTATGATATATTTACATATACCAAAGTCCCCCGCAGGCAGGAAGATGCGCCCTATGGTGCAGGGAATGCTAGTGCACGAATCCGAAGGAATGCATCGATGAAACATACATCCATGCTTTTCCTATGATGTACTTCTTCTTGATCATTCCGACATTCGCATAACGGCTGTCATCACTGTTGTTACGGTTGTCCCCCAGCACAAAATATTCATCCGTGCCAAGCTTGATCTCATCCGATGCCAAACCCGGATCATCGACCGAAGAAACATCAAGCTCTTCGTTGCGGAGCGTTCCGTTTACATAGACTGCGCCGTCCTTGATCTGGACGGTGTCTCCGGGAACTGCGATCACCCGGCGGACATAGTAATGGGACTTTTCATTGCCATTCGGCAGAAATACGATAACATCCCCGGATTTCGGCTTTGTCATCACATAGATAAACTTGTTGATCAGCACCTGTTCCCCTGCCGTCAGGGTTGGTTCCATGGCGGAGCCGACCACGCTTGTCCGATAACCGAATGAGCTTACCACGACATACGCGATGACCACGATGATGATGATCTCAAAAATCCAAGATATAACCTCTTTAAAAAGTGGAAAGTTAAATTTTTTGCGCTGCTTACCAAAATTCAGCCCGCTTCTTCTCCTTCTTCCCATACGCTTATCACCTTATACCTTCTTTTACAAAAAGGACCGGCAACAGCCGATCCTTTTTTGAACTTGCATCTTACGATTATTTTACTAACTCTTTAACCTTAGCAGCTTTTCCTACGCGGTCTCTTAAGTAGTAAAGCTTAGCACGACGTACCTTACCAAGGCGGACAACTTCAACCTTCTCTACGTTTGGAGAATGTAATGGCCAGGTCTTCTCAACTCCAACACCGTTGGAAACCTTTCTTACGGTAAAAGTAGTACGGTTGCTTCCGTTCTGCTTCTTAATAACGGTTCCCTCGAAAACCTGAACTCTCTCACGGTTTCCTTCCTTGATCTTTCCGTAAACCTTAACGGTATCTCCTACGGAAAACTCAGGAACCTCTGCCTTTAACTGCTCTGCTTCGATGTTCTTAATAATCTCACTTGCGTTCATTTTGTGACCTCCTAATCATTTTGACGTTCTTAATGCTACTATCTTTCGCAACAGAGGACCATCGCCTTTTATTCACAACATGAATAATCTACCACATTTTTTCCCGTATTGCAACAGTTTTTTATTTTTTAGTACACCCAGAAAACCGGTGTTTTTGAGAAACATAATCCGACTTTCTGCTGTAGCTTTATGGATGCCGTATTGTCCTCGCGCACCTGTCCGTATGGGGTGAAGCCCTGCTCCAGCTCCCGGTTGATCATATATGCTTCCAGTGCGAGCGCAATCTTTTGTCCCCGGTACTCCGGCAGCACGGTAAGCATACCGATGCTTCCCTCCTCATGCTTGCCGATAAAGCCGGCAAAGGCTTCTGTTCCATCCTCCGCGCGGATATACGCGCCAAACATGGCTTTATCTAAAAAGCGCTCCCTTACCTCTGCGATCACCTCAGCCTTTTTCTCCTCCGTGGTCTCCTGCATAGAGAGATAGCCGTAGGCGACATATGCCTCCCCTGCCGTCTTTACGTCCTCCTCTCTCAGTTCATGGATTACCAGTCCGTTTGGCATCGGTGCGCCATCTGCACGGTACAGCCCGCTGATCGGCATTTTTTCTTTTCTTGTATATACTGCCTGCCTGCAGGCTCCTCCCACAGTGCCGCGGATACATGCCTGTACCAGAGGGATAAAGCTCTCCTGATGGATAACAATGCAATGGATCTTTGCCATCTTTATAAGCGGAAGCTTGGCAAGGAACTCCCCGTTTTCCTCCGGATTCGTGTGCATGTACACATCGCTGTCCTTATCCCGTAGCAGAATCTCACATCCATTCCGGTAAATCAACTCCGCGCTGCCTCTTCGGATGCACTCGATCATATCGATGTGCAACAGCTTTTGCTCCAGTAGAAGCTGCATACACTCCTGAAGTTCCAGATACTTCTCGTACAGATCCGGTCTGCGTGCCTTTGTGCGCCTGACTGCCTGCTCTAACCGCCATGCGCCGATTTCCTTCGGATTGCCGGATAAAAGTGCCTTCGGCACCGGCTTGTCATGCCACACCTCCGGTCTGGAATACTGTGGGTATTCCAACAGATTGCCGTGGAACGACTCGATCTCTGCGGAGGAATCATTGTTCAGCACCCCCGGCACAAGTCTTGCGATTGCATCCACCATGACCATCGCGGCAAGCTCGCCTCCCGTCAGCACATAGTCGCCGATGGACACATAATCCGTTACCACTTCCTCAAGCACGCGCTCATCGATCCCCTCGTAGTGTCCGCACAGGATCACCAGCTCGTCCTCTTTGGCAAACTCCTCTGCCATTTTCTGATTAAAGGTATGTCCCTGCGGTGTCACATAGATGGTGCGGATACGCTTTGTATCGTCCGGCTGGACGCTCCTCCACGCATCGTAGACCGGCTGTGGCTGCATAAGCATCCCCGCGCCGCCGCCGTAGGTATAATCGTCAACCTTCCGATGCTTATTGTCCGCAAAATCGCGGATATTGACTGCATCGACGCTGATTTTGTTCTCCTTTATCGCACGTCCCGTGATACTGTTTGCAAGTCCCTGCGTTACCATATCCGGAAACAATGTCAAAATATGAAAATTCATAGTTCTTCCTTCCCCATCAAAAGCTAGCCGCGAAGTCCCGGAAGCAGATGGAGCTGCATCCTGCGCGCATCTAAGTCAACTGCAAGAATGCACTCCCTGATCGCCGGAACCAGTATCTCTTCCTTCTGCGGTGTCGTGACAACATACACGTCATTCGCCCCGGTCTGCAGCACATCCGTGATGGTTCCAAGCTCCTCCCCCTCATCGGATACCGCCGAAAGCCCGATCAGATCCGCAATAAAATATTCGTTCTCTGCCAAAGGGACAGCATTCTCCCTGGTTACCAGAAGTGTTGCTCTCCGGTATTTTTCTACGTCATTGATATTGTCGATCCCTTTAAACTTTAAGATGACCATATTCTTAAAGAATTTTACGGACGCAATCTCCAGATCTATCTGCTGTTTTCCGTCATCTAAAATCACCTGCTTTAGCTTTTTAAAACGCGCAGGATCATCCGTAGTCGGGAAAACCTTCACTTCACCTCTTACCCCATGTGTGCTTGTGATCACACCAACCTGTAATAAATCGCTCATCTTTCCCACTTTCTATGCAATAAACAAAGAGTCACCCTATGCCTCTTTGCAGGTTAATAATAATGGATCAAAAAGTCACTGGGTGACTCTTTGCAGGTTAACAATGTAAAAAACCGTCCTAAGCATAAAGCCCGGGACGGTTCGTGTGCTATTGTGCAATCTCCACAATAACCTTTTTGTCTTCTTTTGAGGCAGCGGCTTTTACCACAGAGCGAATTGCTTTTGCAATACGTCCCTGCTTGCCGATCACTTTGCCCATGTCAGACTGTGCAACACGTAATTCCAAAATAATTGCTTTCTCGTTCTCGGTTTCTGTTACAACAACCTCATCCGGATTATCGACTAATGATTTTGCAATTACTTCAACTAATTCTTTCATTACGTCCACCTCCGGGATCTTACTTTTCGATACCAGCGCTCTTGAAAATACGAGCAACGGTCTCTGTTGGCTGTGCTCCGTCTGCTAACCACTTCTTAGCCAGCTCTTCGTTCACATGATACTCGGTAGGATTCTTGGTCGGATCATAAGTTCCAATCTCATCGATGCATCTTCCGTCTCTTGGAGATCTGGAGTCTGCAACAATAATTCTATAGAAAGGAGCCTTCTTCTGTCCCATTCTTCTTAATCTGATCTTTACTGCCATCTTTTTCACCTCCTCATAAGATTCTGTCTTAAATATATATCAAAAGCATATAAACTTTTGAAAACGTTTGTTAGAACGGAAGTCCCTTGAACATATTGCCAAAGCCTCTTCCTTTTCCCTTCTTGCCGCCCATCATACCCGGCATCTGTTTCATGAGCTTCTTGGTCTGTTCAAACTGCTTGACCAGCCGGTTGACCTCTGCGATATCCACGCCTGCGCCCTTTGCAATGCGGTTCTTTCTGCTTGGGTTCAGTAGGTTCGGATTGCGCCGCTCCTTCGGAGTCATAGAGTAGATGATCGCCTCTGTCCGCGCCATATTCTTCTCCATCGCATCCGTATCCATGTCCGGCATCTTGCCGCCGAGTCCCATGCCCGGCATCATACCCATCAGGCTGGACAGACCACCCAGCTTCTTCATCTGTCCCATGGACTCTAAATACATCTCAAAGTCAAACTCGTTCTTGCGCATCTTCTGCTCAAGGACTTTGGCTTTCTCCTCGTCGATGTTCTCCTGCGCCTTCTCGATCATGGTAAGCACATCGCCCATGCCAAGGATCCGCGATGCCATACGATCCGGATAGAACTGTTCAAGATCAGACAGCTTCTCGCCCATGCCTGCATACAGGATCGGCTTCCCGGTTACCGCGCGGATAGAAAGTGCCGCACCGCCTCTGGTGTCACCGTCGAGCTTGGTAAGGATCACACCGTCAATGCCGATCTTCTCATCGAAGGTGCTTGCAACGTTGACTGCGTCCTGACCGGTCATCGCATCGACAACAAGAATTGTCTGGAACACCTCGACCGTCCGCTTGATCTCCTCAAGCTCCGCCATCATATCTTCATCCACATGAAGTCGTCCAGCCGTATCGATGATGAGTACGTTGAACTCGTTCTTCTTTGCATAATCAACTGCTGCCTTGGCGATCACCGGTGGCTTCTCCTTGTCTCCAAGAGAAAAGACCTCCACGCCCTGCTTGTCTCCGTTGATCTGCAGCTGCTCGATCGCTGCCGGACGGTATACGTCACAGGCTGCAAGCAGCGTCTTTTTGCCCTTCTGCTTGAGCTTTCCTGCGATCTTCGCTGTGGTTGTCGTCTTACCGGCTCCCTGCAGACCTACCATCATAAGAATGGTAAGCTCCTTGCCCGGCCGCATCGCGATCTCGGTGGTCTCAGATCCCATGAGCCTTACCAGCTCCTCATTTACGATCTTGATAACCATCTGTCCCGGATTCAGTCCGTTCATGACATCCTGACCGATCGCCCGTGCCTCCACATCCTTGACGAATTGCTTCACCACGCGGAAGTTTACATCGGCCTCCAAAAGAGCCATCTTGACTTCCTTTAAGGCAGCCTTTACATCCGCCTCGGTCAGACGTCCTTTGCTGCGAAGGTTCTTAAATACATTTTGCAGTTTTTCTGATAAGCTATCAAATGCCATAATTTACCCTCGTTCTTCCTGACGACCTTGGATAGATTATCATACTTGTTCCATGGTGTCAAGTATTTTTTCTTTACACTACATCAAATGCAGGATATCGCCTGCCAATCCCTCTATTTTACCGATCACACGGGCATCCCCGTTCTCCTTAAACTGCTCCGCCAGAAGCTGTATCTGCTCCACATCCCGCTTTACCAGAAGGAATTTCTCGACCAGATGCAGTTTTTCCTCGTAGCCCTCCAGCTTCTTTCCACAGCGCTTGACCATATCGGCAACGCCCTGCCTGCTGATCTCCTCCTCCGCGGCGATCTCGCCCAGTGAGAGATCGTTGAACATAAAGTCCTCATAAATGCGCCGCTGGTGTTCGTTGAGCAGCTCTCCGTAAAAATCATACAGATACGCCTGTTTTAATTTTTCATCCATTCCTTTGTCTCCGTCTCATCTGCTGTGCCTGCGTATACCGCCACGCAGCCAGATCACACCTATAACGCCAAGAATTCCCCTGGTCGATACCTTTTTTATCCTCATGCGTCCGCTCCCTTCATCCGGTCCTTCTGCTTCTGGTTTATGAACTTGGCAACCATTGCCGAGCGCTGCCTTATCTTACAGCCCATCGTATACCGGTCGTTGCCGTTGTCCTGCACGCGGATCACGACGACATCGATCCGGAAATCCTGTCCGGAATCTGAGAACTCAACGATACATCCGGAACCGCGCTCAAGTCCCTGCGTTCCCTTAATGCTGAAGCCGACACCGGACTCACTGATATCCTTCACAAATACGTTGTACACCTTCTCATGATCTGCCGTGCGGATCCTTATCACACCCTCGCGGTCTAATGTCAGCCGGTAATGCTGTCTGCGATTGTAGCTTACCGCCTCCCGCACGCTGAACACGATATGGACACTCCCGTACTTCGGCAGCCGCATATTTACGATTGAGACATTTCTCCAGATAAATGGTTTGTTGCCCTCCACTATCGCGACAAGGTTGCTGGTGACATACTCACTCACGAAATTGACCAGCTTATCCTCCCTGCGTATCGGATCAAGCACCGTAAACTTCACATAAGGCTTTACCTTTTTGACCTCCTCAAGCCTGTTGAGATCGTCCTCATCCTTTGGATAAGCCACCTTTGTCTCAAAGGTCAGTGTCTTAAATCCGTTTGATGCTTCTATATTTATACTTGTTCCGCTTTCAAGCTCCTTAATATACATACGGCCTCCAATTTATACAATCCATTTTATTTTAACATATCTGTTTTTCTTCGTCCAGTTATGTATCTTCGCTACACATTTTTTGCATTCCTGCATATACTACATAGACGACTTCTTCTGAAATGAAACAGGGAGGATTTTATGTGCGGAATTGCCGGATTCTGTGATTTTAAAAATGATCTGCAAAAAGCGCCCGAAGCGCAGGAGCAGATTCTAAAGGATATGTACCATATACTGTCGCGCCGTGGAAATGATAACCTCGGAAGCTACTTACGGCAGCACGCGGGACTTGCACACGCAAGGCTGTCCATCCGCGATATTGCCGGTGGCAGCCAGCCGATCGTGCGCTACTATCAGGGACAGGAATATGCCATTGTCTACAATGGAGAGATCTACAATACGGATGAGCTGATCCCACCGCTCCAAAAAGCGGGATTTTCTTTCAAGACCACCTCGGACACGGAGGTGATCCTGTATGCCTTCCTGCATTTCGGAGCTGACTTTGTCAGACACTTAAACGGTATCTTTGCGTTCGCCATCTGGGATAACACAGGAAACCGCCTGTATCTCTACCGCGACCGTCTCGGCGTAAAGCCGCTCTTTTACAGCCCGCTCCCCTCCGGATACGCCTTTGCTTCCGAGCCGAAGGGACTGTTCTGCCACCCGGACATCACACCGCGCTTATCCGAGGAGGGCTTAAAGGAAGTTCTCGCGATCGGTCCCGCGCGCACAAGCGGCTTCGGGATTTTTGACGGCGTATCGGAGGTGCTTCCCGGACATTATCTTGTGATCAGTGACGCAGGCTGCCGCGACATAACCTACTGGGATCTTTTCTGTGCGGAGCATACCGACAGCTATGAGGCGACTGTGGAAAAGGTCTCCTTCCTCGTCCGCGATTCAGTGCGGCGGCAGATGATCTCCGACGTTCCCGTGTGTACCTTCCTCTCCGGCGGAATCGACTCCTCCATCGTCACAGCGCTTGCGTACCGCTACTTACAGGAAAAGGGCGAAACACTGAACACCTTCTCCTTCGACTTCAAGGGAAACGACCGCTATTTCCGCTCCAACAGCTTCCAGCCGGAGCGCGATCTTCCGTATGTCAATATCATGCTGCAAAGCTATCCGTGTAACCATACCTACTTAGAATGCGACGAGGCGCACCTTGCCGATGCACTCTATACAGCAACCGATGCCAGGGATTATCCCGGCATGACGGACGTCGATGCCTCCCTATTGTACTTCTGCGCTCTCGTAAAGCAGAAAAACAAGGTAGCCCTGACCGGAGAATGTGCGGATGAAATCTTCGGCGGCTATCCTTGGTTCTACCGTCCGGAACTTATGAACCGCGACGGCTTCCCGTGGTCAGCAGACATATCCGCACGCACACTCTTTCTCCGCGATGAAGTCGTAGAGAAGCTTGACCTCGCCGATTATTCCCATGAGCGGTATCTTGCCTCCGTTGCCAAGGCTCCGGTCATGTCCGGAGAGTCCGCGGAGGAAAAAAGGCGCCGCGTGATCGCTTACCTCAATATCAAATGGTTTATGCAGACGCTGCTTGACCGCATGGATCGCACCAGCATGTATTCAGGTCTGGAGGCGCGCGTGCCGTTTGCCGACCACCGCATCGTAGAATATGTATTTAATGTTCCATGGGAAATGAAATACCAGAACGGTGTAGAAAAAGCGCTGCTGCGCGATGCAATGAAGGATCTGCTTCCGCCGGAGCTTCTTACCAGAAAGAAAAGTCCTTACCCGAAAACCTACCACCCCGGCTACGAGCGCCTTCTGGTCCAGCGCCTCTCCGCGATCATCAACGATAAGAATGCGCCGATCGCACCGCTGATCGACCGGCAGAAGGCGATCCGCTTCATGCAGTCACCGAAAGAATACGGCCGCCCGTGGTTCGGTCAGCTCATGGCAGGGCCACAGCTTATGGCATACTTTATCCAGCTCAATTACTGGATGGAAAAATATCATCTGTCGGTATGACCGGATCTTTTTACAGGAAACAGATCTTCCCATAAACTAAAATGCGGGACACGAGAAGAATTTTTCTTCGTGTCCCACAAATCTATTCCAGTGCGATCGCGCCGTCCTCTTCCTCGCGGCGCAGAATATCGTACTCATCCAGTTCCATTCCAAGATCCACATAAAAGACCTGCTTCGGATGCGGACAGGACTCCATCTCATTGCCTTCCTCATCCACCAGCCGCTTTACGGTGACAAGCACGTTGTCCCCGTTCGGCTTCATGACCTCGATCTGCTCTCCGACGGAAAACTTGTTGCGCTGTTCGATCCGGTACATGCCATCGGCGTTCTTCCCGCCCACGATTCCCAGATATGTGTAGCCCTTCTCGTAGGTATTGCTATCGTAGATCTGTGCCTCGTCCGAAGGCTTCCCATAGAAAAATCCGGTCGTAAACTGCCGGTAGGTGCAGCTCTTTATCTGCTCCAGGTACCACGGCATGTTCTTCGCGTACTTCGCCGGTGACTCCAGATAATCGTTGATCGCCTTGCGGTAGGTGCGCGCAACCGTAGCAACATACAGTGCCGTTTTCATTCTGCCCTCGATCTTGTAGCTGTCGATTCCCGCATCGATCAGATCCGGGATGTGCTCGATCATGCAAAGATCCTTGGAGTTGAAAATATAGGTACCTCTCTCGTTCTCATACACCGGCAGATACTGCCCCGGTCTCTGTTCCTCCACAACCGCATATTTCCAGCGGCACGGATGGGTGCAGGCACCCTTGTTGGCATCCCTTCCGGTAAAATAATTGGAAAGCAGGCATCTTCCGGAATAGGAGATGCACATCGCCCCATGCACAAAGGTCTCGATCTCTAAGTCATCCGGTATACGCTCGCGGATCTCCTTGATTTCCTTTAATGACAGCTCTCTTGCCGTAACCACGCGCGATGCCCCCTGACCATACCAGAACAGGTAGGTTCCGTAGTTGGTGTTGTTCGCCTGCGTGCTGACATGGCGCTCGATCTGCGGACATACCTCCTTCGCGATCTGGAACACCCCCGGATCGGAAATGATCAGCGCGTCCGGGCGATCCGGCTTCATCGCATTCAGCTCTTCAAAGTATTCCCGCACACCCTCCAGATCATAGTTGTGCGCTAAAATATTGGCAGTCACATACACCTTTACGCCGTGTTCATGTGCGAAGGCAATGCCCTCTGCCATCTCTTCCATTGAAAAATTCTTTGCCTTTGCACGCAGTCCGAATGCTTCCCCGCCGATGTATACCGCATCTGCTCCAAAAATCACCGCGATCTTTAGCACTTCCAAACTGCTGGCAGGAACCAGCAACTCAATCTTTCTCATCTTATCTGTTCCTCTCTCTTTTGACACAGATCTGTGTCCTCCTGTCCATATCCGCCTGCCGCAACGCTTTACTTCCTGCTCGAAACCGTTATGCCGTCTCCAACCGGAAGCACTGCCGTCACAAGCTCCTCGTTGTGTGTCAGCTCATACAGATACTCCCGCATGCGCTTGTAGATCGTGCGGTTCCTGCGCTCCACGATATAGTGGGACTCAATGATATCTCCATCCTGAAGCACATTGTCGGAGACAAGCACCCCCTGCGGAGCTAAAAGCCGTAACACCTCCGGCATGAAATTGATATACTGTCCCTTCGCCGCATCCATGAAGATCAGGTCAAACGGCTCGGTGAGCGTCGGAAGGATCTCCTGCGCATCCCCCTCCAGCAGAGTGATGCGATCCTGCATCCCCGCCCGGACAAAATTCTCCTTTGCGATCGGAATGCGCTTATCATAATTTTCGATGGTTGTGATCTTGCAGTCATCGCTTGTATACTCTGCCATCAAGATAGATGAAAAGCCAACTGCCGCCCCGACCTCAAGAATACGCTTCGGGCGCTTCATGGCAAGCAGCAGTTTCAAAAAGCTCTGCATCTCCTTCCGAATGATCGGCACATAAGACTCCAGAGCTTCTCTCTCGATGACGTCAAGGATCGGTGTGTTACCTGTATCAAGAGAATTGATGTAGGTTACCAGACGTTCATCTACTATCATAATCTATTCCTCTCCAGCGCCTGCATCCGCAGGTGCCTCGTCATCTGCCGGGAAATCATCATCTGCCGAAAAATCCTCCTCGGAAGATTCCGTGCTCTGCGTATCAATGATCGGTGAGCTGCTCTGTGTCTCCGTTGTTTCCGTCTCCGGTTCCGGAGAGATCGCAGCCATGATCTCCTTCGGTGTCATGGAAGAATTGACCGTATATACGCCCGGCACTTCCTTGCCGGAATATACCGACAGCTTAAGCTGAAGGTAAAACAGGTTGGCATCCCGTACCATTCCCTTTTCCTCCAGCAGCCTGGCAATGTCATGCTCCGACATATCCTCCTTGATCTGGATCAGTGCGTCCCTGCCCGGTGCCTCATCCACCGCAGTCTCCGTAAATACGCGGTAGCCAAAGTCGTATGCTACGAACGCGAATCGCGCTCCAAAATATACGACAACCAGTATGACAATTACGCTGATTCCTATTCGGATAAAGGAAAATAATGCTTTATTCTTCTCCATCTCTGACACTCCTAAAGTAGCTTACTTATACTTCCATAATGATCGGCATGATCATCGGACGGCGCTTGGTCTCTTTCCATACAAAATCACCAAGGGAATCCTTGATCTCGTTCTTGATCTTGCTCCAATCAGTGATGTTATGCTCCATGCAGTAATCCATCGTCGCATTCAGGACGGATTTTGCCTCGTCCATCAGGCTCTCCGAATTGCGGACATATACAAAGCCGCGGGACACGATATCCGGTCCTGCAAGTACCTGTCCGGAGCCGTTCTCCATCGTCAGCACGACAACGATGATTCCATCCTCCGCAAGTCTCTGGCGGTCACGCAGTACGATGTTGCCGACATCGCCTACTCCAAGTCCGTCGACAAAGATGTTGCCGACCTGAACTCTTCCGGTTATCTCTGCGCCGTTCTCATCGATCTCAAGCACATCGCCGGAGGAAAGGATCTTGATATGATCCTTGTCGTATCCAAGCTCCTCTGCGATCTTCGCCTGTGCAACCAAATGCTTGTACTCGCCGTGAACCGGGATGGAATACTTCGGGTTGACCAGAGAATAGATCAGCTTGATATCCTCCTTGCAGGCATGTCCGGAAACATGGACATCCTGAAAGATAACATCCGCGCCCTTGCGCATCAGCTCGTTGATGATACCGGTGACAGACTTCTCATTGCCCGGAATCGGGTTGGAGCTGAATACGATCGTATCGTTCGGTTTGATGCTGATCTTTCTGTGCATGCCGTTTGCCATGCGGGAAAGAGCCGCCATGGACTCGCCCTGGCTTCCGGTCGTGATAATGACGGTCTGCTCATCCGGATAGCTCTTAAGCTGATCGACATCGATCAGGATATTATCCGGCAGTGTCAGGTATCCGAGCTGGGATGCGATGGAAATGATATTGACCATGCTGCGTCCCTCGATCGCTACCTTGCGTCCGAACCTGTCAGCGGAATTGATGATCTGCTGTACACGATCCACATTGGATGCAAACGTCGCAATGATGATCCGTGTGGATTTATGCTCTGCAAAAATATTGTCCAAGGTCTTGCCGACGGACTTCTCCGAAAGCGTAAAGCCCGGCCGCTCCGCGTTGGTACTGTCACACAAAAGTGCAAGTACGCCCTTCTTTCCGATTTCTCCAAACCGCTGCAGATCGATCGCATCTCCGAATACCGGCGTGTAGTCGACCTTGAAGTCTCCCGTATGCACGACAATTCCTGCCGGTGAATAGATGGCAAGTGCTGCCGCATCCTGAATACTGTGATTGGTCTTTATAAATTCAACCCGGAAACATCCAAGGTTGATATGCTGTCCGTATTTTACAACCTTGCGCTTGGTGCTGTTTAACATGTCATGTTCTTCGAGCTTGTGCTCAATGATACCGATGGTCAGCTTGGTCGCATAGATCGGCACATTGATCTCCCGAAGCACATAAGGCAAAGCCCCGATGTGATCCTCGTGGCCGTGTGTGATAAAGAAGCCCTTTACCCTGTCAATGTTCTCCTTCAAATATGTGATATCCGGGATTACCAGATCGATTCCCAGCATGTCGTCCTCCGGGAATGCCAATCCGCAATCTACTACGATGATACTATCATCATATTCAAAAGCAGTGATGTTCATTCCGATCTGTTCCAATCCTCCAAGCGGAATGATCTTCAGCTTCTGTGTGTTATTCTGTTGTTTTTCCTTTTTCAAATGATTACCTCCAAATATAATTGTTCCGTTCGATCAATATGTTACTGTCACTTCGTCGTCTGCAAGCTCAGAAAATACCTTTGCAAGTGCGGCAAACTCCGTATCGTCCTCCACCATCTCGTAAAGCACTTCCTCATCTTCCGTGCGAACTTCTTTTAAAATATATGCATCACTATCTCCCTCTTCCGAGCCATCGGAAACGAGAAGATATTTTGATCCGTTAAGCTGTGTTTCTTCCTCGACTGCAAATGCAGCCTCTTCCCCTGTCTGTGGGTCTGTAAAAATGATCTTTTCCATGATAAATAAACCTCTCTGTCCATAATCAGAGGGCACCATTCTATTTCTACGGCTAAAGTTCATCCTGTGTCAGAAATAGGTGCTGCCCTCTCATCTTATGATTGATTGCGCAAATAATCCAGATAACCTTGCAGGATCAATATAGCCGCAATCTCATCTACATATTCCTTACGATTCTCTCTCCGGATGCCCATCTCCATCATAGACATGTCCGCCGCCACAGTGGTAAGCCGTTCATCCCAAAGGATCACCTCAAGTCCCGTCCGGCGCTCCAGCATCTCCTTGAACTCCTTCGTCCGCTCACACCGCTCGCCCTCTGTGTTGTTCATATTCTTGGGATACCCCAAAACGATCCGCTCCACACCATACTGCTCACAAAGCTCCTCGATCCGTGCCAGAGTCTGTCTGAGCTTCGTCGGTGCCTTCCGGCGGATGATCTCCACGCCCTGCGCTGTCAGCAAAAGATCATCGCTTAACGCCACGCCGGTCGTCTTCGATCCAAAATCCAATCCTAAAATCCGCATACTACCTACCTGTCAATTCCAGGAACCATTGCTGATGTAGGACTTTAAGATCTCCTCTACCAGCTCGTCCCGCTCCACTTTCATAATGAGGCTGCGCGCATTATTATGACTGGTAATGTACGTCGGATCTCCTGACATAATGTAGCCTACAATCTGGTTCACGGGGTTGTATCCCTTTTCGCTCAAAGACTGGTACACTACCCGAAGAACATCCTTTACCTGCAGCTCCGGCTCCTTTTCTACTGTAAAATATTGTGTGTTCTTTAAATCCTGCATATTCTCACGCCCTTGCCTTCACTTTTTTCTATTGTAAACTACTCGTCCGAAAAATACAACCTTTATCTTATTTCTGTATCTCCATATAGAGTAGATCATCCGTGATTTTTTTCGTGATCATGCCGCTTACCATGCAGTTTACAAGGCTCTTTTCACATTGTGCCGCCACCTTGACATATTCCCTTGTATAGCCAACGTACATTGGCTTTCCGCCGATCTCCACCAGCTCCTCAAAGAGGACGGTCTGTTCCGTGCCCAGATACGTCTCCCGAAATTCCAGTGACATCCGCTCTCCGAGTGCGATCAGCTCGGCACTGCGCTGCGTCTTGATCTCCTCCGGGATCTGGTTCTCCATCACAGCCGCGCGCGTTCCCTGACGCTTGGAATACTTAAAGATATGCATCTCATAAAAATGAATGTGCTCCAGAAACTGCTTTGTAGTCGCAAACTCCTCCCCGGTCTCCCCCGGAAAGCCCACGATCACATCGGTGGTGATCGCCGGATGGTCAAAATACGTGCAAAGCAGCTTGCAGCCGTTTTCGTATTCCTCGGTCGTATACTTGCGGTTCATCCGCTTTAAGGTAGCATCACAGCCGCTCTGCAAGGACAGATGAAAATGCGGGCAGACCTTCTTCAGCCCGGACAGTTCCCTTGCGAAATCCTCCGTGACAAGCCGTGGCTCTAGGGAGCCAAGCCGGATGCGCTCCACACCTTCGATCGCATGTACCTCCCGGATCAGGTGCAACAGGTTGTCCTCGCAATCAATTCCGTAAGAGCTTAGATGGATGCCCGTCAGAACGATCTCCTTGTACCCCTGCGCCGCCAGTCCCCGCACCTCTGTAAGTACATCCGAAAGTGCGCGGCTTCGGACTCTGCCTCTTGCATACGGGATGATACAGTAGCTGCAAAACTGGTTACAGCCATCCTGCACCTTGATGAACGCCCGCGTATGCTCTGCGGTCTTTGAGAGGACGAGATTTTCAAACGGTTGTGTGCGGTCGTTGATGTCCACCACATCACACAGCGTCGTCATGCCTTTATTCTTTGCGAATTCTTCGATCTTCTCTACCAGTTCGTTTTTCTTATTGTTGCCAAGGATGATATCGATTGCCTCATCCGCCTTCGCCTCTTCCTCCTTGGTCTGGACATAGCAGCCGGCTCCGACAACGATCGCATCAGGATTCTGCTTCTTGGCGCGGTGCAGCATCTGACGTGACTTGCGATCTGCCATATTCGTCACCGAGCAGGTGTTGATCACATATACATCCGCATACTCCGAAAACGGCACGATCTCGTACCCCGCTTCCTCCAAAAGCACCTGCATTGCTTCTGTCTCGTATGCATTTACCTTGCAGCCCAAATTATGTAATGCCGCTTTTTTCATTTTTTGCTCCTATAATAATTGACTTTTTTCAAAAAAAACATTACTATCATCTTAAATACTACTTAATATTTGAGGAGGTGTTCTTATGAAAACAGTACAGATTTCTTTAAATTCTATCGAAAAAGTAAAATCTTTCGTTAATGCGATTTCTCAGTTTGATTTTGATTTCGATCTGATCTCCGGACGTTACGTTATTGATGCCAAGTCCATCATGGGAATCTTCAGCCTTGATCTTTCCAAGCCGATCGATCTTACAATCCATACAGAGAGTAATCTTGATGAGATCATGGAAGTATTAAAGCCATACATCATCGAATAACAAAAATTTTTCGAGCAGCCGTATGTACGGCTGCCCTTTTTATTTTATAAGGAACTTCTTTTCCCAAATTATTCCGCGTCTACCATGATCACTTCTGTCGTGTCGATGGCAGTCTTTACAAGCTCGTCAATCTTCTCAGCAAGATTCTGCTCTGACTTTCTGATATACTCAATGTTCGGCTTTGTCACCGGATGCTTCGCCACGAATATCGTGCAGCAATCCTCATACGGCAGAATCGAAGTCTCATAGGTATCGATCTTCTCTGCGATCGTGACGATATCCTGCTTGTCCATCGCGATCAGCGGACGGTATACCGGCATCGTACATACCTCGTTCGTTGCCGCAAGGGACTGCATCGTCTGGCTTGCAACCTGTCCGATGCTCTCACCGGTGATCAGTCCAAGACACTTGTTCTCCTGTGCAAAATGCTCTGCGATCTTCATCATATAGCGGCGCATGATGATCGTAAGCTCATCGTGCGGACACTTCTCGTAGATATAAAGCTGGATGTCGGTAAAGTTGACAACGTGCAGCTTGATCGGTCCGGTATAGCGAGCGATCTTCTTTGCAAGATCCACAACCTTCTGCTTTGCGCGTTCGCTGGTGTATGGCGGCGCATGGAAATAGGTTGCCTCGATTGTAACACCACGCTTTGAGATCATATATCCGGCAACCGGACTGTCGATTCCGCCGGAGAGCAGAAGCATCGCCTTTCCCGCTGTTCCAAGTGGCATTCCTGCCGGTCCCGGTATCCTTACGGAGTACACGTTGATGAGAGGACGGATCTCAATGTTGATCGTCACCTGTGGATGATGGACATCCACCTTTGTCTCCGGGAATGCGTCTAAGATTTTCCCTCCGAGTGCAGCGCTAAGCTCCATCGAAGTCATCGGGTAATTCTTTCTCGCGCGTCTGGTCTCCACCTTGAAGGTAAAATGCTTGTCCGCATAAGCAGCCTCGATATGCTTAAGCACAGTCTCAACGAGCGCGTCAAAGCCCTCGTCCTCCGTCAGGATGACCGGGCAGATCTCAACGATACCGAACACTCTCTGCAAAGCCGACACAGCCTCGTCGAAATCATATTCGCCCTCCGTCTCCACATAGATACGTCCGCTCTCCTTGCGCACATGGAAGGTTCCCTCCACATTCTTGAGCTGGTACGCGATATTGTGAACCAGTGCATCCTCGAAAAGATAGCGGTTCTTTCCCTTGATCGCAATCTCCGCATATTTGATTAAAAATGCTTTATACATAGTATTCTCCGTTTCTGTCCTTGTTAATCTATCTTCTGGTATATCTCTGCAAAACCGGGATGTGCTTTGCCATCACACCGATCGTATAATCGATCTCCTCCATCGTCGTCTCCGCGCAGAAGCTGAACCGGATGGTGGAATCCAAAAGTGATTCCTTCAGTCCGATACTCTTAAGCGTATGGCTGACCGATGGCTTGTTGGAGGAGCAGGCGCTTCCCGCTGAGACATAGATTCCTTCATTCTCCAGCGTGTGCAGCATGACCTCCGCCCGCACACCGTCAATGCTGACGCTTACGATATGAGGTGCAGCATTCCGGTCTGTCCTGCCGTTTACGGACACGCCCTCGATTGCGGTAACACCCTCGATAAAATGCTCCCGGAGCGCATACAGATGCTCAATCTTTGCATCAAAATCCGTGTAGATTGCTTCTGCCGCCACGCCAAGTCCGGCGATTGCAGGCACATTCTCCGTTCCGGAGCGCATGCCCTTCTGCTGTCCGCCGCCGTAGACTAACGGCTTTATCTTGGTCTTGTCCTTGATATATAAAAATCCGCTTCCCTTCGGTCCGTGGATCTTGTGTCCGCTGACCGAGAGCAGATCGATATTCATCTTCTTGGGATAAATGCGGTATTTGCCGTAGGACTGGATCGCATCCACATGAAAGAGCGTGTTTGGATTTTTCTCCTTGATGATGCGCCCCGCCTCCTCGATCGGTTCCACCGCTCCGATCTCATTGTTGACCTGCATCAGAGACACTAAGATCGTGTCCTGCCGGATTGCCTGTGCCAGATCATCCGGACTGATCTCTCCATACGCATTGACCGGCAGATAGGTCACCTCGTATCCGTTCTCCGCAAGATAGGCAAACGGGTTGGCAACGGAGGCATGCTCCACGCAGGTCGTGATCACATGCATGCCCGCACGCTTATTTGCCTCTGTGCTTCCAAGTATTGCAAGATTGTTCGACTCCGTTCCCCCGGAGGTAAAACAGATCTCCTTCTCCTGTACCTTGAGTGTCTTTGCGATTTTCTTCTTCGCTTCGTTGATAAACTTCTCCGCTTCCACGCCCTTTAAATGCAAAGAGGACGGATTTCCATAGTCCTTCGTCAGAAGATCCACCATCAGCTCTGTCGCCTCCGGCAGACAGAACGTAGTCGCGGAATTATCCAAATATGCTTCCATAGTGCTTCCTTTATATATCCAGTTGATAGACAAGCATGGCAAGTGTCGCAAGCCCTGCCGTCTCCGTGCGCAAAATGCGTCTCCCCAGACTGATCCGGTGAAAACTGCCGCAATCGGCATGCACCTCATCCACCATCGCGATCTCTGCATCCGAAAAGCCGCCCTCCGGTCCGATCATAATGCCGATGGACTCCTTCGCGCCGATGTCTCCGATGATTTCTCTGGTTGCCTGCATGCCCCGCTCATTTTCATACGGAACAAGCGTAATGTCAAGCTCTTTTGCCAAATTCAGTGCTTCCTTCCACGAAACCGGCATCTGCACAGTCGGGATAAGCGTCCGCTTTGACTGCTTTGCGGCGCTCTCGGCAATGCTCTGCCAGCGGCTTACCTTCGCGGCAGCCTTCTTGTCGTCCAGCTTTACCACACAGTTCTTCATGGCAACCGGAATGATCTCGCTTGCGCCAAGCTCCACCGCCTTTTGAATGATAAGCTCCATCTTGTCTGCCTTCGGCAGTCCCTGAAACAACACGATCCGGTTGGAAAGCTCCGTTCCCAGCTCATCCTCACGTTCGATCCCTGCCCGCACCATATCCGGTGTGATCTCGCTGATGCGGCAGAAGTAGGATCTGCCCGCGGAATCGCTGACGCGGAGCTTCTCCCCCGCCTTCATGCGGAGCACATTGCCGATATGGTTGACATCGCTGCCTGTAATGACGATCTCATCGCCCTGCACCTGCGTGCTCTCTACAAAAAACTGATACATGCCTAATTCTTCCTTGCCGTAACGTTGACCCACTCGCCCTGATGGTTGACCTCTACCACCTCAAGACCTGCCTCACGGATCGCATCCACGACCTCCTGCTCCTTGAAATCAATAATACCGGAGGTGATAAAATAGCCGCCCTTCTTCATGCGTGCCGGGATGACCGGAGCCATCGGGATAATAACATCCGCGAGGATATTGGCAACCACGATATCGTACTCCTCGTTGCCGACCTTCTGCTGCAGTTCTTCATCGTCGATCAGATTGCCGACATAGAATGTGC
Source organism: uncultured Agathobacter sp. (assembly GCA_934307695.1). Taxonomy (GTDB): domain Bacteria; phylum Bacillota; class Clostridia; order Lachnospirales; family Lachnospiraceae; genus Roseburia. The sequence continues at coordinate 79,096 of CAKRCS010000005.1, read as the reverse complement.
CGAGGGAGGCATCCAGATGGTTGACCTCCATATTCTCTCTGGTGGAGATCATGCAGTCCGCATCCAGATCCGTGCCGACCACCGCACCTGCGCCAAGCTTTAACGCAACGATGGAAAGGATTCCGCTTCCGCAGCCGACATCAAGCACCTTCGGTGTCCGGTTCTGCGGCGTGTAGTCCGCATTGCCACGGATGTATTTGAGAAGCTGGCGGATGCAAAGCTGTGTCGTCTCATGCTTGCCCGTGCCGAAGGAGATTCCCGGATCGATCTCGATCAGGAATTTGTCCTTATCCTCCTCCTTTAATTCTTCCCACGTCGGCTTGATCAGAATATCCTCGATCGTGAAGGAAGAAAAATACTTCTTCCAGTTGTTGATCCAGTCCAGATCCTCCGTCTCGGAGGAAGAGATCACACCGCTTCCGACCTCAACCATGCTGCGAAGCTCTTCGAGACCTTTCTTGACATTCTTAAGAAGCTCGGTCTGGTCGCTTCCGTCATCCTCAACGTAGAAGCTGACATGGCTGATCCCCTCATCCGGCGGAAGCTCCGGCAAAAAGTCGATAAACATATCTGCCTGATCCTCCTTGGATAACGGAATATTATCCTCGATCTCTATCCCCTCGATGCCAAGCTCTCCTAACATGCCAGCCATGTAGTCCTCCGCCTGGGTTGTTGTCTCAATGGTGTATTTTTTCCATTTCATGTTGTGTGTTTTCCTCCGAAATTTCTATTAAACTAAATTTAGCGATCCCACTTGTCCGCAAGCCCGTTGATCTGGTCTGCGAACTTGCCGAGCTCCTTGTTGGACATGCCCTTGCACTTCTGGATAACCGCCACCAGGCGCGCCCCTGCTGCCACAAGACGATCGAATACCGTATTGGCAGCACTCTTTGCCTTGGCAGATTTCTTCTCCGACAGCTTGCGGTCACCCTCTGCCACGCAGGCTCCCGTGATCAGATCATACGCATCTCCGCTGTACGGTGCAATCGCCGAAAAACCGGTCACCTCCTGCACATGCTCCGCGAAGGATACTGCGGTGCTCTCCTCTCCATGTACCACAAATACCTTCTGTACATTACTCTCAAATGAGGAGATCCATTTTGTCAGATGATCCTTATCCGCATGACCGCTGATACCCGGAAGGTTGACGATCTTAGCCTTGACCTCCACGGTCTCACCGAACAGTTTCACTTCCCTGACACCGTTTAACAGCGCATTGCCAAGTGTTCCCTCCACCTGATATCCGACAAACAGTACGGAAGAATCACTGCGCCACAGATTATGCTTCAGGTGATGGCGGATACGGCCAGCCTCGCACATGCCGGATGCCGAAATGATCACCTTCGGCTTCTCGATGAAATTGATCATCTTTGACTCGTCGCTGGTTACCGCCACCTTCAGTCCGTCAAACCGGATCGGGTTCACGCCGGACTCGATCAGTGCCAGCGTCGTATCATCAAAGCATTCCGCCACGTTCTTGTGGAAGATGTTCGTTGCCTCCACGGCAAGCGGACTATCGATATATACCTCAAAGTTTGGGAACTCCGGCAGCAGATTTTCCGTCTTGATCCGTCTTATAAAGTACAGCATCTCCTGTGTTCTGCCGACCGCAAACGCCGGGATCACAAGATTGCCCCCTCTCTGGAAGGTATCGCGGATCACCTCTGCGAGCAGCTTGGCATAATCCGGCGGCGTTTCGTGGTTGCGGTTGCCGTAGGTGGACTCCATGACCACATAGTCTGCCTCTTTTAACATGACCGGATCCTTGATGAGCGGTCTGCCGCCATTTCCGATATCACCGGAAAATACGATCTTGCGCTCCGTACCGTTCTCCTTCAGCCAGATCTCGATCGATGCAGATCCCAGCAGATGTCCCGCATCGTTAAAGCGTACCGTGATCCCATCCGTAATCTCGATCTTCTTATCGTAGCTTAGTGCCTCGAAATGCTCCAGAACGCCCATCGCATCGTTCATATCGTACAGCGGCGTGATCTCCGGCCGCCCGGCACGACGTGCCTTACGGTTCTTCCACTCCGCCTCAAACTCCTGGATATGTGCAGAATCCTTAAGCATGATGTTGCACAGCTCGCAGGTCGCCTTCGTCGCATATACCTGTCCGCGGAAGCCATGATTATAAAGAAGCGGCAGCAGCCCGGAATGATCGATATGTGCGTGTGTGACCAGCACGAAATCGATCGTGGACGGATTCACCGGGATCTTCTGGTTCTCATACAGATCCGGTCCCTGCTCCATACCGCAGTCCACCAGAAAATGTACTCCGTTACAGGTGACATAATGGCAGCTTCCCGTGACCTCACGGTCAGCTCCTATAAATTGTATCTCCATATTGTTTCCCACCTTCCCCTTCGTCAGACGACGAAACATCTTTTATAGATTACTTTTTAGTATAAAAGAAAAATGGAATAGTTGCAAGGTGAACCGATATGTTTTCCATGAAAACAAAAGGAACTACCACTTTCATCTGTGATAGTTCCTTCTATAATTTCATCTTTTATATCAGTACCTTGCAGAGCTGATCGTACTCACGGTTGATCTCCTGCACGGTACGATTGTCTCCATCGAGATTGTCCGGATGGTAGATCTTGATCAGATCCTTGTAGCGCTTCCGAAGTGACTGCTTGCTGCCGACACCCGTAAAGAACAGTTCGCCCTTGACCACCATGGAATCGGTATGGCGCGGTGTGGAATTTTGATATTCAAAATCCTTGACTCTGCTGTAAAACTCCTTCTGCCGCTCTACATGCTGCTTTTCGGTTGCGAGCTTGACCAGCTCCTCTTCCAGGATCTTAAACTTCATATCAAACAGCTTCTGCTGCTGTTCCAAGCGCCGATCCTCGATCTCCACCTTGCGGCTGAATGCCTCCCGCTCACGTTCCAATATGCGTCTTTGTTCATCCAATGCTCTGCGTTCTTCTTCCAGCGTCATCGCATTATCCCTCATCCCAATGAAAACTGTATTCAAATCATGTTACAATATATGGGGACACATAGCCCCTATTTAATGCAATAATACAATATTTAGTGGCTATGCGTCTATGGGTAATATATACTATATCTGCGATGTTTCTATGCAGATCATCTTTTACAGATCATCCAAAGATTCTTTTATTTTGTCCATAAAGCCTTTTTTCTTCTCAGGCCTTGGAGATGTACTTGCCCCGCCTTCCTTGGTCAGGGAGCCTCCGGTTACTTCGTCAAACTTGCGAAGCAGCTCCTTTGCCTCCTTGGACAGGTTGGTCGGTGTGGAAACGATCAATGTAACATAATGATCGCCTCTGGTCGCCTTGTTGCGAAGGGATGGAACACCCTTGCCCTTTAAGCGGATGCGCGTACCGGTCTGTGTTCCCGGAGCAACCGTATAGATGATGTCACCGTCTACGGTCTTGATGCGGACATCGCCGCCAAGCGCTGCGATCGCATAAGAGATAGATGCGTTGGAGAAAATGTTCATATCCTGACGCTCAAACGCAGGATTTCTTCCAACGATCACCTCAACCAAAAGATCGCCTCTTGGTCCTCCATTCGTACCCGGTTCACCATAGTCGCGCACTCTTACGCACTGTCCGTTATCAATTCCTGCCGGAATCTCAACGGTCTTGCGAACCTTCTTTGTGATATATCCGGTTCCACGGCAATCCAGACATTTATCCCGGACAACCTTACCCTTGCCGCCACACTCCGGACAGGTCTGTACGTTCTGCATCATGCCAAACAGCGACTGTGTAGAATAAACAACTTTACCCTTGCCGCCGCACTTCGTACAGGTCTCCGGGCTGGTTCCCGGCTTTGCACCTGTTCCGTGACAGGTTGCACATTCTTCTTTGTAGTTAAATTCAAGCTCCTTGGAGCAGCCAAACACCGCTTCCTCGAAGGATATCCGAATGCTCATACGGACATTGGAGCCCTTCATCGGACCGCTGCTGCCGCCGCCACGTCTTCCGCCACCACCGAAAAAGTCGCCAAACAGATCTCCGAAAATATCACTGAAATCCATGCCGGAAAAATCGAAGCCGCCACCGCCGCCCATGCTGCCGTCAAATGCCGCATGACCAAACTGGTCGTACTGTTTTCTCTTTTCCGGATCACTCAGTACCGCATACGCTTCCTGAGCTTCCTTGAATTTTGCTTCACAATCCGGATCGTCCGGATGCATATCCGGGTGGTACTTCTTGGCAGTCTGCCGGAACGCTTTCTTAATTTCCTCCTCGGTAGCAGTCTTTGAGACGCCGAGGACTTCGTAATAATCTCTCTTATCAGCCATTTTATGTTTACCTTTATATTCGCGTATAGGGCTTCCGGGAAGCTCCCGGAAACCCCACAATTTTTACTTTAAGAAGCACACTTCCTATGCCGCATCCGGCACGGGTTCAGATTATACTTCCTTGAAATCTGCGTCAATGACATCATCATCTGCGGATGAAGATGTATTGGCATTCTGTGCGCTGCCTGCAAATCCGCTCATGTCAGGACCTGCTCCTGCTGCGCCCTGCGCTCCCTGCGCTGCCTGTGCCTGCTCATACATCTTTGCGAATACCTTCTGCGCACTCTGTGTGAGCTTCTCCTGTGCAGCCTTAAGGTCAGCAATGTCAGAATCTGTCATCTGGTCAGCTTCCGGATGTGCATCAAGAATAGCCTTTACTGCATTCAAGTCAGCCTCAACTGCTGCCTTGTCGTTTGCGTCGATCTGTGCGCCAACCTGATCAAGAGCCTGCTGTGTCTGGAATACGAAGGAATCAGCATCGTTTCTGGTGTCGATTGCTTCCTTTCTCTTCTTATCCTGTGCCTCGAACTCAGCAGCTTCCTTAACTGCCTTATCGATCTCATCATCGGACATAGAGGTTCCGGAAGTGATGGTAATATGCTGCTCTTTTCCGGTTCCGAGATCCTTAGCGGATACATTTACGATACCGTTTGCATCGATATCGAAGGTAACTTCGATCTGTGGAACACCACGACGTGCTGGCGGGATTCCATCCAGACGGAACTGTCCAAGGGACTTATTATCTCTGGCAAACTGACGCTCACCCTGTACTACATTGATATCTACTGCAGTCTGGTTATCTGCTGCGGTAGAGAATACCTGGCTCTTCTTGGTCGGGATCGTAGTATTTCTCTCGATAAGTCTTGTAGCAACACCACCCATTGTCTCGATAGAGAGTGAAAGCGGAGTTACATCGAGAAGTAAGATCTCACCTGCGCCGGCATCTCCTGCAAGCTTACCACCCTGGATAGAAGCACCGATTGCTACGCACTCATCCGGGTTCAATGACTTGCTTGGCTCTTTTCCGGTTAACTGCTTTACCTTATCCTGTACAGCCGGGATACGTGTAGATCCACCGACAAGAAGTACCTGACCAAGGTCAGCGTTGGTAACACCGGCATCTCTCATAGCGTTCTGGACCGGAACTGCGGTTCTCTCTACAAGGTCATGTGTCAGCTCATCGAATTTAGCTCTTGTAAGGTTTACATCAAAGTGCTTCGGTCCCTCTGCGGTTGCAGTGATGAACGGAAGGTTGATGTTGGTGGTAGTTGCGGAAGAAAGCTCTTTCTTTGCCTTCTCAGCAGCTTCCTTTAATCTCTGGAGAGCCATCTTATCGGTTGAAAGATCTACGCCCTCTGTTCTCTTAAATTCATCGATCATCCACTGTGTGATCTTGTTATCGAAGTCATCACCACCAAGGTGTGTATCACCGTTTGTAGATAATACTTCGATGACACCATCACCGATCTCGATGATGGAAACATCGAATGTACCACCACCAAGGTCATATACCATGATCTTCTGCTCATGCTCATTGTCAAGTCCGTAAGCCAATGCTGCTGCGGTTGGCTCGTTGATGATACGCTTTACGTCAAGTCCTGCGATCTTGCCGGCATCCTTGGTTGCCTGACGCTGTGAGTCGTTAAAGTAAGCAGGAACTGTGATAACAGCCTCTGTTACCTTCTCCCCAAGGTAGCTCTCTGCGTCTGCCTTTAATTTCTGAAGAACCATTGCTGAGATCTGCTGCGGAGAATACTGCTTATCATCGATAGATACCTTGTAATCCTCGCCCATGTGTCTCTTGATGGATGAAATTGTCTTTTCTGCGTTGGTTACTGCCTGACGCTTTGCAGGCTCACCGACAAGTCTCTCACCTGTCTTTGTAAATGCTACAACGGATGGTGTTGTTCTGGCACCTTCCTGGTTTGCGATGACGGTAGGCTTTCCACCTTCCATTACTGCTACACAGCTATTTGTTGTTCCTAAATCAATACCAATAATCTTGCCCATTTTCTTTTCCTCCTATAATAATTAAATTGAAAGCAATTTGTTATGAGTTTTTGCAGTCCTAAGAAACAACTGCAACCATACTGTGGCGAACCACGGTATCTTTGTACATGTAACCCTTTAAGAGTTCCTGTGCGACGATTCCTGACTCGTACTCCTCACTCTCCACCTGCATCACTGCGTTGTGGAAATCCGGATTAAATTCTTTGCCGACGCACTCGATCGGGGTAACCCCCATCGCTTCAAGCTCGGTCATAAGCTGCTTGTAAACCTTATCCATACCTAAAACGAAAGCGTCCTCTTTGTCCTCCTCATCGACCGTTGTAAAGCCTCTCTCGAAGTTGTCAACAACCGGAAGGATCTTCTCGACGATGGTTCTTGCTCCCATGTCGAACATCTGTGACTTTTCTTTCTCGGTACGCTTGCGGAAGTTATCAAATTCAGCCATCTGACGTCTTAAGCGATCGTTCAATTCTTCGATCTGCTCATCCTTTTTGTCTTTCTTTTTCTTTTTGAAAAAGCCTTCCTTCTTATCAGATGCTCCTTCGGCTTCCTCCGCCTCTGTATCTTCGGCTTCTGCAACCTCCTCAGAGGTGTCTGCACTCTCTGTGCTTTCCTCCTCTGCCTCGGAGGTATCCGCTAAATCCTCATTTTCTTCTGAGACAGTTTCCTCGAGCTCCTCTGCGATATCCTGCTGTTTGTCTTCTGCCACTTTATTCCCACCTTTCTACGAACCATTCTCTGATTTATCAAAGATTCCATCCAACTGGTTCTTTAGATGCCTCAGATTGTCCATGACTTTCTCGTAATCCATTCGTTTCGGTCCGATAATACCAATCGTTCCCTTAACGCCCTCTCCCAATTCATAGGTTGCGGTTACTACGCTGCAATCCTTCATGGTCTGAACGGGAGCTTCATTTCCTATATAAACCTGAATTCCTGTTTCTTCATTGTTCAGGGATTCAGAGACCAGACTGGCCAATTCTTCCTTTTCCTCAAATGCAGATAGCAAATTCGTCGCCTGCCCGGAATCGGAAAGCTCCGGATACTTTAAAATGTTGGTTGCGCCGCTTGTGTAGATCTCAAGATTCTCATCCTCACTCAAGATCTCTGCCAGTGCATCGATCACCTCTCCAACGATCACGCTATGGCTGCCCGCCTGCTCCTTCAGCTTGGTGATGGTAGCAAGGTTGATATCCTGTATTGCCTGCCCGTTAAGGCTTGTGTTCAATAGGATATTCAGCTTCAAAAGCGTCTCATTGTCAATCGTATCCGTCACATGGATGATCTGATTCTTAACAATGTTGTTGTTCATCACAACCACTGCAAGGATCTGATCGTCTACCACCTGTGATAACTGGATGAACTTGATCCGGTTGGTGGAGGATGCGGTAACGAGTGTTGCGTAGTTGGTATTGTTCGCAAGCATCTTGGCAACCTGCTTTAATACCCGCTCCATCTTCTCGGTCTTTTCGATGACAAACTCCTTCATCTCCGTGACCTCACGATCCTTCTCCGCCATCAGATGATCCACATACAGGCGATAGCCCTTGTCGGAAGGAATACGTCCTGCCGATGTATGCGGCTGAACGATGTAACCCAGTTCTTCGAGATCCGACATCTCATTGCGAATCGTTGCAGAACTTAAGTTCAGATCTGTGTACTTGGAGATCGTTCGTGAACCAACCGGCTCTCCCGTCTCTAAGTAGTTACGGATAATAGCATCTAAGATTTTTATTTTGCGTTCGCTTAATTCTTCATCAAGTGCTCCCACTTATCTCTCACCTGCTCTTTGTTCTCGTCAATTCGCTTCAATGTGTTAGCACTCATTTAATAGGAGTGCTAACATCTGTAATTAAAATAGCACCAAGGGTATTCTTTGTCAACACCCCGGTGCTATTTTATACTTATTTTATAATTTTATTACGAATACACATTTTCCGCGTGTCAATGGGCGCTGCATGTGCCAAAAGGAACGTCCCTACCGCAGGAATTTTGCCATCGCATAATTGGACAGGTCAAGTCCCTTGTCCGTGAGTACGATGCGCCCTTCTCTTGCAATAAGAAGTCCTTCCGCCTTAAGCTGTTCGATTTCCTCCCGGTAGACTGCCTCGATTGGCATGGAAAAGCATTCCTCAAAACGTGCGCGCGTCACGCCCTTCGTCATGCGAAGTCCGAGGAACATAAACTCCTCCATCTGCGCCTGCTTCGCAATCGGTTCCACGGATGCATGGAGATTTGTGATATACTCCGGCTTCGGTGCCGACAGCTGCGCCGGTTCCGATGGATCATAGGACATTTTGTAGATATTGGAACATTCTTCTATATATTTGTACAGATCCCTTGTGTTGCTGTATCTTACATTATCGATAAGCGACGCTGCCCCAAGTCCCACTCCTAGATAGTTCTCTCTTGTCCAATAGCCGATATTATGCCTGCATTCATAGCCCGGCTTAGCGAAATTGGAGATCTCGTACTGTGCATAGCCCGCCTCTGCAAGCAGCTGCTGCGTCAGCTTGATCATCCGGTAGGTCTCGTTTTCATCCGGAAGTATATCCGGCTTCATCCCGGCTTCCTGCTTTACTGCATCGAACTTGTATTTTTCATAAAAAGGCGTGCCCTTTTCGATTATCAGCGAGTACGCGGATACATGCTCCGGTCGTATCCGGATGACACTCTGCAGCGAGCGCAGATAGTCCTCGACCTTCTGATATGGCAGACCGCTCATCAGGTCGATATTGATATTTCCATAGCCTGCGTTCCTCGCCATCTCATACGTTTTCATGAACTGTTCAAACGTGTGGATCCTTCCGAGGCGTTTCAGTTCCTCGTTGTTGGCAGACTGCAATCCGATAGAAAGCCGGTTGACTCCCGCCTCCCGGTACGCCAGCAGCTTGCTCTTGGTAAGCGTTCCCGGATTACATTCGATCGTCGCCTCCACCTTCTTATTTATATGGAAGGAACTGCCGATCGTGTCCAGTATGGCAAGCATCAGCTCCTGCGACAGCCAGCTCGGCGTCCCGCCGCCGATATAGACGGTGGAGATCTCACAGTCTCTTAGCTGCGTACCGTAATAGCGGATTTCCTGAAGCAGCGCCTGCACATACGCTTCCTGCGTCTTTTCGTCCGCAGAAAACGACAGGAAATCGCAATACTCACATTTGCGCACACAAAAAGGAGTGTGTACATACAACTCCAGATTCTTCATATTGCCACACACTCCTCTCTTACATTATATGGTATCATGTGCTTTCGCACATGATAGATGATACCCTATGCGCATCCGTGCTTCGCACTCCGCGTCTGATATTGCTTCGACAGCCATACACCTCTTATGTGTAAATCTCACCTCTGCCGATTTGTACATCAATCCTCATCGAGCTTGAGGACGCTCATAAATGCCTCCTGCGGGATCTCTACGTTACCCACCTGGCGCATCCGCTTCTTTCCTTCCTTCTGCTTTTCAAGCAGCTTGCGCTTTCTGGAAATATCACCACCATAGCACTTGGCAAGTACGTCCTTGCGCATCGCCTTGACCGTCTCTCTTGCGATGACCTTGCCACCGACTGCCGCCTGAATCGGGATTTCGAACAGGTGTCTCGGTATCTCCTCCTTCAATCGCTCACACATCCTGCGTCCGCGGTCATACGCGCTATCCTTAAATACGATAAAGGATAATGCATCCACCGTCTCGCGGTTGATCAAGATATCCAGCTTGACAAGCTCGGAACGGACATAGCCCTTCAGCTCGTAATCAAAGGAAGCATATCCTCTGGAACGCGATTTTAGCGCATCAAAGAAATCGTAAATAATCTCATTCAGCGGCAGATCATACTTGATGAGTGCGCGTGTCTCCTCCAGATATTCCATACTGATATAGATTCCTCTCCGCTCCTGACACAGATTCATGATCGCGCCCACATACTCGCTGGTCACCATGATCTCTGCGCTCACAAACGGTTCTTCCATATAATCGATCTCTGACGGATCCGGAAGATTGGACGGATTGGTAAGGTCGATCACCTCACCATCCGTCTTATGCACCTTGTATACAACACCCGGAGCGGTTGTGACCAGATCCAGATCAAACTCACGCTCCAAGCGCTCCTGAATGATTTCCAGATGAAGCAGTCCCAAAAATCCGCAACGGAATCCAAAGCCGAGCGCCAGTGAAGTCTCCGGTTCGAAGAATAAGGATGCATCGTTGATCTGCAGCTTTTCCAACGCATCGCGCAGATCCGGGTACTTGGCACTATCTGCCGGGTACATGCCGCAATACACCATCGGATTGACCTTCTTGTAGCCCGGAAGCGCCTTATCACACGGGCGGGACGCTTCTGTCACCGTATCACCAACGCGCGTATCGCGCACGTTTTTGATGCTCGCCGCAATGTAGCCGACCATTCCTGCGGAAAGCTCATCGCATGGGATAAACTGTCCCGCGCCGAAATATCCGACCTCCGTTACAATATCCTGCGCTCCGGTAGCGATCATCTTGATCTCTGTGCCGACCTTTACGGTTCCCTCCATGATCCTGCAAAAAACGATAACGCCCTTGTACGGATCATACACTGCATCAAAGATCAAAGCCTTGAGCGGGCTTTTCGGATCCCCCTTCGGAGCCGGAATCTTAGTGACAATCTGTTCCAGAACTTCCTCGACATTCAATCCGGTCTTTGCGGAAATGCGCGGTGCATCCTGTGCCTCGATTCCGATCACGTCCTCGATCTCCTGAATGACCTCCTCCGGTCTTGCACTCGGAAGGTCAATCTTATTGATGACCGGAAATACATCCAGATCATGATCCAGCGCCAAGTATACGTTGGCAAGCGTCTGTGCCTCCACACCCTGCGCTGCGTCCACGACAAGGATTGCGCCGTCACACGCAGCAAGGCTTCTGGAAACCTCATAGTTAAAGTCCACATGTCCCGGTGTGTCGATGAGGTTAAAGATATACTCCTCACCATCCTTTGCCTTATAAATAATGCGCACCGCCTGCGATTTGATCGTAATGCCGCGTTCCCGCTCCAGATCCATATTGTCCAGAACCTGTGCCTGCATCTCGCGGCTTGTCAGTGTTCCGGTCTTTTCGATGATTCGGTCTGCCAGAGTTGATTTACCGTGATCGATATGCGCGATAATACAAAAATTACGAATCTTGCTCTGGTCTATTGCCATAATATTGTTACCTCTTTCTGTCACTTACTGTTCTGCGGCAGCACCGCCGCAGCTTTCATTTTACTGAAAATTTTCCAAAAGGGAAGTACCAATCGTATCTTTTGGCATCTCCACATCAAAATTATCCGCGATCGTTGCGCCGATCACGCCGAAGGTCTCCTGCTCCGGAAGCTCCTTTGACTGCTTCATGGACGGCGAATATGCCAGAAATGGCACCTTTTCTCGCGTGTGATCCGTTCCGGTGTAGGTCGGATCATTGCCGTGATCTGCGGTGATGACTAACAGATCATCCTCCTTTAAAAGAGGAAGCAGCTCACCGAGCTTCACATCAAAACGCTCAAGCTCGTCGCGGTAGCCCTGCGGATTTCTGCGGTGTCCCCAGAGTGCATCGAAGTCAACGAGGTTTACAAAGCAAAGTCCCGTAAAGTCCTTCTGTGCGATCTCGATCGTCTGTTCCATTCCGTGTACGCTGCTCTTAGAGCGGTAGCTCTCCGTGATTCCCTCCCCGACAAAAATATCGTTGATCTTTCCGACAGAGATCACATCATAGGAAGCATCCTTTAGTGCATTTAACGCGGTCCGTCCGGTTGGCTTTAATGCATAATCGTGACGGTTACTGGTTCGGACGAACTCCCCCTTCTTCCTGCCGACATACGGGCGGGCAATAACACGGCCGACACGCCACTCATCCCGAAGCGTCAGCTCGCGCGCAGCTTCACAGTAGCGGTACAAGGTTTCAAGTCCCATCGTCTCCTCATTGCCGCAGATCTGGAGAACCGAATCCGCAGATGTATAGACGATCAGCTTGCCCTCGTTGATTTCCTGCTCTGCAAGCTCATCAAGGATCTCTGTTCCGCTGGCAGATTTATTTCCGATGATCTCTCTTCCGTCACAGCGCCTGGACAGCTCATCGATCAGTTCCTTCGGAAATCCGGTCTCGGTAAACGTGATAAACGGCTTTTTGGTGTTGATTCCCATCATCTCCCAGTGTCCGGTCATGGTATCCTTGCCGTTGCTGGTCTCCCTTAACTTTGCACGGTATCCGACCGGCTCTGTTACCGGATCAACCCCCTTTACCGGATGCAGATTGGATAATCCCAGCTTCTGCAGATTCGGGATCACAAAATGGTCAACCGATTCTGCGATATGTCCGTAGGTATCTACCCCAACGTCACCGAACTTCTCACTGTCCGGCATTGCCCCAATGCCAAAGGAATCGATAACGATCGCAAATACTCTTTTATACTTTTTCACGCCGCGTCCTCTCCTTTCTTTTTCAAAAGTGCTCTCCTTAAGCGTTCTCCTCAGCCTTAACGATCTTTACGATACGGCTGGTTCCAAGACGGCTTGCGCCAAGCTCGATAAACCTCTCTGCATCTGCCATAGAAGTGATTCCGCCTGCTGCCTTGATCTTCTTATCCGGGTTCATGTGCTTTGCAAAAAGCTCCACATCTGCAAAGGTTGCTCCTGCGGTTGAAAATCCGGTGGAGGTCTTGATATAGTCCGCGTTGGAAGCGTTTACGATCTCACACATCTTTACCTTCTCCTCGTCTGTCAGGAGGCAGGTCTCGATGATGACCTTAAGGAGCTTTCCATCGCAGGCTTCCTTGATCTCGTTGATCTCGTTTAATACATAATCGTACTCTTTTGCCTTGAGCATACCGATGTTGATGACCATATCGATCTCTTCCGCACCGTTTGCAACGGCATCCTTTGTCTCGAACACCTTCGTTGCGGTGGTCATGTTGCCGTTCGGGAATCCGATAACGGTACATACCTTGATCCTGCCCTGCATATAGTCTGCTGCCTGCTTTACATAGCAAGGCGGAATGCATACAGATGCGGTGTGATATTTCATCGCATCATCACAGATGCCCTTGATCTCCTCCCATGTGCTTCCCTGTAACAATAACGTATGGTCACATACTGCCAGAATATCTTTCTTATCCATTTTAATTTACCTCTCTTTTCTATTGCTGTTTTTCTTATTATTTCTAATAAATATCTGCTGCTTTCCGTCTATTACTTTTTCCCAAGATCTGCCGGTCCAAAGCCGAGCGGCAGCATTTCTTCGAGTGTGTATTCCTTGTAGTCCTCCGGGTTCTTTGCCACATAGACATGAAACGTCTTTGGATCACAGAACTCCATCATGACCTGTCTGCACACGCCGCATGGTCCGCAGTAGGTAGACGGAAGCTCGCCCGCCTTGCCCCCGACAATGGCGATCGCAGTAAACTCCCGTTCGCCCTCGCTGACTGCCTTGAAAAAAGCGGTACGCTCTGCACAGTTCGTCGGTGTGTAGGATGCATTTTCGATGTTGCAGCCCTGATATACTTTGCCATCCGCCGTAAGAAGCGCGGCACCGACCGCCCACCCGGAATACGGGATGTAGGCGTTTTCTCTTGCTTTTAATGCCAGTTCGATCAATTCACTTATCTGCATAATATTTCCTCCGCAATCTATACTTATTCTCTGCCGCGGAACAAAAAGGCAGCATCTGTCTCGGTCATAAGTCAAAGGAGACTTGATACTGCCTTATCTGCCATTTTCTAACGGCTTCCCTTATCGTATGGAATACCCTCTGCCTTCGGTGCGCGTGACTGCTTGGAAGTAAATGCAAGCACGATCAGCGAGATCACATACGGCAGCATGTTGTAAATACCGCTTGGGATATTTAAGTTCACAAGGAAATCAAATCCAAAGTATACGTTGGACAATGCGCGGAAGAATCCGAACAGCAGTGCTGCAAGTGCAATGTTCTGCGGCTTCCACTTACCAAAGATCATAACGGCAAGTGCAAGGAAGCCGAATCCTGCCACACCATACTCAAACTTCCACTCGGAAACACCTGTCGTAATATAGCAGATACCGCCGAGTCCTCCGAGCATACCGGAGATCAGCACGCCCGCCCAGCGCATCTTGTATACGTTGATACCAACGGAGTCAGCTGCCTGCGGGTGCTCGCCACACGCCATAAGGCGGAGTCCGAATTTGGTCTTATACAATACGATGTAAGACACGATGATGACGATCACCGTGATCAGCATAAACCAGCTGAACTCAAATCCGTTGATATTGATGATAAACGCCTTCTTCTGCTCGATGTACTGCACGATGGAAGAATGGTCGTCCGGATTGCTGATGGTGTTGATAGACTTTACGATAACGGTTGCAAGTGCTGCACCAAGCATGTTAAGAGCGGTTCCAACGATCGTCTGATCCGCCTTAAAATGGATTGCCGCAACCGCAAGCAAAGCAGAATACGCAAGTCCCAGCAAAATGCTTGCTAAGATTGTCACAACTACGATCACAAATGCAGAAGTTCCACTTGGGAGATATTTCATTGTGAGCGCACCACCCATAGCGCCCATGACCATGATTCCTTCCAGTCCTAAGTTGATGACACCGGAGTGCTCGGAGAAGCATCCGCCAAGTGCTACCAAAGAAAGAATACAAGCAAATAAAAGTGTGTACTGAATCAATAATGCCATTACTTGTCTCCTCCTTTCTCTGCTGCCGCTTTGGCAGCCTTTTTCTCTTCTGACTTCGCAATGCCCGCATTCATCGCATACTTGATAAATGCCACAAAACCGCACAGATAAATGATCAGTGAAGAGATCAGGTCTGAGATCTGTGAGCAGTAAATGCTAAGATCTACATTGGAGCCGCCATCCGTAATATGCTGGATAAAGAAGGATGAGAAAATGGCACCGATCGGGTTTAAGCCTCCGAGGAAGGCTGCCGCGATACCGTTAAAGCCCATGCCCGGAACGGAAGCGATCGTTACCTGCCACTGTTCCATATCCGTCTGATACATAAAGGAGCCTGCAAGTCCGGCAAGCACACCACTGATCACCAGGGAAAGGATCACATTGCGCTTTTCTGCCATTCCGCAGTATTTTGCCGCATTCTTGTTAAAGCCGGTCGCCTTTAACTCATAGCCGAGCTTCGTCTTTTCCAGAAGAATCCATACCAGGATCGCAAAAACAACCGCGAGCGGGATTGCGATTCCCACATACTTGTTATCGCCAAATACGGAGGTCATTCCAAGTGACGGAAGGATTGCCTTCGGTCCCTTGTTCTGCAGCGGATATGTATATGCGCTGCTGGCATCCTTTGCCTGACTTAAAACCATGTTTGTAAAATAAAGTCCGATCCAGTTGAGCATGATACCGGAGATTACCTCGTTGACGTTGGCATACGCCTTGAGCAGACCGGTGATTGCTCCGTATACGCCGCCTGCAACAGCAGCTAAGATCATGCATGGCAGCCAGCCCCATCCGAGCACGATCGCCGCATACAGGCACGCACATGCGCCCATAACATACTGTCCGGCTGCCCCGATGTTGAAAAGTCCTACCTTGTAAGAAAACAAAACAGAAAGGGAGCACATCAGAAGCGGTGCTGTCTTAACAAGTGTGCTTCCCAAATATTTAAGCTGCGTAGCCTTTCTGCTGTACGCAAAGAAGTTCTTCGCCACGGCAAGAATTGCCTCGCCTGCCCCGCTCGGCTCGATCGCGAGCAAGAACAGAAATCCGACAAACATACCGATGACGATACAGATCAAGGATGCAATAAATGACTGTACGCCACTATTTTTCAGTAATTTTTTCATGATACAGTCACCTCACTTTTCTTTGCTCCGGACATATACAGGCCAAGCTCCTCCTGTGTAGTCTTTTTCGGATCAAACTCTCCGACGATCTCGCCCTCGTACATGACTAAGATACGATCCGGCACATCCATAACCTCATCCAGCTCTAAGGACACAAGTAAAACTGCCTTTCCTGCATCACGCTGTGCGATCAGCTGCTTGTGAATGTACTCGATGGCTCCGACGTCCAGTCCTCTCGTCGGCTGTACCGCAACCAAAAGCTCCGGATTGCGGTCTACCTCACGCGCGATGATCGCCTTCTGCTGGTTGCCACCGGACATGCTTCTTGCGATCGTGACCGGACCCTGTCCGGAACGCACATCATACTGATCGATCAGCTTGGTTGCATACTGTCGGATGTTCTTTCTCTTTAAAAAGCCTGCCTTGTTGGTAAATTCCGGTTCAAAATATCTCTGGAGCACCAGATTATCCTCAAGTGTATAGTCTAAAACAAGACCATGCTTGTGTCTGTCCTCCGGGATATGGCTCATTCCTAAGACACTTCTCTCACGGATGGAAGCCTTGGTAATATCCTTGCCGCACATCGTGATCTTGCCGCTTACGAGCGGTTCAAGTCCGGTAAGTCCGTGTACGAACTCCGTCTGACCATTGCCGTCGATTCCGGCAATACATACGATCTCGCCCGCGCGGATCTTCAGGGAAACGTTCTTGACTGCGTTGTTCTTGTGGACCTTGGAAGCAACCGTCATGTTCTCGATGGAAAGCACCTCGTCCCCAAGCTTCTCCTCGCCCTTTTCCACATGGAAGTTGACGTTACGCCCAACCATCATTGCGGACAGCTCTTCCATCGTTGTCCTTGCGGTCTCAACCGTTCCGATGTACCTGCCCTTCCGGATAACGCTGCACCGGTCAGCAACCTCCATGATCTCAGCGAGCTTGTGGGAGATAAAGAGAATACTCTTTCCCTCCGCTGCAAGGTTCTTCATGATCTGCATCAGCTCGGAGATTTCCTGCGGTGTGAGCACCGCGGTCGGCTCGTCAAAAATCAGAATTTCATTGTCGCGGTAGAGCATCTTTAAGATTTCGGTACGCTGCTGCATGCCTACCGTGATGTCCTCGATCAGTGCATCCGGATCAATGGAAAGTCCGTACTTCTCGGACAACTCAAGCACCTTTTTACGCGCCTCGTTTTTCTTTAAAAATCCCGCTTTGTTTGGCTCTACGCCAAGAATAATGTTGTCGAGTACCGTAAAGCACTCAACCAGCTTAAAATGCTGGTGTACCATTCCGATTCCAAGGTCATTGGCATCATTTGGATTCTGGATCCTGACTTCCCTTCCATCCTTTTTGATAATCCCCTCTTCCGGCTGATACAATCCGAACAATACACTCATCAGTGTCGATTTACCCGCACCGTTCTCACCAAGAAGCGCATGAATCTCTCCCTTTTTCAGTTGGAGGGATATGTTATCGTTGGCAACTATACCCGGAAACCTTTTGGTAATGTTAAGCATTTCAATAGCATAAGGTTGTTCCACAGTCCTTCTCCTCTCTCCCAAACATGATTGATGTTAAACATACTTATTATTATACCATGGCATTTCCGAAAAAAAAAGGAAGAAATACAAAAGCTGCCACACCAGATCACTCACAATGAGTTCACCGGCGTGACAGCCTTTTATCATGCATATAATCTTATGCAGTTATCATTCGCTAACCAACACGGATTACTTTAAGTTTCCAAGATCGCTGACATTTACGTTCGTGGTAGCCGGCATAGCAGTAGTATCATTGGAAACAGTAATATCTCCAGCACGCATAGCTGCTACAAGAGCCTTGTAATCATCCTGAGTAAAGGAATCGCTCCACTGGGTGGTATCCATTGGAAGCTGTACATAATTCTCGGTCGGTTCGTCAGATACAAGTCCAAGTGTGGTGATCTTGCCTGCGTAATTAGACCAGTTACCGTTTACGATAACATCGGTAAGCGTATCGTAGGTGGTTGGGTAAAGTCCCTTCATTGCAGAAGTAACGGTCATTCCCTCGCCGTATCCACCGTCAATGATCGGAGACTGGTCGCTGTCAACACCGATTACCTTGCCGCCAACCTTAGCTGCTGCCTCTGCTGCAGAGGTGTAGATTCCACCGCCACAAGCAAATACAACCTGTGTTCCGTCGCCATACCAGGTATCCATAGCTGCGGTGATATCGCCGTCACCATAGAACTGGTTGCCGTATGCGTACTTTAAGTTGACAGTAATTCCAAGCTCTGCTGCTGCAGCGTCAGCGCCCTGTACAAATCCGAAACCGAAACGGATAACTGCCGGAACTGCCATTCCACCTAAGAATCCAAGATCTGTGTAGCCAAGCTTAACTGCTGCGTATCCTGCCATGTATCCGGAAAGCTCTTCCTGATAGATTGCGCAGTATACATTGTCCATATAGCAGTAATCATTTACATTCCAGTTTGCCGGATTGTAATCGTAAGTCTCGCCTGCCTTTGCAACGCCTGCCTCAAGGATATCTCCTGCTGCAACGTCAAGGGCAATGAACTTAACGTCCTTGTAAGACTCAGATACCTCAACTAATGTTCCACCGAATGCATACCCCGGCATAACGATTACATTGTATCCGTCATCGATGGCCTTCTCAACGGAAGCAACACGCTCAGCGGTTGAATCTCCGGATGGCTTGTAGTAGTTGAACTGGATACCCTGTGCCTCACAGAATGCCTTGCATGCTTCGTAAGTAGTCTGGTTGAATGACTGGTCGGTGATGTCACCGTAATCTGTAATCATTGCAACGCTGTACTCGGAAGTCTCAGCGCCTGATGTGGAGTTGTCTGCTGAATCATTTGAGCCAGTATCATTGCTTCCGCATCCTGCTAAACAACCGATCAGAAGTCCGGCTGTAAGCAACAAAGAAATAATCTTCTTCATTTGAATTCCTCCTCTTTTTCTTAATGAATGTTTTTATGAAGCATATACCATTTTATCATGGATATCCCGATTTTACAATCCTAAATCCTTCTGGTGGATCAATATGCGGATTGCTTCGATCGCGGTGCGGATCGCAAGCTCCGTATCATGTGCCTGCGGATTGTCAAGTCCGAGCTTTGCACGCTCCTGATTGGCAACTACCAAGAAGCAGGAACCGACGCGCACGCGCAGGAAGCTGCCCGCAATAAACAACGCTGCTGATTCCATCTCGGATGCCAGGCATCCCATGCGCTTCCATGCCTCCCATTTCTGTTCCAGCTCGTAGCTGACCGGCATGATCTGCGGCTCGTGCTGACCAAAAAATGAATCCTTGCACTGTACAACGCCCACATGATGGCGGATATTCTGCTTCTTTGCCGCATCGATCAGCGCATTCATGACATTGACATCCGGCACTGCCGGATACTCGATCGGTGCGAACTCACGGCTTGTCCCCTCCATGCGGATCGCGCCGTTGGCGATCACAATATCACCGCCCATGATCTCTTCCTGCATTCCTCCGCAGGTTCCGACACGGATAAAGGTATCTGCCCCGCACTTTGCCAGCTCATCGATTGCGATCGCCGCGGACGGTCCGCCAATACCGGTTGAGGTAACACTCACCTTCACACCATCGATCGTTCCGGTATATGTAACATATTCCCTGCTGTCTGCCACCAGTACCGGATCATCAAAATGAGCTGCGATCTTGGCGCAGCGCTTCGGATCTCCCGGAAGGATCACATACTCTCCGACATCCCCCCGTCCGACACCTGTATGATACTGCTTTCCTGAACCTTCTGTATAATCAATCATCGTCTTCCTCCTCCTCTTGCGTCCTGTTATATAGTTAGTATACCACGCCCCACATATCCGTGCCACCTAATTTTGCAGCACCTTAGAGAGCAGGCTTGCAAGCGGCTCCATCGCATTCATTGCTTCCTCAAGCGAATTGTTCTGTGCTCCCACCTCAACCAGAAGTGTTTTCGGGCAAAAATGCATGTTGTAGCGGTAGCCCTTCAGATAGATCCTCCTCGTAAAATCCGGGTACTGGTCAGCTGCGGCAAGCTGCATCTGTAAGGAAAAAGCAAGATTATCCTGCAGATACGGATTTGGCATCTTGGTCAGGTCACCTCTTGCCGTTGTCCTGCACAAGCCGTTAAAAAACATGATCTTTGCACAGTCCTTTCCATTGATCTGCGTCACGAGATGATTTTTCTCCGGAACACTGTCTCTATGTAAATCTATGACCACCTCAATGGTCGGATTTTCTTCCAGAATTTCTTTTAGTGCCGGCGCTGCATTGGAATATGCATGATCCCGGTCATTCACATCGTACTCTCCGGTGTGATGCAGGACAGAGAATCCATACTGTTCTGTCAGCAGTCTGGTCAGATACTCCCCTACCGCCACGACAGAATTTTCATCATCCCCCTCCGGCGCACCGCCGTAAGTCTCCTGGGAATGGGTATGATAGATCAGAATCTGTGGACCATCCACATCCTCTGCGATCGTAAGATCCTTTGCCAGAAGCTCCGCCGCGCTGATGTCAGAGCTTCGGATCGTCGTACTGCTGTCCACAATATAATAATTCTGGATAAGATAGTCGAAATCATTCAGCTTTTCCAGCAGCTTTGCATCCGTCGGCTTCGTATCCGCACGGTTCCCGCTCTCAGACACATTCTGCGGCCACAGTATCTGAAACGTCTCCGTGGACTCCTCTATGCCTGCTTTTGTACCGTCACTGTCCGCGTCCTTCGCGGCACCGTCCTGCTCTGTTCCTTCTGCCGCGTCGTTCTGCTCCATTCCCTGCGGCGTGTTGTTTTGTTCTGTGTCATCCGGCGCAGCTGTATGGTTTTGTCCCGTGCCGTCCTGTTTTTCATTTCTCTGCTGCCCGTTTTGTCCATTCTCCGGCTGTTCAACGTTTGGGCTGGCTCCCGTCTGTCCGGGCAGATCGGTGATTCCGCCCTGCGGTTGTCCGGACTGCATCTGCCCGCTTTCAAGCCCGCTTTGTCCTAACGCCCGCCGGTTCTCGTACTCTGCCCCAGCTGCCAGCTGCTCTTTTTTTGTAATATCTTCTTCATTATATGCAAGAACCGGGACAACCGACGTTATAAGCTCCCGTGACAGAAAGGAAACGCCGTGTGTCCCGTTCGTTGATACCTGTGGCATAAAAAAACTCATTACACATGCCATAAAAAGCGAAATCAGTCGTCTGATCAAACACTCACCACCTTTTGTAACACATTATATGTCAGCAGTGCTTCGCCTATTCCTGTGGTGAAAAAGCAATATTGATCCCCTCGGAGATTGTAAAGCTAAGCCGCTTGATCGACTCATCAATATCCTTCGGAGTCACAAACATCGCATTTAAGTTCGGAGAGAGCAGCTCCCGGATCAGTTCATACTTTTCTGCCTCGTCAAGGCTCTCCAAAGAATCCGTAAGTGTGCCAAGCGCCTTGCTCTGGTTCATCGCAGCGATCAGATTATACATGGTGTCATTTACGATGGTCGCAGCATCCACCACCGTCGGGACACCGAGTGAGATTACCGGAATCCCGACACTCTCCTGATTGAGTGCATGTCTGTGATTTCCGATTCCGCTTCCCGGCGTAATTCCTGTATCCGTAAGCTGGATGGTGCGGCAAAGGCGTTTTGCATTTCTTGCGGCGAGCGCATCCACGGTAATCACGAAGTCCGGATGTGTCTCCTTCACAACCCCCCTTACGATCTCCAGGCACTCCATTCCTGTCTGCGCCATGACACCCGGAACAATCCCGCTGATCTTGTTTACACGCTCATCTCCAAACGCATATTTCCCGTATTCCTTGATAATATGCCGGGTGATGAACATGTTGTCAATCACGCGCGGGCCGAGTGCATCGGGCGTTACTTCCCGGTTCCCCAGCCCTACAACAAGAGCCGAAATTTCCTCCTCCGGTTCCCTTTTGATATCAGGCAGCAGTTTGCGTATGATCTTCGCAAGCTCCACAGAGATTTCCCTGTGGTATTCCTCATCATTGTCGATCATATCCGGTGCTTCGATCGTAATGTAATACCCCCTTGGACGTCCCATGGTCTTTTCCGCATTGCGCGTCAAAATACGCACCGTGCTGATGGTAATTCCGTTTTCCAGTTTATTTTCTGAGAAATCCACTCCTTTGATTGCCCCATTTCCATGCCCGATACGTTCCTGTGTTTCAAGGGCAAGATCCGTCCGGATCGGATAGTTTTCCTCCAACATAAACAGCCGCCTCCTCACCTGCATTTTCTGCCTATTCTTCTTTATAATAAGCGTCTTTTTTTCTACCGTTCCGATATGCCGGTGTTTTTCTTCTATTTTTTCCAAAAAAACGAAATTTATGTATTGACAAACGCCCTGTGCTTGGAATATTATACTCTAGTATGTTTCCGTTGAAACGTCCGTGTCCGGCTTTGACGGAAGATAAAACATTGAATGAAATGAATTAAAATGGAGGTGTACCGGATTGGCTAACATTAAATCTGCTAAGAAAAGAATTTTAGTTACCGAGGTTAAGGCTGCTCGCAACAAAGCAATCAGATCTGAGGTTAAGACATCTATTAAGAAAGTAGAGGCTGCTGTTGTTGCAGGCGATAAGACTGCTGCAGAGGCTGAGCTTAAGAACGCTACTTCTGTTATCGAAGCTGCTTCTTCAAAGGGTGTTTACCACAAGAACAATGCCGCTAGAAAAGTTTCCCGTTTAGCTAAGCTCGTAAACGGAATTGCCTAATCGGCAAAATAATTAACCCTCGATTATAAATAAACCCCATCGATACCGTCATGTCGATGGGGCTTTTTTTACGTTAACAGGAAAAGAGTTTGCGTGCCACAGTCTCACGCAAAGAGTCACAAGGTGCCTCTTTCGTCCGCATTCTTCTTTGAGCTATACTGTATGATAAAAAGTTCTACTGCGAGCTGGTCATTCAGCTGTCCCGTCTTTACCGCTTCCTCAAGCTCGGTGCCGTCCTTGACTGCCTGCCTGATCTGGTCGAGCGAATATCCCTTGCACTGCGCCCCGTACTTTCGTACCGCCCACTCCGGGCATCCCGCCTTGGACGCGATATCCTTGTTGCCAAAGCCCTGATTGCTCATTGCCTTTACGATCGCAAGTATATGAAACTGGCGCGTGATCAGATACAAAATACGCATGGATGGCTCCCGAAGCGAAAGCAGATCGTAATACAGATCCAATGCACGCTTCTGCTGATGCGAGGAAATCGCATCCACCATATCAAATATCTTGTTCTGTGTCTGCTCCGTTGTGATTGCTTCCACATCCTCCGGCTCAATGGTATCCTTCTCAAGCGTATAGCAGATCAGCTTCTCCATCTCCCGGTCGATATTCTCCATATCGGTTCCTGTTTTCTCGATGAAAAGATGATACGCCTGCTGAGTAATTCCCTTGCCTTCCTTTTTCAGCCGTCCGAGTACCCATCGCTGCAGCGTCTCCTCGTTCTGTGCGCCAATCTCCGCGATGTATCCGGTCTTGGCGACCGCCTTGTACAGCTTGGAGCGCTTGTCCACCTTCTCTTCTACGAAAACGAAAAACGTGCTCTCCGGCGCGGTCGGAAGATACGCGGCAATTTCCTCGCCCGCACCGTCAAACCAGCCGCTGCCCTCGATCAGGATCAGTCTGCGATCCGCAAAAAACGGCAGTGTCTCCGCAAGGTCGATGATCTCCGTCTGGCTGACCTCCCTGCCTTCATACGAGGAGAAATTCATTGTATCATCCTCCGACACAAGTGCGCGTTTTAGCTTATCACGGTACTGGCGGATCAGATAGGTTTCCTGCCCGTAGATGAGATACGCATTTTTAAATTGTCCAGTCTTGATATCGTTGTCAATTTGCCTCATTTTTTTCCTCACAGGTAAGGCGGTTCAGATAGCGGATATACGAAACATAAGCATTGTTGTATTTGCTGATGCGGCAGCCAACAAGTGTCCTGCCGTCCCTGCCTACCCGTCTTGCCACCTGACAAAATAACTCCATTGCACCCAGGTTGCCATGTACGTCATCGCTAAAGCGGAGTGTCAGATTTGACTCTAAAAGGATCTGCCCCTCCTCCATCCAGAAGGACAAGCCCATCGATGAAACATCATTGATCTTTACCGCAAATTCCATATCCCCGGAGCGCACAAGCCCCTGCACATCCACCGGATATCTTGTGTCCGTCCGCCGTTCACTCGATACGCTCTCCTTGGCAAACGCATACGTCCGCAGATAATACACATCCCCGACGCTTGCGGTGTGTATCATTTCGGTCTGCACATTCTTCCAGGAGATCCGGCGCTTTTCCTTGCCCACACAGGCATACACATGATATTTCCATGTAGAAAACGGTCGGACTCCTATATTAAGCACCGTCCCCTTGACATAGATCGGAGCGATCGCGATCCCATCCGAAAAATACTCAAGTACCTTAGAACGCACGCAAAATGAAGAATCCCCTCTATCAACTTCAAGAATAATGTCACTTTGCAGTGGCAGATCCTGTATTTGCATGTTGTATAAAAACCTCTCCCAAGCTGTTAATCTTCCCCAAAGATCATCTTTTTTGCTCCTTACGCAGCAAAAATACTCCTTCTACTTTATATACATCCGCGCTTCATATGGACGAAGGATCTCGTTTTCTTCCACAGTTCCATAATTGCAAAGAAGCAGCTCTTTTCCGTTGCACATATCCCAGATCGGCAGGGAAACGGTCTTGTCAAAGAAATTACATACCACGATCAGCTGCTGCTTCCCATTATCTCTCTCATACGCAAAGATGTTGTCATCCTCCTCCAGCAGCAGATGAAATTGTCCATCCACAAACACCGGATACTCCTTGCGCAAGGTGATCAGCTTGCGGTAGCAGGCAAATACAGAGTCCGGATCATCCACCTGACTCTTTGCGTTGATTTCCTTGTAGTTGTCATTTACACGGATCCACGGAGTTCCTGCAGAGAATCCGGCATTTTTTGTATCATCCCACTGCATTGGAGTTCTTGCGTTGTCACGGCTTTTTGCATATATGGACTGCATGACTTTTGCCTCGTCATATCCGGCTTCCAGCCGTTCCCTATATACGTCAAGCGTCTCCAAATCCTTGTAATCTTCGATTGCATAGCGGACATTTGTCATTCCCAGTTCTTCGCCCTGATAAATGTATGGTGTTCCCTGCATGCCATGTAAGAGCATCGCAAGCATCTTGGCAGACTCTACGCGATATGCACCATCATTGCCCCAGCGCGATACAATGCGCGGAAGGTCATGATTGTTCCAGAACAGACTGTTCCAGCCGCAGTTATACAGGCTTGTCTGCCAGCGGTTGAACACCTGCTTGAGCTTCAAGAACGGAAGCGGGGCAAGATCCCACTTCTCCCTGCCCTCCTGCTGGTCAAGCCCGATATGCTCAAACTGGAATACCATGGAAAATTCGCTGCCATCCGGATTGCTGTACAGCTTTGCCAGCTCCGGGGTTGCGCCCCATGCCTCCCCGACCGTGATCAGGTTGCCCTTCTGGAAGGTTTCCCTGCTCATCTCCCGGATAAACTCATGAAGTCTTGGACCGTTCTGGGTGATCTTGCGATCCGGCTCTTTTGCGATCTGGTCGATCACATCCAGACGGAATCCGCCAACGCCCCGATCCATCCACCACAGGATCATATCGTAAATGGCGCGTCTGACCTTCGGATTCTCCCAGTTTAAATCCGGCTGTTCCGGCGCGAACTGGTGAAAATAATACTGTCCTACCTCAGGCACCCACTCCCATGCGCTCCCGCCGAAAGCGGCACGCATATCATTTGGTGGCACGCCCTCTTTTCCGTCTCTCCAGACATAAAAATCATGGTACGGATTGTCCTTGCTCTTTCTTGCCTCCTCGAACCATTTATGCTTATCGGAAGAATGGTTTAAAACAAGATCCATGATAATATGAATGTTATATTTTTTTGCCTCATCGATCAGCCGCTGCATATCATCGATGGTTCCAAACATCGGATCTATATCCTGATAATCCGAAATATCATATCCGTTATCGACCTGCGGCGACCGGTAGACCGGCGAAAGCCAGATTGCATCAATTCCAAGCCTGCCAAGATACGGCAGTCTCTCTATAATTCCCTGTAAGTCTCCGATGCCATCCCCGTTGCTGTCCTGATAGCTTCTCGGATAAATCTGATAGATTACGGCATTCTGCCACCATTTTCGTTCCATTGTATTACCTCATTTTATCTGTTTTATTGCGTTACTTCGATATTTCTTAGTTTTCTGCCAGCATACTTATCTTTCAATTAAATAAGTATCGTATTTGTGTACCGGCATCTCTTTTTCAAGAATTTTTCCGGTCAGAAGATCGGTGCAGCCGTCAAATACAGCCGGAAGCTTCTTGTCCGCCTGCTCAAAGTTCATGATAAAGTAAAGCTCCTTTCCATTCTTTGTGCGCTTTACGATCTCAAGTCCTTCCGCACCCTCTACAAGGCTTACAACATCAGCTTCCTTACATGCTCTTGTAAGAATATCGTCTTTTCCTTCACGGTCAAGCTGTGTTCCGATATAGTATACCGTTCCGTTTCCGAAGCTGTTCTTAGTGACCGCCGGCTCTCCCGCATAAAAATCTTCCGTATAGCTGGCAAGCGCCGTAGCGCCCTCAAGGTGGATGCGCTCGCACACAAGATTGCAGCGGTACTTGTTTCCGTCCCCGGTTACGACCTCATTGTACTGCTCCGGCGCAAGTGCATCGATCTCCTCTACCCAGACTCCTGCCAATGCGCGAAGCGGTCCAGGGTACCCGCCAAGATAAACGTTGTCTGACTCCCCTGCAATGCCGCTCATATAGGTTGTGATGAGGATTCCCCCATTTTTGACGAACTGCTCCAAAGCCTCTTTCATTCCGTCTTTTACCATGTAAAGAACCGGTGCGACCACCACCTTATAACGGCTCAGATCCGCATCAACCGGGATCATATTCACCGGGATGTTGTGATGATAGAAGTATTCATAATAGGAATGGATCTGGTCGACATACTTTAAATCGATGGACGGACCGCTGGTGTATTCAAGTCCCCAGTAGTTGTCCCAGTCAAACAGAATTCCAACCTGTGCCTCATTTCTACTCTTGAGCACAGTGTCGCCCAGCTTTTCCAGCTCCGCTCCAAGCTGCGTCACCTCGCGAAAGACTCTGGTGTCCTCGGTTCCCGCATGGCTGATGACCGCTCCGTGGAACTTTTCGCAGCCTCCCACGCTTCTTCTAAGCTGGAAAAATTGTATCGTATCTGCACCATGTGCGATTGTCTGATAGCTCTGCGCACGCATCTGTCCCGGACGCTTTAACGAATTGTATGGCTGCCAGTTCTGCTGGCTCGGAGTCTGTTCCATCAGCATAAACGGCTGATCCTTCAAGCCTCGCATCAGATCATGTGTCATTGCAGTAAGGCTCCACGGTGTATTATAGGAAGGATAATTATCCCATGAGACCACATCCATCTCCTTCGCCCACTTAAAATAGTCAAGCTCCTTATAGGTTCCCATAAGATTGGTTGTGATAACGGCATCCTTATCATACTCGCGGATCGCATCGCGCTCATCCTTATAGTTCTGAAGCAGGCTGTCGGAATTGAAGCGTCTGTAATCGAGCGCGATTCCCGCAAACGCACTTCTTCCGTCCCACATGCCTTCTCCCAAAGCATTCGGTGCAACAATCTCATCCCAGTCATAGAATGTATGTCCCCAAAATTCTGTATTCCATGCCTTATTTACCGCTTCGATCGTGCCGTACTTTTTCTGCAGCCATACCCGGAATGCCTTCTCGCAATTCTCACAGTAGCAGGTTCCGCCATACTCATTGCTGATATGCCAGCACTTCACATGCGGATTATCTCCGTAACGCTCCGCAAGCTTTGCCGCAAGCGCTTTAGAATATTTGCGGAATACCGGTGAATTTGGACAGGCATTATGGCGATGTCCGTACTTGTGATGCAAACCATCATAGTCTGTACGTTCTACCTCCGGATATCTGTGTGCCATCCATGCCGGGAGCGCTCCGGTCGACGTTGCAAGCACGATATCGTAATCTTCCTTGCTAAGCATCTCGACGATCTCATCCAGCTCCGAAAAATCATACCGATCCTCCGCCGGCTGGATCTTTGCCCATGAAAAGACATTGATCGTAGCGCTGTTAATGTGTGCATCCTTAAAAAAGCGCATATCCTCATCCCAGATTTCTCTCGGCCACTGATTTGGATTATAATCTCCACCGTAAAGCATTCTTGTTATCTCTTTTGCTGACATTTTCGTCCTCCATGCTGGTATATATTATTATTTGTTCTATGCTGTGTGGTTCACTGTACTATGATGTATCGAGTCTTGATCTTCCTATGCTCTCATACAGTTCGCAATTCTAACTGTTCAGGCACATACAGCGCCCTCACGAAATATTCGTCACCCGGCCGATCGATATATAGTTATCAAATATCGCCTTCAGATCCGTCTCACCGCTTGTGGAATAATTGCGGACGCCTTCCACCATGTACGAAATGCGGTCATCCGAAAGCGTCGTCTCAATATAGTGATCCGTATAAAAGACATCCGTTGACACACTGCGATCCCGAAGAATCCCTTTGCATGCCATCCGTCCGCATCCCGGAAAATTCACATTCCATATCTGATTTTCCTCCAACGGCTTTTCCAACAGCTCTGCAATGATCTCCTCCAAATACTGATCGGTCACCTCATGATTTGCACACGCTTCCTCCGAAAATGCGATCGTATGTACCTTCTGAAATGCAGCTTCAAACGCCGCTCCCGCCGTCGCCGAATACTGGATATCCGTTGCAAGATTATAGCCGTAATTGATACCGGAAAACACATGATCCGGCTTACCCGGAACAATATTTAACACGCCGATCCGGACGCAATCCGCCGGTGTGCCATCGCAGGCATACGCATGCACTCCATCGACAGGGAACTCCACGCGCCACGCCTCTATGCTGTGTCTTAGCGTGATACTGTGAGACATCGCGCTTCTTTGTCCATCCGGTGCCACAACCCACACCGCGCCAAATTTAACTGCCGCCGCAGCCAGACGAACCAGTCCATCCGAATTGATACCGTCATCATTGGTAATCAAAATCTTTGTCAAGCCATGCCTCCTTACTACTTCCCCTATCTGTGTTTCCATTAAGTTCACATCTGCCGACTCCCAGCTGACACTTTCTTACTATTGTACCATACCAGCTATCAATTCTCTAGTTCCTTTTCTCAGTTCTTGTCGACTTTTCACATTTTCAATCGAATTTGCACTTTAACCTTCAACTCCTTTTCGTCTGGTCCAACCGCCTGTTCCGCACGTTCAAACCGGATTGTTATAGCGCCCACTTCATCGGTTCTATATACGATAGTTTCCACCTCCTGCAAGCGTTCTAACGTCTCCTCATGCGGATGCCCATAGCTATTCTTCCGGCTACACGATATTGTTGCGACCTTGGGTGATAATGCAGCAAGCCATTCCTCACAGCTTGAATACTTTGATCCATGATGATTTACCTTGTAAAAATCCACATCAAGCAAATTTTTCCTATATTTTTGGTATTCCGCCACTGCATCCGCCTGTTCCACACATTCTTCTGTGCCTTGTATCACATTTCCCGTGCTATTTTCTCCTGAACTCTGCATCACCATTTCCGCGCAGCCCGCTCTTTCGCCTTGTATCACATTTCCTGTACAGTTTTCTCCTGCCCCCTGTATTGTCTGTTCCGTGCAGACTTCCCCTGCACCTTGTGCCATCTGTCCCCAGTGCTCCTCGTTTCCGGCTATTTCGCTATCAGACTCCACATAGGTTTTGACCAGCGCTTTCTCCGTCTCAGACGAAATATCCCCTGCAAAAAGTCCCCGAAAGTCCTCATCCTCATAGAGAAACACAAGACTATTATCATTGGTGTCTAACGATCCTCCACTCTCCCTTTGCGGCCACAGAAAAGAAATCCTGGTTTCCTCCATCCAAAGCAAATCCCCCGCCGCTGCCGTAAGGACAGGTGTACCAGTCTGATCCGCAAGTGCAAGCAGCTTTTGCATATTTTCCGTTTCTGCCTCATTCAAAAACGCCCATTCCGACACAACAAGATATTTGACCGGATATCCGCTCTCCAACACCTCCAGCAGCCCGCTGATGTGGTCAAAATCCCCATGCGACACCAGCCAATAATCGATTTGTCGCACGCCCTTTGCCTTCAGGAAAGGTAACATCCGATACGTTCCGACACTTTTTACATTAGAACTTCCTCCATCTACAAAAACAGCAACATTCTCCTTTGTCCGCAGGAAGGTTCCGTCGCCCTGTCCCACATCCAGTACAACAATCTCCTGCGGCTGCTTTTGTGGGAATACCAAAAGTAGGAAAAGTGCCACCATACCGATTATCCGAAGTCCATGTGAAGAACGTTTCTTCTTCCAGAGCGCTGCAATTATCAGAAAAGATCCATAAAAGAGAAATATCCGGAAAGCTTCCGGTTTTCCGACAATCAGATTGGACTGTGGAAAATGTAAGAATGCCCCTGCCAGCTTCTCATAAATTTGTAAAATGACCATACAAGGAATCAGCAGGATTTTTGCAATAGGAAGATTCACGCACCCGACAAGTCCACCCGTCAGTCCACAGAGGAAAAGGATCGGCATGAGTGGCAGCACAAGCATATTTAAAAGTGCCGCATATGTTGGTATCTCATAATAGTAGAGTGCAACAAGCGGCAATGTTCCAAGCCACACCGCGGATGCACCATACAATTTATTCATACATTGAAGCACTCTTATGCCTCCTGACCTTCCAACCTCCGCTACCGAAGCGCCCTCTTTCTCATCCATCTTCTTTTCATCGCTTATGCCTCCCAAATTTCCAGCCATCTCTACCGAAGCGTCCTCTTTCTCATCCACCTTTCTTTCAGTACCTCTGCCTGCCCTCTTATATTCATCCCTTTTTTCTGCTTCTACCGGAATGCAAGCTCCGGCAGTTCCGATAACAAGGATTGCCGTCACCGAAAATTGAAAGCCGGAATACCCGATCAGAAATGGATTCTCCCACAAAAGCAGGAGCACGACGCCGCCCAACGCATTCAGGAGGTCATACCCGCGCCCCAGCACATCCGCCAGCATACACAAAAGCATCATCCCGACTGCCCGCTGCGTTGATACGCCGTTGCCGCTCATAAATGCATAGGACAGGATCACGGCGAAGGCTGCACCAAACGCTGTTCCATATTTTAGTCCCCTTCTCCTGAAAAAGCGGTAAAGCCCCATGCCTACCAGCGAGACATGCAGCCCGGAAATTGCCAGAATATGAGATATTCCCGCTTTCTGATAAAGGCTTTTCGTTTCCGTATCGATCCGGCTCTTATCTCCTACCAGCATGACCGACAAAACTCCGGCAAGCGTTTGATCCATTGCATTCCGGTAAACCTCTGAAATTCTCTGTCGAAGCCGCCACAATCGTTCCGACGTCGGAACGCGCAGCCCGGCTTGTCCATTATTTTCTGTTGCAGCACGTTCGGTTCTTGGATCTTTTACTGCAAAGTCAATTTTCTGGCTAAAATAAAAATTTCTTTCATCAAAGCCGCCTTCGTTTGTTGCCGAAGAAAATGTATGAACTTTTCCATTTACGAATAGGAGTTCTCCGATAAGATAATCATCGGTTGGCAGATCGAGCATCACCTGATTGCAGGCAACGCTCGTCTGATCAGATACTGCATAGCAGTTTTTCAGATAAATTCGCAACTGTTCCTTGCGATATTCTTTTTTGTAAATCTCTCCGCAGAGGGAGATGTCCGCTCCCTCGCGTATTTGTTCCAGTTCCCGCTCCCGGAACCGGATCTGGGACTGCATGTGCATGATGCCGAAGATCAATATCAGCGCCAAGCCGCAGATGCGAAGCCAAAAACGCTTATACTTATGCTGCACCAGATATGGCAGTGCTGCATAGCAGGCAAGTACCGCCGCAGCAGCCACTATCATAATTACATAAGCGGATGCCGGAAGCTCTCCCGCCATCAGCCAGCCGATAAGCAATCCCAGTACAAAGACGCACGCCCATAAAAGCAATGGTCTTTTTCTCAATCCGTTGTCTCCGTTTCTGTTGATTCCTGTGTCTGTGTTTCGGTCTCCGTCTCTGCTTTCTCCTCTGTCCCGGTTTCCGCAACAATGCTGTAATCCGCCTCGTACATGGCAGACAGATCGTAATTATAACGGCACTTTCCAGAGGTATCTCCATTGACGGATATCTGAACCTTGTCTACACTTTCAAGCTCCGACAAGGAATTGACGATCGAATACAATACCACCTGTTCGCTGATCTCTTCGTTCTGGTTGCGGAAGGTCTCATCGAGATTGACATAGCACACTCCATCCATCACCGTAAGCGTGATCAGCTTGGTTCCAGCAGGTATCGTAGCCTGAAGTCCTGCTGTCTTTGGACCGCCCGTCAGCTTTTCGATCACAAGCTTCTCCAAAGAAATATTGGAACTGTAATAAACGTTACGCTTCTCCGGAACCAGCTTCGTTCCGTCCTCGTTTGCAAAATACAGGGTAAGTGTCGTCTCCACGCTGGAATTGATCTGCTCGCCCGGATTTTCCACAAAGCTGTCCGCATTCATGCTTCCGACCAGATTGCCATTGCGATCCTTGTAGGGTTCTCCCTCCACCGTAAAATTGACATAAGATACGCCCTTGATCTGAACCAGCGTCTTTACCACCGCAGCGCGAAGCAGCACCTCGCTTGCAGGCTCTAACGCATAGAGTCCCTGGTCAAAATCGACCGCCAGCGAATATCCGGTAAAAACGACCGACTCGATATTCACGTTGTCCGGGATCGTCCTACGCAGGTCGGATTGCTCCGGATCCTGTTTTAAACGTGCCAAAAGATCCTCGGCGATCTGGTTTGTCTCCGTTCCCGCAGGATCACAATAAGTCGTCTCCAGCTTTGTCCCGTCAATATTCAGATAAAATAATTGATAACTGCCCTGATTCTTCTCATCCTTGCATGCCCCAAGCATGAGAACCATAAACAACGTCAGCACAGTCAAAATAACTTTCTTTCTCATAGTGCTCCTAAACAATATATTTCAATGGAATACGTACATCAAACGTCGTTCCCTCTCCGACCACGCTATACGCCTTGATCGCGCCTCTGTGCATCAGAATACTGCTTCGCGTGATGGCAAGTCCGAGTCCGGTTCCGCCAATCTCCCTTGAATGGGATTTATCCACCCGGTAGAATCGCTCATAGATCAGATCCAGGGACTCCTCCGGAATTCCCATTCCGGAATCTTCCACCTTCAGATAGAAATACTGATGATCCGCGTTCAAAGACACATGTACCCAGCCTTCACCGTCATCCCGGTTATACTTGATTCCATTCTCCACAAGATTTGTGATTGCAAGTGTCAGCTTAACCTCGTCAACGTCAGCCGTAATCGGGCGGAAGCTCTCAAGTACCAGTTCCACCTTCTGCTTGTCCGCGATTGGCTGAAGCCGCTTTAGAATCTGCTCCAGCAGTTCATTGATATTTACGGTCGTAATGTTCATATCCGCTGCGGACTTATCCATCTTGACCAGGGACAGCAGATCATTGATGATCTTGGTCTCGCGGTCGATCTCGTTGGTAATGTCACCCATGAATTCCTGATACATTTCAAGCGGCGCATCCGGCATACTGTTGATGGAATCCGCTAGCACCTTCATGGAGGTAAGCGGTGTCTTAAGCTCGTGAGAGACATTCGATACGAACTCCTGCCGGGACTCGTCCATCACCCGCATGCTCGAAAGCATCTCGTTGAACTTCGTGCAGATCTGTATTGTCTCAGTGTAATCTGTCACTTCCAGTTTGTCCGCACCATACCCCTTTTGAATCTCATCAATTCCCTGAGACACCTTATGCAGTGGGCGCACCAGATAGATGACATAGAGGATTCCAAAGAAAATAAACAGCGATACAAGCACCATCAAAAGCGTCATTGCATTCTGCCGCAGATAGCTCTCATTCAAAATGATATTGTCCGTTGACACGCTGACAAGCATAACACCTAAAACCCTGCCCTCCGCATCGTCCGGATTGATGATTGGAGTCGTCATCTCAATGTAATGGTTGACAGAATCATAATTGACAATCGATTCACCGGAAAAGCTCTTGATGACCTCCTCCGAGATGATTGTCCGGCTGCGGTCAAGATTGTAAGTATCATAAACAATCTTAAATGTGTCATTCACAATGATCGCACGACCGTCATAGATGGTCGTAAGCATATCAATCTGTGCCTGTATATTCGCCATGCCGTCTGCCGAATCCGTCAGGAACTGGCTTGTCGCTACCTGATTTGCAAGGATCGTTGTCTGCCTCAGCACCTCACTTTCACGGATGGACACAGCGCGGGCTTCATAAGAATTTAGGATACCGGTACACAAAATAACGCTCGGCAGCACCGTCAGAATGAGGATCAGAAGGATCAGACGAAACTTCATACTTTTTATAAACGCCCATAAGCGCGACTTCTTCTTCATGCTTCTCTCCATCCGCTACTTCTGGTAATAATAGTATCCCACACCCCACTTGGTATGAATATACTTTGGCTCGCTCGGATTGCTCTCCACCTTCTCACGCAGACGTCTGACATGCACATCCACGGTTCTCTCATCCCCCGGAAAGTCATTGCCCCAGACCATCGTAAGAAGTGCCTCCCTGCTGTACACCTTATTCTCATTCCGGATAAAAAGCTCCATCAGATCGAATTCCTTTGCCGTAAGGTTGACCTCCCTGCCAAGGATAAACAGCCGGCGGCTGTCCGTGTCAAGGCGCAGATCGCCTTTTTCGATGATAGACGGATTTTCTTCTTTCTTCGGTGTTGCCGAGGTACGGCGCATGATTGCTTTGATTCTTGCCTTGACCTCAAGAATGTTAAACGGCTTGGTGATATAGTCATCTGCGCCATACTCCAGCCCTAAGATTTTATCCATGTCATCCCCTTTTGCTGTGAGCATGACGATCGGCATGTCAGAAAACTCGCGAATTGCCTGACATACCTCAAAGCCATCCATCTTCGGCAGCATGATATCCAGCAGGATCATATCATAATGATTTTCCTTTGCCATAGACAGAGCTTCTTCCCCATCATACGCGCAGTCCACTTCCATCCCGTCCTGCTCCAAGCTAAAACGGATACCTTTTACAATTAACTTTTCATCGTCAACAACAAGAACTTTTTTTGCCATTTTGCACCTCAATCAACAGTAATATAGTCTTTTATTTTTGAAAAAACAGCTTCCTTGATCCCCGGTATCTCCATGATCTCCTCGATGGAAGAAAAACGCCCATGCTCTGTCCGGTACGCGATAATACTCTTGGCTTTCGCCTCGCCGATCCCCGGAAGCCCGGTAAGTGCCGTCTGATCCGCAGTATTGATATTAACGAGTTGGCTGCTTCCACTTCCCGCCGTCGCCTGCTCCGGATTTAGTGGATTCCAGCCGTTCTCCGCAAGCGGAGCAACCTCCCCGGCGGTCGGAACGTACACTTTCTGGCCATCGCCGATCGTGCCCGCAAGGTTCAGATAATTCGTATCAGCATCCTCGGAAAAGCCGCCTGCGGCATCAATGGCATCCCATACCCGGCATTCTGCCGCAAGTGTATACACACCCGGAGCATTTACTGCACCGCACACATGCACCACGATCGACTTATCCGCAGTATCAAAAGCCGCCGCATTTTCTTCGCCCATGACGGAAGCATCCGCCTCCTGCGTCTGCGATGCTTCCTCCGTCCCGTTTTCCCGGACAGCTTCGATCAGGATTGCTTCGTTTCGTCTGCCACATCCGCACAAAAAACAGATTGCAGCAGCAATCAAGGTTATTTTTATTCTGTTTGTCATATCGTCTCCTTCCAATCGGAAGAAGGATTAGTGTCTTTGCTTATTTTAACGACTTTTTACAGCTATTACAAGTGTGTTTCATTATTATTTCAAATTTTTCAATGTTATCCGGCCGGATAATAGGCACAGACGAATCTCCAAAACCACCCTCCATCCATATATATCACAGAACACAGAGTCACTTTGTGACTCTGTGCGCGCCCGTGTGGGCACGCAAGTGCATCTTCAACTCCACATGGGTCGCATCCCTGCGGAGCATTTTCGCTTTATAGGAAAAAGAATTTCCTATAAAGCGAAAAATCGCCCGGACCTTATTGTCCGGGCAATCCCACAGTCAGATATTCATTTTACCAAAAGCCTCTATTGCAGTTCATCGAGCGTCCTGACAAGCTTCTCGACCATCTCGTCCACATGCTCTTTTTCGATGACAAGCGGTGGCACAAAGCGCAGCACATCACTGCCAGCGGTGATCACGATCAGTCCATTTTCAAGTGCCTTGGCAGACACCTTTCCGACCGGAAGCGTACATACCAGCCCACGCATCAGTCCCATGCCACGTTGTGCGGTCAGGCAGTCGTACTTCTCCACCAGCTCATCCAGACGCTTTGCCAGATACGGTGCAACCTCGTTGACGTGATCCACGATTGAAAGCTCCTTAAACTGGTCAAACACCGCTGACACTGCAGCCCCGACAAACGGATTGCCACCGTAGGTCGTTCCGTGGTCTCCCGGTGCAAGCGATTTATCAGCCACCTTCTGCGTCATCAGAAATGCTCCGACCGGAACACCACAGCCAAGTGCCTTGGCAACCGTCATAATGTCCGGCTTGACATCGTAGTTCTGCCATGCAAACATCCTTCCGGTACGTCCCATGCCGCACTGGATCTCATCGAGGATCAATAAGATATCGTGCTCGTCGCAAAGTGCGCGGACACCGGATAAAAATGCTGCATCCGCCGGGTAGATACCGCCCTCTCCCTGCACGGTCTCCATGATGATTGCACAGGTCTTGTCAGTAACAAGCGCTTTTACGCTGTCTAAATTGTTAAATTCCGCAAACTTAACGCCCGGAAGCAGCGGTTCAAACGGCTCCTGATAATGTGCATTTCCGGTTACAGACAGCGCACCGATGCTGCGCCCGTGGAAGGAATGCTGCATTGCGATGATCTCATGTCCCGCATGTCCGTCCCTTGTGTATGCATATTTCTTGGCAGCCTTGATTGCGCCCTCGATTGCCTCGGTTCCACTGTTTGTAAAAAATACACGATCCATGCCGCTTGCTGCAAGCACCTTCTGCGCAGCAGCGATTGTCGGCTCGTTGTAGTAGAGGTTGGAGGTATGCAGCAGCGCATCCACCTGGTTTTTCAAAGCCTCCTTATGTGCCTCATTGCTGTATCCGAGCGCACACACCGCGATACCAGCAGCAAAATCAAGGTATTTCTTTCCGTCCGTGTCATACAGATACACGCCCTCGCCGTGGTCAAGCACCAATGGGAAACGATTGTAGGTATGCAGCAGGCTGCCCTCGGCAGCATTTATGTAATCACTTTTATTCATTGTAGAATTTATCCTCCTGATCTCCTAAGATAGCAGTTCCGATTCCCTTGTTGGTAAAGATCTCAAGAAGCAGGCAGTGTGCAATTCTTCCGTCAAGGATATGCACCCTTGAAACACCGTTCTCGATCGCATCGATACAGTTATTAAGCTTCGGCAGCATGCCACCGCCGATAAAACCATCCCCGATCAGATCCTTCGCCTCAGAGACCGTAAGCTCAGAGATCAGGGTACTCTTGTCATCCGGATCCTTGTAAACGCCCTCGATATCCGTCAGAAACGCAAGCTTTTCTGCCTCGACTGCCCTTGCGATCGCGCAGGCAGCATCATCCGCATTGATGTTGTAGGTCTGGTAGTTCTCGTCCATACCGATCGGGCAGACGATCGGAAGGAAATCCTTCTCCAGAAGGTCGTGCAGGATTTTCGGATCGACCTCCGTGATCTCGCCGACAAAGCCGATGTCCTGTCCGCCGGAAAGCTTTTTCCTGACCTTGAGCAGCCCGCCGTCCTTGCCGCTGATACCGACGGAGCGCACTCCAAGCTCCTCCACCAGCTTGACCAGCGATTTGTTGACCTTGTTAAGCACCATCTCCGCGATCTCCATCG
Organism: uncultured Agathobacter sp.; assembly: GCA_934307695.1. Lineage (GTDB taxonomy): Bacteria > Bacillota > Clostridia > Lachnospirales > Lachnospiraceae > Roseburia. Next base: position 40,970 of record CAKRCS010000005.1, on the reverse strand, counting down.
TCGCTTCGTCTGTCTTTCTCAGTCCGTTTACGAACTCCGGTTCCATTCCGACCTTCTCCACCCAGCGGCTGATCTCCTTGCCGCCGCCATGAACGATGATCGGCTTAAATCCAACCAGCTTTAACAGGGTGACATCCTGAATGACCTGCTTTTTTAACTTTTCATCCACCATCGCAGATCCACCATACTTGACAACGATGATCTTGCGGTTGAACCGCTGGATATACGGAAGTGCCTCGATCAACACCTGCGCCTTTGCCAAAAGTTCGTCCATATTCTGCTCTGCCATTTTGTTATCCTCTTTTCTATCGGTTAAACTTTGTTATGTTCTGTTCATTTAATGTGAAATCGTAATAGTTCAGGTCGTCGCGGAATGTCCATTCCTCGCCCTTCCAAAACTGGTTTCCGATCTCGTTGGACTTAAACGCGATCAGATTGACCTTGTTGATATGCTCTGCCTGAAGTGCCCGCATACAGGCGACTGCCATCGCTTTCCCGATGCCGTGCTTGCGGTAATTCTCATGCACGCATACATGGTACAGACAGCCTCTGCGCCCGTCATGCCCGCACAAAATAGCGCCTACCACCTTACCGTCCGCGATCGCGACCACGCTTGTGGAAGGGTTTCTCGCAAGAAAACGTGCCACACCTTCCCTTGAATCATCGATGGAACGGATACCAAACCCATGAATGCTCATCCAAAGCTCATATACCGCATCATAGTCCTCTATAGTCATCGTCCGAATCTCATACAAAAAATCCGCCATGCTCTGCACCTCTTTCTATGGGAACATCGGAACCATCCGAAGTCCTTCCTCCTCTGCGAATCCAAACAGAAGGTTCATGTTCTGAACCGCCTGTCCTGCAGCGCCCTTAACGAGATTGTCCAGCGCACCCATCAGGATGATCCTTCCGGTACGCTCGTCGATCACGAAATTGACATCCACATAATTGCTGCCTTCCACCCATTTTGTCTCCGGGCATACACCCTTTTTCAACACGCGGACAAAACGCTCGTCGGCATAGTATTTGTCATATACCGCTTTGATCTCCTCGTAGGTCGGGTAAGTTCCGTCCGGCTTCTTATTAAGCGTTGCATACTCGGTTGCAAGAATGCCGCGGTTCATCGGAACAAGATGTGGGGTAAAGCTGATGGTGATCTCTTTTCCGGCAGCATAGCCAAGCTGCTCCTCAATCTCCGGTGTATGGCGGTGTGTTGCCACGCCGTATGCCTTCATGCTCTCATTGACCTCACAGAAGAGATTGGCAACCTTTGCGCCTCGTCCTGCGCCGGATGTACCGGACTTCGCATCGATGATGAGCGTATCCGGATCGATCAGCCCTTCCTTGACTAACGGATATGCAGTCAGAATGGAGCAGGTCGTATAGCAGCCCGGATTTGCTACCAGTCTGGTGTCCTTTGTGATCCTGCCGCGGTTGATCTCGCAGAGGCCGTATACCGCCTCGTCAATAAACTGCGGACTCTTGTGCTCGATCTTATACCATTTCTCATATACCGCAACGTCCTTGATACGGAAATCCGCACTCAGATCAATAATCTTTACCTTATTTAAAATGTCCTCGGTAAGCACGCCTGCCAGAAAGCCCTGCGGAGTCGCAGTGAAGATGACATCCACCTGATCTGCCAGTTCTTCCATGTTGTCATCCATGCATTTTGCATCTACGATCTGAAACAGATTGCCATACACATCCGCATAGTCCTGATCCACATAGCTTCTTGAACCGTACCACGCGATCTCTACTTCCTTATGGTTCATCAAAATGCGCACCAGCTCTGCACCCGCATATCCGGTTGCGCCTATTATTCCTGCTTTTATCATACTCGAAATCCCCTTTATCCTGTTCCTCTATCCGGCTCCCTCCATCAAAAAAAAGCCCGATAATTACTCTGCTTAATAATATAGTATACCTTCCTTGTCTCGTAAAGAGAAAAAATGCACAAACTTTTGTATATTTATACATTGTTTTGTATATTTTTTCACTTGCGTTCCGATATGATTTGATGTATAGTTATCGTGACTTTTAAAAAAGAAGATACTTGATTAAGAATTATACAAAAAGAAAGGGTGTTACTATGAAGGAAAAAGTTGTTTTGGCTTACTCCGGTGGTCTTGACACCACCGCAATCATTCCCTGGCTGAAAGAACAGTACGATTACGAGGTAATCTGCTGCTGCGTCAACTGCGGACAGGGGGAGGAACTGGATGGTCTTGAGGAGCGTGCAAAACTCTCCGGCGCTTCCAAGTTATATATTGAAGACATCACCGATGAGTTCTGCGATGATTATATCGTTCCTTGTGTGCAGGCGGGTGCTGTATATGAGCACAAATATCTGCTCGGAACCTCAATGGCTCGTCCGGGCATCGCAAAGAAGTTAGTTGAGATTGCAAGAAAAGAAAATGCGGTTGCGATCTGCCACGGTGCTACCGGCAAGGGAAATGACCAGATCCGTTTTGAGCTGGGTATCAAGGCTTTAGCTCCGGATATCAAGGTCATCGCGCCTTGGAGACAGGACAACTGGCAGATGGATTCAAGAGAGGCAGAGATCGAATACTGCAAGGCACATGGCATCGATCTTCCGTTCTCAACCGACAGCAGTTACAGCCGTGACCGTAACTTATGGCACATCAGCCATGAAGGTCTTGAGCTTGAAGATCCTTCCCTTGAGCCAAACTATGAGCATCTGCTCGTTCTTACCTGCCCGCCGGAAAAAGCTCCGGATGAGGCTGAATATGTTACCATGACCTTTGAAAAGGGTGTTCCGACTTCCGTAAACGGCAAGGAAATGAAGGTTTCCGACATCATCCGTGAATTGAACCGTCTCGGTGGCAAGCATGGCATCGGTATCGTAGATATTGTTGAGAACCGTGTCGTTGGAATGAAGTCCCGTGGCGTATACGAGACACCGGGCGGAACGATCCTCATGGAAGCACACGACCAGCTTGAGGAGCTGTGCCTTGACCGTGCTACAATGGAAGTGAAAAAGGATATGGGCAACAAGCTCGCCCAGGTCGTTTACGAGGGCAAGTGGTTCACCCCACTTCGTGAAGCAATCCAGGCATTTGTGGAGTCCACGCAGGAATATGTAACCGGTGAGGTTAAGTTCAAGCTCTACAAGGGTAACATCATCAAAGCCGGAACCACTTCTCCGTACTCACTTTACAGCGAGTCCCTTGCAAGCTTCACCACCGGAGATCTCTATGATCACCACGATGCAGACGGCTTCATCACCTTATTCGGTCTGCCGCTTAAGGTTCGTGCAATGAAGCTTCAGGAAGTAAAGAATAACCAGAAATAGTCATTTCTGACATACAAAAACGGATGCCACAAGGCATCCGTTTTTGTATCCAAAGAATCATTTTCTATTACTATCTACATACTTCTTATATGCAGCCTACTGCTTGCTTCTTAGCTTTGCAACGATCTCTTCCTTTAAATCAAGCCCGCGGTTCTTAATATTGCTTCCCGCACTTCTTGAAGTAAGAAGTCTTGAGAGGAACCGGTAGGACTCCTCATATTTGCCGAGTGCGAATGCCATCTCTGCAAGAAGCAGATCCATCGTATTCTGATCCATTCCACAGATCGGGAACGTCTCGCTGGCGATCGCCCTGATCAGACCGTCATACGCCTGTGCATAGTAGGTCATCTCATCCGCCTTGCACTTCTTCATGGTTTCCGAGTCAGCAGGCTCTCCCTTCTTTGCAAGCTCCTCCGCCCTTCCTCTGTAAAGCCATGCGATCTTTAAGCAGGTGTATGCTCTCTCACTGATAGAGCCCTTTTTAACGATGGAGTTAAAAAGAGACAGCTTGTGACGCTCGATCGCATACGCATAATCGAAGATCTCCGGCAGGTCAACAGTTGTCGCGTTGAACTTGGAGGCAACACCCTCCCGGATAAGCTTGATCTGTAATGAGGACAGATGCTCAAAATAGCGGCTCATTGCAGTATAACCGCAGTATGGGCAGGATATTACGTCATATTTTAATGTATCGATATACATAAAGCGTGGGCGAAGATCCTTATCCGGCTCAAGTCTGCGCAGCTTGGAGGATTTTACGGAACGTGTCTTGAAGTTACGGTCACAGACCGTACAGCAGATATTGCGTTCCAGCAAAAAATCCCTCTCGTCCGGCTCTGCCTCCTTTGGCGCATTTCCCGCATCGGAAGCCTTTGCATCCTTCTTGTCGTCGCCATACAAATCAAACTGATCCGACACATCCAGCCCGAACTTCTCTAACCCATCAAAAATATTCATGTTATCTCCTATCTTATAGCTTAAATGAACTCTTCAAGGACACGATACGGTTAAATACCGGCTGTCCCGGTGCAGAATCCTTTGCATCTGCACAGAAAAATCCCTGACGGACAAACTGGAAGCTCTCATAAGGCTTTGCCTCTGCAAGTGCAGGCTCTACCATACAGTGATCCAGAACGGTCAGTGAATTTGGATTGAGATTTAAGCTGCCATCCTCATTGTATACGCCAAGCTCCTCGTTGACGATATTCTCATAAAGACGAACGGTAACCTGCTTTGCATGTGCCGCAGATACCCAGTGGATCGTCCCCTTTACCTTTCTGCCATCCGGACTGTTGCCACCCTTGGATGCCGGATCATAGGTGCAGTGGATCAGGGTGATATTGCCGTTTTCGTCCTTCTCAAAACTTACACATTTTACGAAGTACGCGTTCATCAGGCGCACTTCATTGCCCGGAAACATACGGAAATACTTCTTTGGCGGCTCCTCCATAAAGTCATCACGCTCAATATAAAGCTCGCGTGTAAACGGAATCTGCCGACTGCCAAGCTCCGGATTTTCCAGATTGTTCTCCACGGCAAGGTACTCCGTCTCCCCCTCCGGATAGTTATCGATCACAACCTTGATTGGATCAAGGACAGCCATCATACGGGAGCGCTTCATCTTTAAATCCTCGCGGATGCAATACTCAAGCATCGCATAATCCACGGAGCTGTTTGCCTTGGAGATACCACAGAGGTCTACGAACCTCTGGATGGATTCCGGTGTGTAGCCGCGGCGGCGGAGCGCTGCAATGCTGACAAGACGCGGATCATCCCATCCGTCAACGACCTTGTCCTCCACAAGCTTCTTGATATAACGCTTTCCGGTAACCACGTTGGTCAGATACATCTTCGCAAACTCGATCTGCTTCGGTGTCTCTTCCGGAGAGTTCTTGTAGCCAAGCTCCATGACAACCCAGTCATATAACGGTCTGTGGTCCTCAAACTCCAGCGTACAGATGGAATGGGTGATTCCCTCGATTGCATCCTCGATCGGGTGTGCAAAATCATACATCGGATAGATGCACCACTTGTCCCCGGTATTGTGGTGTGTCATGTGTGCGACACGGTAAAGGATCGGGTCACGCATATTGATATTGGAAGATGCCATATCGATTCTGGCGCGCAATACCTTGCTGCCATCCTCAAACTCACCATTCTTCATGCCCTCAAACAGCGCAAGGTTCTCCTCCACGCTTCTGTCCGCATACGGATCATCCTTGCCCGGCTCGGTAAGCGTACCGCGGTACTCACGGATTTCATCTGCGGAAAGGTCGGACACATACGCCTTGCCCTTCTTGATGAGCTTGACCGCTGCCTCGTACATCTGGTCAAAATAGTTGGATGCGTAGAACAGATTGTCTCCAAAATCTGCACCCAGCCACTTTACATCTGCCTGGATTGACTCTACGAACTCCGTCTTTTCCTTGGTCGGATTGGTATCATCAAACCGGAAGTTAAACTGTCCATTATATTTCTTTGCCAAACCATAATTAAGTAAGATTGACTTGGCATGTCCAATATGCAGATAGCCGTTCGGCTCTGGCGGGAAACGTGTCCTGACTGTCGTACAATGTCCCTCCGCTAAGTCCTTCTCGATGATCTGCTCGATAAAATTCCTGGATACTACTTCATTTTCCATTGCTTTTCCTCCACCGCTCCGATTCCTCGCCGGAGCCATCATAGTGCAAAACGAGGCTGATGCACGCATGCAGCAACCTCGTTTCTGCGATATTTCCATTATAAAATCCAACACAGCCCTTGTCAACTCTGATTACGGTTGAAACGAAAAATACCTCCCATGCCTTCATGGTCCGAAGGCTTGCGAAAAAGAAGAACGCCATGATTTTTATCTCGGCTGCACATGCGTATGGGTAAACAGATGATCCTGACAGTATTCATAGTTGCCTGCGCATTTTGAGCAGTAGCGGAAGGTAAGTGTCGGATCGTCTAACTCCGTTCTTCCGCAGATCGCACATTTATGCTTTGCGATCCCTGAACCCGGTCTCGGCTGCGAGAATTGTGCCTGGAACTGCTTCTGTCTGCGCTTCTGCTTCACCGACACATGGTGCTTGCAGGCATGCACGAACACGATAAGGTTCACAAATGCCAGCACGATCTCGGTGCTGAACATGATGCCGTACATCCATCCCATCCGAAAATAAGAATATACCTCGTATGCCAGCTCGATCACATAGAGGATCGTCAGCCACTTCATGCGGATCGGAAGTACAAAGTACAGCCGCACCTCCGCCTCCGGCATCAAAAGTCCGAGCAGCAGATATAGGGAAAACAAAATATAATACATCGTCAGATAGATTGGAAGTCCTGACACCATTCCGTCATACATCACGCGCACTCCGCTCAGATACGAGATCCCGCCGATCAGCAGTCCTCCGATATCACTGATCAGGATTCCACCCCAGAAATACACATTCATGCGGAAGGAGCCAAGCGCATATTCGAGATTCTGTCCAAGCATCAGCAAGCATAGAATAAACAGAAGTGACCAGAAGCTAAGTCCGCTTGTCGGTACAAATATCCAGGTGACCAGTCTCCAGATCTGTCCGTGGAAAATATGCGCTGCCGAAAAATCCAGGTAGCGCATCACCGTTGACAGCCCGGCAGCTTCAAGAATATAGCCGATCAGGTTTGCAAAGATCATATATCGTGTAATATTCGGGATCGCATATCGCCCGAATTTACGTTCCAGTTTGTCCATCCAGTTCATAGGTTCACTCTCCGATTTGCTTTGTAGTTGTGCCGTCCGCCGATCCATCCGCCGGCTCTTTGCACAGTGTTCATTATACGGACTCTTTGCGGATTTTGCAATGAATCCGTCCCATAGTTCATAAAAACTTTAGAAATATCAGCGTTGTTTTTTGTCGGATCGTGTCGTATAATGTTATGTACTGTTTCGATAAACATTTTAATAAGAAGAAAAATCCTTTTTTCATCTATGGAGGATCGTATCCATGCAAAATCAAAACCTATACAAATTGGGAATCGACATCGGATCTACTACTGTCAAGGTAGCCTTGCTTGACATGGATGACCAGTTGATCTTTTCCGATTATGAACGCCATTATGCCAACATTCAGGAGACCTTGTCCGCGCTTCTTCAAAAGGCGCATGGCATCGTAGGCGACTGTACCGTCACCCCGATGATCACCGGTTCCGGCGGACTTACGCTTGCAAAGCATCTTGACGTTCCTTTTGTGCAGGAGGTTATCTCTGTATCGACTGCGCTTTCTTTTTATGCCCCACAGACTGATGTAGCCATCGAGCTTGGCGGTGAGGATGCCAAGATCATCTACTTCGAGAGCGGCAATGTAGAACAGCGTATGAACGGAATCTGTGCCGGCGGTACCGGTTCCTTTATCGATCAGATGGCAGCGCTCATCCAGACGGATGCGTCCGGTCTGAACGAGTACGCCAAGAATTACAAGGCAATCTATCCGATCGCAGCGCGCTGTGGTGTATTTGCAAAGACCGATATCCAGCCGCTCATCAACGAGGGAGCTACCCGCGAGGATCTTTCCGCCTCCATCTTTCAGGCGGTCGTCAACCAGACGATCAGCGGCCTCGCCTGTGGTAAGCCAATCCGCGGTCATGTCGCATTCCTCGGCGGACCGCTCCACTTTTTGTCCGAGCTTAAGGCTGCGTTCATCCGCACGTTAAATCTTGATGATGAGCACGCGATCACACCGGACAACTCCCATCTGTTTGCAGCGATCGGTTCCGCATTGAATTATAAGGAGGATGTGACTGCCTCCCTTACGGATATGATCAAGCGGCTTTCAGCCGGAATTAAGATGGACTTTGAGGTTGCGCGCTTAGAGCCGCTTTTTGTAGATCAGGCAGCATACGATGCCTTCACCAAGCGCCACGGCAACAACCATGTAGAGACAGCCGAGCTGTCCACCTACAAGGGCAACTGCTATCTCGGTATCGATGCCGGCTCCACCACGACCAAGATTGCGCTGGTATCCGAGGATGGCAAGCTTTTATATTCTTTTTACAGCAACAACAACGGAAGCCCGCTTGCCACTGCTATCCGTTCCATTCAGGAGATTTACGAGCAGCTTCCTGCGGACGCACATATCGTCCACTCCTGCTCCACCGGTTACGGTGAGGCACTGTTAAAGGCAGCCCTCATGCTGGATGACGGTGAGGTCGAGACGGTTGCACACTACTATGCTGCCGCATTTTTCGATCCGAAGGTTGACTGCATCCTCGACATCGGCGGTCAGGATATGAAGTGCATCAAGATCAAGAACCAGACCGTTGATTCCGTGCAGCTTAACGAGGCATGCTCCTCCGGCTGCGGTTCCTTCATTGAGACATTTGCGAAGTCCCTTAACTACTCTGTTCAGGATTTTGCAAAGGAAGCGCTTTTTGCCAAACATCCGATTGATCTTGGAACACGCTGTACCGTATTTATGAATTCAAAAGTAAAACAGGCGCAGAAGGAAGGCGCAAGCGTTGCGGATATTTCTGCAGGACTTGCCTACTCCGTCATCAAGAATGCACTTTTTAAGGTTATCAAGCTCTCCGATGCCAAAGACCTTGGAGAGAATATCGTTGTACAGGGTGGTACATTCTACAATGATGCCGTTCTGCGCAGCTTTGAGAAAATCGCAGGCGTACATGCCACCCGTCCGGATATTGCCGGAATCATGGGTGCTTTTGGTGCTGCCCTGATCGCAAGGGAACGCCACGAGGCGGACTACCAGACAAGTATGCTCACCATCGAGCAGATCAACGCACTTTCCTACACCACGAAGCTTGCGCGCTGTCAGGGATGTACGAACCACTGTCTGCTTACGATCAACAAGTTCTCCGACAACCGCCAGTACATTACCGGCAACCGTTGTGAGCGCGGACTTGGCAAGGAAAAGAACAAAGAGAATATCCCGAACCTTTTTGAATATAAGAATAAACGTATTTTTGACTATACGCCGCTTTCTGCCGAGGCGGCACCCCGTGGTACCGTAGGTATTCCGCGCGTGCTCAATATGTACGAGAACTATCCATTCTGGGCGACATTCTTTACGAAGCTCGGATTCTCTGTGGTGCTCTCACCGCAGTCAACCCGCAAGATCTATGAGCTTGGTATCGATTCCATCCCAAGTGAGTCCGAGTGCTATCCGGCGAAGCTCGCACACGGTCATATTGCATGGCTTGTCCACCAGAATGTAGACTTTATCTTCTACCCTGCAATCCCATATGAGCGCAAGGAGTTCCCGGATGCCAACAACCACTACAACTGCCCGATCGTCACCTCCTACTCGGAGAATATCAAGAATAACGTTGATGAGATCACAAACGGCAATATGAGGTTCTACAACCCGTTTATGGCATTTACCAGCGAGGAGACCTTGTCCAAGCAGCTTGTTGCCTGCTTTGGCGCACCGGAATTTGCAATTCCGGAGGCAGAGATCCGCGATGCGGTAAGCGAGGCATGGAAGGAGCTTGCGGTCACACACCTTGAGATGCAGAAAAAGGGCGAGGAAGTCCTTCGTTATATGGAAGAGACCGGACGCAGGGGCATCGTCCTTGCCGGTCGTCCGTACCATGTAGACCCGGAGATCAACCACGGTATTCCGGAACTGATCAACAGCTACGGCATCTGCGTATTGACCGAGGATTCCATCTCACACCTGGGCAGCTTAGAGCGCCCGCTCATCGTCATGGATCAGTGGATGTACCACTCCAGACTCTACGCTGCCGCCAACTATGTCAAGACGCGCGATGATCTGGATCTCATCCAGCTCAACTCGTTCGGCTGTGGTCTGGATGCCGTAACTACGGACTGCGTCAGCGACATTCTGACCGGTTCCGGCAAGATCTATACCTGTTTGAAGATCGACGAGGTAAACAACCTCGGCGCCGCAAGAATCCGTATCCGCTCTCTGCTGTCTGCGCTCCGTGTCAAGGAGAAGCAGCATGAAAAGCGCACCATCCATCCGTCCAATTACGAGCGTGTCATCTTCACGGAGGAGATGCGGGATACTCATACCATCATCTGCCCGCAGATGTCACCAATCCACTTTGACCTGCTGCTGCCTGCATTCCGCGCAGCCGGATACAAGCTGGTCATCCCGGATGTGCCTGCACGCGAGTGTGTGGATGTCGGACTTAAATTTGTAAACAATGATGCCTGCTATCCGTCCCTGATCGTTGTCGGTCAGATCATGAGCGCCGTCATGTCCGGAAACTACGATATGACAAAGACCGCGATCCTGATCTCACAGACCGGTGGCGGCTGCCGTGCGACCAACTATATCGGCTTTATCCGCCGTGCGCTCATCAAAGCAGGCTATCCGGATGTTCCGGTTATCTCCATCAACATGGTAGGTCTTGAAAAGAACCCTGGCTTTACCTTCACACCGAAGCTGATCCAGCATGGTCTGTATGCGCTTGAATTTGGCGATATCTTTATGCGCTGTCTCTACCGTATGCGACCATATGAGAAAGTACCAGGAAGTGCCAATGCACTGCATGAAAAGTGGAAAAAACGCTGTATTGAATTTATCACGCAGGATAAGTTTCTCTCCCACCGCCAGTACAAGAAGATGTGCCGCGAGATTATCCGCGACTTCGACAACCTTCCGATTACCGATGAGAAAAAGCCACGCGTTGGCGTTGTCGGCGAGATTCTCGTCAAGTTCCTGCCAGCAGCCAACAACTATATCGTTGACCTGCTTGAGTCCGAAGGGGCCGAGGCGGTTGTGCCGGATCTGACAGACTTTTTACTATACTGCTGTTACAACACGAATTTCAAGGCTGATTATCTTGGAGAATCCGAGAAGTCACGCAAGGTAAACAATCTTGTGATCAAGTTCTTTGAGTGGATGAGAAGTGCTGCAAGAGATGAGTTGAAAAAGAGTAAGCACTTTGAGCCGACTGCTTACATACAGGATCTCGCCAAATTGGCAGAGCCGATCGTTTCCTGCGGTAACCAGACCGGTGAGGGATGGTTCTTAACCGGAGAGATGCTGGAGCTGATCCATCAGGGTGCTTCCAACATCGTCTGTGCGCAGCCGTTTGCCTGCCTGCCGAACCACATTGTCGGAAAGGGTGTGATCAAGAAGATCCGTCATGAGTTCCCTGCTGCCAACATCGTAGCGATCGATTATGATCCGGGTGCATCCGAGGTCAACCAGCTAAACCGTATCAAGCTGATGCTCTCCACTGCCCAGAAGAATCTGAAAAAGGAAGCAGACCAGTAGCATCTATTAAAATAATAATTTTAAGAAAAACAAAAGCGCGGATGGTAATTTAACCATTCGCGCTTTTGTTTTTCGGAATTAAGAATCCATAGAGACACTAACAACCTTTTGCGTATTCAGATATCCGCAGTTTCTAAGTCCCTCGGAGATGACCTGATGCCACTCTCTTTCGGACAGTCTGCGTATCGTATGATCGTCAAGTACGATCTCACAGGTTCCGTTCGCCTTACAATTTGCCCCGCAGGATACACGGTAAAGATTGTTTCTCCGGATGGCACCGATTTCTTCAAGCAGATTGATCATGCGATAGACAGTTGCAGCTCCAAGAGAAGGGTCTGACGCAGATGCCTTGTAATAGATTTCCTTGCAGCTTGCACATTGCTCCTGCAGGATAATATCTAACAGCAGCTGGCGCTGCTTTGTGATCCGATAGCCCTTTTCCCGCAACAGCTGAAGCACGATCGTCTTCTGCATCGTTGTTCTGTGGTAATCGGTGACCGATTTATTCTGTTGTTCCCGCAACTGATTATTCATATGCCCGCACCTCTTAGCAACCGCCGCAGCCGTCGTCTGAATGACCTTTTTTGTACTTCTGACACTGACCTGCGGAAGGACACCCGATGCATCTTATGCCCTTTTTCTTTTCCTTTCGTATATATAAGATCGCTGCCACCAAAATAGCAAGCACAACTAACGCTACAATCAGATTTCCCATATTGTCTCCTTCCCGGTCAATTTATTGGAACCGGCCAGCAGCTGACCAGTTCCGATGTAAATGATAATTGACGCTTATTTTAATGCGTACTCATCAGCAAACTTGCGGTTAGATCTTACAATAAGAACTACAAGCACTGCAACCATTGCAAGTACAGCGATAAGTCCAGGTACAAATCCATTACCAACAGCTCCGGTAGTGATCAAAGTACCAATCTGGTATACCAAAAATCCTACGGTATATCCTGTGCAAAGCTGAAGTGCAATTCCTGCCCACAGCCATTTCTTGCTCTGCATCTCGGAGTTCATCGCACCAAGTGCTGCGAAGCAAGGCGGTGTATAAAGGTTGAACATCAGATATGCAAGTGCAGCAACCTTGGTAAGTGCCATTGCGTTAGCAACAACGTTTCCGTCTCCGACAAGTGCAAGCTCATCCGTATCGATGAATGCGCTAAGTCCATAACATACTGCAAGCGTACCTACTACGTTCTCTTTTGCGATAAATCCGGTAACTGCTGCTGCTGCAAGCTGCCAAGCTACAATACCGCAGATCGGGAATAACAGGTAAGCAACCGGGTGAGCGATGCTTGCAAGGATGGATGTTCCCTCCATACCTTCCTCGACAACCTGGAACTGCCAGTTGAAGGACTGCATGATCTGTACGATGGTGTTACATACAAGGATGATCGTACCAGCCTTGATGATGTATGCCTTACCACGCTCTAACATGGAAAGTGCAGCTCTCTTAAGGCTTGGAGCCTTATACTCCGGAAGCTCGATGATGAAGAATGACTTTCTGTATTTGTAACCGGTAATTGCTTTAATGATCAATGCACCAAGTAAGATAAGAAGAATACCTACAAAGTACATAAGAGGTCCAACCCATGAAGCATTCGGGAAGAACGCACCTACGAACAATGCGATAACCGGAAGCTTTGCACCACATGGCATAAACGTGGTCAGCATAGCTGTGGTTCTCTTCTCTCTCTCGTTACGGATGGTACGGCAAGCCATGATGCCAGGGATTCCGCATCCGGTTCCGATGATCATAGGGATAACGGATTTTCCGGAAAGACCAACACGCTTGAAGATCGGATCAAGAACTACGGTAGCTCTTGCCATGTATCCGCAATCCTCTAAGAGTGCGATCAGGAAGTACATTACCATAACCAGTGGAAGGAATCCGACAACGGCACCTACACCACCAATGATACCATCAACAAGGAGTGACTGTAAGAATGGATTTGCATTTTCTACAAGCCCTGCAACCCACTCCTGGAAAGTCTCGATCCAGCCTGCCAGCCAGTCTGCGATCCATGTACCAACCGTTGACTGTGAAATATAGAATACAAGGAACATGATCAATGCGAAGATCGGGATACCTACCCATGGGTTGGTAAGAACTGCATCGATCTTATCCTGTCCGTTCTTTTCCTTTGTAAGGACTTTACGCTTTTCAACCTCGCTTACAATTCCCTTTACGAAATCAAAACGCTTTCTGTCAGCCTCTTCTACGGCTTCCTTGCTATGTAAATCGACATTGCCCTGAACGTATGGAGCTTTCTGCCCTTTTCCCTTTAAGGATGCTGCGGTCTCAACAGCCTCCTTGAGTCCGCCTGCTGCGGTAGATACGGTCTTTACAACCGGGCAGCCCAGCTTCTGGGAAAGAAGCTCTACATTGATCTCGGTATCCTTCTTCTCGTTGATATCACTCTTATTCAAAGCTACAACAACAGGAATCTCAAGTTCGAGAAGCTGTGTGGTAAAGAATAAGCTTCGGCTTAAGTTGGTTGCATCTACAATGTTGATGATTGCATCCGGATTTTCATTCTTTACATATCCGCTGGTGATGCTCTCCTCTGACGTAAACGGAGACATGGAATATGCTCCCGGCAGATCGACTGCGATCAGTTCTTCCTTTCCATCGTAATAAGCCTTCTTGATCAGGCTCTCCTTCTTCTCAACGGTAACGCCGGCCCAGTTTCCGACCTTTTCATTTCTTCCGGTCAGTGCATTGTACATGGTCGTCTTTCCACTATTCGGATTTCCCGTTAATGCAATTCTCATGACGAATCCTCCTCATTTTATTTGTTTTCGTTAGTGGTAACCAAAGTTAGCATATGCTAACTGTTGGTCGTAAAAAAAAGTGATTGCTCACTTTTTTATATTGAAATAGCTTTCGCTAATTCAGTATCAATGTTGTATCTGGCATCCTTGATTGCAACTACGCAGCCGCCCTTGATATGTGAGATAACCGTGATCGGTTCTCCCGGATAGCAGCCGAGTGAGAATAAGAACGCCTCCATCTCGTCATCGTCTGTAACGAGTTCTTTGATGATGTACTCAACACCAGCCGTTGCTTCCGCTAAACTCATACGTTTCACCTTCCGTTTCTATATAGTTCAGAAATAAGCTTTTTGGGTTAGCTTTTTCTAACCACGCATAGTCTATTATAACTTTTGTCAGTTGTCAATACTTTTTCTCAATAATTTTTCAATTTTTTCATCATGTTTCCAATGCGCAGTTTGTTGCGGATATTGTCGTGGATGTTTTGTTCCTTTATGAAATACTCTCTACCTGATATCCTGCATGCTCGATCGCAGCGCGGATCTCATCATCACTCACTTCCGTCTCCATGGAAACGATCGCTGTTTTCTTCTTGAGATTAACCCTTGCGGACACTCCCGCAAGCTCATTCAGACAGCTCTCCACACGGCTTCTGCAATGCTCGCAGGTCATGCCTCCCACAATAACGGTTCTCTGCTTTATCACATGATCGAGCTTCTTCGGCTTTATCTTGACATCCGAGCCTCCGCCACAGCAGCCGCCTTCACCCTTAAAATGCTTGATGGTCGCACGCACTCCAAAAATCAAACAAACAATAAGTAATCCGACAATAATTGCATTTGTCATCATTGATTCCTTCTTTCGGTTAGTTTTTGCTAACATAGTTTAGCACTATCTCACCGGAATGTACAGATACTTTTTATGGAAAAACGGACGTCAATTTTTATTCGGTCGCAGCCGAGTCAATCACAGCCGAATAAAAAAGAAGTGCCGGAACCGACTTTTTCGGTTCTGACACTTCTTTTTTAAATTTCCTTTCACAGTCTGCATTCTGTGCAGTGTGATTATGCATTCAGCTTATCGTTTGCTTTTTTCTGGAACTTCTCCTCAAAGATGATAAAGCGCTCATGCTCGCCCTCTCCGATAAGTCCGACTTCGTCATAAGCCTTTACGGAAAACGTAAGTGCTCTGCCGTCCACCTTGATAAGTTCCGTCTCGCAGGTCACCTTCATGCCGACCGGCGTTGCAGACACATGCTTGACATTGAGTGCCGTTCCGACGGTTCCGCACCCCGGATCAAGCAGATCTGCCACGCTCTCAAATGCCGTGTTCTCCATCAGCGCAATCATTGCCGGAGTTGCAAATACATCAAGTGCACCACTGCACATGGATTTTGCGGTCTTTTCCTTAGTCACTACAATTTCTTTTCTGCCTTTTATTCCTACTTCTAACATCTGCTGCTTCCTTTCTTATTTGGTCAGTAGAAGCATAATGTCATTGCTTCTCTTGATAAACTTGGTCATCGCATCTACGGACAATGGCTGGTTGGAGATCTTTGCAAGGTCATACAACTGCTCTGCAAACATCGGTACATGCTCAGAGTCCTTATTGTTCAAGATGTACTGAACCAATGCATTGTTGGCATTCAAGGTCAGTGTCTGGTCTGCAGCAAACATATCCGGATCCATTCCGCCCATGCCGCCCATCGCATACATCTTCATCATATCCTGCATACGTCTTCCCTGCTCGGAAAGTGTCAGCACGGAAGCAACGTCCGCATTCTTTAAGTTCTCGACCTTGATGGTCAGCTTGTCGTTATTTAATGCTTTCTTGAATATATCCGTCAGTGTTGTGGAAGCCTCGGTAAGATCAGCCTTAGACTCATCCTTTAAGGACTCAGTCACATCTGCATCAATACGCATAAACTGGTAATTCTCGTTTCTCTGCTCAAGCTGTGTGATGAAGGAGGTATCAATATTATGGTCAAGAATAACGGCATTCATGCCCTGCTCCTTGAACATGTTGATGTACTGTCCCTGCTGTACGCGGTCGGTTACATAGTATACCGTCTTTTTCTCCGGCTCCTTTTCTTCCTCTGATGCACTCTCAGAAGCAGCATCCTTTGCATCCGCAGCATCTGCAGATTCCTCAACAACCGTCTCGCCCTCGGTGCTCTCCGGCTTTTCTACCGGTGCAAGCAGCTCCGGAAGTGTCTGGTACTTATCATTGATATCCTTAAAGAGGATATAATCGTTCATCTTGTCACAGAACTTCTCATCCTTCAAGCAGCCGTACTTGATAAATGGAGCGATATCGTCCCAGTATTTCTCGTAGGCTTCCTTCTCGGTCTTGCACATGCCGATCAGCTTGTCTGCAACCTTCTTGGTAATGTACTCCTCGATCTTCTTGACAAATCCATCGTTCTGCAGAGCAGATCTTGAAACGTTAAGCGGAAGATCCGGGCAGTCGATCACACCCTTTAAGAGCATTAAGAACTCTGGAATGACCTCCTTGATATTATCCGCGATAAATACCTGATTGTTGTACAGCTTGATTGTTCCCTCGATGGAATCATACTCGGTGTTGATCTTCGGGAAGTACAAAATACCCTTTAAATTAAACGGATAATCCATGTTCAGATGGATCCAGAACAGTGGCTCCTTGTAATCCATAAATACCTTGCGGTAAAATGCCTTGTATTCTTCCTCAGTGCAGTCGTTCGGGTTCTTGGTCCAGAGTGGCTTAGGATCATTGAGCGGAACAGGTCGCTTAACGATCTTTAGCTTTTCCTTGGCAGGAGAGACCTCAACGGTCTCCTTGGTGCCATCCTCATTCTCCTTCTCCTCAGTCTTTGCAGCCTCGTGGATCTCCTCGATGACTGTATCGGTGTCGCGCTTGTCCGCTGCGTCGATCGTCTCGTACTCCTCCGGTGCATTAGCCTTGGAAAGATAGATCTCGGTCGGCATGAAGGAACAATACTTCTCGATGACCTCACGCGCACGGTACTCATTTGCAAACTCCAGACAATCCTCGTTTAAGTACAGGGTGATCTCTGTTCCGACCTCATCCTTGTCGCCGTCTACCATGTCGAACTCTGTTCCGCCATCGCAGGACCAGTGTACCGGGGCAGCTCCTTCCTTATAAGAAAGTGTATCGATCGTAACCTCATCTGCAACCATGAATGCAGAGTAGAAGCCCAATCCGAAATGTCCGATGATCTGATCATCCGTGGACTTATCCTTGTATTTCTCGATGAAATCCGTCGCCCCGGAAAAGGCGATCTGGTTGATGTACTCCTCTACCTCCTCCGCAGTCATTCCAAGACCGTTATCGATGAATTTTAAGGTCTTTTCCTCCGGATTTACGATTACCTGGATCTTTGCCTTATAGTCAGCCGGAAGAGAATACTCTCCCATCATATCCAGCTTCTTTAACTTGGTGATCGCATCACATCCGTTTGAGATCAGCTCTCTGTAAAAGATGTCATGATCTGAATACAACCATTTCTTGATGATTGGAAACAGATTATCGCTGTCGATTGAAAGATTTCCATGTTTATTTTCCATTGTCGTATCTCCTTTTCTTCAAATCTCTACATGCTTCTTTTTCAGGCACGGTCTTACCTTTGCCATGCTTTTGTTCATGAAATGATGATAAATCCGCATCCGTTAAAAGTCAATACAAAATTAGCACTCTTTTTAAAAGAGTGCTAACAATCCCGGCTTTTTATGTAAAATACACAGTAAAATCAATGCTTTCCGGCTTTCTTAAATTTTCATAAACTCTTGCTTTTCGTAACCTTTTTCCATACCATACACACTGCGATCGCAACCACGCTTCCAAGTATGATGCCGAAAAACACATCCGTTGGAAAATGTACAAAATTATAAAGTCGCGAAAATGCGATAAGCGCTGCGACAATGAGTGCCGGTGTGCCAAGCTTCTTATCATTACAGAACAACGCTACCGCCGTCGTAAATCCATTCATGGAATGCCCGGACGGGAACGAATAGTCGCTCGGCATCGCCACCAGCAGCGCTACCGTCTCATCGATCTGGCACGGTCTTGCACGCATGATGACATTTTTGAGGATCAGATTTCCAATCACAAAGGTAATGATGATCGACAGCATCATCTGAAATCCGGTTGTGCGCGTCTTTTTCGGTATCATAAAAAGTACCGAGAGCGCGATCCAGAGGATTCCGGCATTGCCGATATCCGAAAGGAATGCCATCACCGCATCCAGCACGGGATTGTGGATCTCCTGCAGCGCATACAGCCAGTCAAACTCCCAGTTCCAATAAAATACATTCATAGTTTCTCTTACTACCCCTTTTATCGTTCAAGATATGAATCGTAAAGCGCAAAAAAATCGTTGGTAGAGATCTTATCTTCCATTCCGTCTAACGTGACCGAATCCCACAATTCCTCATTGAGCTTATATACAGCGTCCTCCGTAAATGCGGCATAGGCATCCTCAAACTGCTGCTTTTCCCTTCTCTGGCGGATGATCTCCTTATTCTCCTCGGTCAGCTTCTCATCGAACTTATTCAGACAGCGGATAAAATAATAGCTGTCATCCACCTCGATTCTTCCCGAAGTCGCGTTGTTGTCAAGATCGAACGCGATCTGTTCCACCGCCTCCGGCAGCTGTCCGCGTGCCACAGTGATCTCCACATTGGACGCCTCATTATAGGTTCCTGCCACCGCAAGAAAGTCCTCGCCCGCCGCCAGCTTTTCCTCCACAAGATCTGCGTTCTCTTTATCCGTCAGATAGATCTGCTGAATAGAGATTACACGTGCCTCGTCATCACTTACTTCCTTCTCCACGCCTGTCGTGAGTGTACTATACAGCTTCCGCGCAAGTGCGTAGTGCTCGTATGCATTCTCCACATCGCTCTGCCGCACTCCCATGAATGCGATCTCCTCCTCGGAAAGCGATGCGTAGTAAGCCTCCGCCGCCTTTGCCACAAGCTCTTTTTCGCTGTCATCCAGCGTCATTTCCCGCTGTTCAGCGATCAGATCCATGCAGGTAACACGCACGAGTTCATCGATCGTGATATCCTTTACATACGCTTCAAGAGACTCCTCGCCGAAGTCATAGCTCCACAGGTCGATCCCGTACTCACTTCCATAGAGGTTCTTATAGTTGCACAGATAGATCATTGCCTCCGGCAGCTTCGTCTTAGTGTTATTGACACGGAATACCGAGGTATCCTCTATCACCTTCGGCGCACGGAGCACATACTCCTTGCCGCCGATCCTGCACCCGCTCAACAGGCAAACTGCCAATCCGAGGATTGGCAAAATACGTCTGCATTTTTTCTTCATATATTTATCCTTCAACAACCAGGTATCGTCCGTCCGGAATTGCAAACACTTCACTTGCGTCCAGCAGCTCCTCATCCGACATATCTGCTACATCTGCGATCTCATCAAAATACTTGCGCACTTCCTTTAGGTTCTTGCAGACAACCGCCATGCAGTCCTCCAGAAAATACTCTGCTTCCTCTCTCGTCTCTGCGACCGGTTCCGGAAAAAGGCGGTCCTGCTTTTCTAAAAAAGTATCCAATACAAGCTCATCATATTCGTTCATCGTCATGTCTCCCATACATATCATTTGTAATAGTAATTTTTATATTACCATAAATACAGATCAATTCCAAGAGCAAGCAGCTCCTGATATAGCCTTCCCACCGGAAGTCCGACCACATTGTTGTAATCTCCGTTGATCTTTCTGACATAGACTGCGCACCTGCCCTGGATCGCGTACGATCCGGCTTTGTCCATCGGCTCTCCGGTCGCGATATAACGCTTGATCTGCTCCTGGCTCATCGGGCACATGGACACATCCGTTTTCTCATAAAAGCTGTGCTCTCCGGTCTTTCCGTCTGCGCTGATGAACACGCAGGTCACTCCGGTATACACGCTGTGCGTATTGCCGGAAAGGAGCGATAACATCTCCCTTGCATTCTCCTCATCCTTCGGCTTTCCGAGGATCTTATTGCCGTAAGCCACCACTGTATCGGCTCCGATCACCAGAATGTCCTGCCCTTTTGCCTCCCCCACAAGCTGGGATGGGATGCCGTGCTCTAAGTAGGCTGCGATCCCACTTGCGACCTCCTCTGCCTTTTGCCGCGACAGTTCGAGCACCGCCTCATGCGGAATGGTCGTCGTGATGACCTCCTCCCCCTTTGCCGGGCAGATCTCAAATTCCAGCCCGATCTGCTCCAAAAGCTCCTTTCGGCGCGGGGAACCCGATGCCAAAATAATCATACTCATACCTTTACAACCTCCTGCAATGCAAACGCATAGATCAAGCTCTCTTTTGCTTTGGTCTGCTGCTTTTCATCTGAAAATATCCGTGTCAGGGCATCCGCATACAGTGCAAGCTGTGTCTGATATCTTAACACAAGCTCCGATGCCTCCGAAACGCGGTCTGTCTTATAATCTAACAGGACGATATCGCCATCCTCCATCCAGAATACATCGACGATTCCCTGCACCAGCACCCCAAGATGCTGCATGACAAATGGCTTCTCCCGGAACAGAACGCCGTCCTTGTCCGCCTGTGCCATCCGAAGCGCCACGCTGCTCTTTACAAAGCCCTCGATCAGCGCCGGATTTACCAGCCGCCGCATCTCATCCGGCAGCTCGTCCGTCTTTTTCATGCGCTCTAATTCATTCTTTACAAATGCTTTCACTGCTACATCGTCCGCCGTATCGACTGCAAGGATTCCCGCGAAGTCCAGACATTCCATCACGCGGTGTACCGCGGTTCCGCGAAGTGCGCCGCGGCTTACGCCGTATACCCGCTCCTCCGGTTCTGCGGAATCATCCTTCTTTTTGGCAAAATCCGGAATATACGGCTCCTTCTCCTCCAGAAGGAAGTCCGGCCGCTCTGCCTCCGACGCTTCCTCATCGTATTTTTGTACCATCGAAATATGCTTTAATTCCGACACGGAATATTTGATCTTGCGGTCTGCGTCCGCAGCATAAGGATATTCATAGGAAAATGCATCCCGCAGTGCCGCCACGCGCGCATCCGGTGCCTGCCGGATCTGCTGCATCAGAGTCTCATAGTCTAAGTTCTTCTGTCCCATATCCTCCACGGATTCCCACACCATCTCGCCGGGATTGCAGAATGTCACCGCATACTTATCCGGGTAGGATAAAAGTGCCGGAAGGATCCAGTCCAGATAGCATACCGCCTTCACGCGGTCGAGATAGGCAAGCGGCACCTTAGGCAGCACATTTCCGGTATACTTTGTATAGACATCCTCCTCATGCTTGACCGTTCCGGTCAGGATAAGCTTTTCCTTTGCTCTTGTAAGGGCAACATACAATACGCGAAGCTCCTCGCCTAAGGCTTCCCGCTTCAGATACTCTGCGATCTCCGTCCGAAGCAGGCTTTGTATCCTGCGCTTTGGCTTTTGACGCATCTCGACCAGTCCCAGTCCAAGATCCGCATGTACCACCATCTTATCCTTAGAGTCTGACATATTAAAGCGCTTTGCAAGCCCCGACACAAATACCACCGGAAACTCCAGTCCCTTGCTCTTATGGATTGTCATAATGTGTACAACATCCGCGTTCTCGCCTGTCACGTCCGCCTCTCCGAAGTCGATCTCGTATTTTTCGAGCAGATTGATATAGCGGATAAAGTGAAACAGTCCCTTGTAGCTGGTCTGCTCATACGCGATTGCCTTCTCCACCAGCATCTTAAGATTCGCCGCACGCTTCTCCCCCGCCGGAAGCAGCGATGCATAGTCAAGATATCCGGTATCACTTAGGATCTGCACGATCAGCTCATGGATCGGAAGCTCCCCTGTTTTCCTGCGAAGTGCGGTGTACGTCCGGTAAAAGTCATACAGGCTTCCCTCCTCTGCCTGCTTCATCTCCTCAAGTGCTGCCGCCGCAAACGGAAGCTCCTTATGCCCTGCTGCGATCTCCGCCAGCTCCTCATCGCTAAGTCCCGCCATCGGAGACTTGAGCACTGCCGCCATCGGGATATCCTGAAGCGGATTGTCCAGAATGCGCAGCATATTGAGCACTGTCTGCACCTCGATCGTTGAAAAATATCCGGTAGCGGATTCCACATGCGCAGGAATCCCCATCGATGACAATACATCTGCAAAGACGTTGCCCCAGTCCTTTAGGCTCCGAAACAGGATCACAATATCTGAAAACCGCATTGCCCGCGGCAGTCCGGTCTCCTTGTCGGTTATCTGTGTCTCCTCCATCAGCTTTTTGATGCGGCTTCCGATCATGCGCGCTTCCAGCTGCTTTTTATCCGCATCCTCCGCGCCCGTCTCACCGGTCTGCTCCGCAAACATCGGATCGCTCTCGTCTAACAGAAGCACCTCCGGAGCAAACCCGCACTCCTTTTGGAAATCAGCCCCACAGTACAGTGCCGCAGCTTCATCATAAATGACCTCTCCGAGATCCTCCTGCATGATCTTATAGAAGATATCATTGGAAAAATCGAGAACCTCACTTCTGCTTCGGAAGTTTTTGTGAAGCTCGATTCTCTTATGCGCTTCGTTTTCCGGTTCATAAGTCTTATATTTTTCCATGAAAAGCTCCGGACACGCCAGACGGAAACGGTAGATGCTCTGCTTGACATCCCCCACCATAAACATATTGTACACGCCGTCCTCGTTCCCGGAGATTGCGCTAAGAATCGCCTCCTGCACCTGATTGCTGTCCTGATACTCGTCAATCATGATCTCGTCGAAATGCCTGCGGAACTCCTCCGCGGTCGGTCTGCTCTGCTTCGTTTTTTCATCCACAAGAATCTGAAGTGCAAAGTGCTCAATATCCGAAAAATCCATGATGCGCATGGAACGTTTTTTTGCATCCATCGCGTCCATAAATACGATTGCAAGCCTTACCAGTTCAAGAACATACGGGCGGATCTGCTTTGTCTGCGTCAGAATGTCCGCAACCGGCTTGGAGAAATAGTTACTCTTTAGCTTGTCAAATTCTTCCTTGATCGCCTTTCTTCCATCCGCGACAGCCTCCTTCTTTTTCATGTCGCCATCAAACGAACGGATGACCGGTGCGCGGGTAAACTCGGCATTTGTAAAGACCTCGTACAAGCCCTGATAGTCCGCCTGTCCCTTCGCCGCTTCCAGAAGCTCCATATCGCTTTTTAGCATTGCCTCATACTTCTGCGGTCCGTCCGGCTGCAGCGCAATATCGTACAGACGCTGTACCCGCTCATAGAGGCTCTCCAGCACCTGCCTGCAATGTGTTGCGATCTCCGAAAAGATTGGCGTGGCAAACAACTCCTCCATGGTCTCTGCTTCATAATTTTTGGTCAGTCCTAAAAGCCACTGTCTCTGCCATGGGCTGCTCGCCGACAGATCATACAGCTTTGCGACCATGTCCTTCACGCTGCGGTCATTCCTCTTGCCGGAATAGGTATCCACCAGTTCAAAAAAGTCTGCATTTTCCTCTTTTGGCTTTGCGTATTCCGCCTCAAACACCGCCTGTAAGACATCCTCCTTCAGCAGGCGGATCTCCCCCTCATCCGCGATCCTGAAATTCGGATCGAGATTGATCTCCCCGAAATGGTTGCGCACCACGAAAAGACAGAAGCTGTCAATGGTGGTGATCATCGCATTGTGGATCAGGGATGCCTGCCGGATGAGGTTAAGATTCTCCGGCTGCTCCTGCCGCTTCTTCTCGATCGCGGCGGACACACGCTCCCGCATCTCCGCTGCTGCTGCCTTCGTAAAAGTCACAACAAGCAGACGGTCGATATCCATCGGATGTTCGCTGTCTGTAATTTTTTCTATGATGCGCTCTACAAGCACTGCTGTCTTACCGGAACCTGCCGCAGCGGACACAAGGATATTCTTGCCCCTCGTCTGTATGACCTGCTTTTGTTCCGGTGTCCATGTATGTCCCATCCTGTTGTTGCCTCCTACGATCTTTCGCCTTGCTTCATGCGCTCTAGCACTTCCTCTTTGGTGAATGCTTCAAGCCTCCGGTATCCATATCCAGGTATGCGTTCATCCATTCCACATACCGCCCGGTACGGACAATAGGTGCAGCTGCTCTCCTGTCCGTCCCTGTATGGGTTGACGGCGATTTCTCCGCCATAGATGCGGTTGCCTTCCTCCACGATCTCTCGCTTTACATAGCGCTCGATCACTTCAAATTCATCGGTGCTTGCAACGTGTGAGCCACGCTCCGTAAGCTCTCCGCTCTTTTTGATCTCCACCGGAATGACGAGCGATTTCTTCTCGAAATCCCGATCCATCGCCCGGTAGATCTCCTCGTCGGAATTGACAAGCCCGTCCGGTCGTAGTGCAAGCAATAATGCCTCCTGCGGATCGCGATCCGCGTCCTTCTCCTCCAGCACCGGATCATCAATGTGATAATACAGGATTCCTCCCGGAAGCACATTGCTGTCTGGGTGTGTATTCTTCGTGTACTCCATCGCCGCATTCATGTAGACCACAAGCTGTAAGGACAAGCCCCGGTAAATGCGGATCAGGTCAAATCTGGTGGAGCCGGATTTATAATCAATGATCTTTACTAATGTCTTGCCATCCTGCTTTGCAAGGTCAAGGCGGTCAATGCGTCCCTGCAGCTGCATATACCGGTGATCGTCCAGCGCTACCTTGAGCGAGTCCAGATTGTCCATCTGTGAAAACGAAAGCTCAAACTCGGTCGGCACAAACTCCCCTGCCCGCACCTGCTTCGTAAGCGCCCATACGGTCTGACGGAAAATATCTGCCATCCGCTCAGTCAGATGCCGGTTCTCCGCGGTGTCATAGACAGAAAGGTTCGTGTACTCGCCAAGTGCCTCATCAAAGGCAAGCGTTGCAAGCTCGTCCCGCTTTTCCTCCGGAACTTTGAACCAGTCGTAGCTTGATGCCTCCAGGTGTCTGCTGTACTTCTCCAGTGCGGTATGGTACAGATTTCCGATGTCTACATTCTCCATTCCGCTCTCTTCCCTTGGCTGCAGATGCAAACCATATTTAAGGAAATGTGCATACGCGCACGCCGCAAACTGCTCCAGCCGCGTAACACTTCCCTGCAGGCTCTGACCGTAAATCGCCTTCGCCACAGCCCTGCTGATCGGCTCCGCCTCATAGGTGCGGTACGGTGCCCGCAAAAGCTCCTCCGTCGGGATCACGGAAGCATTCTGCTCTAAGAAATACTTCGCCAGAGCGTTCCACGCTTCATCATGGCTGCCGTGGATCAGATAGTCCCACGCCGCCTGTGCCGTAGAATAATCGGCAACGCTGTAAATATCCAAAATATCCTCCTGCTCCAGCCTTGGAAACAGCTTTTTGATCACGTCGATCAGATACGACGGGCGAACCTTTTTGCCCTCACTGTCAATCTTTGCATAGCTGATATAGATTGCATCCGAAGGCTTGGTCAGATTGCGGTACAGATAAAACCGCTGGATAAATGCCTTCTCCCGTGCGCCCGGAGCCAGCTCTATATGGTACTCCTGCATCATCTGACGCTCATACTCGGAAATGATTCCCCCGCTGTTGGCACTTTTCGGAATGATTCCATCGTTTACGCCTACGAAAAATAAAATCTTGGTATAATTAAGCCTTGTACGTTCAATATCTCCGATCGTCACATTGTCATATCCCGGTGGAATTGCCGCCACCTGCGATGCCGACAGACCGGCTTCGAGGATCTCCGTAAATTCCGTGATCGATAACAGCTCCTCTCCCAGCAGAAGATAGAATTTATCCAACAGCTCCATCACCACGCGGTAAATCTGTCCGT
The DNA here is from genome assembly GCA_934307695.1 of uncultured Agathobacter sp. Taxonomy (GTDB): domain Bacteria; phylum Bacillota; class Clostridia; order Lachnospirales; family Lachnospiraceae; genus Roseburia. Next base: position 14,870 of record CAKRCS010000005.1, on the reverse strand, counting down.
ACTCCTTCGCCTTTGCCTGTTCGCCTGCCTCCAGATATTCCTGCTCTTTTTTCCAGAGCTGTGCCTCAACATCCAGTGAGCACAGGAGTCCGTATAGTGCCTCGATCTCTCCCTTTGCCGTTTTGCTATCCTTGGAGAAAGCGCTTGCAAGCGGAGCCAGCCGGTCATACAGGAATATGCGGATTTCCTCCAGACGCTCCATATCATAGAGCTGTTTATTCTTCGGCTGCCGCAGCCAGCGGTTACTCCATGCACGCTGTCCGTGTAACCCGGTTGCAAGCAGATAATTGTCCAGACAGTCGATTTCTGTTTCCTCCAGCTGGCAGAAGCCGCATCGCAGGAAACGCATGATTGAATTGTAATTAAATCCAGATTCAACTATTTCAAGTGTCGCACGCAAAAATTCAATAAACGGATGGTACAGCACTCCTGTCGTCTGATCCAGAAAATATGGGATCTCGTACTTTGAAAAGATCTCCTCCACATAGTTGCCGTAAGTCTCCACCGCCCCCGTCACGACCGCAAAATCCTTGTAACGGTATGCACCGCTTTGCACCAGCCGGTTGATCTGGCGTGCCACATAGACCAGCTCTGACTGTGCATCCTTCAGGCTTGTAATGTGGATGTCTGTCACACCGTCGTGGCTTTTCCGATACCAGGTACGGAAAAGATTCTGCTCTAGGAACCCGATCGCCGGTGCATTTACAAAACGCTTGCTGCCCGCGTCCGTAAGCACGACCGGATCTAAGCATTCGATCTGAAGCTCCGCCGCCATATCCGTAAGTGTCCGGATCGTCCGCTTGGACAGATAGAACAGCTCATGCTCTCCCTGACACTGATAGAAGTCCTCGGACGCATCGATCGTCAAAAGTACATGAATGCGGTCGACGATCGGAAGCAGCTTATAGAATAGCCGGTTCTGGATCGGCGTAAATCCGGTAAACTCATCGAACACCAATACACTGTCCCGAAGCAGGCTTGACTTGTCTGCAACCGAGATCAGCAGATTGAGGATCTCCTCCGCTGTGATATACGTCCCCTCCATATAGGCTTCAAAACCACGGTACATTGTTACAACGTCTTTTAACTTTTGTGCAAATGCAGGCGGAAGATTTTCTCCGGAAGCGAACTTGTCCAACTGCTGCCAGCCGATATTGTACTGTGCCAGCTCCGAGATGAAGGATTTCAGCTCCTCAATATATCCCATGCGGCTCATATTCGGTCGAAGCACCGTCAGCTCCTGTTCCTTCTCCTGCGCGACTTTTCGCAGGATCAGGTTCTTTCCCGTCTCTTCCAGCACATTGAGATCCCGGATTCCCATATCGTCAAACACGCGGTATGCCAGCCGTTTGAAGCTGAGCACATCGATATTCATGATCGCGTGGTTGGGTGCCAGATCCACAAGTGTCTGTTGTGTGGCAAGGGTAAACTGCTCCGGCACGATCACCAGATAGTTCTTGGCCGGGTGCTTCCCCGCCTCCCGGACGATCTGTTCAAACATATATTTTGTTTTTCCGCTTCCTGAGCTTCCCAGTACAAACTGAAGTGCCATGCTTATTTCCTACCTGCCTGTTTCTGATTTGTTCTATGCTTATTCTTTTGTCTATTCTCTTTTTTGAAGCGGCTCCCTGTCAGCTTCCGCTTCTATTCTTCATGTGAAGTAATGACGATCTTACCATCCTTTACCTCCATTTTTACCTTGCGATCCTCAATGTGTGCCTCCCGAAGCAGATGCTCCGGAAGCTGCACTCTTCCGTGCCGGTCTAGGATAGCAAACTCTTCCTGTTCCAGTTCCTTCGTGCTTCCCGGCTCAAAGCCTGACGCATCCGGTATCACCTTCGCGGTGCGCTCGGTACTGATCTTGCCATCACGGATCGCAACGACACGCGGCACACGCTTTGCCAGCTCCACATCATGCGTAACGATCAGGATCGTCTGTCCCCATTCCCGGTTTAACCGGTTGAACACATCAATGATATAGTCTGCGGTCTGACGATCCACCGAGCCTGTCGGTTCATCCGCCAGCAGCAGCCTCGGATGATTCGCCAATGCGATTGCGATCGCGATACGCTGCTGCTCCCCTCCGGAGAGCTGGCTCAACCGGCTGTTCTTCTTCGCGCTCATTCCGACCAGCTCAAGAAGCTCCAACGCACGCTCCTTCCGCTTTTTCTCCGAGGTAAAACGCATCGGTGTCATCACATTTTCAAGCGCACTCATATACGGAAGAAGATTTCTTGCATTATTCTGCCATACAAAGCCAACCGTATCCCGTTTATATTCCACAAGCTCTTTTTCCGTCATGGTAAACAGGTTCCTGCCATCGACAAAGAGCTTGCCTGCACTCGGCTGATCCAGTCCTCCCAGCATATTAAGAAAGGTAGACTTTCCGCTTCCACTATTGCCGACCACCGCCAGCAATTCGCCCTCCTTTACGGTCAGATCCAGCCCCTGCAGCGCCATGACCTCAAGCTCGGAGGTCTTATATATTTTTACCAGATTATCCGCAAGGATCATATAGCCTTCCTTTGCGTTCTCGCCGCCCATGCTTCTCATACTGTGTCCTCCAATCTCCCGGACTCCAGGGTAAATGTGCGGTCTCCTGCCCCAAGAAGCGACATATCATGCGTGGTCATCAGGATCGTCAGACCTTCCTCCTCCACAAGATGCCGGAATAGTCCGACAACCTTTGCAGCGGTAGCACTGTCCAGCTCAGCAGTAGGCTCGTCCGCAAATACAACTGCCGGTCTGTGGGCGATCGCTCTTGCGATTGCCACGCGCTGCTGTTCCCCTCCGGAAAGCTCCGCCGGAAGATGCCTGATCCTCTGAGAAAGCCCGACCAGCGCCAGGACCTCCTCCACACGCTTTTTGTGATCCTTCTGATAATTTCCGAGCCGTAGCGCAAACTCAACATTCTCATACACCGTCATCGTCGGGATCAGCGATACCGACTGGAACACAAAGCCCATTTTTTCCCTGCGGAGCGCTTCAAGCTTCGGCTCCGACAGCCCGGTGATCTCCGCTCCGTCCAGATATATTTTTCCCTCGCTTGGCTTATCGAGTGCGCCGAGCAGGTTGATAAGTGTTGTCTTACCTGATCCGGATTTTCCCCGCAAAATGGACAGCTTTGCCCTTGGGATCTCTATGGATACATCCTGCAGGGCAACAAAGCTCTCCCCGATTCCTGTTTTAAATACACGCGAAACATGTTCCGCCCAAATGATATGCTCCATCGTCTAATCCTCTCCCAGCTTAAGTGCCTGTGCGATTCCCGCTTTCAACACCTGGCGCGCCAAAAGTGCAAAGCACACCAGCAGCAAAATACCGATCATTACAAACAATTCTGCCATATCCGAGCGGTTCAGCACCAGCTCCATCGGCAGAACCTGATCCGATGCCGAATACGCAATCTGGATCAGCGGCACAAACAGTTTTGACGCCAGCATTCCGATACCCGCTCCGAACAGCACCGGCAGAATACTTGCAAAAAACTGCTCGATGCAAAGCATCCAGGCGACGCTTCCCTTTCCAAGTCCCATCGCACGCAGAACACCGAAAAGCAGCTCCCGCGATTTCACCGACAAGATCCAATAGATCAGATAGCCGATACCACAGAGGAGCAGCACGATGATAAAGCTCATGGTCAAAATGCCGTTGGTTCCCTGAAATACCGTATCCTGCCGTATCTCATCCAGATTTTCCGCCAGATCAACGCACTTCGTCAGCCGGAGATTATAGTCCTCTGCAAACCGGTAAAAGCCCTCTGTACTAGCGCCATCCGCAAGCTTGAACCAGATTTCATACGGGATTGTTCCCCAAGCCTGTTGCAGCGTGGAGAGGTTGGCTACGATCAGATAATTGTATTGTATGTAGGAGGAGCCATCCGGATTAAGCGCAACACGCTGCGGCGTAAATCCCGGAAAATAATCCACAAAATCTGCGATAACGCCGACAACCGCGGAATTATCCCCCGATTTGTAGGTAAGCTTATCCCCCACCTTGTAGCCAAGAACATCTCGGAAGGTTGAGCTGCAGAGAATATAATCCGCATTTACCGCCATCTCATTCAGATATGTATAATAATGCTGATCCATACAGCCCTCCGGGAGTGTGGTCGTCTCTCCAAAGGTCTTTGTGTGGATTCCGTACAAGGTAAGAGATTCCTTGGAATGATTGCCGGAAAGCTCTGCGCTGCGATCCACATAAACCTGTGTCCGTGAAGCGATCCCCTCCATCAGATCGTACTTCCCGTAATCTGCCTCCGTATATACAAGCGGGATCGTCTCATCAAATCTCCGCTGGGAGGAATTGTCCTTCCATTTTTCCCGGATCACAATATCTGCCCCGACATGGTAGGCTTCGTTGGTATCCGCGTTCGTCTCGATCGTCCTTGCCACACAGGTGCTAAAGCACCCCATCGCAACCGTCAGCATCAGAAACGTCTGTATAAAATATAGTCTGGTCCCGGTTCGCTGCAATTCAAGAAAAGCAGCATACGCGGCAGGCCTCCACCGATTCTTCCGGAGCAGATACACAAGCTTCACCAGATACGGCCAGAGACGCAGCACCAGAAGCGAAGCACCTAAGATAAACAGGGAGGAGGACAGATATAAAAGCGGATCCAGGGACTCCCCTGCAACCACAGCCGCCTGAAGTGTCTCCTTCTGTCTTGAAAAGCTGTAATACCCGTACAGCGAAATTGCAAGTATAATTAAATCCAGACATAACTTTTGCCACATAGGACGGTTGCTTCTTGCTTTCTTTCGCTTCTGTTCCACGATAGAGGCATTCTTGCCTGTAAGCACCGGAAGCACCATCATGACAATGGCAGCCGCAACTGCGATGCCTGCATATAGTGCCGTCTCTCCTGTGATTCGCACCGGAAGCGCCCTCCGCTGCGTAAATTCCATAAATGCGCCGGCAGAACCGATTGCCCTGCAAAACAGGCTGCCAAGCGGAAGCCCAAGCACCAGACCTGCCACACCAAGCACGACCGCCTGAAGCAGATACAGGCAAAATACCTGCTGTCTGGATGCACCACGACTCCTTAACAGCGCGATCTCCGCCTGCTCCGCCACATACATCTGTCTGGATATCATAAACAAAAACGCGCACAAAAGTGCCAGCATCGGAACCTGCAAAATGGTAAGCGTCGTGACGATTTTTTGTCTGCTCTTTGCAAAGTTCTCCAGTATTTTCAGATATGCCGGTCGCTCCACCGTGGCATTGCCACCGCTGTAAGCGTTGAGCATGGAATAGGTCTTTTGCGTCAGTGCCGTCGTATCTCGGTAATCGATCTGGGAATCGTCAAAGGTCAGATACCACTTGGTACTCTGCCCGTATTTCTTTACATTGTCCCCGCACACCCAGTCGTACATCCGGTCGGAGACAAACACCTGCTCCTGATACTCATCTGGCGAAAAGATCCAGTAATCATCCGTGCTGTCCGCCCATGTTACGATACCGACGATCTTTACCTTTAACGGATTCTCCTTTGGATCCTTCAGATACTTAAAATCGACGATCTCATCCACAAGATAATCCCGCTCAATGGCAGCCTTTAAGGTCACAACTGCCTCCACGCAGCCGTCCTTGGATTGTTCGTCACTGTACATTCTTCCGCTGATCAGCTTCACATGATCCGCAAGCTCTGACATGGACGCGATCGAAATCTTGCTTTCCGGATCTTTGTTTGCCTTCGAGATCTGCGAGATCACGGTCGTTTTTTCCAGACTCTTGAAACAGATCTTATTCTTCTGCGCAAGCCCCAGATCCTCACAGATTGTCTGTGAAAGTGCCTCTGCCCGAAGGTAGTCTGTATCATCGGTGGAATCCTTTGCGATGCGCCCATTTATAGTAAGAAGCCCCGGATCTTCGTTGTGCACTGCAACGTATGCGTCAAATGCTTCCTGCAGCATCCACGAAAGCGATGCATCCTGATACATGACATGACTGGTCGCCACCGCTACGAGCAGGACAATTCCGACCAAAAGGCTGAGCATCATCCACTTTTTATGTAATAATTTCTGCACCATCAACTGAAACATGTTCCTACTCCGTTGCAAGCGTCATGCCTGCTTCCAATCCATCAATTGCCAGGCAGGAACCATTTACCGTCTTTCCCGCCGTAAAATACCTTCTTCTTGTTCCGCCATCCACCACTTCAACGACATACGAGCCATACTGATCCGTATATAAAGCCTCCGCCGGAACCACTAGCACATGATCCAGATCGACCACCTCGTAGCTGACCTCCAGCCCGTACCGCTTCGCTGCCTCGACCTCATCCAGACAGGTCAGCACCGCATCCTGCCGCAAGAGGCTTTCATCCATACCGGGTATACTACCGGACACGATGACCGCATCGTAGCTGTTCTTCATCATATCGGAGATCGTGACCTTCTGACCGTACCGTGTCACGCCCGCCTTGTCCGCAAAATCATACAACGCCTCATCCGTGTTGTAGATCCATGCAACTGCTGTCTGCGGATTGATCCTGTCGTCCTTGCGGTAGGATTCCAGATACATGATCGTCCCGTCACAAGGCGCAAGGATCTGTGTCTGCTCCTTTGCCGTCTCCGCAAGCTCCAACTGCCCGGATACTGCAGCGAGATTTTCCTTTGCGGCAGAAATTGCACGTTCATTCTCCAGTTCAAGCTGCTTCAGTTCGTTCTCCAGAAGCTCCTTCTCGGTGCCGGCAGCTGCAGCGATCGTCGCTTTCTTCGCTTTTTCCGAGGACCTTGCATTTTCCTCTGTCTCTTTTTGCTCGCGTTTTAAGCGCTCCTCCCTCAGTTCCAGCTCCTTCTGTGAGATCTCGTCCACCGGGATCGTGATCTCCATGATCGGCTGCCCCTCGGTCACTTCATCCCCTTTTACGATCAGCCATTCACCATATACCGCCGCACCATACTCACAGGTATAGTAAGCCGGAGTCTGCACCGGATAATACACGTCCACACCGACCGATGCGCTCACCGAAAAAGTCTGATAGTCAAGTGTTACCGTATTGTAATTGCTTGAAATCGCGCGTTCCTGCACATAGACGCAATCCCCCTCCGACAAGCCTTCCTTGATCTGCGCATACTGTGCGCCTTTTACTCCGGTCGTGACATTCACGCGGGAACGGTTTTCCCCGTCCATACGGTAAACATATTCTCCGTCCTCGTCCGAAAACAGTGCCGTGTTCGGGACTGCGAGCACATCCTCAACCTTGTTATATATCAGGCAGATCACAGCGTATTTTCCGACAAGCGTCTCTTCCCCATCGATCACGCAAAACGTCGAGTACGCATCCTCCTCATTCATCCGGATCGCGCTAAGCTCCGTGTCATCAATCGGGATATATTCCAGTTCATATTCCTTATCCCCGATCAGCGCATACATGCGGTCACAGGCTGCGATCGTCTGCGTGGAAATGTAGTCGCACATGACATATTGTGATCTTGGATTGGCAAGCGCAAGGACAACCGTATCCTCCGTCACATAGCTGCCGCTGCGAAGATCTGCCATCGCTGCGATCACGCCATCCTCCGGTGCGCACAGATAACCGTCCGACAGATGCTCCTGCAGCCGGCGGATTTCACGCTCTGTATAATCGCTCTCCAGCTGCTGCAATTCTTCCTGCTGTCTCTGCACCAGTAGCTGCCTGTCAATATCATTATCCGTACCATACAGCTCATTTTCCAGCCGTGCATGTTCGATTTTTAACTGCGCCAATTCATTGTTGTAGGAATTGTCTGCTTCCTTCTGTTCCTGCTGCTCGCACAGTGCCTCGTAAGCCGCTGAAGTTCCCTCCAAGGTTCCAAGGACATCATCCGCTTTTACTTCCAACCCGATGTAGGCATCCAGCTCGTCGATAACACCGCTTTCCGGGAAAGAAAGCTCTGTCATCTCCGGAATTACAGCGGATTCATAGTATGCCACCTCATATACATCCTGCCTAGTGACCTGTGCGGTCTCAATTCCGGGCGAAACCGGTTCTATGAGCGTTGGGACTTCCACCGCTGCAGTCCCGCATCCCCCGGCAAGCATAGTGCAAAGCAGCACTCCGCCGAACCTCTTTATTCTCCTTTTTAAGTAGTCACGTCTCATTTTCTGATTACTATATCTCCTTCTCCAAGTCCATCTGTGATCTCCGTGTAGGAATCCCCCTTCATCCCAACGGTCACATATTGAATGCTCTGCATACCATCCGCATCCTCGACAAACACATAAGTCTGGTCATCCGCCGTGTAAATGCAGGAATTAGGCAGATACAAAGCATCGTGCCGCTCATCCAGCACAAGCGTAACATAGCCTCTGGTTCCCACCTCAAGCGAGGTGTCAATCTCGTCCGGCTCCAGATAGATGGTGTAAGTAGCGGGCGTCTGATCGTCAGATGCCACTATGCGTTTTACGGTCGTATCATATCCCAGCTCATCATTGATCTGGACATATACTGCCTGTCCCACTTCAAACTGATCACCATATTCCGAATTTTCCAGCCGGAACAGACACTCATCAGAATTGATGATGCGGTATACCGTAACATCCTCATCGGACGTGCTTCCTTCCAGTCTCGGCAGAATAAATGTCACCACACCGTCAATCCCGGCATATATCTTACATCCTGCCAGCTCTGTCTCAAGCTCCTGAATGCGCAGCTCTATGATCGTAAGTGCATCATCATTTGCGTCGGTCGTATCCGTAAGGCTCTGCTTTAACGCTGCTTTCTGGCTCGTCCCCTCAGCCTCGGTCAGCGCACCGCTCTCAACCTGCTTTTCAACCTTTGCATAGTCATACGCATAAAGCTCTTCTGCCTGCGCATTCAGCTGCTTGTAATATTCCTTTTGATAATTGTAATTGTCGAGATCTGCCTGCAAATCCTCGCTGTAAAGCTCCGCAAGAAGCTGCCCCTTTTTCACTTCATCCCCGACCTTGGCATACACGCTTTCCACTCTGCGTCCCTCGGTCTCAAAATGAATTGCTTCCTCTGTGGTCTGTGCATACAAAAAGAAAAGCTTCTGCGTCAGATAGATATCTCCTCGCTCCACCTGTGCCAGATTATAGTCCGTCTCCTCCACGGCTTCGACTACGACATTCGGGTGTTCGACCGTCTGCTCCGGCAGAACACTGCATCCGCCCGATAGCATGGCCCCCGCAAGCACAAACGCGATCAAATATGTTCCTTTTTTCACGATAGTTCCCCCATTATTTTCTATTTTTCATCATACCTTATCTCTCCTACTTTTTAAATAGATTTCTGTGATTTATTCTTTCTGGTTTTGCCCCCACGCACCGGTCTTGGGGCAGAATGGCTACATTTTGTTCTGACATGCCCCGACGCGCCTTGTCTTTGGGGTATTACTGCTGCATTTTGTTCTGACATGCCCCGGCGCTCCTTGTCCGCGGGGTATCGCGGCTGTATTTTGCTCTGTTTTACCCCGGCGCGCCTTGTCTTTGGGGTATTACAGCTACATTTTGCTCTGTTTTGCCCCGACACTCCTTGTCTTTGGGGTATTACAGCTACATTTTGTTCTGACATACCCCTGCATTCTTTGTTTTTGGGGTATCACAGCCACATTTTGTTCTGACACGCCCCGACGCACCTTGTCTTTGGGGTATTACTGCTGCATTTTGTTCTGACATACCCCGACGCTCCTTGTCCGCGGGGTATCGCGGCTGTATTTTGCTCTGTTTTGCCCCGACACTCCTTGTCTTTGGGGTATTAATGCTACATTTTGTTCTGACATGCCCCGGCGTTCTTTGTTTTTTGGGTATCACAGCTACATTTTGTTCTGACATACCCCGGCGTTCTTTGTTTTTGGGGTATCACAGCTACATTTTGCTCTACCGTGCCCCAGCTCTTCCTAGCCTTGGGGCATTGCAGCTGCATTTCACCTTGTCTTGCCCCGACGCGCCTTGTCTTTGGGGTATTACTGCTGCATCTAACAAAAAACAGCCGGCATATTCTCTATGCCGGCTGCTTCCGCTATCAAATCTATTCTATTCTCGTATTTCTGCTTACCACTGCTCCGATCCAAAGTCCCCGGCAATTTCCTGCATCTGTGCATCTGCCTGTGCCATCAGATCCGCACAATTTTTTAGCTTGTCCTGCAATTCTTCGGAAAATACCCGATCCTTTTTATAGCGCAGCTGGTGCTCCGTGCTCGCCCAGAAATCCATCGCGATCGTCCGTATCTGTATCTCTACCGGAATAGACCGCGAAGCCTCCGCAAAATCCACGCGGACTGCCGCGATCAGATGAAGGCTCCGATACCCGTTCGGCTTCGGCTGACGGATATAATCCTTAACTTCAATCACTTCAATGTCGCGCTGCTTCACAAGCATACGAGCCACATAGTACACATCCTCGATAAACGGGCAGACTACACGGACTCCTGCAATATCATGCACATTTTTAAGAAGAGAGCTGACCGTCATCGGCACGCCCTTCTTATGTATTTTGTATATAATACTCTCCTTCGATTTGATTCTGCTGGATATTGTTGAAATCGGATTGCGGTCATTGTTGAACTGAAACTCACCCTTTAGGATATTGAGCTTTGCAACCAACTGCTGCACGGCTGCCTCATGGATATAAAGCAGCTTGCGGTATTGCAGATCCATATCCAGATACTCAACCGTCTGCGGCAGATAGACATCATTCTCGTTTTTTGGTTCTATATTTTCCTGCGACATCTGCGTTCTCCGGAACTCCGTAGCCTCCTGCACCAGTTGCTCCGTTGTGGGCTGTGCCGCCCTTCCGGCGTTTTCTGATCCCTGTGCCGCATCCTCTGTTCTTTGGTATTCAATTACGGTATTGATCTTCATTTGTTCTTCCATAACTTCCATTATATACCATTGGAGCTTAAAAAGAATAAACATTCCATGAAAGAATTATGAAAAAATATTTTAATATTTGAAAAGCGCCCATCCATCAGGATGAGCGCTTAATTAAACTTTCCTATTCAGTTCCCTTTGAAATTAGTGATGGAACAAACGCAGTCCGGTAAAGCTCATGACCATATCGTGCTTGTCACAGGTAGCGATTACCTGATCATCGCGGATAGATCCGCCCGGCTGTGCAACATATTTTACGCCGCTCTTGAACGCACGCTCAATATTGTCCCCAAATGGGAAAAATGCATCAGAGCCAAGTGCAACATCGGTGTTCTTATCAAGCCATGCACGCTTTTCCTCTGCGGTAAACACATCCGGCTTAACCTTGAAATACTTCTGCCACTCGCCCTCTGCGAGAACGTCCATGTAATCCTCGCCCATGTAAAGATCAATCGTATTGTCACGGTCTGCACGCTTGATGTCATCCACGAAAGGAAGTCCAAGTACCTGCGGAGACTGACGCAGCCACCAGTTGTCTGCCTTTGAGCCTGCAAGTCTGGTGCAATGGATACGGGACTGCTGTCCTGCGCCGATACCGATTGCTTGTCCGCCCTTGACGAAGCATACAGAATTGGACTGTGTATACTTTAAGGTGATCATTGCGATTGCAAGATCCATCTTTGCCTGCTCAGTTAAATCCTTGTTCTTGGTCACAACATTGCTAAAGAACTTGTCATCGATCACCAGCTCATTTCTTCCCTGCTCGAAGGTGATTCCAAATACCTCTTTGTGCTCGATCGGTGCCGGCTCATAGTCTGGATCAATCTCGATAACACAGTAATTGCCCTTCTTTTTCTCCTTTAAGATAGCAAGTGCCTCATCGGTGTATCCCGGAGCTATGATTCCGTCAGATACCTCGCGCTTAATAACGGTTGCTGTGCTTGCATCGCACACATCGGAAAGTGAGATAAAATCTCCGAAGGAGGACATACGATCTGCGCCTCTTGCACGGATATACGCATTTGCCAGCGGAGTGAACTCAATATCCAGATCGTCTACCCAGTAAATCTTCTTCTCAACCTCGCTGAGCGGAAGTCCCACTGCTGCACCAGCCGGTGAAACATGCTTAAATGAAGTTGCTGCTGCAAGTCCGGTCGCTCTCTTCAACTCGCGCACAAGCTGCCAGCCGTTAAAAGCGTCCAAGAAATTGATATATCCGGCTCTGCCGTTTAACACTTTGATCGGAAGCTCTCCGTTTTGCATATAAATGCGTGATGGCTTCTGATTTGGGTTACATCCATATTTTAATTCATATTCCTGCATGATCTTCTCTCCTTATCTGACTTAGCGAACGTTCTTATTTACAATTCTGCTCTCGTATTCTCCGGTTTCGATATCAATAAAACGTACGAACAGAGAAACCTTATTCTCCTCGTTCAAATTGTCCCATACAAGCTTGGTGAAGCTGTCGATGTCTCCATCAATGTCCACCCATGTCGGCTCTCCCTCAAAGCTTGGAAGCGGGTTGCCATCGCCCATGTAAGTGTGGATAAAACGTCCCTCGCCTGCAAGCGGGTTCTCATAAGCAAATGTATAACGGTTGCAGGAGTCCGGATTGCCGTTGTTGCTCTTTAAAATGGACATTGCATAATTGTATTTTCCATCTTCAATGTGCATGATTCCGGAGATACGCGGGGTAAAATTTGGAGCATCCGGCTCAAATTCGCGGGTTCTCAAAGACTGCTCAAATGTCATCTGACGATCCATCAGATCATAGATCGTATCGGTCTGGTCGCCGTTGGTCACGATCGTTTTATTTCCAAGAACACGAACCGGCGCATAGATGATCAGGCTCGGATCAACCAGCTTCGACGGATCAAATGCCTCGGTGCGGATTCCCTCTCCATCCTCTACAAATACACGATTGCGGCTGTTCTCGCTTCTTCCCATGATAAAATAAGCGGTAACGGCTTTCTTTCCGTCCTTGGAACGTCCGATCACGATTCCTCTGCCCGGATAAGTAGTAGCTGACAACTCTGCTGCAAGTGACTGCAATTTCATGTTTTTTCCTCCTTGTGAAAACCTGCCTGTGCTCTCCCTTTGTACATCTTGGTACAAAAAAAGCCAACTCCCCCAGGCATCGCCCAGACGGTCGGCATTCTCTCGTTATACTCCATGTGGTTATTCCACTTCCGTCAGTCATATAACAAAATAATTTAACCACGGAAGTGGAAGTTTTGTCAAGGGGTGTTTTAATTGTCGCCCCGGTTGTATCCGTTTTTCATGTGGATGCTTGCGTCATGCAGAACCTTGTTTAAGGTATCGATGGTTTTCTTCTTTGCCATCTTGCAGATCTCCTCATTCGCCTCTACGGAAATGGTATAGTTCCCTGCCTCAGCCATTTTCTTATCGTATTCCTTTACAAGCCGTCTGCCCTCCGCTGCTACTGCATTCTGATAGCGTTCCACAAACGGAATGCTGCTTGCATAGTTTGCATCTGCGAGTACGCCGATCAAGCGGCTGCCCCAGTACAGATTCTCCGTTGATGTGTCGAGTGTCACATCATTTATGTATTTTGGAAGCTTTGTCACATTCGTGTATACCGGAATAATTGCGCCAAATGCGGTGGAACCATAGCAGATCCACTCCAAGCCCTGCAATGCCTCCGGCACATTATCGCGGATCTGGCAGATGGAGGTGACACCGGTGCGGTTGATTCCGATGGAGCGGTATTTTCCCCTCACTCCGGTATCCTGGCTGGTGTACGGATTAAACGCAGTCCCCTGATAATAGGAAGAAAGCATGTACTTTACATCCTCGATCGTGACCTTTTTATCCGGGACAAAAGACCAAGGGATATTGTCACTTTCCGGTGTAAAATCGGCATTTTCCCCTTCCCATTTATACTGTGACGGAGCAAGGTAACGTCCCATGAACCATGCTCTCGGCGTATTGTATATGTGATCCATGTCGGAATGGGAGCCAAACACATAGCGCGGATTGAATTTGCCCTCTTTGTTGAGGTTTAAATCATTCTCCTCCATGAACTCCTTTAAGTCCTTCGAGCACATATATTCCTTCTGCGCACCGTAAGCATCCTCAAAGTCGAAATAATCCATGCCGAACTGGTTCGGATTGACCACACACTCATCGTCCTTTACCCTTCTAGCCATCCAGTGATGACCGCCGATCGTCTCCAGCCACCAGACCTCATTGACATCGTTAAACGCGATACCGTTTGACTCGTATGTACCGTACTGCTCCAGCAATGCTGCAAGACGGACGACACCTTCTCTTGCGGTGTGGATATACGGAAGAACCAGAACGACAATGTCCTCCTCCCCGATTCCGCCGATTTTATCCTTTTCGCCCCGCTTCTTGGCTTTTTCATACGTCACCATCGGATCTGCCGCCAGCACGCGCGGATTCGTCGTGATCGTCTCCGTTGCTGTCATTCCGACGTTTGCCTCGTTGATTCCGGTCGCAGCCCAGATTCCATCCTTTTTGTCCACACTCGGACAGGAAGTGTAGCGCATCGGGTTATCCGGCAGCTCGATCTCCACATGTGACAGTACACTTTTGTATTTTCTTGGCTGCTTTTTCGGCTCCACAACCACCATCTTTTTCACATCAAAAAATCCGTCATCCGTTCTCGCGATCATGGTTGAGTTGTCGTTGGTCGCTTTTTTTCCTACTAATACTGTTGTACAAGGCATATCTATTTCCTCCGAATTATAAGTTGCTCTTTTGGTGTCTGCGCAAAGTAGCCCCGCGCATTTTCGACATCTTCTTTTAAGATATACTAACTTCTATAAATTATTATGTCAATATTGCCAAATGATAACTCCGAAGGTATATCTGAGTAAAAATGCGTAAATGTGATGACAGGATTATCCAGACGCTCTATAATGTTAAAATAAAACTCCCTTTTTACAAAATGGACTGGCTCTTTCAATATCTCATGTAATTGACAAATTGGAATTGTTCTGCTTAGTTTGGCAACTCGCTTTCTTCAACGGGAACTGCCTCTAAGTCAGTGTTGCTCCAATAAG